>CAWHXN010000014.1:0-81027 GCA_963833305.1 uncultured Acidobacteriaceae bacterium | reverse complement strand
ACGTGGGCAGAGCTGTTATCAGCGGCCTAGATCCATACGGAGGTGTGGTCACTAACCAAAACCAAATCGCAGCCTTCGGATCACTCTCTCCCGTTCGAGGAGACCAGATTTTCGTATATCCGCTGCCGGCGATCTTTCCATTTCTGCCGCTATCTCTCCTGTCATTCCCTGCTGCTGATCATGTGGTGTTCGTCGCTTTTCTAGTGCTAATCGTATTCTCGGTCTACTGGATACGCGGAGCATGAAATAAGACCACAGCGCTTTACGTGCTGCTGGCGTTGGCTGCCAATCCTGTGACCATCGCGATCATAATGAGACAACCATCCGTCTTATTTTTCGGCTTCTCCGTGGCGGCGCTCGCAGCCTTGCGTGCGGATCGAATAGTGACTGCTGCCGTTCTGACTGGTTTAGCCATCAATAAGCCACAAATAGGACTACTGGTCCTTTTGCCGTCTTTGACTTGGTCTCTCAATAATCGCAAGCGAGGAAAATCGTTTCTCCTGTATTTCGCGATCTTTGTCATTCTTCAGTTCGTCGCAGCGCTAATTGTCAGGCCCGATTGGGTACACGGTCTCGTCTACGCCACCAAGCTATACCTGTATCAGTTGCGCCAGTTCCACGACCACGAATCCCTAGTCATCTCGGTCTTCGGACAGAATGCGGGAAGGCTGGTTACCATAATGATTTTCGGCGCCTTGGTCACTCTGCTGGCAGCAACTCGCGAGCGGGAAATGCTGTTCCACGCATCGCTAACGGCTACGGCCCTGTACCTGATTGGCCCATTTGTGGCGTACAACGCTATTTTGCTCATTGTTCCTGCGATCTGGATAGCCGATAACTGGCAGGCAATTCGACAAACAGGAGCGGCGGGAGAAGTCAGCCTAGCGTCCGTAACCCTAGCATTCCTGGGTCTATGGGTTGTCCCGATGGTAGGATTGGCATTTCTGCATTCTGATGTTCACAGCTCCATCGGATGGAACATCTCAGGCTCGATGATTATTCCTCTACTACTTTCCATTTGCGTTCTACTAGTTGTCTACTGTCTAGGAAAGCCTGCGACCAATGCGTTGCCCGATAGTGCTTCGGTCCCGCGGATTTCACGGTACACAACTGAGATGCGTATCAGTCCCCGACCATTAAGAACTGCTAGATCCTTATTCTAATGGTGCAGGTCGAACGCGTATATGGCCAGTAAGGTGCGTCCCAAGAATCCATTTTCCAACGTCGCGGGTTTGTCCAGAGGATTAAAATGATTCTTTTTTGATGTATAGTTTGGGCGAAATTTTTCAGCTCTTGTTGAACATGGAAATCCTGACTTCCCGACTTCCCCCGTTGTCGGCATTATGCTGGCCCAATTTCTGGTGTCGCTGACGCTGGACCTTTCGCATCAACCCGTAGAGCACGAAATCTGTGACCTGAATCTGGAAAATTACCACTAGAAACACAAGGATCAACGCCATGCCCATAAAGAATCCGCTCGATCCCGGAGATTTCATCCGGAGGTGTCAGTGACAGCGGCGGCAGTGGCGCTTCACGTTTTCCGGCCCGCCCCGTCTCGCCTGCTCAACGGCAAGGCCGACCTCTCCGGAGACATGGCATTGCGCATCGAGAAGGCCTTTTGGGGTGAGGATGGATACGCTCATGAGGATGCGATCCTCATACGACATGCCCAGGCACGCAAGGCGAGAAGCAGATCCACGTGCGGCGAATTCACCACCCAGCCGAAATGCACGCATGAAGTAGCAGAGTGTGTGGGCAAGCGGTGCGAATGGACGAAAAACCGCCCTCTGGATCTTGTTGCCCGATCACGTTTTCTCGAACGCTCAATGTCGGAGAACGCAAAATTGGTCAAGGGTTGCAGCGCTAGCCTCGATGCACACGCGCATGGCATTCAGCACACAATGTGATCAGGTTCTGTTCCTCGTCGCTCCCGGACTGGCTTCGAAATTCGAGGTGGTGAACCTGCAGGCTCTGCATGCTACCGCAGATCTGGCATCGCCAGCCGTCGCGCTCCAGCACTTGCCGATGCAGTTCGCGATAGCTCTCTCGCATCGAGTCTGACTCGCGGCTTTTGCCGCAACCTGCTTCATGAAGCTTTCGGTTGATCTCAGAGAGAAAGTCTCCCTGTTGTGGGCCGGGCAGGAAATGGTAGTAGCGGGAGAGCGATTGCAGCAGGATTTCCGGATCGTCGCCGTCGATCGACGCCCCGGCGAGGAAATCCGCACAGATCATCTCCAGGCAGTAACCCGCGCGACTTGTCTGAGCCCAGCATCAAGCCGCGGTCTCAATCGCCTGCTCGATGACCGGGATCTGGCTCTTGTAGACCTTGAAGTAGATCAGCTCCGACGGCTCGCTGTCCTTGCCGGTCAACTCCTTCTCCACTTCCCTCTGGAACTCCTCCTTGGGCATCTGCCGGGCTTTGTGCAACCAGGTTGCACTTTCGAACCGCTGCCCCTGCTTGCGCGCCAGCTTGGCCAACTCCACTCCCTTCGTCCAGCCAACCTGCTTCAGCTCCTTCCTCACCTGCGGCGGAAGCTGTTCGTGAATCGACATCAAGTAGTAGGCCTTCCGTCTGGATTCCGGAAACCGCCGCTCCAGGAACTCATCAAACGATTTCAGCTTCTCCAGCCGCCAGTACTGCCCGGCCCGCACTTCGCACAGGCACTTGCCGAGCTCCACGAATCGGGTATCGCGCTCGTTCTCGTGCCGTGCCTCCCATGCCAGGATCGCGTCGATCCGGCCCAGCACGGCTTCGGCACGGCGGCGATTCAGCTTCGGCGGCATCGGCGGATACCTAGTACACAAGTTCGTCAAACAGACCAAGATCCACTCCTGGCTTGCGCATCAGCGCGGTCTCGACCAGATCGCGCTGATCAAGGCAGAGCCCGAGAAACGGACAGGTCGTACATGGGTTCTGGGGAAAGCGGATGCCGCTGTGCGGCAGAAACATTCCCGACTCGATCCCGCCGACAGTGTCTTCGACCAGGGTCTCGAACTCCTTCCGCTGCTCGTCGGTGATGGTCGCCCGCAGGTACTGCACTTCGACCGTGCGCTTGCGGACGAAGACGACCTGGGCGACGGCATCGATGCCGGTCATCCAGGAGTAGCAGATCAGCTGGGGATCGAGTGCCGGCTATGCCGGCAGGCTCCTCCGGATATCGGGCGGAGGAGGTCTTCCACTCCAGCACGCAGGGTGTGCCATCCAGTTCGCCGATGGCATCGATGTAGGAGACGAAGCTGCTACCCGACTCGAGCGTACGGGTGAACTGAACCTGTTGCTGGTTTTGGGCCGGCGAATCTGGACTCGGCCGTCCTGGACGAACCGCTCCAGCAACTGCACGCCTTGCTGCAGCATGCTGTCCCAGGTGTCGCGGCCGGAGTAAACCAGCTCCAGCTCCTTGTAGGCCCACTGCTCGAACAGGACTGCCGCCGGATCCTCGTGGCGGAACAGGGCTGCCACGGCCTGCTCAAAGGCACGGCCGAACAACATGGCCGCCCGCTGTTCCTTTTCCTGCCAGCCATCGAGATAGCGGTGGCGATAACGGCGAGGACACGTCAGGTATTGCGAGATCTGCGAGTAGCTGTAGGTCATCACGACACCCTCTCTTTCCGCTGACTCCACCGGCGCCGGCCGGAGGGATGCGGAGACAGACAGTCGACAGTTCTTCCCACTGGCTGGCGGGAGCGAAGCCGTCGAAATTCACCAGCGAGACGCCATTCATCACGGTGTGGCTGATCTTGACTACGCCGATCAGGCCACGCAGGGCACGTTCGTCGATCTCGTCCCGGGTCAGCGGCTCCGGGTCATAGAGAAAATCGCGCAGAAACCAACCCAGCTTCCACATCGCCTTCGGGGTGCAGTACAGCCGGCTGATGATCGAGCGCCCGGCATACTGCTTGGGCTCGAGGACAGACAGCCGAAGCACATAAAACGGTTTCTGCGCATGCCAGCGGTGTTGGGCATGGTCGAGGCGGACGAGGAAGATGCCGTCCGGCACACGGAGCGGCGATTCTTCGACCGGTGCCAGCGAGTCCCGGAACCTGGCGCTTCATGCGACCACCTCCTGGTTGGGACGGGCGTAGCTGTTGAGCTGACAAAGCAGTGCGCGCGGTCTTTCTTGGCAGCCTCGGCCAGCTGCTGGACGAAGCTCTCGACCTGCTCGCGGGTGGCGTCTTTGAGAGCTTTGGTGCCGCAGAAGTCGACCGCGTAGGCCTTGACCAGCTCAGGATCGAGTTTGTGCTGGCGGATGATCTGGCAGAGCCGGTCACGCACCTTGTGGCCCGAACCGTTGCCGTTTCCATTGGCATTCTTCGGCGGAATCTTCTGTGACTCCGGACCCGGCGCCGATCGGCCCGGGAAAGATCCGATCTCCTCGACCGAACAGATGCCGATGCCGTAGGCCTTGCGCAGCGCTCGATTGACGGCCCGCGTCTCGGCCATGCGCATCTCGGCGCCGCGGACCCGCAGCGAAACATTGGAAGGATCGGCATCGCCGTAGCCGACGAAGCCCGCGGACCCTTTCGACGGATAGACCGTCGCCTTCAGCACGTACCGGCTCGCCGCGGAATCACACAATGAATCGACGGCCTCGACATGTATGCCGCGGCACCTCTTGCGACGGGCGAGGCGAAGGAGACCGGTGTGGGTCACGTACCAGTTAGCGTCGATAATTTGCAGCTCGGCGGACTCAATAGAAAATCCAAAATCTCGAGACAGCGACCTTAAGGTGTGCAGGTCAGGCGCCTTGGTATCAGTTTCTGTCCCAGCATTCGTTTCGCGGCACTGGATATTTTGCCTGCAGCAGTTGTTTCGGAAATTTCCGTATATTTGTTTGCTGTTCGTTTCTTGATCGAGTCGAGGCTGTGGATCATGTCGCATTCCTCCTTGTCAAGACATGATCATCCATTGACATCACGTTACGATAACGTGATGCTCAACGAGTGTTAAGGCATGATCTGCGCCGCTGGGGTTATAGAATTCCGCTGAAATGAGTCCCAGAGATTCAAGATTGCAACTGTGGCGAAGGCAGAGTTCCTGACCTTCCGAATCAAACCAGAACTCTAATTGCCGACATCAGAGGGCAGAATTGCGTAGCTCACGAGCTGCGGAATGTCTTCCTACAAGTATGCGAGCTGGTTGCTTACGGCAAAGAAGGCGTCGAAGTACTATCCGCAGCTTAATGGATCGTCGCACAGTTCGAATCGCAAGACCCGCCGATAGATCGCCAAATAGAAGCCGAGATCGAAGTAAAGACCATGTCCGCGAATTACTGATTGGCACGCGCACCACAGACGAGACTCAAAACTAAGATCGCGCCGAGGCGTTAGGAGAAGGCAAGACAAATAAAGACCTATCGGATTCACGTGGATCATCATTCAACTTACGACATAGACATAAAGAGAATGGGGAAGTATGGCCTGATGATCAGGCCAGATGAAACTGGCGGCTGGGGACGGCTGTCGTGTTCATCAACTGGCCTCGGACAAAGAACTCCGTGAGGCTCTTGAGAGACTCGGGTGCAAACCGGACGAGATCACTTACGCCTTTGGGTAAGTGGTGCAGTTTGAAATTCAGGATCGCGAGCGGCGATAGTATGGCATAGGGTTGTTCGGACATTCTGCTCGGTGGGTGTTTTCCGCCTCCGTCAGCCACTCCGGTCTGGATGCTCTGACCGTGGCAAAACAAGATAAGCAGATGCTCTCGGTAGGCGTCTCGGTTTTGCGATAAAACCCCTCGCGCTCGTTGGGTGATGTTGCCATAAGTGAGGATGAGACGGAGAGGCTAAATTACTATCAGCGTAGTTGTCAGTCTGGTATCGGACGTATGGAAATTACGTTTTACCTTAGAGGGCAGGGTGCAGTTTGAAATCTAGTCCTTCGGGATCGGCTTTCCCAGCGATGCGGCAATGACGTTATCATCATGACTGGGTAAAATATGCCCCTGATCGCCTTGTAGTTGGGGGAACTGTTCTATGGCAGGCCCTTTGCGCCGAGTGGGCGAAGTGCTCGTCTTGCGCAATCGGACGGGAGAGTATATAACAGACACAGTAAAGTCTATTCTGTAGCGGTCATTCCTCTACCAGAAAGCGGTAAGTCACAGCGAGAATTACTCTACAATTAGCTTTCCGTGGTTTCCCTAACCATGCGCGCAGCGGCTTGGTTTACGTCCTCGGACGTATTGGCCGGCTGGTGCGCTGTGCGGACATGCTCCGCAAACACTGCATCTATGCTCACTTCTACCTGGGGCAACAAAGGGTGTCCGCAAACCGAGCATCGCTTGACGTTGCCATCCAACACCCAGTGCGGAGGGAGTTTTGTCTGCTTCAACGTCATGCCGCTAATTCTTCACGCCGCTGGCGCGAGAAAAAATCATCATGCGCTGGAATGACCGATGTCGATGAGTCCACGGTCGCGGCGCTCGGCTTCTAACCCGGTGGAATCAGACTGACTAAACTACGGAAGAGTTTCCCTCACCTTGATATCTAAGCCAGGAGTGCCCAGGACTCCCGGGTTTTGGGCCGTAAGTAGGGATCGGTAGTTTTGGAGATTGCAGAACAGGAAGGTTAGTGGCGGAGAGACAGGGATTGAAACGCCGTAAAACGCGCAGTTTAAAGGCAATTGGCGAAGGCGGGTAGCACCAAGATGCCGATTGAAGCCCATCGCAGCCGTTAATGGACTGTGAGTGGACAGTGGGACTGTGACGACCAGCGTGCGCGGGCACTTCTTTACAGCCTTGATAACATTTGTCCACTCCGCTAAATGAAGTCGGCCAGTCTGACCGAGATCTCGACGGTCGACGATGAACCACGCTTCACACCGAAGCGCACAATGGTTCCCGCGGGGCCGCGTAGCATTGTGCGTAGGTTGCCTAGCGTTATCTGTGAGGCGTCCTTTCCGTCGACCGTCGCGATTACATCATCCTTCTGCAATCCGGCCTTTAGCCGCGGGCGTTCCCGGACGGACGTCCACAATGATCAACTGGCCGTTGCGCGCGACAACGTACACGCCAGCATGTTCGTATTCGTCCCGCTTCGCGAATGTAGCATTCGGCGCCAGCGTCATTGTCTGCCGCGGATAATCGAATGTCACCGGTGAAACGACTCCACACTCCGCTGCCGACATTTGCCCCAACGCCCTCTTGGACAGCCAGTCCCGCTGTAGCTTCGCTGAACCTGGCGATCAAATCATGCAACGTGGTAAACCCGCCAAGTTCGAAGTATCGCAGCCTGCCGAGGCGGCCAATATCGCCGCCTCCGGCGCCATATGCATTCATGCCGGGCGCGGTCGCATCCGCCGGAACAACGCCGGGATCAGCAGCAACGAATAGCGTCATAATATCCAACGATGACCCACTTCCAGTATCAACCAGACAGTGCGAGGCAATTTCGTCGATAGTGCATGCAAATTGCGGATCTGTGCCGCGAAATACAAACGGAATAACGACTCCGTTTTGCAGGGTAGTACCTACGTCGTAAAGTGACGGTCTTTGCAACGTAATCGATCGATGTAACGAAGCGAGCGAGTACTTCCCATCCGATCAGCCCGTCAAAAGGCGCACCTGCCGCGACGGCGAATTCATGGCGCAGCGGGAGAGTAGCGAATAGTTGGTCATGCAATTCTGCATTGCCGAGTTTGAGCGAACTAACGCGTGCGAACTGTACGGCCACGCTCGCCGACCCGGTGCCCGATCCTTCCAGATGCCCCGCGGCCGTTGCGCCAATCTCCCGGGCCACAGCAGGATCCATAACGTTAAAGGCGCCCGTGTCGAACACAAATCGGTACGGCCCCTTACCGTTGAGTGAGACGTTTAGGTAAATGTGATTATCAATCAGATCGAACGGAATCGTCGTCTCATTGCTGCCGGTAATCGAGAAATCATGCACTGTCGAATCCGGCCTACGCACCGTTCGGCCAGATCGTTAGGATTAGATTCGATGCGCTGCACCGTAAATTCGGTCGGATTACCTTGATTTGTCACCGTATGCACGACGAAAGGAATTAGCATGCCCTCGAATGGCTGATACTGCTCGAGCGTAGTCGTGGTCGTTATGCCTGATGCGCTCTCGACGTAGCGCGCCGGCAAGTGAGACCGCTCGTCTATCCAAACGTCGAACGGAACAACACTCCCGGGGACGCGGAACCGCAAAACGTCAAACATCGCGTCTTTTTCTTTTCGCGTACCTAAGTACGTCACGGTTGCTCCGTCCGCACCTAACACTGCATGCCAGCCGCGAATTGCCGCCAGTCGGTCGGCTCGGGAGCGCCCTCGTTTGCGCTCTTAGCTCGGCGGATTCGCGATCCTCCTCCAAGGGCGTAGCACCCTCAACGAAGATCAGTCCAGTCACATCCTGGGGATAGAGGGTGGCATAAGCACGTATATACATGCCCCGCATTGAGTGTCCCATTAAGACGATGGGCCCATCGACACCGGCTTGCTGCAATAGAGCATGTAATTCACTGGCAATGGCATCGGCATCTCGCGGACTGGGCCCCGGACTGCTCCAGCCCATTCCGGTACGATCATACGAGCGAACTCGCGTAGTTTTTGAAAGCTCCGGTTGTACCTTACTCCATGCCAGCGAATCAGCTCCTCCTCCCGCTTCGAGCACAATCGTCGGAGAGCCATCGCCCGTGCAGTTGAGATGCATCTGGTGTCCATTGATGACGTACATCTTCCCAGGGGCCGGATAGATCGAACGGTAATAACGGAGGGCGGCCGCATTGAATATGGTGTTGCCAGCAAGCAAAACGCAAAGCAAGGCGATCAACGAAAGCAATATCCGTTCCGTAACGCGACGCCACTTGGCATGCTTCGAGAATGGAAGGGTGCGCCAGCGGCGGATGCAAAGCGCGACGATCAAAATCGCGACCAACACGATGACTATCGGAAGGGTCAGTGGATTTGCATTCAACAGTGCGCTCCTTACGAATACCGGAACAGGGACTGCCGCTAATATAGGTCCTTGACCTGTATTTTGATTAAGGCGGTTCAAATAAAGTTAATGACGTTACACCGGCTCGAGTCGATGCGCACGCGCGTGGCCCACAGCGCGCAGGGATTCCACTGCTATATCAGTAGCCGCGAAGATCCGCACCACACGTGGGGGCGACTAGCGTGCTATGATGACTGTCTTCGGAGCGCATGACATCATCTCCCGCAGCTGTGAACTCGGCCGGCACGGGCTCTTCAACGGCGGGCATTTCTACTCTCGAACGT
This sequence comes from uncultured Acidobacteriaceae bacterium, assembly GCA_963833305.1. GTDB lineage: Bacteria > Acidobacteriota > Terriglobia > Terriglobales > Acidobacteriaceae > Bog-257. Next base: position 71,810 of record CAWHXN010000014.1, on the reverse strand, counting down.
CGCCTCTTCTTCCTGCTCAGCTTCATAGCCTTGACCTATGCTGTTTTGGCCGGCCTGCGAACCGTATCCGATTTTGACCTGGGATGGCAATTGGCGACTGGACGCTGGGTTGCCCAACACCACCATGTACCCTCGGTTGACGTTTTCTCTTACACGGTAGCGGGCGAACCTTGGGTTTATCCCGTGGGCTCGGGACTAGTTTTCTATGTTGCCTATCTGTTGGGCGGCTACGCATTCATCTCCTGGATCGGAGCTGCTGCCTGCGCCGGCAGCGTCGCGTTGCTACTCCGCCGCAACTCGGCGGCAGGGGCGGCACTCGCCATTCTCGCGGTGCCACTCATAGCCTGGCGAACTTCCCCACGGGCCGACATGTTCAGCGTGGTGTTCTTCGCGGCATTTCTCTCCTTACTGTGGGAAAACTATCGCAGTGGCCACGCGCGATTGTGGCTGTTGCCGCTGCTGATGCTGGCGTGGGTCAATCTGCACCTCGGTTTCGCTGCTGGACTCGCGCTGCTTTTCGCCTATGTCGGCGTGGAATTGTCGGAAACCGTCTTCGGAGAAGTGCGCCGTAGTGCGGCCTTGCAAAGACTTCGGCGTGCATCTGGGTGGCTAATCGCTGCCGCCCTCGCAACTTTGGTTAATCCCTGGGGCTGGGGAATCTATCGCGCTCTCTTCCGAACAGGGTCGGCAGAGCAGATGCAGTTGAACGTCAACGAATGGAGTGGGGTACCGATTACCTGGAGCGCCTTCAGCGGCGCATTCTCGCTGCGGGAAACTCACGGCACGATTTACTTGCTTCTGGCCATCTCATTTGTGGCCGCGTTACTGGCGGTGCTCCAGCGCCAATGGGGAGCGGCAGCGTTGCTCCTGGCCGCCACTTACCCTCCGGTGCACCAGGTTCGAATGGCCGCGACATTTGCCTGCGTAGTAGTCGTGGTCGGCGGACCGGTATTGGCTACCGCCTTAGTTGAGCTGGGATCTCATATGCGGCAGGCACGAATGCGTTCGATTGCCGCTTGGGCCGCAGTATGTTTAGTGGGTTCGCTTGCGCTACTGCGCTCTTTCGATCTGGTCACCAACCGTCACTACGCTCGGGCCGTCGAGGAGTCGACATTTGGGGCTGGATTAGGCTGGTGGTTCCCGGAGCGCGCCGTAGAGTTCGTGGAGCGCGAGAATCTTCCGGGGGAAATCTTCAATACCTATGACGAAGGCGGCTACTTTACCTGGAGACTTGGTCCCCAACGACGCGACTACATCGACGGCCGGGCTATCCCGTTCGGAATGCCGCGTATGCAAAAAGCCGGTCAGTTGCTTCTTCTTTCGCCGGACTCCGACGCCTGGCAGCAGGAAGCAGACCGCTACCGTCTCAACACCATAATCCTTTCGCTGGCCAGATTCGACGGCATTCAGTTGTTGAACCTCAAAGGCTTTTGCGATAGTCGTACCTGGCGGCCGGTTTATCTGGATGAGATCTCTGTGGTGTTGGTGCGGCGAACTCCAGAGACAGAAAACTTGATCAAGCGTTTTCCGGTGGATTGTGCAACCGTATCTCTGCCCGGGTCTCCGCTTGAATATTCTGGCATCGGATCTTTCACTCAATCGGCTAATGCTGCGGCCGTGCTCGCGGCCCTCGGCCGCAATTCGGAAGCGCTCTCGGCGACCGACAATGCTCTGTTGCTTTTTCCGGACAGCGTTTTCGTGCACTGGCTTCGGGGTAACATTTTTCACGCCTTGGGCCGTCCATCCGAGGAAAAACAAGAATACTTGACGGTTATCGCTCTTGAACCCAGCGAGATTGCCTGGACATCGCTAGCCTCCTGGTATCAGCGACAGGGGAAGATGGCAGACGCTGAAGAAGCCTTCCACCAAGCGATCAGAGTTTCGTCCCGACCAGACCAGGTGCAACTCAAGCTTGCGCAATTTTATCTTTCGATCCAGCAGCCGCAGTCGACACTGAAGGAACTTGATAAGGCTTTACGGAGTGCTCCCCCGGCTGCCCTGAAAGCCACCGGGGGAAATTCTCTAAGATTCAACGTCGCGCAAGGAAGGGCGGCCGCATGGCGAGCCATAGGCGACCTCAAACAGGCCACTGCCTTTCAGGAAGAGGCAGTTCAGCTTGCACCGGATGCCGCCGACGCCTGGTCCCACCTCGCAAAACTGTACCAACGGCAAGGGCGATTTGAAGACGAATACAGGGCGGATCAACGGGCCTCACAGCTTGCCAACAATTCCGATAAGAAAGCTGCCAACTCGGACGCCATGCCTGTCAGGTAATTCACTTGCTTTGGCTGGGCCGGCTTCACCATGGGTCGCCGGTTGTTGGAAGAGCCCCGTGAAAATCGAACAGCCCAGCTCTTCTTGAGGAATGTCTCAGTTTAAATTGACGAGGAATGCTTACTGGCTCAAACCTGCTTCCGATGATAAACTCTGCGAAAATAACGCCAGCAACCGGACGATGCAAACGCAGAACACTAACGCTCCATTGTTGCAGCCACGGGTTTATCCCGGTCTACTCACCCTCGTCGTTCCAATGTACAACGAGGGATCGGTTGTACCTCACCTCCGCAGGGTTCTTGACGATTTCATGACCGAGATAAAGGGCGAAGCAGAAGTTGTCGTTGTCAATGATGGCAGCACCGATTCGACATTGAGCCAGCTTGTAGCCTGGGCGAAGGAAGATCCGCGGATCAAGGTGGTCAATTTGTCTCGCAACTTCGGTCATCAAAGCGCCTCGACTGCGGGACTGGACTATGCTTCCGGAGATGCTATTGTCCTGCTCGACGCCGACTTGCAAGACCCGGTGTCGGTGATTCACCAGATGATAAGTCGATATTGCGAAGGTTATGACGTGGTTTACGGGCAGCGCCTTGCCAGACAAGGAGACGGCGTCTTCAAACGATTGTCAGCCTGGCTCTTCTACCGATTGATGCGCGCCCTGGTCTACCGGGACCTGCCGCTCGATACTGGCGACTTCCGCTTGATTTCGCGAAATTGCTATGACGGTTTGCAGCAACTTCGCGAAACTCACCGATTCCTGCGCGGCATGGTTGCTTGGGTAGGTTATCCCCAAATTGCGGTGCCGTACAAACGCGCTGCCCGGGTGGCCGGTGAGACCAAATATCCTATGCGCAAAATGCTGGCATTTGCCTGGACAGCGGCTACCTCATTTTCCGCTTTGCCACTGAAAATTAGCGTCTGGATAGGTCTGATCGTAACCATCTTTGGGTTCGAAGAGGCAGTTCGCGCCACGTTGGCGCATATTTTTCATTGGTACGTGGTGCCTGGATGGTCTTCGCTGACGGTTATGGTCAGTGTGCTGGGCGGTGCGACGCTGATGAGCATTGGTGTCCTTGGTGAGTACATCGGCAAGATCTACGAACAAGGGAAGAATAGACCGCTCTATCTTGTCTCCCGCACTTTCAATATTGTCGACTCTCCCAAACATGAGCGCGCTCCAGAGTTCATCGCACGGAATGTATACCGGTGAGCCAGCCTGAATTCGATCGCTATTCGGCCTCCTATGAAGAACTGCTCAAAGATCCCATTCGGGATCGTTTCATGGGCGCTGGACCAGAGTTTTTCCACCTACGGAAACGCGATCTGATTCGTGAGCACTTCGGCGCTCTGGGTATCGATACGCGAGCCTTGAGCTATCTCGACATAGGCTGCGGCAAGGGCGAACTGCTTTCCCTGATGCGCGACGATTTCCATCAGGTGGCTGGCTGCGATCCTTCTCCGGCCATGCTTAGCTCCGGTCAAGCCGTAGAGACAAGGGTCCAGGAGGACCCCGGCAAGATTCCGTTCGATGATGCTGCCTTCGATTTCGTAACCGCTGTCTGTGTTTATCACCATGTGCCGCCGTCGTCGCGGCTGGCTTTGACGCGGGAAGCTTATCGTGTCCTCCGTCCCGGAGGCGTATTCGCCATGATCGAACACAACCCTTACAATCCGGTGACACGGTTGATCGTCAACCGAACGCCCGTCGATGCAGACGCAGTGCTGCTGAAGTCGTCCGAGGCCAATGAATGGATGCGCTCGGCGGGATTCACTTGCCATGCACCAAATTATTTCCTTTACTTTCCGGAACCGCTCTACCGGCGTGGTGGCGATCGACTGGAGCACCTGCTGAAGGGACTACCTCTCGGAGGGCAGTATGCAATCTTTGGGAGCAAAGAGAGCTCCAAGCCCTGACCGATATGATCGAGACGTCGACCGATTCTAGAGCGCACATTCTTTTGCGAGTTCTATGACACGCTGATCGTGCTAATTACCGCAGCCGGGTGCTCGTAGTGAGTACGCGAACTGAACGGCTCCGTATCTGGAAATTAGGCCTAGCTGTACCTTGCAGCGGCTAAGATCGATGCACTCGTTCGTGGCATTCCGCGCACAAGGTGATCAGATTTGGTTCTTCGTCGCTACCGGACTGGCTACGAAATTCGAGGTGATGTACCTGCAGGTTCTGCATGCGACCGCAGCCCTGGCATCGCCAGCCGTCGCGCTCCAGCACTTGCCGATGCAGTTCGCGATAGCTGTTCGCATCGAGTCTCAAACGCCGGCTTTTACCACTAACCTGCTTCATGAAGCGGTTTCCCTGATCTCAGAGAGAAAGACTTGCTGTTGTGGGCCGGGCAGAAAATTGTAGTAACGGGCTAGTGACTGCAGCAGGATCTCCGGATTGTTGCCCTCGATCGACGCCCCGGCGAGGAAGTCCGCACAGATCATTTCCAGACAATAACCCCGCGATTTGTCTGAGCCCAGCATCAAGCCGGCGGCCTCGATGGCCTGCTCGATAACCGGGATCTGACTCTTGTAGACCTTGAAGTAGATCAGCTCTGAAGGCTCGCTGTCCTTGCCGGTCAGCTCTTTCTCCACCTCCCGCTGAAACTCGGCCTTGGGCATCTGCCGCGCTTTGTGCAGCCAGGTTGCACTTTCGAAGCGCTGCCCCTGCTTTCGCGCCAGCTTGGCCAACTCCACCCCCTTCGTCCATCCCACCTGCTTCAGTTCCTTCCTCACCTGAGGTGGAAGCTGTTCGTGAATCGACATCAAGTAATAGGCTTTCCTTCTCGATTCCGGGAACCGCCGCTCCAGGAACTCGTCGAACGATTTCAGCTTCTCCAGGCGCCAGTACTGGCCGGCGCGCACTTCGCACAGGTATTTACCCAGCTCCACAAATCTGGTATCGCGCTCATTCTCATGCCGTGCCTCCCAGGCCAGGATCTCATCGATCTTGCCCAGCACAACCAGGGCACGGCGGCGATTCAGCTTGGGCAGCATAGGCGGATACTTAGTACACAAGTTCGTCAAACAGACCAAGATCAACTCCTGGCTTGCGGATCAACCCGGCCTCAACCAGATCGCTCTTCTCAAGACAGAGCCCGAGGAACGGGCAGGTCGTGCACGGGTTCTGAGGAAAGCGGATGCCGCTGTGCGGCAGGAACACTCCCGACTCGATCCTGCCGACGGTGTCTTCGACCAAGGTCTGGAACTCCTGCCGCTGCTGGTCGGTGATGGTGGCTCGCAGGTACTGGACTTCGACCATGCGCTTGCGGACGAAGACAACCTGAGCGACTTCGTTGATGCCGGTCATCCAGGAGTAGCAAACCAGCTGGGGATCGAGAGCCGCAAGGCCGGCAGGCTCCTCGGGGTAGCGGGCGGAGGTGGTCTTCCACTCCAGCACGCAGGGTGTGCCGTCCAGTTCACCAACAGCATCGACGAAGGCGACAAAGCTACTGCCCGGACTCAGCGGGCGGGTGAACCGGATCTGTTGATGGCTGTGCGGTTGGTGAATCTGCACTCGCCCATCCTGCGTGAAGCGCTCGAGCAACTGAATGCCTTGCTGGAACATGTGGTCCCAGGTGTCGTTTCCTGAGTAGACCAACTCCATGTCCTTACACGGTGCCCACTGCTCAAACAGGACTACCGCTGGGTCTTCGTGACGGAACAGGGCTGCTACCGCCTGCTCGAAGCATCGGCCGAACAGCATGGCGGCGCGAACGTCTTTTTCCTGCCAGCCATCGAGATAGCGATGGCGGTACCGGCGAGGGCAGGTCAGGTAGTTGGAGATCTGGGTGTAGCTGTAATGCATCATGAGGCCCTCGCTTTCCGTGAGCTCTTACCGTTGCCGGCAGGAGGAATCGGAACAGAAGTCGAGAGTTCTTCCCACTGGCTGGCCGGAGCGAAGCCGTCGAAGTTCACCAGCGAGATGCCATTAAGAACGGTGTGGCTGATCTTCACGACTCCGATCAATCCCCGCAGGGCTCGTTCGTCGACCTCGTCCTGGCTCAACAGCTCGGGGTCATAGAGAAAATCCCGCAGAAACCAACCCAGCTTCCACATCGCCTTGGGAGTGCAATAGAGACGGCTGACGATGGAGCGCCCGGCAAAGGGCTTGGGTTCGAGGATGGAGAGCCGGAGCAGATAGAAGCGTTTCTGGGTTTGCCAGCGATGCTGGGCCCCATCAAGTCGGACGAGAAAGATGCCGTCCGGCACCTCGGAGTGGGAATCACGGGCCGTGTCAGCGAGTCCAGGAACTTGACGTTTCATCCTGCCACCTCCTGAGTTGGCCGTGCATAGCTGTTGAGCTGACAGAGCAGGGAAGCGCGGTCTTTCTTGGCTGCCTCGGCCAGCTGCTGGACGAAGCTTTCGACCTGCTCGCGGCTGGCATCTTTGAGGGCTTTGGTACCGCAGAAGTCGACGGCGTAGGCCTTCACCAGCTCAGGGTCGAGGGTGTGTTGGCGGATGATCTGGCAGAGCCGGTCGCGGACCTGGTGACCTGAACCGTTGCCATTGCCATTTCCGTTTGCATTCTTCGGCGGAAACTTCTGTGTCTCAGGAGCCGACGCCACCGGACCGGGGTTGGAGCCGATCTCCTCGACCGAGCAGATGCCGATGCCATAGGCCTTGCGCAGAGCGCGATTGACGGCTCGCGTTTCGGCCATGCGCATCTCAGCGCCGCGGACCAGCAGAGAGACGTTGGAAGGGTCGGCATCGCCGTATCCGACGAAACCGGCTGACTCTTTGGACGGATACACCGTCGCCTTGAGGACGTAACGGCTCGTCGCTGAATCGCACAGCGAATCGACAGCTTCAACATGGATACCGCGGCACCTCTTGCGACGCGCCAGACGAATGAGTCCGGTGTGGGTCACGAACCAGCCGTTCTCAAGCTGGATCATATCTCCACTGGCGAAAGAGAAGCTGAATTGTTTGGTCAGCTCTTTCAGAGATTGGATTCGTGTTCGGCTGATGTTGGGGTAAAGCTTCTTGACTAAGGAAGTGTTGTGGCGTATTAGCAGGAGGTTGTTCTTGTAGCGACTCTTGGAATGCATAAGCACCTCGTTGATATTTAATTGATATCATTATGATATCAACTTTGCAAGCTAAATTTGTCGGTGATTTCAGAATGGACGAACGCTTGCACTCCCTTGCTTATCCGAATACGAGCTAGCCTGAAGGCGAGGATCGGAGAACTTGCGAAGCGAGAACACCGCTCGACGAATGCAACAAATCGAGTTTGCTCCTCGAACGTGCTTTGGCACAGATTAGAGGAGGACAATGATCGCCTGCCGACTGTAGTCGAGAAACGCAAGCCACGAAAGGAAGGGACTTAACGACCATTGGCGGAGACTTTGAGCGACATCGCCGATGAGGATCAGAGGACTATCGCGCAAATGTGCGGGATGCTGCTTCACGCAGGCGCCGAGGCCTATAAGAAGGAAGGATCCAAGTTCATGCAGCGCCTGATCGCCAAACAGAAGCTGAGATCGAAGTAAAGACCATGTCCGCGAATTACTGATCAGCACGCGCGCACGACGAGGCTCAAACTAAGATCGCGCCGAGGCGTTAGGAGAAAGCGAACAAATGAAGACCTATCGGATTCACGTGGATCATCATTCAACTTACGACATAGACATAAAGAGAATGGGGAAGTATGGCCTGATGATCAGGCCAGATGAAACTGGCGGCTGGGACGGCTGTCGTGTTCATCAACTGGCCTCGGACAAAGAACTTCGTGATGCTCTTGAGAAACTCGGCTACAAGCCGGACGAGATCACGTACGCCTTTGAAGTGCTAGCCGAGAAAAAATCATCCTGGGCTGGAATGACCGATCTCGATGAGTCCACAGTCGCGGCGCTCGGCTTCTAACCTGGTGGAATCAGACTGACGAACCGCGGAAGAGTTTCCTCACCTTGACACCTATGCCAGGAGTGCCAAGACTCCGGGGTTTTGGGCCGTGAGATCCCTACGACACCTAATGTTTAAGTTGTTTCACCGTGGCTCGATCACCTTCAGCCCTTTTATTTGCGAAAAGTGACGTTTGTTGAATGTGGCTACGTCGCTACCGCGTTCTAAAGCCGTCGCTCCGACGATGAGGTCGTAGAAGCCAATCATTTTGCCGGAGGACTCCAATGCAGCCCATATGCGCGCATGTTCGTACGCCGTTTGCTCTGTATAGGCAATGATTGGCAACGGCGCCAAAACGTTGCGCAGATAATGCTCGCGCCTGCTCTTGTGTAACCCGGCGGCCCGTTCCACTCCGTGCCACAGTTCGGCAACGGTGATGGCCGCGATTTCAAATTGATCGTTCGGGCGCGACCCCACCCAGGCCTTGAGGTCAAACGTCCCTTTTTCGCCGCGAATGACAACGTCGGCGTCAAGAATTATCGCCATTTATCACCCGGAGCTTTGAGGGTCTTGCGGGCCGTCCGCAAATCACGATGCCATGCCTTGGCTTCGTCCGCCGGCAACTGGCTTTTCTCCAGAACCCGGGCCAGGTCCCGGCCGGAGCAGACCTTCTGTTCATCGGGCACCAGTCGGGCAACGGGGAGCCATTCCGGAGCAGTACAAACGTGACGTTTTGATAGTGGGCGCGGTTGACGCAATCGGCAAAATTTCGCGCGGCTTCGGTCACGCTAATGGCAGTTGTTTTCATAAAATAAGATTATCAGATTTTACGCAGATTACGTAGTGCACTCCCGACATTGAAACGTGGAATTCGCCAAAACTTGCTTCGACCAGATCTGGGTCTAAGAATCCGGGCACAAACGAAATATGACTGCGGAGCTCGGCAAGGGAGTCGTACAACTCGAATACGCTCACCGTAACCCTTATCAATGAGGGGGAGCATCCCTCACACTCATAACTATGGCAGCATTGCCCGGGACTTCGAGCGTTTTGGATTGTAAGCCCCTACGACTTCTAATGTGAGTCGGCGCTCCCGCCAATAATGCGATTCGTATAGCGGTTCATCTGCTCATCCGCACCGCCCACCTGCATTGTTCAGTAGATTCGGCATTTTCTGATTTCGTGTTTTCTTCGCCAATCTGCGACATATCTGCTACTCTTTATATAGGCGCAAGCTTAATCATCGCTGCGCCAGATCGAAGGCTGCCATGAAAATTAGAAAGACGGTCACCGAAAAGAAGCGCATGGCGAATCGCGGAAACGCCAAGAAGTCGCGTGGCCCGAACACGGAGCGAGGCAAGAAGCACTCAAGGTTCAATGCCATCAAAGGCGGTTTATTCGCGAAATTCCTCGTTTTGTGGGCGGTCGACGGGGACGACGGTGAAGAGGATTTTGCCAAGCTGCACGCCAACTTAAAGCGAGAATACCGGCCCGCAGGGACCCACTGAAGCGTACTACCTCGAAGAGATGGCTAAGAGCATGTGGAGAATTCGCCGAGCAACTCGGTACGAGCATGGCTTGCTCCGAGAAGGAACTAGGGCGAGAGACCCTAATAGGCCAGACGAAGGATATTTCGTATGCCGCTCCTGCTATCGGACAAACTCCACATTCTGGAAAACGCACAGAACGAGATCGACACCACAGGGACCCTCTCGCTAGCAGCTTACCAGGCGGTACTTCCCCTACTGACACATGCTGGCCAGGAAGCTCCACCCGTATTAGCCTTGGGATCGGGAGACATGGCGCGAAGCGAGGAAGGAATCAGCCCTGCCGAGCCCAAAATCGACAAGCAATTCTTGACTTCCCTCAAACGGCGAGGTCCAGTCACAGCGATTCAAGGTCGATTTCAGCACGTTTTGGGAGAACAACGGGTCGACGATTACATTGCTGCTCGCATTCTTCCTTCGGAGTATCGAAATGAAGAAGATTTTCGGCTGCGAGAAGGCGGCTCAGAACCAGTTCGACTGGGCTCTCAGAGGACTCCTGGAATCCCAGGAGAGGCGAAAGAAGGGCAAGAAGCCTTCGACTATCTAGGTTCTAAACGATATTCGAGATGCTCGCTCGGCTGGCGTGCAAGGTGGTCGCAACTGGGCGGTGTGGGATATCGATGGTCTCAGAACTTGTCGTTGCCCGTCTCGTAACGATTGCGCATTCGCCTCCACATCCAGTTCGCGGTTCTGCGGATATTTTGAAAGCACTTTGCCTCCTTATGGAACATGCGACGAGAGTGCAAGCTCAAAAACCGTGAGCCGCAGTCCCGAATTCCCCAGAGCGAAGCGATGATCACTGATTCCGAGCACACTAGCACCCTTTATCCCGACGGCAAGAAGCACAAAGCCACGGATGAAAACGGAGACAAGATCTCAACCAAAACCGAGTGGCAGGGTGACCAGCTGATTGCCGAGATCAGAACGGAGTCGGGTAAGCTAACAGACACCTACCAAGTCAGCTCTGACGGCAAGCAGCTAATTGTGATTTCACGCTACGAGAATTCGTCGCTCTCGCAGCCGCTGAGCATCCGGCGGGTGTACGACTTGGGAAACGAGACTCATTAGCGGGAGAAATGCCTCCGCCTTTCCGACCTGTGGATGTTATGGGCGGTTTAGGGCCCCCCTTTGCCGTATGCGAGACAGTGGCACCTATTGTGGAGAAGCATGGGCGACGGGGCCGAAAATGGCAGGGTGTGCATTTGCAAACCAAACTCGTCCGAAGCGGTGGCTGTATGGCGCACTTCTTTTCACCCGCTTGCGCCATTAAGGAATTGCGCCGTGGGAAGCCGTAGTCGTCATCGCCGGTTGTCAGTAGATGTACGGGACTTTTTCCGGGCACGTTTTTGGGCCAGAGCTTGTTTCACCCGTTTTTTATCGCCTGGCTTCAAGGGTCGTCCAAGGACTCCATGCCCAGAAGCATTGTGCGATTGCATGGCGATGTTATGAGATCATGCTCAGCGTACAATGACAATTGCTCACAGAAAGGATGCCCCAATGCAGTCTCGGGGTACTACCGCCAATGATTTTGTCCGCCTACCAGTGCCGAGCGTCGAGCAGATTCTAATCGAATCCAGATGCCAGTATTGCGGGAACAGGATCGTCTCTAATGTTTTTGAGGGCTTAGACGAGATGGAAGCGGAGCATCGACTCAAGTGCTCTAAGCTGCCGGAAAAGATGGAGAGCAAGCTGTTTCGAGCACTCTAATAAGTTCCCGCGAATTGCCGACATGATCAGCTTGCCTTGCGACCAACGTCTTCTGCTGGCCTAATATTGGATCAACTGGCTCGAGCGTGGGGCCGTCGACTAATAATATTGCTTGCCATGGTGGGATCCCCTGAAATGGGACTTTCGAAGCTCGCCATTTCTCGACGGAAAAGCACGAAGGTCTGTGGGCCGAAGGCGGTCATGAGTTCTCCCTCCGTACAAGACGGCGCTGAAAAATAATTCCGCTTGGCTTTGAACAAGATTCGAAACTCCCGCTCGGGAGAGAAAAAGGCCATCTCACGTACGACAAAGTGAATGACGTGATTCCGCGCGACGTCCACTCCCAGGAGTACCTGGAGGATTTGATTACCACCATCGGCACGCAGGGCATTGACGTGCTAGCGGGTCAGCCCGAGCCAACTTCCCCGGCCCTCGAAGAAACGTTTGAGGAGGAAGTGGAGGTCGGCGGGCTCGAGCTGACCCCAGGCGCTCTTGAAAAAACCAACGATCCGGTGCGCATCTACCTGCGCGAGATGGGCATAGTGCCACTGCTCACTCGTGAAGAGGAAGTCGACATTGCCAAGCGCATTGAGCGTGAACAGCTGCGCGCGCTGAAGGCGCTTTCACGCTCGCCCCTTGTGATCCGACAAATCCTTGGCATTGGCGAGGATTTGAAGCGCGGCATTCGCTTGATCAAGGAAATTGTGGTCTTCTGCGAGGAGGATGAGATCACTGAGGAGACCCTGCAGGCGAGCGTCAAGGACATCACGCACCGCATCGACGAGCTGCAGAGGCATTACAAAAGAGCCAATCAGTTGGTCGCGCGGTTGTCGACCATTGTGGCAAACCAGAGAGCACGCGAATACCGCCGCTGCCGATACGACCTATGCCGTGAGATGGTTCGGATTTCGCTGATCGTCCGCAACCTCGATCTCAGCAAGGGCGAGCGTAAACGACTGATGGATCGGCTGAATAGAACCCTGGGCGTCATGCGCTCACTCGACTGCAAAGTCAGCGATCTGGGAAAGAAGATTAAGAGCACGCGCAGTGAAGAATTGAAGAAAGATTGCCGCAAGACACAGCGGCAGTATCGCGGCGAGCTGGAGAAGCTGGAAAGCGAGGCCGGCGTTAGCCTCCAGCAGCTGCAGCGCACCCAGCGCGAAATCAACCAGAGCGAAATAGACGAGGAACAGGCCAAACACGAGCTCATCCAGGCCAACTTACGCCTGGTGGTTTCCATCGCCAAGAAGTATGCCAATCGCGGGCTGCAGTTCCTCGATTTAATCCAGGAGGGCAACGTCGGCGTGATGAAGGCGGTGGATAAGTTTGAGTACCGCCGCGGCTACAAGTTTTCTACTTATGCGACGTGGTGGATTCGCCAGGCGATCAGCCGAAGCATTGCCGATCAGGCACGCACCATCCGCCTGCCAGTGCACATGGTCGAGATCGTCAATAAGGTGTTTCGTACCTCGCGGCAATTGGTCCAGGAGTTAGGCCGCGAACCCACGGCGGAAGAGGTTGCCAAGCGTATGGACATTCCCGTGGGCAAGTTGCGCAAGGTGCTCAAGGTCAGACAAGAACCGATCTCGCTGGAGACGCCAATCGGTGAGGAAGGGGATTCCCAACTCAGCGAATTCATCGAGGACCGAGGCGCGATCTCTCCGGCCGATGCCGTCATCAACGTGAACCTCGAAGAGCAGACTGCGAATGTGCTGCGCACTTTGACCCTGCGTGAGGAGAAGGTCATCAAGATGCGCTTCGGTCTGGAAGACGGTTCGGAGCATACGCTGGAGGAAGTGGGCCAGCATTTCGCCGTCACCCGCGAACGCATTCGCCAGATCGAGGCCAAGGCTCTGCACAAGCTGCGCCACTCCTCGCGCTCTGTCAAGCTCAAGTCATTTCAATAGACGTTCACGAATGCCCCCGGAATCTGTGCACGCTCGGAGCGGCGGCGAGTGTGCGTCAGGATGCGTAGGTCAGCCAATGCATCCGTCACTGACACCGTCAGGGATACGGGCCAGCGGTTCTGTCTTTAGGCCGGGTGTGACAGCGGTGTGCTCGGCGTATGCGCCGTGCGTGCCATGCCGAAAATGCGGTCGCCAGCTTGGAAATCCCGCTCTCCCGTCGGAACGCGTTCTACGACCCCGGCGAAATCTATGCCGAGCACAAAAGGATATGTTGAGTCTGCGGTGAGTCTGTCGAGGAGCTTGTAGTCGATTGGATTGACCCCCGCGTAACTAACGCGTATGAGAAAAGCGCCAGGCGCCACAATGTCGCCCAGGATCTGCATGGTGTCTTTCATAGAGCCAATCCACTCGCCTGGTTCCGTGTCTGGCGAAGGCGGCACGACCTCGGCAACGGGTTTACCGAAGCGCGTGATGCGAAGCGGTTTTTTGGTTCGCCGTACTCGTATCCAGCAAGGCAAGGCACTTCCTTGAATTGGGAAATGGCAATTTCTTCATTGAGCTCTGCTGTTAAACATACCCATCGCAGTGGGCTCCGCACAGCGCGTCGCCGTTTTGGCGGATTAAAGTCGCCACTGGCCATCATTAGCGAATTGAAAGTCAAAGAGCTCATTAGCGAGGGGCGCCGATGAGCGCCGCCGCCGCTTTTGTGGTTGATGGTTCGATCGCCATGGCTTGGCTGTTTCACGATGAAGCAACGCCAAAGACGAGGGGCTTGCTGAATCGACTGGCAACCGAGACGGCGCTTGACACTCACACTGGTTGATGCTATCCCGCCTTTGCATGGAGAGCGCGGAAGACCGCGCCATCGTCCTGATTGCGTCTTAGGCGACCGTGGATATGACGCCGAGGCGATCCGGCAAGGTCTGCGAGCCCGGCAGATTCTGCCTCTACTGGCAAAGCGTAACACTGAGCATGGCAGTGGACCTGGGTCGACGGCGCTGGGTCGTTGAGCAGACCTTCGCCTGGTTGAACCAGTTCCGGCGGCAGCGTTGCTACGAAAAGCGGGCCGACATCCACCAGGCATTCCTGTCGCTCGGCTGTGCGCTCATCTGCTGGAACTTTCTATCGACCGCGCCGCTGATGAAATGCTGAGATCATTCACCCTCGTGACCTGCTCCTTCCGCAATCGCCCTAGCAGTCGCGTAACTTCGCCGGGGCTAATTACGTCGGTGCTCCGAGGACCGCAATCGACGGCATGTGGTAACGACGGACCCATCGGGCAAGCAGCCGCTCCGCAGTCCAGTTGTGTGTCGCTGTCTCGATCACGCCGAATCCAAATGATCATCGAAGGCAAGGAACTTCCGGAGCGCGTCAATCCGAACGCTCAACCCAAGGTCGACGTGCAGCAGGTGCTGAAGCCAGCCCCCGGCCAGCAACCCAACGTGGCTCCGAGAGGCCGGCACAGGCATAAGAAAACAGCTGTCAGCTATCAGCCGTTAGCTGTCAGTTAAGACGAAGGGCAGGACCGGGTCCTGCCCTTTCGTTCTCGATTCCGTCAGTGCGCGTCTATGCGCCCATGTTACGGGATCCGCAGATAGCCATGAAACGCACCATTGGAGTCAATGTACAATCCTGTGACTACATCCGCAAGGTTGTTGGCGTAAGCTTGGGTGCCTTGCCCGGCACCTGTGCCGGCGCCGGGGACATCGAAGACGGTTAAGCGACCATCGTTGCTACGCAAGAAGCCATGAGAGACGCTGTTCCCGTCCTCGTAGTATCCCGCGATCTCCCCCACTAGGTTAATTTCTGGACCAGTGTGCCCTGGCCGGAACCGGTTCCTGCGCCAGGTGCGTCGAATTCGGTTATATCGCCATCCCTCCCGCGCACAAAGGCGTGGTAAACGCCATTGTTATCCTGGTCAAAACCTGGGATTACTCCGGCATCGTTGACGCCTGAACACAGAGTGCCCTGATAGGCGCCCGTGCCCGCTCCGGGAGCGTCGAATGTGGTGATGTCGCCGTTGGGAGCGCGGAAGTAGCCGTGCTCCACATTATTTACGTCCAGATAGTTGCCGGTGATTTCACCGATCGAGTTGAGGCCATCGAATCCCGCAGTTACGGTGTCGAACGAATTCGGTGGATCGAAGCTCACGATTGTTCCATCGACCGCACGCACAAAACCGTGATTCGTATTGTTGGAGTCGGTATAGAATCCGGCGATTACGCCCAAGAGATTGATGTCCCGAGGATTGGTACCTTGGCCAGCGCCAGTGCCTCGCTCCGGCTGCGTCGAACGTGGAGATGTTTCCGTTGGGGGCGCGCCAAAAACCGTGGGACACGTTGTTCGGGTCAATGTATAGCCCTGTGATGGCGCCTTCCAAATTGATGCCAAAGGCCCCGGTTCCCTGGAACGATCCCGTACCCGCTCCGGGAGCATCGAACGAAGTGATCTTGCCGTCGGGTGAGCGCACGAAGCCATGAAACACGTTGTTGGCGTCGAGGAAATATCCCGTGATCTCGCCCCCGAAGTTGATGCCCATCGAGTTGGTGCCTTGGTTGGCACCTGTTCCTGCGCCTGGAGCGTCGAACTTAATGATTCTTGCCTGATTTGAGCTCAGGGGCTGCCCTGCTGCGCGAACAAATGGATTGGGGTTGTGAGTGCCGCCAACGCACCCAAAGATAAGATCAGCGTCTTCATTCTGGATTTCATATCTCTCCTCATTAATGAATGTTGTCGAACGGCTGGCCGCGAATCCGCTCGTCACGGATTGCTCCAGCCAGCACTCCCGACCTGTGCAAGAACGCGGCGATTGTGTGTTAACCGAGCACGACGAGCAATGCACGCGAGGTGATTTAGTTGTCACTTGGCGGCTAGGTCAGGTAAGTCATTCAATCCAATGCTTCACGAAGTCAAGGTGAACGCATTGTGAATAGCATTGATTCTTCGGGCGGAATTCAAGACGGCGCTAGGAACTAGCAGCAGCGGGGAGTACACTCTCTGGAATCGCTCCCGCAAATCTCCTCCTGTGAGAGACACGCTGCCAGCTCGCGTGCGTCTCGGAGTCTTTGAAGTCGACCTTCGAGTCGGAGAATTGCGCGAAGGCGAGCGAACCGTCCTGCTGCAGGAGCAGCCCTTTCGAATCCTGCAGATGCTAATCGAACGCGACGGCGAACTCGTAACCCGGGAGGAAATCAAGAAAAAGTTGTGGCCGAATGACACCGTGGTCGAGTTTGACCACAGTATTAACGCGGCGATCAGAAAGCTGCGGCGAGCGCTCGACGATTCTGCCGACGAACCGCAATACATCGAGACCATAGCCCGCCGCGGCTATCGGTTGATGGTGCCGGTGGAGTGGATAGCTGGCGCCGAAGATTCTCCTGGCGAATCGGGTGCTCAAGTCGCTGGCGATGACTGGCGCTGCAGTGCCGTATGCAGCCCGAGCCGGGAGCGCTGACTGGCAGGACGGTTTCGCACTATCGCGTGCTGGACATCATCGGCGGGGGCGGCATGGGAGTGGTCTATAGTGCCGAGGATCTCAAGCTGGGTCGCGCCGTGTGGCGCTGAAGTTTCTGCCCGAAGAGTTGGGCAGCGATCCGCAGGCGCTGGAGCGTTTCAGCCGCGAGGCGCGCACCGCCTCATCGCTGGACCATCCCAACATCTGCACGATCTACGAATTCGGAGAACATGAAGGCCAGCCCTTCATGGTGATGCAGTTGTTGGAGGGCCAGACCTTGCGCGACCGCCTGGCGGCAAGCGAGGGGTCGCTTCCGCTCGAGGAACTGCTGGACATCGGGATTCAAATTAGCGATGGCCTGCAAGCCGCGCACGAGCGGGGCATCATCCATCGCGACATCAAGCCGGCCAACATCTTCATTACCGACAAGGGCGTCTGCAAGATTCTCGACTTCGGCGTGGCGAAGCTGCTGGAGATGAGCGACGAAGACGAACCGGCAGGCACGACCAGACACTCCAGCCGTCGCGTTGCCAGCGGCCTCTGGCGGCTTCGCATCTTACCCGCACCGGAGTCGCGATGGGCACGGCGGGCTACATGTCGCCGGAGCAGGTGCGCGGCGAGAAGCTGGATGCGCGCACCGACCTGTTCTCCTTTGGCCTGGTGCTCTACGAGATGGCCACCGGCCAGCGCGCCTTCAGCGGAGAAACTGCGGCAGATCGTGCGGGACGCGATTTTCACCAGCCACAGATCCCGGTTCACGATCTCAATTCCAAGACTTCCGCCCGAGCTGGAAACAATCATCAACAAGGCGCTGGAAAAAGACCGCCAAGCCCGCTACCAAACCGCAGCGGAGATGGGTGCTGACCTGAAACGATTGAAGCGCGGTGCTGAGCCGCTGTGCAGAAGCCCGCGCCATATCGGCGGGCAGTGCTCTTAGCTGGCGACTGTTGATTGTTCTTGTTGCGCTCGGCTTAGGGTTGCGCTGGTTCAAAGTTCAGCAGATAGCTCCCGGCAAGATGTTAAGCGAGCGGCTATTGACGCATAACGCCTCGGAAAATCGCCTGATCGCGCAGCCCTCTCGCCCGACGGCAAATATGTCGCATACACAGACACGAAAGGGCTCCACTTGAGCGTAATCGAAACCGGAGAGGTCCATGACGTCCCGCTTCCCGCGGAGTTGCGAACCCATCTTTGGGACGTTACCTGGTTTCCGGATGGGGAGAAGTTGTTATTTACGGCTGACTCGGACACAGAAGGGAACACGATCTGGGTGACTTCTGTTTTCGGCGGCGCCCCACGTAAGCTGCGAAGTGCATAGCTGATTCGCGGCGGTGGTTTCACCTCAAGGTTCATTGATCGCGTTTCTGCAGCGGAACACGACCACGAAATATGGGTGATGGGGGCCAATGGAGAGAATCCCCATAGAATCCTGACCGAGGTGAAAACGACACCTACTATGGCCCTGGCTGGTCTCCCACCGGTCAGCGCCTCGCTTATGTAAGAAGCGGCAAGCCAGGCGGGAGGCAGTATCGAAACCGTGTCCCTGGACGGAGGACCCCCGAGCGTAGTGATTTCGGATCCTCAACTGGCGAATGGCGATGGCACCAGGGCTGGTTTGGGCGCGCGATGGACGCATCATCTTTGCCCGTGGAAGACATGGAGTCTGGTGATGCAGGATCTGGCACATGGCAGAATCTTTGGGAAATCATGACCGACCCGCGGACCGGAAAACCCTCCGGGAGGGCAACGAAAATAACGAATTGGGACGGGCTGTTCACCTATTCGGCTAGGTCAGCACGGATGCGAAGCGTCTTGCTCTGGTGAAGACGCATCATTCGGAGACGACGTGTACGTTGGCGAACTCAAGGACGGAGGTACACGCTTGGCTTCTCCAACGCGTCTTACCGTGAGCGAGAGCGATGGACTTTCCTAGCGGGTGGATGCGCGACAGTAAGACCATCCTTTTTCGGTCCAATCGCACCGGAAGAAGTCAGATATTCAAGCAACAGATGGAACAGGACACCGCCGAACCCCTGATAAGGGGCCGGATGATGAGGGACGGTGCCGAGCTGAGTCCGGACGGTCGCTGGATTCTTTACTGGTCGTCTGCACCTGGTGGAGACTCGCCACCGACAACAAAGCGGCTGATGCGATTCCCCGCGTCGGGTGGATCTCCTGAACAGGTTCTGGAAGCTCGGATGGATGACGCCGCCGACTTCGACTGTCCTGCTCGCCCTGGCAGTTCCTGTGTCTTCAGCCACTGGGAGCAGGGTCAGTTGATCTTCTACGCGTTAGACCCAGTCCAAGGCCGGGGTAAAGAGCTCGCTAGAACCAAGTTGGAATGCCCACGGATGTGACTGGAGCGTTTCTCCCGAGGGGTCACGCATTGCCGTGCGAGTTCGGATCAGCTTCGCGAACAGGTCCGCATTCTTGATTTCCGGAATGGCACGGAGCGCAACCTGCCAGCTTCCGCACGGGTGGACTCTCTGGTCCTCTCAGTTGGACAGCGGAGGGCAATGCTTTGTTCGCGGCCGGGCAGTCAAATCAGGGTATTTCATCGCGCGCATTGAGTTGGACGGGAAAACCCGCGTGCTTCTCGATCGAGGCAGAAATCAGTGACTCGATTCTCCTTGCCCGTCACCCGACGGTCGTCACCTGGCATTTACCCAGCAGACCTTGGAGAGCAATGTCTGGCTGCTGGAAAACTTCTGATGGCCGCATCACTGCATCACTGGATGGATGGTTGGTGCGCAGCGATGATGGGCGACAAGGCCGCCGGGGTTTTGTTAGAGGCTCTAAGGGACGATGGTGGTTGTCTGAAAAACGGCGATCTCCGATTGGTCCAAGCGTTTGTAGGCGCGCATGATTGTCAGCGGCGAGCGATTGCCCAGAAAGCGATTCGCGCAGGTTCGTCGAAGGCAAGAAAGAAGAAGCGAAGAAGCCTTAACAAAGAGAGTGGATTCTTTCAAGGATTTGCGCAGAAAAATGGATTGTTCCTGCTTCAAAGGGAATCCTCAACGTACATGCATTGCAGTGCAATATTTAAGTCCGCGAACCTTCCGTGATGTCCAACCCCGTGGTGGCAAGGATCGCATTTAGATTAGCCGAGACGTTGCGGATGATCGGCGCTGGCGAAGCGACGTTTCAAGTTCACGCAGCGCCTAGTCGCCAAACAGAAGCTGAGAACGAAGTAAACGATCTTCCCAGCTAGGCTTCTGAATCCAGGCTTATCTGCTTACGCACAGCCGAGGGCGAAGCCCAGCGCCCCGCAGATCTCCCTCAGACGCTCTGAGCTCAGAATCGCTACCCGGCGCCCTAGATGAGCCTTGGACACCGTGACGACGTTGTGAAGATTGATGGCGCAAGTATCCTTCATTCCGTCCCGCTCAGTCAGGAGGACTTCGGATGGCACGCCGCGGATTGTGGAAGTGATGGGCGCTACAGTGACGGCGGATAAATAGCCGATGGCGCTGTCCCTCGTGAGCACGACGACAGGCCTTTGCTTGTCGGGGCGGGGAAACCGGTACAAGCGGACTTCGCCGCGTCCGATCACTCCGGCCACGATGCCACCCGTTCCCACGCCCCAGCGTCGACCGCCACGTCCGGACGGCTGCGGTAACCCCGCCGATCGCGAGCCTCGATCTCGCGCGCACGAAGGTGTTTTAAGTGCTCGCGAAGGGCCTCTCGAATCAAAGAGGAACGGTTTACTCGCGCCCGTTTGGCCGCTCCATTCGTCGCTTCAAGCAACTCCGAATCTATCACTACCTGGATGGTTTCCATACTGTGGAAAATACTCCACAGTCTGATCAACAGTCAACCGACCAGCGAGTCGCTGATGGGGGAGGAGAGGGACTATAGCGTCGTTCTCGGATTCATGATGCCCAGAAAGCCGGGATCGCAGAAGCTCTGCGCACTGCGTCCGCGGTAGAGAATCTGCCCGTTGAGGAAGACGCTCACGTCGTCACTGTAACCGATCTCGAGCTTCTTCACCTGATCGCGATCCGACTCGATGTTCGTGTGTGCGTACAGCACTTTCATCCCCGGCTGCGGCTGAAGGCGCGTCGAAAAGGCGGTCTGGAAGGTGACGATCGCCGCCACATGCCGGGTCCGTGGTTCCAGAGCACGGTCACAATCCAGCCCATTGAGGGGGTGCCGGGATATTCGCCGGAGAGGTCAGGGACAGCGCGCCGCCCGATCCATTGACAGAATGACGGATTCCGCACTGCTTGTTACCATAAAACAGCTTTGCGCCCTTCTCAGGCGCTCCGACGATATAGAAGGCGCGGCGTGTGGTAGGCCGTCGCCGGATCTGCATGTACACCGCAAACACTAGAGCTACAGCACCAATGCTGCAGGAATCCAAAAGAGAAGCTGTTTGCGTCCACTCAGTATTCCCATAGACGGGACTCCTTCCTGCTCTGGGCGCGTGAAATTGTTAGCCAGTGCGCTCAGCGACGACAAACGACGGATCGCAGGACGGAGATCCTCACTTCTGTTCCAAGTTCCGAATGTAGAGCCCCAGCCCCACCAGCGTGAGGGCGATCATCACCAGCGATAGCCCGAGCCCGACACGGCGGAACTTCCATTCCTGCAGTGCCGTCTCTCCGGCGGCGTACGTCTGTCGCGTTACTGCAAGTCCAGCGTCGGTGTCACGTTTCAACTCGCCGTCGCGGAAGGTATGCACCGCGACGCGCGCCTTCAGCAGCGCGTCGTGTGCCTGGTCTTCTTGTAGCATCGGCTGGCTGACCTCCATACCTTGCCGTTCGGCCCGCCCGAGTAAGGCCTCCGAGGCGGCAATCGCCGACGCCAGTTTAGTCAGTTGAGCGTGCATAGCTTCCGCCTGCAGAGAGACGGCATCCCCCTCGGTATGACACTTTATGCACACGGCTTTCGGGCCCATCCCGATCATCTCGTCGGTAGGATGCTCGATTCGGTGGTTGCTGTGACAGGTTACGCAACCCGGAAGTCCCGCAGCCGCGAAGGCGTCTTTATGCGGACTGGTCTCGAACAACTGTGCCTGGAAGACGTGGCAGTTGGCGCAGACGTTGGTTACGCTGGCCACGCCTGGCGGAGTCGCACCGTGATTGCCATGGCACGTCGTACAGGTGGGAGCGCTCAGGTCGCCGCGCACCACCATGGCATCATAGTGAACGCTCTGCTTGTAATTTGCGTACTGATCTGTCTTGATGCCGTACGGCTTCATGTACTCGGCGTCGGCATGACAACGGGCGCAAGTGGTGGCGATGTTGGTGGGATGCACTTTCGAGCGCGGATCGGAAGGGGCGCGCAGGTCATGCACGCCGTGGCAATCGGTGCATACCGCGACCCTGGTGTCGCCCTTGGCCCATTTCATTCCGTGCACGCTGGTCTTGTACTGCTGGAACTGATCCACGCGCAGGCTGGGGTTGTACTTCTTCATCCGCTCGGCATCGGAGTGGCAGGAGGCGCAAAGTTCGGGAACCTGCTTACGCTCGATCTTGCCCTTCCATCCCGCCGCCCGGCTCATCGCCTTTTCAGGATCGTCGCTGTTGGCGTCGCCACCATGGCACGCCGCGCATGTGAGCCCCTTCTGCGCATGGATGTTCTGGCTGTAAGTCTCCACGCTGACACCCAGCGGCTCCGGTAGATTGGAGTGGCAATCGAGGCAGGAGTTCTTTGTCTGTGCGAAAGCTATCAGGCCGCCGCAAATCAGCCACGCAGCCACAACGACTGCAACCCCGCGCGCGCTTGCAACAAAATCGCGAACCTTAACCACGCAGCCTCACTTTGCCACCCAGCCGTAGACGGTCATGACCGCCATGTAACCGAGAAAGACACACGCCAAACCGGTGATCCAAGGCCGCGTGTTGAACGGTTTGTCACGGTCGAGAAAGGGCAGCACTAGGGCCAATGCACCGATCACTCCAAACGCCAGGATGCCCAACATTTCGCCGTCCATGCCGAGGATCTTCGCGGGGACCAGCTTTAGCGTCTGGAACATGGACAGGAAATACCACTCCGGCTTGATGCCCGCCGGAGCTGAGCCAAACGGGTCGGCCTTCACGCCGAGGCTCCACGGGAAAAGCGCCGCCAGGGCGCCGAGAAGCCCCAACGCCACGTACCACGCCATGAATTCGCGCAGCACGAAGTTGGGAAAGAAGCGAATTTCCTTCTTCTCCGCAGGATATGCTTGCCAGCGCTTCTCAACCCCAGGCGGCACGCTCATACCGAACCACTGAATCAGTGCCAAATGCACGCCGATCAGCAAGGTTGCCAGTGCCGGCAATATGGCGACGTGAAACCCGTAGAGCCGTGTCAGGGTGCTTCCGGTGATGTTTTCGCCTCCGCGCAGGAACAGCATGATGGGACGGCCGATGATCGGGACCTGCGCCGGAATGTCGGTGCCCACCATGGTTGCGAAATACGAAAGCTTATTCCATGGCAACAAGTATCCGGTGAATCCAAACCCCAGCATCAGGAACAGCAGCAGTATGCCGCTTACCCACGTCAACTCCCGCGGCTTTCGGTACGATTTCAGGAATAGGACGCTAAAGAGGTGGGCGAAAGCGAGGAAGATCAACAGATTTGCCGACCACGAGTGTACCGACCGGATCAGCCATCCGAACTGTACCTGGGTCATGATGAACTGCACGCTCTCGAAAGCCTCGTCAGCTCCCGGACGGTAATACAACAGCAGCAGGGCCCCGGTAAGCACCTGCACTCCGAAGAGAAACAACGTCATGCCGCCCAGAAAATACCAGTAGGAATAGCGGTGTAGCGGTACTTTCTTCTTTTCCGCCACCGCCTTGATGTCGTCCAGCGGAAACCGTTCGGCGAACCATTCGCGAACCTTGTTAACTGGGCTCGCCATTAGGACTCCTGCTTTCGCCGCACGAAGATGTCGTCGCCACGAACCTGAACCTCGAAGGCCTCCAGCGGACGCGGCGGCGGTCCCGAAATGTTGCGGCCGTTCAGGTCGTACATGCCGTTGTGGCAGGGGCACCAAATCTCGTGCAGATCGGGACGATACTGGACCGTGCAGCCCAGGTGCGTGCAGGTCGCCGACATGGCACGGTACTCACCCGAGGCTGTCTCAACTAGCAGCCCGGGGCGCGTGCCAAAACGAAACGTCTTGGCCGTGTTTGGCTTAAGCTCCGAGACGCGGGCCGCCAGCACGGCGTCGGCTCCCAGGTCGGGCAGTTTGGGCGGAACTAGGTAGCGGAAAACGGGATAAAGGAACGAGGCAGCGGAAGCCAGAAGGCCCGTTCCCAGCAGGATGTTAATAAAACGGCGGCGCGGCAAACCTGCTGATGCGGACTGGGCCGCCGCGCCTGCACCGGGTTCCGAGGACATCGAGAGCCTCCCTGCTATTTCCCGAGCTCACGTACGTACTTCACCAGTCCGTCCACTTGTTCGGGCGTCAGACTTTTATATGCCGGCATCTTGTTTTTGCCGTTTGTGATGGCATTCTTCAGGTCGGCATCCGACTGCTTCTGAATGTCGGGCGATTTGTAGCTCTTGACACCGAGCTTCTGTCCCATTGTGCTTCCCGCGCCGTCCGGCCCGTGACACATAGCGCACTTGGACTTGAAGAGAGCCGCGCTGTCCGTTGGATCTGCGAAACAATTGAGTGAGACTGCAAAAGCGAAGAGCAATAACCAAGACAAGATCTGTTTCATGCCATTCCTCCCAAGGTACAGTGACTTGTGACTGTTAAAGATGTTGAGACCGTTGCGGACACCCGGCAGACGTAAAGCCAAACAGTCATGGGGTCACCGCTTTCTATCATGAAGCAGAACGTAGGTGAACGGCCCCCCCTGCCGCATCCGAAGAACGACCGCAGCGCTTTCGAACGAGCGTTCACCTCTTTTAAGGGTGGCAGGAAAGTAACATTCGCGGTTTACGCTCGGCTGTGATGCCAATCACCAGTAGCTGTGATTGTGCTTTGCGAACGACAGCTCGCGTCAAGGAAACTCTGCTGAGAATGAACGCATTACTGAACGCACTCATGGATAAAGAGGTTGGCGTGAACAATGGCAGCTTTCTTCCGCGACCGATCCGCCCTAAAGGATCGATAGGTTTCGACGAACATTGACCGGACTGACACTTCCCTGAAATAGTGTTCTGCACGAAATGCCGCTTTCGATTCACAATGTACAAAGGCCTGGCCGAAGCGCAGCCGCTTAGAAACCTAAGCCAGGAGTGACGGCTTTGCCATAAAGGCGCTGGTCGGCGCTAGCGTCCTAGGCTTTGCAAGTTACAGCGGGATAGCCTTCTGTGGGCAAGCCATGGGTGCAAGACCGAACAGCTTAATGGCGATCGCGATTCGGCGAGGAGATCTTTCAGTTTTTCATGGTCCTGATGGTTCCCAGACCTAGCAACAGATCGTCGCTGGTGACCAGCGTCAGATCCATGACTAGAGCGGTGGCTGCCAGGAAGCGGTCAGCAGGATCGCGGTGCGGCAACGGTAGTTGCTGCGCGGCCAGGACAATCTCGTGGGTGAAAGCCGTCTCCCGCAGCGGAGCCGTAGCTTGGGCCAACCACTCCGCCAGATTGTCGGGAAGCCGAATTCGGCCCCTGTCGGCGAGCGGCAGAGCCTCCCAGGTGGAGACAGGCGAGAGTCATAACTCGTTGGCTGGGTTTTTCAACTCTGCTCGGACGCGAGGATTGAGCCGGGACGGCGCCTGCAAGGCCCAAAGCCACACGTGGGTGTCCAGAAGAAGTTTCACTCGTGCAGTGCCTTGATGTCGTCTTCATCAATCACCGGACTCACAATGTCGCCCAGGATCTGCATGGCGTCTTTCATGGAGCCGATCCACTGGCCTGGTTCGGTATCTGGCGAAGGCGGCACGACCTCGGCAACGGGTTTACCGAAGCGGGTGATGCGAAGCGGTTTCTTGGTTCGCCGTACTCGTTCGAGCAGGGCGGGGCGCTTGGCCTTAAATTCGGAAATGGCAATTTCTTCCATAGGGCTCGACTTGACCATATAGTCATATCATGGTCAAAAATAATGGTCATATCGGAGATCGGCGAAATCCATGCGCGTTCACGAAATGACGATTTTTGCAAAACGAACCCAATAAGTCTATTGTTTTCAGCCCTGACCTAGTTAACACGACAGCATTCCCGAGTCTCTTTTCTCCTGACGGGAGACGACATAGTCGGGGTTCACTTCGCGACAAGCGCTCTCCAAAGCCCTAGCGGATCAGGGAACAAGGTCGCAGCCACCTGATTGCCAAGTTGCCGGTGAGATTGCTTCGTCGGGAGACGCGAAGCCAAAGTGACGCCAGTTCAGCAAACTATCACAAGGCGACAATGCCCTCTGTTGCCAGAGGCCGAATCCGCTGCTCTGCGGATTGACCAAGGCTTTATGCTCAACGCACTCGCAGAGAAGGCGAACAAATGAAGACCTATCGGATTAGACAATATCGCCGGGCTGAATAAAAAGCTCTCACAACGGCGGGAGTCGAACACTGTCAGCGTGTGGTCCGATGAGAACTGAAAGAGATTCTGATGAAGCTCACGCGGTAAAGCCCACGACCTGAATCGTGGGCTTTCGCAGTTGGTAAACTTGCCAGCGCGTTAGCGATGGCCGCCGCCATGTCCACCGCCACCGCCGCTGGCGCGATAGCCGCCCCCGGCATAACCGCGTCCACCGTAGGATGCGCGTCCATAGGCGCCACTACCACCATAACCTCCGCGGCCATAGCCCGCACCATAGCCTGTACGGCCGTAGCCTGCGCCATACCCGCCGCGGCCATAATAGCCACCGCGGCCGTAATAACCTCCACGGCCGTAATAGCCACTGCCGTAGTAGCGTCCGCCCCAGCCGCCGCGGTAGCCATACCACGGCCCGGCGCCGATGAACACTCCGCCGACAAACCAGCTAGGTCCGTAATAGCCATACGGCGCACACGCATAAGGTGGATACGCGTAGTAGCCGTAGGTGCATACTGGCGGCCCGTAGTATCCCGGCCCCACACCTATCGACACTCCAATCTGGGCCTGTGAGTAGGCCAGTGGAATTATCAACACTGCCAGCAATGCCAAATACTTTAGATACCGCATATTCTTTCCTCTGTCTCCGAACGATTACTATCCGTCTGAAAACACCTACTCATTCAAACTCGGAACCAGAGCAAAAGTTGTAAAGGTTCGGCTGCTGAATTTAGCGGCGCTTGCGGAGAAATCTTTCGTGAGACAACGTTTGGCGCTGAATCCAAGGGTCGACTTGTGGCATCGCCACGCAGAGTCAACGCAGCTTTGAGCCGGGACGGCGCCTGCAAGGCCCAAAGCCAGCGGATCACGCCACCCGCGGATGTCGGCGACCAACTCGCGCGACTCCAATCGGTCCCACGTTTCGCGGTCCGTGCGATTCCGTCGGACAGCAATCGCCAAGAACTGATCGCGTGGCGTCCGTGGGCTGCGGCTCACTAGGATGCGTACAAACGATGATCTCTTCTGGTGACCGATTTTAGGTTGATTCTAGGGAAACCGGACTTTTTCAGCCACGCCTGATTACAGCAGGGATTCGTTTCCTGGAGATACGCCACGATTCGGGTGTAAAGTTCCAACGTCAAGACGGCAGGCGTTAGCCTTCGTCTTCTGTAAACGGGACCATCATGACGAACCCATCACAACATTACGCATTAACCTCGGATAGCAGCCTGCGAAGGCTGGTCGTCGCCCTGACGCTGGTTGGTGCGCTAATGTTTGGAGCGCGGGTGGCGCAGGCTCAGACCTTCACCGTACTTCATAACTTTACTGGCGGATTGGACGGGAGCAGTCCCTATGCAGGCTTAAGCATGGATGAGCGAGGCAATCTGTATGGGACGACGAGTGCAGGTGGAATTGGCTATGGTGCGGTCTTCGAACTCTCGCGCGAAGGGTCTGGACGGGTGTTTCACCCGCTCTACAGCTTTGCCGGCGGCCCCGACGGCGAAGGCCCGGTCGCCAGAGTCATTGCCGGACGAAACGGCACGCTTTACGGAACCACCTACGCAGGAGGAGTTCCTGGTTGCAGTGGCGGCTATGGCTGCGGAACGGTTTTCAACCTCAGACCATCACCCACTGTCTGCCGGGCGGTGTTATGCGACTGGGTGGAAACCGTGCTCTATCGCTTCAATGGGGGCAGCGATGGAGCTAACCCTCTTTTTGGTGACATTGTTTTCGACCAGAGTGGCAACCTATACGGCACCACGGAAAACGGCGGCGGCGTGGGCTGCAGCGGCAATGGTTGCGGCACTGTTTTCGAGTTGTCGGCCGTCGCCGGCGGCTGGACGGAAAAAATTCTATACAGCTTCGCGGGCGAAGGAAGCGATGGCGCGAATCCATATCCAGGTGTGATCTTCGACCAAGCTGGCAATCTCTACGGCACAACGGAAACGGGCGGTCTCGGCTCGAACGGCACAGTATTTCGCTTATCATCCACAGGATCGGGCTGGATGGAGAGCGTCCTCTACTCTTTCCAGGGCCAGAACGCCGGATACTGGCCCTACGGTGGTTTGATTCTCGACCAGTCAGGCAACCTCTACGGCACGACTACCTCCGGTGGCTTGAACACCGGCGGCACAGCTTTCGAGCTGACGACGTCGGGCTCGGAGACAACGCTATTTAATCTTTCCGGGCCGATCGACGGGGGACCCTATGGGAGCCTGGTAATGGATGCCGCCGGAAACCTGTACGGGGTCGCCTACGATGACGGAGCATACGACAATGGCTCGGTCTTCAAGTTAAGTCCTTCCGAAAACGGCTGGACCTTTACCGACCTCTACGACTTTACCGGAGGCCGCGACGGACGTTGCCCCTATGGCGGTGTGCTATTCGATGCCAATGGAAATCTCTACGGCACCGCAGCGGGCGGCGGAGAATACGGCTATGGCGTCGTATGGGAGATCACGCCCTAACCGCGACTCTCGAGTGTTTCCCTGCAACGTGTCGTAACGTCCCCATACACTCGTCGAAAGGTCAATGAGCGTTATGCCCTGTTCTATAAAGAGGAATGTCCAGAGAAACACTTCTCCCACGACCGGAAGCAGAGGAGATTTCCTTGACTTCCAGCCCTTGTGCGCTAACTGTCAAGCGGTTTTGCATAAGGCCACTTTTCGAATCGAAGAGCCCGGAGTAGAACGCACTTCAGCCTGCGCTTCTAGTGCCGCACCATCGGCGTGAAGGGAAATCACGCCGATCGAATTCTCTAGGGCGCGAAGTAGCTGGAAATATCCAGGATCAGTTGGGTAAAGCTGGAACCAAAGGCGACGGTCTTACCGTGGATGAAGACGCCGGCTCGAGTTGCAGAACATAAACATATAGGAGACGCAAAAACTCGTGTCCGGCGTAGACGAGGTGCTTTTAACCCGCCCGATGTTTGTAAATCACCACGGACCCATTCCGAAAGACCTCGTCTGCGTTTTTCAGAATGGTGTCCCATTTCCACCGCTCTTCACGAATAGATTGTCTGGGGCTGTCATCCACAAAAATGTATTCGATACCGGTTCCCCAAAAATCGCTCGACCTCTTGTCGTCGCTAAAGTCCTGATATCTCTGGAATAGGTTTTGAAACCATACAACACGGTCGTCAAAGTCGACCGACATCGCCCAATGACTCCATAACACCGTATTTCCAGAAAATGCCGGAATGAAACGACTTGTCTGCAGCGAGGCATATACAATGTCGTCCGGTTTACTTCGCTGTTTCAAGAACCTGAGGCCGCTCATCGTATCGTTGCTTATGTAATAAGCGCTAGCGTCGTCGTTGTCTCTTACTTCCTTGGTTTCATTAATCAGCAAATAGATTGGGGTCGCAACCAGCAGCGGAAAGAGGGCAGCCGTAGCCACTGCCAGGCATAACCCACGACTCCAACCCGTTGGTCGCTTTGCGAGCATGCGGTCGAAGGAAACCGCAGCCAGGATACACAAAGGAATATGCGCACCAAAAATTAGCTTGCGCTGAAACCAGAAGGGAAAGTAAGCGAAAACCACTGACATTAAAAACCATAGGACTACCTGCCAGTATTGCTTCATCCATCGGCCCCTGCTGACTCCAAACCCACCCAGCCACAACAGGAGTGGAAGCCCGAAGCCAAAAAGGTAAGCCAAGACGTTAGGGCTACTCATGTTGCCTTGAGAGCTGTGTTGCAGAACAACAGGCTGAAATTCCGACACCAAGATTACATAAACCAAGAACGGTAGCACAGGCACAAAATAGCGGACCAGATATGGGAACCAGTCAGTTGTTCTGCGCGCCAGGACGATGACTACTGCAAAAGCAATCAGTAGCGGCTGGGAATAGGGATGGATCAAGGCTAGAACGCCGGTGGCAAGGCCGCCCACCCATAAATCGACTTTATGTCCATATCGGGTCCCGCGATCCAGATAGTATATCGTGAGCAACATGAGGCAAAGCGAGTATGGAAATAACGTATTCCATAGCAGCGACCAGTAGGTATTCACCTCCGGCATCCAAAGATCGGCGGGAATAATTGACAATTTGTTTACTACTTCGTTCCCTAGACTGAGGCCGATGAGCCCGCCGAGTCCCGATGAAACACCAACCAGGATGGAAGCAATCACAGATTGAAGATAATTAAGACGGAGAAAGTCGGCATACCTATAGAAGAGGACGAAAAATAATATTACCCCTACTTCTTTCACTACCAGATGAACAATACCTATATCGAGGTTGCACAACCTGCTAATCCATCCGCATATCAGGAACAAGGGATGAAACAAAAATGCTGACTGCGGCAAGGCTGTGAACTTTATCTTGAACAGGAGCGCTCCGCGCGCAGCCTGCTGCGACCAAGCCATGTAAGACAAAGAATCTTCCGGATAAGGAGGTAGGATCCAGGTGTAGCGGTATCCTGCAGGAGTCGAAGCGAAATTCACTAGGTAGGGAAGGGAAGTCGCCAAAACCATGAGTGCAGTCCATCCCCACCGGAACGCACAGAGCCCGGTCTGGTTGGTGGTGACTGCCGCTTGCGATCTGATTGACTCCTCGCCGACATCACCTAGGGAAGGCCGCTGGGACATTGGTCCAACATTTTCCTGACCAGCCATGATTGACTCGTGCGCATTATAGATCAACCTTGGTTGCGGATACCGCTTCTTTCAGCTAGAAAATCCATGACTTGTTGCGAAGCAGGGCGGACGGGAAAATGTCCGGCGGGTTTAACCTAAAGCTACTTTTGGGGAACCAAGTCTCGGATCGCTTCCTCCTCAAAATAAGAGGCACGTTTAGTGTCACCGAGGGAACGCCATGCAGCGGCGCGTCCCAGTGCGACGTGGTATCTAAAGCTATGCTCTCCGCTGGCCCCCAGGATATCGGCGGGAGCACTGCGCACGGCTTTATCAAATGTATCCAAGGCTACCTTGGGCTGCTGTATATCAAGATAGAGTCCCGCCAGCCTAACCAACTCGAGTGGCTGTGGCGTGGATGAGAGCTCGATCCCTCGTCGCTGGGCGTGAATCGTCTTGGGAATGTCACCCTCGTCCTTATACACGGTAGCGAGCGAGAACCAGAGGGCAGCCGAGTCAGGGTCAACTGAAAGGCCCGCGAGGTATTCGCGTTCGGCGACAGAGCGAACCCCCATAGCATAGAAAATGTTTCCCCGAAGCCAGCGCATGAACGAGTCATCAGGAAAAATCAGGAAGGCATTGTATGTTGCACTGAGCGCCTCAAGTTTGCGGCCAAGATCAGCCAGAACAGTTGCTGCATTGGCCCATTGATTGAAGGATCCCTCGGATGACTGGAGCAGTGGCCCCGCCGGCAGAGGCGCCGTCCAACAATCCAGTTGTAAGCGATTGATCAGATCTGCCGTTTCCGGTTTTCGACGCACAAACACTACAGAAACCTCGTCCAGGTAGACCGGTCGCCAATCCGTGCTCCTGCAGAAGGTTCTGAGCGCAGGCCCCCAGGTTTGAAAACGAGCGAGCGGCAGAATGATAGTGTTGATGCTGTAGCGGTCGGCTTCCCGTTGCCATAGTTCGGAGTCAGGCGAAGTGCTCATCAGCTCAGCTTGATGCTGGAATCCCTCAGGACCGAACGGGAGAGCCCGTCCATCGATGTAGTCGCGATAGTTGGGGCCAAGTCTCCAAGCGATGTATCCGCCCTCGTCATAGGTGTTGAAGATTTCCTTAGGGAGCTTCTCGCGATCGACAAATTGGGCCGCACGCTCTGGAAACCACCAGCTCAATCCTGCGCCGAATTGCGACATACCATGATTACGACGATTCGTTACAAGATCGACGGAGCGCACGGAAGCGAGCAATGCAAGCAAGGTAACTACCGCGGCGGCTGCGCTCGTACCTATTCGCTCGTTGGGGATTCTGGTGCGGATGTCTTGCACCGCCAAGAACAGGAGTGACCCGCCCACGACCACGACTACGCACCCGGTTAGCGCATCCATTCGGACGTGCTGCACGCCCGCGTAAATAGCGCTGAGCAGCAGGATGGCTAGTCCCAGTTGACGTTCAAACAGTGCGACAAGTACAGCGATTGCAGCAATCGCCAGCAGGAGATAAAACGTCCCTTTGGGACTCCTTAGGGAGAAAACCGCTGCGACTGCGGACCAGTTTAAGGGCACGCTGCCCCACTCAGTGATCCACGCCGAGTGCAAGGCCATGGCGCGACTTTGGCGAACGAGTGCCGAATAGATTCCCCATCCCCAAGGATTTACCATGGTAGCCAAGGCCGTAGCCCCAAACCACAGCGCTGAACGTTGGAGTCTCCGAACAGCCTCACGGCGGCGCTCGCCCGGGAAGAACGTTTCCAACAAATCGACCCCGACAAACGCAAAGATAATCGATAGGCCCGCCACAAATCCGAGGTGCAGGTTGACCCACGCGATCATCAGTAGCGGCAACAGCCAGAGCGGCGCGCGTCCTGACTGATGATTCTGCCAAAGGATTGAGAGATAGGCCGCGAACAGAACCAGGGTGAACATCTCGGCCCGCGGAGCGCTACGCACGGCTATGGTAGGTACTGCGACGAGAGCGATTCCTGCGCTCACGGCAGAACCTCGGCGGAGCAGCAAGGCAACTGTGCCGACACACGCTGCGGCCCCCATCCACGAAATCAGGGCATAACCCCCGATCAAGTAAGCAGCGTAGAACAGCATTCCCGAACCGACAGGATAGATCCAAGGTTGTCCGTGCGCGGTGTAGGAGAAAACGTCGGTCGAAAAAACGTGATGATGCTGCACCACCCAGCGCCCGCTCGTCAATTGCCAGAAAAGGTCCGGATCAGAAACCGTCCTAAGGCCGGCTAGCAGCGCATACATCAACGCGAGCGTGGCTAACAGCGGGAATATGAACCTGCCGATAGAAGAAGAAGTAACCGTCGTCGTGTTTATTGTGCTTTGATTGCCGGCTGGGACAGGAGAGCTAAGCAAGGAGATTTCCTTTTTGGAAACCGAGCAGACGGCTTTGCTTCTTTATCGCTTTCGGCGCGGTTTCGCGGAAATGCCTGGACAAACCGGACCAGAGAAAATTGCTCCCTGATTCGCTTGGCTCCTGTCGCGGCAGTTTTTCTACAGAGCCTTGATCGCCGGCTTCGGCGACGATGCGAAGAATCAACCCGCTTTGGTTAGCCCAGATGTTATAGCATAGGATGGCCCGTCATCGCCCATGTGCAGCCCTCTGCTTAGAGCTGGTGTTTGTAGCTTTCGAGTGCGATCCGGACAAGCTGACCGCGCGTCCGAGCTCCCGTCTTTCGGAAGAGCTGCTGTAATGTACCTTTGACCGAACTTTCGGAGATCTGTAATTGAAATCCTCAACGTACATGCATTGCAGTGCAATATTTTAAGTCCGCGAACGTTCCGTGATGTCCGACCCCGTGGTGGCAAGGATCGCATTTAGATTAGCCGAGACGTTGCAGATGATCGGCGCTGGCGAAGCGACGTTCCAGGTTTACACAGCGCCTGGTCGCCAAACAGAAGCTGAGAACGAAGTAAACGATCTTCCCAGCTAGGCTTCTGAATCCAGGCTTATCTGCTTACGCACAGCCGAGGGCGAAGCCCAGCGCCCCGCAGATCTCCCTCAGACGCTCTGAGCTCAGAATCGCTACCCGGCGCCCTAGATGAGCCTTGGACACCGTGACGACGTTGTGAAGATCGATGGCGCAAGTATCCTTCATTCCGTCCCGCTCAGTCAGGAGGACTTCGGATGGCACGCCGCGGATTGTGGAAGTGATGGGCGCTACAGTGACGGCGGATAAATAGCCGATGGCGCTGTCCCTCGTGAGCACGACGACAGGCCTTTGCTTGTCGGGGCGGGGAAACCGGTACAAGCGGACTTCGCCGCGTCCGATCACTCCGGCCACGATGCCACCCGTTCCCACGCCGCAGCGTCGACCGCCGCGTCCGGACGGCTGCGGTAACCCCGCCGATCGCGAGCCTCGACCTCGCGCACACGAAGGTGTTTTAAATGCTCGCGAAGGGCCTCTCGAATCAAAGAGGAACGGTTTACTCGCGCCCGTTTGGCCGCTCCATTTGTCGCTTCAAGCAACTCCGAATCCATCACTACCTGGATGACTTTCATACTGTGGAACTTACTCCACAGTATGATCAATAGTCAACCGACCCGCGCCAGGCCAGATGAAAGGAAAGCACTCGTAAAACACCGGCTGACTTATAGGGACTGATGGTTGTTTTCGTAGGATTTCGCTAATCTCCTGTACGATTTGGGTCACGCCTAAATCATTCCCGCCGCTAGATTGATTCCATGAGTGCTATACATTCGCAAGCTATTTCTTTCGTGCCCGTCAACTCCTCAACCTGGTTTGTTACGGGAATCAACCGCGGCCTTGGCCGCAGCATTGCCGAAGCCATCCTCGACCGGGGCGGCAGGGTGGCCGGCACGGTTCGCAGACGTACCGATGCGGCGGAGCTTGAGCAGCGGTTCCCCAGCCAACTTTGGGTGGCAGAGTTGGATGTGTCGGATTTAGCCAACATCCCGAAGGTGTTCGACGCAGCCGTGAAGGTACTCGGTCGGATCCACGCAGTGGTCAGC
This sequence comes from uncultured Acidobacteriaceae bacterium, assembly GCA_963833305.1. Lineage (GTDB taxonomy): Bacteria > Acidobacteriota > Terriglobia > Terriglobales > Acidobacteriaceae > Bog-257. Next base: position 37,083 of record CAWHXN010000014.1, on the reverse strand, counting down.
AACGCGGGCTACAGCCTGCTGGGTGCGGCGGAAGAGCTAGAACTCGACGCGATGCGGCATATCGTCGACACGAACCTTCTCGGCTCGATTCAACTTGCGCGCGCGGCCGTGGCGCACATGCGTCCTCTTGGTGGAGGCCGCATCATCCAGATCTCCAGCGGTGCAGGACAATCCTCCTTCCCAGGACTGTCGCTCTACTGTGCGACCAAGTGGGGCATCGAAGGCTTCTTCGAGAGCCTATCGCAGGAAGTGGCCGGATTCGGCATCGGGACGACGTTGGCAGAGCCTGGAGCTATCCGTACTGACTTCGGTGGCGCGGGCATTCTTAGCCCGGAGCTTGAGGCTTATCAGGATGGACCTGTGGGTATGCTCCGGCAGATGGCGAAGAGAGGCTACGTGGCGCCGGGCGACCCGGTAAAGATGGCGAAGGCAATCGTAGATACGTTTGAAGCGGAGGCTGCGCCGCCCCGGCTGGCGTTGGGAGCGGATGTCTACGGGTACATTAAGGCCGCGCTCGATGCGCGGCTGGAGCAGCTTGAGGCTTTCAAGAATCTTGAAACCGATTGCAATGCGGAGTGAACTCGATACGATGGAGGAGATGGCGGCTATCTCCTCACTTCGAAAAGAAGCGCTGTCGATCCTTCTGCGGCACGCCCAGGAGGATCGACTTACAAGGAACGCTCTTCCTGGCCTGCACCTCATGAGTTTCGGTTGGGTGAGCCGGCCACTGGTGACGGTGCAATCGATGCGCTGCATGGCCCTGGTGATTCAAGGGGTAAAGACCCTAGATTTCGGCACCACGCACCTCGAGTACGGCGCAGGACAGTTTCTGCTCTCGTCAATCGATATGCCGTCGACCTCCAAAATCCTAAGCGCAACCGGAAGGAGCCCGCTTTTGGCGCTTGCCGTGGAGATTGACTTCGAAGAGTTGAAACAGGTGATCGGTCGATGCGATAAGCTGCCGACTTCGAGCCCTCAGTCCGCCGTCGACGTTTTTCATGCGGACCCGGATTTATGGGGAGCGGTGATTCGTCTTTTGCGATTACTGGACACGCCACAACACGCAGCCGCGCTGACGCCGCTGATCCGGCAGGAGATTCTGTATCGGTTGCTTGCGGGACCGTCCGGTTCGCGGCTGCTGGAAATCTCCAGGCAGGACAGCCCATCCAATCGCATCGCGCGAGCGCTCACCTGGCTGCAGAAGCAGTTCACGAAGGGGTTTATGGTGGACGATCTTGCTCGTCGGGTTGGGATGAGTCCATCTTCGTTTCATCAGCATTTCAAGGCGATGACAGGAATGACGCCGATTCAATACCAGCGCCGAATACGCCTTCACGAAGCGCGGAAGTTGCTGCTGGTGGATTCGCTCGGTATCGGTGAGGCCAGCTATCGCGTTGGTTATCAGAGCCCATCGCAGTTCACGAAGGATTATCGCCAGTGTTTCAGCCGATTGCCAAAGGACGATGTCCTGGCGCATGCGACCGAAAGAGTTACTTTTTCCGGCTATTCGCCGGAAATGTCTTTGCGCTAATAAACCTTCACAGCTTGTGAGCACCGCGACCGTGCCAACCCTGCAGTTCTAAAAGGAGTGAGCATGATGTCCCATATAGACCATCTGGTTCTCACAGCCCGTTCACTGGAAGATCCTGTTCGTTCGAGCGAGTTCTGCGTTGTCAACGGAAGGAGACGCCAGGGAAGCCAACTTCGATGAGCTTTGGATCTTGCGAACTGAATGTCTACGGAGTGGACTACAACAGCTATATCCCAGCGTAAGTTGTCGCGATAAAGGGACTCCAGGATTCAAGCGGCCCAAATACGCATTGGAGACATGTTCTACCCGCATACCAACATCGAAGGAGCGCGGCGGACGAACAAAGATGTGAGTTCCAGCATCGATAGCCGCGATGAAATTAAACCGCGCCGTGTCCCCTGGAGGAACATGGTTGGGACTGAACAGCATCCCGCACTTACTCCGACGAAAGGACTTGCCGTGTGACCAATGTTGGTGAAGTTGCATCGTGGACCCAAGGCTTCGAGGCCACCGGCGTAGTGGCTTCCGAAGAATCGAGACCGACGCGATCGCCACTTTCAGCGAGTGGCTGAGCGAAATGTGCGCACGCCTTGCCTCGAATGGCTCACCTACGTTCGTTTTGAGGCTGGTGATCACGCCTTCATCCCAATTTCAGGTTCTAGAAATTCCAGGCCACACCAAGGCGAGCCGTGCGCGGAGCTTCCACCGCGAGTGGCACGCGCAACGGAAACGCAGGCCCGGTGAGAGCGGATTCCTGCGTGTTGCTGTTCCAGTTCATGAGATTGAATACATCGAGATAGGCGGAGATGGTTCCGCGCTGCACCCGAAAATCGCGGTTCAGGCGCACGTCTATGGTGGCGTTGTGTTGCGTTCGGAAGCCGCCGGGATTTCCTGTAGGCGTTGCCCGGACATAGAAAGGACCTTGATTAAAGCCGTTGACGAACAGCAGCCGCCCGTAAGGCGTACCGTCCAGGTAAGTAGCGATAGCCGCCAGATAAAAACCGCAGGGAGCGGTGTAGTATGCGCTAGCCTTGCTCACCCACGCGCGATCGAAGTACGTCCGCCCTAAGGACATGAGAAGAGTGTTGGGATTGACGCCGAGTGACCCGACAAATCCAGTGTCGTTCTCAAAAGGAGAATTACCCGGACTTGTGCGAGCTTGTATCTTACCCGTAGTCAAGGAGCCGGAGAAGCCAAACGATTTCCACCAGCGCACATCCGCGAAGGCCTGCAGACCTTTGTAGCTGTCGCGCAGATCCGGATTGGTGAGCACAAGAAAATCGTGTCCCAGTGCCGATGGCTTCTCATTGTACAGCGTAAGGATTTGGTCATCCGCGGTCCCATAGAGGCCGTCGTAGCCGGGATCTGGGTATTGGACTGGCGTGTAATCAGAAAAGGGAACACCGGTATTCTCCAGTCCTATCCGGCGATGATCGTCGCGGCGGAAAAATCGCACGTATGCAGTCAGACGAGTGTCTATCTTCTCCTGCAGTCCGAAGCTGATCTCGTCAGTGTACGGACGTTCCAGGTGAGGATCGATGGCCGAGTACGGTCCGCCGAAGACGCGTAACAAAGGGCCTAACTCTTGTGCTTGCGCAATGCCATCGGCGTTCGTGTCCTGCCAGCGAAATACTTCGCCACCCAGAGCGGCAGGATTTCCATAGTCGAGATAGCGACCCTGCAAGAGGTGACCGTAGCGAGACCAACTGCCCTGCAAAACGAGCCCCGATGGCCGAAGCGGTACCACGAAACCGAGTCTCGGCTGCAAGGTTGTCCAACTGATGCCATTGGCTGCGCCGTCGGCTTGCCCTGTAGAGGTATCAATGCGCAGGCCAATTGGCAGAGTCAGCCATCGGGTTGGCTGCCATGAGTCTTGTACGTACTCACCGATGTTCTGAACGTGCTGCTTGGCTTGTGCAGGGGTATTCCAACGTATCACTTCGCTGGCCTGGTCACTCACCAACACTTGCTGAGTATCGCCCAGGGCATACCAACGGTTGGTCATGTTACTGCGGCTCCAATCCAAGCCGAGGCTCAGGCTATGACTTCCTAGGTGGCTGTACAGGATGGATTGCAGGATGCCTTGGGCCTCGTAGCGAGTGCGCACGCCCGAGGTTGCCAGAGGAGCCGGACCGGTGAAGGTAAGCAGCGGCAGGTCAACCGTGCTAATGCCTTGCACACCGTTTTGAAAGTCGGAGGACACAATCGCATTAACCACCCCGAAACTGGCGCTGAGCCAGGTTGCCGAGCGTAGCGCCTGGTTCCACAGCGCCTGGAATTGGTTATAGTTGTCGTTGCCCCGCGTGGTGGCGCTGGGCCCGACCGTGGGCATGGCCCCCTGCGCGGAATTGAAGACATGTTGACCGCTGTAAAGCACATTGAGGCGCTGTGAGCCGCGTGACCACGGCGTGAAGTCCAGCAGGATACGATTGACGCCGCTGTCGATGGGAGCGGCAAAGCCTCCGAGAGTTTGCCCGACCTGCTGAGTGGACACCGCGGCAAAGAACGGCAGCTTCAGGCCCGCGATCGGCGATGTCCCGCCCAGTTGTGCGCTGCCGTCGAGCAGAGAGTTCAGACGCTCCGGCCCAGGAAAATTGAGATCGCGGAGCCGTGCACCCATGTTGTTGCTCTGAAGAAAACCTCCCGAGCCAAACAGCCGCACGCCGCCGTGCCAACTGGATCCCGGTTCCGGTGAGGCCAGTGACAAGTTCTCACCCGACGCACTGAACAGCCCAGGCTTCGACGCGACAACCACCTGAAACTCCGACAGGGCATCCACCCCCGGGTTGATCAGGGGCAGCCCGGGAACATAGGGGTTAGTTACATCTAGGCCGTTGAGGAGATATTGGTTCTCTGTCCACGATGCTCCCACGGCGGAAAACAAGGCGGGAACAGCGGTTTGTGTGCCGGCGATGTCGAAGTGATTCGTCACCGTTGAGGGCTCCTGACTTTGCAGGAGCGACCATATATTGCGACCGTTGGGAAGCTGCTCGATAGCAAGCTTGTCGAACTGCGTTCCGAACCAGATATCTTCATCAACGATCTCGACAGGAGCCGGTGCTTGCTCGCTGACCAGCGGCTCGAGCTCGATGTGCACGTACAGGGCACTGTCAGAGCGAACTTCGATGAGGACTCGCCTGCTTTGCCATCCGTCCGCCCTAAGGTCGAGGCTGTACAAACCCCAAGTGAGCCCTACAAATCGAAAGCGTCCGCTGGCGTCAGTAACCGTTTCGGCGGCGGATTGGGAAGAACCTTCGCGCGCCAGATGAATACGTACATTCGCAAGCGCCTGGCGAGAGGCTTTGACGACACCATGAAGGTTTCCTGATCGCGACTGCGCCAGACCGCCGGCCGACAGCGCGACAAGCAAGATCGCGCTCCAGCAAGCACTGCAATGCTTGCCTCGGGGAGCACGTGCGAACATCCTGACTGGTTTTTGCGCGTCCTGCAACACGGCCACTCACAAGTGAAGAGGCGATCGCTATTGCCAGTTTATTCTGCCGCCCGTTGATTGGGGAAAATAGGGTAGCTAGTTTCTAAAAAAGGGTAGATTGTTTTCTTGCAAGCTTCCACTAACTGGCACGGACAGACTTCAGAAAGAAGGAGAGCGGACTTACACCTCCCTATCGGGCAGGCTCTCGCCGCGGTGCCAGTCCCGGTCCAGTTTGTCCCGTAAACCTTCGCGGAATCTCTATAACAAGGTTTTTCTCTCTCTCCGCGCTGTGGCAACGAAACGCAGAAGTTACCATTTAGCTCAGCCCACCTGCACGTAAGCGGCTCAGAGTGCAGCAGCTTACGCGCTGTTTGCGTCGGGGCCGCAAACGGGCAATTGGCAAGGATCGGGCCACCAGTTCCTACTGGGACTCGTCCGGGGCTAATAACCCCTTATGACTGGCAAGCCAGGGCCCGAACATCACTTGGAGCTGGTTTGCCGGCAGTCCGTCGCCTGCGCGGTGCGGGCCTGCTGCGGAAAGTAGGTGAGGGTCCGCGTGGTCGGCACGAATTTGCCCTGACGGGGAATCCGGGTTGTTGTCGTCGCGGTGTGCAGTCGAACACCGGAGTAATGGAGTGGGCGCCCTGCTCCTCTTCCCGGAGGAGTTCGAACTGGTAACCATGATCGCAGTAGCGACCGAAGATATGCATGGGTCGGACCGAATTCTGACCTGAGTGGCGAGCCGTGGTTGGTTAGCACAGAGTTTTTTCAACTAGAGCGAAGTGGCGCTTCGTCTAAAGCGGATGCCGAACTGCGCTCTTGACAAGGCTGACATTGTAAGAGAGGCGATGTTACACCAGTGATATTGAGGTTTCAGACGCAATCTCCAGTCACCACAGGACTAAGGGAAAGCGCACGCGAAATCGTTTCTACCCTCGTGTATGCCTGTCATGATCGTCTGTTTCTTCATTCTCACAGGACACATATGCATACCATTGCTCTGGGTGTGGCCTGACCCATCAAAGAACGGTGACTTCAGGTGCACTGTCGGGGCGCTGGAACACAGCAGTTCATTCTGCTCACTATGCAGACCCCGCATATATGCACCTTCCGGACAGACGTGCATGTTGCCTCTGCCGAAATCCTTTTGCGTACCACTATCCAACACCGAATGGACTTGAGCCTCTTCCGACTTCGGGACAACGCGCTGACATGTAAACTTATTGTCTTTGACATTCGCGCCTGCCATGGCATAGCCCACCGGGCAGGCATGCAACTGAACCCCGCTCCAGGTCTCTTGGTGATTACCGTCAACATACTGCTGCTGAGCCGCACACGGTCGTGCGACCAACAAATAAGGGACGAGGAGCAACATCACGAACGCACTGGATATTCTGAAGTTTGTCATTTAGGCCCCCCCTTTCATCGGATGCCTCGCGCTCGACCACCGTCAATCATGAAAACACGGCGGATGACGCTAGCTGGTTGGAAGACTTGCTTGTAAAAACACTGGCGGACACACGATTGCGGCGTTCCCGTTTGCCACCATTCTCACCGACAGAGTATTGCCAACCCGCGGTGGCGTCGCTGGGTTGCGTTTCGGCTGGCCGGGCCTATTTAGTGGAGTTTACTCTCATTGCCTGCTATAGATAACTGGCCATTTCAGTCAGACCCCACGGGCAAGCGGGTCGATGAGTACTATGGGGATCTTACGTAAACTGGCCGGGCGGAGCGCGGAAGCAGCTATCCAGGCAGAATAAAGATGTTGATCACAATGAGTGCTGCCGCGCAAGCGGCTGCTTTACCCGTCGTAAGCTTTACAACCAGCCACTACCCCGGTCTGTTATAGCGAAACGCGAGCGGCGCGGAGGTTGCAACTACCACTAGCGCACACTTCTGCTAGTAGTTGCCGCAGATCACGACGAGCCCCGAACTTTGATCAAACGCACCCGGCGACTTGCCGCCATTTGGACTCGGTATCGAAGCCGCGCACAGCCGCGAGCGACAACACCTAGAAAAAACAAGGATCCGCAACCATCGCGGTTCCATCCGGCAACGATGTCGTGCTAACTACCACCACTCCCCAGAATCGAAATGCCCAGGGGCTTAGAGGCCGTATTCATCAGAGAGTCGGTTACCTGGACCGAGAAAGCATAAACTCCGGCCGCAGCGGGGCTGGGGGTTCCAGAAATCACTCCCGTATCGCTGAGAGTCAGGCCCGGAGGTAAGCTACCACTGATGATTGCCCAGCTGTACGGCGGTTCTCCGTTCGCCGCCATGAGTTGAGTTGTGGGATACGGCTGGCCTGCCATGCCTTGCGGCAGCGAGGTCGTGGTGACGATCAAGGTAGGAGCGAAATAGCTGGAGATGTCCAGCACCAGCTGCGTACTGCCGTCGGCATAAGCGTCAACCTTCCCGTTGTCGGTCCCCACAATCGCCATATTCGAGGTGATCGCTCCGTCTATTGCATTCAGCGTCGAAACCACAGGCCGGGTGGTGCCATCGGGCCATAATGTCAAGTAACTCAACGGGCCTTGAGGTACGAGGGTGGAGTTGAACACGTAGGCCCCCGCAATCGAGGGAAGCCCGCATGGGCTGCCTAGAACATTCACCACCAGGTCCCCCCTGAACAGACCCCCACCCCTTCGGGTATCCAGCACGCGGCAGGGCGCGACCGAAAACAGTGACATCCCACCCTGCGCCGGCGGAGCAAAGTATCCGTCGATGTCGATGACCAGATCCGTGTTCGCATTGGGATAGACCGCAACCCCACCTGCGGTCCCCGCAGCTACGATGGCGGCATTGGCCACGATGGTTCCTGTCAGGTTGTTTAAGGTTGAAACCAACGGCCGCGGTTCACCCTGGGGCCACACAGTTAGATAGCCCATATCCGATCGGGCAGGATGCGGCACTGCGGTGACGTTGAAGGAGTACGCGATCGGAGTAGCGCCTTGCGGAATGCAGGAGCTGTCCAGAATGGGGAAATCGCGCTCCTGATCTCCATTTAGAAAAGGTCCACCGAGTGGGTCGTTGGGTTTGCGCGTGTCAGCAATCCGGCAAGGCGTCAACGGATAATAGACGAGCACCGAATCGGTAGCGGCAACGTAATAGCCGTCAATGTCGAGCACCAGGTCGGTAGTGTCAGTGGCGTAGACACTGATTGCCTCGTTGGGCGTACCTGCCGACACCGTAGCCGCGTTGGCCTTGATGCGGCCGTCTAGTGAGTTCATGGTGGAAATCCGGGGCTGCGTCTGCCCCGTCGGCCAGATCGTCAAGTAGGCCAGAGGCCCATGGGGGACGACGGTTACATTCAGCGAATAAGCGGCTGCGGTCGTCGGGACAGTGCAGGCACTCTGCGGGATGGCAAAACTACGCGGTGTTCCCCCTTGCAGAGCAGGGCCGCCGAACGGGCCGTCGGGCAAACGCGTGTCCGCTACCCGACAGGGAGTGACCGGCACAAATTGCAGGGGCGTCTGGGCATAAGCGCCAATCGCCGCAGCACTCAGGAAAAATGCCAGAAAAAATGACAGGAAGACACGATGGCTCGTTCGCATGTTGGTCCCTCCGCAGTTCCGCGATTTCGGATGCTAATTGGCACAAGACCCGCGGAGCGCTCGATGCCTTAGCTTCTGCCTTGACTACCCGTGGACGATTCCGCGCACTGCGTGCAGCTCTCTCATCAACTGGGTCTGCACATCTCGGGCCGCAGTCCCCGCCAACCGGCGGAACGTGGTGTTTTCGTCCGTTCGGGATAGATGACAATTTCGGTTCAGCGAATGCTCTCGCCGCGCTCAATTCGCTCGGCCTCACGAATCGCCAGTAGGCGACGATGGTTTCGCTTCAACCACCATCAGCACAGATAGAGAAGACCCGCAACCGCATAACCAAGTCGGCCCAGAGATTTCTCGGCCCGCACTATCTCGCCTTCGAAACGCGTTTCTGGCTCGTGGAGCCGCAGGTCCGGCGGAGTCATCTCCAGTTCCACGATCTCGCCCAAGCGCAACGTGGCAATGGTCTCAACATATACCCCGCATATGCTTAAATCGCCGACCGTGCCGGACGCTTCGTGTCGAATTCCATCGGTTCCCAGCCATCGAATCGTCGCCACAGGCTCCAATCGATAGCGCAGTGCTCTGCGTCGCTCGGTGACTCTTGAAGCGGCCTGGGCCTCGGGGTCACCAGACCAATTCCCATCAGGTTTTTTCTTCGTAACCATTGCTACTGCTTACCTCATGTTCACACTTGAAGACTTGGAGCCCTTGTCACAAGGATCAAACAAAACATGTGCCGAGTCGTTGTCCGAGGGCTCGTTGCTCATTGCGCGTGAGCAATGAGCAACCCGCTCACCGTACTTCGAATACGAGAAATCGATGCTAGTTGAACTGTCCACAGCGCGCTTCTCCGCCGTTAAGCCCTAGGGTTGACCGAACAGCACGAAATTGAAGGTAATGCCGAAGCCCCAAGGCCAACTTTTTGAATTACCTACGGCCTGAAGTACGACCGCGAAGCAGCAGCCCTGGTTCCGCGGCTCAAGTAATAGATCGCCGCCGAGGCTCTTCAGCACGGCGCGAGAAACATATAAACCCAGGCCGGTCGCCTGAGCATCTCGCTGAAACGGGCGGAAAAGATTCTCTGGATTGGCGATTCCCGTGCCCGTGTCCTCAAATCTAACCACCGCTGTTTGATCTTGAGCTGAGGTGCTGATCGTGAGGCGTTTTACAGAGTCGAATCGCTTTCGCCTCCACCGGTCCAATCTGTTGCTAACCCAACGCTAGCCAACGGTAATATGTTGGGTTCGACTAAACTCACGGGAGAGTTTCTGGACAAAAATCCCGCCAGTCGGATGGCTGAACACATCAAGCGCATTCGACGGCCGCAGGATGTCCGCAGATATTTCTCCGGAGAATAGGGACTAAGCGATTGCCGAGTTGGCGGTGAGATTGCTTCGTCAAGAGATGCGAGGTCGTAGCGATGCCAATTCGCAAACCATCACAAGCTCACAATGCGCTCGCCCCGAATTGGTGGCAACACCGGTCTGAAGCAAGATCGTCGAAGCATCCAACGGCGCGAAGTAGCCTAAGGGACGATGGTGGTTGTCTGAAAACCGGGCCTTTACGCATCTTCTTGCATTGTGCCGAACGCATCGCCTAACCAGCTATGACGCTGTCTACCTCGATTTGGCAATTAGTCGAAGCTTGCCTTTGGCGACGCTTGACGGCGACTTACGCAGAACTGCAAGGAAATTGGGCATCGGCCTCTTACGTTCTTAGCGGACCATTTCAGAGGCTCCTCGAATCTCAGCAGAGGCGACAGAAGGCCCAGGCGCCGGCGAGCCTCACGTTCCAAGACATCCGTAGAGTGCCGCAGGGGAGTGGGCCCAGTACCTTCGTCCCCTCCGCATCAAGCGTGCCCATGGCCGCCGCCCCAAAATCCGGAAACCAAATCAGGAGACTTAGTTTTTTGGCCAAATAATATATCGTGTTACGATATAATGCCCCTGCGTTGTCAATGCTTATGAACGTTGATATTGCCCAAAACGAAGCCAACAAGTCTTTTGTTATGAATAAAACTTCCTTCTTGTGCGAAGGCGAGCAGCGCAAAATACAACGAGCGACCATACATAAGGGACTGAAATCACTTTTCACACCCAGGCACTTTTAATTGGGACGGCGCTAAGCGCCTTATTCCGTTTTTGTCGAGCCGTAGTCGGTTCGCATCTCGTTGTTTCGGAGTTGCTGAATGAAAATTGGAACTTCCCGGTTGATCAGATCAGCGCGGTCCCTCGGCACTTGGTGTCCACTTCCTTTTGCGATGATTCGGCGGCTGCGTGTGGACAGGCGTTTTAAGTTTTCCTGATCTTGATCCCACAGCGCACTCTCTTCAATCGCCAACTTGGGCGGAAGGTGCGAAGTCTTCTGGTCCAGTTGAGGATCTCGCGAAAAGATCAGGACTGGCAAGTCTGCATACGGACCGGTGTAAATCGTCTCTTCGCCGGACCGCTGCATGCTCGAGTACTCTCGCCACATTTCGCTGAATAACTTACCGCAGCCGAGTTGTGCAATCATTTTCGCGGTAGGCCCCTCATAGCCCGGCTCCGCCGTGCAGTAGCCTGCAGGCCGTTCCAGGCCAAGAGCAGAGATGGCAACAATCGAATAGTAGAGATACTTAGGAATGGCGCTGCCCGCTCTTAGCTCCGCGGATTCGCGATCTTCCTCCAAAGGCGTAGCCCCCTCGACGAAGATCAGCCCAGTCACGTCCTGGGGATAGCGGGTGGCATAAGCACGTATATACATGCCCCCCATCGAGTGTCCCATTAAGACGATGGGCCCATGCACCCCGGCTTGCTGCAATAGAGCATGCAATTCACTCACAATGGCATCGGCGTCTCGCGGACTGGGTCCCGGAGTGCTCCAGCCCATTCCGGCGCGATCATACGAGCAAACCCGCGTAGTTTTTGAAAGCTCCGGTTGCACCTTGCTCCAGGCCAGCGAATCACTTCCTCCGCCTGCTTCGAGGACAATCGTCGGAGAGCCCTCGCCCGTGCAGTTCAGATGCATCTGGTGTCCGTTGATGACGTACATCTTCCCAGGAGCCGGATAGATTGCACGGTAATAGCGAAGGGCAACGGCGTTAAATATCGTGTTGCCGGCAAGCAACACGCAAAGCAAAGCGACCAACGAGAGCAATATCCGTTCCGTAACGCGACGCCACTTGGCATGCTTCGAGAATGGAAGGGTGCGCCAACGGCGGATGCAAAGCGCGATCATCAAAATCGCGACCAACACGATGACTATGGGAAGAGTCAGCGGATTTGCATTCAACGTGCGCTCCTTACGGACCCCCTGAACAAGGACTGCCGCTAATATAGGTCCTTTCGCATCCATTTGGATCAACGTGGCCTAAATAAGTTAATGATCCGACATCGCTTCGGTGAGCCAGCCTTAATTCGACCGCTATTCGGCCTCCTATGAAGAACTGCTCAAAGACCCCATTCGCGATCGTTTCATATGGAGCAGGACCAGAATTCTTCCGTCTGCGAAAACGCTACTCATTCGCTGGCACTTCGGCGCTCGGCGCATCGACACGCGAGCATTACGCTATCGCTACAAAGGCTGCAGCGAAGGCAAACCTCTCTTAATGCGTGCCGACTTCCATCAGGCAAATGCAGCGCAAAAGAAAACTGGCAGAGAGCGCTGGGTGCACTCTCTGCCAGAGGAGGGCTATCAAAGTTGAAGGTTTAGTACGCCATCACCAGGTTGTAGGCGTTGACGCTGCCAATACCGGAGCTAAAGTCCCAACCGCGCGGGTACGAGCCAAAAGGCGCGTCCGGTCCGGTGGGACGCTGACCCCAGAGAGCAAACACGTTGTTCCTACAACTTGCGAGCGTGAAATCAGGCGTACTAACTTGCCCGCTCCCGACGAACCGCAGAGTTTTTTCAGGTCATTATTGCAGGTCGTGAAACCCCATAAGTCCGCCAGGCAAAAGCTCCCAAACCCAGGCACACCACACCGAAGCGAACCAGCCCGCCAAGATACGGGATGAACCCGACGATGGTAAGGATCAGTAGGCCCACGAGTAGTCCTAGCAGCCAATCGCTGTTCGTCGTTCCCACTGGCTTCAGAAGCATCTGCCCTAGGAATGCTCCAACCCAGAGCTTTGCCAGATAGATCGCACCCAGATATATCGCCAGCAACATTAGCGAAGCAGGCAGGCCAACCAGCGTGATGGCGGTCACGAGTATGGCCACGGGCACTCCCGCCAGAACCGCAAACCCAAGCCCCAGGCTGCGCCAGCCTGAACCCACAGCGTGGGTGCTGCCCCGGAAGAAGCCGGGAAATAGAACCAGCCCTAACCATCCCACCAACATGGCGGCGGCAAGCCAGACCGCGTGGAAGAAGTAGAATTTGGGACGCGCGAAGCGGTTCTCCTTCACGCGCACCTGGATGTCGCGCGCGCCCGCAATCGTCGCGCCATCGGCAATGTGTACGTTTTTCATCTCGTCTACGCGAGCGCTCAGGCCACCCCCGATTCGGGAGGTGTTAGTCAGGGTAAGGCTATCCCCGGTCATGTTGAGTTCGCGGCCGACGCTGCCGCTTACGTCGGCATTGCCAGCGTATATGGTCACACTGCGCTGCACCTCGCCCTCAAGGCTGACGTCGCCGGCGGCAACCACGATACCGCCGCCCACGTGGCCCCGGTCATTCACATGCAAGGATTGCAGGAACCCGTAGATGTTGTGGCCCAATTGCCCGTCTAGGTCGAGCGAATTCGAAAAGTTGAAGATGTTGCCTTCCACCGTTCCGCTCACTACAGTTCTCTTGGCAAAACTCACCAAGTCGCCCTTGACAGTGCCACGCACTTCCACAGACTGGCCAAAAGCTAGCAAGTCCCCATTGACGACGCCTTCCACGCGCACAATGTTGCCCGTGGCCAAAAGGGTGTCATCTACAGTCTCGTTCGCACCCACGGTGACGAAATCACTGTGACGCCGCTCCAGGGCAAAGCCGGGCAACGACAATGCCAGCAGCACGATCAGCAGGCGCAGACCAGGTTGGCGCAGCCGCCACCGCCGTCCCAGCAGCAGTGCGCTGCCGCCCAATAACAGCAGCAAAAAGATCTTCCCGACAGCAGCAGCGTAATCGTCCAGCATGGCAACACCTCCGTGTGCAACGTAATAAGAAAGATTGAAGAACAAGTTCGTGCGACCGCTTACACCGAAGGGGTTCAGCCATTGCAGCGCATCCGGAACGCTCAGGTCACCGATCCACGGGACTACCAGCGAACCCAGCGCCAGCACCGCACCCACGATCGCCACCTCACTCCATCCCAAAGACCATGGCGAATGGGAGAAGCCCGCCGGATCGGCTATTTCTTCCGGAAGCTCTTGCAGGCTTTCGCTCAGAACACGGTTCTCAGCGCGTAATGCGTCCAACAGTTGCCGGCAGCGCCGGCAAGTAGCCAGGTGGTCGCGCAGGCGCTGAGCCTCTTCCACCCCCAGTTCACCGTCCACGAAGATAGACACGGTCTGTTCGGAATAGCAGTCCATGATCACTTGCTCCTGTGGCCCAGTTTCCGGCGCAACTCCTGCTTCGCCCGAAATATCAACGTCGCCACGTAGTTCCTCTGCAGGCCCAACTGCTGTGCGATTTCGTCATAGCTCAATTCGCTGTAATAGCGGAGGACCAGCGGCACGCGATAGTTCTCCGGCAGGCGTGCAATAGCATCCCGCACCTGCGCCCTGTCTTCCGTGCTAAGGACTGCACCCAGCGGCGATAGCTCGGTGCTGGCCGGCTCGATGACCGTTACACCTTCTTCAACTTCCACAATCACCCGCCGTCCACGCTTGCGGCGCCGCAAAGCGTCAATGCACTGGTTACCAGCCACCCGCAGCAGCCACTTGGGGAAGGGAATTGACCCGTCGTAGCTCTCGATTGAGCGCTGCAGCTTGAGAAATACTTCGCTGGTGGTATCTTCTGCGCTCTCCCGCGAATCCAGCATGTACCGGCACAAGCCGAACACACGCCGGGAATAGAGGCGATAGATCTCCCCCAGCGCGTCGGCATCGTGGCCTTGCGCGCGCGCAATTACGCTATCCAGATCCGGTCCCTCCATTGGTGGGGCTTTGCCCTCGGGAGGCAGCGATCCTTTCGCATTGTTTCTCTTGCTGTCCACAAGGCAGTACGCTGCAGATCGAACAAAGTTACACAGATTTTAGAATGGGGAAGAAAGCAATGCTGAAGTGTTCGCGGTGGTTTCTAAAAGGGTGTACGGGAAACTGTATCTGTCATCGCGCAGAAAATATGTCTTCCTGCTGAAAAAGCCCCAGTGTACTGGGGCCCTCTCGTCATTCAATCCTTTGTAAAGCTTACCTTCGCTTCACCATCCAGCCGATCAATATTCCTGCGGCCATGCCGATCGCGAATGTGGTTACAACCGTCTCAACAGGATGTCGCTGCAGGCGTTTCGTTGTGTCATCCAGAAACTCTTCAGCCGCATCGCCGCCTTGTTTTGCGACACGCTTCGCGGCTTGTACGCCGTCTCCAATTGCATCCGCAACGGCAGATGTCGCACGAGATGCCTTGCGTGCTGATTCGGCGATGTGCTCTCCGGTTCTTTCCAAGACTGATTGCTGCATTAGGTCTTGACCTCTTTCGTCTCCCAGTTCGATGTTGATGTAATCATTCTCCGACAGCCTTTTCGACCTTGCCGACCCAGTTTTGAACTTTACCGGCGTTCCTTTCAGCTCTGCCTTCCGCTTCCAGATCGGGATTCCTGGTAATCTCGCCGACTTTCTGTTTAATGGTTCCTTTGACTTCATGGATCTTGCCTGTTGTTTTGTCGTCAGTGCTTGGTTTCATGATGGCTTTCTCCTCTTTCGTGTAGTAGGTAAAGTTGCTTTTGCGCTGATTGAAGGCCCCGCGTTATGCAACTTTCCTGTCGCCTGGTATTGGCACCTTCACTAACTCGTCGAAAAGAGAGCGATAGTGGATCATCGCAGTTCGCAGGTCTTCCGTGCTAGCTTCCCCTCTACCAAGCCGTAATGCGATGTCGTGTGCCGACCGGTAGTTCTCCACGACTCGGGGATGGTCGACCGAAATGTCGGCGGCGCGCTGATCAAAATCGGTGACCGGGTATCCGCGAGTCTGCATCAGCGAACAGACCAACTCGTCGGCTTCGGTCACTGCGCCCTTTGGATAGTCCACAAAGCGAGACTGCACGACCTGCCACTCACTCATGTAGCGTTCGCGCTCAATCAGGTCGAGATCACGGATTTTGAGCATTTCAACTCGTGTTTCACGATCCGCCAGTTTCGCTTCGGCCTTCCGCTCTGACCCATGTTGTCGAACCGCCCGGTCATATTCCGGTCCAAAGCGGTCGCGTAGTTCTGCCGTGGTTTTGTTGCGTTTTCGCACGTACAGTGCAATGGCAATGATAACGAGCAGAACCACTGCAACTGCGAGAGCAATTAGTTTCGGGTCCATTAGGTTGAGATTCATCGAGTACTCCTTTGCGCTTAAGGGTCCACGAATCGGTAGACCGGTTCTTGGGAAAGTTTCGTTGCCGAAGTAGAGTATCTAACGATCAGGCTACGGAAAGCTGGTCAGAATTGCTCTCGCGATGGCCGGAGATGTCGATTCGACTTGCCCGCATAGAATTCAGCACAAACCCAACCATGTGTCGTAGCTTGCCGTGGTTTGCGGGATGCTCACTGTCTTGTTAGCAGGCTATCCTGTGAGACGAGGCATGCTGGGCTTCTTCTTGGTGACGCGACCCGGGCCAATGGGAGGAAAATTGTGACGCTGGTCGCTGAGGTGTGTTTGTTGCAGCTAGGACCATGCTCGCAGCAGAAGGGAAGCGCTTTAGTTGCAAAACTCTGCTGCGCAGCACAGCCCAAGCCCTCTTGCCAATAGGCAAAAGGGTAAGCCCAAAGAAAAGCTGAACGTATGCGGTATCAGTATCCCACTATCTTCCTTACCGCCCACCTGCAGACATTCGGTCATCGCGACGCGATAGCACTGACGACTTGTTTTCTAATCAACCGAATGGAAATGACGGGAGGTCCATCGACTCAACCAATCCCGAGACGGGTTGCCTTCGGACTATGGCTGCTGGGGTGTAGTTGTAGTCGTCGTTGTAGTATCCCGCTTTACCTCCGGCGGCGGAGCGGTCGTGGTTGTCGTCGTGTCGGTCTGCTTTACCTGTGGTTGGGGCGTGGTGGTGGTTGTCGTCGTGTCGGTCTGTTTCACCTGCGGGTCAGCCGGCGTCACAGTCGTTTTGCTGGTCTGGCTGGTCTGAGCCTGTGGCGGAGCTGCCGGATCCTGTGAAGTCGTGGTGGTAGATTGGGTGCTGCTCTGAGCGATTACTGGCAGGGACAGGGCCAGCACGATGACTGCCCCCAGGACAAAAGCAAATAGCTTTGCGGATTTCATTTGGTTCTCCTTATTACGTTGGTCAAAGGGCATGGTATGACTCTGGATACCACTTAATCTGTTCACAATTGCTCTCTGCACCTTGAAGTCGGCAAGGCTTTCCTATTTCGATTCCGTAATAGCCGCCGGATCTTGGATCTTAGAACCGCGAACGCGATCGTCAATCTGGTCTCCGCTAGGCGTCATCTGCCGGTCAGTCAGGTTGTAGCGGCGTCCAGCCGATTTCGGGCCGGTCTGTCGCCATCGAGTGCCTCGGATCTCGAAGTTTCTTTGTTAGTTTTTCATGGTGCGGATGGTCCCCAGACCCAGCAAGAGGTCGTCGCTGGTGACCAGCGTTAGATCCATCACCAGAGCTGTAGCCGCGAGGAAGCGGTCAGCGGGGTCGCGGTGTGGCAACGGTAGATGCTGCGCGGCCAAGACAATTTCGTGGGTGAAAGCCGTCTCCCGAAACGGCGCCGTTGCCTGTGCCAACCACTCCGCCAGATTGTCGGGAAGCCGAATTCGGCCCCTGTCGTTGAGCAGCAGAGCCTCCCAGGTCGAGACAGGCGAGAGCCATAACTCGTTGGCCGGATTTTTCAGCTCTGTTCGGACCCGAGGATTGAGCCGGGACGGCGCCTGCAAGGCCCAAAGCCAGACGTGGGTGTCGAGAAGAAGTTTCACTCGTGCAGTGCCTTGATGTCCGCTTCGTCGATCACCGGCGCCACAATGTCGCCCAGGATCTGCATGGTGTCTTTCATGGAGCCGATCCACTCCCCTGGTTCGGTGTCTGGCGAAGGCGGCACGACCTCGGCAACGGGCTTACCAAAGCGCGTGATGCGAAGCGGTTTCTTGGTTCGCCGTACCCGCTCCAACAGGGCAAGGCACTTGGCCTTAAATTCGGAAATGGCAACTTCTTCCATAGGATTCTTATTGACCATATAATCGTATCATAGTCTAAAATAATAGTCATATCGGAAAAAGCAACATTCTGCCTGGCCTGCAGATGGGCAATTTCTGCAAAACGAACCCAATAAGTCTTTTCAATCATGACTTCAGTTTGCAGACAGCAGATTTGGCTTCTCGAAGCTTTAGTCCAGCCAGAAGCTTGTACCACTTAAGTAGCACGTTATAAAAAAATGTTGACACATTAGGGCTACGGTGGGAGACTCCGGGTGACCGATCCGGCGACAACCCAGCGATCCTACTTCGTCCACTTCGCTCTCGTGGTTCGCCCACCGTTTCGCTGAGTCGCGAGCCTAACCTCGAAAGGATGACATTTCCCATGGCTGGCCGAATTCTCGCATTTTCTTGTGTACTTGTGCTTCTGGCACTGGTTGTAGGGTGCGGTCAGAGTGCACAGCTGACGGGAGTCAGCGTAACGCCCACGACTGTAGCGTTCGAAACCAACATCCCAAGTCCAGACTTCCAACCTACCAATGCGACGGCACAGTTGACGGCCGTTGGGACCTACACCAACGGTAAGAACAACACGGAATACACCGAGGACATCACGAATCAGGTGGTCTGGGAGTCCACTATCACAGCCGTCGCTACCGTCACTTCTGCGGGAGTAGTAAGCCCAACCGGATGCGGCGTCGGGGTGATTAATGCGAAGGCCGGCAATGGCAGCCTGATCGCCAGCGCCTCTATCAGTGTATGCACGCAAACCGGATCCCCAACACCAGAGATGGGCCAAGGTTCGCTAACGTCATTGAAGATCATGGCTCCGCCTCAAACCCTGAGCAACCGGGGCGAGAAAGCCCAGTACATCGCGATCGGAACCTATGCCGGTTCGACCGCGACCAGGGATTTGACGGACCAGGTAAAGTGGTCCACCAGCGATAGCCGAGTGGCCACGGTCAACCCTACCGGACTGGTGACCGCGTCCGCTTTCTGCAGCAATATTGGGTCGAGCCCGCAGACTACCATTACGGCGGCTGCGCCGGGTGGCGGTGGAAGCCCACTCACCGAAACGGCGACGTTCGCGGTGGGATCATGCGGCTCGAGCAGTGCGCCTTCTTTTACCGTCCACGAGGTGGGTGAGGGATCGGGCAAGGTAATCAGTAATCCGGCTGGGATCATCTGCGGTGGCAACGAGGGTTGTACCGGGAACTTCTCATTGAACGCTCCGGTCACTCTCACGGCGACTCCGAATCCAGGATCGATCTTTGACGGATTCTCCGCCAGCTGCACGCCGATCATCCCAGATCCCAGCGGCTGCCCGGCGAGCCTCAGAGGGTCCAACGTGAAGTCTTGCACCTGTTCAACAAGGATGATCAACAGTGGAGCAGTCGGAGCCATATTCGACACTGCTCGCTAACTGGCAACTAAGCTCATCTTGCGGCCGGCAGATGCTGGCCGCAATTTTTTGTCTGGAGTGGCGAGTCTCTTCCGGAATCGAGTACTCATCCAAGCCTTCATCGCGCTAGCCAGCCAATATGGCCGCTACGGCTACCGCCGCATCACGGTGTCGTTGCGGAAGGCGGGCTGGCGAGTGAGCAAGGATCGGGTAGAACGCATCTGGCGCCGGGAAGGGGCTGAAGGTTCCCCAGAGGCAGAAACCACGAGGACGGTTGCGGTTCAACGACGGCTCGTGTGTACGGCTGCGGCCGGAGTGGCCCAATCATGTCTGGTCCTACGATTTCGTCAGCGGCTATACGCACGATGGCAGGACGGTGCGAATGCTGAACCTGATCGATGAGTTCACCATGGAGTGCCTTGCGATCCGTCCCCGGCGCAGGTTGAATGCAAATAGAAAAGCCGTCCGGCTGGACGGCTTAGGAGGAGGATGTAGGTCTAGAGAAAGAGCCTTTTTCTCAGCAGCCCGCCGAAAGCGAGTAATCCCGATCCCAGCATCGCCAGAGAACTTGGCTCCGGAATCGGGGTGAACTCCGTCCAGTCAAATCCCTGCGAAATCGACCACTTGCTGTGTGAGTCATTGCTGTTGGTGAGACCGTTGGCCATGAGATCAAACATGCTAATGACCGAGGTCCCATTACCAAATGTACCGGCAAAGGTCATGTCGAATTTCTGGCCTGGCGCTATGGAAAGAACATTTGACATGGTCAGCGCACTGCCACATAGCCAGCCGCTCACACCATTACCGTTGGAGTTACACCCAAGTCCCCCCGAGTTGTTGATCTTCGCGCCGGCTTCGGTCATCCAGTTTGCGGGAATCGAGTCGCCGGTCAGGTTGAAAGACGCATTGGAGCCACCGCCAAATAGCTGTAGAGCGAATGCGTTCATGGTTGCCGTGGTCAAATTGGTATTCTGCCCCGTGAAATCCAAGGTATAGGTGTCGGTAGTGTTGTTGACAATGAGGGTCGCCGTGAAGTCGATCCCACCCGCGTCTATTGTGCCGGTGTAGCCCTGAGAACCGGCGAACGAAGGCACAGATAGCGTTAAGGCAACAATCCCGACAGCGAAGAATAGGCCTAGTTTCCGAAGCAGCGCCTGCATGTCTGTTCTTTAACCCCTGTCGCCTCGGTTCCGAGGCGCACACTCTGAGCGTCACAATACACATGCACATCGGTAGCCAGACGCATCAGCTACTAGTAATAAGGGTTATCGGGTCGTTCGGAGCTGAGACTCGCATGAAATCATCGGGGAAATGGAAAAGTCGTCTCTAAATAATTTATTTCCACGAGTAGCCAGCTACGCAACCTGAGGACGCTACAGTTTCGTATGCGAGAAGTTATCGCGCAGAACCGGTTCCGGCGACGGCCCGGCAATCGGCTGGGGTAGCTTCTTCAGCGGCAGTACAGCCTGCACGGCGGAGGGCGCAGTCAGGAGCGAACCCGTCTCCGGCTGATTTCCCTGCTAACAGGGAAAAATACAGTGAATTTGGCCAAATAAATGGATTGTGGGTTGGGGAAGACTGCCTGTAAGTCGGTCATATATGGCAGTTTGCAGTCTCGAGTCAGCGAAAGACGTTGTCCAAGGCAGGGAATTTATCGAGACGTATCAGGGATCGAAAAACGTGTTACAGGGAAAACTTCCCGTTGCGATGATTGTGAGAGCGAATCGGAGTGTCTTGGCTCAGCGTGAAATGGAGAAGCGACGTTCTCCGTTAGTGTAGATTCCGCCCCTGCGGGGCGGGGATATTCAAGGCATCGGGGTCTATCGTCCGATGACTTTTTGTGGTTGTCAGTGTGCAGCGCGAGAACATTGGCTCCCGCGCTGCTGAACATCGGCTCGATGAGCCCGCCCGGTTATCCCTCGGCATGGTTGCCTCCCGGCAGAGCCCGCCTCCGTTTCACCTGGCAAGTTCATTGTGGCTCCGCAACGCCATGCTGTTTTCAGGTTCCGGTGTGCCCGTCACCCGATAGGGTCGTAGCGGTTCAATTCGATGAGCGTCCAACGTCATCGGGGTCGCGCTTCATATAGAATTTGCGATCATCTTCATGCGTGACTCGGAAACCAAGACGCTCGTAGAGCCGCCGAGCGGGATTGATTCTGACAACATTCAGGCAGACCGCAAGACCGAACTCAGCGGCTTCGCTAATCAATCGCTTCATCACTTCTGTGCCGATACCCCTGCGCTGAAACGGGCTATCCACAAACATCTGCGCGACAAAAATCTCATTATCTTCTCTGATGGTCTGCAACCAGCCGACATCGGTACCGTCGAGCGCTATAACACGAACCTGCGCTCGGTTCCACTGCTGCCCGAAGCTGGTTTCTTGAGCGTTTCTGTCTAGACGCAACTCATCAATGATCCATCTCATTTCGGCGAAATAGAGACGTCTGCAGTACTCAAAGTCATGCTCAAGAGCTGGACGCAATCCAATCTGCACTGGTCTATTCTGCAACATCGATACGGTGACCTCAAACGACTGTGCTGCCGAGGCAACCCGCTCCTGCCTATTAGTGGATTGGTCGGCAATCCGAAACCTAGCTACTTCACCGCTATCCGACATCGCGGCGGCTGGCCACTTCGCTCTTCACGCAGCTTGCTGGCGGCGACTCTGACGTTGCTCTCTGGCGGCTTCCAGCTTACGGTCGCGCTCGGCATGGATTTCCACCTGTCGCCCCGCGAGCATATCGTTTGGCGTCACATAGCCGATGGCGCTGTGCAGCCGGACATAGTTGTAACGGTCCACATACTGTTGGATCAGGCGTTTTGCATCTTCTAGTGACAGCGGCGTCCCCGGACGAATGCATTCGCTTTTCAGCGACTTGTGCCAGCGTTCCAGTTTTCCGTTCGACTGCGGGTAATTAGGCGAGGTTCGGACGTGTGTCATGCCCGAGATGCGAATGAACTCCTTGAAATCGCGGGCAATGAACTGCGGACCATTATCCGAGATGATGCGTGGCTTCGCTTCCGGGTACTTTTCCTTGGCGCGTTCAAGAATTAGTTCGACATCCGCCTCCCTCATCGACTCACGCAAATCCCAATGCACGAGGAAACGGCTGAACCCGTCCAGAACACTGCACAAGTAATAGAAGGTGCCGCACAGGTTAATATAGGAAACATCGATATGCCAGTGCTGGTGCGGCTGCAGCGGCTGCTCGAAACCACTCCCCTTGCGTGAGGGTTGTCTCTTCCACCGAGATAGCAATCCCGCCTGCTTTAACACTCGCCAAACGCTCGCCGGACTGACGGCCACAACATGGGCGTCGAGCATCATGAACGTGAGCCGACGATAACCCTCCAGCGGATTCTGCAGGTGGAAACCGATGATCGCTTCTTTCTCCCACGGCTCCAGCCAGAAATCGCGGGGAACCCAACCGTTGTGCTCGTTGACGCACCCATAACGCTGCCGCCAGTCATAGAACTTGCTGGCGGTCACGCCCAGCCACGGGATGAACCGTCCGACGCCGATCTCGGCCTTCTCCGACCAGCGTCGGACGAAATCCACGACTAGATCCCGCACATCATGCGGCACCCAGATACCAGTTAGAGTTCCCCAAGACTTTTTTTTAACGCGACGTGCTCAGCCATCAACTCAGCCAAGACCTCGTCCTTGGTCTGCACCTTCTTCTCCAAGAACTCGATCCGTTTCTGCTTCTCCTCCACTTGGCGGTGGGGACGTTCCTGAGACTGAAAAGCGACGGCTCCGTTCTCGAACAGTTCCTTCTGCCAGCGGTAGAACACCGTTGGCCGCAGGCCCAGTTCTTCACACAGCTCCGAGACTGGCACCTTGTCCACAAGATGCCGCCTCAGGATGGCTACTTTTTCTTCTGGGGTGAAATGCTTCAAAAACCTAAAACTCTCGTGATAGCTCAACGCGTGATCGACTAATGTGACGAGCTAAGAGTCTCGCATCATATTCCGAACAAATCTCATGCCAGAGAAGTTGACGTAACGGAATACTGCGAAATTTCATGCATGTTGACTGACTGGCCTCGGTCTCACTGAGATTATCCTTCAGCGTTCCTGTCACGGAGGTCCGCTCCTAAGTCATCTAACACCGATTAACTCTGCTTGCGAACAGCTCTAGCATTCTAGCATGCGCTTGGGTGCGCTAAACCAGTTTGGTATAAGGAGGAGTTTTGAGATCTGTTCATCGCCAAAACCCTCTCCATTCGGTGCAGGAACGTGCAGCGACGCTTCAAAAACGGGCTTGGTTGCTCTTCCACCGGGATAATAATCCAGCTTGCTTCAACACTCGCCAAACACTCGCCGGACTAACCGCCGCAACGTCAGCGTCGAGCATCATGAACGTCAGCCGCCGATAACCTTCCAGCGGGTTCTTCAGATGGAACTCGATGATTGCTTCTTTCTCCCACAGCTCCAACCAGAAATCACGGGAACCCAACTGTTGTACCAAGACTTGGGGCCAACGTCCCTAAGCTGTCCTGAACATGCCAACTCGCGATCTGAACCCGAAAGAGTAGTTTGGTCGGAATTACCTACGACTTGGCGATTTCACGACACCTAATCCGCGCTGACCCCGCTGCACGATAACTTCCGAATATCCGACTATCCGGAAGTTGGCAGCCGACGACGACTTGAAGCGCTGGATGAATTCTGGGTGGCCACGCTATGCGGACAAGCGCTTCCTCACTCGGTAATCATGGCTTCATGGCAACGGCGGCGTTTTCTTGAAACAGCCAACTGAACGCCGGGCCTTTAGCTCTTACCGACCGTTCGCATTCTACTGGTTTAAGAACTCCTCTGCTGACATGGTGTCTGTCCTTTGCGCCTTTAGTTTCTGAAGGTCCTTGTGTTTTTCCCATGCGCGTTCGAGAATCGCCTTTTCGAAGGCTTGACGGAGAATCTCCAAAGATGAATACGTCACTATCGGCTTCAAAACCCAATCATGTCGCGCAAGGTCCTCTAACATGGAAAACGGTTTTTCTCCCTCTTGAATGATCGTGACGAAGGGTATCTGATAATCCGGTACCGTAGCCTGTAATTCGAGAGGTGCTGATTTCGGGTTAGTAACATCTGCGATTACAAAGAAACACAGGCCGGCCAGCGTCTTAATTGTTTCCGTAAAATCGCGATTTGTGGAGCGCTCAAAATCGAAAATAATCGGCACAAGATCGTGGGCGCGCAATTCCTCAGCAAGTGTATCCAAGACTAATTTGCGCTCTGGCGTAAACCTTCCCAAAATCAGAACCGCCTTCGAGGTGATGGTTTCGATGACGTTCCGAAGCTTTTCACGGCTGAGCAACAAGTAAATAAATTGCGCGATTTCCAAATCGTCGACCGTGACCGCAGCTTCATTTGGCGGAGTAACCAGTAAGTGCTTCTGGACAGAGTCTTCCAACCGAATATTCCAGACAGAACTGCCGTAGACGTTGGCACCCGTCAGATCTGCCTTCCGCATATCTGTTTCAATCAGGCGAGCTGCCTCGAGCGTAACCTGACGGAGATTGGCGTCACTGAGATCGGTTTTATAGAGGTTCGCTGCGGTAAGGTTAGCTCTCTCCAACTGTGCACCGACGAGGTTGGCATTGAAGAACTCGGCGCGGATCAAATCACAATCGGTGAGATCTGCTCCGCTCAAATCGGCGCCCTCGAAATTTGCTTCCCTTAGCTTCGCCCCTCTCAAGTTTGCTCTGGAAAGCCGCGATTGTGTGAAGCGCGCCCCAATCATCTCCGCGCCGCTTAGGTTAGCTTCTTGCAGGTTGGTTTCCATAAGGTTGGCGCCGGAAAGATACGCTTCCCGAAGATCGGCGCGCTCGAGAATCGCCTCCATAAGGTGCGCGTCGCCCAGAACAACGCCGCGGAGATTGGCACCGCTGAGGTCCGCGCGGTTGAGCTGCGCGTTATCAAGGCTGGTCTTGGTGAGGTCGAGTCCTCGGAGATTCGTTTTGCGCAGGGTAGCCGAATCCAACTTTGCGTCGGATAAATTGGCGCCGGCCATGCTGGCCCCGCTCAAATCGGAGCCACTCATATCGCTTCCGCTCAGGTCTGCTCCCATGAGCGCTCTCCCGCGAAGGTCATATCCGCGAAGGTCAAGGTTATCTAGGCGCGCGGGGTCACCCGCAGCTCTCCCGGAAGTAAGCCAAGTCACGTGGCGGTCGAGAATTGCCTTCAGCTCTTCGTCACTGATCTTGCGAAGTTCCACTGGTCGGTTCCCGGTAAGAAGTATATCGCTCGGGAAATATTAAAGCGCCCGACTGGCAGCAGAGAAAGGGTCTCGGCGTGTTGGAGTCGGTAACGCCCACGGGGCACGCAGCGCTACCAGCCGACAAAGCGTGATGACGAAGATGCACTGGCCCGGGCATTATCGCGCTGGCCAGCCAGTATGGCCGCTACGCAGGTTTCGTCCACTCGCCAGGACTTGATTGTCGGCTCGGGATGCCTTTGTAGTCGCTGCTCCAACTCAGGACCGTAATACTGCACTCTGCGCCAGACCGTGGTGTGATCCACATTGATACCGCGCTCCTCCAGCAGCTCCTCGACATCGCGCAGCGACGAAGAATAGCGAAGTTACCACCGGACCGCACAAAGTATGAGGCCGGGTTCGGTCTGCCGCCATTTGGAGACCGCGGGTCGGGCTATCATTTCGCGATTCTTTCACGTCACCAGCCTGCAACTCTGAAAGTTGCAACACATCCTATTGCCGCAGTGTTTGCTGAAATTGAGAGTTGCGTTTGGCGCTTGCCGGATCCTAGAATCGGGAAGCAGGTTGCCATGGGAGATCAAGGTCTGGGTTGGAGGCTTAATAGTGTTCTAACGGTTGCGTTAGTGAGCACACTCGCCGCTTCGTCAGGACCCCGGCGTTCGAAGCCGACTACGTTTACTCCAGCGATCAGAGAGACGGGTTTCCTTTTCAATTCTCAACCCGACGGATTTGGGCCTGCCCTTGTTGGGGCCGAGCAAGACGACGCACAGTCACTGCAGCCCACCGATTTTAAAGACCCCGCATACGAGGTCGCGGAAACGGTAACGCCCACCAAGGCCGTGCCTGAGGCGGAAGAACACATCGCCGTAGATCCGAACAAGGACCAGAACCTAATCGCAGTGGTAAGTGATTTCTCGCAAAAACGTAACCGCACGCGATATGCGGTGTCGAGCGAAAATGGTAAGAAAGATTCATGGAAAGACGACTTCGTGCCTCTGGAAACCAGTGACGGCAATACCTGGTACGAGAACGCAGACCCCGTCGTCGCCATGGACCGCAATGGTACGGTGTATTTGGCCGATCTTTACAATACCCTAATCCTCCAGGGCGAAAGGGTGCCCAACACAGACGGCCTTTACGTCAGCGTTCAGCAGTTCAATGACCTGGCGGATGGAGGGTTCAAGAGTGCTCAAACTTATCCAGTGCTGCCTGCAAATACCGATCCGAAAACGAATATGGAAGAGGACAAGGAATGGATCGCGGTTGACAACAGCGATTCGAAGTACAAGGGAAACATCTACGTCGTGTGGCTGCACTTGGTTAATGCGGGAAGGGATAGCGAAACAACCCAGGTTCTTTTGTCGCGTTCGACGGACGGAGGCAAGACTTGGTCCAAACCTCCAGAGAAGGTCACGGAACCGACCGCTCGGAGGGTGGTAAAGGGACCGCAGGTGGCCATAGGACCGAAGGGTGAGGTATATGTCGTCTATCTTGATGTAAGCCGCTTTCAGCAAGCGCGGCTCTGGATCGCCAAAGCAAGCAACGGTGAAGAGAAGCTCGGCCCGGCAAAACCGATCCTCAAACCGTTCCGGCCACTCCCATTCACATTTCCCGATGCCTTCTACAAACTCAACAGTTTTCCAGCCCTTGCCGTCAGCCCCACAACTGGAGCCCTCGCGATTGTGTATTCCGATAACAAGAGTAACGACCCGTCCAAAACGAATGCCGAGGTCGAACTCATCGTTTCAACCGACGGGGGCGACACTTTCAGCGATCCCGAGGTCATCAATGATGATTCGACAGGCCAGCAATTCTTGCCTGCCTTGACAGCGGATCGCCAGGGAATCTTTCATGCCAGCTGGTTCGACACGCGCAATAGCAAGGGAAACAACGAGCTTCTTGACGTCTTCGCTACTTATACCAAGGATGATGGCAAAACGTTAGCCCACAACGCGCGAGTCACCTCGAGGCAGATTGACGTAGGCATGGAGGTTTTTATCGGCGACTATTGCGGCACAGCCGCTGGCGGAGGGTTCGCCCATCCTGTTTGGACGAATATATCGGTAATGAAGGGAGTACCAAGAAAGGGCGGGCTTCAGACGGCCACGCTGGCACTTCCAAAGTAATCACCTCTCGCCGCTTCAAATGGGAGGCCAGTCTAGGTCGACCATGGCTAGGCGATTCTTCCGCCGGGCCGCTACGCCGTCTGACTCACAATACTCGCAATGTACTCCCTGAAAATGGTCGTTCGACTCCTGGCTCTACTGCCCCACTTCAATGAGATAGCCGTCGGGATCTAACATCGCAGGTCGTGACCTTGATTATCCAGTGGTTCCGTTAGAAGTTGGACCCCTTAGACTTCCACTCCGAATAGCAAGCCCAAATGTCAGCAACACGCAAGTTCAGAAAGCTGCTCACGGTGTTCACGCCCTTGGGTTTCAAGGAACACCTCGGGCTTATCAGGTGTGGGACCTCCTCCTGCGTTGAGAATGATTCACGAGTTAGCCAGCTTTATGTAACAGGGATTCGCCAGCTTCAAAAGTCCGACATGCAAAATCCGATTGGGCAACGCGGACGAGGATGAATCACGGCGGGGAGTATCTCACTTTGGAGCAAAGAAAGTCAGATGGCGGAACCGGCATCTTCAAGCAGTCGCACTCAAGACCTCTTCTTCCTGTTCGGCGATTGCGGCTTCAGTCGAATCGGTCCAGCCGATGGGATTACCACGGACCAAGGCACAAACGGGTATACAATAGTGCCCATTTTTCGAGTTCGAGTGTGGAAGGGAATAAGAGGGATGGCAGGATCAGTACCGATGGCTTCCTCCGGCGTTAAGAGTGTCGCAAATCCCAGATGCCTTGCATTGCTTGTGCTTTTGCTTTGCACGACGTCGGCATGGGCGGCCCTTACCATCGACACCACGTCTCTGCCGAACGGTACCGTCGGACTGAATTACAGTGCAACGCTAAAAGCCAGCGGCGGAACAGCGCCTTATGCTTGGATGATCTCAGAAGGGTCTTTACCTCCAGGCTTAAATCTGGCGGAAGTGACTGGGGTCATTTCCGGTGTGCCGACCAAGGACGGCGTTTTCACTTTTACGGTGAAGGTCACCGACAAAGACTCCAACATGGCCAGCAAGCAGCTGAGCATCACCGTAGCCGTCGCCATCGGAGAGGTCGACGTTAGTGTTGGAGGGTTCGATGGAAAGGGCTCGATATTTATTACGTTTGAACCAATGAAGGGCGGATCGGATAAGGCATGCAAGATGATCGTATGGATTCAGGTTCTGCAGAGGTATGCGGTCAAGAAGGGCGATCCCGACGACAAAGCCATCCTTACCAGGGACACCGACTGGCCTGGAGACCCCAACTCCGACAAGAAAGTTCGAGATGAGACGGAAAAGGACCGCGTCCGCGTGGATCGGCCCTGGGGCAACAACTATCCCTACTATGGAGCACAAAATACTGGCCTGCCCAAACCGGGACGAGGGTATCCGGGTAAATTGACCATGAAGGTGGGCTTCACTGGGGCCAAGCCGTCGAGCGCTTATCTCAGTGATATTCCGAATACCCCGGCTGACAACTTCCCGGAAGAGTTGGACGGGAAAAAAGTGGAGATTGCTAAAGCCATTCTCAAGTTCGAAGCCGCCCCCTTTTGTATTGAAGGTGACCTGCAGGGGCAATATCTGGGTTGGGCTGTCACCTGGGAGAGTCATCAAGTGAAAGGTGAGGAGCCGGTAGCGATGAACGCAAAGACGAACCCGGGGCAACCATCTGCAAAGTTCTTGGAAGCGGTAACGAAGTGGTGCGCGGGCAATAGCCCTAACGGCAAAGCGCCCTGGGACCGCAGGCCGTTCCCACTTCCGCCGCCAAAGTGAGTCGTGCCGGATTTAGAGGTTCAACCACCAGAATGAGGAGATGACAATGGGAGGCAAGTGTTTTCAGTTGCTAAGGCCACGGTGGACTCTACCGTTACTACTGGCAAGCATAGCTATGTTCAGTCTCACGCGTTCGGTGGCTGCGCAAACTTGTCTTTCCTA
The DNA here is from genome assembly GCA_963833305.1 of uncultured Acidobacteriaceae bacterium. Classification (GTDB taxonomy): domain Bacteria; phylum Acidobacteriota; class Terriglobia; order Terriglobales; family Acidobacteriaceae; genus Bog-257. Next base: position 7,648 of record CAWHXN010000014.1, on the reverse strand, counting down.
TTCGCAGTTCATGGCGTTGACCCGCCCTTCGGACATGGAGGCGAAACTCACCTATGTGGGCATCCAGGAAGAACCAATTGAGACCGTTCTGTTCACCTCGACCGTAATCAATCTTGCAGGTCTGACTTTTTGCCGCCAGCCTGGCGCGTTCTATGGCAACGACCTGCTTGGGGTCAGAAGCTTCAGCGCGAGTTCTCAGGAGATGACCAATCTACTGGAACTCGCAGGCCAAATTCCAGCCGTACAATACGGCTCATCAAGGGTGCAAGGACAGTACTTGTCATTTGCCTTGTTCAGTCCCGCCAGCGGCGGACCGGGGATTGGCTATGAGGTGGTGCTGCGGCCAGGGGATGCGGGCAGTTTGCTCAATGCGGTCCGCGGGGCTATCGCGGGCAATCCTACGGGGTTGAGGACCATCAACGAACTGGGCTGCGACATTGCGTTGCCGGAGCCGGGAATTCCCACGGATGTGACCACCGAGTTTGCAATCAAGTTCAGTAGCTTTCTCTTGGATCCGGTGAGCGGACTGTATATTGCAACGGTCACCTTAGCCAACAATTCTGGAAGAAGCCTTCCGGCGCCAGTGTCGCTGGTCCTGAATGTTCCTCCCGACGTACCTCTCTTCAATGCCGAGGGTTACACTTGCCAGGTCACGCCAATCGGCCGACCATTTTTGTCACTGCCCCTCAGCGGAGGAGTCATTCCGCCAGGCGAGACGATCCAGTTGACACTCCAATTCGTTAATCCAAACAATGAGCTACTGCTCCCAACCGCCCAGGTGCTGGCCGGTCCAGGTGCGCGCTAAAACGGCTCTGACATACGCGGACGATAGCGGCACGCATGACAAATCGAACATCGTGGTCTTGTGCGGCCTCATAGCTGACGGCGATAGGTCACTGTCTTGAACTGTCCCTCAAGTTCGGCAGTAACCTTGCGCCAGGTGCGTGAAGTTCCGCCCCAGTAGTGGAGGAATACAAGAGCCGGCTCCGCAGTCCCGTGCACCTTCTGCGTGGATGGAAAGTCCCTGGATTTGGTAGTTCATGTTGCCCTTCTTAAGTTGCGCTGATACCTGTGATCATTCGATGATCGGAGGGCGGTTATTCGGAAAATGGTGCGTTCGCGACGACGTCGGCAAAGTTGGGGGATGTGTACTCCTCGACATATCGAACGCCGAAATCCCGAACGATGTTGTCAAAGGTGGTCGCCGGCTTCCGCCGAACGATGTTGCAAAGGCAATCTTTGAGTCCGTTTTTTAGGGCCAGGCGCGGAAATTCGGCCAGGATCGCGCCTTGTTTGTCCTGCGGAATCCGATCAAGGCCGGCCCCCAGAACATCCACCGTTATTCCCGAATGGGTCATAGCGACTTCGGGCTCTTTGTGAAGAGCGATGGATCGTGTGGTATGAAGTGCGATGGCATCCCACACAACTTGCGCCTGCTGCGTCGAGATACCGCGACCCTTCAGAAACGAGCGCGCCGCGTTGGCGCCATCCACCTCAAAACGATTTTCCGCCGTATACCGGTCAGTCAGGCCCAGATCATGCAGAATCGTGGCTACTGCCAACAACTCGGGATCCGGAGCACGTTCAGCTCCTTCTGAAAGCAATACGCTGAATAGCCAGGAGCGCACCGCATGGTTGAAGAGAAATGGCTCTGACGCGCTCCGTGACAAATCAATCGCATCGCGGACCAGAACAGTGTCGGGTACTTTGATTCCTGCTGAAACCATTCCCTACCTCTTTCGTTGTCATATCGCTCGTGGTCGGCGATTGGCTTTTTGCTCCGCCGCTCAGTTCGTGCATGGATTTGTCGTCAGTACCCGACCGTGAATCGTTGGCGAGAGTGCTTCGGCTGTTCCAACTCGTCCACGAGTGCGATCGCAAAGTCTTCGGTGGATATGCGGCTTTGGCCGTCAGCAGCAACCAAAAGTTCGTCTTTACCGAGTCGGAATTTGCCGGTGCGTCCGCTGGGAGCGAAAAGGTAGGACGGAGATAAGAATGTCCAATCGAGTTCCTTCTCCCCGCGCAAGACATTCAGGAACTCCACACCCGCGAGCGTCTCAGGTTTGTACTCAGCGGGAAAGTTCGGGGCGTTCACAAGAGTAAGTCCGGGGGTAACTTCCAGACTTCCAGCACCCCCGACCACGAGCAGTCGTGGCACTTTCGCCGCCTTGGTTGCAGCGATGATCTTCGAGGCATTCGTACTCAGGAACTTCACGCTGTGAATCACGGCATCGTGGCCAGCGAGCACCGTGGCAAGTGATTTCTCGTTTTGCACGTCCCCTAAAACCGGGCTGACGGCGGCTTGTCGTTGGAGTTTTTCGGGATGACGAGCGATCGCCGTTACATGGTGAACACGACGCGTGAGTTCTGAAATGAGGCGGGTGCCAACATTTCCGGTTGCTCCTACTAGTGCGATTTTCATTGAGCTCTCCTTCTGCAGCTGCCTGGTATCAATTGGTTGAAAGTATTGAGTTCACTTTTGTTGGCTTTCCTCTTGATATGTGCTGCACAAAAGCGTTGCCGATAGTAAGAGCCTCCGCGGCTAGGTCGCTCGATCACACGCCGCTCGCCTTGATATTGCTGAGGACGGTGTTGTCCCAGTAGGCATCGAGCCGTGTGATTTTGGAGTCGGTGTCGAAACGCAGAATGTAGCAGTGAGGGATGTGTACGTCCTGGCCCTTCTTTGCGACCCCCGGAACTTCTGCAGGTATGGGCCCGCTAATTTCAGCTTGGATCACGACTGTGTTCCCGTCGGTAGGGATCAGCTCGATCACTTTGACCCGAAAGTTCGGAACGGCATTCGGAAACGCGTGCCAAATAACATCGATGCCACCACGGATCGGCACAACGCTTTCGCGGCCGTACGGGGCATATCGTCCCAGTGCGCCGTCTGCGCAAAGACCGAGCATGCCATCGACGTCGTGGGCATCGTAGGCAGTGAAGAACTGTTGGGCGGTCGATACGTAGTCTTTCGCGTTCCCTTTCATCTCTATGCTCCTTTGGCGTTGCTTTTGCCGGGGATCTTGTGCCCTAGTATTCAAACCACTGGCTGAGCGCTTTGACCTTCTCCTCCGTATACGGCGGGAACAAGTGCTCAATGGCTACGTCGGGCGGCGAAATCAGAACCGATTTCGCGTGCGTGAGAGCGTCAAACCCGGCCTTGCCGTAGTAGTGACCGATACCGGAATATCCGACCCCGCCAAAGGGCATGGTTTCGATAAACAGATGAATGTTTACCTGATTGATCGCGCCGCCGCCGAAGGACAAGCTTGCGAGGAAGTGATCGATCGCCTGCTGATCTCGGCTGAAGAGGAAGCCGGAAAGAGGCTTCGGATGCTTCTTCACCTCGCGAATGGCCGCATCCAGGTCCTTGTAGGCGAGGATTGGAAGAATCGGCCCAAAGATCTCGTCCTCCATGATCGGATCGTCCCAAGTCACTGGATAGATGACCGTGGGATCGAGATAGCGCGCCTCCGGGTCGGAGGCCCCGCCTATGACGACCTTTTTTTGATCGATGAGGCCCGCCAAGCGTTCCGTGGCCTTTGGGCTGATAATGCGGGAATAGTCGTCGGGCCTGCTCTTAGGGTCGGTCCCGTACAGCTCAAGCATGGCTTTCTTGCACTCTGCAACGAACTCCTCTGCAATTGATTCGTGCACGTAGGCGTAGCCGGGCGAGGTGCACCATTGGCCGCCCCAAGCCGTCGCACCCCAGACGATCTTCTTGGCTGCATCCGGAATATTTGCGGTCGCGTCAACGAAAACCGGATTCTGCCCGCCTAGTTCGAGAAGAACGGGAGTCAGATTCTTTGCGGCCGCCTCCATGACGATCTTGCCAACCTTGACGCTGCCGGTGAAGAAGATGAAGTCGAAGGGCAGCTTGAGAATCTCCGTCACCTCGTCTTTGCTGCCGGTGACGGCAGTGAAGGCCCGAGGATCGAAATATTTTGGAATGAGATCGAGCAAGACCTTACTGGTGGCGGGCAAACCCTCGGAGAGTTTGAGGATGCATGGATTGCCAGCCGCAATAACCTGGACAGCGGGGTCGAAGAGCAGCGTCAGTGGTCCATTGAATGGCCCGATAACCAAGGTGACGCCGTAAGGTTCCCGATAGACTTTAGCAGTATGCCCGCTCTCCCGAAGGGCCTTGGGCACAACAACATCTACGGGCTTCATCCACTCCTTCAAATCTTGCTTCGCGAAGGCGACAGTTCCTACAGGCGCCATAATCTCGAAGACTTTCTCTTGGCTGGCCGTCTTGAAGTCGCTGCTCATCGCAGCCTCAAGAACCTCGGCGTTCTCATTGCACAAGTTCTCAAGGCGTGTCAGTTGGTCGATGCGCCACTCGTAAGACTTAGTCGCATCCGAATCGAAATATGCTTTCTGCTTATCGAAGATTTCCTGGAACTGATTCATCTGAGTCTCCTTCGCACATGGGTTGTCGAAGCCGCTTTGCAGCAGTGTTGCGAGCCCTTTAGGCCATCGTGAGGACCATGCGGAATCGCGCGTCACCAGACATCATGCGCCGATACGCTTCTTCGGCCCTTTCCAACGGAAGAGTTTCGATCATGGGCCGAACGTCAGTGAGTACGCTGAAATCAAGAGTGTCCTGGGTCTCGATCGCTCTTCCTGTCAGGCTTCCTATGACAGAGCGGCCGCCAAAAATCAGCGGAACTCCGTTGACCGGAATTGGATCGCCTGAGACGCCAACCACAACGAGCCTGCCGCGAACGGAGAGACCAGGAAGCAGGCCGGCGATTGCGGCTCCGCTGGGGGCGGTCGCCAAGATGACGTCGGCACCTCCCAGCTTCTGCAGTGCTGCTCCCGCATCCTCGGCCTTGGCGTCGATGTAAATGTGCGCTCCGAGCTTGGGCGCGAGATGTTCTTTGTCTGGACCGAAGCCGATCGCAACGGTGCGGAAGCCCATCTTTTTGGCGTATTGCACGCCGAGATGCCCCAGACCGCCGATACCCTGGATAGCAACGGTATCGCCAGCACGTCCGGTGTTGCGGAGCGCATTGAATGTGGTGATGCCGGCGCAAACCAAAGGGGCCGCATCTTCTGATTTGAGCTCTTCAGGTATGAGAGCCAGTGCGCGTGCCTCTGCGATCATCATTTCCGCATAGCCGCCATCACTCGTCACGCCAGTGATAATGGGGTTCTGGCAATATGCCGTGTCGCCGCGGCGACAGGTCTCGCAGGTTCCGTCTTCACCTCCAAAGAACCCGACTCCTACACGCTGGCCGACCTTCAAGGTCGTAACACGCCGGCCAACCTCCTCGATGCGGCCAATTGCTTCATGGCCCGGCACACGCGGATACACGACGCCGGGCAGTTGCCCCTCAACGGTGCCCGCGTCTGAGTGACATACACCGCAAGCCTCTAGCCGGATACGTACTTGTTCCTCACCCGGCCCGACGACAGGCTTCTCGACGAGGCGAAAAGTCCCGGGTTTGGTTATCTCGACCGCCTTATATGTTTTTCCCATTTTCGTCTCCTATCGATCTTGAAGAACTCAGGTGTCGTCGTTCACAAGAATTGCGGACAAGCGGCAGGTTGAAAATTCGCCGTTGCTCGCGATCCTGGCTCTATGTCGCGAGACAGAGCTGGGTCAGAGGATGCCATTGTGACCAACTACGCCTCTCCCATTGTTTTGGAAGTTTCAATCCTTGTCTTGATTGAAAGTGCCGCAGTTTGGCGTTTCTGTTGGGCTTTAGCGGGTGGGAAACGCGAGTGACGACCCTTACTTCTCTTCAGGCGCGGGGAGGTTGAACGCCTTCGGCATCGGTGCGTTTGCTCTTCGCCACCGTCCTGGCGAAGTTCCAACAATCTCACGGAAGCTTCGATTGAAAGCTGGCTGGTCAGTGAATCCGACTTCCAACGCGATTGTTAGTAAAGAGTCGTTCGAGTGCAACAAGAGAGACTTTGCGGCTTCAACTCGCTTATAGAGCAAGTAGCGCCGGACGGGAACACCAAACGACCTTTTGAATGCGCGCATGAAACGACTCGCCGATAGCGCACACTCTTTTGCAAGATCGGCAAGCGCCAGATCACCATCCAGATGTTCGTTCAACACCTCGATCGCGCGATCCTGTTGCCAGATCGTCAGCCCCCCGGTAACAACCTCCAGCGGCTGGCTCCGGCCCTGGTATGTGCGGCTCAGATGAGCGCAGAACATCATGATCATTTCGTCGATAACTAAGCGTGGAAGCTGAAGCGGACGATCAGAGAACTGCAACATCATCCGGGCCCAATGAAGAATCACGTCATCCTTGGTTCCCGGGGTGCAATGCAAGTTGCGAATGCGCTTTTGCTCGTTCTCGTCACTGAATCGATTGATAACTGACCGGGGTATATAGACGTGAACCGAGTCGAAACCTGAAGTTCGCAGTGCGACCGGCTCCGACTCCATATCGAATATCTGAATCCCGCCGGCATCCCATTCGGTGACCGGATGAAAGCGTCCGTCAAGCCACGTTCCCCAGCCCTTAATGCTGTCGGGACGGCGCAGGTGCACGGATATCGAAAAAGCCTTTTCTGGTGGGATGTGTGGAGTGGGTCCAGGAAAGCCATTCGGCATTCGCATACGTGTCAACGCAACCTGAGAGTTTCCCTTGGGACCAAACACAAGTGAGGAAGACTCCAGCAGAGAAAAATGCTCCGCCAATCTTTTTCCAAACATGCCTTGAAGCATATGTTCTGCCTCACACCGCGCTAGAACTTACCGTTGCTATTTTTCCATTGATCGCGAGGTGGAATCGCTTCGAGCGTATCCCAGTGCTCGGCGATCCCACCCTTTTTAATGCGGAAGAGGTCATAAATGCCAGTGGGTACGCCACCAAACGTAGCCTCGGCGACGACGAGGACGAAGTTACCCTCGCCAAGTATCTTGTGCACGCTTTTGTATACGACCGCCTGACCTTTGGTGGCAAGAGCCTTTAAGCGCGCAATCAGCCCCGGGATTGTATCGGCCACCCAGGGGTTGTGCTGAATGTATTGGATTCCGTTGAAGTACCTCGGAAAGGTCTCCCGACGGCCTGCGAGAAGGTCCTCCATATAGCGCTGCATGAGCGCCTTATTTGCATCGGTCTCGTCCAGATCGGAGGCGACCGTGGGACCGTCAATCATCGTGTGCCCGCTGGGGCTAGGTTCGGTCGCAGTCTCCTGTAAATTATCCCAATGCTCGACGATCAGGGAATCCTCGTAGCGGAAGATGTCAAATCCGATGCGTGGTCCGAAGAAGTTGTACTGCGTGTGAGCGAAGACATAGTCCCCATCTTCAAAGACGCGGATCGTATTGACAGACGCATCGGGCGGCATGTTCTTGATGAGGGCGGCGACACCTGCCGGACCGGGTCCCACCTGCAAATTGTGCTGGATATACTTATTGGGATTGACATATGCGAGCGGAACCGGATCTTTGGTCTCAAGCGACTTCAGCAGATCGATGACCTGTTGTTTACGGCTGGGCGCCATGGGTCCTCCGGGACAAGCTCCCTCTATTTGTAATAATGGACCACTCGGTCCTTTATTTGCAAGCCTCGCAGTCGAATTGACCGATAATGTTGCAATGGGACGACGAAAACTGTTCACCCGAGAGGATGTCCTCGATAAAGCAATCCCAGTCTTCTGGAAGCATGGCCTCGCTGAG
>CAWHXN010000013.1:0-261322 GCA_963833305.1 uncultured Acidobacteriaceae bacterium | reverse complement strand
ACAAGTAATCGCTCAGCTTCAATAATAAACGCGGGCGGGTGAGAAGCTGGATGTGGCGGGCCGCGTGGCGAAAGTCACCGTTCTTGCGACGCACGAGCCTTCGCCATGTTCTGCTTCACTCTCAGCTTCACAATTCTTTCGATTAATTCATACGGGATGGGCTGATCGAGCGGAAATCGCAGGTTGCCCTTCTCGCCTGCGTAGCTTGCGATCGCCTTCTCCAGCTTTGCGTCGCCGCTTACCGGCGGATACAACCCGATGTGCTTCTTGAAGGCAGCGAAGTACACCACAATGCCGTCTTGCGTAAACGCCGGCATTTTATAGCTGATGGTCTCCTGCGCGTCCGGCGCAGCCTGCCGGATTGTCAGCCTTATCTTTTTGAGGATCGCTTGCACCTCCGGCGAAAACGCTGCGATGTACTCGCCGATATTCTTGGGCGTAGCCCGACCGGTTGGCATGATTCCTCCTCCCGCCGCGCAGGACAAACAGGCGCGGTCGATCACGGTATCAATACTAAGGGAAACTCTGATTGGTTCCCGTTTTGATTGGTTCCAGCTTTGAAGGGGGCGGCCTTCAGGCCGTCCGTTACATACTCGAAATCATGCGGCTTTAGCCGCTGCGGAACCTCGCTCGACATGACCAGAGTTTCCTAAACAATTGGTCGAGCCGAAAAGGGCGTAAGCCAACTACGGCCCGCATGCCAACTCCTTCTCTTGAGGCGGCATCTTTCCTGGCAGGCGTACAATTCGGCGACGCCGTTTCGTTCACTACGATTTCATCGAGGTCAACATGTCGCTCTGGCCGCTAGGTCTGCAAATCGTCAAGGGCAGGTTGCCCAAGGCGGTTCAACCCTCAACTCACGCGGTCCTCGATTGCGCTATTGCCGGTTCCTTCCTTTTGCTGGCGGCGCGTTTCTGGCGGCGTAATCGGCGTGCTGCCGTCGCCTCGCTGATCTGCGGCGGAGCTTCAGCCGCCAACATGATGCTCACGGATTATCCCGCCGGCGCGCTCGATGCCATCAGCTACAGAATGCATGGACGTATTGACGGCGGGCTGGCTGGCGTCACCGCTACCCTGCCGCGCCTGATGGGTTTCGCCAACGAACCCGAAGCCCGGGCTTTTGGAGCAATGGCGCTGGCCGAGACCGTCGTCACCGGCATGACCGACTTCAAGCATTACGAGCGTGGTCTGGATTAGCAGGCCGGAGTCGCGGACAAAATCGCGATCGTGCAAATGCCTTTGAAGGGGCGCGCCTTCTTAATCCCTCGGAAGAGGCATACCTTTAGGTACGCTGTCGCCGCTCTTTGAATTGTCATCACGAACCGACTTCAGTCGGTGAGGGGTCTGCTTTTTCAGCGTCCCGCAAAAAATCACGCCTCACCGGTATTTCGCCGCCGCCGCGCGCTCCTCCGGAGTCATCTGTTGCCACAGCAGATCTCGGTTCTGCTGCGCCCACTGGCTGCTGGGATTGGCGGCCAGCGCCGAGCTTACCCAGCGGTAGGCTTCTACGCGGTTGCGGTTCACGCAGTTTCCCGTCGCATACATCGCGGCCAGGCGATTACGGGCGCGGGCATTCTCTTTTTCCGCTGCGGTCTTCAGCAGCACCATTGCCTGCTCGCAACTGCGAGGCACGCCGTCGCCCTTGACGTACAAGTCCGCCAGTTGCACGGGCGCGTCTGGATTGCCTTTTGCCGTCGCCTTCCACAGCCACGCGGCTGCTGCCGCCGAATCGCTGGCGTTGTTGGCTTTCGCCATTTCATCGGCGCCCGGAGTGGTCTGCTTGCCAGCCGCATCCTGGTTCTCAGTTTCAGCCGCAGTCGGCTTAGGTTTCGGCGCGGTCGGCTGCGCGGTCGCCGCCTTCGGAGCGACAGCCGCGGTCTGGGTTGCCGCCGTGTTCTCTCCGCTCCCAGCTTGCGTGCCTCGCGGCTCAAAACCCTGCGTCGGAGGGCCTAGCGTTTTTTGTACATCTGAGACTTGGCTTCCGGCCGCAGTCTTCGGTCCGGTCGCTGATACCGCTGCAGATCCATTGCTCTGCGTGGCCGGCGTCGCATTGTTCGAACTGGCTGTACTGCTTGCTGCGCCACTTGTAGGCGCCTGATTTTGCGCGTTCGGCTTGGCCTGGTCTTGCACCTGCATATCAGGTTTGGCGCCACCGTCATTGGTCCCGGCCGCTCCTGCGTTGTCGGCGGCGGCTGGCGATGGGTTTTGGTGGGTCAAGTCGCGCATCTTCGTCCGGATGACTTCCACTGGGCCGTTGCCGGTCTGGTTCCGCTGGGCGCGCCACTCCATTGCACCTAACACCACAAAGATGAGGACTACCGCCGCCGCCAGCCACAGCCGCCCATGTCCGCTCGACGCTTCTTCGGCTTGCATCTCCGGCTCAGGCGCTTCGACGAACTCGGGCGGATCGCTCAGCCCCAAGAAAGATGGACCAACAATGGTTGACGTGCCCGATGTAGCGGCAGGCTTGGTTCCCGAAGGCGGAGGGTTAATGTCGAGAAAACGAGGCCGTTCGATACGCGCTTCAGCCGCAGCTTCGGGCTCTAATCCCAGCCGGCTGTCCACATCCTCGGTAGGCGCAGTCGTCGTCTCCAGGATGACCTTTGGCTTGGTTGCACCGATCGACGCTGCGCTGGCCGACGCTGCGCCAACCTCTGTACGGCTCGGAAGTGCGTTGCCGCCCTCGCCGATCGCGGGTGCAACGCTCTCTGGCGTAGCCGTCGAAACCTCCGTGGAGGTTGCAGCACTTTGAGGAGTCTCCACGTCCTCCACTCGAGCATCGCCGCGCATGGTGATCTCGGCCGGATCAGTGGGCGGGTCATAGCGGAACGTTTTGACGTATTCATCCAGCGGCAGATCCGGGACCAGTTCTTTGGGCTCCGCTGCCGTGTCCGATACTGCGACTTGCTCAGCAGCCGGCGCGTGCTCAGCCCGGTTGTTCTCGGCGACAGTTGCCTGGACGGAAGTAGCCCCATTAGAATTCACGCCAACGCGCGAATCGGCGCCGCCTGAGGTGTCGCTTATTGTGCTGCTACGGCTCGAGGCGGAGTGCGATCCGCTGTTCTTCTCGAACGGAACGCGCGTCAGATCCAGGGTGCTGTTTGCCCCGGGTGCCGTTAGCGGACGGTGGGGCAGAGGTATGCCACACATCCCGCAAAAGCGATGGCCCGCCTGGTTTTCGTATCCACAAGCGCTACAGACCACGAGGCCTCCTGCCCGCCGAAATCATCCTAAATGATAGTGCTGCCAGAATGGGCTTTTCCAGTCAGAATGACGGCAGCCATTCCGGGTTGCACGGCCGCTCCCAGCAGCGCAAGCAGCATTCGGCTTCGAATGTTGACCTTTTCGCTACTCGGGTATCGTGGGGGTCAATAGTTAGCCTGTAGCAGTGCAGCCTCGCTGACCCTACAATGATTTGCGTTCGAATTGTTCCCGCATCTTCACAACGTTCCTGGCTTTCTGGTCCGCAACCCAAGCGTGCGCTCCAGAAGACCGTTGGCCGATTCGCGGGATATTCCGAACTGCAGATTCAGCGACACGGGAGACCCGGAAATTTCCAGCCACTCCAAAGCGGGCCGCACTCCAAAACCGCAGCCGCAGCGGTCGTCGACGAATGCTGCTTTTGCCCGCGCTGCGCTGAATTCCCGCTCGCAGCCTGCCGTATCCGTAAGCCCGGAAGGAGCCAGCATGGCCGATGCGCGTGAAGTAATGAATATCCGACAGGCGTCGCAGTACCTGGGAATTTCGCCCGATACCCTCTACAAGTACGTTTCCGAGGAAACCATTCCCGCATTCAAGCTCGGCAACCGCTGGAAGTTCAAGAAGAGCATTCTCGATAGCTGGATGGAAAACCAGAGCCTCAGCAGCCTGTCGACCCGGCCGCGCAGGCTCAGCAAGCCACTCCGCGCTATGGCCGCAGCTGACTAACCACCGGACCTGAGACTAAAGACTAGCTCCACAACCGATCATCACCACCAAAGGGCCTCCCAGCTTATAGCTCTTTTTTCTAAACTTTCACAACCAGACCTGCTACTTTCGCATCTACGCAGCACGAATCAGAATTCCAACTTGGGGTGACTTGTGCGATATCCAGCCAGCTTCCTGCTGTCCGCTGTCCTCTTTACAGGACTTGGAACCTTGTCTTACGGAGCCGCAAACGCTCCCGCTTCCGGACCGAGTGCCGCTTCTCCGGCGTCAGCTCAGTCTTCGCCAGTCAATCCGCCACTGCCTATTCCCTATCCCACCGACGTGCTCACTTATCACTACAACATCTTCCGGCAGGGCGACACCTTGCAGGAAACAACTCTGAACCTCAGCAACGTCAATTCGACCTCCTTCGGAAAAATTGCTTTTCTTTCCGCCGACGCCCATGTCGACGCACAGCCCCTCTACGTCAACAAGCAATTCATCAACGGAAGCTTGAATAACACCCTGTACGTCGTTACCGAAAACGACAGCATTTACGCCTACGATGCCAACAGCGGCCGCCTGTACTGGCAGAAGACCGCGCTCGGCCAGGGCGAAACTCCCAGCGACGATCATGGTTGCGGTCAGATCTCTCCCATGATCGGCATTACCGACACGCCCGTGATAGACAAAGGCAGCGGGCCCAACGGCGCCATCTATTTCGTCGCCATGACCAAAGACTCCTCCGGCAATTATCACCAGCGCCTGCATGCTCTCGACCTGACTACCGGTGGCGAGTTGTTCGGCGGTCCCAAGGAGATTGCAGCCACATATCCCGGTACCGGCGACGGCAGCCAGAACGGCCAGGTCATTTTTGCTCCCGGACAATTCGCCGAGCGCGCTGGTCTGCTGGAATATGGAGCCACGATTTACATCGCGTTCACCTCGCATTGCGATGATCGCCCCTATACCGGCTGGCTGATGGCCTACAACGCCCGCACGCTGGCGCAAACTTCGGTGATCGACGTTACTCCCAACGGGCATGAAGGCGCGATCTGGATGACCGGCAACGGCCTGGCGGCCGATTCGGCCGGCAACATCTACTTCCTCGATGCCAATGGAACCTTCGACACCACCCTGAACTCGCAAGGCTTTCCCATCAACGGCGACTACGGCAACGCCTTCATGAAAATCTCGAACTCGACTGGCACGCTCACCGTCGCCGACTACTTCAACATGTACAACACGGTACAGGAATCCGACGACGATGAAGATCTCGGCTCCGGAGGCTGCCTGGTCTTGCCCGATCTGATGGACAATAACGGGGTGGTTCATCATCTGGCCGTGGGCGCAGGCAAAGACAGCAACATTTACGTGGTCAACCGCGACAACATGGGAAAATTCAATCCCAACAATGACAGCGCCATTTATCAGGAGATCGACGGTGTTTTGCCCGGTGGTGTCTGGTCCAGCCCGGCGTACTTCAACAACGTTGTCTATTACGGCGATGTCGACGACAACCTGAAAGCGTTCTCCATCTCCAACGCCAAACTGGGCACGACGCCTAGCTCACAGAGTCCGGAACAGTTCGTTTATCCCGGAACCACACCCACCATCTCCGCCAGCGGCACTTCCAACGGAATCGTGTGGGCGATCAACAACAGCAGCATCGCGGTGTTGTATGCCTACGATGCCACCAATCTTGCGCACGAGTTGTACAACAGCAACCAGGCCGGATCTCGCGATCAGTTTGGTCCCGGCAACAAATTCATCACTCCCATCATCGCCAACGGCAAGGTGTATGTAGGAACCCCGACCGGAGTCGCCGTGTTTGGCCTGTTGCAGTAACTCGGCGAGACAACATTATGTTTTGGCCGCCAGCGCCAAGCCGGCGGCCTTTTTTCTTGTCTTCGCGAGTTTGCTTATGGATTCGGTCTGAGTTGAATTCGCAGCCGCGTTGAATTTTCAGCCGACGTAATTCTTGCAGCGGGGCAAGTCCTGGCGAGGTTCAATTTTGCATCGGGTTTAATTTTGAAGGGGCGTAGCTTCAGCTACGCCGAAGAACGCCCCCCTTGAATTGTCATCACGAACCGGCTTCAACCGCTGAGGGATCTGCTTTTCGCGGCCCCGGCGTTATGCTGCTTAAGCGATCTGCAACCGCTTTACCTTGATCCGGTCGGTGCGGACTTGGGCCAGGTCATACTGCGCCTGCTGGGTAAGCCAGGTTTCCGCGCTACCGCCGAAGACTTTCGACAGCCGTACCGCCATTTCCGGAGAAACGCCGCGCTTTCCATTCACCAACTCTGACAATGTGGTACGGGTAACGCCCAGGGCAGTCGCGGCCTGCGTGATCGTCAGCCCCAAGGGCTGAATGCACTGCCGCAACACAAAGCCACCCGGGTGTGGCGGATTCTTCATCGGCATTCTCAACCTCCATCAGTGGTAATCGATGTAATCGACGTCCAGCACATCCCCGCCGGCGAAGCGAAAGGTCACTCGCCAATTGGCGCGAACGGTAACTGCGTAACAATCTTTCATCCCACCTTTCAAGCGGTGCAGTCTGAAGCCCGGCAGATTCATATCCGCAACCGTGCGCGCGGCGTCAAGACGCGCCAAAATGTCCCGGAGTTTTTCTGCGTGTTCGGCGAGGACGCCACCGGCGCTGTCATCTTCGTAAAGACGCCTCAATCCGCGGTGACGGATTGACTGGATCATGCTGATCGAGCGTAATGCGTAACGTAACGCATGTCAACAATTACATTCCTTATCAGATTGCTCGCCAGGCTGGCTGGATTCGGCGTGAAGAACAAAAAGACGCCCTCATTCTCTCTCCCATTCTGCCGATCTATCTCTCAGCCCTCAAACAGGAGGTTTCATGCGCTGTTTCCTCGCTGCGCTTCTGCTCGGCTGTTCGCTGCTCGCCCAGAATCAATCCTCCAGCCCGCAAACTTCAGCCTCGCCGAAAGGAATGTTCTACGTCGACGGCATCGTCTATCAGTATGTCGCCGGGACGGACTACACCGTGGTTGCGGCGGCTCATTCCGTGCTCAACCGCAAGTTTCTGGCGGTTAAGGTGCGGGTCTACAACACAGGTCAGCAGTCGGTAACTGTGAAACCGGAAGAGGTCGTTCTGCAGGACGCAAACGGAGACCGCACGCTCGCTGCCGTCTCCGGCGCCGAACTGGCGAAGAAGATGCGCCATCCCTACAATTGGGCGCGCTACGCCGTGACTCCGCTGGCCGGCGGCGGATCGCAGTCACCCGACGACAGCGCTGTCGTCACTCCTCAGTTGATCGAGATGATGAAGGCCATGGCTGCCCGGTCTCAGGGCGCGGGTACGGCCATGATGCCGTCGGGCAAGAACCTGCTCTACACCGATACTCCGGGCGCGCTAGGTTCCGGCGAAGCCGCGCGGGGCGCGAACGTCTGCGATCAGGTTTGTCAGCTTCACAATGTTGAGGCCGGCAGTCCCGATGTCTTGACTCAATTGCAGCGGCAGAACGATCCGGACTACGTCCAGCAGAACGCTTTTCTGGCCAATACCATTCCCCCTCGCGCCAGCGCCGTGGGAGTCTTCTATTGTCCGCTAGGCAAGCTGTCGGAAAGCTCGCCCGCGCCGGCCCACAGGCCGGAAGAGCCGCCTGCTGCATGTAACCGTTCCCGTCGGCAGCGAAACCTTTGAGTTCGTGCTTCCGGTGGAATGATTTGCGATTTCTGCAGACAGCATTCAAACCGGCGCTGTTTGCGTTTAGTAGATCCTTGTCATCCCGAGCGAAGCCGAGGGATCTGCGGTTCCTCCGGAGTGCCACGAAATGCACGCTTCAGCAACCAAGGCGACCGCAGATCCCTCCGCTCGGGCTGAAGCCCTGGGTCGGGATGACATGTCTTGAAGTTTTGCCGGTTATCTGCTCCCAAACTTCGCCAGCCGGGCCCGCCGCTCTTGCCACTCCTGCGTCGAAAAGATCCTCGGCCCCACCTCAATCAGCCGCGGCAACATCTGGAACACCGACACCGGCGTCCACTTCATTCCCTGGCGGGTGCGATAGCCCCGATGATTGAGCTCGTCGGCGATCACAGAATAGGGACCATCCTGAATCGTCAGCTCCATCATCAGCGTCAGAATCTCCTGCTCCAGCGGATTCTCTTCCAGCCTCGCCGCCTCTTTAGCGACCTGCAGGCCGAAGGGCACTTCTTCCGGAGGTTTCGCGCCGCTCTCGGCCTCAGGCAGCTCACGCTCCCATTCCACGGCCACCAGCTTCCATCCCTGCTCGGCTTGCCGTGCGATGTCGTCCGGCCCGAATGACGCTTCCACATCTTGACGAACACGTTCCATCTTTGCCATCCTGCCCCCTTTGTTGGTAGAGCCAGCCTTCAGGCTGGCGTCTCCCGATCGCAATCGAATTGTCGGGGCGCGAGGCTCATCGCGGTGAGCCTCGCGCCGACCGGGTATGTGGCCCGCGCTGGACGCGGAGCTAAAGCACCGCTCTACCGTTCCCCTCATTGCTCGCGCAGCGTCCGCATGGGATCCAGCCGCGCCGCCCGAAATGCCGGCACACTGCTGGCGATCAACGAAACCATCAGCAGCACCGCGCTGACCCCCACAAACGTCAGCGGATCCAACGGCTGCACCCCGTACAACATCTCCGAAATGAATCGAGTCAACAGCACCGACACAAAAATACCGATCCCCAGACCCGTGACCGCCAGAATCAATCCCCGGCGAAGAATCAGGCCCAGCACCTCTTCGCGTTGCGCGCCCAGCGCCAGCCGCAAGCCGATTTCCAGCGTGCGCTGGGTCACCATGTACGACAGCACGGCGTAAAGTCCGATCGCCGAAAGCAGCAACGCCATCGCCGCGAAAAACGTAATCAACACCGTCTGGAAGCGTGGTTGCGCAGCCGAGAGCGAAACGTAATCATCAAGCGTTCTGATGTCGAACAGCGGAACATTGCTGTCAACCTGCGCCAACTGCGCGCGTAGCGGACCCAGCAGGCTCAGCGGGTCTCCCGCGGTGCGAATAATGATGGTAGGGTCAAGAATGATCGCTTGCTTGAAAGGCAGATAATATTGCACCGGCATCTCAGCCGTGATGCCGGTGCGTTTCACGTCGCCCACCACCCCAACGATCTCGCGCATCGGTTCGTTCATAATGCCGTCGCCCAGCCCGGGCTTCATCCGTTTGCCGATAGGATTTTCGCCGGGGAAATATTTTCGCGCGAACGCCTGATTGATGATGACCACAGCCGGCGCTTTGGAATCGTCAGTCGGCAGAAAAGCGCGTCCCGAAATTACCGGTATGCGCATGGTGTGAAAGAAATCGGGAGTAACGATGCTGACCTGTGCACCGGGCTCATTCCCCTTGGCGATAGGACGGCCCTCGATTGCGAAGGCGATACCGATATTGTGTTCCGACAGCGGGAGCGGGTATCCGGCCGACACCGTTTCCACGCCCGGCAGCGCCGCCAGTCGGGGCAGCAGTTGCTCATAGAACCGAACTTTTTTCAGATCGGGATATTGCGTGTCCGACATGCCCAGATCGACGGTCAATACATGGTGCGAATCGAATCCCGGGTCGACCTTCAACACCCGCACGAAGCTATGGATCAGCAGTCCCGCTCCCACCAGCAGCACCAGTCCGATGGCCGTCTCGGCGACCACCAGAATATTGTTGAGCCGATGTTGTCCGCGACCGCTGGTTACGCTGCGCGTGCCTTCGCGTAGGGCCAGCGCGGGATCAAGCCTCGACATGCGCCATGCCGGCAGCACTCCAAACAGCACGCCGGTCAGAATCGAGGCCAGCGCTGCGAACCCCAGCACCGTGCCATCCACCGCAACCTGGTCGAGGCGCGGCAGGTTCTGCGGAACAAAGTGCACCATCGTCTTCAGCAAAATCACCGCCAGCACGATTCCCAGCGCTCCTCCGCACAGTGAGAGAACAACCGACTCCACCAGCACCTGGCGAATGATGCCAAAGCGAGTCGCTCCCATGGCCGCCCGCACTGCGATCTCCTGCCTGCGCCGCGAGGTCCGGGTCAGCATCAGGCCGGCGACATTGGCGCAAGCGATCAGCAACACCAGCGTGACCGCCGCGAACAGAACATGCAGCGCCGGACGGGTGTTGCCCACCAGTTTCTCTAGTTCCGGTACCACCACCGCGGTGGGGAACTGCGTATTCGAATCCGGGTATTGCGCCGCCAGGTTACGCGCTATCAGGTCGAGGTCGGTGTTTGCTTGCACTACGCTGACCCCCGGCTTCAGGCGACCGACCAGGTGCACCATGTGTGCCCCACGCTGCGCGGTCAGCGGATCTTTGTCAGTGGTGTCGTCTGCCAGTGTGGTCCAGAGTGCTGCGCTGGGATTCTGGATCGGAAATTGAAATCCCTTGGGCATGACGCCCACTACGTTGTACTGCTTCCCATCGAGGGTTATCGCCCGGCCAACAATGTTGGGATCGGCGGCGAAGATTGATTGCCAGGTTTCATGGCTAAGAACCGCAACATGCGTGCCGGTTTTTTCGTCGTCGGCAACAAAGCCTCTGCCCAAAATCGGGTTCACTCTCAGCACGCGAAAGAATTCCGAAGAAACCGTCTGCGATTCCAGATGCCGGGGACTTCCCGATCCCGTCAGCGCCCGATCATCGGGGTGGAACGAAGCCAGCGCCTCGAAAGAATGATTACGGGTGCGCCAGTCAAAAAAATCGGGATAGCTCAGGCTTTCGGGAATGCCCGCCGTGCCCGCAGTGGTTTCCAGCGCCAGGGCCGACACCACCCGGTCAGGCTCAGGGAAGGGTAGAGGTCGCAGCAGGACCGTGTTGATCAAACTGAAAATGGCGGTAGTCGCGCCGATGCCGAGCGCCAGCGTCAACACGGTCGTGAGCGCAAAACCTGGGCTCTTGCGTAACTGGCGAATGGCAAAGCGAAGGTCTTGCATCAAGCTGGGCATCGAGCGTCTCCGGGAAGATCCTTAAAGTTCGTGTTTAGAGGTGTGGGTGGAACTGCATAGCCGCGACGCGGCTAGGACACGAACTCAAAGGTACACGTTTATGGCCATCGCTAAGGCCCGACAAGTGCTTGCAAATAGCGGAGATACATCGGGACCGCCGCGCCTTCGGTCGCGCTCGGCCGTCCGTATTCAGCATTCTTTGTCCACCAGCGGACAAGAAACAGGCTAGGGTAGTGCCGGCATGAGGGGATTTTGAAGGAGCGTAGCTTCAGGTACGCCGTAAGAAATCCTTTTATTGTTGTCATCACGAGCCGACTTCAGTCGGCGAGGATCTGCTTTCCCGCTTTTTCAGCGAATCGTTCAGCCTGCGGCGGGCCCACAGTTTGGCGCACTTCTTCTGCGGCTGATAAACTTAAATGTCTCTCAAGTCTTCGTCTCATCTTCCATATATACATATGCCCAACACTACGGATATCGCTATCGTTAACGGCGCTCGCACGCCCATGGGGCGTTACTGCGGGAAGCTACGGGATTTCACTGCCATGGATCTGGGCGCGATTGCCGCCACCGAAGCTATGAAACGCTCCGGCGTCGAGCCCGGGGAAATCGATCACGCCGTATTCGGCAACGCCCAGCAGACTTCGGGCGACTCCATCTACGGCGCGCGCCACGCTGCACTCAAAGCCGGAGTTCCTATCGAGGTTCCCGCACTCACCGTCAACCGCCTCTGCGGATCGGGCATGCAGTCCATCGTCACCGCCGCGCAAATGATTCAGCTCGGCGAAGCTAAGACCGTTCTCGCGGGAGGCTTCGAGTCGATGTCGCAGGCGCCGCACGTGATTCGCGGCATGCGCTGGGGCGTCGGCCTGGGCGAAGGCAAGCTGGAAGATTCGCTGATGGTCGCCCTGCTCGACAGCTACTGCGGCCTCTACATGGCGAACACTGCCGAGCTCTATGCCGAGCAGCAGGGCGTGACTCGCGAGATGATGGACGAATTCGCGCTGCGCTCGCAGCAGACTGCCGACGCCGCTTATAAAGCGGGACGCCTGCAGGAAGAATTGACTCCGGTGCCGCTGCGCAATCGCCGTGGCGAGCCCACCGGCGAGATGTTCACCGAAGACGATCATCGGCGTCCCGAAACTACGATGGACAGCCTGCGCAAGTTGAAGCCGGCCTTCGGCAAAAACGGTGCCGTCACTGCCGGCAATGCCAGCGGCATTGTCGATGGCGGCGCGGCCACGGTCGTTATGCCGCTCGACGAAGCTCAAAAGCGCAACCTCAAACCGCTGGGCCGTATTGTGAGCTGGGGCATCGCCGGCGTCGATCCCAAAATCATGGGCTCTGGACCAGTTCCCGCGACGCGCATCGCGCTTAAGAAAGCCGGCTTGAAGCTCGACGAGATCGACCTGATCGAAGTCAACGAAGCCTTCGCCGGACAATATCTCGCCGTCGAGAAAGAACTCGGCCTCGATCGCAACAAAGTGAATGTGAATGGCGGCGCGATCGCTCTAGGTCATCCGCTAGGCGCTTCGGGCACCCGTTTGCTGATCACGGTCTTGTACGAACTGCGGCGCCGCAAAGCGAAGTATGGCTTGACGACGGCCTGCATCGGCGGCGGCCAGGGCATCGCCGTCATCGTGGAGAATTTGCAACGGTAGTGGCGAATCAGTTTTGTGTCAGGGCACGAGTTTACTCGTGCCGAACGGGGTGCGAAGCGGTGAAAGGGACGGCCTTCAGGCCGTCCGTACAGGTCGATATGATGGCTGACCTTATAGTTTGCTAAGAACTCGGCTAGGGGTGATTTTGAAAGGGCGCAGCTTTAGCTGCGCCGTCAGGGACCTCCATATTTGTCATCACGAGCCGACTTCAGTCGGCGAGGGATCTGCTTTTTTACGGTTAGGCAGGCGGAGCGCGCCAGTCTTATGCTTCTGCGAATCGGGTTTGTGTCAGGGCACAAGTTTATTGGTGACACACAGCGAGCAAAGCGGTGAAAGGGACAGCCTGGTGCCTGCGTGAGACTCAATTTGAAAGGCGCGGTGGTAGGAAGCCGAAGATTGCTCGCCAATAAACGAGCGCCGTAGGCGCGAAAGAGTTTAGCCCAGCGCTTCAGCGCTGGGTAGGTGGAAAAACATCCCGAGTCCCGTAGGGACGCCAGGGTTCTCAGGCAGACACTTCAGACCGTCCGTACAGTTCGATATGAGGGCCGGGCTTTTATAGCTTGGTGAAAAACTGGTTTGGAGTGACTTGAAACTCGGCTTGGGACGACTCCAAAACTCGGCTAGGGGTGATTCAAGAACTCGGCTTGGGGTGATTTTGAAGGGGCGCAGCTTTAGCTGCGCTATCAGAGACCTCCATATTTGTCGTCACGAGCCGACTTCAGTCGGCGAGGGATCTGCTTTTTTGCGGTTAGGCAGGCGGGGCGCGCCGGCCTCATGCTTCTGCGAATCGAGTGTGGGTCAGGCAACGAGTTTACTCGTGCCACACAGCGAGCAAAGCGGTGAAAGGGGCGGCCTTCAGGCCGTCCGCACAGTTCTGGAATGAAGCGGGCTTCAGCCCTGATTTTTCTTCCTAATCGGAGCCTGGCAAGGAGCGAACGGTGCGCGTCTTCAGTGGCGTGGTCTTCGGATACCTGTTCTTCGAACTGCTTTGGTTCGCGCTCTTCCGCGTCACCAACACCGATCCACATGCTCCCGCCGGCATCAGCTTTCAACTTGGCGCCGTCATCTTCGGGCTTCTGTTCGCTCTGACCGCGGGATATTTGGCCACCTTCATCGGCGGCCGCCCTCATTTCATCGCGGCATGGATTGTCGGCGGGCTGATCGCGCTCAGCGCCGTAGTCATCATGATTCGTTATGGAACGGCTTGGCCACAACTGGCCGCGCTTTTTTTCATGGCGCCGGCTGTGGTCATCGGCGGATGGTCTTATCGGCTGCGCAACCGCCCCAAAGCAGATTCAGAAAACCAGCAATGACCAGCGAAGGATTTTTCGCTCACAGAATCTTCAGGAAAGCCTTGGCTTTTTCCAGCTCGGGAAACAGCCGCTCTTCCGCCTGAAACTCCGGCCCATGCACACAGCGGCGACTGCCGCGCAGCTTGACCGGGTGCTTCAGGTGCAGCATCTCGTGATACACGATGTACTCCACGGCGTAACGGGGAACTCGCGGCTGATCGAAGACGCGGCTCACTACGATCGCATTATGCGCCGGATCGTAATGCGCCAGACTGTTGCGGGCGTGCGAACGGCTCCAGGTCATCCGCGGCCTGGCCAGCAGCCCATAAAAGAATTGCCGGTTCAGCTCCTCGAATACTTGATCGAGGTCGTAGACCTGTCCTCGGGGAGAGTCAATCCGCTTCCGCCCGCGCATCTGCCGCACCAGTTGCGCCTTGGCGCTCATGTCGTGGCTTGAAACGTACCGGCGATAACGTGTGGAGTGCAGGGCCTGGATCGGCTTGCGATAAACCTTGGCCAGCAGGATGTGTGCGATGGCCGTAATCACACCCTCCGGCGCGCCTTCCAGCAGGTCCGAGATGCGTACATGCGCCACGGCCTCGCGCAGCCGAATGGTGTTATTCACATTCGCGAAGGGATAAAATTCCACGCGAAATTCTGGCATGGGCGCGCGTGGCCGCAGTTCGCGGTATGTCGTTTGAAAGATGTTGTGCAGATTCTCCCGCAAGATGTCACTAACCTACCACGAGGGCCATTCCACCATGGAAGCGGCAACAGTAACGGATCAGATACGTGTGAGTACTAAGGTATCTGCGCTATTGAATTGCGCTCAACCTTTCTGCTACTGTGTTTCGAGTACATCCGTTGTTGCAACAATACAACTGGGAAAAGGCCGCCTCAGGGGGAAATTTGGCGGCCTTTTTGTATTTCTCTCGCCGCCTTCAGTTCGGCCGTTCCGAATAGATCTTAGTCAGCTTCTTCTGCCTGGCCAGCTCATTCTGTTCCTTCAATTCCTCGCGCGCGTCGTCACCACTGTCGGTGACCGCATCCGTGGCGTTCGCCAGTACGAAGGAATACTGTTCCAATTCTTCCGGCGGCGACTGTTCTTTCAGACGGCGTAGTTTCATCTGCCACTCGCTGGTCGCCTCCAGGAACAGTAGTCAGGCCCTTGCGCATATCCGCCTTGTGCGAGCCGTACATGTCCACGTTGTCCTCAATCTCATCCAGCAGCGCGGAGAAATCCTCCAGCAGGTCGTGGACCTGCATGGGCCGGTCTTTGGCGCCCTTTGGATTTGCCTGCAACTGATCGATCGCCGTCATGCGCGCCCTGGCAAATTTCACCATCAACTCAATCCGCTTGTCAGGCCAATCGGCCGACTCGCGCATCTGGTCAACTTCCTTGTCGGTCAGTGGATCGCGTTTCTGGGCCGTCCCATAGCGCGCGCAAGTACACAGCAGTACAGCCAGCCACATCACGCATTGCACCCGGCGCAGCATCACGATTTTCCTTTCGGCTCGGCTTGCGGCCCCCACATTCTCACCATCAGATCGGAGCGGATCTGCTCAATTTCCGTCACCGCCTGGCGAACGGGAGGGCGGTCTTCGAATGCCAGTGACTCGCCGATATCGTGCATGCGTTCGCCCAGCTTGCGCAGTTTGATTTCCGTTTCCTTCAGTTGCTTGCCAGACGATGCCGCGGCCTCGGCCGCTTTGCGCGCGTAGTCCACAGCTTCCAGTACTTCCGCTTGCGCCTTGTCCACCTCGCCATCGGTGAACAAAGCGTTCGCGTCCTCCAATTGGCGGCGAGCGTACTCCAGGCAAAGCTTGGCCTGCTCGCCGCCATGCGCCGCGTCCGCCCGGGCCTTCAACTGCGATGCCGTCTCGTTGCCTGCCAGCGCCAGGCTGGTAAGCACCAATACAATCGCCGCATATCGAAGCTGGAAGCGCATGCTATTTCTTAATCCGATATTTGTCTGCGTGTTGAGGATCGAGCGCAATCAATCGGTGACGCGCCTGCCATTCCTGGTCGGGAAACTTGCCGCCGTCCACCGCCAGGAACCGCTGATAATATCTCCACCGCCTGGGGTATAGCCTTTCAAGTTGTCGAAGGTTGTCGCCCGCAGGAAATAGGTCGCCGGCATCTCCGGGCAGGTACTTTGCCCGGGCATCCAGGGCCTGCAACGCCAGCGGATACTGCTTGTTTTCCGCCGCTACGATCGCCAGGTTTCCATAGGCCATCGCCAAATCCGGCTTCAATTTGATCGCTATCAGTAACTCCTGCTGCGACTCGGGATATTTCTTCTCGTACATCAACAGCGATCCCAAGGCGTAGTGCACCTCGGGATCTTGTGGCAGCTTTTGCACGCGCCAGCCGGAACTGCTGCTCCGCCTCGGCATTCTTGTCGGCCTTCACGTAAAGCGTGCCCAGCTCCAGCGCCGCATGAGGATCGCCCGGGTTCGCCTTCAAACCAGCTTGCAACTCTTCCGCAGCCTCCTCGTTCTTGCCCTCAGCCGCAAGCACGCTGCCCTAATTGCACGCGAGCCTTATCGTTTTGCGGATCGGCTGCCAGCAGCTTGTGCAGCGCAGCTTCAGCGTCTGCATACTTTTTCTGGGCGACATAGAGATTCACCAGCCCGGCAAGAGCTTCCTGCGATTTGGGATCGAGTTCCGCCGCGGCTTGATATTCGTCGCGCCGCCGCATCCAGATTGTTCTGCTTCTGCAACAGTTTTGCCGCAGCCAGATGCGGTTCAGCATCTTTGGGGTTGAGCTTGGCTGCTTCGCTGTACGCAGCCAGCGCTTGTTGCGGATCGCTCCTTTCTTCCACGCGGCCCAGTGCCTGCCATGCCCGCGCCAGTGCCTTCCTGAGGATTCGCCGTGGGCTTCAGTTGCGTCGCCGCCTTCAGATATTTCGCTGCTTCAGCGCTGTCGCCCTGTTTCGCCAGCAGCAGGCCAAGATTCAGGTTCGACTCGAAAACATCCGGCTTGGCCACCACCGCCTTGCGATAGGCGTCGATTGCCTCGCTGCGGCGTTGGGTCGCGTTGTAAACGTATCCCAGGTCGAACCAGGCGCGATAGTCGCCGGGCTTGGCCGTGACTGCTTTTTGCAGCAGCGCTTCGGCCGCCGCAAAGTCGTTGTGCTGCATCGCGGTTTCGGCCTGATCGACTTCGGGCGAGCTGCTGTCGTCGGGAACCGTTTCTTCGACGCGATGATGACGAATGGTGGGCTTGCTCTCTTGCGCGCCAGCACAAATCGCAACTGCCGTCGTAGCGACAGCTGCGACCAGAAGCCACGCCGGCGCTCGATGCAGGTTCATAGACTTACTCGTTGCCATTGCGCGGCAACACACGCGCCAGCCACTGACCGGTATAGGAGTTCTGCCACTTGCACGATATCTTCCGGCGGACCCACTCCTACAACCTGGCCGCCGCGCGCTCCGCCTTCAGGACCCAGATCGATCACCCAGTCCGCCATCTTGATTACGTCAAGATTATGCTCGATGACCACGATCGAGCCACCTGCCTCGATTAGACGGCGGAAGGCGGCTAACAGCTTGCTGACATCGTCAAAATGCAAGCCGGTGGTCGGCTCGTCGAAGATGTAAAGCATGCGCGGCTGCCGCTTGTTCTGCTCGCTTCGCGGCTTGCCGATGTCGCGCATCTTCGGTTGCAAGTGCGCGGCCAGCTTCATGCGCTGCGCTTCGCCTCCGGAAAGCGTCGTCGCCGACTGGCCCAGCCGCAAGTATCCCAGGCCGACTTCTTCCAGCACGCGCAGCTTCTCGACGATCTTGGGCACGCCGGAAAAGAAGTGCAGCGCTTCCTTCACGGTCAGGTTCAGCACGTCATGAATATTCTTGCCGTGATAGCGGATCTCCAGCACTTCCGGCTTGTAGCGCGTGCCTTTGCATTCCTCGCAGATCAGCTCCACATCGGCGAGAAACTGCATTTCCACGGTGACCGTGCCGTCGCCCTGGCAGGCGTCGCAGCGTCCGCCGGGAATGTTGAAGGAAAAATGTCCCGCGGTGTAACCGCGCTTCTCGCTCTCGGCCAGTCGAAGCGAACAACTCGCGGATGGCGTCGAACGCCTTGATGTAGGTGACCGGATTCGAGCGCGGCGTGCGCCCGATGGGCGACTGATCGACCAGCACAACTTCGTCAATCCACTCCGCGCCTTCCACTCGATCGACTTCGGCTTGCGGGCCGCCAGTGACCTGTCCCTTTTCCGCAGCCAGCGCGTTGTAGAGCACATCGTGCACCAGCGTCGATTTCCCCGATCCCGAAACTCCGGTAATGCACACCAGCATGCCCAGCGGAATGGCGACGTCCACCTTTTTCAGATTGTGGGCGCGCGCGCCGATCAGCTTGATCTTCCGTCCCGTACCGGTTCGCCGCGCTGCCGGCAATTGAATCCGCAACTCGCCGCTGAGATAACGTCCGGTCAGCGAAGCCGGATTGTGCAGAATCTCGTCGTAGGTCCCGCTGGCAATCATGCGGCCGCCATTCTCGCCCGCGCCCGGTCCCAAGATCGAGGATGCGGTCGGCCGAGCGCATGATCTCGGCGTCGTGCTCCACCACCAGGATGGTATTCCCCAGGTCGCGCAGATCGTGCAGGATCTTGATCAGGCGCGCGGTATCGCGATGGTGCAGTCCGATCGACGGCTCGTCCAGCACGTAGAGCGTTCCCACCAGTCGCGATCCCAGCGACGTCGCCAGCTGAATGCGCTGCGCCTCGCCGCCCGACAGCGTCGACGCCAGGCGGTCGAGCGTCAGATATTCCAGTCCAACATCGTTCAGGTAGCGCAGCCGGTCGTTGATCTCCTCCAGCAGTTTGCCGGCGATGTCCGCCTCCTGCCGCGTCAGCTGCAGCTGCGCGAAGAAGCGTGTTGCCTCTTCCACCGTCATCGCCGAAACCTGGCAGATGTCTTTGCCGCCGATCTTCACCTGCCGCGCTTCGCGTCGCAGGCGCAGCCCGCTGCAATCGGAGCAAACCGAATAGCCGCGATACCGGCTGAGGAACACGCGCACATGCAGCTTGTACTTCTTGCGCTCCAGATGTTCGAAGAAGCCGCGCACGCCCCAGAATTTTCCGTCGCCGCTTGATGATGAAGCTCTGCTGATCGGCCGTGAGGTCTTGCCAGGGCACGTCCAGCGGAATATCGGCGGCGCGCGCGTAGCGTCGCATCTCCGTCGCCAGCGGCTTGTACTTGGGCTTCGTCCAGGGCTCGATCGCGCCTTCCGCCAGCGTCAGGGTCTTATTCGGGATGACCAGGTTCAGATCGAAATCGATGGTGTTGCCGAAACCCTGGCAGCGCGGACAGGCGCCGAACGGATTGTTGAACGAGAACAGCCGCGGCTCCGGCTCTTCGTAACGGATGTTGCACTGTTTGCACTCGAAGCGCTGCGAGAAGCGGAAGCTGCTGCACCGCTTCACCTTCGCGCGGCGACGTTTCGAACAAGCACTTCGCCAGCCTCGCGATAGCCTTGCTCCACCGCAGTCCACGATGCGCAGGCGAGCATCCGGCGAAACCGAGATGCGATCGATCAGCACCAGCACCGGCTCGGCAAAATTAAGGTCGAGCAGCGACTCAGGCGTGGAAAATTCGAAGAGCTGACCGTTCTGATAAAGCCGGTTGTAGCCCCGCTTGCGCAACTCGAACAGGCGCTCCTTCAGCAGCGAATCTTCCGCCGCCTTCGCGCTTTTCTTCTTGCCTTGCTAGCCGTTCGGCGGCCCTTCGACCTTCTCCGGCGGTGCAGGGCTTGGGCGGCGGCTGCAGCGGGAAGAACACCTGCACCCGCGTGCCTTCGCCGAGCGCGAGAATCCGGTCCGCGACTTCGTCGACCGTGTCCTTTTTCACCTCCTGGCCGCAGTTCAGGCAATAAGTGCGGCCAACGCGCGCGTACAGCAGCCGCAGGTAATCGTAGATCTCAGTTGCGGTGGCCACGGTCGAGCGCGGATTGCGCGTCGTATTCTTCTGCTTGATCGCAACCGCCGGAGCGATGCCGTCGATGACATCGACGTCGGGCTTCTCGATGCGCTCCAGGAATTGCCGGGCGTAGGCCGACAGCGACTCCACGTACCGCCGCTGTCCCTCGGCGTAAATGGTGTCGAACGCGAGCGACGACTTGCCCGATCCCGAAACCCCGGTCACCACCGTCAGCAGGTTGTGCGGAATCTCGAAATCGATATTCTTCAGGTTGTGGACGCGTGCTCCGCGTACGATGATGCTCTCGTTCGACATGGTCCCAGAGTTCCGGCAGGCAGTTGGCGAGTCGCTAAATGCAACCTCCCCTCTCAGACTGGCTCAAATCGCGCTGCCGAAACTTCTTATTATAGCGGGTTGGGTTGCGGCGTGCTCAAGCCTCCCAGGTGTCGAGGTCGGGGGCTCGAAGACATGCTTTTTATTGTGAAACGTATAGCGTACGTATACACTATACATATTGATCAAGAGCTATCAGCATAAGGGCTTGCAGCGGTTTGCCGAGACGGGATCGAAAGCGGGCATCCAGCCGCAACATGCTACCCGGCTTCGAAAGCTCTTGACAGCTCTGAACGTCGCCTCCCACCCGAACGATATGAACGCGCCCGGCAACATTCTTCATCCGCTGCATGGCAGTCTGGAAGGGCATTGGTCGGTATGGGTAAACGGAAACTGGAGACTGACCTTCGCCTTTCAGGCCGAAGATGTCGTTCAAGTGAATTATCAGGATTATCACGGAAAGGGAAAAAGATGATCTTCAATCCAGCGCATCCCGGTGAGGTGCTGCGCGACTATCTCGGCGACATGAGGGTTGGCGACGCAGCTTCCCGCCTGGGTGTTACCCGGGCTCATCTTTCTCGAATATTGAATGGCCATGCCGGCATTACCGCCTCTATGTCGCTTCGGCTTTCGGCGGCGCTTGGAACCACCCCGGACTTCTGGCTGAAGATGCAGGTTCAATATGACCTGTGGCAGGCTCGCAAAACCGCAAAGTTCAAGGTTAGAGCGTTTCCGAACGTAGCCGAGGGACGGCAGATGGTTGCTAAATAAGCAGGCACCTACTTGCTCCAAAATTCCGGGTTTTCAGTGATGCCGGCCGCGGTTCTTATCGCGCGAAATACAGCAGGCCAAACACATAGAGCCACAATAGCCCCATGAAGTGCCAGTACCACGCTGTCACATCGATCACGATACGCCGCGTCTCTGGCGGTCGGTGTAGCCAGTAGGTTATGCCGGCGTAAAGCAGCGCCAGAATTCCGCCGATCAGGTGGACCGCGTGCACTCCCGTCAGGATGAAAAAAAAGGAACTGCTGGTGTTGGTGGCGAACGTCAGGTTGCTACGCTCCAGCAGCAGCCATGCATACGCCTGTCCGCCGAGAAATCCCAGACCCAGCAGGATCGTCGTCCACAGCCACGGTAAGGCGTGATTCACATCGACGCGAATCCCCGGAATTTCAGCGATAGGCGCCAGCGCAACATCCTGCGCCGCTCGCCGCCGCGCAATCTCCAGCGTCAGACTGCTCAACATCAGGATGAAGGTATTCAGCAGCAGAATCCGGATCGGAAGCGCCAGCGGCACCCAGTTGCTCACATAATCATTTCGAGCCGGGTCCCAGGCGGCGCCGGCTTTGCGCACCACGTAGGCCGTGGTGAACGAGATGAACAGCATCACCACCGACGACAGGCCCAGCAGCAGTCCCAGCCGGTAGCGCCGCAGACGCTCGGCGTAACTGGGCTCATCGTCACCGCCGCGGCCTCCGCCTCCACCCCAGCCTCCCGGCCAGTTGGCCGTAGGACCGCGCCCTCCGCCGCCTTGCGAAGTTTTCGGCTCTCGAATGCTGATTCCGCGGCTCACTTCATCAAGCCCTTGGTCGACTACTGGATTTTCCAACCGGCGTCCACTTCTTATAAATGCCTGGCATTCCTGCTGGAGCAACGTTACCTCTCTGTGACATTATGATGCGCGAGGTCGCGGCGGAACTCAATTTTTCCGTGGAGTCATATTCCGGCCACGAAATTCCGATACGCCGGAACGGGTGTGGCCAGCCTCCCGATAGAAGGCGTTCGAAAGCGAGCCTTCTGGGTGCTCTCGAATCCTGGGCCTTCTGCCACCTCATTCGACAACTGGTTACCCCCTTTTTCCACCGCCCGGCCACCCCGAACCGGACTACAATAGTGCAGAGCTTCCGATACGCCACTTTTTACATAATCGAGGGCAGTCTTGCGGTGCCCAGCTTCGCCTGGCGGAGCTGTCGCCGGGACCGGGACACTCTGTCAGTTTCACAATGTAGCAACCGTAGTTCCCCGGAAAGATGTTGTAGATGTTAGGTCGCGACGAAAAAGTCTCTCAGCTCCGGCTCACGGCAGTGCAGTACATTCTGCTGGGGATTTTTTTGGTGCTCGCCTTCGGGCTGTGGCGGCTGCAAGTCGCCCGTAGCGACTACTACAACACTCTAGCCGAACAGAACCGCATCAAGCAGGTTCCGATTCTCGCCCCGCGCGGCAAAATTCTCGACCGCGAAGGCCGCATCATTGTCGACAACTATCCGTCGTTTTCCGTCCTGCTGATGCGCGATCAGAAGCGCGATTTGCAGGCCGATGCCGACAAGATTGCCGTCGGGCTGCACATGCCGCCCGATGAGCTGCGCGCGCGTTTGAGGCATATGGCGGCCGTGCCCGGCTACCAGCCGCTGTTTCTGAAAGACGACATCACGCCCGACGAGCTGGCCTTCATCGAGTCGCACAAAGCCGAGCTGCCCGAGCTCGACACCATCACCGTGCATCGCCGCCTGTATCCCAAGAACGGCTTCATGGCGCACGTCATCGGCTACGTGGGCCAGGTCAGCGAAGACATGCTCACCCAGCCGCAATGGGAGCTCTATAATCCCGGCGACATCGTCGGCATGTCGGGCGTCGAGCAGTACTACAACGATATTCTGATGGGCAAGAACGGCTCGCGCCAGGTGCTGGTCAACAGTCGTGGCAAGGAAGTTGGCACTCTCAGCGACGTGCAGGCGGTTCCCGGCAAACAGCTCAAGCTCACCATCGATCTCGATCTGCAAATCGCCGCGGAAGAAGCGCTGGAGGGCAAGAACGGCGCGATCATTGCCATCGATCCGCGTAACGGCGAAATCCTCGCCATGGTCAGCCGCCCGGCCTTCGATCCCAATGAATTTGCCGTCCGCATTACCCGCGACGAGTGGAACAAGCTGGTCAACGATCCCGACAAGCCGCTGCTCGACAAAGCGATTCAAGCCCAGCTGGCGCCGGGTTCGACCTTCAAGATTCTGATGTCGGTCGCCGGACTGCAGGAAGGCATCGCCCAGAAGCTAATCGTCAATTGCGGCGGCGGCGGCACCTTCTACGGACGCTTCTTCAAGTGCGATCAGAAGCACGGCCGGGTCGATATCTCCAGGGGCATCTACGCTTCGTGCGATACCTATTACTACACGCTGGGCGAAAAACTGGGCATCGCCCGCATCGCCAAATACGCTACCGAGTTTGGCTTCGGACAGAAGACCGGCGTCGATCTGCCGCAGGAAGTCTCGGGCGTAATGCCGTCTGAGGAATGGAAGATCAAGAACTTCAAGCAGAAGTGGTATGCCGGCGAAACCATTTCCGTCAGCATCGGTCAGGGAGCGGTTGCGGTCACTCCGATTCAACTGGCCCGGGCCATCGGCGCAATCGCCAGCGACGGCGTGATGGTGCGGCCGCACGTGGCATTTCCGGATGAACTACCGCCCGGCTTTAAGAACGCTTCCAGCTATAACGACAAAGTCCATAACCAGATCGATGAGGACAACTGGGACGATCATCACCAACGCCATGGCCGATGTCACCCGCATCGGCACCGCCGCCGCCGCTCATATCGACGGCATCGACTTCGCCGGCAAGACGGGCACGGCGCAAACCATCTCGGCCGAAGCGCGCAGCAAAATGGGCGCAAGCGGTAAATCGAAGTTCAACGACAACTCCTGGTTCGTGGGCATGACCCCGCGCCGCAATCCTGAAATCGTGGTCGCAGTCCTAACCCAGGGAGGCGGCTGGGGCTGGCGCTCGGGACTGCTGGCGGCGCAGGTGATCAAGACCTACGTGGCCAAGCAGCGCTTGCGCCAGACGCAGGTAGCCAAAGCCAGCGGCACTCCGGCGGCGGGAGTCAAACAGGCCGAGGTTGCAGCCGTGTGGCATGAGGGCGATCGCCAAGAATCCCGACAAGACCCAGGCTGGACACTTTGCGGTTGCGGCGGATGGCACGGTCAAACCGGTCAGCACCGCTCCCGGTGTCGACCCAGCCGACAAGCCCACTCCCGCAGCCGATCTGGAAGCTACCGAGTCGCGCCCGAAGGCACGTCCCCAAACCGTTACATCGGATGCGGCTGAGTCTAATCCTTCTGACCCACAGCCCGACGCTAAGCCTTCGCAGCAAACGCCCGCCAAGAAGAAAGCTCCCGCCACAAGTCCGCCTGTCACTCCACCGGCCGTGGCTATTCCTGCGAGGCGACCGTGAGCCGCTACGTCTCGTTCCGCGATTTCGACTGGGTGCTGCTGGTGCTGGTGCTGCTGATCTGCACCCTGGGCGTGGTGGAAATCTATAGCGCAACGTTAAGCACCAAGTTCGCGGGCGTTCACCTCAAGCAGGTCTATTGGATACTGGGCGGCGTCGCGCTGATGTTCCTGGTCAGCGTACTAAACTATCAGGCCCTCATCGAACGTGTGCCGCTGATGTATTTGATATCCATCGCCTCGCTGCTGGCGGTGGAAGTGTTCGGCAAAAAATATCTGGGGGCGCGCCGTTGGGTGCAGCTCGGCTCGTTTCATTTCCAGCCCTCGGAATGGGTGAAGCTGGTGCTGATCCTGGCCATGGCGAAGTATTTCTCCGACACCAAATCCGAATGTACGACGCAGGACATCATCAAGGCGGGAGCCTTGGTCGGCGTTCCCATGCTGATGGTGCTGGCTCAGCCCGATCTCGGCACCGCGCTCACCTATCTTCCCATCGCCATCATGGGGCTGTTTCTGGGCGGGATGAAAGCCAAACACGCGTTGATCATCCTGTTGATAGGAGCGTTACTGGCGCCGGTGGCATGGCATGTCCTCAAACCCTATCAGCGTGATCGTCTGACCAGCTTCATCGAGCCCGAGGCCGACTCCCAGGGCCACGGGTATCAAGTTATTCAATCGCTTGTCGCCGTGGGGTCGGGCGGTATCTTTGGCAAGGGAACGGCCCGCGGCAGCCAGACTCAAGGCCAGTTCCTGCCGGTGCCGCATACCGACTTCATCTTTGCCGCCTTCGCCGAGGAACACGGATTCATCGGCGCGATGGGCCTACTCCTGCTATACTTTATCGTGCTGATGCGTCTGATTCAGAACGCTCAGACGGCTCCCGACCGTGCAGGTGCCTTCGTGGTCATGGGCGTGGTTGCGGTTCTGGCATTCCACCTCCTGGTCAACGTGGGGATGGTAGTAGGCTTCATGCCGGTTACGGGTATCCCTTTACCACTGATGAGTTACGGGGGATCGTCAGTACTGTTCATGTTCCTGGCTTTGGGGATTGTGATGAACATCCGCATGCGCCGGTTCGTGAACTGAAAGCGAAGAAAATACAGAGACGTAGCGCCATCGGGGCGCGCAGCATTCGAATCCGGCCGCACCCGCCGGGAAGCTCCCTACAGAAATCATTTGGGCTTCCGCAGGGTGACAACAAGATTACGACAACCCTCTCACGAGGGTACACACCGGCCGCAAGCAGAAAAGGCCGGATAGGATTGCAAAGCACGTGGTTGGAGGCAGGAAACGGCCCCTCAGCAGAAAGCTGGGTGTGACGCCACAACCCTTCGGCAGCGTGCTCGATACGGTGCGTAAGATTCCACAAGCTGTTTCCGTTCGAATCAAATCGGGTTCGCACCCGGACCAGAGTCCGCGTGTGTTCTCGCCTGACCACCCGTCCCGTACTCCTGTCCCACTTTCTGCCGCCTGCGTCCGGTTAAACCGGAGCGTCCATGAACAAAGAACTTTACGTGTCCTCTACGCCACACGAAACCAAGGTGGCGTTGATGGAGGACGATCAGCTCGCCGAAGTTTTCTTCGAGCGGGAAAATGAATACACCCTAGCAGGATCGATCTACAAAGGCCGGGTCACCCGCGTGCTTCCCGGCATGCAGTCCGCCTTCGTCGACATCGGTCTGGAGCGCGACGCATTTCTCTACGTCTCCGACTTCCTCGAATTGTCGG
Source organism: uncultured Acidobacteriaceae bacterium (assembly GCA_963833305.1). Taxonomy (GTDB): domain Bacteria; phylum Acidobacteriota; class Terriglobia; order Terriglobales; family Acidobacteriaceae; genus Bog-257. Next base: position 235,316 of record CAWHXN010000013.1, on the reverse strand, counting down.
GCGACGAAGAAGAGGATGAAGAATTCGGCGCGATTCCCGCCCCGCGCGGCGCCATCGATGTAGGTAAGCCGCATCCGCCTGAGGAAACTCACGCCGTTTCCACTCAAACCACATTTTCCGGACCCGACACCGAAGAAGAATCCGAACGCTTTACCGAAGATTTCTCCGCTTCTGCCGATGAGCCTCCGGCAGCCGACGAGGACAGCGAACCGGTTTCCGGTGACGACCGTGACTCCAAGGAAGGTGCTCGCCGCTGGCGCGGACGCCGTCGTCGTGGTGGCCGTCGCGGCCGCTCCGATGAGCGTGACGCGCGTCCGGAATCCACTCCCGAAGTTGCAGCCGCTCCGGTCGAAGAAGCGCCTGCCCCGCCGCCGCGCGCCGAGGCGCGTCATGAGTCGCGTCCCCGCTCCGACTACGGTCCGCCGGCAGGCTACACGCCTATCATTCTCCCCGGAGAATCCATTTCGAAGTATCGCAACCTGGCTCCCGCCGCAGCCGAGACTCAACCTGCAAATTCGTTTGAAGAAGCCGTCGTTCCCGCCGCATCAATAGCCGACTTCCCTCCTCCGGAAACGCACGTCGCGGTTCAGGAGGAAATCGAAGAAGAGGCGGCTCATCTCGATCAGGGCTTCGTAGAGGCCGAGGCCGAAGCTGCGCCAGCGGAGCCGCAGCAACCCGAAACCGTCGCCACGGTCGCCACGGAAGAGCCGCAACCCCGCTCCCGGCGCGGCTTCTGGCGCTCACGTCGCAAGCCGGCTGCTGTTGAAGCGGAATCGCCTTCCGTCGTTGCGCACGAGGAAACCGTAGTCAGCCAGCAGGAACCTGCGCTAGCGGAAACACCCCAGCATCCAGAAGCTTCCGCTCCCGGGATCGTCGAGGTCGCCACGACTGAAGTGGTCGCCTTCGCACCCGAGACTCACCAGCACACCGAAGCCGAAGTCGAATCACATTCGCTAACCGAGTCCCGCAATGTAGTAGAAGTGGTCGCCACCGAAGAGCACGGAGAACAGGCTCACGAAAAACACTCTGAAGCTGGACCGCATACCACTCCGTTCGTCCAGCAAGACAACTCTAACGCTGAACGCATGGCCGCGCCTTCTGTAGCTCCTGAAGGTCGCACTCTGGAGCACGAAGTTCTGGAAGACGAGGAAGCCGAATTCCAGCCGGTTCCCGACGACCTTAGCGCCATGAGCGAAGTCGCCGGTGACGAGGGACTGGTGCTGGAAGAGGAAACTCTCGATTCCGACAACGGTTACTCGGAGCGTTGGATTCCCAAGATTGAAGATGTTGACGAAGACGAAGTGCTCGCCGCCGAAATGCGTGGCGAAAACATTCTGGTTTCCGGTGACCAGGAGGAAGAAGACGACGAAGAGAACGGCGAAGTAGACGAGACCAATGGCCACGCCGAGGTCCGCGCTGCTTCTCCCACAGTGGGGTACCAGCAGCGGCAAGCCGAGCGCCCTGGCTACGGCCGCCGCGATTTTCGCGATCGCGGCCGCCGCGGCGGTTCTCGCCGAAACGTTCGCTCCCGTCCCAACAACAGCCGCAATCAGCCGCTCATCACCGACTTGCTGAAAGAAGGGCAGGAGGTGCTGATCCAGATTGCCAAGGAGCCCATCGGCAAAAAAGGCGCTCGCATCACCAGCCATATAGCGCTGCCCGGCCGCTTCCTGGTTTACATGCCGACCGTCAACCATGTCGGGGTCTCGCGCAAGATCGCTTCCGACGAAGAGCGCCAGCGCCTGAAGCGCATCGTCACCAGCGAACGCGAAAACGGCATCGGCGGCTTCATCGTCCGCACCGCCGCGGCCAATATCAAGGAAGAGGATCTCCGCGCCGACATCCGCTTCCTGAAACATCTGTGGGCCGAGATCAAGACCCGCGCCGAGAATAGCAAGTCGCCAGCGCTGATCTATCACGATCTCAACCTGGTCGAGCGCGTGTTGCGCGATCAGGTAAACGCCGACTTCTCCCAGATCTGGGTCGACACCGAAGACGAATACGAGCGCGTGGTGCGCTTCGCCAACCGCTTCCAGCCGTCGCTGGTCCGCCGCATCAAGCTCTACACCAAAGACACGCCGCTGTATGAGCAGTTCGGCATTCAGGACGAAATCAACCGCTCGCTGAAGTCGAAAGTCTGGCTAAAGAGCGGCGGCCACATCGTCATCAATCAGACCGAGGCGCTGGTCGCCATCGATGTCAACACCGGCAAGTTTGTCGGCAAGACGCAGCGTCTGGAAGACACCATCGTGAAGGTCAACGTTGACGCCATCAAGGAAATCGTGCGCCAGATTCGCCTGCGCGACCTGGGCGGCATCATCGTCATCGACTTCATCGACATGGACGAGCGCAAGAATCGCCAGAAAGTCATGATGGCGCTGGAAGAGGCTCTGCGCAACGATCGTGCTCCGTCGAAGGTTCTCCAGTTCAACGATTTTGGACTGGTCGCCATCACCCGCAAACGGGTGAAGCAATCGCTGGAGCGTACTCTCGGCGAGTCATGCCCTTATTGCGTAGGCGCCGGCTTCGTCAAATCAGTCACCACGGTTTGCAACGAGCTCTACATCGAGATGCGCAAGATGGCCAAGGTCCATGACCTCGACGACATCACCCTGCGCGTCAATCCCGAAGTGGCTAAGGCTCTGAAAGCCAACAATGGCAAGCTTATGGCCGAGTTGGAAGAATTGACCGGCAAGACCGTACTGGTGAAGAGCGATCCCGCCCTGCACCAGGAGAACTTCGACATTCACTAAGGATCGTCAGCAGGGACTGCACAGAGCCCCTGACCGAGATTAGATGGGATAGATCGAGCGCTCTTCGCGCAAAAATCTATCCCGTTTTTCTTTGCTGTGATCACACACAAAATATATTCGGCGGCGATCACGCAAATGTCGCCCTTATAAAGACCAGTCTCAACAGCTATGCCCGGGCTGCCAAGGCGTCGGCTTCTGTGAACCGATCTTTCAAAGCCAGGAATGGTCCCTCCAGGTACTTTCGAGACAGGAGAGCAATCGCGAAAGACACGCCGATCATCACCGCGGCACGCACGCATAGCGCTCCAAAGTAGCCGACATAGAACCACACCGGAATATTGAAGCGGTCGATCAGATACTCGTAGCCGTCTCCCACCGAAAGATGCACTAGGTACAAGCAGTAACTCAACACGCCGCTGAGCTGCAGGAAGCGCCAACGCAGGGGGGCAGTCCATTTGGTTCCGCGATAGGCCACGACTAACACGAAGACAGCGGCGAAGCCGAGATAGGCCTGGGTATTGCGCAAAGCGATCGAACTAGCCGAGAAGGGCTGCATGATTCCTAACGGAATCCCCGCGACGGTGATTACAATCAAGCACGCCATAAGCACCCCGGCTATTCGAAGCGCCCACCGCTTACTGGCATACTCCGACCTTGCCCAGATAGCCATCAGGGCGCCGGCTGCCAGCCCGTCCAGTTGGAACCACGTGCCCATGTAGATAAAAACCTGGACCACGTTCCCCGCGAAGGCCCAACGAAGAATTGGGGAGCCGATAAATATCACAGCGGTGACCACGGCCAGAGTTCGCTTGTTGAGCAAAAACACAATCAGCGGCCACGCCAGGTAAAAGTGCTCTTCGATTGCCAACGACCACAGAACGCCAGGGCCATGGGGTGCAACGATGTGGAGTGGCCACCACATGTTTGCCGCAAAAAGTGAGCTCAGCAGGAAATACTGTCCATAACCTCGGTAAAGAATTGACCAGACAATGACACAGGCAAAATACAAGGGCATGATGCGCAGTACGCGTCGGATGTAGAAATTCTTGAAGTAGTGTGGACGATCTTTAGAGCCCAGCAGGATTCCAGTAATCAAGAAGCCTGACAACATGAAGAACAAATTAACCCCAAGCCAGCCGTGTCTCACTATCAATAGAATGAACGGCGGAACAAAATCTAAAGCTCCAGGGCTGTTCGACAGCGCATAGATGGGACCGTTCGAAAATCCGTAAATAATGTGGACCAGAAGTACCATCCAGATGGCAATACCCCGGATGCCATCCAAGTCGGGCACCCGGCTCTCCTGCTTTCTTGAATTATCTTTTGACGGCACGAACAGGGTCTCCGGTATTTCAAATTGACTAGCAGCCGGATTTCCAAACGGCTGTGGGAACGAGGCTAATAGAACGCTCCCCGATCGTTTCTCAACGAATCGGCGGGGCTTGAAATTGACTGAGCGCTTTGACGTTCTTCACGCCTTCGGTATCCTAACAGGCGTCGCAGCGAATCAATGGTTTTGCGGGTTCACCAATGAAATACCTGAAACGTTTGTCTGGCGTTCATCCTCAAGATAAGAAGACCATTCAGAGAGTGCTGCGTTCGTCCTTCCCCGTGTCTTCGCGCGAAAACTGTCGCGCTTCAGCGAAGAAACTGTCTCCAGCTGCTATCTCGCATCCGCTCTTGCACTTTCCTCTAACTCCAGCGATAGTTAGGTATGAAGGTCTTGACGCGCTTTGTGACGTCTGCTGCCCAGCCGGGACAATTCCCTCCCCCGGGCGCGCCAGAGATCGCCTTCCTGGGACGCTCCAACGTCGGCAAGTCTAGCCTCATCAACTCGCTGGTAGGCAGCAAGATCGCCAAGACCAGCAACACTCCCGGACGCACCCAGACCATTAATTTTTTCCAGGTACGCCGGCCCGGCAAGCCGAACCCCGACTTTGTCTTCGCCGATCTGCCGGGTTACGGCTACGCTCGCGTGCCCAAAGAAATCACCGCGCAGTGGTCGACGTTCATCAATCCCTACCTGGAGCAGCGTGAATCGCTGGTGCTCTGCCTGGCGCTGGTTGACGTCACCATCCCTCCGCAGGAACTCGACCTGCAACTGCTGGAGTGGCTCCGCCACATTGGCCGAAATTTCCTGGTCATAGCGACCAAGGCTGATCGCATCTCCGGCACGCAATTGCGCACTTCGCTGCACAAGCTCGGCGGGCAGCTGCAGGTTGCCAACGACCGGATGATCGCATTTTCGGCTAAGACACGGCTGGGGAATGATGAGCTGTGGGCGGCTATCAAGGCAGCGGCCGGAGTAGAAGACACCGGCACTCAAACCGTCGCGCAAACCGGCTAGCGGCCACCCATTTCAACCTGACAACTGACAACCGGCAACTGGTTCATGGCCAGATCCCCAGCGCAGTCTTGCTCAGGATCTGCTCTTTCGTACTCTCACTGAGTGGGAGAGCCCGAAACTCCGCCAGATTTTTCTCGATCTCCGGGACTCCGGGCCCCGGCCAATCCGTGCCGAACAGCGTTTTCTGCGCGATCTCTTCCAGCCGGGGAAAATATTTCAGCAGCGTCTTGGGAGGAATACCGCTGATGTCGAGAAAAACATTGCGATGCCGCCGCACCAGGAAAAATGCGGTGTCCATCCATAGCGGGCGCCCGCCGTGCGCCAGCAGAATCTTCAGCCGCGGAAAGTCAACCGCTACGTCGTCAACATAAATCGGATCGCCAAACTTGTTCCGCGCGCCCGGAAAAATCGAGGTGCCGGTATGCACCATGATCGGAATCCCGTTGGCCTCGGCGGCACGATAGATGATCTCCAGCTCCTTAACGCCGTTCACGTAATCGTTGGGATACAGCAACTGATGCGGCGGATGAATCTTGATCAGCTTGATTCCCAGCCGCACGATCTGTTCCATATCCGCCAGTACGTTGGTCGTGTGTCGCGGATGCACGCTGCCACACGGGATCAGTCGCTTTGGATCTTCCTTCACATAATTGGCGATGAACTCGTTGACCGCCGGGGTAAAGCCAATCACCTCGGGCGCGACATAATTGATCAGCACCGCGCGGTCCACGCCAATTGCGTCGAGATGCTTCAGGAATGCCTTGGGCGAGCTTGCAATACTCCGCCACCAGATCGAAGTCTTTGCGCGACTTCTTCATCAGCGCCAGGCTTCGGGCTTGAACAACTCCATCGGCTGGATGTGAACGTGGCAGTCAGTGACGATCATAGTTAGTAGGGAAGTAGCGGATAGATAGTGGTCAGCATCTAATTTGAGTTGTCATCCCGAGCGCAGCCGAGGGATCTGCGGTTCGCTGGCAGCGCGAAGCTCACTACGTAGCGTGGTCACACTTCAATTCGCACAAGCCATCACCGCGCGTTTCGCGAACACCCTCACCATCTCCCGGCGATACTCCGGCGTGAGCGCCGAAGTCGTCAGCGGCTTTGCGGTCCGCGCAGCCATTTCGCCAATTCGCTCCGCAATCTCCTCGCTCGGAGCAACTCCCACCAGCTGGGCATCGGCATCCTTCACCAGAAAAGGCGCGGGATTCAGCGCGGTAATCGCTACTCGCGCATCTTCAATGCGGCCGGACTTCATCTTGAGACGCCACGGCCACCCCCGCCAGCGGATAGTCGATGCTGCCGCGGACCCGCAGCTTCTGATAGCTGCCGCGCCATCCCGCCGCCGATTCCGGCAGAGAACACCCGAGTGACGATCTCGTTCGGCGCCAGATGCAGCCGCACAATACCATCATTGACATAGAACTCTGACAATGGGGTACGCCGTACTCCGCTCGGCCCAGCAATCTCCAGCTCCGCTCCCAGGCACAGCAGCGCCGGAGGCGTATCGCCCGAAAAGGCCGCCCAGCAGAACTTTCCGCCGGGCGCCACGTGGCACAGGTCGCCATCCTTCTTCAGGCAGAAGCCGCAACTCTTCCGCCACAGCAGCGACTGGTTGTACCACAGGCAACGAGTGTCGAGGCAAACATTGCCCCCAATCGTTCCCATGTTGCGCAACACCGGCGAGGCCACGGTTTTCACCGCTTCATAAAGCACGGGGTAGTCTTTGCGAATGAGCGCCGAATGCTCGACCGCGGTCAGCGTGGTCAGCGCTCCAATTTCAACGCCGTCGCCCGGCAGATTACGAATACCGCGCAGCTCGCGCACCCCGCGCAAATCGAGCACATAAGGCGGAGTGAACAGCTTTTGCTTCATCGAGGGCAGCAGGTCGGTGCCGCCGGCGACGACCTTCACCTCGCCCTCATGTTTGGCCATCAGGGCGACGGCTTCATCGAGCGTCTTGGGACGCAGCAGTTGGAAGCTGGGCAGACTCACCGCTCACCTCCCACAGGCGAACCGGCATCCGTACCCTGTCGCGCCGGATCGAGCGGATGCCGCGTCGGCCCTTTGCCTCGGAACCACAACGATCCTCCGTGCTCGCGGAAAGTCACCGGCGCCGTCGGATCGACAGACTCCGTCATCTCAATTCGCTTCAGCCCCTTCTTGGCCCGCAGCGCCGACAGTATTCGCTCAGGAGTGAACGGAGCCTCACGCAGTCGGACTCCCACAGCGTCGTATATCGCGTTGGAGATCGCCGGAATGGTCGCCGCCAGCGAACCTTCGCCGGCTTCCTTCGCGCCGAATGGCCCTTCCGGATCGATGCTCTCGACGATGATGCACTCGATGTCGGGCGACTCCTCCGACGACGGACTGCGATACTCCAGCAATCCCGGATTCATCAGCAGGCCGTCCTTCCACACCATCTCTTCTTCCAGCGCCTGCCCCAAGCCCCATCCACACCGAGCCGATCACCTGGCCTTCGACGGCGACCGGATTCAGCGCGCGGCCGCAATCGTGAGCAGCCCAAATCTTGTGCACCGTCACTTCGCCGGTTTCCTCATCGACGCTGACATCGGCTACCTGGGCTGAATACGAATATGCCGGCGACGGTCCCACGCCGCCGCCTTTGTGCTTGCCCCCGCGCGCCGCCGTCGGAGGAGCGTACGATCCCGTTCCGGTCAGCGCGCCATGAAAATCGATGGCCGAAACCACTGCCTCCTCGAAGCTCATGTGTTCTTTGGGGCCCTCTTCTTTGCGCGTCTGCAAGACCGAGCCGCGCAGAATCTGTCCATCGACGCGGCCGCGCGGCGCGTCTTTCTCTTCCAGAATTTCCGCCGCACTGGGATCGTGGTCGCCCGGAATTGTCCCGCGCTTGTAGACTCGGTCGTTGCGCATGATCACGTCTTCCGGGCGCACAGTTCATGCGCTTGGCAGCAGCGCTGACGATGTTCTTCTTCACGTCTTCTGCCGCCCGCAAAGCCGCATTGCCGGCCATGAACGTTACCCGGCTGGAGTACGATCCAAGATCGATGGGCGTCAGGTCGGTATCGGCGGCGATCACTCGCACGCGCGCCAGTTCGCATCCCAGCACCTCGGCCACAACCTGCGCGGTCATGGTGTCGGAGCCTTGCCCAATCTCCGACGCGCCGGTGTAGACCACCACGCCGCCGTCGCGATCGATCTTGATATTCACCGTCGAGTGCGGCATGTCGGAACGGATGATGCTGTTGGCCGCGCCGCTCACGTAATGGCTGCAGGCAACGCCCAGGCCGCGTCCCTTCGGCAGCTTGCCTCTGCGCTCCTCCCAACCGGAGCGCGTTACCACCTGATCGATGCACTCCGGCAATCCGTAGCTCAACACGCGCAGACCGTTCACCGTGACCGTCGGCGGCTTCAGCAAATTCACCCGTCGCACTTCAGCCGGATCGAGTTTCAGCGTGGCTGCAAATCTCATCCATCTGCGACTCGAAGGCGAAGCGCACGTTGACCGTGCCGTGTCCGCGCATGGCGCCGCAGGCCGGCTTGTTGGTCAGCACGCGATATCCGTCGTAGCGAATGTTGGGAATATCGTACAGCGCGCCCAGCAGCGCACCTGAATAAAGAATGGTTACCACACCGTAGGAGCAGTAAGCGCCGCCATCCTGAATCACCTTGCATGCCACCGCGGTAATGCGGCCGTCATTCTTCACGCCCGGTCTTCAGATCGATGATGGTGCGCGGGCGTCCGCGATGCGCCCAGAAAACTTCCTCGCGCGTGTAGGTGATCTTCACCGGAGCCTTGGCCGCGCGCGCCGCAACCGCGGCGATGATCTCCAGCGGAATGATTTCGCTCTTGCCGCCGAAGCCGCCACCGACCAGCGGCTTGATCACCCGGATCTGCGACATCGGCATCTCCAGCACCAGCGAAAGCTTGTGCTGCAGATAATACGGAACCTGCGTCGAGGACCACACTGTCAGACGTCCCAGCTTGCCGGTGTGCGGATCGAGTTCGAAATTCGCCAGCGTGCAGTGCGGCTCCATCGCCGCGTGCGTCACTTCGTTGGCGATGTAGCGCGCCCTCGGCAATGTAGTCGGCTTCGGCAAATCCCTTGTCCAGATCGCCGAAGACGTGGTGATAATCCTTCTCGATGTTGTGCGGACGGTTCTCGTGAATCAGGTCCGTCTCCGCCTTCATCGACTCTTCGGGATCGAAGTACGCGGGCAGCGGCTCGTACTCAACGTCGATCAACTCGATGGCGCGCTCGGCAATCTCTTCCGTTACCGCCGCAACGCAGGCGACGTGATCGCCGACGTAGCGGACTTTCTCGACCGCCAGCGCCGTCTCATCATGTCCCACAGGAAGAATGCCATACGGATTGGGCGCATCTTCGCCAGTCACGACCGCAACCACGCCCTCCAGCGCTTTAGCGCGCGACGTGTCGATGCTCTTGATCCGAGCGTGCGGATAGGGCGAATGCAGAATCTTGCCCACCAGCATGCCCGGCATGCTGAAGTCGTCGGTATACTTGCCGGCGCCGGTGGTCTTGCCCGCGGCATCGATCATCGCGATCGGTTTGCCGATAACAGAAAAGTCAGCTCATCGATTACTTCGCCCCCACTAACTCGTGCTTCATACCTTTTTGTTCGGCGTCAATCGCCGCGCGGATCGCCTGGTACATCTGCGAATAGCCAGTGCAGCGGCAAAGATTGCTGCTGAGCGCCTCGCGAATTTCGTGCTTCGCTCGGATCAGGATTGTTGGCCAGCAGCCACTTCACGGTCATCATGAATCCCGGAGTGCAGAATCCGCATTGCGCGCCACCAAAATCGCCATAAGCCTTCTGCAGCGCGGCCAGACCGCCATGATCGGCGACGCCTTCGACCGTGGTGATCTCCTGACCTTCGCAACTGGCCGCCAGCATGGTGCAGGCCAGCATCGGAATGCCGTCGACTTGCACCGTACACGCACCGCAGGAGGAATCATCGCAGCCGCGCTTGGAGCCGGTGAGATCAAGGTCCTGGCGCAACACGTCGAGCAGCAACTTGCTCGGCTCAATCGCCAACTCGTGAGCGCGTCCATTGACGCGAAGTTCAATCAGTTCTTTTTTCATTGCAAAACCCGCTCCAGTTGGCTCTTAGCTACTAGCCATTAGCTCCTAGCAATCCCGAAAAGACAACGCCTGCTAACAGCTAATGGCTAAGAGCTAATAGCCGTCTTTAGTAAATCGGCACCGTGGGATCGATCTCCCGTGCCCAGCGATCGATGCCTCCACGCAACGATTGCACTTTCTCAAATCCCTGCTGCCGCAGCCAGGCAGTCACATTCATCGACCGCACTCCGTGGTGACAAACCACGACGATGTGTTCCTCCGGATCCAGTTCCTGATTGAAACGCGCCGGAATATCGCCCATCGGAATGTGCTTGCTGTTCGCAATCTTCGCCGTCTCAAGCTCCCATGGCTCACGCACGTCAACTACCACAACGTCAGACTCTGAATCCAGCAGCGGCTTTAACTCTTCTGGCGCGATCTCGTAATCCATCGTCACTTCCCTACCCACTTCGGGCGGCGGCGCTCCATAAACGCCGTGATTCCTTCCTGCGCGTCGGCCGTCTTCATCAGTTCGTCGAAATAAATCTGCTCGGCGCGGGCCAGGCCTTTATCGAAGTGGATCGCGTCCCAGGCATACAACGCCTTCTTGGCCACCGCAATCGCTGCCGAGCTCAACTGCGAAACCCGCTGCACACATTCAGCAACCAACGTCTCGGGATCGTCGGCCAATCCGTTCACCAATCCTGCGGCCAACGCTTCTTCCCCAGACAGCGTTCGCCCTGTCAGAATCAACTCCGCCGCCAGCTTCTGTCCCACAATGGCAGACAAGGCGACGCTGGCCACCGGCGGGTAACACGCCAGCTTGATCTCGGGAAATCCCCACACCGAATCGGGCGACGCATACACAACGTCGCACATCAGCGCCAGCTCTGCGCCTCCGCCCAGGCAATGCCGGCGAACGCTGGCGACGGTCAGCTTGCTGCTGTCGACCACCGAGCGAATAACGCTGTGAAATGCCGTCAGCATCTCGCGGATCTTGTCCGGCGTGTGCGCCGCGATATCCACTCCGCTGGAGAAAGCGCTGCTCCGAACCGGCAAAAACGATGACACTGATCTCCGGCCGGGCCTCGATCTGTTCCAGCGCCGCGCGCAGCTCATCCATCATCGCGAATGTCGATGACGTTCAGCGGCGGATTGTTCAGCACAATCCGCGCCGCCGGAGGCTGCAGCTCGACTGCGATGCGGGTGAAGCTCGAATGCTGGAACTCATGTATTCGGCTCAAAGCAGTCCGTCTCACCGCTGAAGCGGTTCGTGACGACAAGATCATGGCCTTCGGCGCAGCTGAAGCAGCACCCTTCCTCGCATCTACTTCCCGGTGAACTTTGCCGGACGCTTCTCCATGTAAGCCGCCAGCCCTTCCGTCGCGTCGTCGCTCTCGAAGAGCAGCTGCTGATTCTCGCGCTCCAGCGCCAGCCCGGCTTCCAGCGGAATCTCCCATCCGGTCTGCACCGCTCGCTTGATTCGGCCCACTGCCTTGGCCGCTTTGTTCGGCGGACAGAACTGGCGCGCATACTCCATCACGCGATCCATGAAGTTCTCGCCGCTCGAAGATTTCATTCACCAGCCCCAGCTGTTTTGCCTCATCGAAAGAAAATGTCTTACCTGTCACCATCAGCTCGATTGCCTTCGATTTCCCCAAAAGCCGCGACAGGCGCTGGGTTCCGCCGGTTCCCGGCAGCACTCCAAGGTTGACTTCCGGCAATCCGATCTTGCCCGCCGTCCTTGCGAGCAATGCGCAGATCGGCGGCCATGGCGATCTCCAACCCTCCGCCCACGCAGTGGCCATTGAGCGCCGCAATCACCAGCTTGGGAGTGTTCTCCAGCCGCAGCAAGGTCTCATTGGCATGCAGGCAGAAGTAGTACTTGAATGTGGGATCGACTTCGGTCAGCATCTGGATGTTGGCGCCCGCCGCAGAAAAATTTCTCGCCCGCCCCGGTCAGCACGATCACGTGAACGTTATTGTCCATGCGAGCCTTGAGAATGGCGTCGTCGAGCTGGCGGTTCATCTCGTAGCTGTAGGTATTGGCCGGCGGATCGTTGATCTCAATCACCGCTACCCCTGAGTCCGTGCGGTAATGAATCAGTTGCTTGGCTTCGGTGGCCGGCTGGGCGCTCATGGTCAAAACATCCTCGCTGCTCTGCTTAGGTTCTGCACTTCACTTCTGACGCTTGCCCGACGAAGCGGTTTCTTTGGGCGTGTCGGTTTTCTTCTTCAGCGCGGTTGCACGTTCCAGTTGTTTCGACGCGAGACTCGCCTTGGCCGCCGTGTTCTTCCGCGCGCGAATTCCGCGCAAGAAAATGTCGCTTATCTCCCGCGCCAGAACCGCGGCATCGGGATCGACTTGCGGTCTGTACCAGGTGTAGAGCCAGTTCATCATGCCGAAAAGGCCCATGACCGCAGTGCGGGTGCTGACGTCACCCTGCGTTGCGGCGTCGCCCGCAGGTTTCAAGCCGTCGGCTTTAGCCAGGTCGTCAACCAGTCCAAAGCAAATGCGGTAATACTCGCGCTTGATCGCGGCCAGCTCGGTGCCGTAGCCGTTCTTCAGCACGTCGTCTTCGTGCGACAACACCTTCATCGCCTTCTGTCTTGGCCACGGAGTAGTCAACATGGTTGTGGACGAAGATGCGGATGCGCGCTTCCGGATCCCTGCTAGTCGCCAGACGCTGGCGCAGCCGCTCAATGATGGTGGTGAAGGTATGCTGCTGAATGAAATACAGCAGCTTCTCTTTGGACTCGAAATAATAGTAGAGACCGGCCAGCGAGATGCCGCTCAAGCGCGACAGATCGCGCATGGAAGCGCCTTCATAACCTTTTTCGGCAAAGATCTCGGTTGCGTAGTCGAGAATCTCGGCCAGACGGCGGTCGAAGCGGGTGTCGAGGGCCCGGGATGTCGTGGTAGCAGACATAGGGATAAGGGTGACGGAGATAAGGCGATCGGCAAATTCGAACGTTCGTTCTAATTCTAGCCGCAACCCCTCCGTTCGGCAACCTTCCTTGCGCTGCTGGACGAGCGGCTGCGACTCGGAACAGAAGCTTCCGGTCACGCGTGCCGTCGCTTTTCTCTTTGAAAGCAGCGCGGCCAGCAGGCAGAATCAGCGTCAACCCCAAGTGAAATACCTTCCCCTTTGGGTGAGCCGGCAGCGATTTTCTGTCAGCCGGCACGCATCGCGTTGACAAGTTTGTCGCGAAAGGGCAAACTGCTCCATCTTGAAGATTCTGCGCCGCATGGCGGACGCGGATGAATTCTCATTCAAACGAGCCCTTTGATGACGGCGCCACAACGCGTTTCGTACCGAATGGAGTCCACGCTGGAAAGCGTGAACAAGGCCGAGGAAATGGCCGACCAGATCGCGGCGCAAGCGGGTTTGGACGAGGATACGCGGAGTGGAATTTCGATGGCGGTCCGGGAGGCCATGATCAACGGCATTCTGCATGGCAACGCTTATGATCCGGCCAAACGCGTAAATTTGACCTTCGAGCAGAACGGGAAGGAATTGATCGTCACCGTCGTTGACGAAGGCAGAGGGTTTGTGCCCGACGAAGTTCCCGACCCACTGGCGCCGGAGAACCTTTTGAAACAGTCGGGCCGTGGCATATTCTTGATGCGGGCCTTCATGGACGAGGTCCGATTTCGTAAACTGAATCCCGGCACTGAAATTACTTTGATCAAGCGGCTCCAGGGTAGTGAACCGGACCGCCAGGAGGCTTCCACGTGAGCATGAAAGCGAGCACGCGACAGGTAGATGGCGTCACCATCGTCGACTTGAGTGGGCGAATCACTCTGGGCGAAGGCAGCGTGGTGTTGCGCGACACCATCAAAGACCTGTTAGGCAAAGGTCAGAAAAAGATTCTGTTGAACCTGGGCGATGTCAGCTACATCGATAGCTCAGGCATCGGCGAACTGGTCAGCGCCTTTACTTCCGTCCGCAACCAGGGCGGCGAGCTAAAGCTGCTGAACCTGACCAAGAAAGTGCACGATCTGCTGCAGATCACCAAACTGTATACGGTATTTGACGTGAAGGATGACGAGGCCGTAGCCATCGCCGCCTTCACCAAATAGCCCGCGGCGAAGCTTGTGGGCAACAGACCTCGAACGCCCTTTCGCGCCTGCGCGGAGGGGCGTTGCTGTGTTGAGCGGCCGCAACTCACTCTTAGCCTTTCGCTCTTCGCGTTGGCAAATTCGCCACGCTCCGATCAATCCCTGCCGCTATAAACGCCGCACCGCAGAGAACGGTAGTCTACAATTCTCCAATCATGCCTCGCATATCCCGACTCGAAAAAGACCAGGTTGATCCGGAAACTGGCAAGATTTACGACGCCTATCTCCAGGAACGCGGCAATGTCCCAAACATGTTTCGCACGGTGGCGCATCGTCCGGAGATTTTCCGTACCATGATTGCGCACTTCCGCGCCGTCATGAATACCGGGACCGTTGCCACCAAGCTGAAGGAATTGGTGATCGTGCGTACCTCGCAGATTAACGGCTGCGAATATTGACTGGCTTCTCACACCGCCTTGGCAAGGCGGCTGGGCTGGAGCGACGATCAAGTCGCTGACCTGGCAAATTTTCGTCACCGCTTCGACTTCACCGAAGCTGAGAAAGCCGCGCTGGAATTGGCCGAGCGCATGACCCGCGATTCCAATAGCGTCGACGACGCTTTCTGGAACGAGCTGCGCAAGCACTTCGACGAAGGCGAGATTATCGAGTTACTGGCGGCGATAGGCCTCTTCAATTACTTCAACCGCTTCAACAACGCTCTGCACATGGAGCCGACGAAATAGGACAGCAACTAGCTAACAGCTGCCACACGCCGATGTCGCCAGCGATAGTCGACGCATTCCTCGTTATTCGATCGTTTCGAGCAACGTCTCACTAATGTTGCTGATCGGACGCTGCTAGTTGCTAGTTGCTAGTTGCTCGCTGCTGATTTTGGGCGCAAACCTCATTCCGTAAAACAGTACGATCGCCGACAGCGCCACCGCTACCACCATTGCCGTCAGTCCCATCTCCAGATTGCTTTTGTCCGAGATGTAGCCGATCAGCGTAGGCGAAAAAGCGTCGCCCAGCAAATGGATGGTGAAGATGTTCACGGCTAACGCAGTCGCTCGAATGCGCGCGCTCACCGAGTTGACCAGCGCCGCATTCAGCGGAGCGGTATTCAGCAGCAGAAAGAATTCGCCCAGAAAGATCGCCGGATACATTGCCGGCCCCGGAAAATAGATTGCGAGCACGATAGCGGGAATCGCGAGTGCCATACCGATGGCCGAAATCATTTGATACGCGGCCGGAGTACGGCGAAGCAGCCGATCGCCCAGCCATCCGCCAAGCAATGTAGCCACGGTGCCCGACACCACGGTCATTCCACCAAAGACGATATTGGCGCGAGCGAGCGGCACGTGCCGGACGCGAGCCAGAAAGGTCGGCATCCAGACCTGCAGTCCGCCAATGGCGAAGGTCATCATGGCCGCGCCAAAGGTTATGGTCCAGTAAGCTTTGTTGCGCAACAGGCCCTTCACCGAACCTCGCTCGACGCTATCGGCCAGGTGATCGCTGGCGCCGCGGACAGGCTCACGCAACGCGAGAACGCCAAACGCAAGTAGCAGCCCAGGCAGTGCCGAAACCATAAACGGCGAGCGCCAGCCATATCTGGGGCCGAGATAGCCCCCGATGATATAGCCCAAAGCGCTACCTACCGGAGTGGCCAGGTAGAAAAAGCCCATCACCCGTCCGCGTATGTTCTCGGGAAAGAGATCGGAAAGAAACGCCGGCGAAATGGCGACGAAGCTGGCTTCGCCAATGCCCACGATCACGTGACGCAGCAGCAATTCGTCATAGGTGTGGGTGACGGCGCTCAGCAACGTCGCAGCGCTCCAGAGGAACGCGCCGGCGGCCATGATCCATTTGCGCGGATAGCGATCGGCCAGAGGCGCGATCAGCGGGGCAGCCAGCATGTAGCAGACGAAAAATGCCGAGGTCAGAAAGCCGACCTGCGCGTCGTCGAGGTGAAACTCTTTCTGTACCAGAGGCTGCACGGCGAACAGAATGTTGCGGTCGATGTAATTCAGAAAGTTCAAGGCCGTAAGCAGCAGCAACGCGCTTCGGGCGTTGTGTTTGGCAGACATGGGTGCGCGGAGGATAACACGGCACCAGCGTGCAGATTGTGTGCTGCCTGTAAAAATACTTCCGAATCGGCAGGAGATCGGAATATGCTGGGTGACGGCGAGGAGTACTGGTCAACAGCCTAGGCAACCCGGTCCGCGTAACGCGCGGAAAGGGATGTTTCCGTGAGACACTTGTCCACCCTTCTCAGCTAGAGCATTCCCAGCAATTACAAATTCTTGCGGAGGCTACATGAAGCGCCTGCTGCCGTTTCTTTTTGTGCTCATATTCTCCTGTGCCGTGTTGGCACAAACCTCACAGACCGTGACTACGCAATCTTCGCCGACGGCAACGGAGCAGACCTCGCAAACTACGACGGCTACTCAGCCGACAACCTCGTCATCACCGCAAGACCGCATGTTCTTCCCCAAAGACTGGTACTGGGGATGGGCGCAGTTCGATCTGGCGCCTCCGCACAATGAGATTGATCCCAACCTGTGCGCGGCCAACGCCGGCCAGTATGGCGGCGTGAACTCCAAGTGCAATGCGTTTGCGCGCTACATGCTTTCGGGCACGATCGAGATTCGCCCGTTCGGCCGCAACGTTTTCCGGCGTGCCATGTTCTTCTTCGATCCCAACTTTCTATTCGGCAGGAACGTTCCCCAGACGCTCTACACCTGGTCCTGGGATGGGATTGGAATGGAATACGCCTGGGGCGTGGGAGTCACTCTGCCAAAACGCTTCGAGTTTCGCTTTACCGCGCATCCCGACATGGTGCGCTTCGGATCGCGCGATCAACCTCTAGGACCGGCATGGCTTGGCGCCAACGGTCCCTGGGGACAATACAACGCAATTGGCATTCGCAAATATTTTGGGACACGGCGCGAAGGAACGGATTAGTTTAGTTAGGAAAAAACTGTTCACCACAGAGACACGGAGGTCACGGAGGGAATATTGGAAGGAATTCCGGTCTGGCGCATCGCTTGTCTGTGAGGACCATCGTCGACTCATGTCGATTGGCTAATTACGCGCGGTCGAGCTAGCATTTTGATGCGAGACACGAAGAGCCGCAGAAAGTCTAGAAATTATCAAACAACTCCGTGCCTCCGTGTCTCTGTGGTGAACGCCTTTATTTCTTTGGTCTAGGGAACCGCGCGATGACTACTGTCCCGATGCCACCGCGCGGACGGAATTCGCCTTTCACTTCGGCCCACCTTGGCTTTGCGGCGCGCACCACATCCTCCAGCACACGATTCACGATGTTCTCCTGGAAGATGCCGAGATTGCGATAGCAGGTCAGGTATTCCTTCAGCGACTTCAGTTCGAGGCAGTCCTTCTCGGGCATGTAGCGAATCCACAAAGTGCCGAAATCGGGCAGCCCAGTCTTAGGACAGACGGAGGTGAACTCGGGAATGTCGATTACGATTTCGTAGTTGGGAAACTGGTTCGGCCAGGTTTCAATGTCGGGAAACTTGGCGTCCAGACCGGACTCGGCGTGTTCCGGGGTATAGCGCTGACTCTTTGCCATGCTTCTATTGTAGCGGTGGCCGCTAGTCGGCTGGGCGAACGATGTCGACGGTTGTGGCCGGAGTCGGCTTTACCTTGACCGGTGGAGGTTGTTTTAACGCCAGGGTTCCGTCGCCGCAGAGTTGAATAATCTTCGCGTTCAGTTCCGCTCCCAGCAGAACCAGTAATCCGCACCAATACAACCAGATCAGCAGCGCGATCCCTCCGCCCAGCACACCGTAAGTTCGGTTCAGGTGCGCGAAACTGCGGAAGTAAAAACTCAGCCCATCGGAAAGCAACATCCAGCCAATGACGGCCATGATCGCGCCGGGCAGGGTTGCCGTGAAGCGTTGTTTCAAGTTGGGCGCCCTGAAGTAGAGAGCCTCGATGGCCACAACGATGAATGTGATTGCCAGCAGGTATCGAACGACGGGCCATACCAGCGCAAAAACGTGACTCAAACCAAGAAAGGCCGCCAGAAATTCGCCAAACCGCGGTCCCACAATCATGACCGCAAATGCAACCGTCACCAGCGTACCGATGAGGAACGTCAGTTCTAGAGAGAGTAGCCGCGTCTTCCATACGGGACGAGTCTCAGGAACGTTGTAGGCCACATTGAGCGCTTCGATGACTGCGGAAAAGCCGCTGGAGCACGTCCACAAGGTGCCCAGCAGACCGGCTGACAGAAAGGCACCGCGACTGGGCGACAGAACGTCGCCGGCAACTCGTACCACCAAAGCCATGCTTTCTGGGGGAGCGATGATCGAAATGGTGGCAATGATGGTATTAAGCAAATTGGGGAGCGGCAAATAAGCAATGCACGCCGCTACGGCGACGAGTGCCGGAAAAAACGCCAGCACAAAGTAATAGGACAAGGCGGCGGCGAACGACGGTATGTGATTGTTCATCACGTCATTGGCGACACCGACGATGACCTGCTTGCTCCGCAGCAGCACCGAAACCCCTCGCGTTGCGTGGCTATTGGGATGAATAACCTTACCGCCGTGCTGCGTCAAGCTGGCGAAGCGTGCGTCTAAAAACACGCTCGGGCATCAATATCCTGTGGTTCCGCAATGACCGGACGAACCGCAGGGCGCAACATGAAGGACAGCATTACACAAGCGTAATGCAATGGAAGTTATGACCTACGTTATACTTATAGTTTCGAGAAAAAATGGCAGCCGCATCTGAAAACGGCCACCGCAGAGCGAACGGGAAACTAACATGGATCATCATCGTCGCCTTAATTCTGGCGGTGGTGGTGCTCGCTGCTTTTGTTTCTCTCCGCCGGGCGCAGGTGACTATCCGAATTGGCCACACCGACCGGGAAACCATCACGGCCAGCATTGCCACCAATGGCAAGATCGAAGCTCTGGACAACTTCCAGGCTTATGCGCCCACGGCCACGACGGTGCAGAAAATCTACGTGCAGCAGGGAGCCTGGGCGAAGCCCGGGGAAATGCTTGTGCGATTGGAAGATGCTGGCGCCCGCCTGCAGGCGGCTCGCGCCGAGGCGCAGTTGAAAGGTGCTGAGGCCGACATTCATGCCGTGCAAAACGGCGGCACGCAGGAAGAAGTGTTGACCACGCGTAATGATCTGGTGAAGGCGCAGGCCGATCGCGATGTCGCCGACCGCAACTACAAGGCGATGCAGCGTTTATTGCAGACCGGAGCGGCCTCACAGGCGGAAGTCGAAGCTGCCAAGGATCGCCTGCGCGTGGCCGACGCCAATGTCCACCTGTTGCGGCAGAAATTGAAGGACCGATACTCGCAGCAAGAAGTTGGCCACGTAGAGGCGCAGCAGACCGAAGCTCGGGCCTCGTTACAGGCCGCCCAGGAATTGTTGAAGAATTCGAACGTCACTGCTCCGCGGGCAGGTATGGTGTATTCGCTGCCAGTGCGGGATGGCCAGTTCGTGAATGCCGGAGACTTGCTGGTTCAGGTTGCGGATTTGCACAAAGTGCGAGTGCGGGCCTTTGTGGACGAGCCGGAAATCGGCAAGCTGCGCCCTGGACAACTGGTCGAAGTGACCTGGGACGCGCTGCCCGGGCGAGTGTGGCAGGGCAAGTTGGAAACGTTGCCCACCACGGTTGTACAGCATGGCACTCGCACGGTTGGCGAAGTTACCTGCGTTATTGAGAATGACGATCTGAAGTTGCTTCCCAATACCAACGTGAGTGTCGCGGTCGTAACCGCGCGGCAGGAAAATGCCTTGACCGTGCCGCGCGAGGCAATTCATCAGGATGCCAACGGCCAATACGTTTTCCAGGTGGTTGACGGCGAATTGAAGCGGCGCAATGTGGATACCTCGGTGTCAAACTTGACTCGGGTGCAGGTGACCAAGGGTCTTTCCGATGATGCCACGCTGGCGCTGGGGGCGCTGAACATGCAATCCCTAAGGAGCGGGCTGCAGGTGAAGGTGGCTGCTCCATGAAATTTCTTTTGATCAAAATTTTCGTAGCTGGCCTGCTGCTGATTTTCGTGACGAGCACGAGCCTTGCCGATCCCGGCGCGATGCAGTTGCTTTCTCTGGGCCGGATGAACGAGGCCTTAAGCCTGCTGTCGAACCGGGACGATGCGGAATCACTCAACTTGTTGTCGCGCGCCTACTATGCCATGGAGCGCTGGGATGACGCGGTGAAAGCAGGAGAGCGGGCCGTCGCTCTCGAACCGGGTGTGGCTGATTATCATCTCTGGCTGGCGCGGGAGTACGGTCGAAAGGCTGGCGATTCCAATCCGCTGGCGGCCGCAGGACTGGCGCGCAAGGCCAAGGCCGAGTTCGAGCGGGCGGTGCAACTGGATCCGTCGAACGTTCCGGCGCGGGTTGATCTCGCGGAGTATTACACCGAAGCCCCGGCCATCATGGGCGGCGGGCTCGACAAAGCCCGCCAGCAAGCCGAGCAGGTGGCCAAGTACGACATTGGGAAAGCGCATTTGATCCTGGCCCGGGTCGCGGAAAAAGAAAAACAGTATGGCGAAGCCGAAAGCCAGCTGCGCGCGAGCATCAAGGAAGCTAAGAATCCTGCCGACGCATGGCTCCAGCTAGCCGCCTTCTATCGCAACCGGGGCCGTCTGGACGACATGCAAAAAGCGGTACAAAGCGCCGTGGTTCAGCCGGGCAAGCCGGCCGATTCGTATTTCGATGCCGCCAAAGAGTTGTACACGGGGAATCGTGATTTTCCTCAGGCCGCGCAGTACTTGCAGGCCTACTTATCGTCGGGCCAGCTGGTGGAAGGAGCGCCCGCCTTTCGCGCCCATTACCTGCTGGGGCAACTGGACGAGAAGATGGGAAACAGCGGAGCCGCCGCTTCTGAATATCAGGCTTCCCTTTCGTTGGCGTCAGGATTCGGTCCCGCCAGGAAGGCGCTGAGTCACGTACAGTAACCGGATGCCTTGGCATCGCTGTAGTGTAGAGCTCGGGTGCATGCAAAACCCCGGCGTTCCATCATGAAGATGAATTTGTTCGCCAATTGCGCCCGGGCTGCCACTCTTGCGTGCGTGTTATTGGCAATTCCAAGGCTTGGAGCGGCGACCGACCCGCCCGCAGGTCCAATTCCCTTTCGCAATGCAGTCGAGCTGGCGCTGCAACGCAGTGGCGTAATGGGTATCGCCGCGATTAATCAGTGGCGCGCGCGCAAGGCCTACGAAGAAGTGCGGGCCAATTACATTCCCCAGATCACGATTGGCTCTGGCCTGGGCTACTCCTATGGATTTCCGCTTACCCTGGAAGGCTCGGCTCCCTCGGTCGTAAATTTCAATTCCGATCAGTCGTTTTTCAATCTTGCCTTGAGGCAATTTATGAAGGCGGCAAAGATCGAATGGCACGCGACTTCCCTCGATATTCAGGACAAACGCGACGCTGTCATTCTTGACACGGCCCTGACCTACGCACAGTTAGCCCAGCTCACCGGCAAAATCAAGGCACTTGGCGAAGCTCAGACGGCAGCCGAAAAAGCTCAGTTTGTCAGCGAACAGCGATTGCAGGAAGGCGTCGACAGCAAACTCGAGGTCACCCGCAGTCAACTGGTGGCAGCCCGCATCCGCCTGAGAATTGCCGAAACTCAGGATCAGTCCGACATTCTGCGGGACCATCTTTCGAAGTTGCTGGGACTGCCAGCCGACCAGATTGCAGTTCAGCCCGAATCCGTGCCGCAGTTGCCCGCGATTTCCCAGGATGACGACCTGCCGGCGCGCGCCGTCGAAAGTAGTTTGGCGGTTAAGTTGGCAGATCAGAAAGTAGCCGCCGCCGAGGCTCGGGCCAACGGCGAGCACAAAGCCGCGGTCATGCCCACAATCGACTTGGCCTCGCAGTACGCGTATCTGGCCAAGTTCAACAACTACGATTTGTATTACAACCATTACACCGCCAACAATTTCAGCGGCGGTCTGAACCTGAGAATTCCCGATCTTCAACTCCGTGCAAAAAGCTAAGGCGCAAGAGGCCGAAGCCGACGCCTTGATAGCAAAGAAACAGGCAGACCTCACCAGGAACCAGGTCAGTGAAGACACTCTGAAGCTGCAACGCTCGCTGCGCCAGTTGTCGGCCGCGCGTGACGTGGCCAAGCTGGAATGGCAGGTCTCGCAAGGTGATCTGGAGGGCGTGAAGGGACGCGAGCAAACCGGCAATGCCAATGTCCGCGACGAGCAGAACGCCGAACTCGACACCGACGACAAGCATGCCGCCTATATCGACGCCGAATTTGCCCTGAGCCGGGCTGCCTTGCAACTGCTCAGGCTTACCGGACGAACTGGAGAATTGGGCCATTCCACCGCAATAAACGACCGCTCCCTGCAGTATCAAGAAAAGCATCTAACTTTAAGATTCTCAAGTAGTTCCGCGATCCATCAACAGATGGTACGATAGTGAGTAAGACTATGCCTTTAAAAACTCTATTTCTGAACCCTCCCTCTTTTGAGAACTACGATGGTGGCGCCAGTTCGCGCTGGCCCGCTACCCGCGAAATCGAGTCCTATTGGTACCCGGTATGGCTCGCCTACCCGGCAGGAATGCTGGAGGGCTCGCGTCTGCTGGACGCTTCGCCGCACAAGGTGAATGCCGCCGAGACCATCCAGATCGGCAAAGAGTTCGACTTCCTCGTTCTTTTCACCAGCACCCCGGGATTTCAGGGGGACATCAAGCTGGCGGCTGCCATGAAGGCGGCCAATCCCAAGCTGAAGATCGCCTTCGTGGGTCCGCACGTCACCACATTGCCGGAGGCCTCGCTCAAAGAAGGCACCGCGCTGGATTTCATCGTGCGCCGGGAATTCGATTACGCGACCGTAGAATATGCCAACGGCAAGCCGCTCAATGAGATTCTCGGCATCTCCTATCGTGCCGAAAATGGCCAGATCGTTCACAATCGCCGATCGCCCGGCGGTTGCTGATCTCGACGCGCTGCCCGATGTAGTTGACGTCTACAAGCGCGATATCGATCCGCGCCGCTATAACGTTCCGTTCCTGCTCTATCCGTTCGTCTCGCTGTACACCACGCGAGGCTGCCCGGCGCAATGCACGTTCTGCCTGTGGCCGCAGACGCTGAGCGGACACCCCTGGCGCAAGCGCTCGTCTGACGCGGTCGCCGCCGAGATGGTGAAGGCCAAGGCGTACTGGCCCTGGGTCAAGGAATTTTTCTTCGACGACGACACCTTCAATATCCAGAAAGCGCGCACCATTGAGCTCTGCGCCAAGCTGAAGCCGCTCGGTCTGACCTGGTCGTGCACCTCGCGCGTCACCACCGATTACGAAACGCTGAAGGCGATGAAAGAAGTCCGGATGCCGGCTCCTGATCGTGGGCTACGAATCCGGCGATCAGCAGATCCTGAAGAACATCAAGAAAGGTGCGACAGTTGAGCGCGCGCGCGACTTCACCCGCGACTGCAAGAAGCTTGGACTGTTAGTGCATGGTGACTTCATCCTCGGCTTGCCTGGAGAGACCAAAGAAACGATTCGGCGCACCATCGATTTCGCCAAAGAGCTCGACGTCGAAACGATTCAGGTATCGTTGGCACATGCCTATCCCGGAACTGAGCTGTATGACTATGCCAAGGCGAATGGCTTCATTCTGAATGAAGGTTCGCAGATGGTCGACGAGATGGGTCACCAGGTTGCGATGATCGAGTACCCTGGAATCTCGCGCGACTACATTCTGGAAATGGTGCACCGTTTCTATGACGAGTATTATTTCCGGCCGAAGGCGATTTTCCGCATCGTGAAGCGGGCGGCGTTCAACTCGACCGATCGGAAGCGCCTGTATACCGAGGCCAAGTCGTTCCTTAAGCTGCGCGCGGCACGCAATCGGTCCGTGAAAGAAACGCGCAAGCAGCAGGATTCTGGTGCGCCTCCGATGCCGCCGGCGGGAACCGCGAACAGCGAAGCTAAGTCTGAGACTGCCGAACCGGTCAGCGTTTAGGGGTCGCCGTGACCCTGCGCAAATATCTCATCCTGCTGGCGGTGGTGGTCTTCGGTTCCAGCGGCAATGTTTGTCTCGGCCGCGGCATGCGAGACTTCGGGCCAGTCAACAGCAGCAATTGGACACATCTGTTGACTGCCCTGCTGAATCCTTGGGTCGTGCTGGGCATTGGCCTGCTACTGCTTTTCTTTTGCAGTTATCTCTCGGCCCTTTCCTGGGCCGATCTCACCTATGTCCTGCCCGCTACGGCATTCGGCTATGTGCTGACCGCGCTTTTAGCCAGTCGTTTGCTACATGAAGATGTCACGGTCGCTCATTGGCTGGGGATTGCGCTGATTACCGTGGGAGTGGGGTTCGTGGCCACCGGCCCATCGCTCACGGCGCCCGTTGGTTCAGGCCGTGCGGCGAAACATCTCAGCACCGGGGATCGTGAACTGGTATTAACCAACAATCCCGGGAGCGACGCATGAGCAGCACAGCCGCCTGGGCAGGGATTGCCGCCATCGTCGTCACCGCTACCGCGGGCGATGTGCTGCAAGCGCGCGCCATGAAAGAAATCGGCGACTTGGGCGTGATCAGGCGCTCGTATGGCTGGTTGCACGTCGTGCGGCAAGTGGTATCGAACCAGCGATTCATGCTGGGCCTGTTGTTCATGGCCCTGGCATTCTTCAGTCTTCTGATCACGCTGTCGTGGGGCGATGTGAGTGTTGTCGGACCGGCATCTGCCTCTCTGACCTTCATTGCCAACGCATTCGCTGCCCGAATATTCCTGAAAGAGCGCGTTGATCATCGCCGCTGGCTGGCCGCCATGTTCGTGGCCGGCGGGGTTGCTCTGCTGGCGCGGTAAGGCCGCAGTTGGCATTTAGCAGTTAGCATTCACGGCCAATAGTTATCTAATGATTCACTTATATCCGGTTTGTATCAGGGCACGACTTTAAGTCGTGCCGTAGATGCACTATAAAGAGGACGGCTTTAGCCGCTGAGGACAGGGGCTGAAGCCCGATGGAGAATGATTCTCCTCGGCTCGGCTGAAGCCGCGCCCTGATACAAATCCCTACTTCATGCGACTTATGAGATGCCGCAGCAACTAGGCTCGGCGAATCTACATCTGTATTGCTGTTACAAACGATCGAGTGCATTCAGCGTCGTTGGCGACTGACCAGTTCTTACGGCCAAATGCCAATTGCTAACCACCAACTGCCGCTCCCGAGGGTTCATGAGAAAGTTTGTCGTCGCCTGTATGGCTCTTCTGATATTGGCTGGATGTTCTTCCAGCCCCACCACAACATCCAGCAGCAGTGCATCGCAATCTGCGGCCAAGCCGGCGCCTAAACCGGCGGAGTACAAAACCGGCCGCGTCGCGTTTCAGGAGATGTACCTTTCCGCGCGAGGATGGGCAGCCGACGCCACACCGTTCCGCCTTCAATCGCAGTTCTCGCCTGACGCTCCCACCAACGATGGCAAAGCCGGACTGTGGCGGGCCTCGTTCGCCTCGCCGGCCAAACGTATGATGAAGATGTTTGTGTGGTCTGGGCTGGTCGGAGCCGATGCTCCCGAGCGAGGCATTACCTTTTCCGCCGAGGACGCCTGGAACCCAACCAACGCTTCAACCCGTCCGTTCAATATCGGGTTCCTGAAGATTGACAGCGACGCCGCTTACCAGGTCGCGCAAAAGAACGGTGGCGACAAACTCCTCAAGAAAGACCCTAAACAGCCGGTCGTTTTCATTCTCGATTGGGATGCGTCGAAGAACCAACTGGTGTGGCAAGTGATCTACGGCAGCAGCCCGGACGAAGCCAAGCTGCGAGTGGCCGTCGATGCCGCCACCGGAGAATTTTTGCGGGTCGAGAAGTAGTGATGAAGTCGATTTGAGAAGGTAGCGGAAATAAGGCAGGGGAGAGAACAGCTTTCCCTCTTACGGAACTAGTGGCGAGTGTTGCTAACCTACTCTACTTGCCGGATGCCTTTGCCGGCTTCCAGCCCGACCAGATGGGGACGCCTTTATCGTCGCGCAGGGTAAAGGTGTTGGTACCCACAGTAATTTCCCGGGCCAGTATCTCTTCTTCGGCTGTATTAGAGGATTTCGCTCCGACCACATTGACCTGGTCCCCTTTGTTGAAGGATACGTCGATCTCTTTCAAGAAATCCCCTGGGCCCACATAGACCAAGATTGTTTTCGCATCTGTCTTGACGGCAAGTTCCGTAACTGCCGCTCCGCCGGGGATTTGACGAATGTCTTCGATCACGCCTTTCACTTTGACTTCACTCTTTACGTCATATGGGGCAGCCGTCTTGCTTGCGCTCTGTGCCCAGCCCAAGGGCGAAGTCAACACAAGAGCGGCGACAACCAAAAGCGCTTTCGACCACAGCTTGTAGTTCATCGTCCGATACCTCCCTCTGCCAAACCAGTTCCCGCAGTCCATGCAGGGCGAGTTCCTCGCGCATTCCGCCTAATTCTGCCGAAAGCCACGGCGGCGGTTTCGTAACGAACATCTTGCTACGAAGCTCTTTCGGGCTGCAAGGTTAAACGTAGCGTTGTCTCACACACGAACGCAGTGAGTGGGGTCACTGCCGGGCGTGACCCCTGACACGTCGGCACTTAGTGCGGATAAAAAGCAGCACTTTCGGACCCTAAACACCGAAACCCAGTTGCCTTATAGCGCTTTCGTGTCATAATCATGGCACCGCGCCACCTTAGTTGCTGTAATTGAGGATATGTTTTGCTGGCCCAATCCATTGCCCCCAGGTTTCTGACCAGGCTTCGAGTCCCTGACCTCAAGCAAGAGGACTTGCGTGTGGAGCGGATCTTGGGTTTTTCGCGCCTACTTCTGGCACTAACGTCGCTAGCCGCTTGGTGTATCTACCCCGCGGGAGTTGTGATTCATTATCGGGTGGGACTCTTCCTGCTGCTGGCATACGTCATCGCCAGTCTGGTGCTGCTGATGCAGCTGCAAATGGGCGGTGAGCCTAGCCCTAGATTTGTTTTGGCGGCACAGATTAATGATGTCGGCTGGCCGGTGCTGTTGTGTCTTTTCGCGGAAGCTCCCAACAGTGTCTTTTTCGTGCTGTTCCTGTTTGCCATGATTGCGGCTGCCTTCCGCTGGGGTTTCGTGGAGACTATGGCGACGGCCGTTATCAGCGCGGCCCTGCTTTTATTTCAAGCGATCGTGGTAGCGCGCGGACCAGCAGCCCTGCAACTTCTGCTGTTTACTTCCGTGGAGCCGGCAAGGCTACTGATGCGCTGCGGATTTGTCCTGATGGCGGGCTGCCTTCTGGGAATTCTGGCTGAAACCGAGAAGGAACTGCGGGCTGAGATCGCGCTCACAAATCGGCTGCTGTACTTGGCGCGAATTGGTAATCGCTTTGCCGTAGCTCTACAGAACATTCTTTCAGAGCTGGCACGAGTCTTTCAGGGTGGCCCGGTGTACGAGGTGGTAGCCCAAAGCAGTACCGGGCGGGCGTTCCGTTGGGAAATCCCTGCATCGGCTCATCCTGCCATGCACGTTCAAGAAGTGGCTCCGGCCGACAAAGACGCGGAAATGATGTGGGATTATCCTCACACGTTTTTTATGAAACGGGAGAACGGCGAAACCCGAGGCTCCATTACAGCTTTGGACGAGGAAGGGCGTCGACTCGAGCCTGCCCAGGTTGGCCATTTGGAAATGCCCGTTACGGACACCAGGTCGGTGCTGGTGGTCAGCCACGAGATGGGTAGGGATTGGTGCGGACGCTTCGTTTTGCTGAACGCCAGGCTAGGACGCGAGCGGGAACATGAACTGCGATTTGTGCAAAACCTGATGCGACAGCTGGCTCCTGCTCTTTATTCGGTCTATCTGTTTCAGGGATTCCGCTCGCGCGCAGGAGTGACCGAGCGGGCCCGTGTAGCGCGCGAACTGCACGATACGACCATCCAGTCACTGATCAGCATTGAGATGCAACTGGATGTGCTTCGTCGGCGTGCCAATAGCAATTCCCCGTTGCCCTCGGAGTTGGAACGCATTCAGAAATTGCTGCGGCACGAAGTTCTGAATCTGCGCGAGCTTATGCAGACCATGCGTCCGGTCGACATCGGCCCCCATCAATTGCTTGACTTTATTGCTGAACTTGTGGAACGTTTCTCCAGAGACACTGGCGTCGCGGTGCGCTTTATCTCCGAGCTACAGGAGGTAACGCTTCCTGCCGCCACCTGTCGCGAGCTTGCGCGGGTGGTTCAGGAAAGCCTAGTCAACATCCGCAAGCATAGCGGAGCGCAGTCCGCTGTAGTACGCTTCGGGGCCCAGGATGGTCTGTGGAAGCTGGTGATCAATGACGACGGAAGCGGTTTTCCTTTCGCCGGACGTTTCACGCTCAGGGAGCTGGACGGCCTGCGCCGGGGGCCGGCCGTAATTAAGGAACGGGTACGGGCAGTTGGAGGAGACATGGTAATCGAATCAACGCCGGGCCACGGATCGAGGTTGGAAATTACCATTCCGCAGAAAGGATACGAAGCGTATGGATAAGAAAGAGCCTTCAGTGCGCATCATCATTGCCGATGACCACACCATTTTTCGCGACGGCTTGCGCCGCCTGTTAGAGGCCGAGCCCGAACTGGAGGTCGTGGGAGAAGCTGCCGATGGCGCCGAGGCCGTCGCTCAGACCCGGGAGTTGAACCCCGACATTCTTCTGCTTGACCTCGCCATGCCCCGAGTGCCTGGGATGGACGTGCTGCGCGACCTCTCGTCGAATGGAGACGGCGTGCACACCAAGATCATCGTGCTTACCGCCGCGGTGGAGCGACTGGAAATCGTGCAGGCCCTGCAGTTGGGGGCGCGCGGTGTGGTCATGAAAGAGGCCGCAACCCAGTTGTTGATGAAAGCCATTCGCACCGTGATGTCGGGCCAGTATTGGGTTGGGCGAGAGGCAGTGGGAGATATCGTCGACTTCATGCGCACCAATCCTTCGGGAGAAAAAGCGCCGCGCAATTACGGCCTGACGAAGCGTGAAATGGACATCCTGACAACCATCGTCGCGGGTTTGAGCAACAAGGAAATTGCCCGCAAATTCACCCTGAGCGAGGACACGGTTAAGCATCACCTGACAAACATTTTCGACAAGGTCGGCGTTGCCAGCAGGCTGGAGCTTGCGCTTTTCGCAATTAACAATCGGCTCACCGACCCGCAGAACTGACGGCGCAGCTAGCGACCGGGAGCAAGCGGTGGCCCTGCGCCTGAACGCTCGAGGTCTTCGGCTGGGTCATTTGGCGGCCCACCATAGTTCTAATCCGTTGCGCGCGAAAGGATTGCAGCCGCGGGCTGCATCCCTTATGGCCATTGCCGCGTCTCTTATTGAGTCACCTATTTGCGCCTTTACAGCGACAACCTCGCTGCGAAGGTGTTTAACAATTAGGAATGCCGATCGAGGGGAAACAAGCAGCAATGAGATTGAAGAGGCCCCTGTATTTTTGCGGGTTATTGGTGTTAAGTCTCGCTTTTTTGGCGGGATGTTCCAAGAAAGCAAATCGCACCGACGCTCAGGTCGCCACCGACGTTCAAACCAAAATTTATAGCGATACCGGAATTCAGAGCCGGCAGATCGGCGTGCAGGCTGCCAACGGCGTCGTGACGCTCAGTGGTGACGTCAACAACGATTCCGAGCGGGCTGCCGCAGCCAGCGATGCCGCCACCGTCGAGGGCGTGAAAACGGTGGTAAACAATTTGCAAATACGGCAGGCGCAGGCCACTCCGTCTCCTGCACCGGCGCAGAAGCCAGCCAAGCGAGAAAAGAAACCGCGCTCTCAGCAACGCGGCCAATCGGACAATTCCGCTGAAACGGATGCCAGCAACTTGCCGCCGGCCCCGCCATTCCCGTCCGAACAGCCCGCTCCACCGGCTCCGACTCCTGCTCCACCTCCGCCAGCGCCGGTGCCTCCCCCACCGCCGCAGAAGGTTACGATTCCGGCGGGCACGCAGCTTTCGGTGCGACTCAATGATCAACTCGATTCGGAACGTAATCAGGTAGGGGACACCTTTCATGGCTCGCTGAGCACACCAATCGTAATCAACGGTGAAACGGTGGTTCCCTCCGGCGCCGATGTTATTGGCCGCGTTGCCGACGTAAAGAGCGCCGGACGATTCGCCGGAAATTCGGTTCTGACCCTGGAATTGAATTCGCTCTCCGTCAATGGCAAGACCTACAACATCCAGACTAATCAGTGGTCACGGTCGGGCAAAGGTGAAGGCAAGAGCACCGCAACTAAGGTTGGGGCTGGAACTGTCGCCGGCGCGGTTCTCGGCGGCCTCATCGGAGGAGGCAAGGGTGCGGCTATCGGCGCGGCCAGCGGAGCCGGCGCGGGCACGGCGGCTTCGGCGGCCAAGAAAGGTCAGCAGATCAAGCTTGGGCCGGAAGCGGTATTGAACTTCCAGACGATCAACACGCTCACTGTAATTCCGAAGAGCACAAACGAACACGAGGCGGGACGCACGCCGCTTACCTGATCGCTAACTGCGTTCGCCAACCGGGTTAATCGCAAAACATGACCGTGGCAGTGACCGCGAGCGCGTTTTTTTGCGTCTAACCATGTGCGGCCTCTTTTGGGAGCTGCGATCTCCTCACTGATTGGTTACCCATGCCCAAGATTAGCGCTTTACTGCACACTCACAATGATGGGCTGCGACTCGGCCGAGCCCTGCAATCACTTCGCCCCTGTGATGAAGTTCTGATAATTGATGATTCCTCCGACGACGATACCGTTAGAATTGCGCGAGATCACGGAGCAACCGTGAGGAGCGCGATTCCCGGAGTAACGCCCGGGACTTATGTGATGGATGCGACGCACGAGTGGATCCTGTGTCTTCGCCCTAACGAGTCGCTCTCCGACGATTTGGAGAAGGCGCTACTGGAATGGAAGGACCAGCAGCCTGACGATTGTTCACCGTGTTATAAGATACCGGTCCGCGAGGAAAACGGTGGCAGCTGGCAAGAGCGGCCACCGGAAGTACGCCTGCTGAATCGAAAGATGATTAACTGGATCGATGAGCTACCAGGAAGCCAGATCTGCGACACGACTTTGAGCGGCCATCTGCTGAGCTTCCATGAGCCCTAGGAGAGGATTCAAGCAAACATTTTGGACCGCTTCCTGGAATGCGTGCTGTTTGTCTTCGGGCTGGCACTCGGCAGCTTCCTGAACGTTTGTATCAGCCGTATTCCTCGGGACCAATCGGTCATTACGCCTGGGTCCCTTTGCCCTATTTGCCGTGCTCCGATTCGCTGGTATCACAACCTTCCGCTGGTGAGTTGGTTGATGCTGCGCGGCCGATGCAGGGATTGCGGCGCACGCATTGCATGGCGGTATCCCGCTGTCGAACTCCTCACTGCTGTTTTATTCGTCGCCTGTTACGTGTGGTTTGGGCCAACGCTGCTGACCCTGAAGTTTTGCGTCTTCAGCTTCCTGCTGGTGGGGCTGATTTTCATGGACGCAGAAACCGGATTGCTGCCGCGCGAGTTCACCTATACGGGAATCGCTTTGGGCCTGGCATTTTCGTGGATCGCGCCAACGGACAGCGGTGGCACGCAGTTCCTGATGAGTCTTTACAACCAGCAGGTGGAAAGCGTCCAGGTGCTCTCCCTGCTCGACTCAACGCTGGGAGCAGTGGTCGGCGCAGGCTTTCTCTACGTTGCCTGGGGTTTGTACTATCTGGTGCGCAAGAAGCATGGCATGGGCTTCGGCGACATTGCTCTGATGGCTATGTCGGGCGCCTTTCTCGGCTTGAAACTAATCGTATTCGTAATTTTTACCGCACCTCTGCTGGCCGTGGTCTATTCCATCTTCCTGTTGGGTTGGGAAGCTGTGGGGGCGCGCTCGAACGGTACATCGAATGGCGGAGGAACACCAGAAACGTTCTTCAACCGCGAAATTCCTTTCGGCGTTTTTCTGGGCGCGTGCTCTCTGGCGGCCATGTTGGCTGGAGATATGGCGTGGCAACGGTATCTGGGATCATTTCGATGAAAGGCTGGCGACGAGATCAGTCGTGCTGTGCTGGCGCATACGGTCCGCCGCTTGCTTCAAATGATGCCGCGTATGGGTCCGGTGTAACTGACGCCACTCCCTGGCATTCAGCGGCCCGATAAACGGGTGATTCAACAACTTTACCTGGCTGCCGAATCGCCGCTCCGCATCCGCCAGGGTTGCGTCCATAGCGACCAGTGCGTCATAGAAACGCCGCAGCGAATCCAGTGGCAAGCCGTTCTTCGGAGTTAAGAAGGAAGGAGCGACACGTCCCGAGGGTATAAGCCCTAGTTTTGTCACCCACACGGTTTTGATCCGATCTGGCCAGGTGGTTTTGCCTCCCAAAGGTCTTCCAGCCTGCATGGTGTTGGAAATGCCCTTGGTTGTTCCGGTATAGCTCAGAAGCAAATGTTCGAAGATGAGAGCACAACTCCACTTCCCGGGCGGAGCTTGGTGCCATACGGCCTCCGAGGCAGTACGCGTTAGTTGCTCTACTTCGCGACGGACGGCTTCTAACTCAGGGGACAAGTTTCACTCCACCGAACCAATACACGAGTTTAGTCCCGCAGTGTCAATTGCACCAGTGAGAGCCGGAACGAGAAATTGGGTCTTGGCAACTCTGTTAGGCGCTGCGGTGCAAAACCGCAGCTACGATCCGCAGGTCGTTCACAAAAAACTCGAATTCCCGATGACGAGTTGCTTCGTCTGGCGCGCGGAGAATGGCCGAAGGATGAACGGTGGCCAGTATGTGCTTACCTGCGAACGGCAACAGTTGACCGCGCTTCCGGGTCACGCGAAAATTTCGCCCAAGCAGAGCCTGGGCTGCCGTTGCGCCCAAGCAAACTAGAATGTCTGGCTTTACAAGCTCTATTTCCAGATCAAGCCATGGCCGGCAGGCCGCAACCTCAAGAGCGTTTGGCTTCTTGTGAATTCGACGTTTACCCCGCGGCTCCCATTTAAAGTGCTTCACGACGTTGGTCACATACGTCTTCTTGCGATCGAGGCCAGCCTCAACCAAGGCTTTATCCAGCAGGGCTCCCGCAGGGCCTACAAACGGTTTCCCTTCAACATCTTCCTTGTCACCGGGCTGCTCGCCAACTAGCATGACCCGCGCTTTCGACCATCCTTCGCCGAAAACGGTCTGGGTCCCACACTTCCAAAGATTGCAGGCGCGGCAGTCCTTCGCTGCCAGGCGTGCAGATTGCAAACTAGAATGCGATAAGGGAATGCCCGAAATGGGAACTGAGGCGGTAGCACGTCCACGCGGCATGGCGGACTAGATGCTCGGCCACAATTATGGGCTGTACAGGCTTGTCATATTCATAAAAGCCAAGGAGAGTATCGCTACCGAAACGCTGCTCAGACTAGCGCAAATAGCGCCTGCAATCCTATGGTAAGAGTCCACGGCCTTACAAAATCAGACCGCAGTTTCGCAGGCGAAAAGCAACGCATAGAGAATCTCTAATCTGGCGGACTTGCGCTAATGTCCGGCATCAGACAGTCCAGCTTTGCGAATAAGCGTAGGAGATTGTCTGATTGTTGTATAATGGTTTTGCGTAAGTACGAACGGCGCGTCTAGCAGCCATCCCTCCTTTGTCTCGAGCGATGTCTGCCTGTAACCTTCCGATTCACCGACGCAACATCAACATCAAGGATATAAAAGAAACAAATGGAACAAGGAACAGTAAAGTGGTTTAACGATGCCAAGGGTTTTGGCTTCATTTCACGTCAGAACGGCGAAGACGTATTCGTCCATTTCTCGGCCATCCAGTCGAACGGATTCCGCTCGCTACAGGAAGGCCAGGCCGTGAGCTTCGACGTGAAGCGCGGTGCAAAGGGCTGGCAGGCTGAGAACGTTCAGATTCTGTAAACCGATACACCAGGGGAGGGTGGCGCAAGCCGCCCTCTGCCTTTTTTGGAAGTAAGTTGGTCAGCTGAGTCTTTGGTCGTAAACACCCCAATCCGCGCCGCCTGCGAAGCCAGGTGATCGGTCGGCGAGCGGCCTCATCCGAAAAGCGAGGAATCAATGAAGAATATTTATGTGGGGAACCTGAGTTTTGATGCGACTGAAGACCAGGTGCGCACGATGTTTGAGGCGTATGGGCCAGTTGACAAGGTGAGCATTGTCACGGACCGCGACACCGGACAGCCGCGGGGATTCGCTTTCGTCGAAATGACGGATGACGATTCGGCGGGCAAAGCAATGGAAGCTCTTAACGGCACCAATCTTGGAGGCCGCAATCTGACCGTCAACGAAGCCCGGCCGAAAACTGACAGACCTCGTCGCGATGGCGGCGGTGGTGGACGCGGCGGCGGATTTGGACGCGGCGGCGGTGGTGGCGGCGGCCGTGGACGTTCCGGGGGCGGTGGTGGCGGCGGCGGCGGTTGGGGTCGTTAGTCCCCTTACTGCTGTAAGCCTGCTCCTGGGCTAAGTTAAATAGATTTATGCCGGAACGGTTCTCTGTGAACTGCTCCGGCATTCGTGTTTATACGTGACTCCTCCGTGGCCGATCACTTCAACGCTCAGGTTCATGTCAGGCACGTTGTTCCCCTCCATTTACCAAGGTAGTGAAACCTTCCGTTCTGATAGGCTGTAGCGACGTTCAAGGCCGCAACCCATGGAGAGAGACTCCACCCCCGCCATCGAGTTTGTCGACGTCGGCTTCAGTCTGCCGGACGGCAAGGCGCTGCTTTCCGAGCTGAACCTCGCAGTGAATCGAGGTGAGACCCTTATGCTCCTGGGGCGAAGCGGTTCGGGAAAGACCACGAGCCTGAAGCTAATCAACCGCCTGCTGGCTCCTACCGCAGGCGAAGTTCTGGTCGACGGTATCTCAGTCATGCAGTGGGATGCTATCAAGCTGCGCCGTGGCATCGGTTATGCCATCCAGGACGTAGGTCTTTTTCCTCACTACAACGTTCGCGAAAACGTAGCCCTGGTTCCCAAGTTGCAACGGTGGGAGCCAAACAAAATCGATCAGCGTATAGAGGAAGTCCTGACTCTTGTGGGTCTCCCGAGTGCCGAGTTTGGCGGTCGTTATCCCCATGAACTTTCCGGAGGCCAACGACAGCGCGTAGGTTTGGCGCGCGCCCTCGCTGCCGAGCCTCCGATTCTTCTGATGGACGAACCCTTCGGCGCGCTCGACCCGATCACCCGAGCTGAACTTCAAAAGGAGTTCAAGAAGCTACAGGAAAAGCTGGGCAAGACCATCGTCTTTGTGACCCATGATGTGGGAGAAGCTCTGCTGCTGGGCAGCCGGATCGCATTTATGGAAGGTGGCAAATTGCGCGAAGTGTTCCGTCCGGAAGAGTTTTTGAGTTCGACCGACACGACCGTGAAAGCCTACGTCGACGTGTTCCGTGACGGGCAACAGCTGTTTCGCAATTAAAGTGCTGGAAAATTTGCAGTGAACTTCATACTCACTCACAAGCACGAGGTCGCGACGCTCACCGGCGAACATCTGTGGCTTGTGGGCATTTCCATGCTTCTGGCAATCGCGGCTGGCGTGCCTCTAGGAATCCTTCTCACCCGGCGTCCGAAGTGGAAAGCTATCGTGCTCGGAAGCACCAACGTCATTCAGACGATTCCCAGCCTGGCGCTGTTCGGACTGCTGCTGCCTTTGCCGTGGCTGGGCGCGAGCGCCGAGCGGCTGGCGATCCTGGCTCTTGCGCTCTACGCGCTACTGCCGATCGTTCGCAATACCTATGTCGGCATCGCGGGAATTAGCGCGCCGGTGCGGGAAGCGGCGGTCGCCATGGGCCTTACATCGACGCAATTGCTGTGGAAGGTCGAACTGCCTCTGGCGCTGCCGGTAATGCTGTCGGGAATTCGGGTTGCGGCAGTAATCACCATCGGAGTGGCGACGATCGCGGCGGCCATCGGCGCGGGCGGGTTGGGCGAATTTATCTTTCGCGGCATCGCCATGGTCGACAACGGCGTGATCCTCGCGGGCGCCATTCCTGCGGCCCTCATGGCATTGGCCGCGGACCTGCTGCTCAGCGGCGTCGAAAAACTGCTGCTGCGCCACCGTCACTGACATGGATCGCCGAACCTTTCTCGCCGGACTCACGCTAGCGCTTGCGAGCGGCTGCACGCCCAGGCACGAACTCACTGTCGGCTCGAAAAACTTCACCGAGCAGCTCATCCTCGGCGAGTTGCTGAAGCAATATCTGGAGAACGTTTGCCGCTCGCCAGTCGATGGCCGCTTCTATCTGGCCGGCACTTACATCTGTCAGCAGGCGATCCTAGCCGGACGCATCGATACCTACGTCGAGTACACCGGCACTGCGCTGGCCGCGATCTTGAAGCAACCAGCCGCCGGTGACTCGGCAGCCGTTTATCAGCAGGTAAAGAGCGCTTACAAGCAACGGTTTAATCTCGACGTGATGCCGCCGCTGGGTTTCAACAACAGCTTTGCCATGGTGATGCGCGGCGACGACACTCGACGGCTGAACCTTACGACGCTGTCGGAGCTGGCGCCGGTAGCTCCTCATCTTAAGCTCGGCGTGGGCTATGAATTTCTGGAGCGGCAGGACGGTTACAAAGGCCTAGTCAGCACCTACGGTTTGCACTTTGAGGAAGCTCCGCGCGTGATGGATCTGGGCCTGCTCTATCGGGCGCTGCAGAACAAGTCGGTCGACATCGTCGCCGGCAACAATACTGATGGCCTCATCGCCGCACTGGGGCTGGTCGTATTGGACGACGACAAGCATTACTTCCCTCCTTATGATGCCGTGCCGATCGTCCGGCCCAGCATGTTCACGGACTGCCCACAGGCGCGAGCGGCATTTGAACGCCTAAGCGGCCAAATCACCGCCGATGAGATGCGCGCGATGAACTACGCAGTCGATGGCGAGAAGAAGGATGCCGCCGTTGTGGCGAAAGACTTTCTGACGGGTCATCACCTTTCAGGACTGTCCTCTTGACGAGCTTGGAACCGCCGCACTTCCAGCGGATACCGGACAACGCGGACGTTCTTATCGACCGCTCCGCACTTCCCAGATAACCACGCAACCGCCATAATTACCCATAGGACTGCAACTTAGATTGCACGGCCTAGAACTCTGGTGTCGACGAACCTGATGCGTACTCGAATTCTGCTGTTTCTTATGTTCGCTCTCAGCGCGCTGCCGTTGCTGGGACAATCAACTCCGGAAACCATTACCATTGACGTTGCCGCTCCCGCACATCCCTTCCCCCATTTCTGGGAGCAGATGTTCGGTTCAGGACGCGCCGTGCTCAGCTTGCGCGATTCTTATCGCCGTGATCTGCGCGCGGTACACCAGATCACCAATTTTCAGTACGTTCGCTTTCACGGCATCTTGCTTGACGACGTGGGTGTCTACGACGAAGACAAGCAGGGTAAGCCGATCTACAACTTTTCTTATGTTGACCAGATCTACGATGGCTTGCTGGCCGCCAACGTGAAGCCCTTTGTCGAGCTCAGCTTCATGCCCTACAAGCTGGCCGCGCGACCGGATCTGCAATCCTTCTGGTACCACCCCAACGTCTCGCCGCCCAAGGATTACGCCAAGTGGGACGACATGATCACCCAGTTCACCAAACACCTAGTCGATCGCTATGGTCTCGACGAAGTGGCTAGCTGGTACTTTGAAGTTTGGAACGAGCCCAATCTGGATTTCTGGTCGGGCACGCCGCGCCAGCAAACCTACTTAGAGCTCTATGACCACACCGCGCGCGACATTAAGGCGGTAAACCCGCAACTGCGAGTGGGTGGACCGGCGACGGCGCAAGGCGCCTGGGTTGGCGACATGATCAAGCATGCGACGCAGACGAAAGTTCCACTCGACTTCGTTTCCACCCACGTTTACGGCAACGACAAAGCCAGCGACGTTTTCCATACCAGCGAAAATATTCCGCGCGACCAGATGGTTTGCCGCGCGGTAAAGAAGGTTCACGACGAGATCGCCGCTTCTCCGCAGCCCAAGCTGCCGTTGATCTGGAGCGAGTACAACGCCGCTTACGACAACCAGGTCGACGTCACCGACTCGCTCTACATGGGACCGTGGCTGGCCACTACCATCAGCCAATGCGACGGGCTGACCGACATGATGTCGTACTGGACCTTCTCCGATGTTTTCGAGGAGCAGGGTGTAGTGAAGCAGCCGTTCTATGGCGGTTTTGGGCTGATCGCCGCCGGCAACATTCCCAAGCCGTCGTTCTATGCGCTGCAACTGCTGCACCGGCTGGGCAATCAGCGCATCGGCAACTCTAACCCCGATGTTCTGGTGACCAAGGCCGAGCATGGCCGGGTGATCGTTGCGGTATGGAACATCGTAAATCCCGGGTCAACCGGCGCGGCCAAGACGGTGAAGCTGGAGTTTAAGGGCATCGATCCGGAGACGCGGGTTTCTATTCGCCGCCTGGATGACGTCCATGGCGACACCCTCGGGCTGTACAAGAAAATGGGCAGCCCACGCTATCCCACGAAGGACCAGATTGACGATTTGCGCGAGCAGTCGACCTTGCCCGAACCGGAATTCGAAGACCTCACCGACGGCGTGCTCACGCTGGAGTTGCCGGTAAATGCGCTGGTGCTGGTGCAGGTGCGGTAGAGCGGTTTCGAGTTTCAAGTTTTGGGTTTCAAGTTTCTCGAAGGCTGTCTCGTAAAGCGGGCAACTGCGATTTATATGCCGAACACGGCTTTACGGTTTTCTGAAAAATCAGCCTCGAGCGATTCGTTGGACGCTGACAACCGACAACTGGCAACTGCCTTCCGACAACTGCCCTTCAATGCGCCTATGCGCCAATCGGCTGCAAGGATTGCAGCTAGCTGTGCGCGGCTTTCGCGAACCCCAGCCGACCTGCGATACTTGGTAATCAAGCTGCGTGTTCTGTTCTCTCCCGTCCGCATCTGGTATTGGTTTGAAGGGCGCCCATAAGGCGGCTCGCCGGACAGTACAGGAGAAACTGCGGACGCGTTGGCTAACAGTCAAATGAGCGATTTTCTCAAAGCCGTCGAGGAACGCGTCGTCATCTATGACGGCGCCATGGGGACTGCTGTCCAGGCGTACAACCTTCCGCTCGATGAGTTCTGGGGCAAGGACGGCTACAACGACATCCTGGTGCTGAGCCGTCCCGACATCGTCAAGGAAATCCACGCCAAGTATTTCGACGCCGGCGCCGATGTGGTGGAGACCAATACCTTCAGCTCCACCCGCATCGTGATGGCCGAGTACGACATGCAGCATCAGGTTCACGAGGTCAACCTGGCCGCGGCCAAGCTGGCGCGCGAGGTTGCGGCGAGCTACTCCTCGAACGGACGCAAGCGCTTCGTTGCAGGATCGATGGGACCGACCACCAAGCTGCCTTCGCTGGGACACATCGGCTTTCGACGACATGGCTGCCGCCTATACTGAGCAGGCGATTGCGCTGATCGACGGCGGCGTCGATGTGCTGCTGCTCGAAACCTGCCAGGACATTCTGCAGGCGAAGGCCGGACTGGTCGGCATCTTCGACGCGCTGAAGAAAACCGGCAAGAACATTCCCGTGCAGGTGCAGGTCACGCTGGAAGCGACGGGCACCATGCTGCTGGGCACCGAGATCGGCGCGGCGCTCACTACGCTGGAGATGTTCGACGTCGCCATCATCGGCATGAACTGCGCCACCGGTCCGAAGGAGATGAACGACGGCGTTCGCTATCTGGGTGCGAACTCGCCGCGGCCGGTTTCCGTTCTGCCGAACGCCGGGCTTGCCGCAGAACGTCGGCGGCCACGCGGTGTACGCCTTGCAACCGCAGGAACTGGCCGAATATCACAAGCAGTTCATCACCGAGTACGGTGTGCGACTGGTCGGCGGCTGCTGCGGCACCACCTACGAGCACATCAAAGCTGTTGCCGACGCTTGCGCCAATCTCGAGCCCGCGAAGCGCGACGTGAAGACCACCGCCGCCGCGGCCAGCGCGTACTCCATGGTGCCGCTCGATCTCGATCCCAAGCCGCTGGTCGTGGCCGAGGAGATGAACACCACCACGCGGGTCGAGCACTTCAAGAACATGGTCCGCAACCAGGACTATGACGGCATCCTCACTCTCGCCAAGAAGCTGGTGAACGAGGGCTCGCACATGCTCGACCTGTGCTGCGCCATCGTGGGCGAGGACGAGAAGGCCTACATCAGCAATATCCTCGAGAAGATTGCCACGCGCGTGCCCGCGCCCATCACGGTCGACTCCACCGAAGCCGACGTGATCGAAGAAGCGCTGAAGCGCATTCCGGGGAAGGCCATCATCAATTCCATCAACCTGGAGGATGGCGAGAAGCGCACGTCCAAAGTTTTGCCCATGGCCAAGCGCTACGGCGCGGCGGTCATCGCGCTCACCATCGACGAAGACGGCATGGCGCTGACCTGGCAGAAGAAGCTGGCCATTGCCAAGCGCATCTTCGATCTGGCAGTCAACAAGTACGGCATTCGTCCCTGCGATCTGATTTTCGACGCGCTTACGCTGCCCATCTCGACCGGCCAGGAAGACTATCGCACCGCCGGCATCGAGACGCTGAAGGCGGTGAAGGCGATCAAGACCGAACTGCCCGAGGTGAAGACCATCCTCGGCGTCAGCAACATTTCCTTCGGGCTGAATGTGTATTCACGGCGCATCTTGAACAGCGTCTTCATGCACGAAGCGGTGGATCATGGTCTCGACATGGCCATCGTTAACTACAGCAAAATCTATCCGTTATACAAGATTCCTGAGGCGGAAGTTGATCTCGCGCGCAAGCTGATTTTCTACGATCAGTCCAACGGCGATCCGCTGCAGGTCTACATGAACCACTTCGCCGGGACCAAGGGCAAGCAGGAGACGACCACCGCGCACGTTGACACGCTGTCGATCGAAGACAAGCTGAAGTGGGCGATCATCAACGGCGAAAAATCCGTGGGCGACGGCGCGAACAAGAAGTCGCTCGCACGAGATTGCTGGAAGAGGCGCTGGTCAACTACTCGCCGCTCGACCTGATCAACAACATCCTGCTCGACGGCATGAGGACGGTCGGCGACCTGTTCGGCGC
Source organism: uncultured Acidobacteriaceae bacterium (assembly GCA_963833305.1). Lineage (GTDB taxonomy): Bacteria > Acidobacteriota > Terriglobia > Terriglobales > Acidobacteriaceae > Bog-257. The sequence goes on along the minus strand of CAWHXN010000013.1, from coordinate 194,107 downwards.
GCGCAAGATGCAGTTGCCTTCGGTGCTCGACTCAGCCGGCGTGATGAAGGCCGCCGTCGCCTATCTCGAGCCCAAGATGGAGAAGAAGGCGGGCAGCCAGAAGGCGACCATCGTGCTCGCCACGGTGAAGGGCGACGTCCACGATATCGGCAAGAACCTGGTCGACATCATCCTCACCAACAACGGCTATCGCGTGGTGAACCTCGGCATCAAGCAGCCGTCGGACTCGATCATCAAAGCTGCGCCGGGACGAGAAGGCCGACGCCATCGGGCTCAGCGGCTTGCTGGTGAAGTCCACCCTCGAGATGAAGTATGTGGTGCAGGATCTGCATCACCAGAAGCTCGACTTCCCGGTGATCTGCGGCGGCGCTGCGCTCACCCGCAAATACGTGGAAGACGATCTGCGCCGTGAATACAACGGCGGCATCTTCTATGCGGACGACGCCTTTGCCGGCCTGCACATCATGGAGGACCTGGCGTCGCCGAACGGAGCGCGCGAGAAGCGCATTGCTGAAGGCAAAGTTGTGAAGGAGTTTGTGAAGCCGGCGCACACTCTTGGAGGTGTCGACGGCGCGACCAAGCCCAATATCGAAATCCCGCCAGCTCCCAATATTCCGCAGCCGCCCTTCTGGGGCGTGCGTGTGCTTAAGGCCGAAGACTTCGATCTCCGCGAGATCTTTCAGTACATCAACGAGACTGCGCTGTTCAAAAACCAGTGGCAGTTGAAGACGGCTTCGCAGGAAGACTACGCCCGCCTGGTGGAGACCAAGTACCGGCCGATCCTGAAGGATCTGGAAGAGGAAGTGATTGCCGCCGGCTGGTTCGATCCCAAGGTCGTCTATGGCTACTTTGGCGCGCAGGGCGACGGTAACGACCTTATCGTCTACAACCTGCCCGATGGCTGGAAGCAGGGCGATGCGGTTCCCGCGGAGGCGTTGCGCTTCACCTTCCCGCGTCAGCGCGAAGGCCGCGGCCTGTGCATCTCCGACTTCCTTCTGCCCAAGAGCGGCGGGAAAATGGATGTGCTGGCGATGTCGTGCGTTACCATCGGAGACAAGGCCTCGCATGAGACCCAGAAGCTGTTCGAGGGCGGCGAGTATACGAAGTATCTCTACCTGCATGGACTGAGCGTGGAATCGGCCGAAGCGCTGGCCGAGTTGTCGCACAAGCAGATTCGGCAGGAACTCGGCATCGCCGGCGATGACGCCCCGCACATTCGCGACCTGTTCCATCAGAAGTATCGCGGCTCGCGCTATTCGTTCGGCTATCCCGCCTGTCCCAACCTAGAGGACCAGACGAAGCTGTTCGCATTGCTGCATCCCGACGAGAACATCGGCGTGCATCTGACGACCGGCTTCCTGCTGGAGCCGGAGCAAAGCACCTCGGCCATCATCATTCATCATCCCGCGGCGAAGTATTTCGTGGTGTAGACGCTGCACTTCTTCGTCCGCCGGCATCCTTCACCACAAATAATGGCAAAAAGGGTAGAGCGCGCGTTTAGGCGTGCTCGGATCTGCGACCAAAGCATTTCCTTACTTCACTGGACTCCGATGGACACATGCTGCAGGACGGCTTCCGGTATCCGCTTCATTTTGTTTTCCGAGCGAATTGGAAATCCGCTTTCCGGCTTATGCGACACATAATCGCCAATCAGGTATCCGAATACCGATCCGACGAAAACGTCTGCTGGAAAGTGGACGCCTGCGGTAACGCGAGTTGTGCTCACCGTGGTGGCTATCCCGTACATCAGCAGCTTGAGCGGCAACGAATGGTATCGGTGCGCTACGGTTGAAGCAATTGTCCAGGTGAACATGGCGTGCCCCGAGGGAAACGATCCATTGGTCCAGTTGCCGGAGAAAAACTTGCCTTCGCCTTCCCCGCTATAGGGCCGCTCGCGCTGCAGAACTGCCTTCATGACCGAGTACACGATAACGCTGTCGACGGTTGCTTCCGCCGTGCGAATGCCAGTCTCTTGCGCCTCCTCGTTCTTGGTCATCAAGCCGGTCAGATAGATTCCACCGGCAATCGCAGCACTTCCGTAAGTGGCAGCATCAGAAATATTAAGACTAGTCTGGTGCCAGCTGACTGGAACCTGGTACAACACACTCTCGTCGTTGGCAACCAGAACAGCCGTGGCGCCCACCACCAGAGCGTCCCACTTAAGCGCGTTCACCGAAAACGGCGACTTGATGATGTGCAGTTCGTCTTCGCCGATGGTCTTTCCGATTGTCCCCAGCGTTGAACCAAACGACCGCGAACTACCAGCGTCCGCCGAAGATGGCTCGTCCGGGAACGCGGCTGTGGTGTTCTCCGTCGGTGCTGTAGCAGAGCTTGACTGTTCCGCCTCCGGCGCCTGAGCCTGCGACGACAAGGGGACCAGGGCAAAAGAGCTTGCGATCACCAGACTGAAAATCATCCGAAGCGCATACGTCGGCAATGCAGCCTTCTGGTGGACGCCGTTGCGAGCTGAAAACATAGCTTTCCATCCTTGGACCGGAGTGTTAGCTAACATTCTCCGCCTTGGATGGGTGTTTTCTAGTTGGTGCGCACAGTCTGACAGATTTGTAATCAACCCTTCAGATGGGGTTCAGCTTGCTCCCACTTCGCCGCAGAAATCGGCATCTCAAGTTATTGAAACCATTCGGAGGATAGGAATGAAGCTGACAGGAACCCTTTTGCTGGCTGGCGCGCTTTGCCTGAGCGTGTGCGCGGCTCAGGACACAGCCACTACTTCGTCGCAGACCACCGCGAAGCAGGACATGAAAAACGCCGGGCAATCCACCAAGAATGCCGCCAAAGATACCGGCTCTGCCGCTAAAGACGCAGGCCACGCCACCAAGAAAACGAGCAAGAAGGTCGTCAACAAGAGCGCGTCCAAAACCGAGGAAGGCGCCGACAAGGTGAAAGACAAGACGGCTCCGCAACAGTAAACATCCTGTTTGCGCTAAATCAGACGCATGGGCTTCCCATCGGAAGGCCATGCCCGGCGCTGTACTCTCCAGCGATGTGCGGCATGTCCGCCTAGCGTGTGACGTACGCCACAGACTCCCGGTAGGTCCCCCCGCAGAATCACAAGTGGAGGGTACTGTGTTCGAAATCGTGGAAGCGCGTCCTCTGGCGCGAGGCATCAAGCTATTTGTCATCAAGGCTCCCCGGATCGCCAAGAAGCAGAAGCCCGGGCAGTTTGTCATTGTGCGGCTGGACGACTGCGGTGAGCGCATCCCACTGACCATCGCCGACGCCGACCCCCAGGCCGGCACCGTGACCATCGTCGTTCAGGCCATCGGCAAGACCACCATGCTGCTTAGCATGCTCGAGGCTGGAGATTCGATCCTCGACGTGGTCGGTCCGCTGGGCAAGCCCTCTGAAATCGAAAACTTCGGCACCACCGTGGTCGTTAGCGGCAGCGTGGGAACGGCGATGGCTTATCCCACCGCTCGCGAGTTGAAGCGCGCTGGAAATAAAGTCATCTCTATCGTCGGCGCCCGCAGCAAAGACCTGCTGGTGCTGGAAGACGAGGTTCGCGCCGTCAGTGACGAGACATTCGTGGTCACGGACGATGGCAGTTCTGGCGACAAAGGCCTGGTCACGGACAAGCTGAAAGAGCTTGTCGCTGCCGGCAAAGTCGATTACGTGCTCGCTGTCGGTCCGGTACCGATGATGCGCGCCGTGGCGAACCTCACCGCCCCCAACAAGATCAAGACCATGGTCAGTCTGAACTCCATCATGGTGGATGGCACTGGCATGTGCGGCGGCTGCCGCGTGCTGGTTAACGACAGCAGTCAATTCGCCTGCGTGGACGGCCCCGAGTTCGACGCCACCCAGGTCAACTTTGAGGTCCTGATGCAGCGTAACAACATGTATCGCGAGCAGGAACGTGCCAGTATCGAGCGCTTGCAGGCCGATCCTGACGCCGAGGTAAAAAGGGTACGAGATAGTGTTCACAAGCACGAGTGCGCAGCCGTAGTGGCGGAGGTGGGCCATGAGTGACACGCCGGTCAAAGCTCCCACCCACAATCCGCTGCCCAACAAAGAGCGCGTCAAGCTACCTCGCCAGCGAGTGCCCGAGCAGGAGCCCGAGGTACGTGCCCACAATTTCCAGGAAGTGAACCTTGGCTTCCCGGTCGAGCAAGCGCGCCAGGAATCTCAGCGCTGCATCGAGTGCGCCAAGCCGGGATGCGTCGCAAAATGTCCCGTGTCAGTAGACATCCGTGCGGTTATCGACCTTATCCTGGCGGAAGATTATCTCGGCGCAGCTTCGAAAGTCCGCGAAGACAACGCGCTGCCGGCCATCACCGGCCGAGTCTGTCCGGTGGACGACCAATGCGAATCAGGTTGCGTGCTGGGTAAGAAGGGCGAACCGGTTGGAATCGCCTATCTTGAGCGCTTCGTCGCCGACTGGGAGCGCGAATCGGGACAATTCGGATCTCCGGTATCCGCGCCCGCGACCGGCAAGAAGGTTGGCCTCATCGGCAGCGGCCCCGCGAGTTTAGCTTGCGCCGGCGATCTCATTCAGATGGGCCATCAGGTTCACGTTTTCGAGGCACTGCACGAACTCGGCGGCGTGCTGGTATACGGTATCCCCGAATTCCGTCTTCCCAAAGAAATCGTACGCCACGAAATTGATGTGCTGCGCCGTCGCGGAGTGGTCTTCGAAACCAACGTCGTGGTCGGCAAGACGGTGACGATCGACGAACTTATGCAGGACGAAGGCTTCGATGCGATGTTCATCGCTACCGGCGCCGGTCTGCCGCGCTTCTTGAATGTTCCCGGTGAGCACTTTAACGGCGTCTATTCTGCCAACGAATTCCTTACGCGCGTGAATCTGATGCGCGCCTATCGCTTTCCCGAGTTCGACGAGCCGCTTTATCCCTGCAAAGACCGCGATGTAATCGTGGTCGGCGGCGGCAACACCGCCATGGATTCCGTGCGTAGCGCGCTTCGTTTGGGCGCGACGCAGTGCCAGCATCTTCTACCGCCGGACTTTGGTAGAGATGCCTGCCCGCAAGGAAGAAGTACACCATGCCAAGGATGAGGGCGTTCAATTTGAAATGCTGGTAAACCCGGTCGAGTTTCTCGGCGACGAGAAGGGCAATCTTACTGCCGTGAAGTGCATTCGCATGGAACTCGGCGAGCCCGACGGGTCCGGCCGCCGCAGCCCGGTAGCGGTCAAAGGATCGGAATTCGTAACGCCGTGTTCGGTCGCAATCATCGCCGCTGGCACCTCGGCGAATCCGCTGATTCAGTCGACGACTCCGGGATTGGCCACAACCAAGCGCGGCTACATTTCCGCTAACGAAGACACCCTAGCAACCTCTAAGCCCGGCGTTTTCGCAGGTGGCGACATCGTGACTGGCGGTGCGACGGTGATCCTCGCAATGGGCGCCGGCCGCAAAGCCGCGAAGTCGATCAACGCGTATTTGACGGGACTGGTCGTGGTCCCGAACTGAGCGGTAGCTGTGGCACCGCCATGAGCTGTAGCTTTAGCGCTGTCATCCTGAGCGAGCGACGCGAGTCGAAGGACCTCTATCGCTGCGAGATGTCGTGCGGAGCCGCAGGTCTCTCGAACCTGAGGAGATAAAACGCAAAGTCTGAGTCGCCTCCGTGTTCCCCGTGGTGAACCAATCCTCGGCTTGCAATTCAAGCCCACAGCGCCGCTGAGCCGCCCACCCACTCCAGATTCTTGTTGTGATCCACGCCCATCATGATGCCGCGACCCATGCGCACCAGGGGCAACACTGGCGTCAGTTCCCCGCCCTCTGGCCATACGAACATCATCCGAATTTCCATCTGCGTCGCACCATGGGGCGTCTGAATCACCGGCTCGAACTTTACCCGCTCCTGCAGAATGTAGTCGTGGCGCTGGTCTGGCGGAATAGCATCGATATCGGCTTGCGTAGGTGCAAACTTGATCCCCACTCCGGCAAATGAATACAGCGGCTTCAGTAGATAATTTTCTTTGTCCTTTGGCAGCTCGCCCATCTGGTCGAGAAACCACGTCTTCGGCACGCAGGAATGTTTCAGGTACGGAATCGAAAACTTGCTGATGCGGAAGTACCAATTCGGATGGCCAGCCCATTCGACGTCGAGCTCATCGCGGAAATCAAACGGCAGCGTGATTCCCTTTCGCTCCAGTTCGTCCACAATGCACCGGTTGTAAATGCGACGGACCTCGATCTCGCGGCCGTTCGCCTGATAGAACAGCTTATTGCCACGTTTCTTCAGCGAGAGAATATCGACGATTGCAATTCCTAACTTGCGCTGCGTGACCAGAAAGTCGGGCAGCGTTTTCTGATGATCCGGATCGATCTCCATCAGGATAACGTTCTTCGGATCGTGCTCAGCGACGATGAGCTGCCGCATCAACTTCCAGTAGGACTCATGGTCGTGGCCGCTGAGATAAATGCCCAGTCCTGCCGGCAAATCGTACGACTCAACATACTGACTGCGCTGAAACCTCCTGGTATCCGTAGAGCGACGGGAAAGCCTGCAACTCGACCAGCTTTGGCTCCAGCTCTCCATTGGCATTGCGGACAAGTCCGAAATCCACTTGCACAAACATCGGCCGCGCCGCCTCGTTGGGGACGTTGTATTGCGCAGGAACAGATGCGTCCGACATTCGCCGGTATTCGGGATTGTCCACCAGTTGTGTAATTAATTCCTGGCCGTACTGCGCCATCCGGTCCAGCAGGCTTTTGGGAACGAAGCAGGGCGTCTCCGACACGCGAAATCCAATGTGCGTGCCGCACGCCTTGTCCAGGTCCCGCAGGAACTGCTGGTACTTCTCAGGAGTGTAGTTGCGGTTGAATTCCTCGCGGAGGGCGGGAATCATCGTCAGGCCTCGATGAGGAAGCGCCCTTTCTCCATGATCTGCTGCCCGTCAACCCAGATGTCAAACTTCGTTCCCACCACATCGATGTGCGTGCAGGAGTACCATTTCGCGCCTGTGTGCTCACCATAAGGATTGCCGAACGCGATATGGATGCCGGGAAACTTCTCGTCCTGCAGAATCTGTCCGATCACGTGCGTCAGCTCGATGTTGGTGCCGATCGCAAACTCGCCTACCTGATCGCTGTTTTCGTCGGTATGCGTGTAGGCCCAGAATTCCTGCTCCAGTTCCCTGTTGTCGCTGGAAACTTCGGTGATGCGATTGTTGCGCATGTGGATAGTCAGCGGCTGGCGCGCCAGGTCCTGATACTTCTCGCAGAGATAATCGCCGACCACGCCATCTACCACGCACACACCATTAACTTCGCCGGGCGCGGTGAATATCTCGCCGCCGGGAAGATTTCCCCACTTGTCGCGGCTGATGATGCCGCTAGTTTTGATCCAGTGATAGTTTGGGTTCAGCGTAGCCGTAAAATCGCTGCCTGCCGGATTCGTCGCCCTGATCTGTTTGGCGCAGCTCACGATCTCCATCACTTTACGGCTGAGCGCATCCACCTTGTTGTAGTCGGCGCGCATTCCTTCCAGCATGATCTGCTTATTGATGTTGACCATGTGCGCGTGCCGCATCCTACGCCGGTTGACGATGTCCGTCATCTGCATGCGCGACTTTAACTCATTGCGCTGCACGTGGACGGCAAAGATGCTGACGTCGCTGGTCTCCATGTCTTCGGCAATCTCTGCCGGAAGGTCGATCAGCGGACGCGGCGCAAGGTCTTCCAGCACAAATGCCTTGAAGGGCGAGCCCAGCTTCGTCAATTCATGCGCGATGCTAGCCGCGATCTCGCGGCAGGCGTTGTCGGTGATCAGCGTGACCTTCTCCGACGGCTGGATGCGAAGGCAAGTGTTGACCGCATTGAAAGCGCCTGGAGTGAGTTCCAGATCGAATGAAGTCTTGGTGAGATCGGTGAGAACTGGTTGAGTCAAATCAATCCTTTCTTACAACCCTTCTTACGATGCCAGGATCTATCGCCGCGCCGCCGTCTGCTCGAACACTCCGACGCGCGTCTCGCTGACCATGTAGTCGACAACCTTCTTGAGATCCCCGGTTTCCTCGAAAACTTTCAACTGCCGGTCGGCACCGGTGCCCATCTTTAACATCTGGTGAATGTAATCGATTTCCTCGCGCGAGCCAAGTTCCTCCACCGCCTCGTCAATCAGGTCGAGATATTCCAGCATCAGGTCACGAACCGGGACTTCTTCCTCTTTTCCGAAATCGATCAGCTTGCCCTGGATGCCGTAACGCGACGCCCGGAACTTATTTTCCATCAGATAGCGAACGGCCATAGATCCTGTAGCTCTTATTGGATGCATGCAGCTTGTACAACATCGCGATGGTCGCCTGAATTAATGCTGCAATCGCAACGGTCTCGTCCAGCCGCATGGGAATATCGCACACCCGCACCTCCAGAGTGTTGAAGAATGGATGAGGCCGGATGTCCCACCAGATCTTCTTGCCGTTGTCGATGCAATTGGTCTTGACCAGGAGGGCGACAAAGTTCTCGTATTCGGACCAGTTGGAGAACGTGTCGGGGATTCCGGTGCGCGGGAAACGCTCAAATACTTTACATGCGATAGGACTTGAATCCGGAGTTCATTCCCATCCAGAATGGAGAATTCGTCGACAGCGCCAGGATATGCGGCAGGAAATACCGCATGGAATTCATGATGTGGATGGAAGTATTGCGGTCTTCGATGCCAATGTGCACGTGCAATCCGAAAACCAGATTGGCGCGCGCGATCAGCTGCATGTCTTCGACCACACGGGCATAGCGCTCGTCCGGATAGATTTCCTGCAGCTTCCAGTCAGAAAACGGATGGGTGCTACCCGCCGCCAGCAGCATCCCGTGTTCGCTGGCTAGGGTGATCATTTCGCGGCGAAGGGCCTGAATATTCTCGCGCGCCTCTTTAATGTTCTTACAGACACGCGTCCCCACCTCAATGACCGACTGGTGCATCTCTGGCTTGACTGCCTCATGCAGCGCGAGCTTGGCTTTGGGCAGGATTTCGGACGCGATGTGCGAACGGAGGTCGCGACGTCTCCGGATCAATCGTCTGATATTCCTCTTCAATCCCGATGCTTAGGCTTGGCCTATCCATCCTGGTCTACTCCTTGGCCGCTCGCTTCCGTACCTGTTTGGATGCAGCCGCAGGCTTCGGAGCGGTGTTCTTCATCTTGGAATCGGCTTCCGCGGTGTACCCGTTGAGGAACGCGCTCCAGCGATACTCTGGAGCCGCGGCAGCCTGTTTGGCTTTGCGCACTGCCAGTTCCGCCACGTTGTTCACGATCCAGTCAAAATTTTCCTGGCCGACCGAGTTCACATCGGCGTCCGGCGCGGGGTTCATGAAGTCGATGGCGTACGGAATCCCGTCTTCGCAGGCAAACTCGACGGTGTTCAGGTCATAACCCAGGGCCCGGCACAACGTAAGGCAATCGCGTTCCACCCGCGCGATCAGCTTGGGATCGGTCGGCGGCGGATTCTTTACGTAACGCTCGTGGAACGGCGCGGAAGGATCGTAGTGCATGATGTGCACTTTCTCCTGACCCACAACGTAGCAACGGAAATATTCTTTGAACTTCACGCCCCTCTGCAGCGTCATGCATAGATCGCGGGACTGATCGTAGGCATTGAAGAACTCTTCCGGCGAGTTGACCTTGTACACATCCTTCCAGCCGCCGCCGTCGAAAGGTTTCAGGAACGCCGGAAAGCCGACATAGCTGAAGATGCTGTCCCAGGGCATGGGGAATTGCAGGTTGCGCATCGAGCGATCCGTCGTCCCCGCCGGATGTTCCTTGTGCGGAATCAGAACGGTGGGCGGAATGGCCACGCCCAGCTTTTCCCCGAGCGCGTAATTGAAGAACTTGTCGTCGGCGCTCCACCAGAAAGGGTTGTTGATGACGACGGTGCCCGACAGGGCCGCATTTTTCAAGTAAGCCGCGATAAAACGGAATGTCGTGCGAAATACGATCGACGATCACCTGGTAGGGAGAAGGCTCGGCCATCCGCACCTCGCCGACCGTAGCCAGTTCGGCATGGATGTCTGGCTCGCCCATGGAATTGATCTTGTTGACCAACGCCGGCGGAAACGTGGTCTCCATACCAAATATGATTCCGATTTTCTTCACGACTGCTCCTTGGCGAGCGACACGAGGCCTCTCTTGCCGGTTCGCTTTGTATGTGGGAAGGCCCGGGAAACGTGCGATGGGCGCACAACGACTGCATTTATTGTAGGCGAAACAGCCCGAAATGAGTAGGGCCGAGCCCCATCCCAGCTAGCCCAGATACGCCCGCGCCATCGGCCGCCACCATGGCCAATCGTGATAGCTCTGATCGCCCCAAACATACATTTCGTGTCGGATGCCGCGCGAGCCCATGATCGCCGCCATCTGGCTGTTATCGTTCCAGCACATGTCCCATTCGCCGGTCGACAGCACGGTGCGGATGTGGTTGTAGCGCCAGCCATCCGTGCAGTTGGCCAGGTAGTCTGGCGGGTTATTGAAGTACGCGTCCTCGCTGTACCAGCCGTTCAGAAATTTCTTGATGTCAAAGGCCCCGCCCATGGTGACGCAGTCGGTCACTTTATCGGGATGGCGGAAGGCGAAGTTCAGAGCGTGATAGGCGCCAAAGCTGCAGCCAGTTACGATAGTCCGCGGATTCCAGTTCTTGTTCCACATTAGTGGAAGCACGTCGTTCAGGATGTAGCGTTCGTATTGCAGATGCCGTTGCACCCGCCAGTAGGGATGCGCCTGCTTGTTGTACCAGCTTTCGCCGTCTACGCTGTCGACGCAATAAATCTGGAGCTGGCCTGATTCCAGACGGTCGGCCAGTGCGGCAACCATTTTGTTGTCTTCGTATTCGAAGTATCTTCCCATCGAAGTGGGGAAGACTAGAACCTTCGGTCCATCATGACCGAAGACGAGCATGTCCATGTTGCGTTGCAGGTCGTTGGACCACCAACGGTGAAATTCACGATTCACGTTGTATCAGCCTCTGAGGGAGAGATTTTTGCAGCGTCCGAACTTGTGTTTGATACTCTAGGAGCCATAATTCTACAAGATGTCGACTGAACCGGTAATCAACGCGTCTCCCATGCCAACTCCGACCGATAGGAATCGCGCGCCCGCGGCCGTTCCCGAGGACCTGAAATCGCGTCTGCGCTTCCACCCTCAATTCGCTTCGCAGGTCGAGGAAGAAAAACACGACTTCATCGTGTACCTTCCGCCCATGTACGACACTGAGCCCGACCGACGCTTCCCGGTGCTCTTTATGCAGGATGGGCAGAATCTTTTTGACCCGGAAACCTCCTTCACGCCCGGGAATTATTGGCGCATGGGCGAGACCGCCGACCACCTGATCGGCAACGGCGAGATTGAGCCGCTCATCATCGTCGGCATCTACAACACTGGCGAGCACCGGGTAGATGAATACACCCCAGTCGAAGACAAACGACTCGGCGGGGGTCAGGCCGATGCTTATGGTCAGATGCTGGTGGAGGAACTGAAACCGTTCGTCGACCGCAGCTATCGCACGATTCCCGGAACCGAGAATTGCGGCCTGGGCGGATCGTCGCTGGGAGGCCTAGTCACGCTGTATCTCGGGCTGCGCTACACCTGGGTTTTCAGCAAGCTGGCCGTGATGTCGCCGTCGGTGTGGTGGCGAAACCGGGCGATCCTAAAAACCGTTGCGCAAATCAAACGGAAACCGGAACTCAAGATCTGGCTCGATATTGGAACCAAGGAAAGCCAACGCGCATTGCCCGATGCCCAGGAATTACACGTTTCGCTCGTGAAAAGGGGATGGGTCGAGGGCCGCGACCTCGTTTATCTCGAAGTCCCCGATGCCGAGCACAACGAAGTGGCATGGGCGGGGCGTGTCGCACCCATGCTGAAGTTTCTCTTCCCGGCAAAGAAGTAGCAACGATGCAGGCCAGACCCGCTCGGTCCTGCGATGTGTCATCTCGACCGAAGCGGAGTGGAGAGAATTGCTGTTCTGCCCGATGAAGATAGGCTCGCATTCCGGGTCGTTTGCGAAAGGACTCTCATCCGCAATAAACTCATCCTCGCATCTACGCGGACCCCATGAGACTGGTTACTTTTCTTGACAATTCGGCACGCTCCCGTATTGGAGGTCTGGCTTCGGACGACCGAATCGCCGACCTCAATGCCGCCTACAAGCTGTGTCTTCGCGAGCGTGAAAACGATCCCGCCTATCGCGCGATCGCCGATGCTCGCGTGCCGGCGGACATGCGCCTGCTCTTCGAAGGCGGCGATCGCAGCCTAGATGCCGCCCGTGCCGCGCTCGACTATGCCACGGCGCAACGCGCCGAAAGCGGCTTGGACGGCGAGCCGATTTTCTTTCGCCGCGACGATATTCGCCTCAAAGCGCCGATCATTCCCAAGAAGTTCTTTCATACTGCGGGCAATTTTCGCGAGCATCACCACGAAGCGGAGAAGGCCGGCTTCTCCCATCCCGTTCTGCCCTGGATTGTTTTCTTTCAAAACGTTGACGCCATCATCGGTCCCGAGGAGCCAGTGATTTTTCCGCCGCACCTCACCCAGGAACTCGACTACGAGCTCGAACTGGCGATCGTGGTCAAGAAGGCCGGCAAGCACTTCACGGCGAAAGAAGCGAACGACTACATCGGCGGCTTCGTGATCTTCAACGACATCACCGCGCGCGACATCCAGCGCAACGAGATGAAGTCCGGTGTCTTCAGTTTCTGCAAGGGCATCGATTCCTTCTGCCCGCTCGGTCCGCACATCGTGACTGCCGATGAGATCAAGGATCCGCACAACCTGGCGATGGAGTTGCGGGTGAATGGCGAATCCCGGCAGCGCTCGCACAGCGGCAAAATGTCGGTGACGATTCCAGAGATCCTGTCGCACTATTCGGCAATGGGGTATAGCCCTGGCGATGTCGTTTCCACTGGCACCGTGTCGGGTGTTGCCGCTTTCAGTGCCGATCCCAAAGCGTGGTTCCTCAAGCCCGGTGACGTGATGGAGTGCGAGATCGAGCAGATCGGCGTGCTGCGCAATCCTGTCATCTCATGGGAGCAGGCCTACGGCGAAAAACCACCTGTCCCGGCCGGGGCCACCGAACCGCAGGAAGTAAAGCAATGACCAATCTAGCCGGCAAAGTCTGGACCAGTGAAATCAACTCCCGTGCCGATGTTCGTCCAGTCTTCGATCGCTCTCGCACCATTCGTTTCTACGACACTACACTTCGCGACGGCGAGCAGACGGTCGGTGTCGTCTTCAGTCCACAGCAGAAACTGGAAATTGCCAGGAAACTCGACGAACTCGATGTGGGGCGAATCGAAGCTGGCTTCCCCAAAGTGTCTGCCGAGGACGGCGAAGCGATTTCGCTGATTCTGCGAGCCGGGCTGAAGCATTCTGAAGTATGGGGATTTGCTCGCGCCACCCAAGGCGATGTCGAGGAGTTAATTCGCCTCGGGCTGCAGGCTTGTGTGATCGAAGTTCCCGTCAGCGACATTAAGCTCAAGGCCTATGGCATTACGGCAGGTGATGCGGTAAAGCGCGCGACCGATGCCATCCGTTTCGCCGCTCAAAACGGTATCCGCGTAGCGTTCTTCGGAGTCGATGGCTCGCGTGCCGATCTAGAATTTCTACGGCGCATCTATTCCTCTGCTATCGATGCTGGAGCCAAGGAAGCGGTGCTGGTCGACACCATCGGAGTTTGCACTCCCGAAGCTGCGGAATTCCTGGTGCGATGGGCGAAAGATTGGATGGGGAATGATGTGCCGATCCACTGGCATGGTCACAACGATTTTGGACTGGGTACGGCGGTCGCCATTGCTGCCGTGCGTGGCGGCGCCACCTGGATTCAGGGGACCATCAATGGAATGGGCGAGCGTGCCGGCAACGCTGACATCGCCGAGGTAGCGCTGGCGCTGCAGTGCCTCTACGACGTCCCGGTCGAAATGAACCTGCAGCGCATTCGCGAGGTGTCGGAAGTGGTACGCCGAGCAGGTAAATATGAACTGGAAGGCTGGAAGCCGCTCATTGGCAATAATCTTTTCCTGCGGGAGAGTGGGGCCGTGGCCAGTCAATTCCACATCCCGGCAGCCATTGAGCCTTATGCGGCCGAAATCGTCGGTGCTACTCGCGGAGTCGTATTGGGCAAGAAGAGCGGCCTGGAGAGCATTCGACTGAAGGCGGAAGAATTGGACCTCGATCTGCCTGAGTCTCAACGCGCGCGTGTGCTGGAGGCGGTAAAGCGCAAGGCTATCGCGCTCGGCGGATTAATCAGCAACGACGAATTTCGCATGATCGTGGCCGGCGTCAAGTAACGCAGTCGTCATAATTCTGTCATGGTTTCCCCCGGCCACGGAGCGAGTCACTTGATACACTCAGTTAGGCATCTTATCAGCTAACCATGATCTTTAAGCTTAGGCATTCTCTGCTCGTATCGGCGGCGGTTTCGCTGATCATGCTTCCTGCCGCGTTGGCTGCGCAGGAACCTGCAATACTTCCGGTGTCGACGGCGGTTCTTCCCGATACGCCGAGTGAAGCCATGTTTCAGCAACAGGGCTCTTCGACACAGCAGGAGCCGTCATCGGCTACGCCGGCTGACACACAGAAGCAGCAAGAACCCGGCCCGGACACCAAGCTTCCCGACACTTCAAAGCTGGAGCAAAGCTCGGCGCAAACTCCGGTCTCGCTGGAACAGCCCAAGCGAATTCTGTGGATCATCCCCAACTATCGTGCGGTAAGTGCTGATGCGCAGGTTCCTCCGCTCGACGCGAAAGGCAAGTTCAAGCTTTTCTTCGACGACAGCTTCGACTATTCGACATTCCTCTACGTAGGAATTCTCGCCGGGATTGGTCAGGCCGAGAACAGCACTCCTGAATTCCACCAGGGTGCTGCCGGCTATGCGCGCTACTACTGGCACTTCTTTGCCGACCAGGCAGTGGGCAATGCTTTTACCGAGTTCATCGTGCCATTGGCCCTCAAACAGGATCCCCGCTACTTCACTAAAGGCCGCGGCGGGATCTTCAATCGCACTGGCTACGCTATCAGTCGCCTGGTGGTGACGCGCACCGACAGTGGGGGCACTGCCTTCAACTTCTCAGAGATCGTTGGCAACGGCGCTGCTGCGGGAATTTCTTCGTTTTATTATCCGTCGCAAGAACGTACCTGGACCAAGATTGGCCAGCGTTGGCTGGATGAGGTGGCACTCGACGGGGTTTTCAATGTGCTGAAAGAGTTTTGGCCCGATATCGCCCACAGTGTCTTTCACAAGTAGCCGAAGAACAAATCCCACCGCCCAAACATGGGAAACGCGTGCAGGCTGGCCCTACTCCGCAGGCAGCGGGTTTGCCATGACAGGCACAGGCTCCACGGGTGATTCGTCATTCCTTTCAGGTCCGGATTCAGCTAATGCCTCTTCAAGTGCTTCTTGTGCAGGCTCAGGGACCTCGATGGTCTCAGCATCCGACCTCTCGCCATCGGCAAGCGCAAGTTCGCGCAGCAACACTACCGACCGGCCAGCCACATCGAGAGCGCCACCCATTGATCGGTTGCAGAAAGGCTGGTCGAGATCATGGGTGTTCATTACCAGCTTCCAACCGCGGTTCAGCGGAGACAGCGGCAGAGTAAAGGAAACGCTGTCGGGACAGGAGTTCATCAAGATAAGAAATGAGTCGTCGACGACAGGCTCACCCAGTTCGTCCGCTTCGTTGAGAGTGTTTCCATTGAACATCAGGGCCAGGCTGCGCATCCACCCCGTGTTCCATTGCTCCTGCGTCATCTCCTGACCATCCGGCTGGTACCAGGCAATATCTTTTAGCGACGAATGATAAACCTCGCGGTCCTGATAAAACTTGCGACGCCGCAGGTTGGGATGCAATCGGCGAAATTCGATGAGCTTCCGCGTAAACTCCAGCAGCTTAGTCTTGCGGTCGTCAAGCTTCCAGTCGTACCAGCTGATGTCGTTGTCTTGGCAGTACGCATTGTTGTTGCCCCGCTGCGTGCGTCCGATTTCGTCCCCGCCGCACAGCATGGGAACGCCCTGCGATAGGAGCAGTGTCGCCAACAAATTGCGTTTTTGCCGTTCGCGAGCGGCGATGATCTGCGGATCGTCAGTGGGACCTTCAACTCCCATGTTCCACGAATAGTTGTCGTTGGCGCCGTCCTGATTATTCTCGCCGTTGGCTTCGTTGTGTTTCTCGTTATAGCTGACCAGATCTTCCAGCGGAAAGCCGTCATGGGCAGTTACAAAATTAATACTGGCGTAAGGCCGGCGCCCGTCATGCTGGTACAAATCGCTGCTGCCTGCAAGACGATATCCCAAATCAGAAAGCTGCCCTTCGTCGCCCTTCCAGTAACGTCGCACCGTATCGCGATATTTTCCGTTCCACTCGGCCCACAGCACGGGAAAATTGCCCACCTGGTAGCCCCCGCTGCCGACATCCCAAGGCTCGGCAATAAGCTTCGTGCGCGAAATAATCGGATCCTGATGAATGATGTCGAAAAATGCCGCCAGCCGGTCCACATCGTGAAGTTCACGCGCCAAGGCTGCTGCCAAATCGAAACGGAAGCCGTCCACGTGCATTTCGGTGACCCAGTAGCGCAGGCTGTCCATGATGAGCTTCAGCACTTGCGGATGCCGCACGTTCAAACTATTACCGGTTCCTGTGTAATCCATGTAATAACGCGGGTTCTCTGACACCAACTTGTAATAAGTCGGGTTGTCGATGCCTCGAAAGCTCAGCATAGGACCCAACTGGTTGCCCTCCGCGGTATGGTTGTAAACCACGTCGAGAATGACCTCGATGCCTTCGCGATGCAAGGCCTTTACCATGGCCTTGAATTCGGGAACCTGCGCTCCAGTAGCTCCCGATGAGGAATATTCGGAGTGGGGGCTGAAGTAGTTCAGTGTGTTGTATCCCCAATAATTACGCAGACCGCGGTCTACCAGTACCTTGTCATGAACGAATTGATGGACGGGCATCAACTCGACGGCGGTGATCCCGAGCTTCTTCAGATACTTCAGCGCCGGCGGCGAGGCCAAACCAGAATAAGTTCCCCGCAGGTCTTGGGGAATGTGCTCGTTCAGCATGGTGAACCCGCGCACATGCATCTCGTAAATGACGGAATCGCTAATAGGAATTTGTGGTGGCCGATCATGAGCCCAATCAAAGTAGGGGCTTACCACCACTCCCTTGGGCATACCAGAGGCGCTATCCCGACGGTCGATATTGAGATCGGCATTGTCGCCACCGAATCGGTAGGGATAGATGGGCCTCTCCCAGTCGATCTGACCACTAACGGCTCTCGCGTAAGGATCGATTAACAGTTTGGCGGGATTGAAACGCAGGCCCCGCGCTGGATCCCAGGGACCGTGCACCCTATAACCGTAAAGCTGGCCGGGCTGCAGGCCAGGAACGTAGCAATGCCAAACGAACGCCGTCTGCTCGGCTACTTGAATACGCTCGGTTTCACGACGGCTGCGGTTGTCGTAAAGGCACAACTCCACCTTCCCCGCGTGCTCCGAGTAAAGCGCGAAGTTGACGCCGGTCCCATCCCACGTGGCGCCCAAAGGGTAAGGCTTGCCCGGCAAGCAGCGACGTTCCATCTATCCTCCAAATCCAGCTTACGTTGGATGCAGATATTGATCTTCGGATTGCTTATTTACCCTGGTTTAAAACCTGGGGCTTGGGCGTCGCGGCGCATGCCCGAACGCTGGCGCTGCTTAAACCGCTGTACTTTTGTGCAAAAGGTGGCATTCAACCTTGAAGATATGCAACCGCCGCAGATCGCAAAGTGCACAAATCCCGATTGCCGAGCTGAGTTCAAACGCCTCGGCACAGGCAGGATTTACAGCCTGCCGGTGACCCATCCCAAGTTTAGGGACTGCCTCCTAACGTCAAGCAAGAAATGGCGTGGCTGCGCGCCAAGTGCGCGTCGGGGAATGACGTCGAAGTCGATGAGCAGCGTTTCCAGGTAAACATCGTGGGCAGGGACAGGTCACACCAGAGAGCAGTCTGATTAGTCTGCAAACCCGTCCCGCAGTTATACTTCTGCAACGCCACTTTGGAATCGACGTCGAATGTCTATGGTTTCGCGACCCCAACCCATCACGGAGCAGGACCTGCGGGACCTGGGATTTGGCTCCGTCGTCTCCCGGGAAAGCCGCCAACGGCTTCTGAATCGTGACGGCAGCTTCAATGTCGAGCGTCGAGGTCTGGGCCTGCTTGCATCCTTGAGCCCTTATCACCTCCTGCTCACTATGTCGTGGAGTCGATTCCTGCTGCTCGGCATGTTTAGCTATCTGGGTGCCAACGCAATCTTTGCGCTCGCCTACATGGCCTGCGGCGCCCATGCCATTATCAATACTGTTCCAGGACCGGCGCTGCCACCGTTTTGGCGCGACTTCTTCTTCAGCGTGGAGACCTTGTCGACCATCGGATACGGCAATATCGTCCCGATCGGTGCGGCCCCCAATATTGTGGTTACGGTCGAAGCCCTTGCCGGTTTGATGGGATTCGCCATCGCAACTGGCCTGGTGTTCGCCCGCTTTTCCCGGCCCACAGCAAACATACTGTTCAGTAGCCATGCCGTGGTAGCGCCCTACCAGAACATTACTGCGCTGGAATTTCGCGTCGCCAACGCCCGTTCCAATGAACTGATTGAGATCTCGGCAAAGGTTATGCTTAGTCGCTTCGAGAATGTTGATGGTGTCCACACCCGTCGCTATTACCCGCTTGCACTTGAGCGCGACGGTGTAGTATTTCTTCCCTTAACTTGGACTGTCGTTCACCCCATCGACGAGCAGAGTCCATTCCATGGGGAAACCCTTGAATCGCTGCAAAAATCGGGCGCAGAGATCTTGGTCTTGTTGAAGGCGTTCGACGAAACCTTCTCCACGATCGTGCAGACGCGCACCTCTTACACTTCGGACGATGTCGTATGGGGGGCGCGTTTTGCCAATGCCTTCATGGCCGACGCAGCCGAGCGCTTCGCCAAAAAGTCCCACGGCAAGGGAAAGGTGGCTATCGATATGCGGCTTTTCGACATAATCGAACCGGTTGTCGATCGATTAAATCATTGAATATCGTCCGCCGCTCACGCACAATATCCTTGGGCTGTTCGTCCTACTCTTCACAAAGGTTCGGTTTATCGAGGTAGCTGTTCGGCTTCAGCGCCGGTAGTTGTGCTTGCCTGCGCCCACATACAAATGGAGGAACTATGGCTGAAGCAGTTCTTGGCGGAATAAAGCGGGCTTCCGGCTGGTCTATCGTGCTCGGCATACTGATGATTATTGTTGGCATCATCGCCATGCTGGCTCCCTGGGAGTTCGGACTGGTTATCGCGCTGGTAGTAGGATGGTCCGCCATCTTCAACGGCGTAGCCCAGATCATTTACGGCGTTCGCACCCACGGCGGCTTGCATGTGGTGCTGGAAGTCGTCCTCGGCCTCATCTACATTATCGCGGGAATTTACCTGCTGATGCATCCGGTGGGTGGCCTTCTGGCGCTTACTCTGCTGCTGGCTTCATTCCTGCTGATATACGGAATTTTCGCGCTGGTGCTGGCGTTTAAGATGCGGCCACACAATGGTTGGGGATGGGTGTTGTTCGATGCCATCGTCACGCTTCTGTTGGGCATCCTGGTTTGGGCTCACTGGCCCTGGAACTCAGACTGGGTAGTAGGAACGCTGTTTGGCATCAGCATCTTCGTTTCGGGTGTAACCCGTCTCATGATGTCATTGGCCATTCGGCGCATATCTACCCAGGCGGCATAAGCGCAATCGTGAAGTTCACATCCTTGCTAGTGTTCGCAGGCTCTCCCCGCGAACACTGGCTGGGGCATTCCTCAACCTGGGTTTTTGCTATTCACCGCTGATACCTCTTGGCGCTGGCATGGTAACCCTCTTAGTAACGCTTTGGTCGGAGTCCTAAACCAATCAAGAGTGCCGGGTACGACAAGCGCCTCGAAGCGCACACCGCTGCCGCAAGGCGCTTCAGGTTGTCCACCTTCGTCGGGCAGTAATCTGCCACTTATGGGCGCTGGCCCAAGTGAAAGAGGATTTCCTTGACATCCGCCCCAGACCACCGCAGAATTGCGCAAACCACTCTGCGCAATTGGGTCCCCTGCCCATTGCATGTGGGATCCGTCGAACAGCGCCTTTCGTACGCAGCACGAGCTCCAATTCGTCCGTACCCCGGCGTGGAAAGAAGTAGACAATGCGATCAAGAATCCGGCTTTGCGTCGTTTCGCTCGCCTTCGTTCTGCTGCCGCTTGCTGCGCCAGTTATTGCCCAGCAAATCACATTTTTCCCCAGTTTCTCGAATGCCTCCTCACCAATCGGGAATAATCACCTGCAGTTTAATGGAAACGGCTCCCTGGCTACCTGGCAGTCGCAGACAGTTCTGCGGTTGACCGATAGCAGCCCGACGGCCGAGACGTCGTCTACATTCTTCACCCTTCAACAACCGCTGACCGAGGGCTTTACTACCTGGTTTCAATTTCAGATTCACAACAACGACTGCTGCAATCCCGGAGATGGGTTTGCCTTCGTAATTCAAAATTCAAACAATACCAACACGTCGATGGGGGCAAGCGGACTCGGTGTTAAAGCCCTAGGCGCCGGGGGCGGAGGATTGGGGTACGCCGGTATCAACAACAGTCTGGCTATCGAGTTCGATATTTACGATGATCCTTGGGACCCCAACTCAAACCATATTGCAATCCAGACTTGTGGTGGCGTCGCCAGCCTGTTTAATACCCCTGTGCATCTTCCCGGCGTTTATACCATTGGCCAGGACAATGATGTCACCAGCTGCCTGCTCAGCCAAGCCTCTATTAATACGAGCATCCCGGCCCTGGGCGGCGCTTGCAATGGCTCCAGTTGCACCGACGGCGCGGTTCACCAGGTAGTCGTCGAATACGACCCGCCCGCACCCAACAACCAGCAACAGGGCCTGTTGCAGGTCTGGCTGGATCCGATCTTTCAGCCTGGGACCCACACTCCGATACTGGGCGCACCAACCGTCCTCAGCGTGCCGTACAACATCGTCTACTCTCCGACCAACCAGGTGGGACTGAATTTGACGAATGCCGGGGGAGGAGCTTGGGTCGGGTTCACGGGCGATCAGCTTGCCACTACTCAGACCGGCAGCGGCGCTACACAAGACATATTCGCCTGGGAGTTTACTGTCCATTCACCCACGGAAGTGACGCAAGTGATTCCTGCCGGTGGTATCGAAGCAGACTACGCCTTTGGGGCGCATCAGGCAGCGGTTACCTATCCGCCGGGCTTCACGAACGACCAGGGCCTTACCATGACCGTGCTGGAAACTCCGTGGAATCAGCAGACCTTTTACAACCAGCGCTTGTTCGGAACCCAGTTTGCTGATGAGAATTGCATTATCTATCTCGGAACGGGCGGAGATTGCATCGTCTACAGTGTCACTTGTCAGGACCCCAACGGAAACAACGTAACTTGTCCTACAGAACCGCCAACGAGTCCAATATCGATATGCACGCAGTTCTACACGTCGGAACCAACCGCCGCTGACAATGCTGATTTTCTGGAGGCCGACCCCATTGGTTCCAACAATTGGACCAGCATCTTTTTTATGTTCACAAATGATTCGATCGATCCGGTGGTATCCGGCAAAGGCACAGGCTTTTCAGACATCGTAGCAACGCTGATCGATTCCTCCCAGGAACGGTCAGGCCGAACGCTGAAAAAGGTAGTCGAAAACATGCAGCACCGGCACACTCCGTCTGGATCGAACTTCTGCCCAAACCCATTCTGAGATTGCGGGTCAAGCTCCAGGATTCCACTGATTAGCTCCGAGTTAATCAGTGGAAGTCCAAGGAAGATAGCTCTTGGCAGCGGGTAGCACTGCACTTTTCGGTAGGGAGTATTTATCCTAGACTGCGCTCGATCCAAGCTACGCCGACACGGAATGGCTCAGGCGCCGCCTTGGCCCTGGTAGGAACTTGTGGCATTACGATAGATGTCTTTAAGGTCAGAGCGTTCCAATACCCGGCCAGCGCCCTGTTCTTTCATGATTGTTTCAAGTATTTTCACCGCTTCGCGGTAATGCGGTATAGCCTCCGCCGGCTTGCCACTAGCGGCGATCGCGCTGCCCAGCAAGTACTGCGCCCGAGCCTGCTCAACCAGTAATCCCAGTTTTTCCGCCCGGCCGACTGCGCTGTCCAACTCCTCGCGCGCTGCATCAGCATGTTTGCTGGCTAACAGAGCCTCGCCCAGGTAAATAGAGGCCTGCACAGATTGAGGTTTCAACCCCATTGAGTCGGCGTCCTGTTTCAGCTTTTTCAATGCCGCCACTGCTGCTTGCGATCGGTCTTGGGCGACCTCGAGTTTGGCAAGGCTCAGATTCGCCAGCACAATTTGATCGCGCAGTTTCGCTTTCGTGGCTAACTGTAGCGCCTTCTCAAAGTGCTGTCGTGCGGCCGGATAATCGCCCCGATAAAAATAACTGTCGCCAAGATAGTTCAACGCTTCGGCCGTAACGCTGTCGTTCTTGGCTTCGACGGCAATCTTTAGTGCATCCTCAATGTTCTTCTGGCCTTCGTCTTCCCTTCCAACGGCCGAAAGCGTGTGGCCATAACCTGCCAATGCCGCCACCGCCAGGTAGGTGCGATCATTGAGCTGCTGGTAGGTGTTGACGGCGTCCTGCTGGGCTTTCAAGGCGGCGTCGTAACGGCCCTGAGCGGCAAACAGAGCGGCCATATCCGCCGATTCCCGCGCCGCGCCACTCTTGTCATTGGCGGCGCGACTGGCATCCAATGCCTTCACATACTGCGAAAGCGCGGTGTCGTACTGACCAAGTTTCACGTTGGTCATGGCCAGGTTGTGCAGCGACTCGGTTGCGCCATCCTGCAACTTCAGCCGGTTCTGAATGTCGTATGCCTGCTGAAAGTAAGTCAACGCGTCTTGGTTGTCTCCGTTGTTGAACTGGGCAACTCCGATATTATTCAGCAGTGTGGCCTGCGACATCTCATCCTGAGTATCGCGGGCAATCTGGAGAGCTTCCTTGGTATACTTCAGAGCCTCGTCGTACTGTCCATGGTCTGAATAGGACGAGCCCAGGCTCATCAGGTTTTGGGTCAATCCGTTCTTGTTGCCGATCTTCCGATCAACCTCGATCGCCTCTTCATAGCTGCTCTGAGCGGCCTTGAAGTTGCCCATCGTATCCTGCACTTGCGCGATCATTCCCAGCGTTGAGCCAATGCCACGTTGATCGCCAACCTTCCGCCTGATCTCGAGCGCTTGCTGATAGTTGCGCAGCGCATCCTCGAGTTTATTCAACCGCTGGTAAACAATACCTAACGATTGCAGTACGTTGCCCTTTTGCTCCTGATTGTCGAACTGAATCGCCAGACTCAAAGCCCTGTTCAGCGGGTCGAGGGCTGCCTGGGGATTGCCGTCCAGGATATCGACTTGTCCGCTGGCTAGCAGTGCCGCAACGTACTTAGGATCTGAGGACAGCACCTTGGCCAGATACTTTTTCGCTTCGCCGAAGTTATTCGAGGCTTGGTACAGCTTCGCCAGAGCAAACTGCGCATCGGTATCGTCAGGATTTACCTTGGCGAGGTTTTCATAGGCAGCGATGGCCTTCGCATTGTCATGCACGATGCTGGCATGACTCGCTTCGATGAGGTACTTGTCCTGCACCGGAAGGTTGTCACTCAGTTCCATGGCACGCCGGGATGCCCGCTCCGCCTTATCGTCGTAGCCCGCAGCCGCATATGTCTGTGCCAGCTTCGAGAAAGCCATCGCGAAACTGGGATCTTGCGTGGTGGCCTCTTCAAACTTCGCGATCGCCTGCGTGTTGTCACCGGCCCGTAACAGCTGCGATCCTTCGTCGTAGGCGCGCAATGCCGGAATGGACTTGGTGGTTACGTGCTGCGAGTGGGACTGTAACTCCTTCAGAACTTCGGGAGTGGCGGCCAGTTTCTCGCGAACCGTGCCAGCCAACTTGTCCAGCGAGGTTAATAGTTCCTTCTCACCGGCAACATCGGTAGTGACGGAGGTGTTTCGGTCGTTGGCTAAATCGGCAACCGTCGCGTTGATCCTGATCTGGTCACCGATTTTCTGATACTGGCCAAAAATTACGGTATCGGCATGCGTATAGTCGGCGATGCGCTTCACCGTTTGAAGGTCCAGCTCTGACTGCGGCGATACTCGCAAATCGCCTAGCACTTCCTGCAATCGGTCGGGCGAAACCATGCGAAGATGGGCCGATTGCCCGATGTCGCTGTTCAGTGCGGCCGCAATACTCGATCCCATCCAAGCCAGGCTGCTGTCTCCGGAAGCGTTATAAAACGGAAGAATAGCAACTGAGGTAACCGGCCCTTGGACGGTCTGCTGGGACGAGCCCGTTGGTTTCGCGTGGCGGATGCCGACTGTAATTCCGACGGCAACTACCACCGCCGCAATGCCGATGGCGAGCCACTTCCAGCGAAAATGTTGCACTGGAGCTGGCGTGGGAACATCCGTCCGGATGATTCGCGATTGGAGCGTGCTCGGCTTCTTGCCTTGCCAGTTTTCAAGCTCTTCAGCCAGCTCCAGCACGGAGGCAAACCTTGCGTCCGGCTCACGTTCCAGGCACTTGCTTACAATCTCGCTCAGCGCGGGGGGAACCGCTGCGTCCACATCTACCAGCGGCACCGCCCGCTCCTGCGTCCGCTTGACCAGGCTTGCGATGGCGCTATCCGCGTGGAACGGTATGAAACCGCTGAGCAGTTCATAGAAGATCAGCCCTATCGCGAACTGGTCGGAGCGGGCGTCAAGATCTTTCCCCATCGCCTGTTCAGGCGACATGTACTCCATCGTCCCGATCATCATGCCGGTTTGGGTCATTCCGTCGCCTTGGACGGTTCGGGCCAGGCCGAAATCCATGATCACAACCCGTCCCGCGTTGTCGCGCATGATGTTGCTTGGCTTCAGGTCGCGATGAATGACGCCTTCAGCGTGTGCCGATTCCAACCCCGCGCACACTTGAAGCATGATGGCAACAGCTTCTTCCGGAGACAATTTCCCCTGTCTCGTCAGAATTGTCCGCAAGTCCTCACCTTCGATGAATTCCATGGTGATGAACTTGACGCCGTCGGCTTCGTTCAGGTCGTAGATGCGAATGATGTTCTTGTGGGTGACTTGCCGGGCGAGCACCAATTCCTGCTTGAAGCGCGCCAGAATGGCAGGATTCCCCGCCAGGTCGGGCCGAATCACTTTCAGCCCAACCACGCGCTCCACTTCCATGTCGCGGGCTTTGTAGACGGCTCCCATGCCGCCCATGCCCAGCATCTTGTGAATCTCGTAACGGCCTCCAATGACGTCGCCTTCGTGGAAGATCGTTGCGCCGATATGAGAAAAGATGGGATGGAGCGGGGTACCTGAGGAATCTGCTGCCGAACCGCCCTGGCCAACGATGGTCACAGCATCGGAGGCATCGCTCTTGGGCGCCGATGGAGCTGAGGGTTTGCGAATTTGCGGAGGTGGCTCAGTACCCGCAAAGGTAATGTCCGTAGCATCAACGCCCGGAAGGGTTCTGGCCTCCGAATCGAGCGCAGGCTTGGGCGTAGGGGCAGAACTGTCCCCGCTGGATACGGCAATCCCCTCTTGCGCTTTGCGCGCAGCTCCTTCTTGCTCCCCAGCCATCGCCCGCCTATTTGAGAACCGACTTCGCGTGTGGAGGCAGACTCCTCCTCACGGAGCCAAGCATCTGCAAAGTATACCTTGATTCGCAGCCCTCCCGGCCACATTTTGGGGCAAAAGGACCCCCAATAGTAAAGCCGGCACCCTCAGGATGCCGGCCGGTCTAACGGGGTCGATTACGCTCAACGAGCGTAGTTTGTAATTCGCGGATTCGGTTCAGTGGTACCCGTCGTAGTTCCAACGTTGAGCCCCACCAGACCCGTTTTACCGCCGGTAATGCCAGAGTTCCCTGCTCCCAGAACATACACAATCGATATTTGCGGAGAGGGCGCAGTGGCTGTTGTCGTTATCTCAAATCTACCCCAAGCCGCCCCTTCAGCCGAGCACGTAGTCGTGCCGGCCATCCCACTGCAATCGTAATACGCGGTGAGGCTTGCCGCCCCTTGAGGTCCGCCCGGCCCGCTCGTTTCGTATTTCAGGCTAAGTATTCCGCCGGGAGGGGGAGTGAGCGCAACATCGACTTCGTTGGTTACACTGGCCAGCACAGGATCAGTCGTGCCGCCCAGATATGAGCCTAAGAAAGCGCCGATGGTGAATGGCGCCCCCGACTGCTGGCTGAACGAACCAGCCGTCACGTTGGGATCGGTTCCCACCACAAATGCCTGGTTGGTGTTCACCAGATACCAGACGGGATTGTCGGTCCCGATGCCTGCCACGGTTACCCGGCCGCACGCGGAGGTAAGGGTTGCGCAGGTCGGATCTACGTTGTAGGTTGCGGGGGAAGTCGCTGTGCCAAAGCTGTTCTGGAGAATCGTACCGCCATTGTTCTCGTCGGTATAGAAGCCCGGCAATCCATCGGTCCTGGAAATATTTCCGTTACCATCGAAGGACGCGACACCGACTGAAACATCCGGCAGAGGCGAACCACCGTTCGGATTCACCGCGTTCAACTGCATCACCGACTGCCCTTTAAGGCTTGCATTGGTGAATGACGTCCCACCGACGGTTCCTGCCGCCCCTTGCTGCATAATCGAAAGCAACGTCATAGGACCGGCACTGTCGATGTCGACCGCTACCAGCTCGGTGTTCGATACCACGTAGTACGCATAGTTGGAGGTTCCGGAGGCAGTCGTCAAGCTAGCGGTCCCTCGTCCCGTACTTGAATCCAGCGGCGTCACTGCCAGATTCCCACCAGTGATCGGTATCTTGGTAGCCAGCGTGCCGTTATCGTTGGTATCTTCCTCACCCCCGGTCACAGCCAGTGAGGCGCTGATCGCGAAAGCTCCTGCTCCTGCATATCGGTTGCCGGCGCTATCCGTACCAAAGGCGCCAAAGGCATACCCAGCCCCATTGCTGGGAAGCGTTGGGGGACTTTGTTGCGTGATTACGCCCGAACCGTATTGGTCTGCATTTGCAAGGATAATTCTGGTCTGAGTCGTCGTCACCACGATGTCGTACGCGAAGGTACCCAACGCCGTGTTCAGCGTCATGGTGCCTAGGTTGCTATTCGCGGGGAGAGTGTATGTTGACCCTGCCGTGATGGGTGAGTTCGTTGTCACCGAAGTCGGACCCGTCTGGTCAAAAACCCCACTCGTGATATTCCCGTTGCCATCGGCAACAAAGCTTCCTGCCATGTAGAACGGCGCGCCACTGGCGAAACCGTTAAGCGAGATAACATAGCTGCCCTGTAACCTGCCAGTGATGACAATCGTGAACGCTTCGGTTGCGGTTTCAGAGACTGAGTCGGTCGCCTGCACCGTGAAGTTGAATGTGCCGGCTGTCGTAGGTGATCCGCTGATGGTCCCAGCCCCCATGCCGCTGCCGGTAAGAGTTAAACCATCTGGCAAGCTACCGAAGACAATGGTGTAGCTGTAGGGCGAAACCCCACCGCTGGCCGTAACCGTGGCCGAATAGGACTGCCCGATCGTTCCCGGCTGAAGTGTGGCCGGCGGAAACGTCAGGACTGGATTGATGACGATGCTGGTGGCTAGCGTGTTGTAAGCCGCCGTCGGAGTTTGTGAGTCCGTTACTTTCACCGAGAAGTTGTACGTGTTCGGATAAGTTACGCCGCCAACCAGCGTTGGGGTTCCACTAACGATTCCGTTGGCCTGCAAGCTCAGCCCAGGGGGCAAAGTGCCGCTTGTGAGCGTCCAAGTGTAGGGGGCTTGGCCTCCGGAAGCTAGCAGCACCTGTTCATAAGGAACACCGATTGCCCCCTGCGCCAGCACGAATTGACTAACGTCAAGCGCGCCTGGACCACTCTGCGGCGCGTGGGCATCGCAACCGCTCATAAGCACACACAGCACAATTGCAAAGCCAATCAGCGGAAAAGGTTTGAGCCCTTTCATGGATCTCCTTATGGAATCGGAAGCTGGATTTTGGACGCTACTCCGGGGACCGATCGCCCAAGCAAAGCGTGGCCCATCAATGCAAAGAGCCATTCGGCAAGACCACGTACTATGGGCAACCGCAAAGTGCGTATAGGGTAGCAGAGTAATTGAACCATTCCCAAATGCAAGCTTTTTTTGACCTTGCAGCTTTGATCTGTGGCGTTTTGGAACCGAGATCTGGCTGCACGCAGAACGGCAGCCTTCGCTGACGAGCCCGCTCTGCTATCCTCATCCCGTCCTTCGGAGGGCGCGCCGTGAGCCTCAAAGTAGTTCTACTTTCAGTAAGCTTTCTAGCTTCTGCGGTCTTCAGCCAGCAGTCTGCTTCTCAGACTAGTAGTTCCGGTGGAAATCCCCCGGCAACGCGGATGTACGTCGAGCCCACTTTGGCTTACACGCCGAGCTTGGATGTCACTGCCATGGACCGCTCGGCAGACCCCTGTGTCGACTTCTATCAGTATTCATGTGGGGGCTGGCAGAAGAACAATCCCATCCCCGCCGACCAGACCTCGTGGAGCGTCTACGGCAAGCTGTATGAGGACAATCTGAAATATCTGCGCGCCATTCTGGAGCAGGCTTCCGCGGCGAAAGACCGCGATTCTGTCACCCAGAAGATTGGCGACTATTACGCCGCCTGCATGGATGAGGCAACGGTCGAACGCCGCGGCGCCAAGCCGATATGGCCAGCGCTGGTCGAAATTCAAGGACTACAGAACATCCATGAACTGGCCCCCTTGCTGGCCCGGCTGCATATCGAAGGTGAGGCGATGATCTTCGGCAGTGGCTCCCAACAGGACCCGGACAACTCTGACGCCATGATCGTCGCATTGTCGCAGGATGGCCTGGGGCTTCCCGATCGCGATTACTACACGAAGGACGACCCGAAGTCGAAGGAGATCCGCGAACGTTACCTGCAACATGTGCAGAAAATGTTCGAACTACTGGGCGACCCGCCTGATGCCGGCAGAAAACAG
The DNA here is from genome assembly GCA_963833305.1 of uncultured Acidobacteriaceae bacterium. Classification (GTDB taxonomy): domain Bacteria; phylum Acidobacteriota; class Terriglobia; order Terriglobales; family Acidobacteriaceae; genus Bog-257. The sequence goes on along the minus strand of CAWHXN010000013.1, from coordinate 165,143 downwards.
GCCGCAACGATTATGCGTATCGAAACTGGCTTGGCCAAGGCATCCTTGACGCAGGTGGAGCAGCGCGATCCCTACAAAGTTACGCACAAAATGAAAGTGGCGGAACTGGACCAGTTGGTGCCGAACTTCAACTGGAGCGCGTACTTCTCTGCCAGCAAGGTGCCGGCGTTCGACGTCCTCAATGTGGAATCTCACGGCCTTCCTGAAAGAAGTAAACGCACAACTCACTTCCACTTCTCTGGACGATTGGAAAAGCTACTTGCGGTTCCATGTCGTGAACTCTGAGGCGCCCTATCTGTCGTCGGCTTTTGTGAACGAGAGCTTTGACTTTTATCGTCAATACCTGCGCGGCGCCAAGGAACTGCAGCCCCGTTGGAAGCGTTGTGTGCAATACGTCGACGATCAGCTAGGTGAAGCGTTGGGACAGGAATACGTCCGCAAGACATTTCCGCCCGAGCTGAAAGCTGCGACCCTGCAGATGACGCAATTGATCGAAGACGCGATGGCGGCGCGCATCCAGCAACTCGACTGGATGAGTCCTCAAACCAAGCAGCAGGCCCTGAACAAACTGCATTCTATTCGCAACAAGATCGGCTATCCGGACAAGTGGCGCGACTACAGCTCAGTGACGATCACACGGGACGACTTCTATGGCAACGCCGAAAACGCTGAGGAATTTGAGAACCATCGCGAGTTCAATAAAGTCGGCAAACCCACCGACCGCAGCGAGTGGGGGATGACGCCGCCTACGGTCAACGCGTATTACAGCGGCCAGATGAACGACATCAACTTCCCTGCCGGCGTGTTACAGCCGCCGCTCTATGACGCCAAGATGGACGATGCTCCCAACTACGGCAACACCGGCTCGACCATCGGACATGAGCTGACCCACGGCTTCGACGATGAAGGCCGTCAGTTCGACGCCAAGGGCAATCTGAAGGACTGGTGGACCACGCAGGATGCGGCGCAATTCGTGAAGCATGCCGACTGTGTAGTCGATCAATACGCTCAATACACTGTCGTCGACGACATTCATATCAACTCAAAGCTGACCGAAGGTGAGGACGTGGCCGACCTGGGCGGCTCCATTCTGGCCTACATCGCCTGGAAAAACGCGGACAAGAACGAGAAGTTAACAGATCGCGATGGTCTGACGCCGGACCAACGGTTTTTCGTTGGTTTCGCGCAGTGGGCCTGCGCTAATGAACGTGCCGGAAGACCAGCGAGCGCGCGCCATCACCGATCCGCACTCTCCGCCGAAGTACCGCGTCAACGGCGTCGTGGTGAATATGCCGGAGTTTGGTACGGCCTTCTCATGCAAGGCCGGCTCGCCCATGGTGAAGGCCGCCGACAAGGTGTGCAAGGTGTGGTGAGGCTACTGAGGTGCAGTGCATCAGCACGGTCGCAAGAAGGTTGGTGAATTCTCGTCGCGGAGCGGCAGCGAACGCAGTGCGTCACTGTGCAACATTGCTGATCGTGATTCTCGTGTGCATAGGTGCCACGACCCAATCTTCACAATCACCTGGGCATTGGCGCGAAACGGATACCGAAACGATCTGGACCGGCCGCTACTCCGATTGCGATTTCGGATACTCGGTCATACTGCCCGCGGGGATTGTTGCCCATTCTGCTAAATCGACCGGTCCGAACCATGGCTTTGCGATAAATCCTGCCGCTCCGAAGTCGGTCAGGGCCTTCAAGACACCCGAATCCGACCGCTATATCGAGGTGCTCAGCTTTTATGATCTTGAGGACCACGAGGAAACCACCTCCGCGACAATCGACTACTACTTGTGGCTGGGCGAGATCGGCGGCGAGAAGAATGTGGAAAGCCTAAGCCGCCGAACCTTGAGTCTGGCCGGACTCAGCGCCAAGCGAATCGAAACCCGTTGGATGGAAAACTCCGCTGCCATCCGCCGGGATAGGATCATTGCCTATCGCCGATCCGGCGGAATTCTCTATCAGCTCACTTTACAGTCGCCGGAAAAGACTTATGCGAACGACGAGCAGCTCTTTGATCGAATCGTAGAAGGCTTTCGGCTGAGCAAGCTGCCGACTGGCGAGTGTTCGAATAACTAGCCGAACATCCTCATCCGAATAATCTCATCAACCCCTTGGCCGGCAAGTCGGGCACGACGAATTTGCCAGCCGCGCCCGTGAGCATCTCGGCGGCGCCATAACCGCTGCGCACCGCCCCCTCCATGGTGGCCGGCCATCCCGTCGCAGTCCAATCGCCGGCCAGAAGCAGCCGTGGCCAGGGTGTTGTGTGTGAGGGACGGAAGGCATCGCTGCCCGGAGACGGCGAGAACGTCGCGTGAATCTCTTTGATCACGGTGGCCTTGAGCAACTTAGCGTCCCGCACATTGGGGAAAAACTCTGCCAGCTCGCGGACGGCAAGGTCGATGATCTCTCCGCGAGGCTTGTCCACCAGTGTCTTCGATGAACTAACCACTAACTCAAGATAACTGCCGCTCTGTTCCGAGTCTTTCCGTGTCGCCAGGATCCTTGACTTGTGAAACATCCACTGGATTGTGCGATCCAGTAGCACCGCATGCTCCAGCGGAGTGATCTCGCGATCGAACCACAAATGAATGCCGGTGATCGGCGAACTTTCAAAGCTGCGAGCCTGATTGCGCAACGCCTTCATCTCTGGACTGTCCGGCAGCAATTTCTCTACAGCATTGAACGGGGTTGCAAGAATCGCATAATCGGCACGCACCTCTTCCCCGCCAACCTGCAGTCGCACGTTGTTGCCATCTGACTCGATCGAGTCAACAGCAGCTCGCAGATGAACCTTGCCGCCGCGAGCTTCAATGTAGTCCGCTGCCGTGCCATAAAGCTGAGACAAGGGCACCGCAGGAACGCCCATGCGACCCGCTTCGGCGGACTTTAGGAAGGAGTCGCGAAACACCAGCGCGCCGTAATGCACCGACATGCGATCGAGCTCTTCATTCAACGCGCTCACCAGCACGGGGGCCCAGAAGCGGTCGATGGCCTGCCTGGTCTGGCCATGACGTTCGAGCCAAGCCTGGAAGTTCTCACCGTCGTCATTGGGCAAGGTCCTCGTCATCGCCATCATGGCTCGCGCGATTGCCAGCTTGTCGTTCAGATCGAGGACCGACGACGCCAGAAACGAAGGCGCAGCATGAAAGGGAGCAGGCAGCATGCCCGGTTTCAGTGTTGACGATTTGCCGCCGGGAAGGATGAACGTGATCTCGTCATACCAGCGAATCTGCTGCTCGACACCTAGTCTCCGGTAGAAATCGATGAGATTGGTGCAGCAGCCCAGCAGCACATGCTGGCAGTTGTCAACCACCTCGCCAGTGCCGGGAAGCTCGTACGATGACGCTCGCCCGCCGAGATACGGACGGCGCTCGAAGACATCGACCTGGTACCCGGCATCGGCCAGCGCGCTACCGGCCGACAAGCCCGCCAGTCCGCCCCCAATGATCGCCACCGTCTGGCGTTGCCGGTTATCACTCGCAGCGGTCATGTAGATCGCAGGAACCCGCGGGCCATGACGCTCAGCTTTTCCGCAGTGCTCAGCCGTACCCGCTCGGAGAATACATCGTAATTGCGGGCAACGATTCTCTCCAGAAGGCGACGATAAATCTCCACCAGGGTCCACAACGCAGGCTGGCTATCTTCATCGACCAATGGCAGCAAGTCTTCGGCAGCGCGGTAGAAGCCGCGTGCGCGCAGCGCCTCGAACTCCAGCACCGGCCGCAGCGCCTCCCACGCCGAGCCGTTGGTCAGCGCATGCACGTCAATTCCGAAGCGAGTAAAATCCTCGCGCGGCAAATACACCCTCCCCATCCCTGCATCTTCTTTCACATCGCGAAGGATGTTGGTGAGCTGAAAGGCGACTCCGGTTTCCTCCGCCAGCTTTTCGGCTCGTGGATCGCGGTAGCCAAAGATGCGAATGCAGATCAGTCCCACCACCGACGCAACGTGATAGCAGTAGTCGTAAAGCTGATCGAAGGTTTCGTACTGCAATTGCGGAAGCTGACCTTCGATTTGCGCCTCGGCAGCGGCTGGCTTGGGCACATCCATCTCTGTCCCGTGGACCAGTTTCTCCAGCAACTCTATCGGGATGTTAAAGGTCTTCTGTGAATCGGCCAGTGCGATACAGCACGGGATCGTCGGTGCGCTCGCCGTCAACTACCCGACGCAGCGAATTCATCCATTCGTCAAGTTTCTCGCGACGCTGCTCGGACGGAATCGAGGGATCGTCGGAGATATCGTCTGCATGACGCATGAAGGCGTATACGGCCGACAGGGCATTGCGCTTGCGCCGAGGGAGAACAAGGAAGCCGTAATAGAAGTTCTTGGCTGCCGATCGTGCGATGTGCCGGCAGACTCCGTAGGCGGCCCGCAGCTGGAGCGGGTGTTCGTTCACCACAACTTTCCCATGGCCGCTCGCGCCAGCAGCCACAATTTGCGCGGCTTGGAGATAGCCGGACGCCGTTGCAACACGTCGTACCCTTGCCGCTCGATGGCGTTCAGGATCTCCAGCCCGCCGCGGCTGAACAGCTCGATGTCGAGAGCCAGATGTTTGTCGACCATTCTGGCGAGCGGCAGTCCTCGCCGGAACCACTCACGAGCGCGCGCGACTTCGAACTCCATCATCTCCAGGAACTGCGGAGTCGCACGCCGTTGCGCGATGTCGTTCTCTGACACTCCAAACTTCGCCAGGCTCTCCAGTGGAAGATAGATCCGGCCTTTGCCGTAATCGACGACCACGTCCTGCCAGAAGTTTGCCAGTTGCAGCGCGGTGCAAGTGTAGTCGGAAAGTTTCTGCCGCTCGGCATCACGATAGCCGCACAGGTAAAGCACCAGATGTCCGACGGGATTCGCGGAATTCTTGCAGTAACCGAGTACGTTGTCGAATATGGGATAGCGTGTGACGGTTTGGTCCTGACGAAACGCGGTCAGCAGATCGGCGAATGGTGCTCGCGGAATATCGCACTCGCGAATGGTTTCCCGCAGAGCGATGAACACTGGATGCCTCGGGCCGATCGGATTCCGTCCAGTGGCTTGCGCCTGGAGCTTCTCCACGTCTTGCCGCACGTCGACCGTCGGACACTCGACCAGGCTGAGGTAGGTTTCGTTCAGCTCCGACTCCCATTCGTCCATCAAAGCCAGTGATTGCTGCGGATCGCCCACCTCATCGCCCAGATCATCGGAGATCCGGCAGTACGCATAAACGTTGTAGAAGTGCTGATGAAGATGTTTGGGCAGAAACCAGGTGACGACAGAGAAGTTTTCGTAATGCGAATGCGCCAGACGCGAACAGTATTGTTGCGCTTCGGCCAAGGACGGGACGCGATCAGGGATGGCGTACTCCGGCGGCAGGGACCGCCAGCCGGCAGCAGCAGATGTGCCAGGCTCCGAAGAGAAAACACGGTTTTCGGTTGGAACAGGTGACATGCGTTTGAATGTACCGTCCCCAAGGGGACTCGTGCCCTACATGCAACAGACCCCGGGCTGCCGCCCGGGGCTAATTGGTTTCGCCCTTGTGGGGCTTAATTTTTGTGCTCGCCTTGCTCTACGAATCACTCAAGAACTTGTGCCGATGCAGCCTCGAATAACACCAGCTTCTAGTGCAGCTCCCGATCACATGCGACTAAAACTGGCAACCAGCAACTTACGTCACTGCCCAGGGATGATGGCTGTCTTGATGTCGCCGTTGCGGTTCAGCATGTGCCGCAGAACCTGCTGCAGCCGCGACAAGGGCGCCTCGCCGGTAATGTAGTCCGTACTCTTGATCTTGCGTTCGGCAATCAGCGAGAACGCCTTGCGCACCGTCTCCGGCGTGTGATGGAAGGTGGCCTTCAGCGTCAGTTCGTTGTAATGCAGGCGCTGGGTGTCCAAAGCCACTGTCGTTCCGCTGGCGCACCCACCAAAGAAGTTCACGGTGCCGCCCTTACGAACCATGTCAATCGTCCACTCCCACGCTTGCGGACGGCCAACTGCCTCAATTACCACATCGCAGCCGCGGGCATCGGGCGTGAGCCTGCGTACCGCCTTCACGGGATCATCGACAGCAGTAATCTGCACCGCGTGATTGGTGCCCACCCGGCGCGCCGCCGCTACCTGCGAATCACGCTTCACTACCGAAATCACATTGCAGCCAGCCAATTTTGCTACCTGCACGAACATCAATCCGATGGGCCCGGCACCGATGACCGCAACCGTATCGCCAATTTCCATCTTAGTTTCGTGTAGACCGCGCAACACACAGGCCAAAGGCTCAACCATTGCCGCTTCCTCGAAGGTCACGTGCTTCGGAATGGCGAGCATGTTGGTTTCAACAATGCGCCGCGGAATGCGAATGTACTCAGCATAAGCACCATTGTTGAAAAGCAAGTCTTCGCAAAGGTTTTCCTGGTGCTTCGAGCAGTAAAAACAAGTGCCGCAGGGCGCGGAATTCAGCGCCACCACGCGCATCCCTTTCTTGAATCCCCTGACGTTTGGGCCAACCTCTTCGATAACACCGGCCAGTTCATGACCAAACAGCGCCGGAGGCACGATCATGCGTGCGTGGTAGCCACGCTGATAGACCTTCAGATCGGTGCCGCAGGTCAAGGCCACCTGGACCTTAACCAGGACTTCCCCTTCATCCAAATCAGGAATCGGTACGCGTTCAATTTTGACGTCCTCTTTGCCATAGAGGACCGCCGCTGTCATTTGTCCCTTCACTCTACTGGTCCTTCCATTCGCTGCCTGGCTGAATCACCACTTTCATCGAGTCCGGATTGGGGTGGGCCGCCAGATGCAAAGCCTCAATCGACCCGGCTAGAGGGAAACGATGACTGATCAACAGCTCTAGGTCCACCTCGTGGCTGAGTACGAGGCTCGCTGACTCCTCCTGCAGATCCACAGAAGCGCTATAAGAACCCAAAAGCCTCTTCTCGTCTACGCAAACTGCGGCAGGGTCGATAGTAGCTTCCCCACGCTGGGTTTGTGCAAATAACAGCACCCGCCCGCCCGGGCGCGTTGCATCCATCGCCGGACGAATCAAGCCATTACCTGCTACTGCCAAAATGACTGCATCTGCCCCTCGACCCTCCGTCAGATCTTTGACGGTCTGTACGGTATCGGACGTTGAGGCGTCGATGTTTTCGTATAGGCCGAACGCCTTGCTTATTGTATGCCTGCGCGGAAGCAAATCGGAAGTTATTACCCGCGCTCCCTTTCGTGCCGCTAGAACACCGAGGATGATGCCGATTGGGCCCTGGCCCATTACAAGAACCGTCTCCCCGGCGTTAAGTTCCAGTGTTTCAATGCCTTTCAGGCAAGTATTTACAGGTTCGATGAACGAAGCTTGCTCATACGATACTCCGTCCGGAATGCGGATAACGCCCTTTTGGACGATCCAGTTCATGACCCTGACGAACTGCGAAAAGCCGCCGCCGCTAGCCTCATACCCGGCCGTCGCTCCGACCTTCTTATAGGTAGGACATTGGGCGAAAACTTTGTGGTTGCAGTAATAACAATCGCCGCACGGGATGTGATGAAAGACCATCACCCGGTCACCGACCTGGAAATTTGCAACATCGCTACCAACAGCGGCCACCATGCCTGCGGTTTCATGTCCGAAGATGCGGGGCGCCGAGTGCGAGCCACTGGCAATCTTCTTCAGATCCGTGCCGCAGATACCACAGGTGTGTACCTTGATCAGGATCTCGCCTGGGCCTATTTTCGGCACCGGAACTGTCTCTAACCGGACGTCGTCGATACCGCGGTACACCACCGCCCGCATGGTTGAGGGCAGCGCTTGCTGCTCAATGTTGCCGCCGAGCTGTGCCGCGACCGACATATCGGTAATCAACTGCAAAACCCTCAGTTGCCAGTTTATTCCTGACTACTCGCTATTACTTTCAATTAGATGTTCCAAGGCTTGACACAGGTTCGCAGAGGCGATCTTGCTGTTTTTCCGTATCTTTCCCAGCGTAGCCCACCACTTGGGATGAAGCGCTATGTAGCCCAAAAATCGGCGGGTATCAAACCGTCCGTTCCCGTCAATGAACCGGTTGAGCGGCGGCATCGCGAAGGTAGCATCATCGGAGATTGCCTTCACGGCAGCGAATTCAATCCCTCGCTCCTTCGCGACCTGGGCCTCGGCCGCGCCTTCCATATCCACTACGTCGGCTCCATACCTGGTCAGCAGGTCTTGCTTCTCCTCCGCGTCGCTGACGTCCTGCGCAGTCGCCAGCACCCAATCGCAGCCCTTAGCAGGATAACGCTCGCCGGTAGCAACATCCACTACTTCACGGATCCGGCCGACATCTCCCACTTTCAGCTGGGGTGAAATCGCGCCCGCCAGCCCCGCCGACACCAACAGGCTTGGCCACGCATACTCAATTACCACTTCTGCTGCGTGACGAGCGCGCTGCTTGCCGATACCGCCCACCACAACAATAGCGTCTAGCAATTCGAACAGATCCACGCCGTCCACCTGTTGCGATTGGTTCTTGCCCAACAACGGCGCCAGTTCCATCGGCATCGCAACCACGATCGCTATGCGCTTATGCGGCATAGCCGTTGGCCTTGAACCACTCGACGGCGCGCCGTAAAGCTCCATCCACCGGGCGCGGATTCCATCCCAGTTCGCGCTCGGCCTTGGCGCTGGTCACAAACATTTTCTTTCGTCCCATGCGGACTGCATCGATCGTTACTCGAGGTTCACGCCTCAGAATCGTGCCGGTAAACAACGTATCGACGACGCCGGTCGCCAGTGCAACAGCGTACGGCAGCCTTATTCTGGGTGAAGGCAAACCTGTCATGGCTCCCAGCTTGTCGAGGATCTGTTTCAGCGTCAGATTCTCACCTCCGAGAATATAGCGCTCGCCCGGCTGCGCCTTTTCCATAGCCAGCAGGTGACCTTTAGCGCAATCTGCAACGTCGACTAAGTTCAAGCCCGTATCGACATACGCTGGAAACTTTCGCCGCAAAAAATCCACCACGATTTGTCCGCTCGGGGTTGGCTTGATGTCACGTTCGCCCACCGGCGTCGTGGGATTCACCATCACTACGTCTTGGCCGCTGCGCCCGGCTTCGATAACGAACTGCTCGGCCATGAATTTGCTGCGTTTGTAGTCTCCGATCATGTTCGATAGCGTAACCGGAGACTTCTCATCTGTGAGCCGCCCATTGTTGCCGAAACCCATGGTGGCAACGCTGCTGGTATAAATAACCCGTCGCACGCCTGAATCTCTCGCCGCGTGCAGGATGTTCCGAGTCCCTTCGACATTCGAGTCGTAAAGTTCCTGGCCGTTGCGCGACCACAGCCTGTAGTCGGCAGCTACGTGAAACACGAACTCACATCCCGCCATTCCTTTTCTTAACGAATCGATGTCCCTAAGATCGCCGACAACGCGTTCGGCTGGGATGTCAACCAGGTTGTCAGTCCGGCTCGTGGGGCGCAGAAGCAAGCGGAGGTCGGCCCCCTTGGCTAACAGTTGCCGGGCAACATGGCTTCCCAGAAACCCGGTAGCGCCTGTGACAAAACATTTCATCGATTGGTTGTCAGTCGCAAGTTGTCGGTGCAGTCGCCGCAAGGACACTTTGATGGGCAAGACCAGATGGTACGTATACAGCTCAACAGCTGAAAACCGACGACTGGCAACTGGTCCTACTGCCTGCGGCGAACGACGCGCATCCGCTCTTCCTCTGACGACGCCGTAGCCTTTGCGTAGGCAGTCAGCGCCAGCAGCGGGAAGTACTGCCGGTACATGTAGTACATCAGGTAAAACACGCGCGGAAAACCCGTTCCCGTATAGAGCGATTCATCCCACGAACCATCGCGCCGCTGCGTCTTCAGCAGATACGCGATGCCGTGCTGCAGCGAATCATTGCGGGTGTCATTGGCCGCGAGCAATCCCATAACGGCCCACGCCGTCTGCGAAGCCGTGCTCGGGCCCACTCCCTTGGTGTTGGCGTCGTCGTAGGAGCCACAAGTTTCGCCCCAACCGCCGTCGGGATTTTGCATCATGCGCAGCCATTCGACTGCCTGCAGCACCCAGGGTTCGAGATAATCCACGCCCACCGCTTCCAGTCCGCGCAGCACCAGCATGGTCCCGTAGATATAATTCACGCCCCAGCGCCCGAACCAGGAGCCATCCGACTGCTGTTCGCTTCTGATGAACTGCACGGCGCGGCGCACGGGTTCGTCCTTTAGCGAGTAGCCATAGCTGGCCAGGCATTCCAGCACGCGGCCGGTAATGTCGACCGTCGGCGGATCGAGCATGGCATTGTGATCGGCAAAGGGAATGTGCTGGAAGACCATGCGGTCGTTGTCTTTGTCGAACGAGGCCCAGCCACCGTTCTTGCACTGCATCGACAGAATCCAGTCCAGCGCGCGCTGCACCGACTTGTCGTGATAACTCTCGTTGCTTGTCTTCACCCGGCTCAGCGCCAGCAGAACTTGTGCGCTGTCATCCACGTCGGGATAAAACTCGTTGTTGAACTCGAAGTACCAGCCCGCGGGCGCAGCTTTGGAATTCTTCACGCACCAGTCACCCTTGCGTGTTACCTGCTTCTTCAGCATCCATTCGCAAGGCTGAACCAGGCGAGGATCGTTGGCCGGAACTCCACTCTCGGCCAGCGCGAAGACTGCGTAGGCAGTGTCCCACACTGGCGACATGCAAGGCTGCATGCGAAACGTGGTCTCTTCCTCGATACCAAGTTTCTCGAACTCGTCCATCGCCCGGATCACCTGCGGATCGTCGAGCGAGTAGCCCAGGCAGCGCAGGGCGATGATGGAATTCATGATGCCGGGATAAATTGCGCCCAGACCATCGCTCATCTCCAGGCGCTCCAGCATCCACTTCTCTGCGACTTTAAGCGCCCGCGAACGCAGGGGACGAACATGCACCCGCTCAAAGAAGTGAATCATTCGGTCGAGCAGGAGAAAGAAATTGCGCCAACCGATCAGTTTCTTCGCCCAACGCAGCCTCAACTGACTCTTCGAGCGTCCGCCGACAAAAAGCTCGTCAATGCCTTGCTCGTCGGGAATTTTCTTGAATGGCTTCTTGGCGTAAGCAATCGACAACGGCACCAGGATGGCGCGGGACCAAGAAGAAATTTCGTAGATATTGAACCAGAACCACTTGGGAAACAGCACGATCTCGGGCGGAATCGCCGGTACCGCGTCGTAATCGTACTGGCCAAGGAAGCAGAGGTAAATTTTAGTGAAGGTGTTAACCGCAGTCACCCCGCCAAGGGCGAGAATACGCTCGCGAGCCTTCCGGAGTTGTGGATGATCGGGGCTGTAGCCCGCCATCTTGAGCGCGAAGTATGCTTTCACCGAGGCGCTGACGTTCGAAGGGCCATCGTTATAAATCGGCCAGCCGCCATCGGGGTTCTGCCGATTGAGAATCTCGACCGCGCACTTTTCGGTGCGCACCGCACTCTCGGTGCCCAGCAGCCGATGCAATAGGATGTAGTCGGAAACCAGGGTCGTGTCGGCACCCAGTTCACCGCACCAGAAGCCGTCTTCGCGGTCCTGGATGCTGAACAAGAATCGACGCGAAGCGTCGACTGCTGCGGCTACCCGGCTTTTGATGTCGTCAATCTTGCCGAAACGTACTTCGGCTGGATTCGAAGGATCTGCCATTGCTTCTTTTACTCCCGCCACCTACACCCCATCGCGCGCAAAATCGACGCGCGCCGGGGACCCCGGAGACAACGCAGGCGCAGCGCCAATTGCCTCTACGATCTCGGGCGGTAATCCAAAGCGTACATGCTCGGGCATCACTTCAATCTCGCGCATGTTGGTGAAACCCTGCTCCTCCAGGAAAGTTACCGCCTCCTGCACCAGAATCTCGGGCGCGGAAGCTCCTGCGGTAAGACCCACGGTAGTTACGTTCTGCAACCACTCCGGCCTGATGGAACGATAGTTCTCGATGAGATGAGAGTTGGTGCCGAGATTACGCGCGACTTCGACCAGTCGGTTCGAATTCGAACTATTGTCGGAGCCGACCACCAGTAGCAGGTCGCAATCGGCAGCGACATCTTTCACCGCCGTCTGGCGATTTTCGGTGGCATAACAAATATCCTGCGCGTGAGGTCCCTTGATGTTGGGAAAACGCTTCCGCAAAGCCTCGATTACGTGCGTGGTTTCATCCAGGCTCAATGTGGTTTGGGTCAGATAGGCGACGCGATCAGGATCGGCGACGTGCAGGTTATCCACGTCTTCTGGAGCGTCCACAACCTGGGTCACCAGCGGAGCCTCGCCTAACGTGCCGATGACTTCGTCATGGTCGCGGTGTCCGATGAGGATGAGCGAATACCCTTCGCGGGCGAACTTCACCGCCTCGACGTGAACTTTGGTTACGAGGGGACAGGTCGCATCAATGACGCGCAATTCGCGCAGCTTGCTTTCCTGCCGAACTTCCGGAGCAACTCCGTGGGCGCTGTAGATTACGCGCTCGCCGGCCGGAACTTCCTGCACGCTGTCGACAAAAATGGCGCCCTTGGCCGTAAGCTCGTCAACCACATAACGGTTGTGGACGATCTCCTTGCGCACGTAGATGGGCGCGCCGAAGGTTTCAAGGGCGATGCGGACAATATCGATGGCGCGCACAACTCCGGCGCAAAAGCCCCGCGGCTTCAACAAAAGTAAGGTTTTCGCGTCAGTCTGACTCATGCCGTCCTGTTCAGTATACGATTTCAAAGCCAAGTTTCCCCACGATTACTCTATTGTAGCAGTGCGGTAACCACCAACGTAACGGGCCCAAGCGGCGCAATTACGCACCCTGCGGGGTAAATCGAGCAGCTAATGGCGACCCCCAAATCCGGCCGGAAAAGCATTGTGGGTGAAGGACTTCCACTGCAGTCCCGATCTGAAATGCCGCCACGGCCGAAGGCTTCAATCCGAGCGACAGGCTCTGCCTTTTGAGTTAGATGTCCGCAGCATGCAATGCGTGGCATTTCCTCGCGGTACCTCTCCCAATTCCAGCGACATCGCAAAATCCGGCCTGTACAATTTCTGCGAGTTTCACTTTATCTAAGGCGAGCGCAATCATGACTAGCACCGATCTGGTGAAGATGTATGAATTCAGTTACGGAGCCATCAACCGCAACCTGGACGGACTGAGCCACGCCGAAAGCGTGGTCTTACCGCCTTCGGGCAACTGCCTGAACTGGGTCTTGGGACACGTCGTCAACGCCCGGGGTTTACTGCTCACCCTGACCGGCGGGACGCCTGTTCTCACCGGAGCGCAAGCCGAACCCTACAAGCGCGGAAGCTCATCCGGCGGGGTCGACGGCTTGCTCGATTTGGCAACGCTCCGCGGACTGCTGGCCGACTCCCAGCAGCAACTGATTCCCGGGCTGGCCGCCATGTCCGACGAAGCCATGGCTCGCTCCGTGCCCGAGCCCTACAATCGGCCGCCGCTGACCGGATCGATTGTCGAGGCGTTCGGCCGTCTCCACTACCACGAGAGCTATCACAACGGCCAGATTGGATTACTGCGCAGGATCGCGGGGAAAGAAGGCGCGATTCGGTAACCGGGCAGGGTTCTTCGAACCGGGCGGCTAAACCGCGTCGTGTCTCCGATGACAATTGGCTACTGGTTCTCCTTCAGCATTTGCTCTGCATGTTTGAGTGACGTGTCCGTCAGCTTCGCGCCGCTCATCATGCGGGCGATTTCCCGGGTGCGCTCGCCGGCGTCGAGTGGCCGCACAGAAGTTTTCGTCCTCCCGCCAGACTCGCGCTTCTCGATCAGGTAATGCTGATCGGCGAACGATGCAATCTGCGGCAGGTGGGTGATGCAGAGCACTTGCTTGGTTCGCGACAACTGTTTCAACTTCTTACCGACGGCTTCGGCGGCGCGGCCGCCAATGCCGCTGTCGATTTCGTCGAAGACTAGCGTCCTCTGGGTCGCATCGCCACGGGCACCGTTTCGGCCACTGCGCTTGGTCTGGCCGCTTTCTACGACCGTTTTCAGCGCCAGCATCACGCGCGACAGTTCGCCGCCTGAGGCAATCTCATCCACCGGACCCAGCGGCTCGCCGGGATTGGCCGAAATCAGATATTGCACCTGGTCGAAGCCGCGGGCGGTCCAGCTCCCTTCCTCGTCCGAGCCGCTGACTTCAACCTTGAAGCGCGCCTTCATCGCCAGCTCGTTGACTTCGCTTTCCACCAGCTTTTCCAACTTCCGCGCCGCTTCATAGCGCTTCCGCGAGAGCCCGCGCGCTGCTTCAAGGTATTGCTCTGCCGCTTGAGCCAGTTCGAACCGAAGCTTGCGCAGGACCTCGTCTTTGTTCCCCAGCTGGTTCAGTTTGTGCGCGAGGTCGTCACCGAGGGCAATGACATCTTCGAGCTTGGGACCATACTTGCGCTTTAGCCGGTCCAGCGCCGCCAGCCGGTCTTCCACTTCAGCCAGCCGCTCGGGCGAAGCGTCGATCCCTTCGCCATAATCGCGTAACCTGGCAGCGATGTCTTCGATGGTAATGCGCGCCGACTCAAGCTCTGGGACAGCATCGCGAAACTGCTCGTCGAAGCGCGACAATTCTTCGATCTGGCGCGCCCCCGCACGAATCGAGGCTGCGGCCGACGTGTTGCTGTCGTAGAGCGCGTCGTAGGCCGACATCGCGGCCGTACGAACCCGCTCCGCGTTTGCCAGTACGCGCTTTTCGGCTTCGAGCTTGGTATCTTCCTCCGGCCGCAAACTGGCGTCGCCAATCTCCTTGCGCTGATAGCTCCACAAATCGAGCAACCGCAGACGATCATGTTCATCGCGCTCTAGGTCGGCAATGCGATGCCGCACCTGACTCCATTCGTCGAAGGTTTTCGCAACGGCCGCATCGTCGACGCCGGCAAAGCTGTCGAGCAGCGCCAGCCGCGATCCGGCATCGAACCCCAGCACCGCTTCATTCTGCGCATGAATCACCGCCAGGTGAGACGCCATCTGCTTGAGGACCGCAACCGTCGCGGGCTGGTTGTTGATGAAGACGCGGCCCTTGCCGCCGGCCGCAATCTCACGGCGCAAGATGACCTGGCCTTCCTCGGCGTCAATGCCGTTGGCTTCCAGAATCTCGCTGACGGCGCGCGAGTCGGCGTCGAAGACCGCCGAGACCGTCGCTTTCTCAGTGCCATGGCGGACTGCGTCGCTGGAGGCTTTATCGCCGAGCAACAATGCGAGCGCATCGATGAGAATTGATTTTCCGGCACCCGTTTCGCCGGTCAGCAGGTTGAGACCGGGGGCGAACTCGACGGCAACGTTGTCAATGACCGCGTAGTTTTCGACTCGCAGTTCCAGCAGCACGGGAGGTCTCGGGGCTGTCAGCCTTCAGCCGTCAGCTTTCAGTTTGAGATTACATCACAACTCTAGTCTCGATGACCTGCGGTGTCACCGGCTTCGCGAAGTAGAGACGGCCAACGTACCGAGGGAATAGGCGCCGAAGCAGGATGCCCCAGGTCTCGCGATGTTCGAGACCTGGGATTCCGTTATCGATCGCTTGGCTACCACGGGATCGGAATGGTCTGGGTCAACTAGTAGAGGGTGCTAGAGCTAAAGTTCAGGAGCCGACAATTTGTCACAATCCTGAGTCGTACTCACCCGGGTCTCGAAAACCGCGAGACCCGGGGCACCCGCACTCGCTGATGGCTGACGGCTTCTTCATTTACTCCACAGGCACCTCATTAACTCCACAGGCACCTCTTGGCGCAATCCTGCTTCTAACCCGTCAAATGCTTATAATCGAGAGTAACGAAAGTTGAGCCTGTTCTGTCTCATGACTGTGTGCTATTGCGTGCTCGCTTCGGCCATCGGCGGTGAAATCTCAGGTCTGATTGAAACCAGCGGTCTCGTCGCCAAAACTGTCCTCGTCATCCTTCTATTCTTCAGCGTCGCCTCTTGGGCTATCATCTTCTCCAAGTGGGGACTGTTCCGGCGCGCGCGAGTGCAGAGCAATCGCTTCATGCGGGCGTTCCGTAAGTCCGAGCGCCTGCAAGACGTCGCCGCCGTAGCCGAACAGTTCAAGCCCAGCCCGCTGGTTGCGGTCTTCGAAGGGGCGTATGACGAACTGCGCAAGCAAGCGTCCTACCCCATTCGTATGTCAGCGTTGCAGCGCGCCACTCAGATTGCTTCTTCCGAAGAATTGTCGCGCCTGGAAAGCCGCCTGCCCTGGCTGGCCACGACGGGCGCGGTCACGCCGTTCATCGGATTGTTCGGAACCGTGTGGGGCATTATCGACGCCTTCCATGGCCTCGGCACCGCCGGCGCGGCGACGTTGCGCGCGGTTGCGCCGGGAGTTTCGGAGGCGCTGATCACCACTGCCGCCGGACTTTTCGCTGCGATACCTGCCGTCATCGCTTACAACATGTTTACCCAGTACATTCGCGAGTTCGGCGCTCGCATGGACGACTTCGGTCTCGAGCTGTTCAACGAGGTCGAGCGCGCCCAGGCTGGAGCGGTGCGTACTCCTGAGAGCGTGGAGCGGCGTTAATGGCGTTTACCAACTCACAAGGACGCACGCAGTCGTCGCTTTCCGACATCAACGTCACGCCTCTGGTCGACGTGGTGCTGGTGCTGCTGATCATCTTCATGGTGACGGCCCCGGTTTTGCAGTCGGGGATCGAGGTAGCAATTCCACATACCAAGACCGTCAAGGAGATCACCGAAGAGCGGTTGGTGATTACCATCGACCGCCAGCAGCGCGTTTTTCTGAACAACGATCCCATTAACATCAATCAGATTGGCGCGCGGCTACACGATAAGATTCGTGATCCCGAGGGCCAATCAGTTTTTGTACGCGCCGACGAGAATGTTCCCTTCGGCGCGTTTGCCACTGTGATGGATGCGGTAAAGCAAGCCGGCATCACTAACGTAAGCATCGTGACCCAACCGCTGGAGAAGAATGGCAGCCGACCTTGACATCTTTCCGACTGAGGGCAATGTTCGCGGGCCCTTCATCGGCTCGGTGGCGCTGCATGCCGGATTGTTCGCTTTGGCGCTCTTCGGTTATTTGATTCCCAGCGGGCGGGGCGAGAGTTGGGGTGGAACCGCTGGAGGTGGCGGCGCGATGAGTGCAACTCTGGTCAGTACAATTCCTTTGCCCACTCCTCCGGTGCAGAAGCAGAACGTGCTGGCCAACGAATCTAAGGGTTTGGCTCAGTCGCAACCTAAGGAAACTCCGAAGGAAGAACCAAAGGCTATTCCGATCCCGGAGCGCAATGCCAAACGTGTGGGACCTCACGAGACCGCGCAGAAGAAACCGCCGCCAAAAGAAGTCGCAAAAGTCGAGGAGAATAAAATTCCGTTTGGCGAAGGCGGTCCGGTCAGCGGGCCTTACGGTTCGTTCACCTCAGGAAGCACCAAGGGCGGCCTGAGCTTTACCGGTGGCACCGGAGATTTTGGCAGCCGCTTTGGCTGGTATGTCGACGGGGTGCGTCGCAAAGTTTCGGAGAACTGGCTGAAATACGAAATCGATCCCAACATCGACACGGCGCGCCGGGTTTACATCTATTTTGAAATTTCGCGCGGGGGTCAGCCCGAGAACATTCGCGTAGAGCAGTCGAGCGGAATTCCGTCGCTCGATCTTTCCGCGATGCGGGCGTTGCAAAGAATCGATACATTTGGGCCCCTGCCGCCGGAGTACGCGGGACGGTATGTGGCCGTAGAGTTTTGGTTCGATTACCGGCGGTAGGGCTGTCGCACACTTTGAGTGTGCATCGCGTGGAACTTAACCTGACCTTTGGGGAACTTGCGGAGCATGAAACGATATTCGGCAATTCTGTTAGCGCTGTTCGTCATTTTCGCCACGGCATATATGTCGGCTCAGGACTGGATTCGCACCGGTACCGGGCTGGGGGTAGAGAAGATTCGCCTGGCCGCTCCAGACTTCAAAATGGTCACAAGCGACAGCGGCACGCAAAACCTGGCGATGACCTTCAATACCACCTTGTCGAATGACTTGCAGTCGGCCGGAATTTTCGACATGGTCTCAAGGAGCTTCTATCCGCTCTCCATACCGGGTGCTCCGCAAGAGGTGCACCTGGCGGAATGGGGTAGCCCTCCGCCCAATGCCAATATGCTCGCCTTTGGCAACCTTGGTGTCCAAGCTGGGTCTCTCAGTGTGCAGGGATGGCTCTACGACACCAAGAATCCGCAATCGCCCCAGGTGCTGGGGAAGCAGTATCGCGAACAGGCCAACGACGCCAACGCTCGACTGATTGCGCATCGATTTGCCGATGAGATCATCTTCCGTTTAGGCGGCGGCATCCATGGCATCGCCGAAACCAAGCTTTTTTACGTCAGCGGCCGTGGCGGAGCCAAAGAGATCTGGCAGATGGACTACGACGGCGCCAACCAGAAGCAGCTTACGCATTTAGGTGACATCGCGCTGTCTCCTCACGTTTCGCCTGACGGCTCGCGCGTAGCCTTTTCCGGCGTCACCAAGGAGGGGTGGCAGATTTTGATGTACTCGCTTGAACTCGGGCGGCTGGTTAACTTCACTCACTTCGGCGGCGACAACTACTCGCCGTCGTGGTCCTCAGACGGACAAAACATCGCGTTCTCATCTTCCCGCAGCGGCAATACCGAGATTTATACCGTCAGCTCGTCAGGCGGCAACGCCCGGCGCCTTACCGAAAGCAAAGGACCTGACGTTTCGCCGACTTGGAATCCCAAGACTAACGCGCAGATAGCCTGGGTGAGCGGCCGCACTGGACTGCCGCAGATTTACACCATGGCATCTGACGGTACGAATGTTGTGCGTGCCACCGATCAGGGATACGCCGTATCGCCTTCCTGGTCTCCGAATGGACAATTTCTCGCCTTCGCCTGGGTGCGGCACTACGGCCCGGGAGCGCCTGGCGCCAGCGATATCTACGTAATGGACCTCGCCAGCCGCCAGTGGGTGCAGCTGACGCACGATGGCGGGCGCAACGATTTTCCATCATGGTCGCCTGACGGAAGGCACATTGTGTTTCAGTCGAACCGCACCGGCAAAACGCAGATCTGGACCATGCTGGCCGACGGCACCGAGACACGGCAGTTGACCACTACGGGAGAAAATTCGCAGCCGAATTGGAGTTTCAAGTAATGTGAAGGATTTTTGCAATCCTGCGGGCGACAGAAGGAGCACACTTCGGCCCTGCCATTAACTGATGCGAGTGCTCTCGCGCATGGAGGAAGAGTTGAAGCTTACCAGGAGTCAATGGATGAAGGTTGTCGTCGCACTCGCCGTCGTTCTGGCCGTGAGTGCCTGCGGCAAGAAGAAGGCAGCGCCGCCACCGCCGCCACCACCGCCGCCCGCGCCGGCGCCTACTGCCTCATTGACGGCCAATCCCAATACAATTAACGCTGGCCAGTCCACCACGCTGATCTGGAAGACTGACTTCGCCACCAGCGTCTCCATCGATCAGCTTGGCACGGTCGATCCCAGCGGTTCGCGCTCGGTCACACCAACCGAATCGACGACCTATCGCCTGATCGCGAAAAACGATTCAGGTACGCAGGAGGCTACAGCGCGCGTCACGGTTAACCAGACTTCGATAACGACTACGACGACTACGACCTCCGATGAGACTCAGGCTCAGTTGTTCGCGCAGAACATGAAAGACGTGTTCTTCGATTACGACAGCTACGATGTCACTCAGCAGTATCAGCAGGTGTTATCGGCGGATGCGCGTTTCCTGCAACAGCATCCCAATATGAAGTTCACCATCGAGGGGCACTGTGACGAGCGTGGCTCTACCGAGTACAACCTCGCATTGGGCGACAACCGTGCCAACTCGACCAAGCAGGCGCTGATCTCGCTCGGCATCTCCGCCGATCGTATTCGCACCATCAGCTATGGCAAGGAAAAGCCGTTCTGCACGGAGAGCAATGAATCGTGCTGGGCGCAGAACCGGCGGGCACATTTCGTGTATCAGCGATAAGTGTGCTTGGGAAAGAGGACGGCGGCAAATTGGTCTGCCGCCGCCCCGTCTTCCTTATTCGCCAGCGATGACATTGGCGTACGATGGTCTCTTCGAAAATGGAATCTCCATAGGGAATAGGACTTATGCAACTGCGCAAAAAACTAGTTTGGCTGGCAATGGCGATTTTTCTGGCGACGGGAGTTCCTGCTTTCGCAGTGAGCAAAGAGATGGTGCAACTGCAGACCCAAGTTCAGGCTTTGCAGGACCAGGTCGCTCGCATGCAGCAATCTATTGACATGAACATGGGGGTGATGAAAAACCTGGTCGAGCAGAGCGCCGACAGCGTCAATAAAATGAATGCCACAGTTAACGACCTGCAAAACAAAATGCAAGGTCTCACCTCGGAGAATGGTGGCAAGCTCGATCAGCTTTCCGGGCAAGTCCAATCGCTGCACGATTCAGTGGACGAGTTGAAGTCGCGACTGGCAAAGGTCAGCAAGCAGCTCGACGAAATGCAGGGAGGAGGACAGAATCTGGCTGCCGGGCAGCCCGGAATGACGGCGGCGCCGAGTGTCGCCCCTCCGGCAACCGGAGCACCTGGAGGCGATGCGGGCTCCGTGGCACCTCCGGCCGACGCGCTCTACAACAACGCCCTTCGCGACTACAACTCCGGCAAGTATGACCTGTCGTCGCAGGAGTTCGGCGATTACCTGAAGTACTACGCGAGTACCGACCTGGCAGGCAACGCTCAGTTCTATCTGGCGGACATCGAGTACCGGCAGGGAAACTTTGAAGCGGCGGTCAAGGATTACGACAAAGTGCTGGAACAATATCCCGGCGGGAGCAAGGCTGCAGCGGCACAACTCAAGAAAGGTTACGCGCTGTTGGAACTTGGCCAGCGGGATGCCGGAGTTCGCGAATTGAATAGCCTGATCGCACGCTATCCTCGTTCTATAGAAGCCTCGCAGGCGCGTGACCGGCTACGCCGCCTGGGCGTTACCAGCGGCACAGTGCGCAAACCGGCAGCAACAACTCAGCACTAGGACTCGCGCTGGTCTGGTGGAATGAAATCGACATTTGTCGACGGCGGGAAAATCGATAGCGCATCGCTAAGACAAACCCCGGCTGGTAATCTCCTCGGCAGGAGCGCCGCCGGACATCCCTTGCGCCAGCACCAACTCGCGCGCCTCGCGGCGAATGTTGGGCATGTTCAATCCGAACAGGATCGCTCCTCCGATACAAGCGACTCCGCCTAGAGCGACGGTCCAGGGAGCGCCTAAATGGTGAGCCAACGCTCCGGCTGTGAGCGCCCCGAAAGGAGCCATTCCCATGAACATCATGGAATACACCGCCAACACTCGTCCGCGAAGACGGTCGGGCACCATGGACTGAATGAGCGTATTGGAAGCTGCCATCTGCACCATCATGAAGAAGCCGACGGGCAACAGAAACACGGTCGACAGCCAAAAAATTCTGGAGAATGCAAACAGAATCAAGCTGACGCCGAAACCACCGGAACAGAAGGCAATTAATTTGCCGAGTCCTTTTACGCCAACCCGCGCGGCGAGACTGGCCGCTCCCAGCAGGGCTCCCACGCCAGTCGCGCCCATCAGAATGCCCAGACCTCTTGCGCCTCCGTGCAAAATCTGGTCAGCGAAGACCGGCATCAACACGGCGTACGGCATCCCGACAAAACTGACCAAGCCCAGCAGTAGCAGGATCGCGCGAATAGGGCCGGTATTTCGGGCGAACGCAAAGCCTTCGATGATGTTCTCCAGCGGCGAGCCCTGGGTCGCCAGCTTTGCCGGACGCTCGATGCGCATCAGCAGCAGTCCCACGATAACCGCAATGTAGCTGACCGCGTTGGCGAAGAAACACCAGCCTTCACCAATCGAGGCGACCAGTATGCCTGCGACCGCCGGACCGATGATGCGTGCGCCATTGAACATGGAAGAATTCAATGCGATTGCGTTCATCAGGTCTTCGCGGCCGACCATATCGATCAGAAACGCCTGCCGGGCGGGTATGTCGAAGGCGTTGACTACGCCCAGACCAGCCGCAAGCACCATGATTTGCCAGACCTGGATGCGATGCGACAGCGTCAGCGCGGCAAGAATCGCCGCCAGAATCATGGAGGAAATCTGCGTGCCGATCACCACACGCCGCCGATTGTGACGATCGGCAACGATGCCGCCAATGGGAGCCATGATGAAGACTGGAATCTGGCTGGCAAAGCCCACCGCGCCCAGGAGCAACGCGGAACCGGTCAGCCGATACACCAGCCACGACTGGGCAACTGTCTGCATCCAAGTTCCGATCAACGAGATAAGTTGGCCGGCAAAGAACAACTGGAAGTTACGATGGCGAAGGGCGCGCACTGCCAGCGCCAGGCGCGAATCGCGAGAGGCAGGCCGGGCGAACTCCTGCCGTTCCTCCTTCAGAACGGAGGACATAGATTCATGCTCAGGATGTTGAGATTGTTCGGCCATGTAGCTATTGGATGCTCGGGCGAAATGCTGGTTCTGCAACCGCATTGAGAGTGGCCTAAAAGACCGCCACTAACAAGAATACTTCAACTCTGGCAAGAGACATTGCTGCGGCGCTCCAAATGGTGTGGTTTCTTGAGCCGGCAGGTTGCGTGAGTGTACTGAGTACAGATATCTTGCTTGTTTGACTGAGTCGACAACAACCGCACAAGAAATCTCAGCGGCCAAAGTTCCCGCGCCGCGCCGATTCCTTCGCCGGATCAAATCATTGCTACTGCGGCCAGACGCTTTGTACCGGTTCTACTTGAAAGCCAAGTTCGGAGCAGGCCAACTCTCCGAAGTTCCGGGACCCCACATCGCGAACGGCATCTTGAAGAGTAACGCGGAGCGCCATGCGGCGACTCAGCATGGCAAGAGGCTTCATGTTCCTCTGCATCGGGGAGAAGAAAAGAACTGGGACCACCTGGCCGCTGTGTCTACCATTCTCGCCAATACCGATCGCTCGGCGCGGATACTCGACGCCGGCGCGGAGATCTATAGCAATGTGTTGCCGGCGCTGTTTCTCTACGGATATCGCGAGCTCTATGGCATCAATCTCAGCTTCACCGATCCCGTCCGGCGCGGCCCCATCCGCTACATTCCCGGAGATTTGACGCGGGCTCCGTTCGCCGATGGATTCTTCGACGCGATCGCGTGTCTCAGCGTGATTGAACACGGGGTGCCGCTAAACGAGTATTTTCGTGAGCAGTATCGATTGCTCACGCCGGGTGGAGTGCTGATCACTTCGACGGATTACTATCCCACTCCCATCGATACCCACGGACAATTCGCGCATGGCACACCGATCAGGATTTTCTCGAAGCCTGAGATCGAAGCTGCTCTTGCGTTGGCCAAATCGGCCGGATTCGAGCTCACCGGCGAAGTCGATCTGGAGGGTGAAGAGAAACCGATCCGTTGGGAACAATTCGGACTCGAGTACACGTTTATCCTGTTTACGCTGCGAAAGCCGAAGTAACGTACGGATCCGTTAAATCCAGCAGGACTAATCTCGCGAGAAGCCGCTCATCGCCGGGCATCGTACGCGATTATGGTCACACCGCGATAGAAGGTCAGTTCACTCGCGCCGTACTTCCTCTTCAACTCCTGCTCGATCGCGAGCGACTCGGAATCATCAATTTTGGCCCGATAGAGCACCAGCCATACGCGAGGAGCTTCGTCTATCTGCTGCTCCCAGTCACCACCCGAAGAGCTTGCATCGACTTCTTTCGGACGCGGCGCGCTCCCTCCGGGCAGCCAATTCCAATAGTTCTCGGCGGCAAAAGCGCCGAGTGGTTGGTAGTACAACACACGATCTTCCGGGTGCGCATTGGCGATCAGATAGGTGACTACGCCACGCCAATCTTCCACCACTCGCTTATATAGGATGACACTGCCCACGAAGGACAGGATGCACACGCATGCGATTGCAGAAATTCGCAGCAGACGATAACGAATTTGCAGCAAGCCCACTGCAATCATCATTACCCACGACGGCAAGCAGATGATGAGGAAGCGATGATAAAACGCCGGTCTGACGATCGAGACGGCCAGCACGATTAGAATCGGAGTGAAGAAAGAGCTCGCCACCAGGGCGTAATGCCATCGCTGCAAATCGTTGTCGCGCTCCCCCCAAACGGCTCTGATCTTTGCCAGGAACAGGCCTACCAACAGTAGATCGACGGCAAGCAACACAGCGCCTACAGCCTTGCCACCATCGGCGGCGAGGAACACTCCGAGGTGATAGAACTCCAGCAGCGATGTTGACTGTACCCACGCAAGGTGGCCTATGTCCTGGGCGTGAATCATCCAAAGAACGGGTGTCGCGAAGATCACCAAAATTACGCCGGCAACCGTGTACTGCTTCCATCCTCGACCGGCGCGCGGCATTGCCATCAGCGAGATGACATGCGCAGCCGGAACCAGCAATCCGAAATAGTGGAAGTAGCAAGTGATCCCGGCAATGACTCCATAGGCGACGGCAAACCAGTAGCCAGGCCCTTCCGTCAGGCGAACGAAGAGGTAGGTAGAGGCGACGACCGCCAGCACCAGGAAGCTGTAGGCGCGGGCCTCCTGCGAGCAGGCGATGGCACAGGGATTCAGCGCAAACAACGCCGCAGCCAACATTCCCAGACTGCGTCCGAACAGGCGTTTGCCAAGCAGGTAGAACAACGGAATCGTGAGGACGCCTGGAACAACCGAAAGCAGACGAAGAATTGCCTCGCTATGTCCGAAGTGCAGCCACGGCCGCAGCAAGACGTAGTACATCGCCATGTTGCCTTCGTCGTGCCAGAGGAAGTGCCAGAACTCGGAGCCGGGTTTCTGGGCAATGACAACGCTGGCGATCTCGTCGATCCAGAAGCTTTTGTAACCCAGTGCAACCAGCCGGAGAACCAGGCCCAGAGCAACGATTGTCCACAGCCAGAAGGAAGTGTGGCGCTGGAAACGGCCATCGCTGCTCCCCTCACCGGTAGTCGTCAATCCTGCTCTGGCAGCCGACAGCATCCCCCGAATATAGCAGTTCAAAACTTGTCAAACTGAGACGACACCCAGCCGGAGAGCATTCCCCAGACACAGTTCCATTACAAGTCCGTGAACCTGGTGTGAATGGATGTTGAATCCGCCAGGCTGGAGAAAGGGGCTTGGCCCTTGTAAATGATGCTTTGGTAACTGATACTTTTTGTGTCTAACTTTACATGCCAACATTCGCCGCGGTTGACATAGGTTCGAACTCGGTCCGGCTGAAAATAGCCAGCGTTGTACGCGGCCGCCTCGTAACCCTCCACGAAGATCGCGAAGTGACACGTCTGGGCGAGAGTGTTTTCGCCGATGGAACGCTTGATCCGCAGGCGATGGCACACACGCTGCGAGTGCTGCGACGATTTCATCGGGCGGCGCTGGCGCAGGGTACAGACCGGGTGCGCGCGGTTGCGACCAGTGCTCTGCGCGATGCGCGCAATAGCCGCGCTTTTCTAGATTGGGTGCGCACCGCAACAGGCTGGAAAGTCGAAGTTATCTCCGGTCTGGAAGAAGGCCGCCTGATCCACTTGGGCGTACTGTCTGCGGCACGCATTGCCAAGCGGCGCGCCTTGTTGGTGGACCTGGGCGGTGGAAGCTGCGAGCTCACGCTCTCGATTTCCGGACACATCGCAGACATGGTCAGCCTGCCTATCGGCGCCGTGCGCCTTACTCAAACCTTTCTGCATCACGACCCACCATGGCGAACGGAACTGGAGCAGATGCGCGGCGTTATTCAGCGAGAAGTGTCGCGCATCCGAAAACGAATCATCGACGCCAAGCTGCAAATCACAATTGCGACGTCGGGAACACCGGCGGCGCTCTCGGGACTGTATGCCGCCAAAGTGCGCGGTTATGACGAAAATAAGCCGCGGACGGTGCCCAGAGACGCGGTCGCCTCGCAAGTGGAGGTCCTGAGCAAGAAAAGCCTTGGACAAAGGCGTGCGATGCCGGGCATTGGCCCGCGCCGCGCCGAAATCATCATGGCCGGCGCGATGGTGTTCGCAGAACTGATGCATCTTTGCAAATTGCGCAGCTTCCGCTATCTGCCGCTCGGCTTGCGTGATGGTTTGCTGGCACAGATGATGGCCGACTACAACGCCAGCACCGTCATGCGGGAGCGGGTGGAGTCGGAGCGGCACGACGCGCTGCTGGCGGCGGCAAAACATTATGGGGCGGACTTGCACTTTGCGCAGCGTATCCGTGACCTGGCGCTACAGTTGTTCCGCCGCTTGAAGTCGGTCCATCAATTACCGCCCGAGTATCAAGATTGGCTGGAGGCTGCCGCGATGCTGCACGAGGTCGGCGCCTACATCAACCGTTCCGGCCGGCGGCGCCATACCTACTATGTAATTTCCAACTCAGAGATCTTCGGTTACACCCCGCTACAGCGGCGCATCATTGCCGCTACGGCCCGATATGTCGGCAAGTCACTTCCCTCCCCCAGCGACCAGGTCATGAGGATCCTGCCAGGCATCGAGCAGATTCATGTGGCAAAGGCAGTGGCCTTATTGCGCCTTGCCCGCGCGCTCGACCAAGGACGGCGGGCCGCCGTAAGCGAATTGAAGGTCCGTGTTCATCAAGATGGACGAGTGCGACTTGGTCTGAAGCCCAAGTCGCCGGAAGGGATTGAACTGGAACTGTGGGCCGTCGAGCAGGAACGGAATTACTTCGAGACAGTCTTCGGCCGCGAATTGCTGGCGGAAGCTTGCTGAATTAAACGCACCGCCTTCGGGGGCATACACCACTTCAGAACGGCGCTCTTGCGGCCGATTTTCTCAACCTTTGCCACGGCTCCCTTTTTCATTTCGATGGCGTCGTGGCCGCCTTCGCCGAACAATGTCTTGTTCAGGAACTCGGTCATGCTGGGATTGTGACCGACTACCATGATCGATTCTTTGCGGCTGTGGCGGGCCAGCAACTCCTTAAACTGCTGAAAGCTCGCTCCGGGCAAGAGAGCGGGGTCGATCACTACCTTGTCTTCGTACCCTATTTCGTTGGCTACCACGGCCGCAGTTTGCGTGGCCCGCCGCAAGGGGCTGGAAATCACCACCTCGACGGCGGTGTCAAGCGCAGCTAAGGCACGTCCCACATCGTGGGACTGCTCGATCCCCAGCTTATCGATTGGACGTTTGGCGTCTTTGGCGGGAGACATCCTCGGTTCACCGGCATTCGCGTGGCGCAGGAAGTAGATATCCATGATGTTTACTATTTTGCCCTAACCCGGCGGCGAGTCGCACGACGACGCGGTACCGGCTGCGCTGGAATGGCATCGGGGGTGACTTTGCCCTCGGCAAGACCAATGAGGAATTCTTGAGCGTCGAAGGGCGCCGAGCGCTTGCTCGATCGCGAACGTAGAGCATCGGCGCAGACATAAGTTCCGTCAGGCTGCAAAATTCGGGCTTGCGTGTTGTCTGCCAGATAAGCCTCGAGAATCTCGAAGCGAATGCGGTGCTTCAACATCGGATCTTTAATGGGAAACAGGGTCTCGACCCGCTCGAGCAAGTTACGCGGCATCCAGTCGGCACTGCCTAGATAGATATCGTCTTCGCCGCCGTTGGCAAAATAGAAAATCCGGCTATGTTCGAGAAAGCGGCCGACAACGCTCCGAACCTTGATGTGATCGCTGACCCCGCGCACGCCGGGCTTTAATCCGCAGATGCCACGCACAATCAAGTCAATCCGTACTCCGGCTTGCGACGCCCGGTAAAGTTCGCGCACGATATTGCGGTCGAGTAGTGAGTTCAACTTGGCAATGATTCGGGCCGGCCGGCCGTGGCGCGCGTGATCGGCTTCACGCGCGATCAGATTGATGCAGCGCTCGGCCAGATCGATGGGCGCGACCAACAATGGCTTGTAGCTGGGCCGTTCTGCATAGGCGGTGAGAAAGTTGAAGACACCATGCACGGCAGGGGTCAATTCCGGATCGGCGGTCAACAGGCTTAGATCTGTGTAGTAAGTAGCGGTGATCGAATTGTAATTTCCCGTTCCCAGATGCGCGTAGAGCCGGGTCTCGTTATCAGGGTCCTTGCGCACCATCAGCGCCAGCTTGCAATGCGTCTTCAGGCCGACCAATCCGTGGAAGACTTGCACCCCGGCGTCTTCCAGCGAGCGCGCCCAACGGATGTTGCTGGCTTCGTCGAAGCGCGCCTTCACCTCGACCACGACGGTGACTTCTTTCTTCGCCGCAGCTTCAATCAGCGCGCGTACGATGGGCGAGTTTTCGCTGGTACGGTAAAGCGTCTGCTTGATCGAGAGCACGTTGGGATCTTCAGCGGCGGTACGAATCAATCTCACTACCGAATCGTAGGAGTCGTAGGGATGATGCAGCAGAATGTCGTGATGCCGAATCTCCTCGAAAATGTCTTGCGACTTGCGATTGAGCTGCAACTCGCGTGCCGCGAACGGCTTGAACTTCAGGTCGGGCCGTTCCGTCTCATCGTAGAAATGAAAGAGGCGCGACAGGTTGACGGGGCCATCGGTGCGGTAAATCTGCCAGCTCTCCATATCGAAGTAGCCGCGCAGCCGCTCCACCATCTCCGGGTTGGCGTCGGCCTCTATCTCCAGGCGCACCGCGTCGCCCTTACGCCGGTTATGTAACTCGGTGCGTACGGACTCAAGCAGATTGCGCGACTCCTCTTCCTGCAGATAGAGATTGCTATTGCGGGTGACGCGAAACGCGGCTTCGGAGATGATCTCATAGCCCCGATACATGTCGACAGTGTGGGACGCCACCAGATCGGCCAGGAAGATGTAGTCCTCGCCGCCATTGCGGGGAGGCAGTTTGATGAGTCTTGGCAAAACCCGCGGGACCGTCACCACTCCCATGTAGGTGGAAGATGCGCGCCGACGACGGCGCAACAGCAGCGCCTGGCAGAGCGCTTTATTGATGACTCGCGGAAATGGGTGCGACGGGTCGACGGTGACCGGAGTAAGCAGCGGATCCAGTTCCCGCTCGCAGTAATTGGCAACGAACGCCCGTTGCTCCGAGGTGAGGTCTTTCATCCCCACAACACGTATGCCTTCGCCTGCCAGCTCAGGCTGCAAAGAATGATTCCAGCAGCGATACTGATCGCGCATAAATTCGTGCGTGAGCTGAGCCACCAGCTGGGCCTCTTGCTGCGGGGTACGGCCATCGGGACCGGGGTCGGTCTGGCCGTCTTCAATGCGCTGGATCAGGCCACCCACCCGGATCTCGAAGAACTCATCCAGATTGCGGGCGGAGATGGCAAGAAACTTCACGCGTTCCAACAGCGGATTGCGAGAGTTCTCAGCCTCCTCGAGGACACGGCGATTAAACGCAAGCCAGGAAGCCTCACGATTCAACACCAGGGACGGATCATCCAGGGAACGGCGAACCATACGAGAGACGCAAACCTCAACTGCCAAGAGTCCCACTATGTTACACGAAGGTTACAACGGCAAGGATCAAAAAGGACGCCACCTACCTTGGCGGGGCGGTCGGTGTCTCACAATGTAGGACTTGGGCACCTTCGCCCTGCTTGAACGGCGGATTTCAGATCAGACAAGCCTACCTGCTCGGCCCCTCTCATTCGCCAATGCAGACTGAAAGAGGGGGTCAAACCCTGCCGGACGGCAAGGTTAAGAGGAATTCACCTTCCATTCACAGTCTGTTAATGATCCGAGGCGTGCCCGCGTAGTACCTTTCGCCGACGAGAATTTTCTCTCGGGGCACGCAAACAACATTCAGTAGCAAGAAAAGGACAAAGCATGGCGACCGCCTCGCCGTATCCTGTCGAACCACCGGTAGCACCACCAACCGCGGTCCACGCGAAACTTAACAAATCTCCCGGCAAGATCGGGGCTGCGATCTTTCTTGGGGCCTTGGCCATCGGGTTCGTGTATGCCGGTTATCACCTGATTTCCGACTTGTCGGTCGTACACTCGCCATCGATCTTCCCTTATTTTCTCTTGGGAATCGCGCTTCTGGTTGCGCTCGGCTTCGAGTTCGTCAACGGCTTCCATGACACGGCCAATGCGGTGGCGACGGTGATCTACACCCACTCGCTCGATCCCCACATCGCGGTAGCTTGGTCGGGGATGTGGAACTTCATCGGAGTGGTGCTTTCGAGTGGTGCCGTGGCTTTTGGCATCATCTCACTGCTACCGGTTGAGCTGATTCTACAGGTGGGCAGCGGAGCGGGATTCGCCATGGTGTTCGCGCTGCTGACGGCAGCGATCATCTGGAACCTCGGCACCTGGTACTTTGGAATACCCAATTCCAGCTCACACACTCTCATTGGTTCGATCATCGGAGTGGGCGTTGCCAACCAGTTGATGCAGGCCCGGACCGCGACCAGCGGCGTCGATTGGGCACAGGCTCTCAACGTTGGCAAATCTCTTCTGTTTTCGCCCATCGTGGGATTTATTCTGGCAGCCTCGCTGCTCAGCCTATCCAAGTTTTTCATTCGCGATCCGCGGCTCTACAAAGCACCGGAAGGCGATGCTCCGCCACCGCCATGGATTCGCGGACTTCTTATCCTCACCTGTACCGGTGTGAGCTTCGCGCACGGCTCTAATGACGGGCAGAAGGGCATGGGACTCATTATGCTCATTCTCATCGGTACCGTGCCCACGGCATATGCCTTGAACCATGCGATCACTCCCCAGCAGTCGGCGGAGTTCGTCGCCATTTCGCAGCAAGCCGCCAACGTGATCGATAAGTATGTGACGCCGGGCGCGGTCGTGGGCGACCCGCATGAAGATGTAACAGCCTATGTGCGCACCAAGGATTTCACTCCTGACACCATGCTGGCGCTGCGCAGCCTCATCAATGGGATCAGCACGGAAGTCGTCAACTACAAAGAATTGCGTTATATCCCGCAGGACCAAGTCCGTAACTTCCGCAATGACATGTACCTGGTGAGCGAAGCTCTGCGGCTTATGCAGAAATCCGGTCACCCGGACATCACTGTCTCCGATGCAAAGGTCCTTGCCAGCTATAAGAAGCAGATCGACCATGCCACCAAGTTCATTCCCACGTGGGTGAAAGTTGCGGTGGCTCTGGCCCTCGGGCTTGGCACCATGATCGGCTGGAAACGCATCGTTATAACCGTGGGAGAGAAAATCGGCAAGGACCACCTGACCTACGGACAGGGCGCCGCTGCCGAAATCACCGCCATGCTGACCATCGGAGCCGCCGATATGTATGGCTTGCCTGTAAGCACGACGCACGTGTTGTCATCAGGGGTGGCGGGAACCATGGCAGCCAACGGAACCGGCCTGCAGTGGGCTACGGTGCGCAACCTGATTATGGCTTGGGTACTGACGCTGCCAGTGGCCATCGTGTTGTCGGCAACACTGTTCTGGGCTTTTGCGAAAATGTCGTAAGGGGCGAAAGCGATCTACAAGAAAAAGGGCACATCCACACGGGTGTGCCCTTTTTCAACTCTGAAGGCTGGCTATCGGCCGAAATACTTGGCGTTGCGCTCGGTATACTCTTTCCATTTTTCCGGCAGGTCGTCGAGCGCGAAAATCGCCGAAACCGGACATACGGGCACGCAGGCACCGCAGTCGATACACTCCACCGGATCGATGTAGATCATCTCTTCGGCGGCAAATTTGTCGCTGTCTTTCTTGGGGTGGATGCAGTCCACGGGACAAGCATCGACGCATGCAGTATCTTTCGTGCCGATACAAGGTTCCGCGATCACATAGGCCATAAAACAATGTCTCCTAAAATCTCTCTATTGGAGAATTCCCGGTAAGAATAGCTCTATTCGATAGTATCAAAAAACACTATACCCTGCGGGCAGAGATAACTCGTCCGCTTTGGAAGGAATCTCGGCTTTGGATTACGCGACTCGTGCTGGTTCTCGCTCGCCGGCGGGCTCGTACTCGACAATGTAGCCTGCGATGGCGCTGGCAGCCACCGTCAGCGGACTTGCCAGATACATTTGGCCAGGACCGCTGCGTCCCGGGAAGTTACGGTTCTGCGCACTGATCACGACCTGGTCGGGACGGGTGGAGACTCCTGGTCCGGCATTGATGCAGGCCCCGCAGCTGGGTTCGATGACTTGCGCTCCCGCCTTCTGGAAAATGTCGAGATAGCCTTTGCGCAAGCAGTATTCGCGGGTTTCCTGCGAGCCGAATTGCAGATAGAACTTGCAGTTGTCGGCGACCTTCCTTCCCTGTTTCAAAGCGTCGCCGAGGACGAGGGCGTACATGTCCATGTCTTCGTTCTTCCCGGCCGTGCAAGTGCCGCCATAAGCGATCTCCACCGGGACTGGGGTATTCAATTCGCGCACGAACTTTCCATTGCCCGGGTCGCCGGGCGTGGCGAGCATGGGATAAATCTCCGCTGCATCCAGTTCAATCACGTGCGCGTAATGCGCATCTGGATCGCTATACAGACCGTCAATCAAAGTCAGCGCTTCGCTCTCACGCATGCCGCGCCGCTCCATCAGAAAGTCCACAACTTTCTGGTCGGGAGCGACAATGCCAGTGAAGCCGCCGATCTCGGCCGCCATGTTGGTCATAGTAGCGCGCTCGTCGACGCCTAAGGCTTCGATGGCCTCACCCGAATATTCGATCACCTTGGCAAGTGCTTTGCCCGAACGGATGTACTCCAGCGAGAGCAGCTTCAGGATGAAGTCTTTGGCCGTTACGTTCTCGCGCTTCTTGCCGCGAATGACTACCTTCACGGACTCGGGCACTTTCACGCGCACGTCTTTCGTAAACCACGAATTGAAAACATCGGTGGTCCCGATGCCGAAGGCCACGCAGCCCATGGCGCCCACGTGAGGCGTATGAGAATCGCTACCGACGTTGACCTGGCCGGGCAGGGCATAACTCTCGGTCACGATGGAGTGACAAATTCCTTCTGAGCCTTTGCGGTCTTTCAGTTCACCGTGCAACTTAATGCCCCGCGACTTGGCGAAGCTTTCCTGTTTGAGCTTCAACTGTGTGGCAAGGTCGAGCAGGCCCATCTTGCGCTTTTCCTCCGACAGCACTTCGTCGAGGAAAGTGAGGTGGTCGCGGAAGAACATTACGGTACCGGGATCGGTGACCGGCTCATCCTTACCAAGAAAGTGCTCGAAGAAAATCGCCGCCATGGGCGTCACATATTCGTGACTGAAGCGCAGGTCCGTACGGGCGAACCCGGTGTCGCCGGGCTTCACCGCCTCGACACCAACCTGATTGGCGCCGTGCAACATATGCCGCGCGAAAATCTTCTCCGCGATGGTCATGGGCCGGGGTTTGGTCGAAATGGGCGGCAGAAACACCTTGCCTTGCAGGCGGGCGACGTTGAACGGGAACAATCCGCCGTATTCGATAACTTGACGCGTGATTTCGTCTTCACCGGCCGTGAATTCGACGAGCGGAATCTCTTTGCCGCTGCGAATCCTGTCGATCATCGCGAAGTCGGTCGAGGTCAGCACGCCCAGATTCTGACAATTCTGCTTGTAAATGCGCTCGATGTTTTCCGCGATCACCAGCTTGATGCCTGCCGACATTTCAGCATAAGGTGACTGCTCGCGGCTGGAACCCTTGCCGCGGCGTTTGCCGCTGACCGCGCACACGAATCCGCCGCGCTTCACATCACCGCGCTTGATCGGAGTCTCGTTGCCGCACTTCAAGCCGGTGTAGGGGAACTCTCCCAAGGTCTCGTCGAAGAAGAAGCAGATGTGCGCCGGGGTGATCTCATCGGTAGAGATATCGTCGCGCAGCTTGGGATTGCGCTCGGGATGCTCGGTGTCCCAAGGCAAGTCTTCGCCGGCCAACTGGCGCTTGATGAGCTCAGGGTCTTCGGTCAGGAAAAGGATTCGCCCCTGCAAACGGACCATGTCGGGGCGCTTCTCAACGGTGCGGTTCAAAAGCGAGTTGTTCACTGAGTAATTTTACCGCAGTCACAGGGGACTGTGACGGGCCCGAACAGGTGTTCGAAGATTTCCGGGCGCGAAACCTCGCGATGTACTTACCCGCGCGACTTGGCGTATTCCACTGGCGAGGGCAGTTCTTCCAGCCCGCGGCCAGCAAAGATTTCCGCAAAATTTGTCAGCACTTCGCGATGGATACGGCCGTTGCTGGCCAGGACTTCACGGCTGTCGATACGAAAAGGCGATCCGTCAAACCGAGTCACTATTCCGCCCGCCTCCTGCACAAGAAGCGCACCGGCAGCTGTGTCCCAGGGATTCAGGTTGAACTCCCAGAAGCCATCGTAACGGCCGCTGGCAACATTGGCCAGGTCAAGCGCTGCCGAACCAGCACGGCGCACTCCGTGGGAGCGCAATGTGAGCTGTTGATAGAAATGAATATTAGGGTTCTTGTGACGCTTGTGGCTGGGAAACCCGGTCCCCAGCATCGACTCGGAAAGAGTCTCCGTCCGAGAGACATGAATTGACTTTCCGTTCAGCGAGGCGCCTTGTCCGCGCTCAGCGGCAAACATCTCATCTCGCGACGGATCGTAAAGAACACCAACCTCAAGCTGTTCATCTTTTCTTACCAGTGCAATCGAGACGCAGAATACCGGATAGCCATGGGCAAAGTTGGTGGTGCCGTCGAGCGGATCGACATACCAGCGATAGTCGGCGCCGGTGTCGGTGCGCGCACCTTCTTCGCCTACGACGTCATGCTTAGGCCAGCGGGCACGCAAACGCTCGACGATCAATTTTTCAGAAGCGCGATCAGCCTCGGTTACCAGATCAACGTCGCCCTTGTACTCGACCGTCACGTGGCGGGCAAAATGGCCCATCAACAACGCGCCGGCCTCGCGCGCGATGCTTTCGACATCCGCCAAGTCGTGGCTCATTCCTGTTCACTCGAGCTATTGCCGTTGCCCGGAGTGGCGACCCCCTCGCCGCGCGGCTTGCGGATCGTGTCTTCGGCGATATAGGCAATCTCATGCTTGAAGATGAAAAGATTCGGTGCACCCTCGCGCGTCAGACGCACCATGCGCCGGTCGTAGTACTCGATCCAACCGCGCACCGACTCACCATCCATGAGCTTGATCCGGACGGGCCGTTGTTTTTCACCCAGCATCTTGAGGTAGGCAGCTTCTTGGTGGGTATCGTCGGGCGGAGGGGTTCTGCCCTTGCGCGAGTTTGCATCAGATCCTGATCCGTGTGCAACCATATCCCGATTCTACATGGGGCCACTATCGTCGTGAAGACAAGTAATTCCACAGCAAGGACACGGGCTGACTGGGAGTGCGCAGGTCTGGAAATCGCCGACCGGAATTGAGGCTCGCGCTACAGTTCTTAACAAATTATTCCGGCCCGGTGCTGGCGCAAATGCTTCCGCAACCTGCATCATTCAGAATACGACTCGCATCTCACTGACCTGATCTTTTAGGAGCGTTCTTGTTTCGAGCCCCGAACCTGATGTTCTGCAACGCAACCACTCTTCCGGGCAGGCACCACTTTTTCCCGGCTTGGGGGTTATGGCGCTAAGTCGCTCGTAGCGGTCATTGAACCTACCCATGTTTCAGCACGTGATCTCGTTATTTTCGGAATCGATTGCGACCCTGGCCGCAACCGCACTCGCCTTCGGCCTTCTGATTTATTTCACCCTGCACAATTGGCAAAAAGTCGCGGCGCTGTCACGTAACCGGTCTCAATTGCTGTCGGTTGGCGCGGGCATCGTGGTGGTGCTGCTTGCCGCGCAATTGCGACAGTCGCACAGTGCGGCCGGTGTTGCGGAGTCGGGCGACGATTTTCTGGCGGCCGATCCGCATCCCCAAGAGGCAAGTGCCGAGTCCCTGGCTGCCGCTGGACTTGCGGTAGTCGCCACCTATCACAATGACAATGCCCGCACCGGACAGAACATAATCGAAACAACACTGACTCCGGGCAATGTGAATGTTGCGCATTTCGGCAAACTGTATTCCTTTCCGGTTGACGGCGCTGTCTATGCACAGCCTCTTTACCTGCCGCAGGTGGCCATGCCGGGCAATGGAATTCACAACGTGGTGGTGGTAGCGACGCAACACGACAGCGTTTATGCGTTTGACGCCGATTCACCTACGGCTGCGCCCCTGTGGCGAGCGAACTTCCTGAATCCCGACGCTGGGATCACGACAATTTCGCCCTCAGACGTGAACGCTAGCGATATTCTGCCGGAAATTGGCATCACCAGCACCCCGGTGATCGACGTGTCCAGCAACACGCTGTACGTGGTGGCTGCCACCAAAGAGAATGGCGCGTTTTATCATCGCCTGCACGCTCTGGATATGACTTCAGGCGCTGAAAAATTCGGGGGCCCGCGAATCATTCAGGCGTCATATCCCGGCACCGCGCAGGACGGCAACGCTGGGGTGCTGTCTTTCTCTTCGCGCTATCAATTGCAGCGCGCGGCTCTGCTTCTCTCCAAGGGAAAAGTGTTTATCGCCTTCGCGTCGAATGCCGATTCTGGCCTGTATCACGGCTGGGTCGTGGCCTACGATGCCGTCACGTTGCAGCAGGCAGGAGCCTGGGTCTCCACACCGAACGGTTACCAGGGTGGTATCTGGATGAGCGGCTGCGGCATGAGCGCCGATGCCGACGGCAATCTGTATCTTTCGGTCGCCAACGGTCCCTTTGACGCGTACGGCGAGCAGCCCGGGGTGAACTTCAGCGACAGCATTGTGAAGCTGAAATCCGGCGACCGCGGTCTGGAACTGGCGGACTTTTTCACTCCGTTTAGCCAGGCAAAGATGGCCCAGGATGACTTGGATCTGGGATCTTCCGGGGTTGTTTTGCTGCCCGACCAGCCAGGCTCCTATCCGCACCTGGCCCTCACAAGCGGGAAAAATGGACACATCTACCTACTTAATCGCGACAATTTTGGTGGATACAATGCCGGAGCCAAAGGGAATCCGCAAATCGTGCAGGAGCTATCCGGGCAACTCCGGCAACAGATGGGAACTCCGACGTATTGGAACGGTCGTCTGTATTTCGGAGCAGGAATCAGTCCATACCACGATTCGATTAAGGCGTTCGTCCTTCGGAATGGCCTGCTGTCGCCATCCCCACAGTCGCAATCGGCGGCCATCTATCATCTCACGCGCGGAACTGTAAGCATTTCAGCCAATGGCAGCAACAACGGTATCGTGTGGGCAGTGCATACGGACGCCTATTACGATACTCATCAAGGACCTGCGGTTTTGCATGCTTATGACGGAAAAAATCTCGCCCATGAGCTGTACAACTCCAATCAGCGACTAGCGCGCGACAATCCCGGCCAGGCCTCGAAGTTCACGGTGCCTACGGTGGCAAATGGCAAGGTGTTTGTCGGAACGGCAAACCAACTCAGCGTGTATGGCTTGCTGCCTGCGGCCGGAAACTAGCTGAGGGCGCCAATTAGCGACATCTTGTCAGGCGATTTGGGCCTGTCCGCAGAAAAGCGTGGCAGCTTACACGCCATGCGCCGACTGCTGGTGTGATGATGGCGATGTGATTGTTTTCCGGGAGCCTCCATGCGATTAAGGCGCTACCTTTTGATATTTGCTCTGCTGGCCACACTTCTTTTCCAGCATGCGCCGATTTTGTTTGCCCAGTCTGCCTCAATCCAGCCAGCGCAAAACCGGCCCACCAGTACGCCCTATACGGGCGATCTATCAATCTTCGAAACCGCGGGTCGTGATGAAAAACTCCATATCAACAAGGTAATGGACATCCTCTCCATCGCTCCGGGCAAGAATGTGGCCGACATTGGAGCAGGCTCGGGGTGGTTCACAGTTCGTGCCGCGAGGCGCGTGACCAACACGGGAACTGTGTACGCGATTGATATCAATCCAGACGCCTTGCAATACATCGATCGCCGGGTGCAGAAAGAACACCTGCAAAACGTGAAGACGATACTGGGCAAAGCGGACCGCGCAAATCTTCCGGCCGACACGATCGATTCTGTACTTT
The DNA here is from genome assembly GCA_963833305.1 of uncultured Acidobacteriaceae bacterium. Taxonomy (GTDB): domain Bacteria; phylum Acidobacteriota; class Terriglobia; order Terriglobales; family Acidobacteriaceae; genus Bog-257. The sequence goes on along the minus strand of CAWHXN010000013.1, from coordinate 127,374 downwards.
TGCTAAAGACCTATCACGAAATCGCGGAGCCCATCGCACTGTTGCGCAACCTGCGAGCATCGCTAAAACCCGGCGCCCGCGTCGGCATTATCGATCGCGACGGTAATGGAGAAGACCATGGCGTACACAAGGACGTGATTCTGCGCGAAGCCGAAGAGGCCGGCTATCGCCTGCTCGAGGAGCACGACGATCTGGTGAAGGCCGACAAGATGGATTATTTTCTGGTCTTAGGTGTGCGGTAGCAGAACCTTAAGGAGAGGGAATTCAGTCTTGGACGGCCGTCCTTCGGTTCGGGCTGGGAGTTCTCAGTTTTCGCGTGACGAGGTCGGCGGGGCATCTGCATTGCCGATTACTTCGAATGATTCTGAGCCTATTGGGCGTGTTAGTCCGTATCCGTTCGCCAGCGCCGGGTCGAAATAAGCGGTTGAAGGGCATCCCGGAGAACTGCACCCGATGCCGTTGCTCTCTCCCCAGAAGGCCCAAGTCTTCCAAGCCGTAATCACATCATAAATTTGCAGGTAGTACGTCCCGCGAGGAATGCGCGCGTTCATGTTCTGTATTTCCATCGTCCATCGCGTGTAGAGCCTTCCGTCGGTGTAAGTGATGAGTCCCAGGACGGATTCGCCGTTGGCCAGCACTTCCCCGCCGAAAGGTTCGGTAGTGATCTCCCACTTCGCGTTTTGCGGAGGGTTGCGATCGTCTGCCGCCCATATCGACAACACCACATCGGTGATGACAGAGTCGGCCTGCAGCGTGAACGAGTCGGAAACCGATTGCCCGAAGTTAATGGGCCACGCTCCAATAGCTCCGGTATCGGGGCCGTTGCTGTACAGCACTTGGCCCTTCATCGAGGAAGTCGATATCGCCAGGAATAAGAGACTTGCCGCTAGAGTTTTCATCTGCCTGCTTTTCCGCGCAATCGCACCGGTCCACGGCTGATCTTGGAAACCCAGGGATAACAATCGGCCCCCAGTGGGGTTAACGCTTTATATACCTATTAGGGGCCTTGAGAACACATTTTTCGGGCATGAGTTTGGAGGCGGCCAAAACAGGCGGCCTGCCCGGCAGGAGCCAATGTTGCAACGGGTGGAATGGGGGTACCTCAGAAATTGTATGCAATGCGAATAGTTTTTATCGAATTGGAACAGGCATGGGTTAAGCTATTTGTCTCACAAAATTCCTAGGTTTAGATCTCTGTCTGGTAACGCACAAAGGGTTTCGACGGAACTGGGCGCTATGAAACGTCTCGTTATATCGCTGCTACTCGGCTTGCTTATCAACTCGCTGCCGGCACACGCGAGCGCGGCATTGCTGGTCGAAGAGCCGTATGGCAAGTTCGGACACGGTGTCCCCACCGGACACGCCGCTATCTATCTGCCGCAGATATGCGCCGTCAGCCCGACTCAGTTGCGGCGGTGCAATGAAGGAGAACTTGGGGTCGTGATTAGCCGGTATCTCCGCATTGCAGGGCGGGACTGGCTGGCCATTCCTCTCATTCCCTATTTATATGCGGTGGATCGCATTGAGGATGTTCCAGACTACGCCAGCCCGGAAATGGTCCGCTCGCTGAGGGATGAATATCGGCGCACACACTTGCAGAGCATCGCTCCCGATGCCCCGGACGGTGGGACACCGGGGGGATACTGGGCACAGCTGATCGGGGCCTCTTACGACCGCAAAATCTACGTGTACCATTTCGAGACGACCCAGGATCAGGATGACCGCCTTATCGAGGCTTTAAACTCCGATCAAAACCAGCCGCATTTCAATTTTTTCTCGTCCAATTGTGCGGATTTCTCGCGTAAGCTCATCAACTTTTACTATCCTGGCGCGACCGGCAGAAGCCTCATCGCGGACTTGGGAATCACCACTCCCAAGCAACTGGCCAAGGGGTTGCGTAGGTACAACAAGCGTCATGAAAATTTGGAACTAACGAGTGTAATGATCGAGCAAGTTCCGGGAAGCGCGGAGCGCAGCCATGCACCGCATGGAGTGCTCCAGGCCCTATTGACCAGCAAGAAATATGCTATTCCTCTGGCTCCGTTGGCGCTGGTGCATCCCTTTGTCGCTGCCGGTGTGGTCGCCACATACTTCTTCTCTGAACGTTCTGGGCTGGCGAAGCCATCCGAAGTACTATCCAACCCCGAGCAGGTGAGCCTGCTGGCCAAGCGCTACTCGCAGCCAGACGAGACCTTGATGAGTTCAGAACGCAAACGGAAGCAGACAGGACTGGAAGACGGCAAGTTCGCCTTTCTCGGCGGCCAGTTACAGTAGCACCAGATTGACACCTTGTGCGAGTAGGGGCCGGCGTTCTGATTGGATCGGGCTTGAAGGAAGCCGCATCCTGGGCCCTGATTACCGATCCGATATCTCTTCCACGCAATCGGCTGCGGTGATCGGTGAGGTCGCGAGTGAACCACCAGTCGTGCTCAATCACAGTGAATCAAGCAAGGGTCAGATCTTTGGCTGGCGGCACTCTTGAACGCCCAACAGTGTGAAGCATTTATAGATGACCAAGAGGTTGGCATACTAAATGGTTATCAGAACCCTAACACCTGCGCGATGGCTCCTGGGGCTCGTTTTATCTATGTGAGGCCTGTGCTGGATCATGGCCCGTCAGCTATATTCCCGAACGGACTCGCCATTTGTCCACTCTGGTCATAGCAGCCGTCACAATGGCTTGCAGTTTGTCTGGTCATTCTTCTGCACCCGGTGAATCTATCTACCTTACGGAAGACTGAAAGGCTGTGCGGGCACAAATAAAGCCAGGCTCTACCAACGGCTGGCTGGGAGCAGGGTCTGGGAGGTCAGACGACAAGCCTGACGGCGGGCGTCGGTTGCTGTGCCGCCAGAAGCGCGTCCTGGCCTTGCCGACTCCATTTTCGTTAAGTCCCGGATCGGCGCGGAAATATTCTAGTATCGGGCGTCGCCATCGAGATAAAATGCACCCGTAACCAGTACGCCGCAGCGTAAACCGGAAACGAAAGGCGCAATCGATGCTGCGAACCATTGCCATATCGTTCGCTCAGGCCTTGGCAATCGTGCTCGGCTCCTGGCTCTGTTTATCCCTGACCAGCTATGTCGTCGAGAAAGACCCTCTTTATACCGGACCGCTGCTGATTCTCGTGCTGTATTTCCTGCCGATCGGCGTAGCCGCACTCCGTAATCACAATCGCCAACTAGACATCATCGTGATTAACCTATGGCTAGGTTGGACTGTAATCGGGTGGATGGTAGCCCTGGTCTGGGCTTGCGACTCGGATGTAGAACAGGACTACGAGTGACCTTGGAAGCTGTGCCCTGCTGGTGGGAGTAGTAGTTAATCAGGGAACGCGGGAAGCTACGACCATGAAAGCAACAAGTACGCCGAAGCTTGATAGCAATAAGAAGCTGTCGGCAGAACAATGTGCAGAACTACTCAGCGCATTGAAAGCCCGTTTTGAGAAAAACATGAACCGCCATAAAGGAGTTGTATGGGCTGAAGTCCAAGCAAAGCTGGAAGCTAGTGCTGAAAAACTGTGGTCACTCCATGAAATGGAAAGCACTGGCGGTGAACCGGATATTGTTGGTCATGATAAGAAGACGGGTGAATACATTTTTTGTGATTGTTCAGCGGAAAGCCCTAAAGGCCGCAGAAGTATTTGCTACGACCGCGAAGCGCTGGAGTCCAGAAAAGAAAATAAACCAAGAGACAGCGCTATGAATATCGCAGATGCCATGGGCATCGAGGTTTTAACGGAAGAACAATATCGAGAGTTACAGACCCTTGGAACCTTCGATGAAAAAACTTCGAGCTGGGTGAAAACACCATCTGCTATCAGAAAGCTCGGCGGCGCGATCTTTTGTGATCGCCGGTACGATACTGTTTTTGTGTATCACAATGGTGCGGAATCGTACTATGCCGCCAGGGCGTTCCGTGGCTCGTTACGAGTCTAAGGCCGAGCTGAAGTTCAGCTTCTCTTTGGGTTTCCTTTTGTTCTCGAACGGCGGGTGCACCCGCGTCTGACAGTGTTCCAGACTACTCTTCGTCGCGCCTTCGGGCGGCGGCTCCTTCAGGGTCGGTTATGATGTCGACCCACTTCGGATGAGGTGAGGCCTCGGCATCGTAGTTGTCGTGCCAGTTCCACCACTTGTACGGCGGAGTCTGAGGATAACCCTCGGGCGAATCTTCCCAAGTTTCCTGACGCCCGAGCGGCGTGATGTCGAGGTAGTTCCAGACGCTTCCCATCGCCTCGTCGCCGCGGGCGTTGATGAAGTATGTGCGGAACACCCGCTCGCCATCGCGGAAGAATACGTTGTGTCCGTGCCATTCATCGACGCCGAAGTCCTTGTCGAAGCTGTCGGTCATGGTGTACCAGGGTATCTCCCAGCCCATCCGCGCCTTCAGGCGCACAATGTCCGCTTGCGACGCGCGTGAGGCGTAGGCGAGGGTAGTGTCGCGGTGGTTCAGATGGACCAGGTGACTGACCTGATCAGCGCCCATGGAGCAGCCGCGGCAGGCGTGCTCCGGCCAGCCGAACACCCCAGGCTCGAAGAAAGCGCGATAGAGAATCAACTGGCGGCGGCCCTCAAACAAATCGAGCAGGCTCACGCTGCCCTTGGGTCCCTCGAACTCGTAGTTCTTCTCCACAGCCAGCCACGGCATCCGCCGGCGTTCGGCGGCCAGCGCATCACGCGAGCGGGTGAAGGCCTTCTCCTTCACCAGTAGTTGCTGACGCGCAGCCTCCCACTGGTCCTGCGACACGATCGGGGGTGTCTTCATCGCGAGACGCTCTTGCCCATGCTCGTTGCCCCTCTGTTTATTCGTCGACATTTTCATTTCTCCTTGTCATTCAGATTCGGGGCGATTTGTTCTGCTCCGCTCTTTTTGTGAGAAACCTTCACAACCAGCGCTGCTAGACCGCCGGTAGAAACCGCGCCGGCTACAACTAATCCCAAACTTGCCAAACAGAATGGACACATCGTTTACCTCCTCAGTGGCCAGCTTCACCGTTAAGCCGGCTCTATAGGAATGACGGGTAGAGCGGGGTCATTTCGACAGGAAAAGAAAAAATCAGCCTCGTCTTTGAAGAAGAAACTGTCTCACTGCCGGGTCCTCGGTCAGACCAATTGCCCGGTCGAAAGCATTCACGGCCTCAGATGTTTTCCCTATCCGTTGCAACAGGTGAGCGCGAACCGCCCAATACGGCTGATAGGCCGAGATATCGTTCGGGGCGATCCCATCCAAAGCTGCCAGCCCCGCTTCGGCTCCTTTGGCTTCGGCTACGGCCGCGGCGTATCCCGTTCGCGTGCCGACTGTCGGCGATACCCGGATCAGCTGTTCATAGAACACCATGATCACGTTCCACTGGATCCTGCCGCTCTGCGCCCGCTCGGCATGTACTGACTGAATCGCAGCTTCGATTTGAAAGCGGCCGGTGCGACCGCGACTCGACGCTTCGGCCAGATGCCGTTCCGCCTCTGCAATTAGGGACAGAGACCACTTCTGGCAATCCTGCTCCGAGAGAGGAACAAACCGGCCGTCAGTTCCCCGCCGCGCCGCCCGGCGAGCTTCGCAGTGGAGCATCAGGGCCAGCAGACCGTGAACCTCAGCTTCCGCTGGCATCAACTGGAGGAGCACTCTTGTTAGCCAGATGGCCTCCTCAGCGAGATCTCGTCCGCATTGGTCGACACCGGCCATGTCATCCCAGCCAATGCCGAAGGCGGCGTAAATCGCTTCCAGCACGGCGTCAAGCCGCTGCGGCAATTCACGTTCCTGCGGGATCTCAAATCGAATACCACCGTCGCGGATCTTCGTCTTGGCGCGCACCAGGCGCTGCCCCATCGTCCTGGGCGAAATCAGGAACGCGTGAGCAATGCGCGCCGCATCCAGGCCTAGAACGGCTTGCAGCATGAGTGGCGTGTGCATGGCCGGATCAATCGCTGGATGGGCACACACAAACAGCAGCTTCAATCGTTCATCGGGAAATACCGGCGACAAAGTCATGTCCTGAGATTCCTCCCGGAGGAGCGCTAACGTGGGCTCGCTGGCCTCGACTACCTGCCGATGGCGCACCAGATCGATAAAAGAGCGGCGCGCCGTCGTCAGCAACCACGCCTCTGGATTTTGTGGCACGCCGTCTCGCGGCCAGGTTTCGAGTGCTGCTATCAGCGCCGTACTGAGGGCATCCTCCGCGCTTCCTACGTCGTGCGTGTGCGCGGAAAGGTAGGCCACCAGGCGACCGTAGGACTCGCGAGCCACGCGTTCGATAGTTCGGTGCGTGCTCTGTTGGTCGCTTCCACTCATCCGGTGACCCGGCACAGATATTCAGACGAAACGGGGCGTACCTCTACAGCGCCGATCGCGGCGGCCGGACAGCGCGCTGCCCATTCGAGCGCCTCGTCAAGCGAGGGAAGCTCCAGTATGGTGAATCCCCCTAGTTGCTCCTTGGTATCGGCAAAAGGGCCATCCTGTACACGCCGCTTTCCATCCTTCAGTCGCACGGTGGTCCCGGTCTCCGGAGGTTGCAGGGGATTGCCACCGACATAGATGCCGGCCTCGACGACCGCCTTGTAGTACGCGCGCCAAGCACCGAGGTAGGGATCATTTTCGTTCGCATTCCGTGCCGCAAAAGCTTCTGGTGATTCGAAGATCAGCAGGGCAAATTGCATCGCCTTTTTCTCCTTGGAACAATTGTGAGCGCCTCAGCACTCCTGACCATATGACGGATTAGACGCGGCCAATTCGACAGATTTCAGGAAATTTGTAGCCGCTGATCGAGAGAAATTCGTCAGGTCTTAGGAACCCGCTGACTGCGATCCAGTTCGCGGCGACACGGACGGCGACTCGAGCCCGCTTCCGACCTGCTGGCGACGGGCCAGTTCAGAACAAATTCAAATTGGTCGTGCCTACGCGATGGCAGGTGACCCTGCCAAAGCGAAAGGTGCATACAAGGACTTCTTCACGCTCTGGAAGGACGCCGACCCCGACGTCCCCATCTACAAACAAGCCAAAGCCGAGTACGCGAAGTTGCAGTAGATCTTTCGCTCATAGATTGCTCGGACCCACGACTGTCACAAAACGGGGAACAAACCTCGGCAGCCTCTCGTACAGGACGAGAGAGGACACGGCCGTGCAAAATCTTCTTCAGGACATGCGATACGCGCTACGGCAGATGCGGCTTGCTCCCGCTTTTACGCTTACCGCCATTCTTACCCTCGCGATCGGCATAGGTGCTACCACCGCGATCTTCACGCTCGTACACGCCATCATGCTGAAGTCCCTGCCCGTGGCCGATCCCGCGCAACTCTATCGCATTGGCGACACCCAAGATTGCTGCATTGAGGGATGGGAAGACGACGATTGGAGCGTCTTTTCCTATCAGCTGTATCAGCGACTGGCCGCGGCTGCTCCGGAGTTTGAAGAGACCACCGCTTTTCAGGACAACACCTGGATTTACAGCATTCGCAGTGTTGCGAAAGACACTGCGGCTCGGCCGCTGCACATCGAGTTCGTGAGTGGAAATTACTTCCACGTATTAGGCATCGGAGCCTTCGGGGGACGGGTGATTACCGACGCCGACGATAGTCAGTCGGCCCCTCCGACTGCGGTAATGAGTTATCGCACCTGGCAGCAATCTTATGGCTCGGACCCAACTCTGATTGGATCGACTTTCGTCGTTCAGGGGCAGCCGGTCACTCTGATTGGCATTGCGCCGCCCGGATTCTTCGGAGATACCCTCCGCAGCAACCCTCCGGATTTCTGGTTGCCGCTGCAGCAGGAGGCCTTGTTCGACGGCAAGAACTCTCTCATAAAAAACAATCAGTCGAACTGGCTGTATGCCATCGGACGGCTGCGGCCGGGCGCCAGCGTGCAAGGGCTGCCTGCACGATTGACTCCGGTGCTGCAACGCTGGCTGCACAATGAAGATCCGATTCCGGCTGAATTTCGGCCCCAGATCGAACCCGACATCGCGCACAAATACATTCGCCTAATGCCCGCAGGTAGCGGCGTTACCTCCATGAAGGAAAACTACGGCACCAGCCTGCGCATCCTGCTGGCAGTGTGCGCCACGGTGTTGCTGATCGCCTGTGCCAACATCGCCAACCTGCTACTGGCACGCGGAACCGTTCGACGCATGCAAACCGCAGTACGCATCGCACTGGGAGCTTCACGAACCAGACTAGTCCGGCAACAACTGACGGAGGCGGTGCTGCTTTCGCTGATTGGGGGCGTGCTGGGAATTGCCATCGCTTATCTTGGGGCGCGATTTATCCTGGCTCTGACTTTCCGCAGCGCAACTTTTATGCCCGTCGACATCGCTCCGTCGTGGCCGGTACTGGGCTTCGCGTTCCTGCTGTCCTTGCTGACCGGTATTTTGTTTGGAGTGGTGCCGGCGTGGTTCGCTTCACATTCGGATCCAGCGGAGGCGCTGCATGGCGCGAACCGCAGCACCCGCGACCGATCGTCGTTGCCGCAGAAAATGCTGGTTATCGCTCAAGCCGCGCTGTCACTTGTATTGTTGGCTTGCGCCGGCTTGCTCACCAGCAGCCTGCGCAACCTGGAGCATCAGGATTTAGGTTTCGCCACGCAGAATCGCATCAGCGTCGCGATTAATCCTCCGCTGCCAACCTACACTCCGGAACGCCTGGATGCGCTGTATCGCGAGATTGAGGATCGCATGGTGCAACTGCCTAATGTGCAGAAGGCCAGCTTGGCGCTCTACAGTCCGATGTCCGGCGAGAACTGGGGCGAGATGGTGGCCGTCGAAGGCAGAGGCGATCCCAAGCCGAGCGAGGAAAATGCTTCGTCATGGGACCGTGTCAGCCATCAGTATTTTTCCACCATAGGCGAGAACGTCGTGCGGGGACGCGATTTTTCCGAGAGCGATACGACTGGATCACGGCCGGTGGCGATCGTCAACGAGGCGTTCGTCAGGCAATTCTTTAAGAACGAAGATCCCATCGGCAAGCATTTCGGCATGGATACTTCACGCTATGCCGGCGATTACGAGATCGTGGGCGTGGTGCATGATGCCAAATATTCCGACCCCGAGCATCCGGTTCGATCCATGTTTTTCTTGCCCTTGGAGCAGAACATTCACTATTCCGAGCCACTGATGCAGGGCCTCGAAGTGAAATCGCACTTCATGAGCGGAATCCAGCTACAGGTTCGCGGCGACACGCGCAATCTGGAGCCACAACTGCGCAAGGCGCTGGCAGAGATCGATCCCAACCTGACGGTCATCACCGTGCAAACCATGGAGCAGCAGGTGGCCATGAACTTCGATCAGCAACGCGTGGTCGCTCAGTTGGCCGGCACCTTTGGCGTTATTGCGCTGCTGTTGGCGGCGATTGGCCTGTATGGTTTGACGGCCTACACGGTGGCGCGCCGCACCAGCGAAATCGGTCTGCGCATGGCTCTGGGAGCCGATCGGCTTCGCATTGTGCGGTTGGTGTTGCGAGGAGCGTTTCTGCAAGTAGCCATCGGACTGCTCATTGGGGTTCCGATTGCGATTGGCGCCGGACGCCTGATGGCTGCGAATCTATTTCAGGTACGCAGTTGGGATCCGCTGGTACTTGCGTTCTCAATTCTGGCGCTGGGACTTTGCGCGGCGGTGGCCAGCATTCTGCCCGCGACCCGGGCTGCCTCGACCGATCCCGTGAAGGCTCTGCGAACGGATTGAACGCAGTCTTATTGGCGCGGTGTAGTTACCACCACCCGAAAAGCGATGGCTCAAACTGACATGGTGCGAAAGGATAGCGACTGTTTGCTGCTCCGGCGGTGGCCAGGCAGCAAGACCATCATGGCAGTTCGGCTTCAGGCATTTTTTTCTTTGGATGAGAAGGTTGCAGCTTTGATGAATTCGCTGGATTGACCGAAAATCACTTGTACGTCTTCAGTGTGCTGTTTTTTGTGGGTCTTGCGCGTCGACTAGTCGAGTGACGACGGCAAACAAAATGCTAACCGACACTCCACACATCAACACTCCCGTCATACTTTCCAACGGCCCTAAGAGTTGCCACTTGGATGGAAGGATTACATCACCGTATCCCACCGTCGCGTACGTACTTCCTGAGAAGTAAAAGGCAAGCTGCCATGATGGGAAGCAACGCAATCGGTAGAAGCCTGCCCACAAGAGAATCACCAGGCTGTGTAGGACGATCATCATTACGGTCGTCTGCATTACTAGCGCGGCCGCGCGGATAGAGCCGAAGGTGTAAATACCGCGGGCCATAACGCGTTTCAACCACTCGATGAGTGCGGCTACACCGGCACACTGTAGCCACAGCGTAAGAATTAGCAAAAGGATTGCCGCGGTAGCTTGATGAAAAATCGTCATCGCAAGCAAACTTTCAACCCGCCAAACGAGGCGCCATCGCTACTAATCCGGGCGAGGCACTTTGGCCAATGTTCCCGAAGTCGTTGGCAAAACGTAGCGGAGGCCCCCGTAGACCATACTGAGATGCGCATTTTTGGGCGTCCCGGGAGCGACATACCAAGCGGCGCGCGTCAGGTAGGAATATTGTGTGTAAGCCTGCAGCGCTCCGTGCCTGGGATTCTGCCAGAAGGTACTGATCCAATCGAATGTGGCTTGCTGGATAGCTCGGTTATTGGTGTTGGGAGAGCCGGGTCCGCCAAAACCGATGATTGTTCCGGGTTTCATAGTATCGGTAGTGTCGGGGAAGAAGTTACGCCCCAAGTAATCCGCGCCGTAGTAAACGGCAAACGCGTTTTTCGGGGTTGCTCTCCACTCCAGACCCGCGGAGCCAGCTCCGGCGTGCACCATGGAAAGGCTGACGTCGTTGCCCTGGAGGTTTGGCCGGACTACTAATTGCGGTCCGGTTGCGACCAGATAGTGAGCGCCACCGTCGCTCCAGAAGGCATTGGCGAGGACAACGAGTTTGTGGGGCACCAGGTCGTAGTTTGCGGCGATCTGACCGCCTCCGCCGATAACGCTGTGCGTTCTGAACGCGGTTGATCCAACCGGAATCACGGCAGCATGCGCGCCGGTAGCCAAGCCGGTAAGTTCGGCATGGAAATGCCGGCCCGAGAAATCTTTATCGTAGGTGACTTTGGAGAGAATGTCGGGCATGAGATTGGCTGCGCCAGCATTGTTATTGTTATCAAACTGCGAACCAATAGAAGTGAAACCCATCGGCAACGCAACGTAGGTACCGATGTATTGATTGGGGTCTTCGATGCCGACCCCCATGGCCCAGTGTTCGTTGGGGTGATAAGCGACCCGGAATTCGGCAGCTCGCGTGTAAGGCACTCCTACCATCAGGTTTTGATCCTCGTTATAGGTGATCGCCAACTCGACCGGCATTGGGCCGAGGCCGTTGCGGTTGGGCGTCAACCAACTCCAGGTTTGACCGCCTAGAAACTCCCATTTTCCGCGCTTCACGTCCGCGAAGTAGAGTCGCAGCCGCTGGGTCGAGCTGTTTACGGTTTGGTAGACATTGGCAGCGTCGTTGCCGCTGAAATCAGTTTCGAGGTAGGCGGTGATCTGGTTGCCTTCGAAGTTGCCGGCGAACTTCACGTCAAACCGAGAGTATTGTGCCGTGGTACGAAACTCCGTGATCTGCCCTTGAGCCGTATTGCTGAACGGTATGGATCCGAATGCCGTTGCGATATTGTTCCCGGTGTTGGTGGTGCGGAATATATTCTCGAAATCAACAAAGCCGCCGAGCTCCAAAATCGCGTTATTAAATGTGAAGGAGCCCGTGGGCGTTTTCTCTTCTTTCCCCGTTTGTCGGGCGAGATACGCGGGTTGTTGCCCGGCGCTTGCCGCGTTATATGTGCCCGTCGCGCCAAGTCCGGGTGAGGCCAAATCATAGGTTCTTTCAGCCGGCACCAGGTTGTCCGTCACCGGGGTGGCTTTTGATTGCGTCTTCAACGTTTGGATTTCCGCCTGTTGTGCGGCCACTTGCTTTTGCGTTTGCGAGAGAGCCTCACGGAGGGCCTGCACCTCGGAAGCCAGGTCGGTACCGCTGCCCGGTAAGGAGTTGGGATCCTGCCCCTTGGCTTGCGCCCATGTGATGCCTGACAGCAGCAGGCAGGCTGGTAGGATGTGAATAACCTTCATGTCGGCAGCTCCGCTTTATACCTTCTTCCGTTCGCGCCCGGTCTCGGGAAGGAAGGTACTCAACAGAATCGCGAGAACGATGCTGGCCATCCAGAAAACCACGCTGTCACGGAAATGAGTGACATGGTTGTGAGTTTCGGTGATGCCTTTACCGAAGGCATCAGCAAACAATGGTCCGATCAGTGCGGTGACGCCGAATGTCAGGAAGTTGATCCCTCCGGTTGCGCTCCCCTTAACCTCGTCGGGATTAACTTCCTTAATGATGGTGTACGGAATCATCGCAGCGCCCGAGAAAATACCGAAGAGGAAGCAGCCCACCACCGCAGGCTGGTGAGTCTTAGTCAAACCGATCAAAGCAGCGGACAACAACATTCCGACGGCGCCTCCGATCAGCACGGGTTTGCGACGGCCGACCCGGTCAGCGAGCCAGCCAAGCACAGGACAACCAACCACCCAGCCCAATGGAACAAGCGAGCCGGTGACTACCGCGTCGTGAAAATTGAACATCCTGTCGCGCTGAAAGAAAGCGACGCCCCACGTCATGTCCCCGATTGTCGTCGGTACAAACAGAAGTCCGGCGACGGCCCCGCACAGGTAGGACCGAGGGTTGCTAAATACGACCTTGTAAGGAGCAAGCAAGGATGCCCGCCCGGAAGCGGCCGTTTGTGGGCGGGTTTCGGATGGAGCAATCAGAAGGACAAGCACACCAACGGCAAGGCTCGCAATACCAAGCCAGTGCCAGACTATCTGCCATCCGAGACCTCGTTCGAGCAGAGGTCCCACGACGAATTGACCCGCCGATCCGCCCAGCATCCCGACGCATTGGGTAATGCCTATGGCGGTAGCCAGCCAGCGAGCCGAAAAGCCATGCACGGCAAGATAGACAGCGCCAGTGAAGGCAAACGCCGAACCCGCGCCTTGAAGCAGTCTCCCGGCATATGCCGCAGTCGTGGTGGGGATGCTGAACAGCAGGCATCCCACCGCCAAAATGAAAATGCCGATCGGCACAGCTTTCTTAGCGCCGACGCGGTCGAGCGCTCCACCGGCGATGAGACTGGTGACGGAGTAGGTGTAGTAGTAGGTGCCGAGAATCGCACTGACACCCACGGCGGTCATCCCGAAAGCCCGGGTGAGTTCGGGGATCATGACTGCCGGCGCGGACCTCGACGCATATTCGAGAAAGTAGAAACACATTGCGAGCCCCCAGGCGATCTGGAAGGCTCGCGTCCGCGAGCTACTGGTTGCTTCAGGCACGGCAACGGTCGTGATTGGCGTTGTTGTCATCGCGCACCTCAACTTCGATTAGCGAAACAGGTTGGTTTTGGCGAGATCGACAACTTCGTCACCGCGCCCGTTGAGAACGGCTTTCAGCATGTAGAGGGTGAAACCCTTTGCTTCTTCCACGGTGATGGTCGGCGGCATCGAGAGCTCCTGCCGTGCAACCGCGACCTCGACTAATGCGGGGCCGTCATAGGCAAGTGCTTGCGCAATTGCGGGCTCAACCTGGTCTGCCGTTTCGGCCTTCAATCCCAGCAGTCCCGCTCCCTCGGCAATTTTTGCGAAGTCCGGATTGCGCAGATCGGTGGTGAAGTCCAGCACGCCGGCGGCTTTCATCTCCAGCTCGACAAAGGCCAGTGCGTCATTCCTGTACACGATCACCTTCACAGGCAATTCGTGTTGCCTCAAAGTCAACAGATCGCCCATGAGCATTGCGATTCCACCGTCGCCCGACATCGCAATGACTTGCCGGTCAGGATGGGTGACCTGGGCGCCAATGGCCTGAGGCAGTGCATTCGCCATCGAGCCATGGTTGAAGGAACCGAGCAGCCGGCGCTTGCCGTTCATGGTCAGATAGCGCGCCGCCCACATCGTCGGACTTCCTACGTCACAGGTGAAAACGGCGTCTTTGGCGGCGAGTTCATCGAGCACGCGAGTTAGATACTGCGGGTGGATGGGCTTCTGACCGGCCTTACCAGTTGCCAGCTCTTCCAAACCTTTGCGCGTCTTGCGATAGTGCGCAACGGATTCCTTCAAATGCGTTTCGTATGAGTTTTGCTTCAGCTTCGGCAGCAGGGCCCGAAGCGTGCTCTTGGTGTCTCCAACGAAACCGAAGTCAACCTTGCTGCGGCGGCCGATCTGTTCTCCGCGAAGGTCGATTTGAACGATGGTTGCGTCCTTGGGATAGAACGGCTGATAGGGAAAGTCCGTTCCAAGCATTACCAGTACATCGCAATTCATCATGGCGAAGTAGCCGGAAGAGAATCCGAGCAGGCCGGTCAACCCGACGTCGAACGGATTGTCGTACTCGATAAATTCCTTGCCACGCAAAGCGTGCACGATAGGCGCCTGGAGCTTGCCGGCGAATTCGATCAGCTCGGCGTGAGCTCCCGCACAGCCTGCGCCACCAAGGATGGTGACCTTCTTCGACCGATTCAGAAGGTCCGCAAGGATGTTGAGTTCTTCTTCGGAGGGACAAACCGTGGGCGACGGCTCATGGTAATGCACCCGCGGGCGCATGGACGAGCGCCTCTTTCATGGCAATATCACCGGGCAGGGCGATAACGGAAACGCCCCGCTTGGAGATCGCGGTCTGCATGGCGATTTCGAGCACCCGTGGCATCTGACTGAGCTCTGAAACCAGCTCACAGTAGTGACTGCACTGCGCGAAGAGATGTTCAGGATGAGTTTCCTGGAAGTAGTTGCTGCCCAGTTCACCGCTGGGAATCTGTGCGGCAATCGCAAGCACAGGAACACGGTTGCGGTGGCAATCGTAAAGGCCATTGATCAAGTGCAGATTGCCCGGACCGCAGCTCCCGGCGCACACCGCCAAACTTCCGGTCAGGTGCGCTTCTGCGCCTGCGGCAAAAGCTGCCGTCTCCTCATGTCGTACATGGATCCATTCAATGTCCTTTCTTATGCGAATCGAGTCTGTGATGCCGTTAAGGGAGTCGCCGGAAAGGCCATAGATCCTCCTAACTCCTGCTTCAGCGAGGACCTCTGTCACGAGATCCGCTACTCTCTTGTTGCTCATATTTAAGACACTCCTTTTCCTGATTTTTAGACTTTTGTCAGAAGCATCGACCTGCGACGAGGGCCGGACCAGGGTCGGCGGAGACCCGCCACTCAGAACCGCGTCCACATTGTCCAGGGCCAGCATGCCCATCGCGGTGCGGGTTTCGATCGTGGCGCTGCCGATATGCGGCAATAGAAATGTATTTTTGAGTGAACGATATTCCGGGTGAAGTTGTGGCTCGCCCTCAAATACGTCGAGTCCCGCAGCGGCGACCCGCCCGGTCTTGAGAGCAGCGATGAGGTCATCGTCGACCACCAATCCGCCGCGAGCGGTATTTACCACGATGGCCCCGTGGGGCAGAAGGCTTATGGCTTTGGAGTTCAAGAAATGGTGGGTCTGAGGAGTCACCGGCGCGTGCAGGCTCAAGAACTGGCTTACGCGAAGCAGATCCGATGGATCGTCATGGTACACGGCATCACCTGCGATTTCCGCAGGTAACTCCGAAGTGTCGTAATAGTGAATCTTCATTCCGAATCCTCGCGCTCGACGTGCCACGGCTTGCCCAACGCGTCCCATTCCGAAAATGCCTAGGATCTTGCCACCGACTTGCCATCCCAGGAGGTCATCGGGGCTGAGGGGCTTCCAGGCTCCTGTCCGGACCAGTTCCTGAGCCTCGTAAGCGCGACGCGAAGCACCAAGCAGAAGCAGCATGGCGATGTCGGCCGTTGCTTCATGGTTGACACCAGGGGTATAAGCGATCGGGATTTTTCGTCGAGCGGCGGCTTCCAGATCAATGTGGTCAAAACCCACCCCGTACGAGGCGATAATTCTGACCGTGGGCGAAACGTTCTGGAAAAAGCCAGAGTCCAACCGGTCTGCCAGTGTGATAAACAGGGCGTCGGCTCCCTCGGCTGCGGCGAGCAGCTTCTGCTGGCTGAAAAGAAACTGGTTCGGGTTTCGGCGCGCGTTGTAATCGCGGTCAATACGGTCTTCAATTTCCTTCGTATAACGGCTGGTTACCACCAGAATGGGCTTAGCCATGTCGAACATCTCCTTCACACGACAACTAGCCAATCGGCCAGTCGCTCACATAACCGTTAAGGAATGCCCCATCTTTTCCTTCTTCGTTCTTAGGTACGGCAGCGCGTACGGATTCGGCGGGGCTTCACAGGCGATCCGTTCGATGACCTCGATTCCACCGTCCGCGAGCGCCTGCACCTTCTGCGGGTTGTTAGACAGTAGGCGGACACGGCGGACCTGAAGGTCGCGCAGAATTGCGACTGCAAAGCTGAAATCGCGGCAGTCAGCATCGAAACCTAGAGCATGGTTAGCTTCGACCGTATCTAGTCCCCTGTCCTGTAACGCGTATGCTTTTAGCTTTGCCATCAGTCCGATGCCACGGCCTTCCTGATGTTCGTAGACGACCAACCCGGATCCTTCCTGCGCAATGCTGGCCATTGCGAGTTCCAACTGCCCTCGGCAATCACAGCGGAGAGATCCGAGCACCTCGCCGGTGAAGCACTGTGAATGCATGCGCAGTAGAGGCGCTCGACTTTGCAAATCGCCGCATGTGATAACAAACGCAGTCTCACTCTCTGTTGTGCCCACCTTGGCGCGTTCAAAGCCGATCAGCTCGAACACTCCAAAGATCGTAGGCAGGCGAGTCGACACCACTCTGGTCACATGGGCCTGTTGTGCGTGCTTGAGCAGGTTGATCAAGGCGAATCCTTCTTCACACTCCTGCCAAGTGCAATTCCTCTTCCACGGCATTTGCATCAAAGACTCTTGTATTTCGCTGGTATAGGAGCAGCGGGCTGGTCTTTGGGGTCAGAGTGAGCGCCAACATTCTGGCGAGTGCTCAAGTGCTATCTCAGCGCTGGCGCTTGCGGCTTCGTCGGCGCAATTGCGTTGCAGGGTTTTGGAGATGCTTCAGTCAGCGTGGGGATGGCAGCCGAAGTGCTATTAAGTAGTGATTAGCTCGGCTAATACCAGTCAGAGCGAACGAGGTGCAGTTTTATGTTTGCCGTAAGCAGAGCCGCAATCGCTCTGATATGCACGCTGCTGGTTGCTCTGCCAGGAAATGCAGCAAGTGGCGGCTCCGACCAGCCCCCGGGATCATCGACTGCTCAGCCATCGAACCAAGCCGGTACCGAGGTCATCGTTATCGGCTTTCTCGGAGGCTTCGTATCTCATGACGAGCCGCACCATCCAGAAGTTCAACTGATTCGGGGTCTACGCCAGGAGTATCGCAACGATGTTTACTTCGACATTTTCGAAAACCGGAAGGTCGGCGAAGCCTACAAGTCGATACTCCAGCGCCTGGGCGCCAGCGGCGGTGCTGGATCCTCGGCTGACCATAAGCGCCGAGCCTGTATAGTGCTGTTCGGACACAGTTGGGGTGCTTCGGCTGTGATAGAGCTATCCCGGAAACTAGAACGCGCAAACATCCCGGTCGCACTAACGGTACAGATCGATAGCGTCGCAAAACCCTTTCAGAATGATTGGCTGATTCCACCCAATGTCGTTCAGGCGGTGAACTACTACCAGACACATGGCCTCATTCACGGTCGCCAGAGAATCCTGCCTGCTGATCCTTCGCACACGACAATTCTTGGTAATTTTCTCTGGGAATACAAAGGGGATCCCTCAGAATGTCATGGGTTTTCCTGGCGCGGCCGTCTTTTGAGCAGAGGCCACACTCAGATTGAATGTGATACCAACATGTGGTTACAAGTAGAGACATTGGTACGGTCGCATTTGGCTAATCCAGAGCGGAGCGAACCTTTGCGCTCAGCCCGAACAGCGATACTTTCATCAGGGACAGTAGGTGAGCAGGTGTTCGCAAAGGATGATCAGGAATGACGAGTTGGCAACTTTAATTTTATTGCAACGTTAACGCCTGCCCATCCGATTTTGGTGTGTATGGTCAGCTATGGCAAGGTGTCTGCGTGAAGGGCTAGCTCGCGACCAGAACGCTCCAGATCCCAATCGCGATAACGTATAGCCGAAGCAATTTGAACCGCTTGTGCAAGTAATTGTTCTTTCTCTTCGTTGTCAACTAGCCAAGGATTGCAAGTCAAAGGGCACTCGCGACGGCGATGGAAGGCCGGCATCGTCTTCACGACCGGGCCGGACGATGCCGAGTTTTTTCATTCGGAACTGCAGAGTCGATCGATTCATTCCCAGTCGCGTAGCAGCACCGTTAGCCCCGCCGACAACCCACTTGACCTCTTTCAAAGTCCGTAGGATGTGAACTCGCTCGGCTTCTTCCAATGTTTGATGCTGCCCACCATGCCCGCTGGTGGGCACGGTGATGGTGCGATGATGAAGGTCGCGGACGGGCACTCGCAAGACCGGGCCCGGGCACAGGATGACGGCTCGCTCGATCAGATTCTGTAGCTCGCGGATATTCCCAGGCCAATCGTGCTCACACAGGGCTCTCATCGTCTCAGGAGAGATGCTCTCATACTCCCTTTTCATGCGCCCGGCGAAATGCCTAGCGAAATGCCACACCAGCAGAGGAATGTCCTCGCGACGCTCACGCAACGGTGGAACTCGGATGGGGAAGACATTCAATCGGTAAAAGAGATCGGATCGAAATCGCTGCTCCTCTACCATGGCGGCCAGATCACGATTGGTCGCGGCGATAAGCCGGGCGTCAGTGCGTAAGGTACGCGTGCTCCCGAGACGCTCAAATTCCCGCTCCTGCAACACACGGAGCAGCTTCGGCTGGAGCTCAAGAGGAATCTCCCCGATCTCATCCAAGAATGCCGTCCCATGGTTCGCAACTTCGAATCGGCCGATGCGCTGGCCGATAGCGCCCGTGAAGGCGCCCCTTTCGTGTCCGAAAAGTTCACTCTCCAGCAGCCCAGTTGGAATAGCGGCACAGTTGAGCTTCACAAGCGCATTCTTGCGGCGAGAACTGAGTTCATGGATTGCGCGCGCGATCAACTCCTTTCCAGTGCCCGTCTCGCCATAAATCAATACGGTCGAGTCGGTTGGAGCAACCATCCTGATCTCGCGCAGCACCATACGAAGCGCGCTGCTTCGACCAATGACTCCATCGAAAATCGCCTCTCCTCCGGCCTCGTCGTCAGAGAGGCATTCCAGCGAGAGGCCATCTTTCATGTGAACGGTCTCCGTGAGACCATCCTCTCCAGCGGGACCTCTCCGCTCATCCTCCAAATACTGAAGCGACGGACTATTGATAAGCGATGCCTCGTCAGCATGTATATCGATGTATGTGCAATCATTCGAACTCATTGCGCTGCTCCTCACCCACGACCTAGATATTTGAGCCCCGCATAACCCCGCCAAACCCTAACCCGGCTCAGCGGACCAGTATGCTGGAGCAATCCAACGCTCTCACTTCGGCTTCGACCAGTCCCGAGTAGCGCTTTTCCGAATGACGGTCTCTTTGCTATGTTTCAAATGCAACTGGGCCACCATCGAGTAAACCACCGAGTCTAAAAGGGTTCTGAAGTTTACGAACTTACGACGATTCGTAAATTTACTGAGTTCGTAAAGTCAGTCGTCGAGCATTTCCGCCAACGTTCATGCGGTCGGCTTCAACTCAGGGGGCGAATCCGTCAGGGGCGACTCCCGCAGCGAAGTACCAACGTAAGCGAGCATCTGCAGCAGTTGCTGCAAGACTGCAGCCAGCACCTTTCGCTCTGCTCTTCCATAACCCGCTTGAATGCCACTAATACAAAGCTCGAGCAGATCATGGTCGAGCGCTGTCGCGCGCGAGACGGCAGTGACCTTATTGCTTTCTCTAACAACCGTCACTGGGACCTTAAGACGGTAGCCCCGGCGTCCCACCGTTTCAACGAATTTTGGGTTTGCAGCGGAGTCATTCAGCGCGTGCCTTAGCTTGCTTATCGCCTGGTTGATACTCACCTCGTAATTGACAATGGTCCCATCCGGCCAGAGCTGCCGCTGAATCTCATCGCGGGTCACGATTTCTCCTGGACGCTCAACGAGCATCAGTAGAATCTTGTGAGGCTGGCTCTGCAGAACAGTTGTGCCATCCCCACAGTGCAGCTCCCCCGCTTTGAGATCAATTTCGTAGAGGCCGAGCCGTACCCGCATCGCTGACCTTCTTCCCCGAGACCAGGGAGCGTCTGGCCGTGTCGATCTGGCTCATAAATCTTTCTAACCGGCTGTTGCCGAACACCCTTATTTCCCGATGCCGGAGCGATCCCCCTTTTGGACCTATACCGCGGCCCTTTGCCACCATTGCTTGCGTCTAGTCGCGTCATTGGCCGAACGTGCTGATAGACACGAAGTTAGACTCATTGCGTGTGTGGAGAAACCTGAGAAACTACAGAAACAAGCCTGCTTTTTTCTTCAGGTTCGCAACTGGTCTTTAGGACTGGGCTGAGAAGAAATTAGGAAGACTTTGCGTTCTTTGTCGTCGCCCAAAACACTGTTCTCTATTCGATTCCAGTGCTTCCGGTTCCCCGGAATGCAATCCTTCCCGGAACCACAAGACTGACCTCAGTACCGGAATCGACGGAGCTGACGATTCTGAGCTTGCCACCGATGCGCGCGGCGCGCTCGCGCATGCCTTGCAAGCCATAATGTCCGTCTGTACTACCACTGATGATCGAGGCGGGGATGCCGACGCCGTTATCCCCTACTGATATGGTTAGATCTTGCCCATATTTCAAGCCCACGCGTAACTGGCTGGCTTTCGAATGGACGCAGGCGTTACGAATGGCCTCGTAACCTATTCGGTAAATCTCATCGCGAACGACCGGATGCATTTCCCTGGCATCCCCATCTACAGCGAAGGACGCTACTATGGGGCTGAACATCCGGCACTCTTCTGTCGCTCGCCGCAGGCCGTCTGCAAGGTCGTTGGTCTCGGTCGCCGAGGTGCGCAGCGAATTCAGCGCTGCCCGTCCCTCCTGTATCGCCCGGGCGAGCCATTCCGATAATTTTTCCATCGCGTGACGCATTCGCTCAGGGTCGGCTGATTGATCCAGGGCATCATCGGCAACCAGCTTGCTTCCCTGAATGGTCTGAATGAGGGTGTCGTGAAATTCCCGGGCGATGCGAGTACGCTCTGACAGCCGATCTTCCAGACGCATGCTGTATTGTCTTGCGAGCTGCCGAAGTCGAAGCATGTACAGCATGTAGAGAAATGCCAGTGCACTGACAACGCACAGGGCTATGAACCACGCCGTCTGGTAAAAAGCTGGCAGGATGGTGAACTCCGCCGTGGCAACTGCGCCGGACCAACTGCCGTTGGTATCTGACGCCTCAACGCTGAAATGATAGGGACCGGGCGGAAGGTTGCGATAGGTAACGGGAGTGGCTGCCGCCGATTCGTGCCAGTCCTTGTCTGTTTCCTCCAGCTTGTAACGGAATCGGATGGCCTCAGGGTCGGAGAGGCTCACCGCGCTGTAGCTAACCTGCACGCTCGATGTGTGAGCTGGTAAAGAGAGGCGAGGGGCGGGGGTGTAGCTCTGGTCGTCGGCAGAAACCGACTGGATGGTGATCGGAGGTGGCACTGTCCGTTTTTCAGAGTAAGCTGCTGGATCAAGCCAGACCACTCCGTTGCCGAAGGTAAACCACAGTCGCCCATCGGTGCCTTCGATGGCGGTCGGAAGCGGGCGCAATTGGGCTGCAATACCTGGAACTCCCTCGCGTCTGCCGAAGTGCTCGCCCTTGACCCGATAGTTGGAGTCTGTCAAGGCCGCGGAGATTTCCGCCTTACGGACATGGAAAATCCCAGAAATCGCGTTGAGCCATAGATCTCCGTTGGCTGTTTCCACGATTCCAGAGATTCCGCGCAGCCATTCGTCATTCACAGCAGCGATGTTGTGGAAGCGTCCCTGGTCAAACTGCTCTAGCCCAAATTCACCCCCAATCCAAATCTCCGATCCACGTCCGTGGATCGCCAAGATGGCGCCTACTTGAAGACCATCGCTCGGACCGAATACGCGGACCCGATCGCCCTCCAAAACCGCCAGTTGATTATTCAAATAGCCAAACCAAACGCGGCCCAGGCTATCGGTAAATTCGATGATCAATGCGCCTGTCTTTGGGATGTCGTCGCGGCCACCGTAAGGTGTCCAAACGCCATCGGCCCACCGGTATAAACCGTGGCGGCCGAAGGAGACCCATACTCCTCCTTGTTGATCCCCGGTAATCGTCTGCAGGGAATAAAACTGGTTCGCCATTTCCGGGGGAAGGTTCACGCGAACGAAATCGTGCCCAACAAGATGCCAGAGACAACCTTTCCCAGAGAACCAGAGCGTCTTGTCAGGTGCGCGGTAGGCGAACGCCGATATCACCTGTGGGAGGCGAGGCTGCGCTTTGCCGCCCGAGACGTAATAGAGATTCGCTTTCGGGATATCGGTGCGGGAGGTGATCCACACCGCCCCGTTATCATCAGCGGCCACGGCAAAATCCAACTGCCCCAACGCCTCTTTCGGGAACTCCTGTCTATTCAGCGGGCTGTAGGAGAATCGATGGATACCCTTGGTGTCTCCAAACCAAATATTCCCTTCGCGATCGACCAGTTGTGCCATCTCAAAAGGGTAGAAGTCATAGGTTTCAGAACCAGCCGGGGACGCTCCGTTCAGGTCACCACGAAGCCTCTCTTCTGGAAGGCGCATCACGATGGGTTTATCGTCGTACGAGATCCAAAGGCTTTTGTTTCGGTCAAGAAATTGTTGTGAGCCTTTCGCCAGCACCGGATAGGCAATCGGCTTTTCTTTAGAATCCTCGCTGGAGTCGGACAACGGCCGGGCTGCCGGGTCGGTCATGACGGCTCGATCCGCGTCCAACATGAACCCCTCGACTGACAGATTTCTCTCTGCTGTTTTGAAGTGTCTGGTCCCCGGCAGAAGGTAGATGAGATCCATTGGGGCACCAAAACTCCCAGCCAATGCCCACAGTATCCCCTTGGGATCAAATCCAACCTTCGTAACGGATCCGGCCGGAGCGTTCCAGTCAACTCCGACAGGCTGCCAGCCCAAATGATCGAACTTCCACAGACCATTCGCTGTGGCGGCCCATACCGTGCCATCCCGATCCTGGGCAAAACCGAAGACACTTCCGGTCGCAGAGGCGATCTCGCCGCCATAGTTTATGAGCCGCCCATTGTTCAGGAAACTGAAGCCCCCCAACACGTAACCCAACCAGAGGCCGCCAGACGGCGGCCCGAACAAGGAATACAAGTGGGTCGAGAGGAGCCGATCGCCAAACGGCGACCTGAAAGGTTCGAATCGCGTTCCATCAAAGCGAAACAACCCGTTGGGGCCACCCAGCCAGAGGAAACCGTCATTGGTCTGCGCTAAACACGTGACGTCTGCGGGAGCGCCGTCTTTGAAGGTCCATGAGTCGTGGTACACGTGCAAGCGAGCTGATGGCGGTGTTTGCCCAAACAACAAAGGCCACTCGTTGAAGGTGACGATCAATAAAACAAGAAGCCAGCAAAGCTGCGAGCCTGTGATGCGGGTTGAGCTTGCTAACGTGGCGCAAGTTTTAAAGGGGACAAAGGGACACCGTTGTTTGTATGTTTCTCCCACAGCGCCCCAACGAACCACTGACTGACATTACTGCATTCGAGTCGACCGCGACATAACAGAATCTGCAGTCGTCGTCCTACAGTCTTCTATAGTCCGCTCACCCACTCAGATCGGCAGCAAGCCGCGCCGCACTGCAATCGTTACCGCGTGAGTGCGGTCGTTCGCCCCAAGCTTGTCCACAAGATTCTTGATATGGAAGTTGACGGTGGTTTCGGCGATCACCAATTGATCTGCGATCTGCTTGTTGCGATAGCCATCCCGAATCAGCCGGAGAACCTCTAGCTCTCGTTCCGTAAGATCGTCGTCGGCGAGATGTTCGGCGAGGCAGGAGGCCACCTCCGGTGGAACATGCCGCTTACCGGCGTGAACTGAGCGGATCACCCTCAGCATCTCGTCCTTCGGCGTGCTCTTGAAAATGTATGCAGAAGCCCCGGCCCGCATCGCTCGTTTGATTTCGCCGTCAGTATCGGCAGTGGACAGTATGATAATGCGAGCCTGAGGGAATTCCCCTCGGATGGCGATCAGAGCGTCAGTTCCGTCAGCCCCGGGAAGACGCATATCCATTAGAGTCACGTCCGGGCGATGACGGCGGAACTCCGCCACAGCCTCCACCGCGTTCGTGGCCTGCGCCACGAGAACCATGTCTTGCTGAGAACCGATGATGGAACTCAGCCCTTCGCGAAAGACCGGGTGATCTTCGACGCTCAGAATGCGAATGTGGTTAGGAGACGTAGCTATCACCCCATTAGCGTGATTGTAAGTCATTAGGTTCTACCACACATAAAGCTTTATCCACTCCCAATCGTGACCGAGGAAACGGCCTCGAGAAGCCATCGATTTGCCGAGCAGGGTTCGCCAGCCCTTCGGTTTCAACCATCTTATGGCTAAAATTCGACCACCGTCGCGACGACTCACCTCACCAACGACCCCATCTTGAGCGCTTACGCCTTGTGTTTTCGGCGCTTCTCTGCCGCGATCCAATCGCGGATGTATGCCGGACAATTCTCGAGCGTTACGCTGTCCGCTTCGCAGCGCGCCAAGAACCGAATTGCTGATTGCTCGACGAGGGTTACATCTTTCATATCTAAAACGAGGTTATGGCCGCTTGCTTCTGACCCCACAAGGCGTTTCAACTCTTCCAGGTTCTCCCCTTCGATTCGACCAATCAAAGTAAAAACCACAGACTCGTTCTTGGTCGATGTAACAATCTTCCTAAGAATCTTCAACATCGAGGTATGGCCTTTCCCCTCAACCCCACGATCTGTTTCTTGTGTCCCATGATGCACCGCGGCGACCTTTCGCTACCGCATTGAGAGCAAAGGAGTTGCATAAATTATAAACTTACGAAGGATCCGTAAATCTACGAAGTTCGTAAAGACATGAACGTGAAACTCTATTTAACGGGAGCGCGCCAGAGGCAGTAGCTAGACCCTAAACTGATGCTTGTTGATCTTGAGGGACTTAATCTTCGATTCCAGAGTTGTCGAGGGAATGCCCAGTTTAGCCGCTGCGCCGGCCGGGCCGGAGACTCGCCCTTTCGTTTCAGCCAAGACGGCCTCGATGACCTCCTTTTCCTGAAGTGCCGGCTTCTTTGAGAGCGTCGGACTCGCTGGTTGAAGCGAAGTGCGCGAGAGCCAGCTCTCGTCCACTGAGAAGATTTCCGTGTCGCAGAGGACGACGGATCGCTCAATCACGTTCTGTAACTCTCGAATATTACCCGGCCAGGGGTACGCCTCAACCAACGCCAAAGTCTTCTTGTCGACGCAACTTATCTTCTTTCCAGCTTGCCGCGCAAATCGATCGATGAAGTACTCGACAAGCATGGGTATGTCTTCTCTCCGAGCCCGCAGAGGAGGAACTTCGACAGGAAAGACATTGAGGCGGTAGAACAGATCACTACGAAAGGTGCCAGCGTCGATCGCAGACTGCAAGTCGCGATTTGTGGCAGCAATCACCCGAACGTCAGTCCGAATTGGCTGATTCCCGCCGACCCTCTCAAATTCGCGCTCCTGGAGAACTCGTAGCAGAGCGATCTGGGTTTCTGCCGGAAGTTCGCCAATCTCGTCCAGGAAGATGGTGCCGCCTTCCGCCACTTCAAACTTGCCCAGGCGCCGTTGTAGCGCTCCAGTGAATGCCCCTTTTTCGTGGCCGAACAATTCCGAGGCAATCAAATCCCGTGGAATGGCGGCACAATTCACACTCACAAACGGACGCGAGCATCGTTGTGAGCGGCGATGAATCGCCCGGGCAACGAGTTCCTTTCCCGTTCCCGTCTCGCCGGTGATGAGCACGGTGGAGGCAGTGGGCGCAACTTTGGCAATCCGGGAGAGCATCGTTCGCAAGGCCGGAGAAGAGCCGACGATCTCCTCGAACATGGATGCCTTGCTGATCTCTTCCCGTAGCGCGATGTTCTCGTTTCGCAGTCTCTCTTCAGCCTGCTTGCGCTCTTCAATATCGGTAGCCGCAGCATACCAACGCGTAATCTGTCCATGCTCATCGCGCAATGGGTTAAAACGGGCCAGGAACCAGCGATAACTCCCATCACCCTTGCGCATTCGCACCTCCAACTCGTGGGCAGTGCCACTAGAAAGAGTGCAATCAAAATAACGGAGTATTCCTTTCCTGTCATCAGGATGATAGAACTCACCGGGGGGACATTGCCGCCACTCTTCGAGACTCAAGCCGAGGTAATCCAGCCCATTGCGGTTGGCATAAAGACGTTCTCCTCCGGGTCCAAATACGGCAACGTTTTGGGGAGCCAGGTCCAGTATTTGACGGAACTCCATTTCACTTCTGCGCAGTTCCTCCTCTGCTCGTTTGCGCTCCGTGACGTCAATCACAGTGCCTACAAATTCAACGAGATGGCCGGACGTACTCAGAACAGGATGAGCTACGACATGAATGTCCCTGACGGGCCCATCCAGATGCACGATGCGGTAGTCCGCCTCCCACTCTACCTTCTCGCGGATGGCGGTCTGAATTAGTTCCCTGAAGCCGGGTTGGTCGTCCGGATGAATCCGCTGAAAGAAGTCTTCGAATCGGGGCAAACCATCGTGTGGATCGAAGCTCAGAACACGGTAGCATTCCTCCGACCAGTACTTGATGTCCTGGTCTGGACTCCATGCCCAACTGCCTGTCTTGCTGAGTCTCTGCGCCTCCGCCAGATAGGCCTCGCTTCGGCGCAGTTCTTCTTCTGCTCGTTTGATCGACGTAACGTCAATCCCCGCCCCTACAAACTCACGATTGCCGGATGCATCCTGTAATGCGTGAGCCAGGGCGTGGATGTGCTTGACTCTCCCATCAGGCAGCAGCAAACGATATGCATGCTCGAAATGTGTCGCCCCCGCAGACGCATGATTGATAACCTCCTGGAACTCGGCGCGATCCTCGGGATGTACGCGCTGCGCGATGGAATCGATAGTTAGCTTGACTGTGGGGTCATGCTCGAAGATGCGATACGTTTCATCCGACCAGACAATCTCGCCGCTGTCAGGCTTCCACCCGAAGCTGCCCGTGTGGCTGAGCCTTTGGGCTTCGGACAGGTAGGCTTCGCGGCGCCGCAACTCCTGAGTCAATTGCTCTTGCTCAGTAACATCCATTCCTGTCCCAAGGAAACCATGGAAAGTCCCGCCTTGCGTGACGGGAACACCCACGCAGCGCACGCTACGAATCTCTCCATCTGGCCGCACAATCCTTTTCGTGAAGTCGAACGCGCCATGGTCGACCAACATCGTGGTAATTCCTTGTTTCATGAACGCGCGATCTTCCGGATGTACAAGAGCCAAGTATTCTTCTAGAGTCGGCGGCTTGCTGCTCGGATCAAGACCGTAGATCCGAAACAACTCAGGGGACCAGTACTCGAATCCTGTGGCGTTGAATGCCCAACTTCCCATGTGGGCAAGGCCCTGCCCCTCAGCTAGATAAAACTGGCTTTGCTGAAGCGCCTCCTCGGCGCGCTTGCGGTCCTCGATGTCGATGCTTGATCCATGCCACTTGACGATGTTTCCACGCTCGTCCCGCACGGCGACCTTGTGGTGCAGCATCCAGCGATACTCACCGTCAGCACGCCGGACGCGTGTTTCGTGCAAGAAAGGCTCACCGCTAGCCAGGGACGCGCGCCACTTTTGAACGATCCCTTCGAGGTCATCGGGATGGATATAGTTAGTCCATTTCCAACCCTGCAGATCTTGCAGTGATTGGCCGACGTACTCCAGCCAGGTTTCATTGAAGAAATCGAGGTAGCCGTCAGGAAGGCTCGTGTGGATCAGGGCGGGAGCGGAGTTGATCAGGAGTCGAAGGTCCGGAGCCTGGCCCGCCCTTTGATTACCAAGCGGCTCCTCCAGTCTCATTCTCGGGATTTTAGAGGTGCTCATGTTTCGCTGACTGATCGCCCACTCAGACTCGGCAGCGCAAACTTTATCACGGTTCGATGTGGCAGGACGCGGCGGAGATGCAAAAGCCGACGAACGAGACCCAGTCAAGGTCTCACATCCTTAAACACCTCTCCTCAGTGCCAACAGGCTGTCCGTGTGGTAGGCGGTTGGCACCAGATCTCTACCATCAGAACGTTGCTTGGCGCATAAGACGCGTCTTTCCAGAAAGATCACACGATAGCCTTCTTCGGACTAACAAATGCTGTGATGTGGATGGCAAGTCACGACGAATCAAGAGCCAGGAGTTTGACGTGTTGACCTTTCCCTTTCTCGCCAAGTCGGCGCCAGCAGCCCGACCCGTTCCGCCTCCGGAAGCTCCGGCGGACGAAAGCCACGCCGCTGCGAAGCCTACTGCCCAAGTGGAAGAACTACGGGACCCCGCTTCTGGTGCTTCTGTTGGCTGTCGCTGTTCTGGTGACGGTCACCCGTAATTGGAATTCGTGGGAAGGCGGGCATATTGAGCAAGTTACGGATGACGCCTATGTTCGCGGCGATCTCACCCCATTAAGTACGAAGGTCGCCGGCATCGTCCGCAATGTCGACGTGTCTGACTACCAGCAAGTGCATAAAGGCGATCTCCTGGTTCAACTCGAGGACAACGACTATCAAGCGGAAGTGGCGCAGGCAAGTGCCGCGGTGGAAGCCGCAAGGGCCGCCATCGAGAATAACCGGCGTCAACGCGAGCTTCAAGACGCCCGTATTCAGAAAGCCCTGGCAGGGATCGATGAGGCCAGAGCGCAAATAGCAGCCGCGCAGGCCGGCAAGGACGCAGCGGATGCTAGTTTGGTTCGCGCCCGCTCAGAGCGCAATCGCCAGGAAGGCTTGTATCAGACGCATTCGACAACGCAACAGAACGTGGAACAGGCGGTCGCGGCTGAAGGAAGCCTCGCCGGCCAATACGCCAGCAGCAATGCGGAGCTGAGCGAGGCCAGAACTGCACTGCGCAGCAGTGAGCTGGCAGCCGAAGCGGAACGGCGTGAGAAGAGTGTTTTGGAGTCTCAGGATATGCAACTGGCCGCCGACCTGCACGCAAAAGAAGCGGGGCTGGACGCGGCGCAGGTGAACCTTGGTTACACCAAAATCTTTGCACCCGCAGATGGCAGCGTGGGCGAAAGGCAAGTGCGGCCCGGGCAGTTGGTGTCTCCCGGAACCGAGGTCATTCCTTTTGTCGATCGGACGGTCTGGGTGCAGGCAAACTACAAAGAAACGCAGCTCACGAATGTCCGGATAGGCGACGCGGCCGAGGTGCGGGTTGACCAATATCCAGGACAAGTCATACACGGCAAAGTAATCGAAATCGCCCCAGCGAGCGGATCGCAGTTTTCGCTGCTGCCGCCCGACAATGCCACCGGTAATTACACCAAGGTCGTTCAACGAATTCCGGTCAAGATCGCACTCGATGACGGCGAGCTCACGCGGGAGCTACGTCCCGGGCTTTCTGTGACCGCGACGGTCCGCACCAGGCGATAGACAGGGCATCGTGGCTAGCGCAACTACAATATTCCAACCGACAGCAGCTCAGATCGCGCGCGCGGCCGCCGCTGCCATCCCGTCGGAAGTGTCCAAACGCCCTCTGATCGGGATCCTCGGCGTCGTGACTGGCGCGGGACTCGTTACTCTCACCGGCCGCATGCTCTCATTGGGAATGCCGGACCTTAGGGGTCACCTCGGCATAGGCTATGACGCCAGCGCTTGGCTGGATAGCGCCTTCAACGCCTCTCTGATGTTTATCGGTCCGTTCAGTGTCTACCTGGGAGGTCTGCTCGGACCGCGGCGCATCTTGCTGTTCGCAGCTGGCCTCTTCACGTTTACGTGCATCTATCTTCCGTTCATCCACAGCTACAGCCTGCTGATCGTTGCGCTTATGGTTGCGGGCCTGACTTCTGGTACGTTTTATCCGCTGACCCTGACTTTTGCTCTGCGCAATATCCCGCTTCGCTATCTGCCATTCACCATCGCCTTGTATGCGACGTTTGTGGACGGCGCAGTAAACGTCGCGCCTTCGCTCTACGGCTGGTACAGAGACTCTCTGTCCTGGCAATGGATGTTCTGGGGTTCCGCGGTGATTGCGCCGTTGATGATGGCCTGCATCTATTTTGGTATTCCGGCGATGCCGCCTCGCAAGGAAAACGGGCCCTCCCCCAGCTTCGCCGGATTTCTGTATCTGAGTTTCGGACTAGCTATGGTCTTTGCTGCTCTTCAGCAAGGCGAGCGGCTCGACTGGTGGCGCTCCGGAGTGTTTAACGGCTGGTTTTGGTCAGGAGTTTTCTTCCTGCTGTGTTCGCTTATACGCCGTCTACGCGGTCCCAATCGCCCTGGTGGCATTGCCATATCTGCTGAAGTGGAACACTGTCTTGTTAGGCTGCCTGCTCTTCTGGTTCCGCTTTACTCTCACTGCGACCATCATTCTCATTCCGGAGTCGCTGGCGATTCGCGGATTTGAACCTGACCAGATTGGCCCAGCAATTATCTGGAGCGCCATCCCGCTCATCCCTGTCGCATTTCTCGCCGGGCTCCTGCTACTCCGAAGATTGGATCCTCGCATTCTCTTTGCGGTCGGCTTAGCCTGTACGGCCTTTGCAGCCGTGTTGAATGCCCGTTATGACAGTACATGGGCGGCCCAGAACTTCTATCCCACCGAGTTACTCACCGGCGTCGGGCAGGCATTCGCCTTCATTGGGCTGGTGGGATGCATCGTGCTACAGGGCATATTCTCGGGCGGTTTGTCCAAGCCGCAGTGGATCCTGACATTTTCTGCGTTCTTTCACGTGGTGCGTCTCTTCGGCGGAACCGCAGGCGCCATCTACATGGGCCACTTCCTTGCTGAACGCGAAAAGCTGCACTCGAACCTGCTGGGCCTGCACGTCAGCGGCGGCAACTGGATCACCGATCGGAACATTCATGCGATGACCGCGGGATTGTATGCCAAGTCATCGGGCATGGCCGCCGCAGGCGCCCGCGCGGTCGATCTCGTTGCGGCCCGAGTGCGGCTTCAGGCCTACAGTTTGAGTCTCATCGACGGGTTTTTACTGGTCGCCTGGAGCTGCTTATGCGCCCTGATCCTTGTCGCTTTGCTCCGCAAATCACCGTTGAACTATGGCGACCTAAGCACACTTCAGCGCGTGAAGGAGGTGAAATCATGAAACCCAACATGCTCATTGTTATAGCTCTGGCATTCTTGAGTATTTTTGCATCCGCCGAGGAGCCCGATACGGCCCCTGCTCCGCGACGTATCACACTGCAAGAGGCCGTTCAGCTGGCGATTCAACACAACCACTTGGTGCGTATCAACCAATTCAAGGTTGAAGAGCAGCAGCACGTGAAAGAGGCCGCCAAGAGTAACTACTTCCCCTCTATACGGAATGAGAGCAGTTTCATTCACCTGACGGATACGCAGTTGATTGAGGTTGGCGCCGGCTCTCTGGGAACAGTTGCGGGTAGTCCTTTTCCTACGCAGCCCTCAATTATCAATCAGGGTGGTCGCAACCTTACGACCAGCGGCACGCAGCTGACACAACCGCTTACCACGCTATTGAAAATCAGAGCGGAGAACGACATTGCGCATGCGGAACTGAAAGCATCTCGCGAAACCGCTCATCAGACTGAGAATGATGTTGCGCTCAAAGTTCATCAGATTTATTACAAGATTCTGATCGCGCAAGTCCATCGCAGCGCCACCGAAGCCAGAATTACAGCTTCTCAAGACCTGCAGAGCGAGCGCGTCCAGCAGGTGAAATTGGGCAGCACACTGGAGCAGGACCTCATCGAAAGCCGGGCACAACTGTTGCAGGCAAAACAGGAGTTGCTTAGCACCGACCTCCAGCTTTCCGATCTTAAGCTGCAGCTCAATGACGCAATCGGACTTCCTCTGACGACGCCGCTGGATCTTGATCCCAACGCGGAGCAGTTCCAGCCGGAATGCAAGCGCGAAGGCTGCGTCAAGCTGGCGTTAACCGCACATCCCGAGATTCTACAGGCGCGTGACGAAGTCGAGAAAGCATCGGCGGGAGTGCACCTGGCGAAGCTTGATATTGGTGTACCAGACGTCTCAGCCTTCGCGCGATACAGCTATCAGGAAAATGTTCCTTTCCTGGCGCGGAACTTCGGCAGCTTCGGAGTTCTTTTCAGCTATGACCTTTTTGACTCAGGCCGCAAGCGGGCAGTGCAGCGCGAGCGCGAAGCCCAGTTGTCACAGGCAAAAGAGAACCTTGCGCGATTGACCGATGATGTCGAGCTTGACGGTGCAGACGGCGTACAACAAATTGGAACGGACACAGCAAATGTTGAGCGTATCCGAGGAACTACTGGCGACGCGCACCGAGTCTAGTCGCGTGCTGCAGCAGGAGCTTGCCCATGGGGCCGCGCTCAGCTCCCAAGCAGACATGGCTGTCGCTCAGGAATTTGACGCGAAAACGCTGCTGCTTCAGTCGCAGCTCGAGTACACACAAGCAAACGACGAATTGATTCACGCAATCGGGCAAACCCCTCAATAGACTCGACGTCCTGGGACAACGCTCGATGCTCGCGAATCGACCTTCCCGGTGAGCTGTTCGATCCGAAATGAAGAGGCATCTAGCTTCGAAAGAGATGAGTATATGGATCTTGCAAAAATGGCGATGTTGAAGTCCTCAGCGGCAGTGCTCTTTGGGCTGCTTTTTCTAACGGGCGTTGTGGTTACGGCACAGAACCTATTAACAAAAGATGAATTGGTAGCTATTGAGCAGGCCGAGTTAACGACCCAAACAAAGCTTTCCCACTACACCTGGCAGGAAATTCAATTCATTTCAGTAAACGGAGAAGCAGTCGACTACCGGCTGTACTCGGTAAGTATTGGAGCAAACGGCCAATATCAGAGGCGTTTGGTAACCGAAAATACAGGTCAGGAAGCGACCTTTGATCCGAAGATAAAGGAGCAGCTTTCGCAATACGGCCCATACGCGCAGCAGCTTTACGAACTGGCCAACCAATATACGACTCTAAACAGCGATCAACTCGCTCGGGCCAAGAGTCGCGGGGACATTGAACTGCTGCGCGAAGACGACTTGATCAAGCTAGCCATCAAGAATTACTCGAAGCCGGGCGATTCCCTTACCATGACTATCAATCAACGCACCCACCGGCTCGTGAGAGCGCAGGCCAAGTCGTACCTGACCGATCCACAAGATGCCGTGACTATTCAGGCTGAATTTGCCGAATTGCCAGATGGCACCAATCATATTTCGACCGCTGAAATCGACAGCGTCAGCAAACATCTCACGGTGAAATTGAAAAACTGGTCTTATCAATGAGGTCTATCTGGCGTTGATAACAAGGGGTGCTGGATGCCACCGGCTCGGCCTCGCGCCAGCTCCGCAATGCCTTAACTGCCGTCAATCTACTTCCTCCTGCCCAAATACTGGCACCGAACCACACTCACCTTGCTTCAATGGCCGTTCGCTTCAATAACTTAGGAACAGACTCAGTGGCAGATCAGATGCACCAGCATTATTTGGCAGAAACAAACATAGGTGGCTGGTGTCGTGTATAGATTCATTCCAAATCTGTTGAAATCCCTGTACGTCGTGTCGCTATCGATATTGACGGCGTTTGTCTTGGTTTGCCCGGCTCAGAACATCACGTCCACAGAAGAGCAGACAGGAAGCATTGCGGGAACCGTGACGGATCCGAACGGCGGCCCTGTTCCGGGTGCAAGCGTAGTTTTGCAAGGTCCTACGCCGCATGACAGCTACACAGGTCTTGCTAACAACAATGGCTTCTTTGAATTACGCAACGTCAAGTCGGGCGTGCCTTTTCGAGTCACAATCCATGCTCAAGGCTTTGCAGACTGGACTTCGCCGCCGATAGTTCTGGGGGCAGGCCAGTATAAGTTGCTCACAGGCTGCACGCTCCAGCTTGAAGCAGTACAGACAACAGTTAATGTGGGCTATTCCTCGGTACAGGTCGCGACGGAACAAATTGCGGCACAGGAAAAGCAGCGCGTCCTAGGGGTATTCCCGAATTTCTATGTCAATTACGATTTACATCCGGCGCCGATGACCGCAAAGCTCAAGTTCAAGCTTGCGCTAAAAGTCGCCGTTGATCCAGTCACTATTTTAGGCGTAGGCTTCGTCGCCGGACTCAACCAGGCAGGTAACACCCCGGACTACCAGCAGGGCGCGAAGGGCTATGGACAGCGGTTTGGCGCCATCGCTGCGGACGGCACCACCGACATCATAATCGGCGGGGCGATCCTGCCATCGCTTCTCCACCAGGACCCACGTTACTTTTACGATGGCAAAGGAACGACAAAATCCCGTTTGTTTCACGCCATCACTTACCCATTCGTTTGCCGGGGAGACAACGGTCAGATGCAGCCCAACTACTCGAGCATAGGCGGCGATTTGGCTGCATCGGCGCTCGAGAACGCGTACTACCCGCAATCCAATCGTGGCGTGGGACTGGTCTTCGGGCATTTTGCCCTGGATACCGCCGAACGCGCAGTCAGCAGCGTGGCCCAGGAATTCCTCTTCCGGCGGGTTACGAAGCCGAAGAACTAGGTCCGAACCAACCTTCGCCCGCGGTTAACTCGTTCAGGGAAGTACACTCCCTCGTTATGAGACCACTTCCCTGTCTAGTGAGGTATAGACCCTCTGGGATGCCAACCTTTCGGCAATTGTCAAGCTGCTAGCACGAACAGTCTTGTTGTCTCTACTCAAGCACGCTTCTTGGCTGCGCCCTGTCTTGCCTCTCAGTAACTTAAGCCAGCGGTCTAGGTATTCACGCTTGGTACTGCACTTGCAAATGATTAAACCAGTGCCGCGACGAATAGACCGAGTCAAGATGAGCACAACAATTACTCTTGCGGTTGAAAAAGAAAAAAGTGCAGAACCCAATGCCCGGTATGCCACTCGCCCGGACTATTGCAAGATTTTTCAGGAGGATATGCATCCTTTATATCTCTTGGCCTTCCTCCTGACGACGAATCACAAGAGCCGAGCAATGTTATGTCAAAAGTATAGGAAACGTGATGAAAGGAAACCCAGTGTTCAAGGAATGGGCTCGCTCGTGGATCAAGCGCAATGTGCTCCAGAGCGCCATTCGCATGGTTTTCTATGAGCCAACTCAGCTGCAAGATCGAGATGCATGGCACGAATCTCCCCTCAGTTGTGTGATTGATACCGTGACTCGATTGGCACCACTCATGCGGTTTGTGTTTGTCATGTCACTGCTGGAGCGCTATTCCGACCGTGAATGCTCTCGCTTGCTGAACTGCACAGTCCAGGACGTCATTGATGCCCGGTCGCAGGCCCTGCGAACAGCATTCACACTTTCTGGTGTGGCAATACGGGACACGCTCTTTGCCACTCGCGAACAGAGTCAGTGAAAAGGAGAACAGATGCTTAGAGGCTTCAACTATCCGCTGACACCCAAAGGGCATACCGAACTATTTGGGGTAATTCAATGAGACAAAGAAGTCAGAAGGCAAGATTCTGGACGATCCTTACGGTGATCAACATTGTCGCGATGATCTACCCGGTCACGTTGTACTTTCAGGCCGACACCAGCGATGCGCAGTTCTTCGCAACGATCGTTTTGTTGGGAGCTGCGTTTTTATTGGCAATCACCGACACGGTCAGCGCAATCGTCGCTTACTTGCAATGACAATTCGGGCGAGTCTTTGAATTGGAATTAGCGGAATGAGTTTGAATCTTCGATATGTCCACAATTTTATACTTGGCTTTGTGTGCCTGAGTTTTATGGTTGTTCCGGCCAGATCCGAAGGGGCCGAGTTGAAGAAAGAGACCCAGCAGGCGTGGGGTGCGTACATCCAGACGGCAAATTCGCAGATGATGGACCGTGCCCGTGGCCCCTTCCTCTGGATTGACGAAGCGCCGGAGCGCTCCCATAGCGTTCGTGACGGTAAGATTCTGGTCTCGCCGATCGGTCAGCAAAACCCCAAGCCTGTGCCTGACGGCTTAATCCACGATTGGCTCGGGGCGGCCTTCATCCCTGACGTCAAACTGGAAGACGTCCTGTACGCTGCTCGGGATTACGGTGACTACAAGGAGTTTTATAAACCTGACGTTATCGATTCTAAATCGCTGGGTACTGCCGGAACCTGCGATAAGTACTCGATGCTCCTGCTGAATAAGGAGCTGGTAGCTTCGACGGCGCTGGAAGGTGAATACCAAGCTTGCTACCATCGGCTCGACGACCGGCGTTGGTACAGCATCGCGCACACCACGCATATGCAGGAGATTCGGCACTATGGCCAGCCTGGGGCGCAGGAGCTCCCCCCCGACCAAGGCAGCGGCTACATCTGGCGCCTTTACAGCTTTGCACGGTTCGAGGAGAGAGATGGTGGCGTCTACGTTGAACTGGAGGTGATTGTTCTGAGCCGGGATATTCCAGTTGCAGTTCGCTGGATGGTCAATCCCATTCTGCGCAGAGTTTCGAGGAACGCCATGATGACTTCTTTGCGCCAGATGGAAGAGGCAGTCGATTCAACAGCAGGAGCCAAAAACCGGATCGCGAAACAGTCAGGCTGGCGGTGAAGGGGGAAATAGTCAGGGTATTCAGTGTGGCCGCTGCTTCGAAGGAAACAGAGAGTCCGATATCAACTGAGTGATCTTAAACATGGGAAACTTACCCGCCCCAGAGTATATCGCTGGCGGAATCAGGGCATCGCATAACTTCGGCGCTCTGCACCGCGCCTGGTGCAGGAGCGGCGGTAAATTATGACATGGAGATGTTACGGCAACTATGAGAAGGGTACTTCCGTTTTGCCGAAATCTCGGTTGCAGCAATAACGTCTGCAAAAAATAAACTAGAAGAGGTCCGTTCTTATCTGAACTTCCACGCTAGCCTATCAATGTGGATGGCGAATGACGATCCGCCATCCACGATTCACGATTTACCGACTTGCATCACCTGCCGGGCGCCTTTGGGACCATTTGTAAGAGCGGCTTTGGATCCTGGTTGGTGATTGGCTGGGCAGCCAAGGGCACATCTACCAGGAATCCGGAGATGTCGCAGCCATAGAAGCCCTGGGAATTCGCTGGCAGCGCCACGAAGCACTGCGGCCTTGAGCCTTGGAGCACGTAGAGGCGGGTTGGCTGGTGCGTGGCCAGAAAGTCGAAGCCATTGGCGTTGACCATGAACGTGTATGGGAAGTAGTTGCCCGCCGTGACGGTCTGAGCCAGAGCCAGTTCGAAAGGTCGGTTGCCGGTTTCCACCCGCCCGAAGGCGTCAAATTCCTCGACGACCAGTTGCTTTCCGTAAGGGATGGAAATGAACGCACAGGAGCCCGAGTCGCTGCCCTCGAAAGAAACAGCGCAGTGGGAACCATAAATCTGAACAGCCTCCAGCGTTGCCAGAGGGATTGGGTTGCCTTGGCTGTCGGGCGGATTCGTGACGTTCACGCTGGCTCCGCTCGACAGCGTGACCGTTGGCGTGTTGGCCACGTTGACGGTAGGCGTGTTGCCGATACTCACCGTGCCGGCAACTGTGGTTGTGCCTTGCGCGGCAGTTGGAACTGGCTGCCCTGTGCCGTTAACCACCCTAACCGGCTGGGTAACGGCCTGAGCGACCAGTGATACCGACATCAGGATGCAGACTGCGATCACGCAAACAGCAACGGCATGTTTCCTTGCGGTCTTCGACACGGCATTCTCCTTTTGAAATGCGAGATAGGGCTTGACCTCCGCTACCGCAGGTGACGAACGGGGGCGGTCAGAGCAACCAGGCCACAAGCAAGGACCCGACACGAGCGGTAGTGTGTGGCACGTTTGTCGGTAATGCAAGCCGAAAAACTGTTCAGCGGCGAGGAATGATCGCCACGCGCACTGGGGCGAAAACTCAGTCCAGACTAAGTCCATTACGGCTTCCCTGAAAGTATCAATGACCGGGACGCCATCCTCGGTCGAATCCGTGACATAGGCGCGGCGTCCGTCTGGACTGATGGCTACACCCGAGAGGCTACGGATCAGATCGTTATTGTGTCCGCCAATTGTCGTAATCAAGACTTATCATAACCGGGCCAGGAAGGGACCGCCGCAGCCGGATTGCTTATGCTAAGGGATATTCCAACGCCTGTCCGCTTAACCCAGGCAAACGAAGCTGGTCTACGGAGCAATCTCCCAGATCACTCCTTGGCGATACTCGCCACAGTCAGAGGCGGTGGAATAGAGGTTGCCTTGCGCGTCGATAGCAATATTGCCGCTGGGGTAGCAGCCATCGTTTCCGGAGGTAAAATCGTGGAGATCGGTGAAGGTCCAGCTTTCGCCTGAATTTGTCAGCCTGAAAACTGAACCATACCCATCCGCCCCGTCACGATAGGTCGTGCCGTACAGATTGCCTGAAGCATCGATCGCCAGGCTGGCGTACGACCCGGCCATGCCGCTGAAGCTGTAAAGAGTGGTAAGCGTCCACGATCCGCCTGTGGATGTCAGCTTAAAGACTGTGCCCCCGCCCCCTGAGCCACCACTATTGGTCGTTCCATAAAGATTGCCCTGGTTATCGAAAACCAATCCGCCAATCGGAGCCGCTCCATCACTGCCATTCTGAAATGAATACAGGAGATTGATTATCCATCCCGATCCGGAAGGTGATAGCTGGTACACAGTTCCGTAGCCGTACGGACCATCGTTGGCAGTCGTACCATAGAGATTTCCCCGGCTGTCGCGGATGACGCCACTGTAGGGATCGCCTCCATCCATACCATTGAACTGGTGAATAAGACTGTAAGTCCAGCCGCCGCTGGAAGGAGACAATTCGAATACCGTAGCCAGCAGCGTCGTACCGTAGAGATTGCCTGCGGGGTCGAAGACAATGCCGTTATTGGGGATGCCGTCGCCGGGATTTTGGAACGTGTAGAGCGTAGTTTCGTTCCAGTTGCAGAGTACTGAGGCACAGGCAGTTGGAGGTGGCCGAAGATTGAACGCCAAGCCGCAACCGTACTCCCAACACTGGCCACCGAAGTAGCCGCCTTGAGGGTTGGTGCCGTAGAGGCTGCCGTTCGGACCGAACACGACTTCGCCTGTGGTGAGTCCAGATTGAAAGTCGTACAGAGGGGTCAGAATCCAGCCACTTCCGGAATTCCTCAGTTTGAAAGCAACCGTCGCGGTTCCATAAAAGTTTCCCGCCGCGTCCATTGCCAACCCTGCGGTTGGGTTACTACCATCGCCTGCGCCCATGAAGGTGTGAATGACGCTAAAAGTTTGAGCTTGAGCCGGGTGTATCGCAAGCACGATCAGCACACAACCCACAGCCAGCCGGTTGGCTGCTCGCTGCGGGCTGCTGCCTAGAATCAATGTGAAAGGTTGGACGCGGTTCGCCATGATGGTGTCCTACTGAATGTGACCGTTGACGGCAGGGATTTACGGCGCGACTTACTTTACACCCGAATCGTGGCGCACTTTCGAAGGAAAACATTATTCTTTTGTAACCAGGCCATCGCACGACTTGCTGCTTTGCACCGCTCCGCGTGCAGAAGTGGCGATCAGTTATGACAAGGGAATTTCGCCCCAGCTGTGCCGAGTTTGCCCCGCCGCCATTGCGAACCGACTACCTCCGAGTAGCCGTTTCTCCACCTCCTCAACTGATTGACTGTCGCTAGTACCCCACCCTATCATCAGGCATCTCATCAGCGGTTCGTCATGATTGACACGACGATTTCGCACTACCGTATCCTCGCCAAGCTAGGCGGCGGTGGAATGGGTGTGGTGTACAAGGCCGAGGACATCCGGCTCCATCGCTTTGTCGCCCTCAAGTTCCTGCCGGAGGATGTGGCTCGCGACCCGAACGCCTTGACCCGCTTTCGACGCGAGGCTGAAGCGGCTTCTTCGTTGAACCACCCGAATATCTGCACGATTTACGACATCGGTGAGGAAGCCTTATGTGCTCCGGCATACTGCTTCAACTCAGCTAGCGCAAGCGGGTTGCGATGCATTCACACTGGCCTCGGATTGCGGGGCACAGCTCAATAACGATCACCCAGCGATACATTCATCCACAGGCGGACGCAATTGAACGCGCATTCGCGCCGTTCGGGGGCGGAATCTACGACGAGTATCCGAGGGTCGGAAATCCGAGAGGTGGGCACAAAATTGGGCACAGCCAATAAATCACTAAATGCTGCAATGCCGCAAGTTGTTGGTGCGAAAGGGGGGACTCGAACCCCCACGGTTTTACCCGCCAGATCCTAAGTCTGGTGCGTCTGCCAATTCCGCCACTTTCGCTTTTGCTTTCAATTATAGACGGGCTCCTCTTTTGCATGCGCGACTAGTAGGGTCGGTTAAGCTCATTGCTCCTGCGGGTCGATTGGGTTACTTGGTCGATTGCGAGCCGTCGGCAGCTTGCGTGGATCGCCAAAGCGATTTTGTACCAAGTCCAGCAGAGCTTGCGGGTCGTGACTGTGAACCACGTGGTCGGCACCGGAAGGTTTTCCATGTTCGCTGGGAGTGAGCGCGATAATCGGCACCCCTGCAAGATTCGATCTCACTTTGTCAATCATTCCTTCGACATCGAACCCGGGAATACTGCAATGCAGAATCACAGCGTCAACTTTTGGAAACCGATCGACCAAGTCCAGCGTCTCCGCAACCGAATGCGCGGTAATGACGTTGTACTTGAACGTTTCCAAAAGGATTTTGCGCGAAGAAAGCGCCTGCTCCGGTTCTGGCTCAGCGACAATGAATGTGGGTCGGGGCATGTTGGGAACAATTCTATCGTGTCCAAGGCGCACATTCTGGCTTCGGGGGTAAGAAAGAGGGCTGCCGAATAGCGGCGCTGGGTAAGAGCAGGCATGTGGAATCAGCGACAATGTCGTCCAAATATCCGCAGGTCCGGCTGGCAGCAAAAATAGCCTCCGGACCCAGCTGACCGACCCACTCCAAGCCCGGAATTTGATAAACTTCGAAGCTCCGGCCCGAGCAGTAGTGCGTACAAATATCAGGCGGGGAGTTTAGAAATTCAGGGTATCGCGGAAGGAGGACACGATATGGCAGTCGACATGGACAAACTCAATTCTTTTATCGGGCAGTTCGTGGGAGATCTTGGCGCAGCCGTACATGCCGGTATGGTGGTGATCGGCGAAAAACTAGGACTGTACAAGGCGCTTGCTGCCCATCCAATGACATCGGGCGAGCTTGCCGCTAAGACGCAAACCGATGAACGCTATGTGCGGGAATGGCTGGCGTCACAGGCGGCTGGTGGATACGTTACCTACGATGAGAAAACAAACAAGTTCAGTCTGACCGAGGAGCAGGCCTTCGCGCTAGCTAATGAAGATAGTCCGGCCTATCTGCCAGGGGCGTTCGAACTGGCTTTGGGATCGCTGGCCGCGGTGCCGCGAATCGCCGACTCGTTTCGCAGCGGCGCGGGCATGGGTTGGCACGAGCATGATGACGGCGTGTTCCACGGCTGCGAAAAGTTTTTCCGGCCGGGATACGCCGCTAATCTCGTGACATCGTGGATTCCCGCTCTGCATGACGTGAAGTCGAAGCTGGAAGCGGGTGCGCGAGTGGCCGATGTCGGCTGCGGGAAAGGCGCTTCCACAATTTTGATGGCCAAGGCATATCCGAATTCCCGCTTCTTCGGATTCGATTACCACGATAAATCGATCGAGGCAGCGCGGGATAGTGCCAAACGGGAAGGCATTGCAGACCGGGTCGAGTTTGCGGTAGCCAAGGCCAAGGAGTATCCGGGAAAGGACTACGATTTCGTCGCGGTGTTCGACTGTCTGCACGATATGGGCGATCCGGTTGGAGCTGCTGCTCACGTTCGAAGTTCGCTAAGAAAAGACGGCACCTGGATGATCGTCGAGCCATTCGCGAATGACGAATTGAAGAACAACCTGAATCCTGTGGGTCGGGTGTATTACTCGTTCTCAACGCTGCTGTGTACGCCCTGCTCACGATCACAGGAAGTGGGACTGTGTTTGGGAGCGCAATCGGGAGAGGCACGCATGCGAGAGGTGATAACTTCGGCGGGGTTTACTCGCTTCCGGCGGGCAACGGAGACGCCTTTCAATATCGTTTACGAAGCTCGGCCTTGAAGGATTGATTCGGCCAGAGCCCGTACACGCATGTAAGCGATCTAACAGCGCTCTACCGAGCGATTCATGTCCTCGAGGATTAGGACGTTCTGCTTTGTCGGCGGGCAATGACAGAGGCCGAATGTCGATTCGTGCGTCGCTTGGTCACTTCGATAACTTGCGGCGCGGCCTCTGTTTGGCGGAAACGGATCGAATAATCAATTTTCCGCCGCCGGTCGCCGGAAGAGGCACTCTGGACTTGGCGACGGCAGCAGCGATAAGAGCCTCGACTGCGGGACGGGTCAGCGTTTCGGCCGATTCAATTCGGATGAAACGAGTCTGCTTTCCTGACCCGAGCAGGATCTTGTGTGGATCGGGAAGGCTGGCCCCACGGATAAAGCACAGGCCCACGCCGTTGGCTCCGGCAGCGATCGAAAGAATGGCATCGGAGGGGCGTTCGGTCGAGGCGTACCCCACCACGAAGAAGTTGTAGTTGTCGTAGACCAGTTCGTTTGCCGTAGGCAACAGCTTCCGTAACGCCTTACGCACAGCACGAATCAAGACTTGATGCTTCGGATCGAATTTGTCGATAAACGTCTTGAGCTGCTTCTCTGCACTGGCCGGCACACTCCGCGCAACTTCCTCGGCTGCCTTCATAGAACCTCTTCTCTCAGCGCATATTAGCAGTTTGCAAGATTCACCGTGTGGTCCCAAGCCGAAGCACAGCACGAGGCTCCCTGGACGATCACCATATTATTTTATTTAATCAATTCTGCGAGCGTTCAAACTGCTGGCGTTCGGTTCAGCGGCGGGATTGTTGCTGGGAATTCTGGCGTTCCGAGTGCTGGCTTTTCCCCGTGTATCAGCCACCTCGCGATCCACTTGAAATACTTGGGCGGTTCCACCTATGTCGTGCGTGCCACTTGATGGGGTAGATCGGGTATGTGACAGAAGCAGGCGAGTGAGTCGCCCCCACTCGCCCTACCGAACAGGATCAGTGCAACGCTGAACTGCAACGCTCTGACCAGCCAGGCATCAGCTGCGAGCTCTTGCGGCTAGAAAGTTACAAACACCTCATTCGTTTTCTTGGGAATCATCAGATCCACTCCGCGCTGGCGATTCACTGCCATGGTCGCGTTGAGATCGAGTTCGCTCAGCGCAATCGTGCGCTTCTGCCCGTTCACTACAACGCGCAATGTGGTTGGATCAATGGTGTAGCGGTCGGCCTCCAGCTGGTCGCCATTGGCGAAAACGAAAATCGTCTTCGGGACACGCTTCTGAGGCCGAGAGCTTTGTCCCCCCGGCACGTCGATCACCGCCGCACCGCCGGGGCCGCGCGACATGATCACACCCTCATCGCCAACTTCCTGTACATCCGCCTGCAACGAGAGGCCACCGTCGCCCAAGAGCTTGCGCAGCGACCTTTCTCCAGTGGGACCACTCTGCGTTCCGGCGATGTTGCCCTGGCTATCAATCACCACGTAGTAGGGAAAAGTATGTGCTCCAAACCGGGAGGCAAGGCCGCCACCGGTATTGACCACGATCGGGGATGATCTCGGGTTCGCCCGGAGATAGTTCTTAACCGTCGCCTCTGACTCGCCAACATCAACGGCAAGAACGACCAGCCCCTGGCCGGCATACATACGTTCGATGTTATCGACGGCGGCCTGATCGTTACGGCAATCGGGACACGCCGTTGCCCAAAATTGCAGCAGAACCACTCTTCCCCGGAGCGACGCATTGTTGTACGTTTCACCATCGAGAGTCTGTGCGGTGAATTGGGGAGCTGGTCCTTGCGTGTCAGCTCTGACCAACGCGCAGAAGACCATCGGGATCAGTAAACAATGGAGGACTCGAGTGCTATGGGCACGTTTCACGATTCCAACCTTTGCTGCGGCTTTCCAGAACAGTATAGGTCGCCGCGAAGTACCACGTAGTATAGCGCCAAGGAGGCCAATCCGCCGCCACACAAGTCGCGGCAATATCTTAGCACCAATAGGCGTTTCGAACGCACCAGAATACCACGTTTAGGCGAACAATCTGTCAGGGACCATTGTTGCGGCCCCTGGTGAGCTTGGAAAGCGAAAGAAATGCCGGAAAGCGAAGCGGGTGAACCGGCCAAGTTTTGACTCGAGCCGCGGCTTAATCTCCGGTTCTCCGGAAAAAACTAGCCTGAGCACAAACCGGCAGTTTGCATTTATGATCGCGCACTCATCCGCTACTGCAACAAAATGCGGGGCTCCGGTTAAGGAGCCCATCGCACGTTTCTGCTGGTCGTGCAGGCACGATCACCAGATGGTCAGGGTGGCGTTGTCGACCCATTCGTGATAGCCCTCGCCGGAGGCATTCACATCGGTCTGCCATTGCACGCCAAGGTTGTTGGACCATCCGTTGTGCAGAGCATTGCGGGTGACATGTAACGGGTACGGGGTTCCATCCACCACGAGGATCACATAAGTGTATTGGTGCGAACTGGTGTTCGTCGTCTCGTACCATTGAATGTGATGCCAAGTGTTAGGGCTGAA
This sequence comes from uncultured Acidobacteriaceae bacterium, assembly GCA_963833305.1. Classification (GTDB taxonomy): domain Bacteria; phylum Acidobacteriota; class Terriglobia; order Terriglobales; family Acidobacteriaceae; genus Bog-257. Next base: position 82,778 of record CAWHXN010000013.1, on the reverse strand, counting down.
CTTGGGGCAGGAGATCGAAGTCGGCATCCAGTGACCGGAAGCTTCATCCCAAGTGTCCCAGAGACCGCGGCCATAATCGCACTGGCTGCCAATCATGTAGTTGTAGCCGTTCACAAACTGGAAGGCATCGAACTCCAGGGCCTGGCCGCCATGTTCAGAATTGTTGTCGACGTAGAAGTAGAAGTCCCAGAGGAAATTGTGCACGCTGTTGTTGGCTCCCAGCTTCTGGGTCCATAGCGCGTTGTCCCACACGCCGGAGTTGTAGAACTCGGTGCTGGAACCGCTTCGCGAAGGATTGCTCTGGTGCTGTGCCATCCAGTAGGCACCGTCACCGTTACCACCGGCGCAACCGGGAGCATTGCAGGAGCTCCAATTGCCGCGGTTCTGAATATTGTTGAACACGATAGCACCTTGTGGCGGAGAGGGGAGTCCATTGCCGCCGCCTCCGCCGCCGCTACCGCTGGAAACTGTGACCTGCTCAGTAACGCTGCCGTATGCGCCGCTACTGTCCCAGGCGCGGGTTACCAACTGATGGTTGCCCTGGTTGGCATTGATGGTGGCATTGATCGAGCTTGTCTGACCTGCGGTATAAACGTCGTTTCCGTCGAGATAAATGTGCCAGCCTACTATGGTGTAGGAACTGGTGGCATGCGCAACGACATTAAACGGAGAATTGACCTGCGAATTATTAGTAGGAGAACTGACGGTAACATTCACTGTTGCGAGTGCGGCGAGGGACAGGCTTACACATACGACTGCCAACATCATTACACGCTTCAAAGAACACACTCCTTGGTTTAATTAATCGGCCGGAAGGAAGTGACGCTTGATGCGCCGCAAACTCAGCGGCAATCGTTCGTTGAGGAAGTATCTCGTGCTTGAAGGGCAGGGCAAATCGGGCGTTGTTCTTAGATTTAACTAGGTTATTGCCCCGCACTTAGCCGGGCAGAATCTAGTGTAGATAATTTTTCCTCGACTTGAGTAAATTTTATGCGGCGAATGAGATGCGGCTTATCTCATCTTGTTCATTGCAAAGGCAGCTACCAAATGCGACAACTTTGCCTCTGAAGACCTTAGGCCTTCGGTACTAAGTAAGAATAGTGCCGAAACTTTCTGCGTTCCTCTCTATGAGAGTCTGTCGCCCTAACAGCGTGCCAGCAGGCGCAAAACGGCGCTCGTTGGAGGACGAAGGCTAGATACGTCTTATACAGCGGTTAGTGAGCAGTTATTGTCAGCTTGTCGTCAAACTCCTGGTTCATCCAGCTGACAAAAGCATCGACGTTCTGCGGGCGCCCGAGGAAGTTCTTCACCAGATCGTTGGCCGGCATCGAGCCCGTTTTCTCTAGAACCGTTTGCCGGTAACGTTTGGCGATGTCGGACGCCAGCAGATCGTTGGCATTGAATTGTCTGAAGAAATCTTCAGCAATGACTTTGTCCCACAAATAGGTGTAGTACGAAGACGAGTAGCCGGTGAGATGGGTGAAAGCGGCAATCTGGTGGTCGCCGTCGACCCATTGATAAGGAAGAAAGCGCTTGGTGTTGTCAGCCATGGCGCTGTCGATGCTGGCGGTACTGGGCTCCTGATTATGGAGATCGAACGAGACGCCGGTGTAGACCAGCTGGGACCGCGCCCACAGTCCGCGGCCAAAGGCGTCGGCGCGATTCATGCGGTGCACCATCTCCGCCGGAATGGGCTGGTTGGTTTGGTAATTGAGTGCAAATGTGGCAAGAACTTTCGGATCGTGCATCCACTCTTCGAGCATTTGCGAAGGAGCTTCGACGAAATCGCTCTCCAGGTTGTTACCGTATCCGGCCCAGGGACGCTGACCCTGGAAGATCCAGTGCATCAGGTGGCCGAACTCGTGAAAGAACGTTGTCACCTCGCTGTATTCCATCAATCCGGGATCGCCCGGCTTTCCGCCGGAGAAATTGCAAATCAATGCGGCTTCCGGTAATTGCTGTCCCTGTTTGCCGTCGAGGATGGAGAAGGAACTGAACCACTTGTCCTTGCCTGCCCGCGGATGCATGTCGAGGTAGAAGCGGCCGATCTGGCGATCGCCATCGAAGACGTCCCACGCAGTGACGGACGAATCCCATACTTGAGCGTCTTTGGCCGGACGGAAGGTGACTTGGAACAGGCGCGAAGCCACATCGAGGATTCCCTGCTGCACGCGGTCATAAGGAAAGTAGGGCCGGGCCGATTGCGAATCGAAGTCGAAGTCGGCTCTTCTTAATTGCTCGTTGTAAAAGGAGCGGTCGGCCAAGGAGATGGCGGTCAGCGAAGGATCCTGTTTCTTAGCCAGCACCAGCAACATCTGGTATTCCCGCAAGGCGGTGGGACGCGACACCACATCGATCTGGTCGATGAAGCTGCCAATGCTTTTGCCGTCCACGGCCATTTTGTCGGCAGCATTCATGTCGGCCCAATGCTTATAGCCGAGCAGCGCGGCCAGCTCCTGGCGCTTCTGCAGCAAGTCGGCGAGCACCTGAATGTTTTGCGGATAAGCGCGATTGTTATAGGCGAGATAGACGCGCTTGCGCAGGTCGGCATTCTTGGCGAACTTTAAGACCGGGTAGACGTCTGGCGGCTCACTGGTCAGGGTGATGCTTCCGTCGGCAGCTGCCGGGTGGCGGGCGATGAAGTCTTCGGGCAATCCATCGAGCTCGGCACGATTCTTGACCGTAACCTTCAATACCGAATCCTGAATATTGCGCTCAAATGCAGTCGAGTACTTACTGATTTCTTCGTTGAGACTCCTGATTTTGGCGCGAGTGGTGTCGTCACGATCCACTCCGGCGAGGCGAAATTCCAATAACGTGCGAGTCACGTAGTAGCGTGTTTCAGGATCGGCCTTGCTGATGTCGATTGCAGCTACGGCTTTGTAGAGCTCCTGGTTCAGGCTGAACTGAGTAGCAACGGAGGTCACTTTCTGAATCATGGCCTGGGCACGATCACGCATAGCGGCTTCCGGATCGACGGTCTGTACCAATCCAGCACCATTGCCGGCCGTGTCGAGCGCCTCCACCGCCGCGTCGTAAGGCTGGAGTGTGTTTTCCAGGGTGCGTGTTCCCTTCACCGCAAGGATTTGATCCACCGATTTCTGCACGATGTCGAGTTGCTCGGAGATCCGTTTCTCGAAGATGGCAGGATCGACGGGCGCGGCCCAGAGGTGCGGACCATACTTGGCGGTTTGGGCGGAAGAATTGGTCAGGGTTACGGCTGCCAGCAGGAGTGGCAAACCCAGTTGAGTCAACATAACAATGCGCATACGTAAATCGGCTCCGTTGGCCAGGCAAATGACTCCGCTGAGCTGGAGTAATCGTCGCTAAGCAAAGTGCAGGGCTGGCCGCACCAGAATACGCCGTAGTTTTCAGTTTAGGAAAGTGGATGGGTTGGGCGAACTCTGGGATGTGACTGGCCGCAGTCCGGCGGGGCATGGTTTTGCACACGCATCAACCAGTCCCCGCCGATGGTAAGATTTCTTCTTCATGGTTACTTTCGTTGTGCTGCGCATTGTAGTGGTAGTTTTGCTTGTCGCGGCAAACGCCTTCTTCGTGGCCGCCGAATTCGCGCTGGTCAGCGTTCGCGAGACCCGCCTGCAGCAGATGATCGCGGCACACCGTATCGGCGCGCGCACCGTCCAGAAACTCCATCAGAAACTCGAAACCGTCCTGAACGCGGTGCAGTTCGGGGTAACGGTTGCCAGCCTCGCCCTGGGCTGGATCGGCGAAGCTTCTATCGCCCGGATACTGGAGCCGCTCTTCCTGCCGTTGCCACACTCGCGGTTGTATGCCCACGGGATAGCCGTCGTGCTTGCTTTCGTGCTGATGACTTACCTGGTCGTGATCCTGGGCGAGGTGGTTCCCAAGTCGATTGCGTTGCAGCGCACCGAGCGAGTCGCATTGGCGGTGGCCGGACCGATGGACTTCTTCATGACCCTGGCCTCGCCGTTCCTGGTGTTCATGACCGCCTCGACGCGAGTGGTGCTGAAGGCGTTCGGGATGCGGCAGGTACGCGAGGGAGGCGTACACTCGCCGGAGGAGTTGAAGCTGATCGTCTCCGCCAGCCGCAGGCTGGGTATTCTTGGTCCACCGCAGGAGGAGTTGATTCTGCGAGCGCTCGACCTGGAGAACATTTCGGTACGCGAAATCATGGTTCCGCGGCGCGACATCTTCTCGCTGCCCGAGAACGCTTCTCTGGAGGAAGCGCTGCAGCGAGTGGTGGATGAGCAACACTCGCGAGTACCGGTTTATGATGTGCTGCGCGGACCGGAACACATCATCGGCGTGCTTTACGCCAAGGACCTGATGCGCTGGTTGCGATACCGGGTCAACACTACGGCATCGGGGCGTCCGGTGACCCGGCCGAGCGGACTCGAGATTCGGCACATCATGCGCGAAGTACTGGTGGTTCCCGAGACCAAGCCTCTGCCGGATTTGCTGATCGAGTTCAAAGTGCGCCGGCGGCATCTGGCCGTCGTGGTGGATGAATTCGGCTCGACCGCGGGCCTGGTTACGGTGGAGGACGTTCTGGAACAACTGGTGGGTGAGATCGAGGACGAGTTCGACGTCAGCCAACAGCCTCTCTCACCGGGCGCTGCCTCAATGACGCTGGACGCGTCGATCAATATTCGCGATCTGGAGTCGCAATATCACATTGAGCTGCCGCGCGACGAAGGCTTCGAAACTCTCGCCGGCTTTATGCTGGCACAACTGCAAAAAATTCCGTCGCTGGGCGATAGCTTTGAATACGAAGGAAGGCGCTACACGGTTGCAAGCATGGACGGTTTGCGCGTCGACAGCGTGAAGATCGAGATCGCGCAGCCTCAAGTGCACCCGCCATCCACCCCAACACCCGTGGTCCACTGATGCTGCGCTACCTGCTGACCCGCGCTCTTTACATGCTGCCGGTAGTTTGGCTGGTGGTTTCGGTTGTCTTCCTGATGATCCACCTGGTACCCGGAGATCCCATCCAACAGATGCTTGGAGAGGGCGCGGCGGCAACCGATCTGGCCGCGGCGCGCCATACCTATGGTCTGGACGTCCCGCTGGGGCAACAGTACGTGAACTATTGGCGCGGCATTTTGCACGGCGATATGGGCCGCTCGCTGCGCTTCAACCAGAATGTCGGACACGTGATCGCGCAGGCTTATCCCGCAACCATGGAACTGACGCTGGCCGCACTGATCGTGGCGTTGGGATTGTCGATTCCGGCTGGAGTGCGCTCAGCATTGCGCCGCAACCGATGGGACGATCGCCTGCTCAGCTTTGTATCGTTGCTGGGCCTGTCGTTTCCTAACTTCGCGCTGGGACCGATCCTTATTTTATTTTTTGCTATCGAGTTGGGATGGTTGCCGGTTTCGGGCTCAGGCTCGCTGGCCCATCTCGTATTGCCGGCGATCACCATGGGAGGGGCGCTGGCCGCGATCCTGACGCGCATGATTCGTACTTCAATGCTGGAAGAGCTGGGGCAGGATTACATTCGTACCGCGCGCGCCAAAGGCCTGCCGGAACGAACGGTGGTCTACCGGCATGCGCTGCGCAATGCGATGATCCCGATCCTCACCGTGGTCGGCTTGCAATTCGGAGCGCTCCTGGCGGGAGCCATCGTTACCGAGACAATTTTTTCGTGGCCGGGAATCGGGCGGCTGACAGTGGCGGCAATTTCAAACCGCGACTATTACCTGGTGCAAGGTTGCATCCTGATGATCGGCCTTACCTATGTTTTGGTGAATTTCCTGACCGATCTGCTGTACTCGGCGTTCAATCCGCGGATCCGGCAGTGATTTCAGTACTTGATTTTCTTTGAGCGCTGGTTTCCAATTGCGGACAAGCTGCATCTTCCCTATACAACAGGTTCATAGACCCGGGAGGGCAATATGGATTTGCGAGGCACAATCCGCCAGGCAGAACAACAGGTTGTCAGGTCAGCGCGTCGCGGAGCCGAACTGGCCAAAGCCGGAGTTCAGGCTGTCGAGAATAGCATTCTGCACAGGGCGAACATTCGCCAGTTGCCCATGTCAGCTCATCCCGAACAGGAGCCTGAGCCTACGGCCAAGGCTCGTACCGGAATTGTCTCGGTCAACGGACAGGACGTGGGCAAGATGCGCTGCACCGGGGGACGATAAGCTCTGCGAGCACATTCCTCAGAGGCAACAAAAGCAGATCCCTCACCGGCTGAAGCCGGTTCGTGATGACAATCATAAATAGGCTTAGTAAGGCAGGCTCGCCGATTCGAGATCTTACCGATCTATTGGCTGGTAAGGCAGACTTTTGCCTTCGACGATCGCCTCCGGATTATATGTGACCAGAGCCTCGGCAATTTCCGCTCCAGCAATTTCGGCCACCGCATCGCGAGCCTCAGACATGAGCGGCGGACGGCGCGCCGGATTGTGGGCATCGCTGGCGATCACATGAACCGCTTCGCGCTTCAGCAGCCACTCCACCATTTTTTGGGACTTCGGGCCCCAAGCTCCGGTTATCGCGTTGGCCGTGACCTGCACCAGGCAGCCTTGCTCGACTAATTGAAGAACCATCTCGGGACGATTCAGCAGCGGCCGGGTGCGCTCGGGATGAGTGATGATGGGAACCATTCCGCGACTCAAGATCGCCAAAATATCCTGCTTGGTGCTGGGCGGAATGCCGTAGTCACTGAATTCAATCAGCAGATATTGCGAATCTCCGATGGTGTAACGTCGCGGATTGTCGAGCGCGTCCTGAATGTTTTCGTTGGAGAAATGGAAGTCGCAACCCAAGCTGAAGGTCAGGCGGCCCAGGCCTGCGTCGTGCAGTTCCCCCAGCATTTCGGTATAGCGCTCTCGGTTGTAGTCGTACATATCGTTGCTGTGCGGCGTGGCAACGATGTGAGTGATGCCGTCGTCTGCCGCCATGCGGCACATTTCCGCCGTCATCTCCCACGACTTCGAGCCGTCATCGATTCCCGGCAGGATGTGGCAGTGTATGTCAACCATGCTGCTATCGGTAGCGCTCGCGCATGAAGTCGGTCATGGCATCATAGGCCGCGCTCAGCACTGGCTCGGAGGGAAGAAACACGATGCGAATGTGACGCGTGCCGAGTTTCTCCCCAAATCCCGATCCGTGCACAACCAGCACATATTTCTGCTTCAGCAGGTCGGTAACAAAAGTGAGGTCCTGCTCTGGGATCTCCAGCGTGGGATATGCATAGAATGCGCCCTTAGGCGGCACCAACTTGACGTGCGGGGTACGCTTGGCCCATTCGACGGTGAGATCGGCACGCTGGCTCAGTTTGCGGCGCACTTCGACCAGATGATCTTGCGGTCCCTCCAGCGCCGGCTTGATGGCATGTTGAAACGGATGCGGTGCCGACAGGCGCGCGCGCAACAAGCGATGCACCGCTTCCAGGTAGGGCTGTAACACTTCCCTCGGTCCAGTACCGATCGCCCATCCGATGCGCCAGCCCGGCACCAGGTAGGCTTTCGACAATCCGTTGAAGGTGACGACAGGAACGTCGGTGGCCAGACTGGCGATGGAGACATGCTTCTCGGTGGGATGGAAGATCAGCTTGTCGTAAATCTCGTCGGCAAAGATGATGAGCCCGTGGCGGCGCGCCAACTCCAGAATCCGCTCCAGCGTGCGCTTCGAATGCACCGCGCCGGTGGGATTGTTAGGCGTGATCAGCAGGATGCCGCGGGTGCGGGAATTAATCTTGCTGCGCCATCTGGTCGACATCGGGCTCCCAGCCGTTCGCCTCGTCCAAGTCATAAGCGTTCAGCGGACAATCCAGCTTGGCCAAGATCGCGCCGTACAGCGGATACTCGGGGCTGGGGTCAGCACGTTGTCGCCGGGATTCAGCAGCGCGGTCAGGCAACTGTCGATGACTTCGCCAGTACCGTAGCCAATGAAAATGCTTTGAATGTCGCGTAAGCCGTTGCGCTCGGCTTCGTGGCGGATGGCTTCGACCGCTGGCTTGATGCCCAGCGACTCGCAGTAACCATTGTGGCCATCGACCATGGCTTTGAGCACAGCTTCAATCATGTGCGGCGGGGTTTGGAAGTCGAACTTACAAGGATCGCCAATGTTGAGGTAAAGGATTTTGTGACCTTCGCGGGCCACCTCGTCGGCGACCACGACGAGGTCGCGAATGGCGTAGCGCACGTTGACCATGCGACTCGCAGCCAGCACTCTGGAGACTTCCTGGGTAGCCATTATGATGTCCTTGTGAGCGGAGCCCGATTTACAGGGCGTTCTATTATGCCCCAGCCAATGCCTCGCTGAAAACCCGCGGTTCGCGCTTGTGTTTTTCAGTGTCGCGGATATACTTACGCGGTCATCGCCAAAAATTGAACTGCGGACGGGCTGTCGCAGCGTGTCAACGCTCCTCATGCTGAACGAAACGTTCGACAGGAGATGAGTATGCCAAGCTCTGCCATCCTCGACGTCGCTATCGGAATCGCCTTCGTCTATCTGTTCCTCAGCCTGATTTGTTCAGTGGTGAACGAAGGCATTGCCTCCATTTTCTCCTTGCGGGCGAAGAACCTGGTGCGGGGCGTCGACAGCCTCTTCTCGGAAAGCAAGATCGCCGATGGCCGTCGCTTCGTGGAAGCGATCTACGCCCATGGGCTGATTCGCGGACTGTACAAAAACCCTGCCAAGGTTGACGACGCTACTGTGGCGAAAGCTGCTTCCGCCGCGGACCCACGCACGCTGGATCTCACGTCGCTGGACCTCTCGTCGCTTCATCTGCCGTCGGTGTTTACCCTGGTTGAGCAGTGGTCTCCCAATCTGCCGGCGTATATTCCTTCCCCGACCTTTGCCACCGCGCTCATCGATATTGTCGCGCCGCCCGATCCCAGCAAGGCGCGGGTTCTCGACGACGTGCGTCAGGGTATCGAAAAGCTCCCGGTGAGCCCGACGCGGCAGGCGCTGCTGAGCCTGGTAGCGGCCACGCAGACGGATGTTGCCGAGTTTCAGCAGAAGGTCGAAGGCTGGTTCAACGACTCGATGGACCGTGCGTCCAGCTGGTACAAGAACCGCGCTCAAATCATTCTGCTCCTGATCGGCGTAGTGGTTAGCGTGGGACTTAACGTCGATACCATTAAGCTGGCGCAGACGCTGTGGAACAATCCTATCGAGCGGCAGGCGACGGTAGAGCTCGCGGAAAATTATGTCGCCACCCACAAGAAGCCAATAAGCAGCGATACGGACTTCAAAGATCAGGCCGACAATATCGCCGCGCTGGGACAGCAATTGCCGTTTCCCTTTGGCTGGCAGACCTGGGCTCCGAAGAGCCGATTCTATTGGCTGGAAGCGGTGGGTGGCTGGGCCATTACCGCGTTGGCGCTGTCGCTGGGCGCGCCGTTCTGGTTCGATACGCTGAATAAGTTCATGCAGCTTCGGTCGGCGGTAAAGCCGAAGGAAAAGGGTAAGAAGGATGAAGCATGATGTCTCCCACCCTAGGCCAAAAGAAGGCCCAGGATGGGGTACCGGATGGTTCGTAACGGCAGCTTAGCCAGGAGTGCAGCTTATTCCGGCCGGTCGATCTGCGCGCGCTGCAGCGTGTCGGAATAATCGACGTATACCGACTTCCACTCGGTGTAGAAATCGATGGCTCCGATGCCGCCTTCGCGATGACCGTTGCCTGTGGCCTTGGTCCCGCCAAACGGCAGATGGACTTCGGCGCCAATCGTGGGCGCGTTGATGTAGGTGATGCCCGCGTACAGGTCGCGCATGGCGGTGAACGCCTTGTTCACATCCTTGGTGTAGATCGACGACGACAAGCCGTATTCGATATCGTTGGCAATCTCGATCGCGTTCTCCAGACCGTCGCACGGGATGATCGACACAACCGGGCCAAATATCTCTTCCTGCGCAATCCGCATCTTTGGATCGACATCGGCGAACACGGTGGGCGCAACAAACCAGCCGTGCTGGTACGCGTCGCCCTCCAGGCGATGGCCGCCGCACAGCATCTTGGCGCCTTCGTCGTTGCCAATCTTGATGTACTTCAGGTCTGTCTCCATCTGCGACGAGTTCACCGCCGGGCCCATGTCCACGCTTTCATCTAGCCCGTTGCCGACTTTCAGCTTCTGCGCCCGCGCCACCAGCGCGTCGACAAACTTTTTGTACACGCCTTTCTGCACGATGATGCGGCTGGTCGCCGTGCAACGCTGTCCGGTGGTGCCGAACGCGCCCCACAACGCGCCTTCCAGCGCCAGTTCGAGGTTGGCGTCGTCGAGGACGATCATGGGATTCTTGCCGCCCAGCTCCAGCGAGCAATGCTTGAACGTCTTGGCGGCTTCCTGTCCCACGATGCGTCCGACCGCGGTCGATCCCGTCAACGAAACTGCGCGCACTTCAGGATGCTCGACCATCGGCGTTCCTACTTCCCCGCCAAAACCAGTGACGATGTTGACCACACCCGCCGGAACTCCGCCATCGGCCAGCGCCTGCACAAAGTTCAGCGTCGACAGCGGCGTGTCTTGCGCGGGCTTGATCACTGCCGTGTTGCCGGCGACGAGCGCGGGAAACAGTTTCCACGACGGAATCGCCATGGGAAAATTCCACGGCGTAATCATGGCGCACACGCCCAGCGGCTGACGGATCGCCATGGCAAACTTGTTAGGCAGTTCCGACGGGACCGTCGGGCCAAACAGACGACGGCCTTCGCCGGCGGTGTAGTAACCGCAATCGATGGCCTCCTGCACGTCGCCCCGCGTCTCTTTGATCACCTTGCCCATTTCGCGCGTCATCTGCTGCGCGTATTCTTCCTTGCGCGCGATCAGGATTTCCGACGCCTTGTAGAGCATCTCGGCGCGACGGGGCGCAGGCACCAGACGCCACTTCTTGAAGGCTTGCTTGGCGGCGTCCATGGCCAGGTCGACATCTTGCTTATCGGATTTCTGGAACACGCCGACGACCTCGCGGGTGTCGGCCGGATTTAGGTTCTCGAAGGTATGCCCGGTGCGGCTAGCGACCCACTCGCCACCAATAAAGTTCTTATAAGTTTTGGGCTTGCCGCCGGGACGGATGCCCGGTGCTTTCTGTTCCATGGTCGCCATAAAGGAATGCCTCCTGCGATAAGTGCGAAGCTTCAATCGTAGCGGGTGCGGGGGCGGGTTGTCACTTCGGGGGCGACTGTTCGCTGTTCGCTATTCGCTTTTCGCCGTCGGCTTGTGCCCCGGGTTCGCCCGGCAGTTGGGCTAACCTGGGATTCTCTGCAGTCGCGGTTCGGGTCGGTCTAGATTCTGCGGATCGTGATTCGAAGAGGTTCGCGGGACGCGCTGGGACTGATGTCAGCCCAGGTTAGCGTCCAGAAGAAGGACGCGAACCGGGGGCACAGGCACAAGCCCGTTGTATAGTACGGCAGATGAAATAATGGGTGGAGCCAGACGTGAATCCTCACCAACGAAAAGCATTTGTTCTAATGCCTTTCAAGAAACCCTTCGATGCGTACTTCGAAGAAATCTTTCGTCCGGGCCTCGAGTTAGCAGGATACTCTGTCGAACGGGCAGACGACCTCTATGTTTCTCGTCCAATCATGCTCGATGTCCAGCAATCGATTCTGCGTGCGGACCTGCTTCTCTGCGAGATGAGTGGACGGAATCCAAATGTTTTCTATGAATTGGGACTCGCCCATGCGATCGGGAAACCGGTTATTCTCGTATCTCGCGATGAGGGCGACATCCCATTCGATTTGCGACACGTGCGGGTGCTGACGTATGAACCGGAGCTTCCGCGATGGGATGTTACCTTGCGGGACCATATTGTGCATGCCGCTCAGCAAGCCTTTGCGGGCACTGCTATTTGGCCGCCACCCCTTGTCCCGGTGGCAAGTGGCATCGGGATGACAGTCGAAGATAATGCGGATGATCAATTTCCTGCTCGTCCGGTGAATCTGGGATTCGAGGGTCCGTCGGACGAGCGCGGCTTTCCCTGGGGTTGGTTCAACAGTGCGGGGCATGTGAGCAATGTATCGACCGAGTACAGCGTGAGGATTGTGGATCGGGAGAATCCGCCAGGCGGCGCATGCCTGCAGCTATCCAAATTGAGGGCAGCGAAGCATGAGTTTGGATCGGTCATGCAACGCTGCCGGGCTGAATATCTCGCCGGGAAGACGATCCGATTGATGGCTGAAATGAGCACCGAAGACGTCGAAGCCTGGGCGGGGGTTTGGTTTCGGGTGGACGGCGCAGAGATTCCTAATCTGTTCTTCGACAATATGTCTCGCCAACGCCTCACGGGCACCACTCCCTGGAGACGATTCCAAATTGATGCCCGGGTGCCGAAGGAAGCTTGTTGGGTTAATTTCGGCATAGTTCTGTCAGGATCCGGAACGGTTCGTGCGGATAGCTTCAACCTTTCCTGGTGGAGCAGTACCGGTGTGTGGATGGACGTGTGACCAAACCGCTCGCCGGTATGCGGCGGAACTATGGACACAGCACCAGACCGCGCTTAGATCGGTTCGGCCCCTCCGTGCGGTTCAAATTGGGAATAGAAATGATTTTCTAGGTTACGAAAGTACAATCGCGCGTATTGTACTTTCCTTATCTTGACGGATTCGCGATAGCGACTACGATTTACTTGTTAGGGTAGGAACCGCCTTCACCCCGGCGCTCCTGCCCTATTTGTGTCTTTGGTCTGAGGGTCAGTCGTTGGTCGCACAGAAGTTGTCAGTTGCCGGACCCGTAATTCCCTCCTGGAAAGCCGCATCCTGCGGTTTTGTGCCCGCAATTGCCTGCGGCTCAACATTTTCAATGCAAGTCTTGTGGGCTCAAGATTTTGCGGACGCTCTTCAATGTTTTCAAGAATTTACGGGCGGGCAGGGGGAGGGGGACGGCAAGTTGATATTGGATAGAAAGATCGACGAGTTCCCAGACAAGCAAAACCGGCTCGTGTGTGGCACCAGATTGTCGTTTTGCCGACGAGAAGCAGGTCCCTCGGCTTCGCTCGGGATGACAAGTGCAGTGGATAGTGGATGGTGGATAGAAAGACCGGCGGGCCATGGGTGAACGAATTCCCACACAAGCAAAACCGGCTTGTGTGGGGCACCCAGATTGTCGTTGTACCGGCGAGAAGCAGATCCCTCGGCTTCGCTCGGGATGACAAGTAATTAATAGGCCAAACGGGCCGGACTGGTGCTGTATGCGTTGCAGACGGCGAGCTCGAACCTGGCGAACGGAGCCGACTTCAGCCAAACGAATGGCGCGACCGTGGCCGGTGGGTATGAAGCATTCGAGGAGGATTTCGAACTCGATGACGACCTGCCCGATCTGAAGGCGGAAGAAGCGGATGAGGAGGCGGAACAGAACGCCGAGATAGCGCAGATTGAAGAGCAAGCGGCCGCGTACGCGAAACTGGATGCGGCTGAGGCCGAGGCTGACGCCAAGCGTACGGGAACGGAGGACGAAGGAGACGACCCCGACGTCCGAGGGTCATATCCCTGCGGCCTGGTGAGCCAGTTCTTCTGCTCGCTCAACGGGCCCTTGGCGCGAAGGCACGCAGCGGGTGCGGAGCCGGCGAGACGAGTGGAGCGAGAGGCGGCCAGTCAGCGGGTGGAAATGGTTCCCATTTTCTCGCCTGAACGAGACGAGGAGGACGCGAGCGTCGCGGGAGAAGAGACCGCCGCATGACGAGATCTTTAGTCGACTGTACGGGTTATCGTCTACGCGAACCCGGGGCAGTTGTCGGTTATCGGTTATCGGTTGTCAGTTGCAGCAGCCAGATTGTCGTTATGCCGGCGAACCGCAGGTCCCTCGGCTGCGCTCGGGATGACACCTCAAGGAGAGAGTTGGTGCGGCGCCCAGATTGTCGTTATGCCGGCGGACAGCAGGTCCCTCGGCTGCGCTCGGGATGACACCTCAAGGAGAGAGTTGGTGCGAACGAAAAGTGCATGGCGAAGAGCGGTGAGTACGCGCCCAGGTTATCGTCCAAAAAAGCGACGCGAACCTGGGGCACCGGTGCAAGGCGCCCAAGAGACGGACGCGAAACCGGCGGCACTGACCCAGGTCTGTTACGGTGGGAGCCGCGCGTTTGACACCCCTTTCGCGGCAGACCTATACTCCGCTGCAAATCCGGTTTCGGAGGTGAGGACCGTGTCGAAACGTATGCCAGCTGTTTTTCTCGTTGCCGTCGTGATTTTCGCGGCGCTCAGCGCGCCAGCCTTCGGTCAGGGGCCGACGCTTACACCCCAGAACAGCAATACCACCGCTCTGCTGATCGCGGTTAGTCCAGTCGACGAGAACATCGTCTGGGCGGTTGGAACCAACAGCACATTCGTTGTCACCACCGATGGGGGCAATACCTGGCGAACCGGCATTGTTCCGACCGGCAATTCCAACGACGTCCAGCTTCGCGATGTGCAGGGGGTGAGCGATCAAATCGCCTACGCGATGGCGATCGGGAACTATCCCACCGACTTCGCCATCTACAAGACGCAAGACGGCGGTCATACCTGGACGCAGCAGTTTGACAACACGCTGGTCGGCGCCTTCTACGATTGCATGGCTTTTTGGACTCCCACCAACGGAATCGCGCATAGCGATTCGGTAAACGGCGTGTTTCCCGACCTGCTCACTACCGATGGGATGACGTGGCAGAGCATTGCCAACAACATGCCTCCGGCTTTGCCCGGTGAAGCCTCGTTCTCCTCCAGCGGAACCTGTGTGGCGACACAGGGCACGGGCAATGCCTGGATTGCGACCGGCGGTTCCAGCATCGCCAGAATTCTGGCTACCACCGATGGCGGCAGCACCTGGGCGGCGTACGACACTCCGCTGCATAGCTCGCCCAGCGCGGGCGGATTTAGCGTGGCGTTTCGCGATGCCTCCAACGGCATTCTTGGCGGCGGCGATCTCTCGCCGACCAACGCCTCCATTACCGCGCAAGCCGCAACCTCAAACGATGGCGGTCAGACCTGGCAACTCACCAACCGTCCGCCGGTAGGCTACGCCATCTTCGGACTGGCTTACCTGACGAACACCACCGGTGTCGGCGGCGGGCAGTTGCACAATGGCACGCGGCTGCAGACTAGCGGGCGGCAGCGTCGTGGCAGGCGACTGATAAAGCTGACCCCGACCGATTACACCCGCTACGTCGTGGTTACCGCCGATCTGGGAGGAGCAGCCTGGACGCCCGATGAAGGAACCACGTGGTTTCCGCTGAGCGGCATCTCGGGATATTGGGCTGTGGCCTTCGCCAATCCGCAGAACGGATGGATGGTAGGACTCAACGGAACCATTCTGAAGGTCAGCTTCCCATAGAGGAGGAGTCAACGGCTGGAGAACGCGAGTTGAGAAATATCGGGCCGGACGAAATGTCGTTAGCTTGGTTAGCGTTTTCCCAGGTTAGCGTCCAACAAAGCGGACGCGAACCTGGGGCACAAAGTACGACGCTGGGGCACAAGGTACAAAGCCGCAATCTTCGCGGCTCCCGGTGCATCGAATAGGGGTTAGCGACAAAGGAGTACTTTTTCATGCGTAAGCTTTTTGGATTCTTGATTCTTATCGCCGCCATCGCCTTCATCGCCCCGCGGATGTTGCGCGCTGCTGCCGTTCCCGCGGTCGGCGCTTCGGCTCCCGACTTCACGCTCAACTCGCAGGAGGGCAAACCGATCACCTTGTCGCAATATCGCGGCAAATGGGTTGTGCTGTACTTCTATCCCAAAGATGGGACGACCGGCTGCACCATCGAGGCGCACAACTTCCAGCGTGATCAGGCGCAGTACGATGCCAAGAATGCCGTAGTCCTCGGCGTTAGCGTTCAAGATACGCAGTCGCACCAGCAGTTTTGTACCAAGGAAGGCTTGACGTTCAAATTGCTGGCCGATCCCGATGACAAAGTTACGGAAGAGTACGGCTCGTTGAAGAACTACGGAGTCGCGAAGCTCGCGGCTCGTCACACTTTCCTGATCGATCCTCAAGGCAAGATCGTGAAGGAGTATATGGACGTCGATCCCAACAAGCACAGCGAAGAAGTGCTGGCCGAGTTGACGGTGCTGCAAAAGTAGGGCTCGACTCGCGCCAGCGAATTGCGAGGCGCGGGCTAGTTCAGCGGCGCCGGCGTCATTCCCATAAACGTGGTTCCGGTGAACTTTCCACTGGGATCGAAGTTCCATTGGAACAGCGCGAACCCGGCGTGAGCGCAGGTTGGGCAACCGTTGCGTAACGGATAACCGATGACGAACTGCAATCCGCCGCTCGAGCCGGTCTGCGAGTTCGGCCAGGTCTTGCCGTCGCGATCGCCGGGGTAAATCGCGACCTTGGGAAACTGGTTCTTCAGGTCCTGGAACTGGAAACTCCCTTGCAGACCCTTCTGGTCGAGCAAGCTGAGATCTTCGGCATTGATCAGCCGCGGCTGACCGTTGACCAGAAACAAGCCGTAGCTGGGCTTCGCGCGAAAGGGATAAGTCACAAATGCTACGTCTACGGGTCCCACCTTGTTGAAGCCCGACAGAATGCCTACTTCGCCGTTCGATTTGAAGACTTCGCGTGCGAACTGTACGGCGTTGGCTGGCGCCCCAGCCTTCGTCATTTGGCTGATCAGGCAGTCGCCGAGCGCCGGACCATTCGACCTGCCACATGCAGCTTTCGCGGTGGCAACAAAGTTATTTCCCGGCTGCCACACGGACGCAGCGGTGATGCTCGACTGGGCGAACCCAAACGCGGTCAATATCACGGCGGCAAGAAATATCAGCGCCTTGCGCATAGTCCCTCTCGGCCTGGTTGAACAATCATTGTGGATTTTGCTGTGCCTGCGGTTCCGCTTGCGGTTGCGCAGCAGGCGGGGACGGCGGTGGCGTTCCGCGCGGCCGTTTCAGAAGCTTCGGCGGTGGTGGCGTGGGGATAAACGTGGTTCGCAGGAATTTCCCGCGCGCATCGAAATCCCAGCCGAACCGCACGGCGCCCAAATGCTGGCATGCATGGCATCCATTGATCAGAGGATAGCTGAGCATAAACTGCTGACCGCCGTCAGGCAAAGACTGCGCTCGTGGCCAAGGCTGGTTGCTGCTGCGGTCGCCCGGCCACAAAGCCGCTTGGGGAAATTTTCGCTTGACCGCTTGAAACATCGGATCCTGTTCCATCGCGGTCTGGTCAAGTTTCTTCAGGTCGTCGACGTCGAGAATCTTCGGATCACCGTTCACGAACAAGAGGCCAAAGTTATCGTTGGCGCGAAGGGGATAGAACACCTGTGCCATGTCCACCTCGCCAAACGTCTTGAACAGACTCATCATGCCAACTTGTCCATCGCTCTGCTGGTAGAGCATGCGCGTGAAGTTCACGGCATCGGCGGGCGCGCCCGCCACGGACATCTGACGGATAAAGCACTCACCAGGACTCGCCGGCCCCGCGGACTTGTCGCATACGGTGTGCGCGTTGGCGACGAAATCTTTCGGTGGCTGCCATACCGCCGACGCGCCGATCTTGCCCGCAGCCGGCGCCTGGGCGCCTGGGGACGGTACTTTCGCGCCGGCAGTCTGCGCAAGGACCTGAGTAGCCATGCAACTGGTCAGCACCAGTAAATACAGCAGATACTTATTCACCTTCGTTCTTTCTCCTTCACACCGCGAGAATCACACCCGCTCAACCGTCCGGGCCATCGGCGCACCAGTATCGCCATTCTGCCCTCGGGCAGTCAAACCGTCACAGCGTGATACGCGTCACAGATTCTGGGTTGGCCGCCCCCTCATACTGGCATGGCATGAGGACGCAGCGCAGAATGCGGAACATTTTGTCGGGAATCCTGATGGCGGCGATCCTGTCGTGTGCCCAAACGGGTTTGGCGACGCCGCTCTTATTGGTTCACAGCATGCAATGCCGCGCTGGGATGTTGCAGGCGCATCAGCAGGCAATGCCTTCGTCATGCAAGCACCACGCGAGCACCGCACCTTGCTGCCCCTCCCACAAAGCCACCACAGCCTCGAATTACATCGATCGCCCCGGATGCTGCAAGTTGAGCAGTCAAACGGCACTACCCTTGCCGTTCCTGCTCGTTTCTCGCGGACGCATCGCCCCCGGGTTGAGCGCCAGTCGATCCGCAAGTATCGATTCGGAGCTTCAGCGGGGTAGCCGAAACGCGTTACCCGCCCCCAATTCACCGCCCTTCGTACAGCCTGTCTTCAATCAGAAGGCTGATCTCAGAATTTAGAACTCTCCCTGGCACGGTTCTGTTCGCGACTGCTTGGCTTCCCGTTGTCGCGCCCGTATCACTGCGAATGGTTATAGTTCGCATCACCAAGAATTCTGAGGAAATTATGAAATCGAAATCTCTTGTATTCCTTACCACGTTGGTAATGGCTATTGGGCTGACGGCTCAAAATGCAACCCAGACAACGCCTGCTCCGTCTGGCGACAACGCTAAGACTTGCGCTTGCTGTAACCACGACAAAGCCGGATCGGCTATGGCGTGCTGCGGCAAGGATGGCGCTTGCGCCAAAGACGGCACCTGCTGCCAAGGCAAAGACAGCAAGCAATGCTCCATGATGTCTACTGACAAGGACGGCAAGATGACTTGCTGTGCCGATGGCAAATGCCCCATGATGTCCAAGGAAAAAGGCAAGAGTTGCTGCGGCGGCAAGATGTGTGAGCGTCCACAAGCCGGCGTATAAGAGCGTTAGGCATTCTTCCGCGGATCGCTAGCTTCGATTCGCAAATCACGCCCCGGCTTCGGCTGGGGCGTGATTAGTTATTGGCTGCTGCTCTCCGCAATTCCTCCCTCACCAGTTCCGCCCTAAGTCATAAAAAGTTGACAAAACTTCCCGCTCGCAAATCCGGGAACGGGTATACAATCATTTCCACTTATTTGCGGTTCGTGGGGCGACCGCTCTCCCAACCTCTCGCCTGCGAGCTGCGACTCAGCCCGGGCGTTTCCGTAGAACACAACGGCATAAACCCGGCACTCGCGAGATCGTCTTCCAGTCCGCTTTCTCGGGGAGGCTCACATGCGGTATCGGCTTTGGCTCGCACCTTTCCTCGTTTCCCTGATCCTTACCTGTGTGCAAGCTCAACTCCGAGGCGGTGGGCCCGGGGGCAGCGGCAATGTGCACGTTCATGTCGTCTTGTCCAATGACCGCAATGCTGGTCCGTTCTTGAAAGTATGCTTGATGGAAGGCTCAGTAGATCAGGTCATCGGCACGACCTACACCAATGACATCGGGGAAGCCGATTTTGTGGGAGTGCCTCTGGGCGAATACCATGTCCGCATCAGCGGAGATGGCATAGAGACCACCGATAGCCCCACCTTCGACGTCGATCAGCGCAAAGTTACTCAGGCCCAATACGTCACTGTTCGCCAGTTGGCGGAAACCGGCCCCAAACCGCTTTCCTCCCACTCCACCATGGTTTCCGCCTCTGATCTGAACGTTCCGCAAAAGGCCCGCAAAGAGGTCGACAAGGCCAACGAGGCGATGGCCGAACAGAATTGGAAAAAAGCCCAGGAACATTTGGACAAGGCCATTGCCATTGCTCCGCAATACGCCACCGCTTACAACAATCTCGGAGTGATGTACGCCAAGACCAATGACCTTCCTCACGAAGAGGAAGCGTTGAAAAAGGCGATCGCGGTGGATGACCACTTCGCTCCGGCGTTCGTGAACTACGGCAAGATGTGCATTCTGCAAAAGAACTTTCCGCAGGCCGAGACGCTACTGCAGAAAGCGGTTACCGTAGAGCCGAATAATGCCGAGAGCCTGATGCTGCTAGCTGATGCGCAATATATGAATCGCCATTTCGCGGCCGCCATTGTCAGTGCGCGCCAGGCACATTCGGCCGACAAAGACCACCCCTCCTTCGTCCACTACATCGCCGCTCGCTCTTATCAGCAGGAGAATCGACAACAGGAAGCGCTTGCCGAGTTTCAACTGTTTTTGCTCGAAGAACCTAAGGGACCTCGCGCCGATCACGTTCGCGGCGACATTGCCAAGATCGAAGCCGATAACCAACGCGCGGCCCAGTAGCCTGCGTCCAACCGTTCATCCGTGTCACCATGGAAGCTTCTCTAGTTTCGGCGGGCTTCTCTGATCGAATATAAAACCCGATGTCCACCTGGCCCGAAGCCGTAACCCGCAGTGGCGCGGGATGCATGAATCTGACCCACCAGTTCTGCCATCTTTGCCATAGTGGCCGGCACGGGCAAAGCTAGGAGGGTCGAATCGTGCAGAAGGTTCGAAATGCAACACCCTGATGCGGGACTTGCGAACCAGCGAGTGGTCATATTGGGCGGCTCGTCTGGAATCGGACTGGCAGTCGCCCAGCTGGTTGTGGCGCAAGGGGCCAACGCGGTAATCGCTTCCAGCAATGCGCAGCGAGTGCGGCAGGTCGTCACTGACCTGGGCGAGAAGGCAGAAGGATACACGCTCGACGTTTCCGATGAGCCGGCAGTGCAAAGCTTCTTTCCGAAGCTCGGCGCTTTCGACCACCTGGTATTCACCGCGGGCGACTCGCTACAACTGAACCAGTTGGCCACAGCCGATCTAAAAAAAGCCAGAAGGGCTTTTGAATTGCGCTACTGGTCAGCCTTGGCAGCGGTCAAGTATGGGAGCCCCCACATTCGGCCAGGCGGATCGATCGTGCTTACCACTGGAATCGCCGGACTGCGGCCACGGAAGGGATGGGCATTCGGCGCCAGCGTCTGCGGCGCGGTCGATGCGCTAACCCGTGCACTGGCAGTGGAGTTGGCGCCGATACGGGTGAATGCGGTCTCGCCCGGCGTGGTGCGCACGAATCTTTGGCAGAACATGCCCGGCGAGGAGCGCGAACGGATGTACGAGAGCATCGCCAAGAGCCTGCCGGTCGGCCGAGTAGGCGAGCCATCGGACATCGCGCGTGCCTATCTTTTCCTCATGCAGGAGAAATTCAGTACCGGGCAGATCGTTGTGGTCGACGGCGGAGCGGTTCTGGTTTAGGTAGCGTCGGCAATCGCGTGCTATCGCCTTCGTGTCGGCCCTGGAACAACATCTCTGCTCCCTTACATTTGTGTCATTGAGGGACCGTCTTCATCGCTTACCGGCTCCATTCTGATAGTGTCTAGCTAGGAAGCCTCTGGAGATGTTTCGTGCCTCACGCTGCTGTTTCCAACCTTTCCACCTACGCAGATTTCGTGAATCCGCAATGGGTCCGCTTGCTGGATCTGCTCGATATGAATGTTCGCTATGAGCGCTGTGCCGGCGCTGAACTGTTCAGCCAGAGTGGCGACTGCTACCTGGATTTCCTGTCTGGCTACTGCGTTCACAACACCGGACACAATCATCCGCGAATTATTGCAGCGCTGAAAGAGGAATTAAATCTTAGCGGTCCGGCAATGCTGCAGAGTCACGTTCCGGAGCTGGCAGGCGAGTTAGCCCAACGCTTGTGCAAGCTTGCAGGCGGCAACCTGAAGAAGGTATTTTTCGCCAGTTCGGGTAGTGAGGGCGTGGAGGCGGCTATCAAGTTCGCACGTGCAGCCACCAAACGCAATGCGCTGCTTTACTGCGAAGGCGCTTTCCACGGGCTGACCTGCGGCGCTCTTTCTTTGATGGACAGCTCGTTCTGGCGTGAAGGATTCGGCACTCTATTGCCCGACACCGAAGCGATTCCTTTCGGAGACATCGCGGCTGCCGAAGAAAAACTTCGTAGCAGAAGGTTCGCGGCTTTTTTCCTCGAGCCGATCCAATCCGAGGGAGGAATCAGAGTCCCTCCGGCGGAATATTTGCGTGACGTACAGATGCTCTGCCGTAAATACGGCACCATGTTTGTACTCGACGAAGTGCAGACAGGAATGTTTCGCACCGGCAAGTTTCTCGCCGCCCAAAGCTTCCGGGTCGAGCCCGACATGGTCATCCTGGCCAAAGCCCTTAGCGGAGGACTCAT
Organism: uncultured Acidobacteriaceae bacterium; assembly: GCA_963833305.1. Classification (GTDB taxonomy): domain Bacteria; phylum Acidobacteriota; class Terriglobia; order Terriglobales; family Acidobacteriaceae; genus Bog-257. Next base: position 60,957 of record CAWHXN010000013.1, on the reverse strand, counting down.
TCCGGTGGCCGCGGTGCTCATGACCAACGAGGTCAATGATGCCGTCTACAGTTCTCTCCAGCGGGCGATTGTTCACACCTCTACCTATGGCGAAAATGCTTTGGCTATGCGGGCGGGGCTGGCCACTCTTGACGTTCTCGAAGACGAGGGACTCGGCAGCCGCGCGACCTCTCTTGGCGAGATGCTGCGTACTCGCCTCACAAAGGCGTTGCAATCCTACGAGATGTTCAAAGCAGCGCCGGGTATGGGTCTACTGAGCGGGATTGAATTCCGTGCTCCGTCAAAGTTGACCTTGCGCCTTTCGTTCGAAGCGTTTCGTGCGATACATCCCGGGATGTTCGGGCAGATGCTGGTGATGAAGCTGTTTCGTCAGGAAAAAATTCTTACCCAGATCTGCGGCAACAACTTCATGGTGCTGAAGTCAGCCCCACCGCTCATTGCTAACGAAGGACAAATCGACCGGTTCGTGGAATCGTTGACTGCAGTGGTGGATGACATGCACCGATCCACTGGCTTCTGGACCGAGTCATTAGCCCTGGCCCGCCGTGCTATGAACATCTGATGCCTCTTGACTGAGCGTCATAATCCTGTCTCTACCGGGGGGCCGAGCCTGTAGCGCCGTTGATCACGGTTCCAACGGCTGAAATATCAATCTCCACCTTGTCGTCTACTTTAAGGAAAAGCGTGCTTGGATTCTTCATACCCCAGGATTGATAGGGCACATTAAACTTTGCGGTGGCCGTCACCCGCGACCCTTGAGCTTGGACGGGCAACGACAACGTCAGATCATGATCGCCGCCATGAATTCTGAATACGCCCTGCACCTGCAGAGTCGAACTGCCTTGCGAGGACAAACTTCCGCTCACGTGCTTTGGGATGAACGTGATTTCGGGATAACGTGCACTCTCCAGCACGTCCTTCTGCATTTTGCCGTCGCGGGCATGATTGCCGCTCTCTCCACTTTTGGCGTCGACCAGGATTTCTCCGCTGGCGTTGCCGGTGCGGAGATCGAAAACAACATTTCCGCTTACCAGTTTGAAAGTGCCATGAACGGTGTGAAGTACATCTCCCAAAGTCCAGTTGACCTTAGTTTGGTTCGGGTCCAGCGTAACTTGTACTTGCTGGGCCGCAGCCGCGGTGGCGGAGAAAAGAATTAGTGCGATGAAGCCCGTCACCCGAACCAGTTTCAGCCAGCCAATGTCGCTTCGTTTCATGAAGTGTCTTTCAGTGCGCAGCACCGCTCATGCCGTCAACAAATGCCACCCAAACGATAATGCCCGGCCAAGGCCGAACTCCAACGGGGAGAGGTTTCCGGTGTGCATGGACAGCATTCGTTGGAAAAATCCTGGCTCGGCAGCCAGCGCGCGGAAGGCACGTTCGCGCAATCGCCGCCGACTGTCCATCAGCAACATCAGTGCCGCCATTCTTCGCGGCATGCGCATGGCCTGGGAGTACGCTCTTTCATAGTCCGTCAGATCATTAGCGCGCAGAGCATTGGCCAGTGCAATCGCCTGCTGAAATGCGATTGCCAGCCCTTCGCCTGTAATTGCGTCAACCGAGCCCGCCGCTTCTCCAATCAGGGCGACGTTCCCGTAATGCACTTTTTCAAGGGTTCGCGTGGCGCTAATCGCTCCCATCGTGCTTCCCAGAATCGTTGCAGGTGCCAGCCTCGACGCCAGTTGGGGAAAGCTTCTCAGCGCTGCGTCCAATCGCAGCTCTTGATGGCGGGTGATCAGCGCAACACATACTTGATCGTCTGCGACCGGTGTCACATACATTTGTCCGCAGTCGCTCCAAAGTACTTCGACAAAATCGGACCACGGAGCGACGCGGTAGTGGCGGCGGAAGCCAAAACGAAAATGCGGTGTAGTTGCCGGCTCCAGTCCCGCTAACTTGCGTAGCTTGGAATTTTGTCCATCAGCGCAAATCAGCCAGCGCGAAGCAACAACTCTGCCTTCCACCAGCAGTCCGTCGGCCGACAGGCCTGTTATCCGGCGCCCCCAATGCAGCGCAACCCCACAGTCCGCCGCGCGGTCCACCAGCCACTGGTGCAACACCGTGCGGGGAATACCGTAACCAACCTGGCCGGCAAATCTGCCTTCGACGCTATCTTGACCATGAATAAAGCGGATGCCCTGGAACGACGCGGCCTGCCGGACATCGACGCGAACTCCCAAGGCAGCCAGCGCTGCCAGGCCGTCGGGCATGATGCCTTCACCGCACGCTTTGTCGATGGGTGGCTGCGCACAATCGACGACGGAAACCTGAAAGCCCGCTTGCCGGGCGGCGATAGCAGCCGCAAGTCCGGCGGGACCTCCGCCGGCAACCAGAACTTCTGCTTCTCGAAGTTGGCTCATATTACCAGCGTAGTAAGACCAGCTCCGCGCAGAACCCCGGACCCATTGCGGCAAGAATGCTATAAGTACCCGTCGCCGGACGTCGCCGGTTCATCACTTCTTCCAGCACCAGCAGGACTGATGCAGACGACAGGTTGCCCACGCGCCGCAGGCTTTGCCACGATACGTCGAGCGCGCCGGGAGGAAGGTCCAATGCTTCAGCGGTCGCTTCCAGAACCTTGGGGCCGCCGGTGTGCATAATCCAGGTATCGATATCTCTGCGCTCCAGATCGTGATCGGCGAGAAACCTGTCCACGTCTTGCGCCAGATGCTTGCGCACCATGTTTGGCACCTCGGGCGAGAGCACAATCTTGAAGCCCTCCTCTGAGATGTCCCACCCCATCACCTCTTCAGTCCCACGATAGAACGACGATCTGGTGCCGAGCACTTCGGGGCCGGCTGCGTGACGCTCGCTTCCGGCAACGATTACCGCCGCCGATCCGTCTCCAAAGAGCCCGGAAGAAATGAGATTGGCCGCTGACAGATCTTCTCTTTGCCAGGTAAGCGAGCATAGTTCCACCGAAACCAGAACAGCGCACTGCTTGGGATAGGCCCGAACATAATCAGCTGCGCGGGCGATGCCGGCCGCTCCTGCTACACATCCCAGACCGAAAATTGGGTTTCGCTTGATGTCCGGACGCAGGTTCATGCGGTTCATCAAGCGCGCATCGATCGAAGGACTCGCCACCCCTGTAACCGAGACGAAAAAAATCGCGTCTAGGTCAGCTTCGCAAAGGCCGGCTCGAGTCAGCGCGCGGCATATCGACTGTTCCGCGAGTTCTTCGGCAATCTCGATCCACGCGTTATTCGATTTTCCCCATGTGGTCAGGTCGTCATAGGCTTCGATGGGCAATGCTAGATATCGTCCCTCGACTCCGACCCGTGTCAGCAGCCGATCGAGAACCTTTGGATTTCCCAGTCCGTCGTCCCAGTGCCGTTTCAGGGCCTCTGCTATTTGTTCCTGGCGATAGTACTGGCGTGGAAATGCGCCAGCTACACCCGCGATTCGCGTCATCTGCGCGCTGCCTTCTTCCTCAAACCTATTTGTGGGAGGGAGTACCTCACTCATATCAAACTAAGCGCTCGACATGAAGTGCCCATTTCCTGTGCATGATAAGTTGTTCATCTGCCCGCAGTGAAAGTTCCCTGAAATCTCGTGCACCCAAGAACAGCACTCGATATCCAACAGCGGACAACACACCTTCGTTTTCCGAGGGCTGACTGAAGCTGTTTTGCCTTGACCCGCAGGAATGTTTCTATGATTCCGCGTTTTTCATCTTCAGGCTGCTCTTGTTTTCTTCCATAAACTCGCGGATCTGGTCGGCTTGGTCCAAGAGTCGAATCCACTGCTCGTAGTACAACGTTACCGGGAAGCGGCCTAGTCCATACACGCTGACGCCGCCCTTCTCGCTCACCTTGAAATCCAGGCTTCCGCGTCGGCGTCCCTGGGATTGCTTTTCTAACTCCGCGACCTTCGCTTTTAATTCCTCATAACTGGGCTCAACCATAATTGCACCTCAAAAGGGATCTCAACGCTGATCAATCAATGCCGTTGGGTTGCCGCGGACATCTTGCTAGAGAAGATTCCGGCAAACCCTGACCCGTTGCATCGACAGCCATCATCAATTCTACCCGCGACTCGCGCTAACAGCGACCCCGAGCGATGCTCCATTCTGCGCTAAACGCAAGAGATGTGCGCGGCTTCGCAGTACATTTCAAGTTAAAAGCAAAGGGCATCGCGAGTTACCCTGCCGGATTGCAGTACAATTCGAAAACTGTCTCGGCCGATGCCGAATGCTCGGTGCTTCGAGCGGTTTTCGTCATCCAAGGGTTGTGGGGATCATGCCTTTTCCTGGCCCATTGCAGCGCACGTTCTGGAGCTGTCGGTCGATAATCTGGCTGGCCAGTTGGCTTGTTCCGGTCAAGAGCCGAAGCCAGTGGCGCCGATCCTGGACGCAGCAAGTCTGGCATTGGTCTCACTTCCTCGCGGAATCAGGTCAACTCGATCGCGCCAGAAAACTGGAACTCGCTCGCTTCTGCTGGAGCGCCTTCCCTGCCGCGTTCTGGCAACGCTTTGACCGCGAAGAATTCCTTCGGAGCCTAGGCCGCCTGCGGCGCGCTCCTGTCGCTTGTCTAGGCGTAATCGCGCTTCTCATTCCAATTCTGGTTTTTGCTGGCGGAATTATTCCCGCGGCACGCTCTTTCATTTCCTCGCCCATAGACCATCCTGATCGCGTTTACGTGATCAGTCTGAACGGAAAATTCAGGCGACTACGCTCGGAAACGTTGCTGGATTTGGCGTCGGCGTGGAAAAGCAGCAAACTTCTCGACGCCGTCGCTCCTTACTCATGGGGCCCGGCCAGCCTGTACGGCGGTCAGCACCGCGATGTTCCGGTACTGGCGGGCCGCGTTGCTCCCACGTTCTTCGAGGTGCTCGGCCTCCAGGCTGCTCTGGGTCGGACCTTCCAGGCCGGAGATGCGCAAATCTGCGCGAACTGCGTCGTGTTGAGCCATGAGATATGGAAGCTCCAATTTCACGGCGATCCCGGAGTTATCGGCCGCCACATTCGGTTGGATGGCAGCGACCGCGTCGTCATCGGGGTCTTGCCGCGCAACTTTCATCTTCTGTCTGCCGAAATTTCAGCATGGACTTTGCTGGATTCCGCATCCCCTCCTTTCAGTAACTTCGTCGAGCGAATTGGCGCAGTAGCCCGCACCAAAGATGGGGCTACCGAGCAGCGTGTCGAATCTGAACTGGCCGATTTGAGCGAGAATGCCGGCTACGTTTTCCCGGCCTCGCTACTGGTGGTCACCTCCGAGCCGGCACAGATGCGCCGCTATTTTGGCTCCTACCTGTTGTTCGTGTTCCTCGCCGTAGGCTGCGCTGTCTTGATCGTGTACGCCCGTTCAGGGGCTGGTCTGAGCCGCGCTCCCATTCGTCTGCGGGATCGCAGCCGCTGGTGGTCGTTCTTTGTCACTAAGTCCCTCTTGCTGCTGATCGCTACTGGACTGCTGGCTTGGACCACGGTTCGCTGGCTCTCGGTCTACCTGGTGGGCTCGGTGCATCCCATGGCGAACGGGATTGCGCTTGTGGGTCTTCCTCGTCCTTTCCATCGGACCGCTCTCCTGGGCCATCCACGACCAGCAAAAGCGCTGCCGCGTCTGTCTTCGCCGTTTGGGAATCCCCATCCAGATCGGTGCGCCTGGCTATGTTCTGCTGAACTGGTCAGGGACGGAGATGGTCTGCTCGGAAGGCCACGGCGTCTTGTATCTTCCCGACTCGCAGGCCAACTGGCTGGAACGAGATCGCTGGGACAATCTCGACGACTCATGGGCAGGCTTATTTAGAGACAAATAGATCTGGTGCCTTTCCGCTGTCAGCGCTGCCGTTCACTGCGCAACTATGTTCTTCGCTAACGCGTGATGCACCGCGGTCGATAGGTCTGCAACGCTGAACGGTTTTTGCAGGAACGAGCTGCCCTTCAGCAGGATCTCGCGCCGCGCCGCGCTGTCCTCGGTGTATCCCGACATAAAGAGCACCTGAATCCCCGGATAGCGTTCGGCAAGATCGCGCGCCAGCTCATGCCCTCCCATGCCTGACATAACCAGGTCAGTAAGAACTAGATCCACGCTGCCAAGCAGGTCGTCGCAGATCTGCAACGCTGCTGCGCCGCTATCGGCCTCAAACACTCGATATCCCAGTTGCTGCAGGCACTCCCGAACCTTGCTTCGAATGGTGGACTCATCCTCTACTACCAGCACGGTTTGCCCAGCAGGCCGCGAAGTTGCCTGGTTGCGCGTGACGGTGCGCTCCACCGGAGCCGTGGTGGCCGGAAAATAAAGCTTGAAGGTGGTGCCGTGACCGGGTTCGCTGTAGACCCAGATATACCCGCCGCTCTGTTTCACTATGCCATACACAATCGACAATCCCAGCCCGGTGCCCTTGCCTACGTCTTTGGTGGTGAAGAAGGGATCGAAGATGCGGGGCAGGATGGACTTGTCGATGCCGGTTCCAGAGTCGCTGACGGCCAGCATCACATAGCGTCCAGGTTGCACGGGGGGATGTTCTTGGGTGTACTCCTCGTCCAACTCCGCGACTGCAGTTTCCAGATGCAACATGCCGCCTTTGGGCATGGCATCGCGCGCGTTCACCGCCAGATTCAGAATCACCTGCGTCACCTGGTCCGGATCGAGACGAGTGTTCTCCAAATCATCGGACAAGTTCATTACCAGCTCGATGTCCTCGCCGATGACCCGCCGCAGCATGTGTGTGGTCTCCGTTACCACATTGTTTAAGTTGATGATCCGCACCTGCATAAGCTGCTGCCGGCCGAAGGCAAGCATCTGCCGCGTCAAAGCCGCGGCCCGGTCGGCTGCATTCAAAATCTGCAACATCGGTTTACTGAGCGGACTGTCGGGCGTGACCTCAGCTAGCATCAGTTCCGTGGACAGCTTGATAACAACCAGAACGTTGTTGAAATCATGAGCCATTCCGCCGGCAAGCCTGCCCACCGCTTCCAGCTTTTGCACCTGCCGAACCTGCTGCTCCAGCGTGTTCTGCCGGGTCATGTCTTCCACATAGGGCGAAAAGATCTCCGGCTTTCCGTTGCCGCCGCTAAGCCAGCCGGAGATGCGCACCGGCACCGTGCTTCCGTCACGTCGGCGCAAGCTTGTCTCCCAGCCTTCGATCTTGCCGTTCCGGCGCAGTACCTCAAGCAGTCGGTCACGTTCTTTCGGGATCGCATAGATCTGTTTCGCAGTACTTAGTTGCATCGCTTCTTCCACGCTGTAGCCGCCCAGCAGCTCTCTCATGGCCGGATTCATGCTTATCAGGCGATCGTCGTCCACCATGGATCGCCCGATGCCAAAAGGAGCGTTGTCCACCAGCGCTTGCAGCGACGCCTCCGATTCCCGCAATGCCTCTTCCATGCGATACCGCTCGGTCACATCGATAGCCAGGATAAGCCTATGCGAGCGTTCGCTGACCAGAAACTCGAATGCCCTGATCTCGACAAACAAAATGCTGCCGTCCTTGCGTCGATGCCGCCATACTCCGTCGCTGATATTCCCATCATGACGTTCGCTGGCAGTGCGTAGAAACGCAGCGGTGTCGTCGGGCGGCCGGATGTCCATTGGCGTCAACGCTAAGAACTCGTCGCGCGAGTAACCGTAAGTTCGCAATGCGGCGTCATTCACTTCGAGAAAGCGCAATTTCTCGCAGTCGTAGATCCACATCGGATATGGATTGTCGGAGAACATCACCCGCCGGCGCTGTTCCGACTCTTCCAGGTCTTTGGTTATCTTGGCGAGTTGGTCACTCAGCTGCGCCGTCTGTCGGCGCTGGCGCAAGAAGCCTTGCAACAGACCGAAGAATGCGGCCCCCACTACAATCAGTTCAATAACCGTTCCAAACGGCATCCGGCCAGACCCCGAACTAATCGGTAATATCCGCCGGATTTCTCCCGCGGCCTCGCTGCAGCGCTACTTCCTGCAGGCCGTATGACGTGGCGGAAATACGGGTTCCGAGCAGCGCTTTCCTGCACCTTCGAGAGCCGACAAATTGCGCTTGGGATCTTTCGCGGTCACGCAACCTATCGCACAGAACCTTCAAGTCTGTCCTGCAATCTGATAAAGCTTGTTCCCGCGCGTTGAAGCGAACGCGGTATCTAAGGTAATAGCATTTCTCCGGCAAGTTCTTCTGTGACGCTGAACACACCTCCGGGTGCGCAACATTTGTGCTATTGCAACTGCCGCTATCTATATGGGTTTTCTACTAGGATGGCCAGAATGCATCCCAAAGGAGAGCAGCTTTCAACGATGACCGAAGAGGCTTCTCAGGCCCTCGTTATGGTCAATGTTCTCGGCAACAAGCTCCGCAGCGGGCATACTTCGCAATTTGGTCCCTGCTTATGACAATAGTGCTTCCCTAATTGCACTAGCAGCCCATGCATCTCGTTATAGATTTGACTGCGAGCACTGCGCGCAGCCCGACTCATCGTTGACGCTGAATGGGCTTGCAGGCTCTGAGCATCGCCGGCTGCCCAGGGTATAGGTGCACCCGGCTTCTCGCCTTGTAGCGCATTCTCTACCAGATATCGAATTTCGTCATACTTCGCCGTTTTCGCGATCGCTTCGTGGCGCTCTAGAACTCGACGCGTGTAGGCATCCACGACGAAGATTTCATGATTGCCACCGTAGAGAAGAATCGCATCAGCAGTCTCCGGTCCAACTCCCTTGAGTGCCAGCAGTTCAGACCGCAACTGCGCTGTGGGGGTAGTCAGCATCCTATCCAACGATCCCTCGTACTTGGCATCGACGAACGCCACAAAACTCTTCAGTCGCTCGGCTTTTTGTCGATAGTATCCCGACGAACGCACCAGTTCTTGTAGCTTCGAGAGCGGTAATGCACGAATTCCGGCGAGGTTGAGGAATCCGGCCGAGCGTAGGCTGGCGAGGGCTCGCTCGACATTGATCCACGAAGTGTTCTGCGTGAGGATCGCCCCGACGACCACTTCGAAGGGAGTTTCCGCCGGCCACCAGTGCTGCTGTCCCCAGGCACGCGCCAGCTTGCGGAACATGCTGCGTACCACGGCTTCCGGCTTCCTGGTTCTGGTTGTCTTCACTGCGTAGACTGTTTGCCCTGCTTAAGCTGCTGCTTCCAGCCAAGTATGCGCGCTTTGTTGGCTTCCCCCTCAGCCTCGGGAACCATTCCTTTGCGCTGGTAGAAAATCGACAGACTGGTATGCGCAAGAACATCATCGGGGTCGAGTGCGACAATGCGGCTGGCGACTGCGATGGCTTTGTCCAGCTGTTCGGTGTCCTGATACACCCTGGCCAAACCATGCATGGCATCGACGAAAGAAGGATCGGCGGCAATAGCGGCTTCGTACTCGCTGATCGCTTCCTCGTGATGTCCCTCGGCATACAAGTCGAGGGCGGCATAGTAATGATTTTCGGCAGCCTGGCGTGAAGCTTCGTCGGTCATAGGTTTTGCGGGGACGCTGCGCTGAGTTTATCAGGGCTTTTCGTCGAGCGCCTCACCCTCGATATACTGACTACAGCCATGCGCAACATTCTGCGTTTCCTGTGGAATTCGGGTCGGGGCCATCGCCTCGCTCCCTGGCGCAGCCCGTATTTGCGCTGGCGAATCGAAACCTATACCGGCATCAAGATGCAAAGCATTGGCTTTCTTGAGTTCTTTGGATTCGTGTGGCGCGAACACAAAGAGCTGCATCGCTTCCTGAAGTGGACCGCCGAGATGGAGCGCTACGCGCGCGCCAAGCCCAAAAATCCGTAATTGCTCGCTCCAGCTAGGACCGGAGCAGAACCACCCACGAGCCTCTAGCTTCCCACAACAACGCCCACCGGCGTCCCCACTCCCGCCGCCAGCTTTTCCGCTGCCGACGCTTGCCGGGCAGCGATCTCCAGATATCCCGAGCTACCCACGATCGCGAAGAACTCGTCTTCTCCGGCTTCCGCATACGATCGAGAAACTCGCGTGATGGTCTGCCCTGAAACCAGGATGCTCACCGTCGCGCTTACGTTGCTAAACAACGCCGGTGCTTCCTGCTGGCTGATGTTAGTGATCAGGTTTCCAAATTTGTCGACCTTCAACACGACGCCCCGCAGGCTGTTCTCAGCAATGCGCTCGACCTGCGGCAGGGGCAGCCGAACGTAGTCGGAAATCTCGGGTCCGAACTCGGGCGGGGCGACGCCCTTGCTTAACCATGCCGCCACCGGAGCGAAAATGTCACGGCCATGGAATGTCTGGCTCACCGGCTGAAGGAAATACCGTTCGGCCGTGATATGCCGTACCGCAAATTTTGATTCACGGGCCTCGACCAGCGAGAGAACGCCATTGTCAGGCGCCACAAAAATGTAGTCATCGGTTTCTACGATGAGGGGACGCCGCGTACTGCCCACGCCAGGATCGACCACCACCACGTGCACGGTTCGCGGAGGAAAGAAGCGATAGCTCTGGGCAATCGTCCACGCGCCATCGAAGACATCGTAAGAAGCCACCGCATGGCAAATATCGACGACAGTCGTGTCGCGATGAATGTTCAGCACCACGCCGTGCATTATGCCGACGAAAGGATCGTTCAGGCCAAAGTCGGTGGTGAAGGTGACAATGCGGCTCTCAGACATGTATCCGCAAAGTAGTCGCGGGCTTTGCGCAAGTCAAGCTGCGCCGCCGACCAGAGTACTCGGCCCTTAATCGCTAGCGAATGTCGACGTCACCGGAACTGGTAGAAACTTCTACCAATGGGCCGCCGCCACGTACTGCGCCTTTCAATTCGTGGTTTCCCAGCGAACCCTGCACCGTAATCGGCAGGTCCGAATGAATCGATCCCGAGCTGGTGTGCACATCCAGGTTGAAGCCGCTGCCCGAACCTAATGCCATGCGCACGGTTCCCGATCCGGTATGCAATCGCCATGGGCCGGTGACGTTGCCATCCGCTTCAATATCGCCGCTGCCGGTGTGCGCCTGTATTCCGCCCTTAATACCCTTTACGCGAATGGTTCCCGAGCCGGTATGAACATCCACGTCACCCGCTCCCGTCAGCTCCGCCTCGATGTCTCCGCTGCCCGTCTGAGCATCGAACGGCGCAGTCACGTTTTGCGCCTTGATGTTGCCGCTGCCTGTCTGTACATTCACCCGGCCGCCAAGGTCCCGCAGTCGCAGGTCCCCCGATCCGCTATGCGCCTGAACATCGGATCGCACGCCCGTGACTTCCACGTTGCCTGAGCCGCTGTGAGCCTGCGTCACGGTGTTCGGCGGAACGGTGATTTCGTAGCTGATCGAGACGTGGCGTTTCGCGTCTTCCGGCAGGTTGTAGCCAATGCGAATGCTATTGCCGTTCTGCTGGATCGGCGGATTCGATTCCACCGCACGCACGGCAGAGTCGGAGCCGGAGAACCAGTCATTGTTGCCGTGTACCGTTCCGTGCACCACAACCTGATTCGTGCCGCCGGCCTTGATGATGACGTCGCCGGAGCCGGTCGTCAGATCGAGATTCGCCGCGCCCGATACCGACAGCGTGCGATCAAAATGCCCCTCCGCGCGGGCGTGCAATAGAACAGGAACTAACAGGATACTGAGGAAAACGGCTGTGCAATGCTTCTTCATAGCGCCCCCGTCGATTTGAACTGCCTGCGTTTCCAAGAAAACGGGCTGCCGTAATGGGCAGCCCAGAAGAAAATTCGCAGCAATTATTGCTGCAAGACAACCGCATCGCCTTCCTTCAGGCCTGACAATACTTCCGTCTTTACGCCGTTGGAGATGCCGATGTTGACCGCGATCTTGCGCATCCCATCTTTGCCCTTCGGATCAGGAATGTCCACCGAAGCCTTCTTGTCCTTGTCGTAGAGCAGAGCGCTCTCGGGAATCATCAGCACGTTTTTGTGTTCATCCAGAAGAATCTCGGCATTGGCGGTCATTTCCGCCTTCAGTTCGCCACCGGGATTGTTGATCGAAACGCGAACTTCAAACGTAGTGACATTGTCTTTCTCCACGCCCATGGGAGAAATCTTGGTTACGTGTCCGGTGAAGGTTTTGTCCTTGAAGGTCTCCACCCGAATGCGAGCGGGCTGTCCGAGATAAACCTTGCCGATATCGCTCTCATCGACTTTGCCCTTCACGTAAACTTCGCTGGTATCGCCCAGGGTCATGACCAGAGTCGCGCCCGAGCCTAACACCAGGATGGAACTCACCGCATCGCCCATTTCCACATCGCGCGACAGTACCACGCCGTCAATCGGCGCCGTGATCGTGGTATAGCTTAGCTCTTCTTCGAATTGCTGCAGGCTGGCCTGGTCCTTCTTTACCTGCGCTTGCGCCTGGGCCACTTTGGCCTTATTCACGGTCAACTGGGCCCGGGCCACGTCGCGCTTGTTGACCGCCATGATGTAGCCCCGCTGCGCATCGTCCAGCGTCGCTTGCGACACTACCCCGTCCTTCGACATTTCCTTGGCCCGCTCATAAGCTCGCTGCAGCGTGGGAATATCGACGCCTTCCGCGTCAACCTCGGCGCGCTTTTCATCCGCCTGGGCGCTTTTCAGGTTAGCGTCCGACGATAGCAATTGAGCCTGTGCAGAATTCACTTGCGCCTGGATCTCAACCCGGTCCAGTTCGGCCAAAACCTGACCCTGCTTCACCCGGTCGCCGGTATCGACGTACAGCTTCTTCACGATGCCGCTGGCCTTCGACTTGATCTCCACTTTGGTGATCGGGGTAACCTTTCCGGTCGCCACTACGCTCTTCGTGAGATCGCCTTTTTCCACCTTCGCCAGCTTGGTGGGATCAATCTTGGTGCCGCCACGGGTCGCAGCGACTGCAACCAACACCAGCACCACGACCGCAGCCGTGACGCTCGCGATGATGATCAAGCGCTTTTTCTTGTTCTTGCCGTTCGTCACTACGCCCTCCGCAATCGCGCAGGATTGGGTTCTGTTATGTGGTACGTGCGAAAGTTGAAATTTGTTCCGTTCCGAAAGGGAAAATGGGCAAGGCTCGCCGCTGCCATTGGCCTGAATAGTTAGACTGGCTCATAGCCTGCTTCGGTAGCAGGATTACGACCCGATCGGGCGATCCGCCTTCGCCTGCAACTTAAGTGTCCAATCTCGCACAAAACTCATCTCATCCTTGACAAAAACTGCTAGCATAAAGGCAAGTGCCTGTATCTGTTGGTGCTAGAACGGGACACAGAGAGGAAGTACGAGAACAATGCGATGGATGCTGCGGTCAAAAATTCACCAAGCCACAGTTACTGAAGCCGATCTGCGGTATGTAGGCAGTATCACGATCGACGAAGAATTGATGGACATGGTTGGACTCCTTCCCGGCGAGCGCGTACTGGTAGTCAGCAATACCAGCGGCGCCCGGCTTGAAACCTACACTATTCCCGGCCCGCGCGGATCTGGCGCCATGTGCATGAACGGCGCAGCCGCCCACCTCATCAAGAAGGGCGACGAGATCATCATTATGGGCTTCGAACTCACCGAAAAGCCGGTGGAATCGAAGCAGATCGTGCTAGGACCCCGCAACGAATTCGTACGCTGGCTGGCAACGGAAACTGCCAACACGTATCTGCCGGAAACCGTGGGCGCGCTGTAGAGCGCGGCTTCGAAAGCTGTCTGCCTGACAACCCGTCAGGATGACGTCATCCTGATTGCAGCCAGACTCCTTTCCTGCGATCCCGACCGCGGCAAAGTTGTTATTCGGTCATCCCGGGCAGGGCTCCCTTTTTTGTCATCCCGACCGGAGCGAAGCGGAGCGGAGGGATCTGCGGTCTCTTCCCTGGGAAGAAAACCACCGTAAGAACGAGCAGGTCCGTTCCAGGTTCGAACCGCGGATCCCTCCGCTCGGGCTATAAAGCCCTCGGTCGGGATGACAAAACGGGAGCCTGTTTACGTTTTCTGCGCTTCCCCGCGCACTTTCCACAAAACCTGCCGCAACATCCCCAGCCACAGCTCGGCATCGCCTGACGACAAGTTCATCCGACGCACCATCCTCCGCACCCGCTCTTCGGTCGATGCCACGGCGATCGGATTCACGTATCCGCTGAGATGTAACGCTTCCAGCAACGCCGACGAAATACGATCGACTTCGCCTGCTGTGGCACGCTTCGATGTTTTCACCTGGCGCGCCGCCTGTTTAACATCGCGCACCAGTTCGTACAAGCACACTGCAACAGCCTGCCCCAAGTTCATCGAGCTGTGTTGTTCGCGAGTCGGAATGTGCATCAGCCAGTGACAGTGGCTAAGGTCATCGTTCGACAAGCCAGTCTTCTCGGCGCCAAACAGCAGCGCGACCTGCGCCGCCGCCAACTGCTTGCAGATCAGCCGAGCTCCGTACTCCAAACGCCGCAGCGGATGTTGCAGTTCACGATGCTGCACCGCCGTGGTGCCGACGACCAGTGTGCAGTCGGCTACAGCTTCGGCCACAGTTTTGAACTCTTCGGCCTTAGCCAACAGAGGAGCAGCGGCCATGGCAGACTTCGCTTCACGAAACGCTACGTCATACGGATTGACGACGCGCAGCCGAAGAAAACCGAAATTGCTCATGGCTCGCGCTGCTGCTCCAATGTTGAGCGGATTATGCGGCGACACCAGAACCACGCATAGACGATCGAACTCCGTCGGCATGGAATTGAGTGTAGTGTACGCAAGCCGATCTCCAAACATCTTCGCTCAGGCAACACCATCACTCATAGGCGCGTCTTAACACCATGCCTGTTCCGGTCCCATCAAGACGATCCAGGAATTTGCTGTCTCTTCTGGTTCTTGGTTCGGTGTTGCTTGGCACGGCAGTTGTGACTTGGGCGCAAGCTACGAAGCCGGCCCCGCCAACGCCGATTGATGCCAAGAAAGCGGAGCTGGGCGGTAAGACCTGGGACCCGGCGTGGGACCAGATCGTGGAAAAAGCCGTTCCGCCGGAAATGCTATCCTCGCAGGTGCCTCGCGACGTGCGGCGCTTCTGCCCAAACTTCTACAACCTGAACGATACCGACAAGCGCGTGTTCTGGGCCTATTTCTTTCAGGCGCTGGCCGGAGCCGAAGCCGGCTTAAATCCCACCACGCGGGTGCGCCACACTCAACCGGAAGTGGCAAAGATTGATGAGGTGAGCGGCCGGGCCGTGCGTAGCGAAGGGCTGCTGCAGCTCACTTATGCCGACCAGAAGCGCTACAGCTGCGATTTCGACTGGGACAAAGATCGCAACATGAAGAGCAACGATCCGGCGAAGACCATCCTTCAGCCCAAGAATAATCTGGAATGCGGCATCAAGATCCTGGACAACCAAATCATCACCCAGCACAAGAGTCTAGTGTCGCGAAAGTCGTACTGGTCAACCTTGCAGCCGGGAACGGTAAGTTATCGCGTCTTCGCCAAGGAGATGACCAATCCGCCGGCGGTCTGCGCTTTGCCTCCACGCACCACGACAGCCGCTTCCAAGCTCCCCAAGACGGCGACTACGGTTTCGGTCCAGCAAGACGCCGAGCGCACCAGGGCATCGCGGTAATCCTCTTGTCGGCCTGAAGCAGTTGAAGAGTCCTTTCAAATGGCTGTCATCCTGAGCCGAGGCTGTCCATCCTCTAACCACTATCCACAACCGCCATCCACCGCCCTTCAGCGATAATGTCTGTTGCTGATGAACTCGCTTTCCCAACACATTCGCTTCGGCTTGCGGCTCATCCGCAAGTCGCCGGGTTTCTACTTGATCGTAATCGTCGTGCTTGCGCTAGGCATCGGCGCCAATACAGCGGTCTTCAGCGTAGTCGATGCCGTGTTGCTGCGTAAGCTGCCGTTCCGCGATCCTGACCGCGTGGTCATGGTATGGGAGAAGAATCCCACGCTGGGCGCGGTAATCGGCGAACGCATTCCGACCACGTACGTCAATTTTCAGGAGTGGGTTCGCCAGCAGCATGTCTTTGACGGCATCGCGGGCTTTGAAGATGTCAGCCTGAATCGCACTGGCGTGGGCGAGCCCGAGCGCATCGCCGGAGCGCGTGTCTCGCCCAATTTCTTCAGCGTGCTGGGTGTGACGCCGGAGGTTGGCAGCGGCTTCGATTTCATTCAAAACGATCCCTCGCAAGACCACGCCGCAATTCTGAGTTATGCCTACTGGAAAAGTCACTTCGGGGGGAGTCCCGCAGTCCTGGGTCAGACGCTTACCTTGAATGACGCGTCTTACACTGTGGTAGGCGTGCTTCCTGCCGCGTTCCATCTGCCCTCGACGCGCGAAGGCACCGAGCAGCGCAAGCCCGACATCTGGATTCCTTACGAACCGGCCAACCAGCGCTCCGAAGCTGACCTGACCCGGCGCAAGATACAGGTGTTCGCGCGTTTGCGGCCCGGCGTTTCGCTGGAGCAGGCGCGGCGCGAAATGGAGCTAGTCGGCAAGCATGTGGAAGAGCAGAACCCCACGCTCAACGCGGGATTTGGCGGCATCAACATTTTTTCTGTGTATCTGGAAGATGTGGGCAAGGAGCTGCGGCGAAATCTGATGGTATTACTCGCCGCGGTGGGGCTGATCCTGCTGCTGGCCTGCGCGAATCTGGCGAACCTGATGCTGTCGCGCGCCATGCTGCGACAGAAGGAACTAGCCGTCCGCAAAGCTCTGGGCGCCAGCCGGGCCCGCCTGATCGTCCAGATGATCGTCGAGGGATTGCTGCTCAGCTTCCTCGGCAGCCTACTCGCCATCGGCGTCGCCTACCTCGGTATTCATTTGCTTTTGGCGTTGAAACCTGCGAGCCTGCAGCGACCCGAGCAAGTCCACCTCAGCCTCACCGTGCTGCTCTTTACCATGGTGATCGGCACGCTCGCCGGAATCGCCTTTGCGTTGATTCCGGCGATTTATGTTTCCAAAACCGACGTGAACGCAGTCTTGAAGGAGTCGACACCGAACCAGCGACATCCCGGACGGGTACGCGCCGCGCTGGTCGTGGGTGAGGTCAGCCTGGCAGTTGTGCTGTTGATCGCGGCGGTCTTCATGATCGGCAGCCTGGTCTCGGTGTTGCGCGTCGATCCCGGCTTCCGCGCCGACCACGTGCTCACCATGCACTTCAGTATGCCGCCCTCGCGCTACTCGAAGAACCAGCAGCTTGCTCACTTCTGCCAGCAGGCGTTGGAGCGAATCGCCGCGTTACCTGGCGTCAAGTCAGCGAGTTTCTCCGATGGCCTGCCCATGACCCGCATTCGCATGATGAAGTTCACGGTCGATGGACAGTCGATGCCTGCGCGCGGCAGCGAGCCCACCGCCGACATGCGCGGCATCAACTCGCCATCGTATTTCGAGACTCTGGGCATCCCGATTGTTGCCGGACGAAACTTCACCGTCGATGAGATCAACCAGACGCAGCCGGTGATCGTCATCAACCAGACGCTGGCGCGGCGTCTCTGGCCGGGTCAGGATCCGATTGGCCGTCATCTGCGCACGGTGGCCAAGCCCGGCGCCGATCCAGTTGAGTTGACGGTGATCGGCGTCGATGGCGACACCCATCAAGACACGCTGGAAACGGGTACGCGTCCCGAGGTCCTTCGCCCCATGGTCGACTACACCTATCTAACGCTGGCGGTGCGCACGGCTGCCGATCCAGCCTCGCTGACCTCGGCCATCAAACGCGTGGTGTGGACCCTCGACAAGGACCTCCCGGTCTATGACGTCGAGACCATGGACGACATTGTGGATGAAAATCTGGGACAACGGCGCTTCGATTCCTACCTGATGGGAATCTTCGGCGGGCTGGCGTTGCTGCTCGCCGGAATCGGTATCTACGGCGTCCTGACCTCGACGGTACAGCAGCGAACTCCGGAAATCGGCCTTCGGATGGCGCTCGGGGCTCGCCGGGAAAACGTCTTGCGCATGGTCATGGGATATGGACTGAAGCTGGTCTGGATCGGCATGGGGATTGGCTTGGTCGCTGGGTTGATGGTGACGCGGGTGCTGTCGAGCTTGCTGTTTGGGGTGAGCCTGGCGAATCCGCTGACGTATTTGGCGGTCTGCGTGGGATTAACGTTGGTGGCCGTCGCTGCGTGTTATCTGCCGGCGCGCGCTGCCATCAAGGTCGATCCGGTGCGGGCGCTGAGGGCGGAGTAGCGGTTTCAAGTTGCGGGTTTCGAGTAAAGCGAGGGTTGGTTCTTGAAAAGGCCAAACCGCGAACAAAAACAGTCACCGCATTCAGCAACTGTTGATTTGACGACGGCCGACGACGGTGTTAACTTGCAAGAACACTGGAAAGGAGGGTGATCCAAAAATATGATATCTGACAGTCATTGTAGTAACCCAAGTGAGGTGGCTGAGGCTTAGGGCTTCCGCTCTAAATCCTCGCAAGACCGCTGCTTTTGGCGTCTGCCGCTGGGGCCACTAAGAGTGGACAGCCTCAGGCCAATCCCAACAGCTAACCGGAAAAGACTCGCTGGCGCCAGGCGCCGCGGGTCTTTTTCTATTCTGTGAAAGGTTACTCATGGCCGCCGTTGAAGTGCCCATCCTCGAAACCACACGCCTGCGCCTGCGCGGCCATCGGATCGACGATTTCGTTGCTTGCTCGGCCATGTGGGCCGACCCGGTCGTCACCCGCTACATCGGCGGCAAGCCTTTTACTCAGGAAGAAGTTTGGACCCGCCTGCTACGCTACGTTGGACACTGGGCATGGCTCGGCTTCGGTTATTGGGCGCTGGAGGAAAAAGTCTCAGAGGAATTTATTGGCGAACTGGGCTTCGCCGATTTCAAGCGCGACATCGAGCCTTCGCTCAAAGACATGCCCGAGTTGGGCTGGGCGCTGGTCTCAACAGCTCACGGCAAAGGCTACGCGACCGAGGCAGTTCGTGCCGCAATCGAGTGGGGCGACAAACACTTTGGGCAGAAGCAGACAGCCTGCCTGATTCATCCCGAAAATCTGGCGTCGATCCGCGTGGCGGAGAAGTGCGGCTATCGAGAGGTCCAGCGCACCATGTACAAGAATCACGAAGTGATCATGTTTGCGCGGCTGGCACAACTCTAGCTGTCGACCGCGTGCTACTGCGGTTTCGGTTGCGCCCCTTGCGGAGTGGATGTTCCCGGCGTCGAGGATTGCGCAGTACCATAGTCCGGCGTCATCTGCTGCAAGCCATGCTTCCCTACCGGAGCTTCCCCAGGCCGCAGCTTGCGGCAGCAGCCACTCACCATGTCGCCTTGCGGAAGATTCACCTGCGATGAGTATGGATAGGTTTGTTTGCGAACGGGATCCGAGCAAGATTGCTTCTGGATTGTCGCCGACAAGCCGTAGCTACCGTTCATGGGCGCGAGACCATTGGCGCGATGCCACTCCCATGCCTTGTCTTCTGGGACCCAGTAGAAATCGCCAAGAAACGTTTGATCAGGCTGGTTGACCCCCAGGTACCGCGCCTCGCCATTGATGAACTGAACGCTCCACTTCGGTCCATAGCCGAAGCAAACCATATCGGGCGGCCTGGGCGGAGCCTGGGCTGCAGGCGCCTGTGATGCCGGAGCTGCCGACTGTGCCGCGGCTGCAATGCCGGTCATCATGAGAATCAGAAACGCTACCACCCGAAAGATCGTCCGTTGCATCGGTGCTCCTCGTAACGGAATGGTCGCTGCAAAAAGGGCGTGAGTCAACTGGTAGTTTTTCCAGCCCGGCTTATTCCCTTGCGTACGACCTGCTCGATCGACTCGCGCAACCCCATCGCGGACAGTGCCTCGGCGCTCACCCAGCAAACGTCGCTGACATCGCTTCCTGCCACTGCTTCGCCGGAAATCGGCCGGCACAGATAATCGATCAGAACATAGTGATATTGGGTGCGGCCCTGTGCGTCGATAAAAATGCTGTCGAATACATCGAGTACTTCACCCGGCGCGACCTCGACACCGGTCTCTTCCAGCGCCTCGCGGCGCACGCCATCTTGCAGCTTCTCTCCCAGCTCCAGCATGCCGCCCGGGACCGACCATTCTCCCTTGAGCGGCTCGGTGGCACGCCGCACCAGCAAGACTCGCCCGGCCTGCACGATCACGGCGCCCACTCCGATGATGGGCTGCTCCGGATAATCCCGTTTCATCGGGCCGCTGCCCGGTTGAACCCTGGGCCGAAAAAGTCGGCAGGCGTGAATCCCGTGATCTTCCAACCCTGGGGGGTGAGCTTTAGCCGAAAACGCATTTGGGCGGTACGCCGCTCAGGCATCCCGGCTACCTGGTAGGGCAACGCGTCCATCTCAATATCCGCGGTGGCGGAGCCGTGGTCCTTGTCGGCGGTAACCTGCAGAATCTGATAATGAAAGTTGACCTCGCTGTACAGGCCAAAGAACGATCTGAATTGCTGCTGCAGGCTTGAGTAGCCCGGAAACTGCTTGTCGAATAAAGACATAACCTGGCTTACGTTTTGCACCGCAACTCCATTTCGCAGAGGTTCCAGGACGTCCTGGATGACTTGGTCGCTGAGGCTTGGTTTTTCGTCCGATGCTGCATCCGGCGGGTTCGAGTCCGGAGTGGCCGCTGGCTGTCCCGACTGCTGTTGCAACCGAGGAAGAAAATTGCGGTATTGAACCGGAACCACCCCCGGCAAAGCCTGGCAGAGTCCAGTGAGCAGCAGCACTGCGAGCAATTTGTAGCAGATATGTGGTTTTGGCATCAAAATCCCGTTCGAGGTGCGGCGAGGCGGCCTCTCGTGCATAATACTGCTTTAGCTGCCGCAATACAGTGGCTTGGCCCATGGCGAGCGACCAGCCAAAACGCGATCAGGACCGTTCCGAGCCCATTGATCGTGATACCAAGCCGGTGCGTTCCAAGCCTGCCGAAAGCTGGGCTTCTTCGGCGCAACTTTCTGGCATGGCAAGGGTTACAGCCGATGTGGGCAGCATCGCATTAGATCGAAGCATGCTGGTTGGGGGCGCCGCCACCGGAACACCGTCGCCGCCTGCCGCAATACGGGGCGAATTGACCGAACCTCTGGTTTTAGAGATGCTGAGCGACGCCGAGGTCATGCTGCGCGTGGCCTCCGGTGACGACATCGCCTTCGATTATCTGGTGGAGAAGTATCGCCGGCCGATGGTCAGCTTCATGTATCGCATGACCCGTAACCAGGCGGTGGCTGAAGAATTGGCGCAAGAAGTGTTCTTAAGGGTTTATCGCTCGCGGCAAAGTTATGAGGCGAGCGCGAAATTTACTACTTGGCTGTATCGCATTGCGACCAATCTGGCTGTGAATCACGCGCGCGATACCAAGCACGAGCGCCCGGAAAACACAGTCAACATCGACGAGCCCGACAGCGACACCGGTATGACCATGGACGTCGCCGACGGTAGTTTGAACGCCGAGCAAATTATTCTTCGGCGCGAGCGTATGGCGGCCATTCGCCGCCAAGTGGAAGCGTTGCCGGAACGTCAGCGTTCGGCCGTGCTGATGCATAAGTATCAGAACCTGGATTACAAGCAGATTGCGGCGGTGTTGAAGTTGAGTGAATCGGCGACCAAGTCGTTATTGTTCAGAGCGTATGAAACGCTCCGGGAGACATTGAAACAGTTTATATAAGCAGTTAGCAGGAAGTAGGGTGCGGTTATGAATTGCGAGAAGCTTCGCGAAGAATTCATGGAAGCGGTGCTGAGCGGGCCGGAAGCGGCTTCGCCCGAGTTACAGGAACATCTGCGGAGTTGTGCGGCTTGTGCTGATGAGTTGGCTTCGTTCCAGGAGACGATGACGCTACTCGACAGCTGGCAGGTGCCCGAGCCATCCCCGTATTTTAGTTCGCGTTTAAGGGCCCGCCTGCGGGAAGAGTCTGCGGCCCCGGCACGAGGTTGGCTGGCATGGCTTCGCCGTCCGGTGCTAGCGGCGGCAGCGGCGGTCTTGATCGCGGTTGGCGCTGGATTGCTGGAGATTGGTCACTTCACGCACGACCAGAATACTCTGGCTACGAATGATGGCGTAATTCGCAGCGGCGCCCCGGGAAGCGCCGTGGGCGATCTGCAGTACCTGGACAAGAATGCCGATCTGTTTTCCGATTTTGACGCCCTCGATGGGCAATCGTCGACGGAGTAAATAACATCTCGTGACCCTGGGTAAGTCCATTTCGCTGACGGCACTACTGCTGCTGTGCAGTGCAATGCCGGCGCTCACTTTATCCCCCAGATGGCAACGCCAAAGCGCTCCCTCGCCGCCGCGGCAAAGTGCTCCACCCAGTGCGCCGCGCAGCAGTCCGCCACCTAACAATGGAGCTTCTCCTCAGTTTCACCTTAACGGTCCGGGCCCGCATCGCGGCGACTGGCTGCGACAGTATATGAAGCTGCCTCCCAGCCAGCAGGAGCGGCAACTGCAGCAGGATCCAAGTTTTCGCAGTCTTCCTCCCGACCGGCAGAACAATCTACTCAACCGGCTGCGCACTTTCAACAGCCAGTCGCCCGAGAAGAAGGCCCAGATTCTGAACCGGATGGAAACTTTCGAGCACATGACACCCCAGCAACAGCAGGCTGCCCGTAACTTGTTCGACCGTTACCGCAACTTGCCTGAGGACCAAAAGAGCAAAGTTTCCCAAGCCTACCGCAGACTGCGCGGTATGCCTCCTTCGGCGCGCAACGAATTACTGAACTCGGAAGAGTTCCGCAATAACTACACCGATGATCAAAGAGACCTGCTGCGCGGAATGACGGATCTGAATCTTTCGCCCATGCCTGCCAAGTAGCGCAGGCTTTTGCGGCTTCTTTCGCAGCATCGCTCGGCAAAATCATTTAACATGAACTCTGCGGATTTGCAGCCTTTCCCTAGGGCTGCAGCTTGCCTGCTGGTCTTTATATGACGCAATTGTTTCGCGATAGTTACCGTTACCGGGAGTTGATTTGGGCCCTCGCGCTCAAGGAACTGAAGGTTCGCTACAAGCGCTCGGTACTGGGTTTTATGTGGGCTTTGTTGAATCCCGCTTTCATGATGCTGGTATTGACCCTGGTATTTTCCACCATCATGCGTTTCAACATTCCGCACTATGCCATCTTCCTGCTGAGCGTGCTTCTGCCGTGGACTTTCTTCTCGCAGTCGCTCTCCTACGGTTCCGAGGCGATCGTCGGCAATGGAGACCTGATTAAGAAGGTCGCAGTACCTAAGTTGGTATTTCCCATGGCAGCTTTGATTTCCAACATCATTAACCTGCTGCTGTCGCTTATACCGCTGGCCTTACTGGTGCCAATGATGCGGCATCCTTTTTACTGGACCTGGCTGTATCTTCCGGTTCCTTTGCTGGCGCTGGCTATCTTTACCTTGGGAGCAATCTTCTTCTTCGCCGCGGCTAATGTGTTTTATAGGGACGTTTCCCACATATTACAGGTCGTACTTTCGGCCTGGTTTTATGTCACTCCCATCATTTATCCACTCGATGCAATTCCCGCGAAGTATCAGTGGATTTTCAAGTTGAATCCAATAATTTACGTAATCAATGGATTCCGCCTTTCGGTATATTACGGCCAACTGCCCAAGGCGCCGTCCATCATCGCTTCATTCGTTTGCGCTTTTATCAGCCTATTGATAGGGTTTGCCTTGTTTAAGAAATATCAGAATAGTTTTGTTTTCTATGTCTGAGCTGCGAACGGTATCAGGTTCAACCGTAATTCGGGTGGAAAACGTGACGCAGCGCTTCCGTGTCATCCAGGAGCGCCCGGATACCTTGCGCGAGCTTTTTTCCAAGCTGCTCAGGCACCAATCCAGCTTTCATGATTTTGAGGCGGTGAAAAACGCCTCGTTCGAGATTCCCACCGGACAGGCAGTGGCTATCATCGGGCGAAACGGCTCCGGTAAAAGTACGCTGCTGAAGCTTATCGCCGGTGTCTATCAGCCAACCTCCGGAAGGGTGGAAGTAAGAGGATCCATCGCGCCGCTGATCGAGTTGGGCGCCGGATTCCACTCCGAATTGACGGGACGCGAGAACATTCTGCTGAATGGCCTGCTAATGGGCTACTCCAAACGCGATATGCGCGAGAGAGAACAAGCCATCGTTGATTTTGCTGACATCGGCGAATTCATCGATTCTCCCGTCAAACAGTATTCTTCCGGGATGTACGCCCGCCTGGCCTTCGCGGTGGCCACCGAAGTCGATCCCCAAATCCTGGTGGTTGACGAGATCCTGGGTGTGGGCGATATGGGCTTCAGGGAAAAATGCTTCGACCGCATCCGAAATTTCAGGGAAGCCGGCAAAACAATCCTGCTGGTCACGCACGGCATGGACGACGTAGAGAAGCATTGCGAGCGGGCAATCTTGATCGACCACGGTTCCATCATTGCCGACGGTGTTCCGCGTGAAGTTATTGCGACCTATACCAATCTGATGTCCCCGGAGGTTGTCGGCGCGCACTAAGTGGCGTCGCTTGCCGATGCACGTTGCCTTCGTGCTTCCTCGTTTCTTTCCTTATCCAGGGGGATATGAGAATTCTGTGCTCGCGCTTTCCAAATACCTGGTGCAGCGCGGTCATCGGGTTACCGTATTTACAACGGTGGCCAGCGACTTGGAAGCTTTCTGGCTGCCGGATTTCAAGACCTTTCCCGAGGAAGAAATTTCTGTCGACGGCGTGACGGTTCGCCGATTTCCCATTTGCTATAACGTGTTGCGCCGGCGCGCTACCCGCCTGCTGGGACTGGCGCCTTATTGGCGATGGAAGGCACAATACTGGACGCCATCCTTCCGCATTCCTGGATTGCCCGAGGCCCTACGCGAGGTTGACGCCGATCTGTTTCACATCGGCCCGTTGCCTTATACCAACATGATGTACGCAGGGTTGCGCGCGGCCGAGCACCACGGCGTCCCGGCAATCGCTACTCCGTGCACTCATTTGGGCGAGGAAGGCAATGACGAAGTCTCACGACACTACCTGCGGCCTTACCAGATTGACCTGCTGAATCGATGTGCCAAAGTATTCTGCATGACGAAGACGGAGATGCAGCAACTGGGGAGCTTCGGTGTCACTGCAGAGAAGATCGTGACTGGGTATGGCATTGATCTGCAGAGGGTGACGGGCGGCAACTCCGAGTATCTGCGTGAGAAGTACAGCGTGGATGGGCCCGTGGTTCTGCATTTGGGCATGAAGGCCCACGAAAAAGGCTCGCAAACGCTGGTCGAGGCGATGAAGATTCTTTGGAGCCAGGGATCGAACGCGTGGCTGGTGATGGCCGGTGCGAGCCTCTCGGCTTTCGACGACTGGGTTGCGAACGCAGCCCCAAACTATCCTCGATTTGTGAATCTGCCGCCTTTCACCGACAACGAAAAGCGCGACCTGCTGGCGTCAGCTACGGTTGTGGCTCAGCCGTCGCGGGTGGAATCGCTGGGGCTGGTTTTAATGGAGGCATGGGCCAACCAGAAGCCCGTGATCGCAGCCGACATTGCAGTGTCGCGCGAACTCATCACGGAAAGCGGCGGAGGAACTCTTGTCCCATTCGGCAATGCGCGACAACTGGCGACGCAAATCGAAAGCTTGCTGAACGATGCGGGCTTGCGCGAAACCATGGGAACCGGGGGACGGAAGACTGCTCTCGAATACGATGGCAACATCCTCTGGCGCCGCAACGCCGAAGAATTCGAACGCGTTGCATCGGCGGGAATGTCAAAGTGACACGTAAATCTGTGAAGCCGGACATCTCGGCGATTGCCGAATCCCCACGCACGCTTTTTTTCCGCTGGTTTGCGTTCACCTCGATCCTGAATTTGTATTTGCTGCACGGGGCGCTGCGGCGCTGGCACTACGCGACGCCGCCGACGAGTCACGCCATGGCACAAGTTTTCTTTTGGGCAGTGGCTGTAAACATTGCCGCCGGGCTAATGATCGGATGGTTTCTGATTCGCCAGGGATGGCGCAACCGGGTGCCCCTCGTTCTAACTCTGGATGCGGCGATCGGACTTCTGCCGTTCCTCATGGGAAAAGTCTTCATCGGGCAGGACGAATTCAGGTTTCGCGCATTTGGGACGATCTACGTGGTCTTTCTCCTGCTCCGGCTGATTCTCGGAATCGCCTGGGCAAGTTGGAATCTACCCCAGAGTCAGCTTCAGCCGAATGCGTCCCTGTATGTGTTCCTCATCGCTTTTCTCGTATTCGGAGGATGCGTACCGTGGATATGGCTTGCCGGGCCACCTTCAGGAGATGAGCCTGCTTACCTGTTGCTGGCGCACAGCCTAGCTTTCGATCACGACTTCGATGTCGGCGACAACTATCGCCATAAGGATTACATCGAGCAGTTCCCGCCTCCCTCTCCCGGCGGTATGCGTGGCTACCCTTATGACAAAATGCAGCGAGACGGCATTGCCTATCTTCCCCATGAGCCGCACGTGGTCGCAAGCTATCGGGGGCAGCTGCTGCTGTGGCACGACGTCGGCCTGCCGCTGCTGATCGCTCCTGCCTATAGCGTGGCCAAGCGGGAAGGAGCGTTATTTCTAATGGCCCTGCTGGGTGCGCTGGGTGCCGTCGCCATCTTCCAAATCGCTATAATGCTTGGCGCAACCAACCTGCAAGCCCTGCTTACAGCCGCAATTTTTTGCTTCACCAGCCCTTTCTACCTGTACGTCCAGACGGTTATCGTGGAAGCGCCCGGTGCGGTGGCCGGCCTGTGGATCGCATTACAGTTTTTTCGTTATCGCAAGCAACCTCGCGATGGGTACCTCTTGCTCGCCGGAACCCTTATCGCGACGATGCCTTGGCTCATCATTCGCTTCTGGGCGCTGGCGGGACCGTTATTTCTCGTGCTCAACGCGTGGGTGCTCTCGCGCGAGTGGGGCAAGTGGAGAACGGTTATTGCCAAGATGTCATTGCTCGGCCTCCCCAGTCTGATAAGTCTTGCCGCTTTTGCCGTGCTCGACAAGCAACTGTTTAACACTTACCTGCCGAACGCGGGAAACTTGATCTGGGGCCGTATTTTGCCGCAATTCTGGAATCATCCAGTGCTCGGATTCTTAGGACTTATTTTTGATCAGTCTTTCGGGCTCATACCCACTGCACCGATGTTTGCCGCGGTGATCGCCGGTATGATTGTCCTGTACAGGCGTGATCGTTGGGGATTTGCGACGCTGCTCTTGCCCGCCTTGGGCTATGTTCCCTTTGTTATAAGATCCCGGTTCTGGATGGGCGGGTGGGCCCCGCCAGCGCGCTTGATGGTCGTGGCGGCGATGATCATGGTCCCAAGCGCAAGTCTGGTGCTGATACGCAGGACACGCTGGATAGTCATTGCGCTTACAGCGTGGAGTGGCTTGCTCTCCGTGGTATACACGGTAAACCCATACTTGCGGATGCCTTCGTTATGGCATCTCGACAGAAAGAGCACGTTAGTCGAGGCGCTGCACGACCACATTCACACCCCGTTCTACAGCATTCTTAGTATCTTCCCGGATATGCTCGAGGCCAGCCCATCCGACTGGTTGCGGGCTTGGATGTGGCTGGTACTGTTCTGCTGTGCCGCGTGGTGGTGGGCGAATCTGTCGCAAACGCCGACAGTCTCGGCAAGCTTGTCTTTGGCGGAACGGGAAGGGTCAGTCGGCGTTTCTGCGACGAAACAGTGGCCTTAAGCAGATAACATGAAAGTCGCGATCATCACTCCCGCCATCCACGACCCGGAACGACTCTTCGGCGCCGAACGGCTTTTTTCCGGCTTGGCCGGCGCTTTTCAAAGCAAGACTCAGACCGATTGGATCCAGGTTCCCATCAGCGAAAAACGATTTGAAGGTATTCTGCAAGGCTATCTCGACTGCTATGACCTCGACGTCTCCGGCTATGATCTCGTAGTTTCTACGAAGAACCCTACCTTTGCGGTACAGCATCCAAACCACGTCTGCTGGCTGGTTCACCAGGTGCGGGTTTTTTACGATCGCTTCGACGATGAGTTCGGCTCGCTTCCCGATATCGCGCTGCTCGAAAAGACCCGATTCCGCGAGGTCATTCAGCGCCTGGATACGTTGGCGTTCCAGCGTGTCCGCAAGATCTTCAGCATTGGGCACGAGCCCGCTATGCGATTGCAGCAGTACAACGGATTCACTGCCGAAGTGCTTTATCCGCCGGCCTTCACTCAAGGTCACTACTGTGGCTCGCAGGAATATTTCCTGTTGCCGGGACGGCTGCATCGCTGGAAGCGGGTTGATCTCGCTATCCGTGCAATGGAGCATCTTTCGAGCGACATTCCTTTGCTGATCGCCGGCGCAGGAGAGGATGAAGAGCAAATCCGGCAGTTGGCAAGCAAAGATTCCCGAATACACTTCCTGGGCTTTGTTAGCGATGCCGAGATGCTGAAGCTCTACGCGAATGCCCTCGCGGTTCTTTTTCCCACGCGCGAAGAAGATTTTGGATACGTCGCCGTCGAGGCCATGTTGAGTCACAAGCCGGTTATCGTCTGCCGGGATTCGGGCGAACCTTCGCGTCTGGTGCAGGATGGCCGTTCGGGATTCGTGGTCGATCCCGATCCGCTGGAGATCGCCAAGGCCATGAATGTTCTGGCGGCGGACCGTGATCGCGCTCGCGAGATGGGCGAGTTTGCCTACCAGAACGTTCCATCGCAATCGTGGGATGAGGTTACGCAGCGGTTGCTTGACGCCGGCGCAGGTCCGAGGGCCGGCAGAGCGTCCTTCGAGGCCGCTTCTGCTGAACCTGATACGCGCATTCCGATTCTGGTTGCCGACAACCAGGTACTCGATCCACCCGTGGGCGGCGGCCGCATTCGCATCTACGAACTCTATCGGCATATCGCTGCCCTGGGCTTCGAGGTTTCCTACGTCGGAGCCTATGACTGGCCCGGGCCGGTCTATCGCAACCAGATGCTGGCCCCGCATTTCCGCGAGTGTGTCACTCCTCTGACCCAGCCGCACTTCGCGCGCAATCGGCGATTTGAAAAAGCTACCGGCGGCAAGACAACAATCGACGTTACCATTCCCCAGCTGCTGAAGTACTCGCCCCGCTTTCAGCGCATGGCCGCGGAGCACGGCAGGAATGCGGCTGCCGTCATCATCTCGCATCCCTGGGTTTATCCATATGTACCTCGGCGTCCTGATCAAAAGCTGATCTACGACTCTCACAATTGCGAGTACGCCGTGAAGAAACAGATACTGGGCGGCACTGCTGCGGGACGAGAACTGGTGGAAGAGGTTCGCGCGGTCGAAGGCAAACTGTGCCGTGAAGCTGATCTCGTCTTTGTCTGCTCGAGCGACGATGCCCAGCAGTTCGTGGACTTGTACGGGATATCTAGCGACAAGATTGTGCCGGTCCCCAACGGCGTGGACGTGGAAGATATCCAGCCGGCCAGCGACGAAGAGAGGAACTTTGCGCGGCAACAGTTCGATCTGCCGCCAGACCGGCCGGTGTTGATTTTCATCGGTAGCGGCTATGCACCCAACACCGAAGCAGCAGCGTTCCTGGTGAAAGAAGTCGCGCCTCGACTGCCAACCTGCACCATCCTGATTGCCGGAGGCGTGAAGGACTCGTACGAGGCCTCACGCGGTCCGCAGTCCCCGCCAAATATCATCTGGCTGGGGACGGTTGAAGCGAACCGCCGGCGTGCTCTTTATCAGGCTGCGGATATAGCTCTCAACCCCATGTTTTCGGGATCAGGTACGAATCTAAAGATGCTCGATTACTTTGCTGCCGGGCTTCCTGTAGTCTCAACTCCGGCCGGAGCGCGTGGTCTTGAGCTCAAGGATGACGACTGCGTAGTCTGTTCTGCAGATCAATTTGTCTCCACGATAGAAGAGCTGATCGCTAATCCTGCAATGCGCCGTCGCCTTGGCGAGAATGCCAGAAAGCTGGCGGTCGAGCGTTATGCCTGGTCCTTGATTGCGGCTGATGCTGCGAAGTCCATCCTCGGTTTGCTGAAAGGAAGTCTGGCTCATGCTTCGTGAAGGTCTGCTGCAGTATTGGTGGATGCTCTACCGCCATTCCAAGGTCCTTAATCAACGTACCGACATATTTCGCAATGTTGAAGACGCCTTCGCCGTTAAGCACGCTGACCTCTGCTTAAACGCAAAGAGCGTATATCTGGACATCGGAAGTGGTTCGTCTCCGGTTCCTACATTCCTCTATCAGCGACACCACTCTACAACCTACGCGACCGAGATGGACAAGGTGTACCTCGAGCGCCAGAAGAGCTACATGAAAACCCTCGGCCTGACCCGCCGCGACGCATTTTTCGTGCAGCCGGAAGACGCGACCCATCTCAGTTTTAAAGATGGTTCGGTCGACTTCATCACCGCGATTTCGACGATCGAACACATTCGTGACGATGGGGATACTGCGTCGATGGCAGAGTTCGCGCGCGTCTTGCCATCCAAGGGACGATTGGTCGTGACGGTTCCTGCCAGCTCCGGCTACATGGAGAATGACAGCACGTTTTACTATGCCGGGTTCGAGCGCCGTTACGATCCGCCGGCGTTACAGAGCCGTCTTTACCGGCACGATTTGGAACTTGTCGACCAGTTATTCATGGTTTCCCCGCCGGACGAGTTCGTTCACCACTTTAACGATTCGTTTAAAGAGACCTTCCACGGAGAACCTTGGAACGAAGTCTGGTACAAGAGTGGCTGGCACGATCAATATCCCGATGTGAGTATTCTTTTGACGCTGGGATTCGTTCGCCTATCGAACGATCCCGCGGGATCGTTCGGCGCCTGCCTGGCGTTTGAAAAAAAGTAGCTCGGAGTTTGCTTTGCGGTATCTGATGGTCTCAACCTATTCTCCCACGCACTGCGGCATTGGTGCCTATGGCGAACAAAGCGTGGCTACCCTTCGCGCCCAGGGACACATCGTCGATGTGGTGTCGCCTGACGAACAAGGCAATGTCGATTTCGCCTGGGACCTGCGCGGAGGATCGAAGCTGCTGCAACTCCTGGAACTCCTGCCTTATTACGATCGAACGGTGATTCAATATCATTGGGCATTCTTCTACAACAATCCCTTCGATAGAGACCTACGCTGGGAGACCCTGCAAACCACGTTCTGCTTCATTTGGCTTTTTCTGCGATCACGCAAGATCGAAGTAGTAGCCCACGAAATTCCCTATCTCCCCGGCAAGCAAGGCTGGCTTTATAAGTGGAAGTGGAAGCTTGCTCCTAAAGTTGTTTTTCATACCAAGAAGGAGCGCGATCAATTCGAGAAGCATTACCATTTGCGGCTGAGCGATTCTCGCGTGGAGTATCGGCAGCACGACGACGTTTACCAGAAGTTCGTCGAGCACACGCAAGCTTCGGCCCGCCGGCTGCTCAAGTTACCAGCGGAGCGGACACTGTTCTTGTGCATCGGCTTTATCCAGCGGCATAAGGGCTTCCATCGCGCCATCCAGGCATTCGTCCGCGCGAATTTGCCGGATGCCGAACTTTTCGTAGTCGGTTCCGTGCGAGTCGTGGATGCTGAAAACCAGAGGTATCTGGATGAGCTGCGAAGCCTCGCTGACGGGCATAGCAACATTCATCTGGTGGAGTCGTTCGTCAGTAATGAAGATTTTGATACCTGGATCACCGCCTCTGACTGCGTGGTTCTTCCTTACTCTGAGATTTGGTCTTCGGCGGTGCTGGGCCGCGCCAAGCTGCTGGAGCGGCCGGCTATTGTCTCTGCCGTCGGTGGGCTGCCCGATCAGGCGAGCGGGCGCGATCTGCTTTTTGGAACGGACGAAGAGTTGGTGTCCTCTTTTCAGACCGTAGTTGCCAAGCTGAGCCATCGCACGGTCAACCGGAAATAGTTCCTTGCTATCAACCGGGTCGCGTGCTGTGTACAATCGCCAGCGGAGCCGCGTGAAGACTGTCACCATCGCCATTCCCTCGCTGCATCGCCCCGACCTTACTTCACGCTGCATCGACTTCATTCAGAAACAGACCCTCCCCCAAAGCGAGTGGGAAATCGTCGTCATCGAAAATGAAGCGCGTCCGGACAAAATACTTCCCGATCCGTTGCCGCCAAACACGCGCCGTATCGAGCTGCCCGATAACGAAGGCACGACCGGGTCCATCAACCGGGCGGTTGAGTCGACAGAGTCACGATATGTCCTGCTTCTGAATAACGACATCGAACTGGAGCCTGACTACATTGAGAGACTGGTCACCGCCCTCGATTCCGACGCGACGCTGGGTTTTGCGACGGGCAAGCTACGGCGCGCCACGCAACGGACTCATCTGGACGGAGCTGGCGATGCGATGCTGATGGCCGGTGGCGCTTACCGGCTTGGGCATCTCGACCCCGATAATGGGCAGTTCGATCGTGCCATGCCCGTAATGGCCGGATGCGGTGCCGCAGTACTGTATCGTCGCGGAACCTTCCTTAGCAGTGGCGGGCTGGATCTGGAGTTCTTCGCCTACCTCGACGATCTCGATCTCGGACTGCGCGCACAGCTGCTCGGCTTCGGCGGCCTATATCTGCCAGAGGCAATCGCTTACCACATCGGAAGTGCAACATTGGGGGATACGCTTCATCCTCGCGTCGTCGAATATCTCACCCGCAATCAAATCTTTCTTTTGCTGAAGGATTATCCGCGGCCGGTACTTTTTCGCCTGCTTCCGCGAATTCTGGTTTATCAGTGGATGTGGATGCTGTTCGCATTGCGGAACCGAGCGCTGGGTGCGTATTTTCGCGGGCTGATTGCCGCCATGCGCGGCAGTGGAAGTATGCGAGCGAAACACCGTGACCTGCTGGTCACGCGTGGGATCGGTGATGCCGAATTCCTTACGCGATTGCGCGACTCGGAACGGCAAGTTTATGACTGGCATCAGTCGCAACCAAACAAGATCGCTCGGCCCTGCTGAATTTCTATTTTCGGATATTTGGAAGGCCGTGAAGTCCGCCTGCATTCTCAAGAATTGGCGAGAACCATGTGATTCTAAAAGCTGGTTGTGAGGCGCATGCTAAAGCTTCGCGATGGACCAATCGCGTTGCCCGAGAACAGCCCACCGAAATCGATAACATTTAAAACGTTGGTAAGATTTTGGCCGTCGATCTGAAAGTTTACGTTCATACGGTCGGACTTGTAGACATCGGCTCCGGCCGAGGCGCTGACCAGTAGCGAAGGATAGATGCGTCCGCGGGCAAAATTTATTCTGTCGATAACCTGCGGACCGTACTCTACCAGCGCCTCCTGCTCGGTACCCTGGAAGTCGAACGGCAGGCCGCTACCATATTGAATGCCGCCCGCCACCCAGAGGCGCGGTTTAACCTGATAGACCCAGCGCGTGAAGAGCGTGTTGCGCTGATCCTGCGAATCCGGGAAGTGACCGGTCGACTGGGCTAGCGCTGCCTGAGCGTCCGCACCGATAAACAGTCCGCCTGACACCGGAAACCAGGCGTTGCCGACCATATAGGAATAACTGGCGAAGCCGGAGATCTTATGCCAGTTTGGTACGGTGATCTTTCCTTCCGCGCCATAGATAACGGCCTTTTCGAACGAGATCGGAAAACTGATGGTGGTGTTGTCGATCTGGTCGTCGTCGGCGTAGTTGGCGACGTTGCGCAAATAGTAGTTGACGTCGAGTCGAAGGTTGTCGCCGAAGGCCTTGGACACCCCGGCTTCGTAATAGTTGCCTTGCGAAGGAATGACCGGTAAGCGCAAGACATCGGGATTGATGAATTCAACCTCGAAGGAACTGGAGAGCAGAAGGTTCTCAAACGATGGCGTTTGGAAAACCCGGTCGTACGAAAAGTGTGCGAGCAAGCCGAGTGCCGGAAAATAGCGCGAAATTGCTAGGCGCGGATCCACGGCCTGCTTGTTGACGACGAGTTGGTAATGGTCCCACCGCAGACCGACGTTCAATGTCCAGTTACCCAGGCGAATCAGGTCCTGAACGAATGCCGATTGTTCAAGGTCCGGCCTGTTTCCCTGGCTGGGATAGGCTCCGGGAAAACTGAACGTCAGTGCCGTGCCGGGGTCGAATTGCGACGGGTCGGTGATCTGGTAGTTGAAGTTCTCGTTCAGAAACGTGTTGTCTGACTCGACGCCTACTTTCCATTCGTTGCGGCCATGGTCGATGGTGACCATGCCCTTGAAATAGGCTTCGTTGAACCAGTTGTGTTGAAACAAAATGATGGGGGTAGAAAGTGCGTTGGAGTAGAAGTCATTCCCATTATTCCGTGCCATGCCGCGAAAATCTGCAACCACCTTGGGCGAGAAAATGTGCCGCCAGGAGGCAACAGCCATGGTTTCAAAGTTGTTGCCGTTTTGCTGCTGGCATGGCGGTCCCTCGGTCACACCCGGCGGATAGCAACCCGTCTGTTGAACGATCTCGTTGGGCTGCAGGTAGCGCGACAACTCGTAGCGGACGATAAAATTCAGCCGGTCATTCGGCGTCAGATCGCGCTGGTAATTGGCGGAAAAATCGCCCAGGGTTCCGCTATTCGTATAGTTCTCGGGCACGACCGGATTGAGATAATGATCGGTTTGCGCCCCCGAACCGGAAAAGCCAAGGACATTCTTTCCCCAGGAATATTGACCTTGGGCAAAGATTCCTGCGCTATCAAAGCTGCCGCCAGACAAGACAACCTGGCCGTGAAATCCGGGCTGAGGATCGCGCAGCGTGTTCACCTCGACCACGCCGCCCATTTTCCGTCCGTATTCTGCTGGGAAGCCGGCAGTGTAGATGCTCATCGAGTCGACGTCGTTGGCGCCGATCTCGGGGCCGAAGCTGGGAGAGCGATTGTCTGTCAACGGAATGCCGTCAACCACGAACTGCGTTTGATACTCCGAGCCCCGTGGGTGCAGTACAGCATTGCCTTCGTACAGCCAACCCGGCTGACTGTTCACTAAGTCCTGAATCGAACGGCCCGGCAAGGAAGACAAGCGACGCTGGATTGTGTCAGAACCGATTTCGTTGATCGATCCGGCCTGATCGGGGTCGAGCAACGTCGCTTCCGCTTTCACGGTTACCGACTCTTTTGCTGCAGCCACATTCAGCTTAACGGCGTAATCGATAGGTATCGGGGAATGGATCTCGACCGATTCCGAGACAGGGGCAAAGCCGGGTTGATCGATATTGAGCTGGTAGATTCCGTACAAAAGGCGCTGCACGTTCAGCGTGCCGTTGTCGCTGGTGGTCAGGGTGTTGTGATACTGATTGGCTTCGCTCGTAATCTGGACCGTGGTTTTGACGCCAAGTCCGGCTGGGTCGGTTACCGTGAGACGTAGCTCGCCGCGGTTGCTCTGAGCCAGCAGCGGTAAAGCCCACAGAAGAGCGATTACGAAGACCCGTTTCATCGGCGGCGACAACGACCGGCTTGTCCATTCGAAAGGATTGTGATGAAAGCCATTGTACGGGAGAACGGCGGACGCACCCATCCGCGCCCCGACGACAAAAACCGGGGTTCTGTTTTGCGGAATGACGGCGTCGCAATCGTCACACAAAAAAAGAAAAAGGCGGGCCACGATGGACCCGCCCAGCTTTGAATCTTTAGATCGTGTTATCCGACAGGCACTGTGCTCAAAACCTGCTCGCGGACTTCGGCGTCTTCCTTGGCCTCGTCGCGGTTGGTCGGCAGAGCGATGCTCGAGCAGTTCCTCGATGGTCTTGACGTAGTGCATGTTCAGACCCTGAAGCTGCTCGGGCGTCAAGTCTTCCTGCACATTCTGACGATTGTCAGCCGGCAGGATGATGTCGGTGACGCCTGCGCGCTTGGCCGCCAGCGTCTTTTCCTTGATGCCGCCGATGGGCAGAACATTGCCGCTCAGCGTGATCTCGCCGGTCATCGCCGTCAGCGGACGCACTGGCTTGTCCGTCAGCAGCGAAACCAGCGCAGTCACCATGGTCACGCCAGCCGAGGGGCCGTCCTTCGGAATCGCTCCAGCAGGCACGTGGATATGAATGTCGTGCCCGGCAAAGAATTCCTCGTCGATGCCCAACTGCTTGGCAGTTGCGATCGTACCCAGGTCAGCGCGGCCTGCATTGACTCCTGCATCACCTGGCCGAGCTGTCCGGTCATGGTGAAACCGCCTTTGCCCTTCATCTTGTTAGCCTCAACGAAGAGCACGTCACCGCCGGTTGGCGTCCACGCCAGGCCTACGGCTACGCCGGCACGCTTGGTGCGCTCGGCGATCTCGCCTTCGGTGCGGATCTTCATTCCGCCCAGCATGTCCGGATGCTGCACCAGTTCCGGCGTCACCGACATCTTGTCGGTCTTGCCTTCTGCGATGCGCCGCGCCTGCTTGCGGCAGATCGTGCCGATGGTGCGCTCCAGGCCGCGAACGCCAGCCTCGCGAGTGTAATGGCGAATGAGGAAGCGAATCGTCTCCTCCGGAAACTCGATCTGGTTGCCGTTGATTCCGTTCTCTTCGATCTGCCGCGGAATCAGATACTGGAATGCGATGTGAACCTTTTCTTCTTCGGTGTAGCCTTGCAGCTCGATGATCTCCATGCGGTCGCGCAGAGGCTCCGCAATGGGATCGAGCATGTTGGCCGTCGTGATGAACAGCACCTTCGACAAGTCGAACGGCACGTCGAGGTAGTTGTCGCGGAAGCTGAAGTTCTGCTCCGGATCAAGCGCTTCCAGCAGCGCCGAGCCCGGATCGCCGCGGAAATCGCGACCCACCTTGTCGATTTCGTCGAGCATGAAGACCGGATCGTTGGTTTCGGCCCGGCGAATGCCCTGCATGATCTGACCGGGCAGAGCGCCGATGTAGGTGCGGCGATGTCCGCGGATTTCGGCTTCATCGTGCACGCCGCCCAGCGACAGGCGAACGAACTTGCGGCCCAGCGAGCGCGCAATCGATTTGCCCAGCGAGGTCTTGCCCACGCCCGGAGGTCCGACGAAGCACAGGATCGGACCCTTCATGCTCGGCTTCAGACGCCGTACAGAAAGGTAATCGAGAATGCGATTCTTCACCTTCTCCAGATCGTAGTGATCGGAGTCGAGAATCTCCTTGGCTTTCGGGATATCGATCTCGACGCCCGAAGATTTCTGCCACGGCAACACCGCCAGCCACTCGATGTAGTTGCGCGTCAGGCCGTAATCGGCGGCCATCGGCGACATGCGCGCCAGCCGGCCCAGTTCCTTCAACGCCTCTTTCTTGACGTCGTCGGGCATGCCCGCCGATTCGATCTTCTGACGCAGCTCGTCGGCGTCGCGAGTGGTTTCATCCTGCTCGCCCAGTTCCTTCTGGATGGCCTTCATCTGCTCGCGCAGGTAGTACTCGCGCTGCGTCTGCTGCACGCGGTCCTGCACTTCGCTCTGAATCTTGTTGCGCAGCTGCTGAACCTCCAGCTCCTTCGCCAGGTGCTGGTTGATCTTCTCCAGCCGAACCTGCACGTCGGGCGTTTCCAGCACGTCCTGCTTGTCGCGAGTCGAGAGCGAGGGCAGCGAGGACGCGATGAAGTCGACCATGCGGCCGGCATCGTCGATGTTTCCGGCGACGGTCGAGAGCTCATCCGACAAGGTCGGCGAGCCCGCCACGATTTGCTGGAACAGCGTCAGCACGTTGCGCTGCAACGCTTCAATCTCGGAATTCTTGGGAACAGGCAGTTCGGGAATGGATTCCACCGTCGCGCGCATGAACGGCGTCAGCTGAGCGTATTCCGGAACCTTCACGCGCTCCAGACCCTCGGCAAAAACAAACAGGCTCTGGTTGGGCATGCGCACTACTTTGTGCACCACGGCCAGACTGCCGACGGCAAACAGGTCGGTCGGCTGCGGCGTATCAACCCGCGCCTCGCGCTGGGCCACCACGACTATGGTCTTGTCTTCACCCAGAGAATTGATCAGTTGGACCGAGCTTTCACGTCCCACCGTCAACGGCAGCACCGCGTGCGGAAACAGCACGGTGTCGCGGACTGGCAGAACCGGCAGCGTCCGAGCTTCCCCTGAGTCATCGCGGAGTTCCGGGTCAACCTTCTCTAAATCTTTATTATCGTTAGACATATGACTCCTTGAGTCGAACACACTCAACCTTTAGATGCCTCGGTCATGCAAAAGATGCACAAGAAACCTGACCGAGAAGGCTTCGAACCGGTGTTAAACTCTTGAGAGCCGACAGGTTCTCGCGGTTCTCCAAGCTTCTCGTTCTATCGGCATCTGAAGCCCATTCCGCAAGCCCGCATCCTTATTCCGAATGCGACTTAGGAAGCACTGAAATTCTACTCAGGCCAGCTACACCCCACAATTGAATTAACCCGGTTGCGAGCGCTTCGTCCCGAATGCGGACTGGAATT
This sequence comes from uncultured Acidobacteriaceae bacterium, assembly GCA_963833305.1. Lineage (GTDB taxonomy): Bacteria > Acidobacteriota > Terriglobia > Terriglobales > Acidobacteriaceae > Bog-257. The sequence continues at coordinate 22,960 of CAWHXN010000013.1, read as the reverse complement.
GCAGATCCGAGAGTTTCGCCTCGGAATGAGACCTGATGCGAACAATCGGCCGGAAACGTGCGACATGTGCTCGCTTGGTCGGCTATCAAGTCCTAGTCGACCGGCTGCCAACTGCTGTCCGGGTTGTAGTCAGTTATTGCAGCCGCGGCCTTGGCCGTGTCCGCTCCCAGATCTTTCTCGTAGACAATCCCGTCTTCATTGACCATGAAAGTCATGACTCCCGAGTTGCGATACTCCGCCGGATAGGCCACGAACGCAAAGCCGCGGGTAAGATGCCCATCGACCATGTAGTCGCGCGCGCCACCTTTTGCCGCTGCACCCTGCTTGGTCAGAATGCGGTAGTAGTAACCGTGATAAGGCGTCTGCTGTCCCTGCTGCATTTTGTAACCCTGGCCGGCTGCGGAAACCAATAGCGGTCCGATGGGACTGGGCGTCTCGTTGTCGCTCGTCTTCCAGTAGAGGCCGTTCTGTTTGCCATCGTCGCTCAGGAATTTGCCGGCGAAATGAGCAATCTTGTCGCCGTTGCGCGGCTCCGAGGCGTATTCGCGCTCGGCGTCGACGAGGGCATACAAAATGTCGATGGCATCATTTTCGTTGGTGCCTACTCGCCGGTAGAGGATCTCCTTCTTGCCGGCCTCGGTGTCGAAATACCAGGCGCCGCTGGCGTTCTTGACCAGGGGAATAGGAAGCGGCCAATTCTCCGCTCCGATATAAAGCGTCACCGTCTGGTCAGGTTCGATCACCACCCGATGCATCTGGTCGTAGCGGCGAACGAAATTCGTCTGCATGCTCTTGTCGGCAACGTCGTCGCCGGTGTGCAGAATATCGTTCGAATTCGAACCGAAAATTGCAGCCAGCGACTGGCTGTCGTTGGCCTTGGCGGCGTTGTACAGCGCCAGCGCCGCAGCGCCTGGCGAGGCGAACGTTTTTTCATTTCCGCTCTGGGTAAACGCGGGGGGCGCCATCATCACAAACGTCAAAATCGTTGCCGACAAAAGGACCATTTGACGCGGTATGCCGCCTAAGCGAGAAGGAATGAATTCCCGAAGATGTTGACTGATCGGCATGAGCATATTCTCCCGACTCTAACCTGAAACTCTGCCCTGGGACTTCGTTCGACGCGGTTTAGCGGCGACCGCCGCCGCCTCGCTGGCCGCCGCCCCGATTCTGCGCTGCGCCACCGCGGTTTCCTTCCAGACTTTGTTGCCCGCGAGCGCTGTTCGTCCGGGCATTACCGCCCTGGCTGTAGTTGCTGAAGGCGCCAGTATTCGTGCCTCGTGCGGCTTGTTGTCCGTAGCCACGTTCGGGACTGCGCTGCGCCTGGCTGTAGCTGTTGGGACGGGCTTGGTTCGCATTGGAACCCTGACGATTTTGCTGATTGAAGTTCGGCTGCTGACGATTTTGCTGATTCCGATTTTGCTGATTGAAGTTCTGTTGCTGGCGATTGTTCTGGGCCAGGTTGGTATTCGCACTGTTTCGGTATTGAGGCTGATCGTATTTCTGGTTGAACTTGGGAGTGGTGTAGTTGCTGTTGTTGAAATTGTTGGCGCGGTAGTTGTTGTTCTTGACGTTATTCCGGTTAACGTTGTTGGTATTGATGTTGTTGCGGTTGTAATTATTCGCGTTAACGTTATTCCGGTTGTAGTTGTTTGCGTTAACGTTGTTGCGATTGTAGTTGTTGTAGTTGACGTTATTGTGCCCGTAATAGTTATTGCGATTGACGAATGTATTCGAGTTTGAGATGTAGGTGTTGTGGTTGTAAACCACGGTGTTGTTATTCCACCCGCATCCCCACGAGTTCCATCCCCATCCGCAGCAGCCTCCTCCACCGCTGATGGCAGCGCCAACCGCGATGCCAACTCCGAACGAAATCAAGCTGGTTGCGACCACGGCTCCCGTTGAGTAACCGGGATAAACGGCCACGGGAGCTCCGTACACGACGGTCGGGTTGTAGACCGGGACATAGACCACATCGGGCTGCGCCGGTTGAATAATGATCGTCTGCGGAGGCGGCTGCACGATCTCGGTGGTCTGCGGCTCGCCCGACGATGCTGGCGGAGGCGGCGCTGATCCCGGCGCCTGATTCTGTACCGTGACCGTTTGCTGCGTCGTACTCTTCAGGTTGCCGGACTGCTGGGCCCGTCCCCGCATGACCTGGACCGCGTTCATCACGCTCTGCGGAATGTTGAAGTAGGCATCGCCCAGCGCCGAGGTCCACGATAGGTTGGTGGCCATCTGGTTCAACACGTCGGGGAACTGCGTGAGGCCCTTGACGCTGGCATCCCATGACTGCTGATTGACGGCCTCGAGGAGTTGCTGCCCCTTCAGGTTGGAGTTCTGCTGCAACCAGGTGTAGGCAGCGCTGACTTGATCAGGAAAAGTGGAAGCGGCGAGAACTTGCGCCACCAGATTATCCGGGAACAAGGCAATGGGAGCGACTAACTGATAGAGCTGGTCCGCCGTGGGAGCGGCGTAGGTCGTCGCCGGCGCTTGCCCCTGCTGCGTCTGGTTGGGCTGAGGCTGAGACTGTTCCGACTTCTTGCAGCCGTCCAGGCCAATCACGCTAATTGTTACCGCAAAACTGAGCAAAATCGAGAGCGCTTGTCTGCAAATTGGCATTGAGAAACCCCCAGGCCACACGGAGGAAAGGTTACGAAGAATCCTCAGTTGAGGATTAAGTCTGGCCGATCAATATACGCCTCACAGCTGATGGCGGCAATGCCACAAACGGAGCACGCGCGTAGGATCACCATTTCGATGTCGAGTTCGAAATCGAGAAAATTATGACGAGCCTCCGACTCGAAACGGGCCGCCACACTTAGTCCCTTTTTTTGCGCAGATCCTACATCAATGAAACAATAGTTCCATGGGAAAACTTTTCACCGCAACCATAACCTTTCTGGCAACTGGAACGATGCTCCTCGGAAGTGCCTTGGCACAGCAGAGCCCGGCAACGAACCCACAATCCGCTCCCGCTGCTACGGCGCAAACGCCGGCTTCTGGCGGCTCGACTCTTACGACTCAGAAAGAAAAACTGAGCTACGCGATTGGGATGAACATTGGCAAGAACTTGCATCGGGACGGCGTGGACATCGACCTGAACCTTCTGTCCCAGGGCATGAAGGACGGACTGTCTGGCGGCCAGACGCTGATGACTGACCAGGAAGCACAAGCCGCCGTGGTAGAACTGCAAAACGGTCTGCGCAAGAAACAGGAGCAAAAGATGCAGCAGTCGGGTGAAACGAACAAGAAAGATGGAGATGCGTTTCTGGCTGCCAACAAAACCAAGCCAGGCGTGGTTACTCTGCCCAGCGGTTTGCAGTACAAGATTCTGACCACCGGCACGGGACCGAAGCCTACAGCAACGGACTCGGTAGTCTGCAACTATCGCGGCACCCTTATTGATGGAACCGAGTTTGACAGCTCCTATAAGCGCGGCCAGCCGGCGACGTTCCCGGTTAACGGAGTCATCAAAGGGTGGACCGAGGCCCTGCAACTGATGCCCGTGGGATCGAAATGGCAACTTTTCGTGCCACCCGATCTCGCCTACGGCACACGCGGCGCGGGCAATGAGATTCCTCCTAACTCGACCCTGATTTTTGAAGTTGAACTGCAGTCGATCCAAGCCAAGGGTAAGTAACCGGTTTGCTGTAATCTGCGGAAGCGGACGCCGCAACGGCGTCCGAGAACCGCATCACTCTTCATATTGTCTGTCCCCTGATCCCAGTCGTAGTCGACGGAGTCCTCCGCTCCTACGACCGGAATTTGGCATGCTTATAATAGAAGTTAAATTGGCTTGGTAGTTTTTCCAGGCCGCGGTCATGGCGCAACCGCGAATCTTGCCATACACGATTGCTGACGCTCAGAATGCCACTATGGCAATGCCCCTACGCTTCGTCGATGATGACTACACGCCTCGACTCTGGGCGGAGTTGTATCCCGTGTTGCGCAATATCAAGACCGATGAACTCGCCAAGAAGATGCTGGCGTATAAGAATAAGCCGGTAGACCGTTGGAGAGCCGACGACTGGGGCCTGCTTGACGCTTTGAACCACATGCTCACGCTCAGGGCGAGCTCTCGTATGCACTTCCTGCAAAACGACTCGCCTCCGGTAAGGGACGCTGCATTCTGGGCCAAGCTCGATAAGGAGCTGGAGTTCTTTTATCAGGCCGAATATCCCGGCCAGGAATTGCTGGAAGACTAGAAGCCATCTCATAAATCCGAAACGCTTCCCCCGAGTAATTTCAGGGGCTAAAGCCCGGCATTCACACGACTCGTACGGCACGGCTGAAGCCGTGCCCTTTCAAACCCGATTTAGGAGAGATTTGGTTCCAACCATAGCCCTATCTAGCTGCCACCACAGGCTTGACCTGACTGAATTCCGGGCTTTTCCAAAGCTCGCCGCCATACTCCAGGAAGTTGGCTGTAGACTGCGCGGCCTCGCGTCCGTAATAGCGCTCCACAATGTGCAAGGAGAGGTCGATTCCTGAAGTAAGACCGCCGGCGGTGGCCACCTTGCCGTTCTCGACAAACCGGGTTCCACTTACGAAATGGACTGCCGGATACTGTTTCTGTATCTTCGCGGCGTACAGGTGATGGGTTGTAGCAGTCATGCCATCGAGCAACCCATACTTGGCGAGCATGGAGGCTCCGGTGCACACCGACATGGTGACGTCGGCGGTCGCTGAATTTGCCAACAACCAATCCTTCTGAGCGTCGCTGCGGCCGCCCTGGGCGGGAACGACGATGATCTGCGGCGTCGGCGCATTTGCGAAGCTATAGTTGGGCACGATGGTGAGTCCGTTGGCGGCAATCACCGGCTTCAGCGAATCGGAAACCGTGTAGGTGTTGAAGGGCATCACCATGTCGTCGCCGTCTGCCTCGTGCCAGGGCTTGCCCTTGGAGGTGAGCATGGCGTCGCCGAATACTTCCCATGCGCCGGCGATGTCCATCACATTCGCGCCCTCAGAAATTACGAATGCAACATTGATCGGGCCTTTGGCCGGCGGCTTCAGCGGCGAACTTTGTGTCGTCGAGGCGGAAACCCGCTCTGGTCCCTTGGCAATTCGGCCTAGATAAAAAGCGCAATCCAAGACCCCAATAACCGCGACCCCGATCCAGAGCAGCTTCTTTGTTCTTGTCATACCGGCTCTCCTATGGACAACCTACTTGCGAATGAGAACAGGATAAGCGCAGAATGGAAAGTCTGAAATGACATTGATCCGGCGATTTAAGACATTCTTGGAGGATGTCCACAATCGCCTCCTGAACGTCACATAAGACGCTCACATGACCAGCTATCCTTAGCGGTCACGCGCCATGACCCCCAAACATATCGTCATCGTTGGATACGACAACATCACGTCGCTCGATCTGGCGGGCCCGTTGGAAGCGTTCAACAGCGCTCGAATCGAAGACTCGCGAGGGGTGTCTCAGGCTTGCTACAAAGTGACGATTGCGGCGCTCGGCGCAAAGACATTTTCTTCAGAATCGGGATTGCGCATGACGGCCGCGTGCTCTCTAAGTTCGCTGCGCCACTTGGATACGCTGCTTATCCCTGGGGGCAGTGGCATGCGGACTTCGGATGATGGCCAGAAATTGGCGAACTGGATCGCCCGGCACCAGCACCGTATCCGCCGGATTGCATCGGTCTGTACCGGTATTTATGGAGTCGCACCGACGGGAATGCTCGATGGACGCAAGGTGACGACGCATTGGAAATACGCTGCCGATCTGGCTAGTCGTTATCCCAAACTGCAAGTCGATGCCAACGCGCTTTACCTTCGCGACGGGAAGTTCTACACGTCTGCGGGAATTACGGCCGGAATCGATCTGGCGCTCGCGCTGATCGAAGAAGATTTCGGTGCGCAGGTGGCACTCGAGGTAGCCCGCGAACTGGTCATTTACGTCAAGCGGGCTGGAGGACAGGAGCAGTATTCCGAGCCCTTGAAATTTCAGGTCGAATCCACGGGCCGTTTCGCCGATCTCGCAGCGTGGATGCTGGCACATCTCGCCCGGGATCTTTCTGTAGAGGCGCTGGCCCGGCGCGTCAACCTGTGTGCCCGGCAGTTTAATCGTCGCTTCAAGGACGAATTCAAGAGCACTCCGGCTGCATTCGTCCTGCGCTTACGTCTCGAAGAAGCTCGCAGCCGGCTGACGAATCCCGACTCCTCGGTGGAAAGCATTGCCTCATCCGTGGGTTTCCAGGATTCCGACAGCTTCCGGCGAGCTTTTGTTCAGCGATTCGGAGTAGCTCCCGGTCAGTACCGCAGCCGCTTCATTCTCGGCCCACGATCATAAGATTGTGCAGTCGTCGAACCAGCGATCAGCTCTCGGGGTGGTACCACTCCGGTGAGGCGCCCGCCACCGCTTCGATGTCGGGAACGAAGGTTCGCTCCAGTTCCGCGACCAGCGCGCCCAGGTTCTCCACGATCTTCTGCCACTGCTCGGCATCGCCGATCGGGTACTGCCCGCCCTGGACAGCCTTTGCGGTGGGCGGGAGAATCAGTGTGCCCTTGAATCCTAATCCCCACACGTGAAAAATCGCAGTCACGTTATGGCTCCAGGTGCCGACGTCCAGGCTAAGTTCCAGCGTCAAGTTGGCGGCCGTCCGCCGGCGCAGCGTGAAGCTGCCGGTTGCACTGGCAGTGCCCCCGCGGACGCTGTATCCCATTGGCTTGAAGACTCGCTCCAGCGCAGGTTTTTTCGGCCCCGCTCTCAGGCCAAGCGCGGCGTCCGTCATCTCTGCCCGGGCAGGGAGGTCGTGCGGAAGACCAGCTTGCTCGATGATCTCCGGCAGTCGCCCGCGGTATTTGACCACGACCTCATGAACCGCGCGGGCCGCTTCCGGATTGGAGCTAGGGACCGGGATTCCCGTCGGCAACCGAACCGCGGGAACCGGACCGGTGGGGAGGTTTTCGGCTAATGGAACTTGGATGGTTTTGCGCGCCTTACCGCACGCAGCAAGCACGATGGCGATTGGCCCTGACGGTGATGGCAGCTTCTTATCGCCGGGTTGCGCCTCCACAATCGTGCGTGCCGAGAGCGAACGGTTGCGGCCGTTGACCCACCAGCTATCGGTAATCATGATTCCTGGCATCATGCCAGCCGCGTGCGCCGGAGTGCCCGCGGCCTCGCCGAACTCCGGCGAATGGAAGTGAATGGTGACGCCGTGAAACGGCCATGACCGGGGCACGCCCGTGGCAATGGCTTGCAACGTGGTATACGGCACCGCATCGTCCGCTGCCGATGGCATCGACCCATTGGTGATACGTCGCACACTTGGGAGACCGGGCATCGGCGCACCGTCGGTCACGAATCGCGCTAGTTCGGGGTGACGCTTCAGAACGCGATCGACGCACGAAAAACTCACAACCATGCCATCGGCAAAGTTGAAACGGACAAAGGGTTCAGGCAGCCCGGAATCGAGAAAACCCTGGTGCACTCGATCCATCATGGCGACCAGCGGCTCTTTCCTGCTGGCCGCGAAGCTAGTGAGAAGCGCAACGCGCATAAGCGGGCGGCTCCAATCCTGATCCGAGGTGAAGATCAGCTACGACGCATTTCAACACAGCAGTGGCTTCGCCGTAAGCAAGTTTTTTCGGCGCGAGATACTTGAGGAACGAGTCAGTTTGCAGGCCGAATATTCTGGTTGAGATGGAAAACATTTTCCGGGTCCCATTTAGCCTTGACCTGGGCCAGCCTGGCATAGTTTCCACCGAAGGGACCGGCTACGTCGCTCGCGTCATCCTGGTCCATGTAATTTACATAGCGGGCCGTGGCGAAGAAGGGCTCCAACCGGGCAAAACCCTGGCGTGCCCACGCGATATTCTGTTCCGTTGCCGCCGCATCCTCCCATTGAGAAAGGATCAGCAAATTGTGGCCTTCACGACGGTGGTGAAAGGCTGTGTGGTCCTCAGGGACGCGAGTGACGGCGCCATGCCAGTGCTCCAGGAAGATGCCGCTGTATTTCGAAGGACAATGTTCCACCATGTCGACGATCGAGTTCAAGAATTTGTCGTCCAGGGTAATCAGGAAACTTGATTTCCAGTAGTTCAGCATGCCTTTCGGGTAGGCGCCGTCAAACATTCCGTTGAGTTCACAGTACCCCATCGGCTGGATGGTATCGAACAGCGGCGATCCGAATTCCTTGATGGGGCGCAGTATTCGTTCGCCATCCGTGAGCGATCCGCAATGCGAGGCTCCGATGATAGCCACCTTTACGCCAGAACCATCCGGGGCATGGCCAACGCCCGCCAGGCAGGCAATTTCATCGGGAGCCGACTCGGCGAAGTCCCGATAAAGGCCCAATACCTCGCGCGCCTGGGAAAGCGGCCACGCGACGGCCCCTGCCAAGATCGTGGGACCAACGGGATGAAGGCTGTATTCGAGCGATGAGACCACTCCGAAGTTGCCGCCTCCGCCGCGAAGCGCCCAGTAGAGGTCGGGATTCTCCGAGTCGCTGGCATGAACGGTCTTTCCCTCTGCGGTGACCAGGGTGGCGCCAACCAGATTATCCGTCGCCAGCCCATGCTTTCCAGACAAATAGCCGAAGCCGCCGCCCAGCGTCAGCCCGGCGATGCCGGTGCTGGAAACCACTCCGCCGGGGGTCGCAAGGCCATGCTGCTGGGTGGCGCGATTGAACTCTCCCCACGTCACGCCGCCTTGCGCTACCGCACGCTTCGCGCCGGCATTCACTTGGATTGCCTTCATCAGGGAAAGGTCAATCATCATCCCGCCCTCGACGCAGGCCCGTCCGCTGACGTTGTGACCGCCTCCACGAACCGCGATCTCGAGCTGGTGCTCACGCGCGAATGCGATGCTGCCGGCTATGTCAGCCTCGTTTCGGCATCGAGCGATGACTGCCGGGTGCTTGTCGATCAAGCCGTTATGCAGCGCACGAACGTTGTCGTAGTCAGGGTCGCCTGGTTGGAGAACGGTCCCGCCAAAATTGCTGCGGAGTTTTGCAATCGCGGAAAGAGCGATTTGAGGTTGTGCCATCTGTCTGCCTTCGAAGAATCGGGAATTGTACCTCGCTTCTGGATGCTATACATAATGGTCGCGCTTGGCGTCAATGATGCGGCAGATCGAAGGCGAACACCCCATTGAAGGACCCCACGTACATCACGCCGTTCGTCACGGTGGGCGAGGGTGTGAGACCGCCCCCTGTCGGGTAGCTCCACAGCGGTGCTCCGGTGTCGGCGTTCACGGCGTACACGTTACCGTCGTCGGCCTCGACATAGACCACCCCATTGGCTACCGCTGGCGACGAATCGACCCAGTTCCCTGTCGTGTAGTTCCACCGCAGTGTTCCGGTGCCGGCGTCCAAGGCGTACAGGTTATCGTCGCGGGACCCGATATACACCACGCCATTGGCCACCGCTGGCGAAGAGGCGCCGTCTCCCGACCCTGTCGTGTACTGCCACAGCAGTGCTCCAGTGCTTGCATTCAGGGCATATACCTCACCGTTTCCATGAATGTAACCACCGCCGATATACAACACACCATTCGATAGCGCCGGCGAAGAAGACAGGCCGTCTCCGCCCGTCGCGTACTGCCACAGGAATGCTCCCGTACTGGCGTTCAGGGCGTAAACACTGCCATTCTCCGATCCAACGTACACCACACCGTTGACCACTGCCGGCGAAGAGTCTACTTCTCCTCCTGTCGTGTACTGCCACAGGACCGCTCCCGTACTGGCGTTCAGAGCGTAGACGTTGCTGTCGTCGGACCCAACATACACGACCCCATTGACCACCGCGGGGGAAGAACTGACAAGCCCCATTCCGCGCTGCCAGATCAGTGTCCCGGTGCTTGCGTTCAAGGCATAAAAAGCGCCGTCCCCACGAAAGTACGTAACCCCAAAATACACTACGCCGTTGGCCACCGCCGGTGCCGACACGACGGGGAGGGGATACGTCGAGTAGTGCCATAGAAGCGCTCCGGTGTTGGCATTTAAGGCATATAGGTCGGAGGGAGTCGGCCCCGATATACACTACGCCGTTGACCACCGCCGGCGACGACGCGAAGTTGACATTTTCTTCTGTGAATTGCCACTTTAGCCCGAGGTTGCCAACCGTAGCGGGGCTAAGAACAAATTCATAAGGGTTATAGCCGGTGTGGCACAGGTCGAAGCGAAACTCTGGCCAATTGATGACTGCGTTTGGGAGCGGCCCGCTGTTGCACGGTTGTTGCGCCGTAGCCGTCGAAACAATCACCAGGAATAGCAGCAGAAGGTAGTTGGCCGTGGTTTTCATATCCTCACCTCGGATCTGAATTTAGCCCACCAAATAGGCAAGAACTATAACACCCACTTCCCTTCTGCTCGTGTTTCTTCGCTTGATGCTTTCATCGCGACAACTCCAACGGCGTTTTCAGAAACGCGATTATTCTGGCGTGCTCCGCTCAAGTCATGGCCGCATCCCCCTCCTCAAGTCTCGGTGATATTCGCCGATAGTTCGCACGGTCGATACCTGATGCGCGACTACTGCTATGTCCCTTCGAATGAGGCGTGGCTGGAGCGAATGAGCGACGCCAGCTCTTTTCGGCCGGGCTCTAGCAAAACATCTCAGCGCCTAAGTTGTTGGGTTTGAATGGTGGCCAGGGACGGAATCGAACCGCCGACGCCAGCCTTTTCAGGGCTGCTTGCCGAATGGTGAAAGTGGCTTGAAATCAGCGGATGTGACTGACGAAGAGCAGCTTGCGCCGGAAACGATTTGGGACCGCCTGGACTCAATTAGGCCGTTTTCGGCGCTTCTATGTTCGCGCATGGTTCGCGTCTCCACCCGTACCGTCTATAAGCCTTGTCACACGTGGATACTCTTGTCCTCATGCGAGATCTTGTTCCCACGTCGCCCATGGTTCTGGATTGTGTTAACCCGTGCGCTCGGCCTCAATGATTCGGCAGATGGAAGGCGTACACGCTATTGTCGTAGGACCCGACATACACCACGCCATTGGCCACCGCCGGCGAAGAAATGATCTCACTCCCCGTCGTGTACTTCCACAGAAGTGCTCCCGTGCTCGCGTTCAACGCGTACAGATTATTGTCGTCGGACCCCACGTACACCACCCCGTTGGCGACCGCCGGCGAAGAGTTAACATACCCCATCGGGTAGCTCCACAGGAGTACTCCCGTGCTTGCGCGCAAAGCGTATAAGTGACTATCGTAGGAGCCGATGTACACCACGCCGTTCGCCACCGCTGGCGAAGACACTACAAAAAGGCCTGTCGCGTACCTCCACAGGACTGCTCCCGTATTAGCATTTAACGCATACACACTGTCGTCAGGGTACTCGGTCCCGACGTACACCACCCCGTTGACAACTGCCGGCGACGAAAAAACACCGCTGCTCATCGTCTGCCTCCACAGAAGTGCTCCCGTGAGAGCATTGAGAGCGTACATACTGTTGTCGTCGTCTACAGTACCGAAGTAAACAACGCCGTTGACGGCGGCCGGCGATGTATAGACAGCAGCACCGGTCGTGTAGCTCCATAGGAGTGAACCGGTGTTTGCGTTCAGCGCGTATAGGTGATTGTCGTCGGATCCGACGTACACCACCCCGTTGACCGCTGTCGGCGATGATTCGACAAATCCCCCTGTCGCATACTGCCAGAGGAGTGCTCCGGTGTTGGCGTTTAAGGCATAAAGGCTTTCGTGAGCCCCAACATACACCACGCCATTAACCACCGCCGGCGAAGTACGGACAACATCTGTCATCCGGTACCGCCAAACGACTGCTCCGGTACTGGCGTTAAAAGCGTAGAGGTTCCCATCATCGGATCCTATGTACACCACTCCGTTCACTACCGCCGGAGCAGAATAGATATAGGACCCGGTCGTGTACTTCCAACCCAGAACGAGGTTTCCAACAGTAGCGGGGCTCAGGACAAACTCATACGGGTTGAAGCCTGTGTGGCAGGGCGCAAAACGAAACTGCGCCCAATCGATAATGGCCTTTGCAGGTGGCCCGCTGCTGCAGGGTTGTTGTGCTGTGGCTGTCGAACCAATCACAAGGAGTAGTAGCAAAAAGCAGTTGGCCGTTGATTTCATATCCTTACCTCGGATCTGAATTTGGCCCGTCAGATGGGAGGTAAGTTTACACCAGTCCCTCTGTTCGTGCGCTTTCGTTTTGTCTTTTCGTCGCCAGCGACTCCAAGCGCTCAGAAAGGCGCCGCTTTGGCCGTCCTGGGACGTAGGGCGGCGGTTTTTCCCGGCAACCTGTCGAATCACGCTCGCGTGTGGTTCACATTCCGCTCCACTGATGGGCGAGTGGGTCTGAATTCCCAGCGGACGTTCGCGAATGGTTCGCTCGCTTGAAACAGTGTTCGCGACTACCGGTATATCCTTTCGAATGAGTCGCTGGCTGGATCGAATGCGCGACGCCAGCCTTTTTCCGGCTGGGCTCGAACGCAATTCTTGCTCGCCTAAGTTGTTGAGTTTGAATGGTGGCCAGGGACGGAATCGAACCGCCGACGCCAGCCTTTTCAGGGCTGTATTCTGCCGTAGCCAACTTGTTGAATCTGCGAGAGCTATCCGGCAATCCTCGTTCTTTTCTACACCAACTATTGGAACGTTAATGGAACGTGCGGATGCCGGAGTTCGCCTCAAATACTCAGCAATGCAACCGACGCTCAAGGGGCAGTCAAATAGGAGGTGGCACCCATGCCGCTTAACCAGCTGTCGTTTCTTCGCAGCACTGACGAGTCTTCCCACACCCCACCGCTTAGGGGTCCAAGGACGTACAGCTGAAGAGGTCTAGCGATGCAATGTCGGAAGAAGAAACGGGACGGAACCCAATGCCGGGCGCGCGCCCGATCCGGGCACAAGCTCTGTGCTCTGCACGCGGAACCAGGCAAAGCCGCGGAGCTTGGCAGTAAAGGCGGACGCCGGCGTGCCGTTTACAATCCCGATGACTTGCAGGAATTCGCTCCGCCAAGAAGTGCGGCCGATCTGCGTGAGCTGCTGGCACAGTCAATTATCGAGATCAGAGCTGGAAAACTGGAGCCCAAACTGGCCAATTCGATCAGCTACCTCGGAACTGGATTTCTGCGCGCTCTTGAAGTATCCGATTTGGAAACCCGACTCCTGGCGCTTGAAAACCGAACACGCAATGATGATCACAAATCTGAAACGAAGAGTTGAAGACTTAGAACGACGGGAAGTGGCACCTCGGCCCGGCCACTTAACTCAGTTCGACGAGGACGCACTCGCAATTTACAACTCCACCTTGTACGTCGATGCGACCATGGCACCAAGCTACCACGACATCGAGGCGACAGCGGCTTACAAACGCGGAAGAGAATTGCGCAATGTCCTCTATGGGCCAATCATTCCTGCATACCTGGATGAACACATCAAACGATACACCCGGGCGAGCGGAGAATTTGAGCTTGCGTTCGGTAGGGAGCCGAAGGCCGGCGACATGTTGCGGTATGAAGAGGTATTAGTGATGCACAGCATCGAAAACTACGCGCGTCACCTCGGACGCATGATCGCAGCCTGGCAGCGCCAATTACCCTATCTTACGTGCCCTCTGAAGTTCGAAGATGGACGGTTGTACAGGCGGCTGACTCCTGAAAGGATGGGTGGGGAGCCGAAGTGGGAAGAAGACATCAGAATCCAGCCCGACGTGCGGTGGCTAAACATTCCAGAGGTAAATGCGAATACGGATTTCGAGACTATGTCTACGATTTCGGCGCTAGTGTTTCTAGGGGTGGCAGAAGTCAAACACCAGTGCCGGCCAGCAACCGAGGAGGATTTGGTGCGCACAGAGGCAGAACCGCCCATCAAAGAGCCGACGGGGTTTACTTTTGGAAATCAGAGATTCTGCGAGTTCTTGGTGGAAGTGTTTGGAGCTTAGAACAACATTCCAGAACCCAAACCAGCAACGGCCTGCCAAGTTGACTTCGAGCAGCGGCTAGAACGATTGGAGGAGAGGAATAAACTTGAAAGACAGGGTGAGTAAACTGGAGCAAACGAGCGACAGGTAACCGCTGAGGCGAACTGCATCTGCTATGCGAGGGCGGCGTCGGAGTAAATCAACCAATCTGGTTCCACAATTCCCTGAATAGAGAGCGCGCTACATGCGTGTCAAATGCGGCGACGCTTTCATTATCAAACAGCGGCAGAGTAAGGTCGGGTCTGGATCAAATTAATGACCTGGCTTTGACTGACCTGACTGCAGAAGGATCGCGCGCTCGATTCCAAAGTTGCGGCAGCTCTCGGCTGCGAAAGCGCCATCCGAGACTGCACCTAATCTGCACCTGGAACGTGAGAGTGTTTGGCTAAGCTCACGAAACTTAGCACGTTATCGGCTTCTGTAAAATATAGTTGACGGTTTAGAAAACCGCTAGGGAGCTTCTGTTATTGACTTGGCTCGCATGTCTGAAATTCGGAATATATTGATGAAGGATGTGGAAAGGCCTGATCTCCACCGGACGGGACCAGGCACAGCTTAGGCGGGGGTGAACTGGCAGTGCGAAAGGAAAGCAATAGGACCCAAACTTCTGATTTCCACGATTCACTGGCATCGCCGCGCTGGTATGCCAGCCTCACCGCATCCCCCTCGCTCCGCACTTGAATAGAGGCGATCACTCCGGCTGCACCGACCCACTGCCACGTGAACGAACAGCCCGGCTCCAAGAGCTCTTCCGAGTCCTCCAATGTGCTCTCCTTTCTCTCGAAATCATTAGCAAATTTAGTCAGAAGTAGTGAGTCAGCACGTACCGCAGCAACAGGACCGGCAAAAACTCGTACAGAAGGCCGAGCGCCACGACGATTCCGGCAACCCAAAGCAGGGTGCGGAGGTTACAAAGGTGACAAAGGTGACACAGGTGGGAAAATGTCACCTTTGTCACCTTTTGGAGACCGCAACAACAGGACAGGCAAAAACTCGTACAGAAGGCCGAGGGCCACGACGATTCCGGCAATCCATAGCAGGGTGCGGAAGCACGTGGGAAGCGGTGTGATCCTTTGTGTGCTCCTCGGAGAGCTGTTTCTCTACTATGCATTCTACTTCGGAAGTATGTACCTAACGCAACCCGTTGAAAACAGGTAGGCCGCTGAAAGATTAGATTGAGACTCTGTAAATGAGCTTGCAATGCTCGTTGCGGAGGCCTAGCGTTGATTGCGAGCCTCCTTCTTAGGAGGCGGATGTGTAGTTCAGAAGCCGCCCCGATTTACTCCCGGTGGCTTCTCTTTTGCCCCGCCGAAAGTGGCCTTCAGGCTTCGGATCGTCCGGGACACACGTGGTGCCCTCCTCGTCCACTGAGGGTGAGTGCCGTCATCGCAATGCACTTGGTTCTGCGGAACTTCGGGACCGTACTTCTTCGGACCAGGGCTGACGTAGCCGGCGGTGAGTGTCGGAGCCCGAGTCTGCAATCTGTGCAACGTCACCTGGAACGTGCAGCCGGTCAGCATAAGAAGTACTGCACAGGCCGGACAAATTTTCACCATGTCAGAAGTGGTGAGTGAGCACGTACCGCAGCAAAACGACGGGCAAAAACTCGTATAGAAGGCCGAGGGCCACGACGATTCTGGCAACCCAAAGCAGGAGGCGGAGGTGACAAAGGTGACACACGCGGGAAAAGGGGGCCCGGGTGTCACCTTTGGCACAACCGCCAACAGTTAAGAATTTCGCGGAGTTAGTATGGGATTAACGAACTCCGCCGGTGAATAGGCCCAGGTTTGTGTTGCACAAAGCTCTCTCTGTGAGTAGCGTTAGAGTATGACTCGACCGAATGCTAATGCTCCATCGATTCCCAGACCCAAGGCTATTGTTAAGGGCCCTATTCGCTGTCATAAATGCCAATCGCTTTGCAGAGACGCTGAGCAGTACCTAAGCCATGCCTGTGGGGGTTACAGAAGTTAACCGCCCGGAACATCATGGCACACGAAACCCTGTTTCGTATCAACATCGCCTGCAAATCTAATCTACGTTGGGAGCCGAGCCGACTTCACACTCGAAGGGGTTGACTTCGATCGGCGGCGAGCCGCACATTGACGGCCCGCTTTCGTTGCGGCTGGACACTTGCCGTTTGCCGCTGTTCGCCGCTTAAGCGGCATGGGTGCCACCTCCTGATTTAGTGGCCGGTAGCCGTTAATCGTTGTTGACTGCCGACTGACCGAACGCCAATAATCTCGCTTGGCCGTAGTGCAGCTAAGTCGGTGATTTCCATCCGGTAGCTCCCACCCGGTGCGGCACGTTAATAACACAATTGTCCCGCGAAGCAGAGGAACCATGAAGAAGTTCGGCCTGTTGCAGAGCCTGATGTTTGTATTTCTGATTCTTGCGACCACTGCGATTGTGTCGCGAGCGCAGACCATCACGACCTTGACGAACTTCAACGGGATCGACGGTTCGTATCCCCTCGCCGCTCTGGTCCAAGGTTCCGATGGAAATTTTTATGGAACGACCAGCGAGGGCGGGACCAACGATCCTTTCGGCCCCGGGACGGTCTTCGAGATTACGCCCGGCGGAGCCTTGACCACGCTGCACAACTTCGACGGCAACGATGGCGACCTGCCCCAGGTTACGCTCGTACATGCGACTGACGGTGATTTCTACGGGACAACGTGGCAAGGCGGGGCCAGCAACTATGGCACGATCTTCAAGATTACTGCGGCAGGAACGTTCACGCTGCTGCACAGCTTCACCGGCGGCACCGACGGACGCTACCCTGGACCGCTGATACAAGCCTCTGACGGCAACTTCTACGGCACAGCCTGGGGAGGAGGCAACAACAACTGTGAATCGACAGGGGGGTGCGGGGTAATCTTCAAAATCTCCCCGCAGGGAAATTTCACCAAGATCTATCAATTCTTGGGCGATAGCAATGATGGGTATGGCCCTGTAGGCCTTGTGCAAGGCAGGGACGGAAATTTTTATGGGATGTCCATCGGCTTTAGTCAGGTTCTATGTAGTTCCCTATGTGGCTCGGTTTTCAAAGTCACCCCTGCAGGTAACCTCACCATACTGCATTGGTTCAACGGCCAGGACGGCAACTATCCTTTAGGCCAGTTGCTGCAAGCAACCGACGGTAATTTTTATGGCACCACGTCCGAAGGCGGCGCGCACACTTAAGGCACGGTTTTCAAAATAACGCCGTCAGGCGCCCTTACTTCGCTCTACAGCTTTTGCCACGAGCCTCAGGACAACTGCCCGGACGGCGCCACTCCGGTATCGGGTCTGATGCAAGCCATGGACGGAACCCTCTTTGGCACCACCGACAAACGGCGGAGCCTATGGCTACGAACCATTCGGCACGATCTTT
The DNA here is from genome assembly GCA_963833305.1 of uncultured Acidobacteriaceae bacterium. Lineage (GTDB taxonomy): Bacteria > Acidobacteriota > Terriglobia > Terriglobales > Acidobacteriaceae > Bog-257. The sequence continues at coordinate 5,685 of CAWHXN010000013.1, read as the reverse complement.
AAAATCACCACGAGCGGCAATCTGACCACCCTATTCAGCTTCAATGACGCTTCCAATGGCGGATGCCCTGGCGCCCGGCTCTTGCAAGCCACCAACGGAGACTTCTTCGGGTTAACCTCGGGAGGGGGGGCCAACTATTACGGCACGTTCTTCCAATTTTATACGACCGGCAAAACGTTGTCTGTTTCCACGAACGGCAATGGAACCGTGACCAGCACCGATGGCATTATTAGTTGCCCCGGCACGCCTGCAGCCACATTTATCCCAACAATACGCCGGTCACGCTGAATGCGACGGCGGCTCAGGGCTGGGCCTTCGTTGGGTGGGGTGGCGCCTGTGGCGGCACCGGCTCCTGCCAGGTCGACATGACGCAGGATCAATCGGTCACGGCTAGCTTCTTGCCCTTTTACACGCTGAGTGTGAACATCACCGGCAACGGCAGTGTCAGCAGCACCGACGGCTTCATCAACTGTCCCGGCGTTTGCAGTCACGTTTATGTGTCCAATAGTTTGGTGACGCTGAACGCCTCGCCGGCTCAGGGCTGGAGTTTGAGTTCCTGGGGTGGCTACAGTGCTATGGCACCGACCTTGTACGCTGCAGGTATCGCAAAACCAAACCGTGAATGTGACTTTCATCCAGGACTATTACACGTTGACGGCGTCGATGAGCGGCAGCGGGACCATGACCAGCACGGACGGATTTATCAATTGTCCCGGCACCTGCAGTCACACGTATCTTTCGCTTACCCCGGTGACGCTGAATGCCTCTCCTGCGCAGGGCTGGAACTTCAGCGGCTGGAGCGGCGCCTGCAACGGCGTCGGCCCCTGTAACGTCAACATGACCGGGAATCTGGGTGTGAGCGCGTATTTCATGCAGCCCGGCAGCGGACTTCAGTTCAGTTCCATCACGCCCTGCCGCCTGGTGGACACGCGACAAACCGGCAATCCGCTTCAAGGCGGCATCGCTCAAAACTACGCTATTCCCCAACTTGGAGATTGCAATGTCCCCTCGACGGCGACCGCCTACTCGCTGAATGTCACCGTCGTACCGCACGGGGGCTTGGGCTATCTGACCATCTGGCCGGCAGGTCAGGCCCAGCCGACCATCTCCACCATGAACTCGTTGGATGGGCGCATCAAGGCCAACGCAGCCATTGTGCCAGCCGGAGCAAGCGGCGCGGTCAGCGTCTTCGTCAGTAACACCACCGATCTGGTGCTCGATATTGACGGCTACTTCGAGCCTGCTTCGGGCAGACATTGCAGTTCTATCGCTCTGAAGCCCTGCCGCGTGCTCGACACTCGCAAGACGAATGGAGCCTTGGGAGGGCCGTATCTGCCAAGCGGCCAGGAGCGCGACTTCCCTGTGCTGGAAAGTAACTGTCAGATCCCGAGCACGCGCGCAAGCCTACTCGATGAACTTCACTGTCGTGCCCTACAACGGTGAATTGTGGGCTATCTGACAGTGTGGCCACAAGGCAGCCAAGCCGCTGGTCTCGACTCTGAACAATCCGACGGCGACCATTGTAGCCAATGCCGCCATCGTGCCCGCAGGAACGGACGGCGGAATTGCTGTCTATCCCTCGGGAAACACACAACTTGTGGCCGACATCGATGGCTACTTCGCTCCGCCCGGACAGGCTGGTCTTTTCGCTATATCCCGCGCCTCCGTGCCGGGTGATCGACACGCGCAAGGGCAATGGCGCTTTCAGCGGAGAGCTTACCGTGAATGTCGTGGACAGCGTCTGCGCGCCGCCCAGCACGGCGCAAGCCTACGTCTTCAATGCGACGGTAGTTCCGATTGGTTCACTGGGCTATCTGACCTTATGGCCCGATACCGAAACCCAACCACTAGTTTCGACGCTGAATGCCGTTGACGGCGCGATCACCTCGAACATGGCGATCGTGCCCAATGTCAACGGCTCAACCGACGCGTTTGCCTCCGGTCCCACGCAGCTGATTCTGGATATCGCAAGCTACTTCGCGCCGTAACGCTTGATGCCTGCGATGTAATTTGCCACAGCAGAAGCACCTACTCGGAATGAACAACCGACGGACCATACCTGCCCATCAGCGGCAACCGAGATGCACTACGAGCACTGTTGCGAGTTTCACGGCCAGTACTTACGCCGATCGCGCCAGCGCGATAACTGTTGTAGGCAGGGCATATCGCAAGCGATCCTGAATCGGGCCGCTGTCACAATTGCTTGTAATATTGATTCCATGACAATGTCGGCTCCGATGACCGAGTAAAGTTGGTGGTGCTGACCAACCAACGGCTCGGGAGAAAGGAGCCGAACAATGATCATTATAGGAGTAGATTTCCACCCCGAGTTTCAGCAAATCGCATGGTTGACACTGAGACTGGAGAGCTGCAGGAACGGCGACTGCAGCATCCGAACGAAGCCGAGAGCTTCTACCGCGAGCTGGTGAGCCGATGGCACAGGTGCGAGTGGGTATGGAGGCCAGTGGGCATGGGCGCTGGTTCGAGCGGCTGATGGGTGAGTTGCAGATCGAGCTATGGATCGGGGATGCCGCCGAGATTCGAACCAAGCGGGTACGGAAGCAGAAGACCGATCGGCAAGATGCCCAACTCATCTTGAAGCTGATGCTGAAGGATGACTTTCCGAAGATCTGGGTGCCGAGTTGGGAGAACCGGGATCTGCGGCAACTGCTATGGCATCGGCACCGCATGGTGCAGGCGCGTACGCGGATCATGAATCAGTTGCAAGCGGTGGCGCTGAACGAAGGTCTGCGGTGTAAGAAGCGGTTGTGGCGGACGGAACGTCCGCGCCTGGAATCGTTCCAGTTGGCTCCGTGGGCCAGCCGACGACGGCACGACTTGCTGGAGTTGCTGGATCGGTTGAACCCAACCATCGCGGAGTTAAGCCAGGCGGTGGAACAAGAAGTGGAGAAGTGTCCCGAGGCGCAACGACTGGCAACGCATCCTGGTGTAGGTCCACTCACCGCATTGGCGTTCGTGCTGATCATCGGCGAAGCAGAACGCTTTCAGTGCGGCAAGCAGGTAGCCAGCTATCTCGGCCTGGTTCCAATGGAAGACTCCAGCGGAAATCGAAGACGGCTGGGGCACATCACCAAACAAGGCAGTTCGATCTTGCGCTTCTTGCTGGTGGAAGCGGCGCAGGTCACGGTGCGCAGCCTTCCGGAATGGCGCAGCCGATACTTTCACTTGATGATGCGCCGGGGACGGAAGATCGCTAAGGTCGCGATGGCGCGTCGGCTGGCAGTTTGTCTGTACTGGATGCTGCGCCAGGGATGGGATTATCAGCAATGGATTGAGTTCGGTTCGTACGCGGGGCAGCCCGGAAATCGCCATGGTGTGCAGTAGAACACCGAGATATTGAGTGGGCACCCTGCTCCTCTTTCGAGAGGAGTTCGAAGTGGTAATCATGATCCGCTAGCGATCGAAGAGATGCATGGGTCGGACCGAGTTCTGACCTGAAGGGATTACAAGGCGAGCCGTGGTTGGTTGGGGGCAGGTTTTTTCAACTAGAGCGAAGTGGCGCTTTGTCTAAAGCGAATGCCGAACTACGCTCTTGACAACGCCGACATTGTCAGAGAGGCGATATTTCGCCAATCAACCGTTATGCTATTATCGCTTTTTCTAATAGGAGCCTGCCCGCTCCCGCCAGCGAAGCTTTGCCGGTCAAAGACGAATACAGAATACAAATGGCCAGCAGCTAGCCGCCGCCAAATTTTCTTCGGAGGCAGTTCATGGGAATCTCCCGTCGTTTGCTTTCTTCATTAGCGCTACTGTTTCTTGCTTGCATGTCCACTCCCTCGCCCGCACAAACTCTTACCACCATCTACGATTTTTGCGAGAATTGCAGCACCGGATCGTTGCCTGCCGCCGGTCTGGTTCAAGGCACTGACGGAAACTTCTATGGGACAACGTCTCAGGGCGGGCCCCGCGATGGCACTGTTTTCAAGGTCACCCCAAACGGTGCGCTGACTACGTTGCATGCATTCTCCGGAGCTGATGGCGCAAATCCGATGGCCGAGCTGATGCAAGGTAATGATGGCAATTTTTATGGGACAACGTTCAACGGCGGAGCGAACAACGACCCCAGCTGCGTCTTTGGCGGATTTGTCGGGTGCGGGACGATTTTCAAGGTCACCCCGGGAGGAAGTTTCACCACAATTTACAATTTTTGCTTGCAGCAGTACTGCCTTGACGGCGCCCTTCCCTCCAGCGCATTGATACAGGGCACCGACGGGAACCTTTACGGGACCGCCGGCGGCCACACCGGCGGCACGTTCTTCAAAATCACAACTGGGGGCATGCTGACCACGCTGTACATGTTTTGCTCTGAGCCGAACTGTGCTGACGGCGAATTCCCCCGTACTTTAGTACGAGGCAGCGACGGAAACTTCTACGGGACAACTTACGCTGGCGGGACTAGTAGCAATTGTACCTTGGAAAGCTCATGGGCTGTGGCACGATTTTCAAAATCACCCCGCAGGGCACGCTGACCACGCTGTACAGCTTCGACAATGCTCATGGCTGCTATCCCCAGGCAGGGCTAGTGGAAGGCACCGACGGGAACTTCTACGGAACGACGGAGGGTGGCGGGGCTCACGGCTACTGCGGCTATCCGGTACCTACCGGGGGCACGGTATTCAAAGTTACTCCGACGGGCACACTGTCCATACTGTACACCTTTTGTTCCCAATCAAACTGCAGCGACGGTGACCGTCCTTACGGCAAGTTTGTGCAGGCCACCGATGGCAACTTCTATGGGACAACCAGCGGAGGGGGGAACGTTGGGTTTGGCACGATCTTCAAAATAACCTCCAACGGCGCGCTTAGCTCGCTATATGATTTTTGCTCTCTCGAACTGCGCTGATGGCAGCGGGCCTTTCGGCGCAACGATTCAGGCCACCGACGGGAACCTCTACGCAACAACATATGCAGGGGACAAATGCGGCAGGAACGGTTTTCCGCCTGTCGGTTGGCCAGGTTCTGAGTCCCCTGCAATTCATTCCAGTCACCCCTTGCCGCCTGGTCGATACGCGAAAGGGCAGTCCTGTTCAAGGCGGAGGCTATCAGAGTTTCATACTCCCGCAACTGGCCCAGACCCAGGGTTGCGCTAACCTGTCCACCGCAGCCGCCTATTCATTGAATGTCACCCTGGTCCGCAGAACGGAGCGCCGGTTGGGTATCTCACGATCTGGCCGGCGGGCCGAACGCAGCCGCTGGTCTCCACCATGAACTCGCTCGATGGACGAACCAAAGCCAATGCCGCGATACTGCCCGCCGGCGCTAGCGGTGCGGTGAGTATTTTCGTCACTAACACCGCCAACGTCGTGCTGGATATTGATGGACATTTTGCGCCGCCATCCGCGCAGACTTTGCAGTTCTATCCGCTGACGCCATGCCGTGTGGCCGACACCCGCAAGAGCAACTTCCCGCAAGGCTTGGGCACGCCGCATCTGTCGCAGGGAGTGGCGCGAGACTTCCCGGTGCTGAACGCCGCATCCTGCAGTATTCCGTCGAGCGCACAAGCCTACTCGTTGAACTTCACGGCCATTCCCTATCCGAGCCTGGGACACCCGCTGGCCTATCTGGAAGTCTGGCCGACCGGGGATCAGCCGCAACATCCCGTGTCGACCCTCAACAATCCGACAGCGACCTATGTGGCGAATGCGGCCATCGTTCCTGCGGGCA
>CAWHXN010000012.1:0-293029 GCA_963833305.1 uncultured Acidobacteriaceae bacterium | reverse complement strand
CTGGTGCGGAACTTGAGGCGGAAGCTCCCAGCAGAAGCGAGGCCGATAACCCCCTTTGTTGCAGTAGGGCTTAGATGGTGCCGAGAGGGGGACTTGAACCCCCACAACCCTTTCGGGTCCGCGGATTTTAAGTCCGCTGCGTCTGCCAATTTCGCCATCCCGGCCTAATCGGAAAGACTCTGAAACAGCCTAGTTTAGCCGTTCCGGCTTTGCAACGCGAGCGGGTCCTAGGGATAATTCGTGTGCCGATTCGTGACTCATCGTAACTTTTGCCACGCCTGCGGCTTCGCCTGGCAGACCAGAGCGCAGACACGCGGTCAGAGAAGAACAGCGTATCCGTTCATTTTTCGGATGCACCGGCATCCTGGCGGCTCGCTAGCGTCTGGGCTCTGGCCAGCATCGCGTCGAGCGCGGCACGTTGGAAAAGCCTGCCGTTGAGCACGACCGCTTGAATGGAGCGGGTGTTATGAATGTCGGCGAGTGGGTCTTTATCGAGTAAAACAAGATCAGCGGTCTTGCCGACCTCGATAGTCCCACGGCTGTCAAGTTGACCGACGAACTGGGCGGCATTGCGAGTGGCGGCCTGGAGAGCGGCGAGGGGAGATAAACCGGCTTCAACCAGCAACGCGAGCTCGTCATGAATGCCAAACCCAGGGAAACAGTACGGATTCATCGTGTCAGTCCCGGCGAGGATGGGGACACCCGCCTGGTACATGAGACCCACAATCTTCTTGGATTCGTCGAATTCAGCTTTCGCCAACTGGATCATTGCGGCTCGGGCCGGGGGAGGAAAGTGACTGTAATAACCGGCATCCCATTTGGCCCGCACTTCTTTGCTCAGAAATTTCAATCGTGAGTCATTCGCATTCAGCGGATCGTCGATGTGTGCTTGCAGCAAGGTGAGGGTGGGAGTTTGCCATGTACCATTCTTTACGAACTGCGCAAACAAAGACTGAGCCGTGGCGTCGTCGAAGGTTTCAACTACATGAAAATTGAGTCGAATGATATTTTGGCCGGCAGCAATTTTTTGAGGCATGTTCGCATCTTGCGCGTGGAACAAGGCCTCCAGCCGCTGCCGCTCTGCGGCCATGGTCTTCTCTTCTTTTGAACAACCCTCGGCCACCAGCGTAAGATGCTCGATGCTTTTCTGGCCTGCGTGAGATGCTTCGGCGGCGCTCACGGCTTCTGGCACGTGCCCTTCGAATGGAATGCCACGCTTATTGGCCTCCTCGGCGATCGCGAAGTAAACGTTGCGCGGCAACCCACTATAGACTTTGATGAAGTCCGCGCCACGTTGTTGCTGCTGATCCACCACTTCGCGCCCCTGCGCTTCATCCGCGGCAACAATTGAATCGGGCCAAGTTGGGTCTGGACCATCGACGATGGGACTGCCCAGATAAAGGGTGGGCGACGGATCTGGATTGGAGGTCTGCGTAGCGCGCCAGGCATGGGCGTCGGGCGGACCTGACATGTCACGAACGCCTACCACTCCGTTCGCCACAAAAAGAAGATGACTCCAGGGAGCGCGGCTGTCCGACGCGCCGTGGACATGCATGTCCCAAAGGCCGGGGATGAGGAACTTGCCTGTGCCATCGACAATTGTAGCGTTCTTTGGGGCGTGGGCCTTCTTCGACGGACTCACAGCAACGATGTGACCGCCCTCAATGGTCACGGACATATTTGGCTGGGCCGCGCGACCGGTGGCGTCGATGACGGTAACATCTTTGATCACGAGCGATTGGGACCAGCCGGGAAAACTGCATACAGCGAGCAGAAACATCAGGGACAAACTGAAACGCAAATTACATCTACGCACAGACCGTAGTCGATCTGGCGTGAACAGCCGAACCAGAATTTGAGTCATTTTAATTCCTCGGCTGATCGGTATAAAAAACACCCTACATTAGCACAAGGATCTCGCTGATCCGGACACCGGCTTAGCGCACGCGGCTGAGAACCAGTGGCGCTGCGCCGGGCTTCGACAAAACTAACGTTCCGCCCTCCGAAGAAACTACGTAGTGCAACGTACCGGGCACGATCGTCGCCAGGCAACTGATGGGACCATTTCTCACCTCGCGCGAAGCCGGCTCCAGGATTGTAATTTCATCGTTAGTGATCTTAAACGTCGAGTCTGCCTGAGAGGCGACACTGTCGTTCCCTTTGGAGCAGGTCGATATCTCCCGGATCTTCCCCCGGTTACTGTCAGCGCTTTCGTAAAACATCAGCTTGATTTGAACCGTAGTACCACGCGCCTCCTCGTGAGCGGGGAGCAGCCAGGTACCGTATACATTTGGAGGCAGGATGGTTTCAGGAGATACATCCTGACGGGCCAGCTGAAAGCTGTTGGGCGTGCCACCCGGGTTTGTAATGGAAATGCGGTCTCCCTTGCTCGAAAAGACGTAGCTCCAAGTCGCGGCATCGATGCTGGCGCGGCACAGAGTACCATCGGCCTCTTTCTCCGAGCGAGATGCGGTCTGTAATATCTTGATGGTATTTTTAGACACTTCGATGGGTGCTGTGGCCCTGGCGATCACCGCTACATCGTCGCCTTCGCAGATACGGCTGACGATTATCTCGTCCTTGCCCGTTTCTGAATTGTGCCGGAATTCGTGGCGGATAGAATCTTTGGTTCCGCTTGACGGCGGGTAGTTATACCACGTTCCATAAAATCGTTGAGCAAAGGATGCAGTCTGCGCGACGGCTACAGGCGGAGAAAGCTGGCTCGACGCGAAACCCCACACAAGCAGGAAAATCCCTGCCGTACATCCCTTCATGGCCCTCCTCCGACAGCAATTCACCGTACCACATTGCGGTGTTTGTCCGCATGACCATGGCTGCCCGCTCCACAAGGAGAAGCTGGATATCAGCGCTCTTGTTCTGCGTTTGGATTTTGGCAGTATCGCTAGACAGAGGCCTGCGGCACTTTTGCCATGAGCCTGGAGTCACGGGTCGCCCGCTTGGCCGCGTACATCGCTTCATCTGCGGCGGCGTGTAACTCATCGGGATTGCTTCCATCGTCAGGGTAGAGGGCTACGCCGATACTGAGGCCGGTTTGAAAGCTGGCTCCTTCGATGTTGATGGAGCCGGAGAGGGCCGATTCAAGGTCTGCCACCAGCACTTCGGCTCCGCCTGAATCGACGACCGTGCTGACAACAGTGAATTCGTCACCGCCGGATCGGGCCAATGTGTCGGCGGCGCGCATGCGGCATGCAAGCCGTCGAACGATTTCCTGCAACGCCAGGTCGCCAATATGGTGACCAAAGTTGTCGTTTACTTCCTTGAAATGGTCGAGATCGAGCAGAAGGACGGCCACCTTGTTACCGGTGCGATCGGCGTGAGCCAGGGCTCGCTCAAGCCGGTCTTCGAGAAGCCGGCGATTGGGCAGGCCGGTCAGCGCATCATGATAGGCGAGATGTTTGCTGGTTGCGATCTGGTCTTCCAGCAGAGTAAGAATCATTCCGACTGCCACCAGGTATTTCGGAATATTCCATACTTCAGAATCGACTTTGAGGGATGGCGCAAAGGAATTCAGCAATATGGCGGCAGGAAAGACCGCTCCCCATAGCACAAATCCGCCTACCGTAGTTAACACACCTGCGCTCGGCCGCCGGTAACGACGCCAAAAAAGCATGGCAACTACGAAATTCACTCCCGCCAGCAGAAAGTCTATGCCGTAACCCGGAGCTCCCTGGGCAACAGACCAGGCGACTGCCCCGGCAATACCGCAGCTACCGATTAGCACTCCAGCCGCATAAAGCGTAACCCGGCCATAGTACTTGCAAAAAAGTACTGTAGTGGCCGTCAGCCCCATGGCAATCAGGCAGTAGTAAAAGCTTTTCGAAGTCACATCCCAGATGACTGCATTGGTATAGGCAAGGGCAGGGAAGGCGATGGCAGACGCAAACAGAACTTGACGGCGACTATCAGCGTCGACAACCGTCGATACCGAAATCAGAAAAGCGACGCCGGCCAGCAGCAAGGCGTCAAGATTGATGGCCGTTGCTATCAGGCTCCAGGTTCCACGCCCGGTATCCAGAAACTGCGCGGCGAAGTGCACCAGCACAAGGATCCAGCCCGCCAGCCACAGAGGCAGCCGCTCAGTAGTCCCCTGACGCAAGATGGCGCGAAACACTGCAACCAAAATGGCCAGAGCAATAAGGTTAGGCAGAACACTGAAATTCATGGCGTCTGTTAGTGGCTACGGTTGGAAAGATTATGACAGGATTTCAGGAAATACTTAACGAAAATCTACGAATTAGAGAGGCGTTTTGGCGGTTTTTTCCTTTTTGCGGCAGGCCCTGGGCGGGCACAAGTTGTAGGACTGTTGCAATCAACGTGAAACGGGACTGTAAGCGGTAGCCAAAAGTCCCTGGAAACAACTAGAGCCGGAACTTGTTCCGGCTCTAACTTAATTTAGTTGCTAAGAAACTCGCTGAGCAGTTTCAGCAATTTTCAACTGCCGGCAGCACCGAGCGCGCTCATTTGCTGACGTTAACATCTGGCTCAACCGACATGCCGGGTCGCAGAAGGCCATCCCGGTTAAAGTCAGGCTTGTCGTTGCCATCGAAGTCGATGCGGACTGGGATGCGTTGTACTACCTTCACATAGTTGCCAGTCGCATTTTCGGGCGGCAGCAGACTGTAAACGGCGCCCGTCGCCCCACCAATATTGGAGACGTGGCCACTCCATTTTCGGCCGCCATAGGTATCGACCTTAATTTTGACCGGCTGACCCGGACGCATATGCGCAAGTTGTGTCTCTTTGAAGTTAGCTGTAACCCATACATCGCGTAACGGCACAACCGCCAATAAATCTTGTCCGACGGCAACGTTGGATCCAACTTGCACCGACCGCTTGCCCACGATCCCATCCACCGGAGCGGCGATAGTGGTGTACGAGAGATTGAGTTGTGCCTGGTCCAGCGCCGCCTTCGAACGCAGAGCTTGCGCATCGGCCGACTGTGCTTTGGCTTTCGTCGCCTGCACTGTATTAGGCGTCGCCTGAGCGTTCTTGAGTTCCGCGTTGGCCTGATCGATCCGTGACTGCGCCATCTTTACCTGTGCCTCGGCAGCCAGCAGCGAGGCCTGTCGCGCCTGCACGGTTGCGTTGGCTGCGGTCGCCGCCGCAATTGCCGCATCGAACTGCTGTTGCGAGATTTCGCGCTTGCCCAGCAGTTGACGATATCGCTCCACGTCTGTGTTCAGCTTCTTCGCATCGGCTTGGGCCTCAACAATCTGCGATTGCGCTGCGTCGGCTTCTTTTTCTGCTGCCGCTACTCCGGCCTGGGCAGAACTCATGTCGGCACTGGCGGAACGAATTTGGCTGAACGAGCCCACGCTCGAGACCGGCACGCCATACTGGGCGGCCAGGGCCTGTGCCTGCGAGTCCTGATAGTCGGCCCGTGCCCGTTCCAGCGCGACGGTGTAGTCGGTGGGATCGATCACCACCAGCACATCGCCCTTGTGAACCAGTTGGCCATCATCGAAGTTCACTTTGATGACCTGCCCGCTCACCCGGGCGCTGATGGGATAAATGTGCCCGTCAATCTCGGCATCATCCGTGTCTTCCCATTGCCGGCTCTCCCACCAGAACCATCCCACCAGCAGGACCGCAACAATTGCTATCAGGAACACAATCGGTTTTGCTGCCGGGTGCTTCTGAAAGAAACTGCGGCGGTCTTCTACCGGACGGCGAAGCTCCGCGTCATGGTGTTCCTCGCGGTTTTCAGCCGGCGCAGCGGGACGTTCCAGATCGTTAGGCTCGGTTGTCGTCGGACTCATTTGTTCGTCACCTATCAATAATTATCTATGAGAAATGTCATTGGCCGAGTTACTGGGGCTTCCTTGGCTGCGCGGCAGGGCAGTCGGAACCGCGCTCTCTGAGTTTAAAGCTTGCTGTCCGGGTGCTGCGTTAACTTGGCCCAAGGTTCCGGTGGAACTCGGAGGAAGATTGGGGGCCGTTCCCGGCGCGGGCGGCGGAGCTGGTGTTGGAACAGGACTGCCTGTGCCGCCAGGCGGCGTGGTGGGATTTGCAGGCAGCGTGCTCCCCGGCTCAGACAAATATTGCTTTACCGCTTCCTCGGCATTGCCGATGGTCCGCGCCAGCAGGACTTTCGCGATATTGTGGGCAAACAAACTTGCGATGAACTGATCGTTGGCCGAGGCCAGTTGTTGTTGCGCCTGGATCACTTCCACGTTATTTGTTACACCGGCGCCAAAACGATCCTGCGACTGCTCCAGCGTTTGTTGTGCGTAGTCAAGTCCGGTCTTGGCGACTTCCACTTGTTCTGCTGCCGCTTTCAAGTCGAGCAGCGCATCGTCAATATCCTGCTCGATGCTTCCTCTCAGGTTATCTACCTGGGCTTGCCGCTGCTTAAGGATCGCGTCCGCCTGCTGGACATCGGCTTCGACCTTGCCTCCCTCGAAAATCGGGATAGCGAGCGTGCCAGCCCACGTCCAATTGGGCGACATCGAGTCAGGTGTGGTGCCTAGCACACCGTATCCTCCGGTAAACCCAATTGACGGCAGCCGTTGCTTCCATGCTGACTGCCGGCTGTACTGCGCTGCCTTCAAAGAAGCCAATGCGGCCTGGTAGTCGGGACGCGTCTGCAGCGCACGCTCGTACGCGTTTTCCGCCTCCGCCTCGGGTAGAGGGCGGTAGGGGACCCGGTTGACCAGGCTAAACTTCTGCCGCACCGGCAACCCAATGACGCGAGCCAGCGCGATGCGCTGCTTCTCCAGATCGTTTTGAGCCTGAATCAGCACCGACTGTTGAGTCTGCAACTGCACGCGGGCCCGCAGGGTGTCGATGTTGGGCGCAATGCCCGCCGTCTCCTGGTCCTCCGCCAATTGGTACAGCGCCTGCGCCGCGTTCAATTCGGCCTGGGCCGCGGCGACACGCGACTCATTGGCGATGGTCAGCAGGTAGTTGGCTCCCACCGCAAGCACCACCGTATCCCGCGCATCCTTGTAGCTGAACTGCGCTGCCTTCACATTCTGCGTGGCCGCTCGGACACTATCAATGTAGTGCAAATCCAGCGGATCCCAGGATCCGGTAGCTTGCAGCTCGGTAATGCCGAAAGGACCGACGGAAGTCGGAATTCCGGGAATGAGCGAACCATTCAGACCTAGGGCCTTCAGATTGAGTTTCTGCACCTCTTCGCCGAACGAGCCGTTGATCACCGGCATGAGTTTGCTGAGAGCCTGAAGGTGTGCCGCGCGGCTTTGTTCGGTCGCACGCGCACTCAGGTACAGCCCCAGGTTGTATTTAAGACCACGGTCGAGTGCATCTTCAATTGTCAGTTCGATCACTTGAGGCGTTGCCTGACCTTGCGGTATGGAACCAGTGTATGGATCCTGCGGTCGCTGGATCACCTGCTCGGCAGAAGGCAAAGAAGTCAGTCCTGGCTCTTGAACCTGGGCGAATGTCACGCAGGTCAACAACCCGACGAGAGCGCCCGTCCCGAGCAAAGCTCGCCTAACGATTAGTGCGTATCGCAGTTTGCTTTCAGATCGTTCCATGTTGTATTCAGTACATACATGCATGTATGAAATCTTCCGGCTGTCTGGTCTTAGATGTAGTTTTCGACAGTCGCGTTGCGCAAAATTAGCATCCAATCTACGGTCAGTTTGATGCTGTCTTGAGGATAAATGAAAACGACCTCTGCTACATCCCGCCGGCAGGAACGCGCCGAAGTTACTCGTGCCCGGCTGATTCAGGCGGCGGAGAAGATCTTCGCTCGAGATGGATTTGAAGCCGCAAAGCTGGAGGAGATTGCCGCGGACGCCGGCTACACGCGTGGCGCTTTCTACGCCAACTTCGACAGCAAAGAAGACCTCTTCCTGGCACTTCTGGAGCGTGAGATTTCACAGCGCATCGAAAAGGCAGAAAAACTTATCGATCGCTTTCGCGATCCCCACGCAAAACTCCGGGCCTTTCGCGAGTTCTTTCTGACGATGTGTCAGGACCGCCGCTGGAGTCTTCTGGCCCTCGAATTCAAGCTGTTCGCGGTTCGGCACCCCGAAGTCAAAGCGAGGTTGGCGGCGATGAATCGCCGCCTGGTTAGCTCCAGGGTTGGCATTTTACAAAACATCATCGAAGCATCGGGCCGCAAGCTTCCTGCCTCGGCGAAATCAGTCGGGATTTCGCTGTCAACGGTGACCCACGCCCTGGCTCTGGAATATATGCTGGACCGGAGTCTTATGCCCGAAGAAGATCTGAAGAAAATTCTCGCCAGCTACTTCGACAGCCTGACGGGAGCGACATCCAACGGTTCGAACCACGGACTGCGGCCGGTTGGGAAAGTGCTGTCGAGTCGCGTTCGCACTGGGGGCGCCCTCCGCTCTGCGTCCAAAGCGTCCTGAACCGCTTAGGGCTTCAGTCCCTGCAACTCAATTCCGGACAAGGCCGGCTTCGCTGGTAGAAGGCCTGCCCATCAGATCGCGAATTGCCGCTTCCACCGTTTTGCCTTGCTGCAATACCGCGTGCATCTGCTCGGTAATGGGCATCTCGACGCCCGCCTTCCTTGCCAAGCCTACGGCCGCGTTCGTGGTCAGTACCCCTTCCGCGACCATGCCGTGCATTCCGGCGATGATGTCGTCCAGGCTGCGTCCCCGTCCCAACTCCACGCCCACGCTCCGATTGCGCGAGAGTCCGCCCGTGCAGGTGAGCACCAGATCGCCTAACCCGGCAAGTCCTGCCATCGTCGACGCTTTGCCGCCGCATGCGACTACCAGTCGAGTCATCTCCGCCAGTCCGCGCGTGATCAGAGCTGCCACCGTATTGTGTCCCAGGTTCAGACCGAAGAGGACACCGGCAGCGATGGCTACAATGTTTTTCAAGGCGCCGCCTAACTCCACGCCGATCACGTCATCGTTCGTATAAACGCGGAAACGCGGATCGCTGAATTCCTTTTGCACGATCGCCGCAAGCTCCAGGTCGGCGCAGGCCACCGTAATGGCCGTAGGGTCGCCCTTAGCCACTTCTTTGGCAAAGCGAAGGACCGCTGATGGCACCGACGCGAGGCGCAAATCCGTTTCCTCCGTTGTGCAGCACCTCGGTGATGACTTGAGTCATGCGGAGCAGGGAATCGTTCTCGATGCCCTTGGTCGCGCTGACGAACAGCATTTCTGGGCGCAGATGCGGCCGCATCGACTGAAATACCCGGCGCGTGTGGTGCGACGGCATCACGCTAACCACGATCTCGACGCTCCCGCAAAGCTTCTTCGAAGTGATTCGTGCAGACTACGGTTTCTGGAATGGTTTCTGCCGGCAGGAATAGTTCGTTCACGCGTCTGGTTTGTATGCTATCGCGCACTTCAGGTTCATGCGCCCACAGACGTACGCGATGGGTTCTTTTGCGCCCCAGCACAATGGAAATTGCCGTTCCCCACGCCCCTGCGCCAATGACCGCAATCTCGCTCACAAGCAGCTCTCTTTAACGGAATCGGTGCTCGGTGCCTGTTATCAGGCGCCGGATATTGTCTCTGTGCCGCACGATAATCAGCAGCGAAGAGGCCGCGATGAAAAGCAGGATGGGAACGGTGGTGCGCTCAGCTGGGTTGACCCACCACACCACAAATGGAAATGCCGCAACCGCGACGATGCTGCCCAGAGAAACGTAACGTGTGAGCGCCACCACCAGAACAAATAGCACGATTACAATCAGCAGCGCTCTCGGCGCCAGCGCCACAAACGACCCCGCCGCCGTGGCGACTCCTTTGCCGCCCTTGAAGCGCAGCCACACGGTATACATGTGTCCCAGGATGGCGACGAAGGCTGCCAGTGCCGCTAACAGAAAAACCGTGCGGCTATCCATGGTCTGAGTGCTTCGATCGTACAAGCTGGTGGTGGGCTGACCTTCAAACCGATGCGCGCCGGCCAGCCAGAAGGCAAAGGCTACCGCCGCGTATCCTTTCAAGGCATCCAGAAGCAGCGTGGCAATCGCCAAGCCGTTTGGAACCGGTGCGAGCCACATTCGTAGCGCCGATATTACCGCTGCCCGTCTTGCGAACATCTTCCCCGCGAAACAGGCGAACCAGCAGATACCCGAAGGGAATCGATCCCAGCAGGTAAGACACTACAACGATGATGAGGACAAGTTTGATCAAGGCCACTCAGCCGCACAGCGGCGTCATTTGTGTCAGCCGTAGGCGTAGCCCGCGGTCAAAATGGAAAGAGTGAACTAGCCGAAAGCGGCGGTCGCAGCTGTTCTCATTCCAGCGCGTACCGCGCCAGCTTCGTATACTTCGCTCCCTGCGGGCATTGTCTTGCTTTCGTAGAGATAGAACTCGTGCGCCGTCATTGTACCGAACTCCAGCGGTGGCAGGCTCTCTAGTTTGACTCGCACGTGCTGCAAACCAAAGGCTGCCCGCTCCCCCGGAACCGGACGCGGCCTCCCACTTCCCGAACGCGCCAGTGTGAGATGAGGCTTGTAGGGTCCGGACTCGCGCTCGAATGCCAGGGGCTGCAGCTGTTCTGCAATCGCGTTCACCAGCTCTTGCAGATGCTGATCCGATTCAATTCCAACCCAGAAGACGCGCGGCGCTTGAGGCTTCGGAAAGAATCCAGTGCCTGCGAAACGTCAGCGGAACCGGAGAGCTCTTCACCTGCTCCAGAGCGCTTTGGATCTGATCCAGCTTCGTCGTTTCGCCCAGAAATTGCAACGTGATGTGAAACGTTTCCGGTCCCACCCAGCGGACGTCGGGTGCAAACGCTTTCATCTGGTTGCGAAAGTCGGCGATCCGCTTACGAATCTCGGGATCGATATCGAGGGCTACAAACAGTCGCATCGCTTTACATCAACATGCGGCGCACCAGGTCGAGCGCCTGTTGGCTGGCCCATCGACGCACCCGTTCGCGGTCGCCGAAGAATCGCCGCTGCACCACTTCATGCTTGTGACCGTTGGTGACCGCGACATAGACCAAGCCGACCGGCTTCTCCTCGGTTCCTCCGCCGGGACCCGCGATTCCGGTGACCCCGACGCCGATGTCGGCATTGCACAACTCGCGAATGTTTTCCGCCAGCGCCATCGCGACTTCTTTGCTTACCGCGCCGTGCGCCTCGATCATCAACGGAGGAATGTCGGCGAACAGCGTCTTCAGATCGTTGGAGTAAACCACCGCTCCGCCCAGGAAGGAACGCGAACTGCCCGCGACTGAAGTGATCCGCTCGGCAACCATTCCTCCGGTGCAAGACTCCGCCACGGCCAGCTTGGCGTTTCGCATCTGCAAGTAGTAGCTGACGATCTCCTCCAGCGACTCGCCTCCGGAGGAGAACACCGCATCCTCCAATTCCTCCTCCAACTCGTCTGCCAGGCGATCGACTTCAGCTTGGGCCTCTTCTTTCGTCGCGGCGGTCGCGCGCAGGTGAAATTCCACCTGTCCCTGGCCGGCAAGCACCGTGGTCTCGACATTGGGATATTTCTTGTAAATAGGGGCGGTGCGCTGGTCAACGGCAGACTCGCCCATCATCGCGACCTTCAGAACGCGCGTCGCCATCGCCGCCGGAGGTACCTTGGCTCGCAAGCGAACCATGCAGTCGGTGTCCCACATTTCCTGCACTTCATGCGGCGGACCGGGAATGCAGAGCGATAATCCGGGGCTTGCCCTCGAAGTCGGTTTCCAGCCATTGGCCGGGCGCCGTGCCCTTTGAGTTCGGCAGAATCACCGCGCCCTGCAAAACATCCGCCTGCTGAGAATTGTTCTCCGGCATCTGCAGTCGCCGTTCGGCGAAACGTTTGTACAGCGCCGTGACAATCTCGTGGTCACGTTTCAGTTCGACTCCCAATGCCGCCGCCACGGCTTCTCGAGTCAAGTCGTCCTGCGTCGGTCCCATTCCGCCCATAAAGATGGCGAGGTCGACGCGGCCAATCGCAGTCCGAGCCGCCGATGTCAAATGTTCGAGGTTGTCGCCAACAATCGTTTTGAACGCCACGGTGATCCCAATTTCGTTGAGACGGCCGGTGAGGAACAGGGAATTGGTGTCCTGCCGGTACGGAGTCAGCATCTCCGAGCCGATGGCGATGATTTCCGCGATCACGAATCAAGTCTAGCACTCGCAATTGACTCACCCCAGAGACATAGAACGTTCACCACAGAGAACACGGAGAGCACGAAGTTTCTTTTGTGATTTGCTGCGAACGGTTGTCGCGATGGAGTAAGTCAAACTTATGCGAGATGGGACGTTAACCACAGATTCTGTAGAACTCCGTGATCCCCGTGTTCTCCGTGGTGAAAAAGCAGTCGCTCTGGAGAGGTCGATGACGAGAATTAGGGATGCGCTAAAGGGGCAGTTCTTGCCGACCACTAACTCTCGGGAAGAAGCGAACGCCCCGTAACATTCCATGACAAGTGATGCACGCCGCTGGTGGTTGCCAGTACTGCTGAGCCGCTGGGCGCGAAAGCCAGCCCAACGAGGTTGTGTCCCGAGATCACCAGCGAAGCTTGGCCCGCGGGTGTAACTTTCACGATGCCGCGTCGACCGTTGAGTGAAGCTGCGACATAAAGATTGCCCTCGACATCCGCCGCCAACCCTTGCGGACGGCCCAGTCCGCGATAGAACACGCTGACTTCCCCATGCGGGTCGATCTGATGAACGGCATCGAAGCTTGATGTCGTCGGTCCGGTAACGTAAAGATTTCCGCCGTTCCCAAACGCAAGGTGATAGGCCGACACGCTGGGTTCAATCATGGCAAAGACGAAGATCTGGCGGTCTCGCCCAATTTTGAATATCGTTCCGCTGCGATCGCCGACGTATAGATTTCCTTGCCGGTCAAACGCGATGCCCGTTGCCACTCCCATGCCCTCGGCGTACGACGTCATGGTTCCATTCTGCGCGACACGATACACCGTTCCATCAAAACGTGAGGAGACGTACAGGCTTCCGGCGCGGTCGAACGCCATGCCCGTAGCGTTCATCATCTCGTGCAGGAACGGCTTCACGTTATAGCTGTTGTCGATGCGATAGATGGCGACTGGAACTTTCTGTCCCCGGGAGCCGGAGAACGTGACATAGATGTTGCCTGCCGAATCCACCGTTGGATTCGTGACCGGATGCAAGTTCTCCGCGATCGGGACGGCGATCCCTACCTCGCTGGGATTGCTCCGGTTGCCGTTGATCGAGACCACAACGTCGCCCGATGCCGCGCCTTCCGGAACCCGCGCCACGATGAACTGGTCGGAACCGATAATGACCGAACCATCTACGTCCCCAAAGCGCACTTGAGGCCGCCGCAGTTCAGGCGGACGAAGGCCTCTGCCGATGATGCGAACCTCGCCACCGGGCAAAGCATAGCCAGGATCGATGGAATCGATGTGCGGATTGCCGTTCACGTTTTTTGTTCCGGTCTTTCGATCCATCATCGGATTAGTCAGCGCAGCCGGCGCTTAAGGCACGAGTCGTTTGCGAGAAAATCAAAGTCACAATTCGCCGCCGGAATGTATCCGTCGGAAATCAAGCTCTTCAGGGGCGAAATAGCTTAGCCCAGCATGGAGCCGGAGGCGCAGTGCTGGGTAAGCTGGATAATCGATTCGAGTCCCGTAGGGATGGTACCAATGTCGAGGCACAATGCTACCTCAGCGAAGAACCCCAAAGTGCAACAACACCTGCAAAACGATCAACCCGTAAATTCCTGCCCCCAGATCATCCACCACAATACCCGTCCCTTCGGGCAGTTTTTCCAGCCTGCGGATCGGCGGCGGCTTGGTAATGTCGAATACACGAAAAAGTATAAAGCCGGCCAGCAGCGCTTGCCACATGATGGGACAGGCGACCAGCGTTACCAACTGCCCCGCGACTTCGTCGATCACCACATGCCGGGGATCTTTCTTTCCGCAACCGCGCGCTTCCAGGGTCGCCGCGGGGATGCCGATAGCCACCACAGCCGCGATCAAAACAATAATGACTGGGATGCGCGCCGAGGGCGGGAGGTGCGATGCCAGCAGCCACCAAAGCAAAACCGTTGCCAGCGATCCCCACGTGCCCGGGCCCGGATGCAAGCGCCCTGCCCCGAAGAAGGTTGCAACCATGGTAGCCCAAACCGGAGCAGTCGATTTGGCCGGCGCCGGCTCAGTGCTTCTTGGTTCGTTCATTCGGATAGTTGGAATCGTCCGTCTCCGGGTCGTTCAGCGGTGTGGAGATGACGTAGCCGCCGCTGGCCCACTTGCCAAGATCGATGATACGGCAGCGCTCGCTGCAGAAGGGAAACTCGGGATCGGAAGCCAGCACAAGCTTTCTGCAGGTTGGACAGCGAAGACTTGTGGTGCGTTTCTTCATAAGGCAGTTGTCAGTTGCCGGCTGTCAGGAGAGTCGTGGTGTATTCTCCACTAAGTTGACTGCTCGGCCCAGGGCCACACAGCTCGCGCCATAGGATGGACTGATCTGCAATAGCATCAGCTTTTTGGTGCTTACATCTTCGAGCAATTTCGTACGGTGTTTGTCGCCTGCGTCAGTTTCCGGCAGCTCGTACAGTTCCTCGATGTGTTCAGGCGTAACTTCACTATGATTCAATACTGAAACATCGAAGATAATGTTTCCCGCTCTGAATCCGCTTACATTCAGAGCCACGATTCCATCGATTGTGGCGGTGAATCGCTCGTTGTCGACAGTTCGCAAACAAATCTGCACGCGTTCGCTGTCAGTCCATACTCCGTCAAAAAAGCCATCGTGAAACTGGTCGAAGGTCTGCATGGAACGAGAGCCTTGCAAAGCTGGTACCCATGTCTGAATGCCGAATGCTAACCGCTACAAAATCTTCGCCACCAGATCGTAGTCGTGCGCTTCCGTGATCTCGCAGCGGTAGAACTCGCCTTCGCGCTACATCTTCTCGATCACCAATATCGTTGATGTACACGGTACCGTCGATTTCAGGCGCGTGCATCGCGGTGCGGCCTTCCCACAGCAAGTCTGTCTCCGCCGAAGGCCCTTCCAGCAGCAGATCAAATTGCAGGCCCACCAGAGCGCGCTTTTTCTTGCGGCTGATCTGTTTCTGTAGCGACATCAGTTTCTTACGCCGCCGCTCGATCTCTCGCGGAGGCAACTTTGTCTCCCAGGTCGAAGGCCTTCGCGCCGTCCTCATCCGAGTAGCCGAATACGCCCAGCCAGTCGAACTGCGCCTCGCGTACGAACTGGCAGAGCAATTCGAAGTCTTGCTCAGTTTCGCCGGGGAAGCCGACGATGAATGATGTCCGCAACGTCAGACCGGGAATCTCGCGCCGCATCTTCTCGATTGAGCGCAGGAAGATTTCCGCTCCGGCTCCGCGCTTCATTCGCTTCAGAACATTGGGCGAAGCGTGCTGCAATGGAACGTCGATGTAGGAGCAAATCTTCTCGTGGGCGGCGATCGTTTCCAGCAGCTTGCCCGTGATCTTGTTGGGATAAGCGTACAGGAACCGCACCCAGCGCAAGTCTTCAATTCCCGCCAACCGCTCCAACAGCAACGCCAGTCCATCTTTCAATCCGAAATCTTCGCCGTAGCAGGTCGTGTCTTGCCCGATCAGCGTAACCTCACGAACCCCTTGCTGGGCCAGTCGCTCGGCCTCGGCAATCACAGACTCAAATCGCCGCGAACGAAACTTGCCACGCAATTGCGGAATGATGCAGAACGAGCAGGGATGATCGCAGCCCTCGGCAATCTTGATGTACGCCGAATACTTCGGGGTCGCCAGTACGCGGGGCGTATTCTCGTCGTAAAGATAATTCGGCAGATCGGCGATCGCGCCATCCCAGCCTTCTTTCGAGAACCGTCCCGCTGCCTCGCGAGCCTCACCTTCAGGACGTGCGCCCAGAATTACGAACGCCGAGTCAGAGGCCGCGCTTGGCGGTTGGATTCCCGCAGCCCTCAGAATCTGCTGCAATTCGCCGGTACCGACAACGGCATCAACTTCAGGAATGTTCTTCTGGATCTCGGTGCGGTAGCGCTCCACCAGGCATCCGGCAACGATCAGTTTCTGGGCGCGTCCTTCGGTCTTGTGCCGCGCCATCTCCAGGATCGTGTCGACCGATTCCTGCTTGGCCGAATCGATGAACGAGCAGGTGTTCACAACGATGATGTCGGCATCTTCGGCGTGCGCCGTGATCTGGGCGCCCCCTTGCGAAAGCAGCCCCATCATCACCTCGCTGTCCACCAGATTCTTGGGACAGCCCAGGCTGACAAATCCTATTTTCTTGGGAGTAGCGGGACCTGGCCGCTCGTCAACAGCGTCCAGCACGGCTACAGAATCGATTTTCGGCTGCATGCAATCCCTTGATTTTACCATTATTCAGGACAACTCTCGCCCTTCCAGGCCGGCAAGTTGCGAGCGCATTCCACATCCAGCACAGGGCAGCAAAGGGATGCTATATTGAAATCTGTCGGGCGCTGGTCCCGCGCAACGCAATCTTGTGAATCCCGCCAGGTCCGGAAGGAAGCAACGGTAGCAGGCCAGTGCGTGTGCAGCGGTCAACTGGCGCCTGGCTTTTTAAAGCTGCTTTTCGCTCTTCGCCTTTTGCTCTTCGCCCTATACCTTGGCTGGCCAACTGCTTGGGCGAATTTTCCATCTCCTCTGCGTCACCGTGGATAATCCTCATACCGAGAATCGTATTCGGTGGTTCAAGCGAATAGCGAACAGCGGCCTCTAATAGACTTTCCGTTCTATATCCTGCAGAATGAATGGTTATTCATATTGGAGAACTCTATTGGCAAACGGTCCTCGCGCCAAAATTACTGCTATCGGCACTTACGTCCCGCCTCGCGTCCTAACGAACCAAGATCTGGAGAAAATGGTCGACACTACCGACCAGTGGATACTCGATCGCACCGGTATCCGCGAACGTCACCTGGTGGATAAGGGCGTTGCCGCCAGCGATCTGGCCGTAGAAGCAGTCAAGAACCTGCAGAAGTCCCATCCGTTCGATCTGCAGGAGATCGATCTCATTGTCGTCGGCACTGTTACTCCCGACATGATGTATCCGTCCACGGCTTGCCTGGTGCAGCACAAGCTGGGCATTCATCGTACCTGGGGCTTCGATGTCTCGGCCGGATGCTCTGGTTTCGTCTACGCACTCAATACGGGCGCGCAGTTCATCGAATCGGGCCGTTATAAGAAAGTGCTGGTAATCGGGTCCGACGTGAATTCCTCCATGACCGATTTCACCGACCGCGCGGTGTGCATCATTTTCGGAGACGGCGCCGGAGCGGTTCTGCTCGAGCCTGCTGAAGAGGGCGAAGACTATGGAATCCTGGCCATGGAAGCGCAGATGGAAGGCATGGGTGGGCAATACCTTTATATGCCGGGCGGAGGCAGCCTGAATCCGGCTTCGCACGAAACCGTCGATCAGAAGATGCATTACATCCATCAGGACGGGCAGCAGGTGTTCAAGTACGCAGTGAAGAAGATGTCGGAAATGACCGAGCGAGTTCTGCAGAACAATGGTCTCACCGGCAAGGATGTGGATTGCTTTGTCGCCCACCAGGCCAACAAGCGCATTATCATGGCAACTGCCGAACGCCTGAAAATGCCGCTGGAGAAGGTCATCATCAACATCGACCGCTTCGGCAACACCACGGCTGGAACCATTCCGCTGGCCATGAAGACCGCCATCGACGAAGGCAAGCTGAAGAAGGGAAATCTGGTGTTGCTGGCAGCTGTGGGCGCAGGATTTACCTCTGGAGCAACGCTGCTGCGCTGGGCGTTCTAGCCAGTGAACAAACCGGAACGGTCCCACGTATCTTGAGCCATGCGTGACCCACGGCATCGCTTTTTGCTGCTTCCAGCCCTCGCATTCCTATTGCTTGCCATTCCGGCTGCTTCGAGCTCCTCATCCTCCCAGAAGTCGAGTGCCGGCTCTGACGTCGTCGCGCTTGTGGGCGCAAAAGTGTATGCCACTCCAACGGATGCTCCTATCGAAGACGCCGTGATCCTGATCCGGGATGGCAAAATCGCGCAGATTGGTAAGCGCGGCAAGGTGAAGTTGCCTGGCTCCGCGCAGGCCATTGATTGCACTGGAAAGGTGATCACCGCCGGGTTCTGGAACAGCCATGTTCATTTCACGGAAGAAGTTTGGAACGGCGCCGCTAGCGCTCCAGCCGACAAGCTGGAGCAGCACATGCAGGAGATGCTGACCAAATGGGGATTTACGTCAGTCTTTGATATCGGCTCGAATCCGTATGACACGATTCCGTTGCGCAAGCGGGTTGACGCCGGGGAAGTTCCCGGCCCCAGAATTTATACGACCGCCGGCACTATCCTTCCCGAGAATGGTATTCCGGTTTATGTCCCCCGGGAAATCGCCGCGCAGCTCAAGCAGTTTGAGGCCGCAACGCCTGCCGACGCCGCTCGGCTCGCGAAGCAGTCACTGGCGATGGGCGGCGACGGCATCAAGCTCTTCACCGGCTCCATCATGGGACACGGGAAGATCACGCCTATGCCCGCCGACGTAGCTCGCGCAGCCGTAGAGGTGGCACATGCGCAGGGCAAGCCGGTGTTTGCCCATCCCTCCAATCATGTCGGTACAGACAATGCGCTGGCCTCGGGAGTGGATATTCTGGCCCACACCATCCCGATTGAGAATGCCTACACGCCGGAGGAACTCGCCAGGATGAAAGCGCAGCATACCGCGCTTATTCCAACTCTCACGTTGTGGGAGGTCGAACTGGAGAAGGAGCACGCCTCCGCCGAAGACGAGCGGCAGTTCGTGCAGTCGGGCGTGGACGAGCTTAAAGCCTTCTTCGATCAGGGCGGGACCGTGCTCTTCGGCACCGACGTTGGCTACACTCAGCATTACGACACGACAGAAGAGTACGTCCTGATGGCCAGGAGCGGTATGAGCTGGCACGACATTCTGGCATCGCTTACCACCAATCCGGCTACGTTCTTTAAAGCCGGTCACACTGGAGCGGTGTCGGAAGGCGCCAATGCCGACCTGGTCGTGCTCAGTGACGATCCTGCTAAAGATGTTCGCAACTTCGCCAAAGTGGACTACACCATCCGCGCGGGGAAAGTGATTTACCGAAAGTAGCGCGGTTAGCTATCCGCCCTGAAGTCTAAGCTACTAATTCTGCGGCCTTCTCTGGGGCGCCTGTCCGTGGCGAAGCTTCAGTTATTTTTCCTTGCCGGAATCCTTGTTTCCAAATGCCCGCTCTTCCCTAATAGAGGAAGAAAACATGATTTCTGCCGTGAGCTCGGAAAGCCTTAGCCAAAACCCTGAAACCTACGGAAAACTCATTGACGTTCGCTCAGCCGCCGAATTCTCTGCCGGACATATACCAGGCGCCGTCAACGTGCCAATGGAGCAGGTCGAGCTCCGCATGGCCGACATCGGCAGCGGACCTGTCGTCCTGATATGCGAGGCCGGCTCACGTGCCCGTATCGTTGCCGGTTGGCTGGAAAACACGCAGCCAGTGTCTGTGCTTTCCGGGGGTACGGCAGCCTGGCGAAAGGCTGGGCTTCCCCTAATGACATGCGCTCCGTGCCGCTGGACGCTGGAGCGCCAGGTCCGGCTCGCCGCCGGATTGATCGTCTTAGTCGCCACGTTGCTGGCGGTACTCGTTAATTTGACCTGGGTGTACCTGGCAATGTTTGTAGGCGCGGGTTTGACGTTTGCCGGGGCCACCAACATTTGCGGGATGGCGGTCCTGCTTGCCAAGATGCCGTGGAATCGTCAGGGGAAGGTTACAGCGACCGCCGTCACATCGGCAGGTGCGCAATGTCGCTCAGGAATGGCAAGTATCGGTTCAAAATGAAAGCATGGATTTCGAGGCGCTGGCCAACGAACACAAAGACGCAGTTTATCGCCAGATGATTCGTGCCTGCGGCAACCGCGAAGATGCCGAAGATGTGCTGATCGAGGCTTTGCTGAAGGCATATCGCAATCTTGGGCAGCTACGTGACGCAGCATCCTTCCGCGCGTGGCTGGCACAGATCGGCCGGCGGGTTTGCTGGCAGCTGAAGCAACACGAAGCATTGCTTCCGATCATGCAACTCTCTGCCATGGAGGCCGAGGGCGCGGAGCTTGCAGCGGGAGGCGCCGGGCCTGACGTGCAGACGGCAACGCAGCAGATGAAGCAGTTGTTGCGGCAAGCCGTTGAATCTCTCCCTCAATCTGAACGCGAGGTGTACGAGCTGCGCGACTTGGACGAAGTGACCGGTGAGGAAACTGCTGCCAGGCTGGGACTATCGTTGCCGGCGATGAAGTCGCGCCTTTATCGGGCGCGAGACAAAGTTCGCAAGCATCTGGACGCGGCGCTTACTCCGCCGCCACAACGGAAACAGGGATAGCGGCTGTTCGTCTTGAGCAGGCGCGGATCGCGATTGGAGCAATCATCATGGAAATTCAGGTAGAACATCTGGGAGCGGTGCAGTTCGAGATCAAAGCCCGGCAGCATACGGTGATTTGCGATCAGCCACTGGATAGCAACGGGGACGATGAAGGCATGACGCCGCCGGAACTCTTGCTGGCATCGCTTGGATCATGCGCGGCTTTTTATGCAGTGGATTATCTCAAGCGAAATGGAATTTTGAGGGAAGGCGTGAAGGTCCGCGTTACCGCCGACAAGGTGAAGGGTCCATTCCGCTTGGACAACTTCAAAATCGAGCTGGAGATTCCATCCGGGATTGAAGACAGCCACCTGAAAGGTCTTGAGGACGCGGTTCATCGCTGCCTGATTCACAATACGTTGCTGCATCCCACGACCATCGACTTGGTCATTAACGCACCAGCACCGGTGTAACTCGTCACAGAGCAAGAAATCCTGTAGGTGTGTCGCGAGCCAATCCCTAGCCCCCGGTCCCTAACCCCTGCCCTTGATCTTCTCCCGCTCTTTTGCGGCGTCCAGAGGCATCACTGGTTCGGTCATCCGTGCGGGATCCAGGATTTCCTTGATCTGCTCTTCCGTCAGATCGCCGCGTGCGCGCGCGATCTCGATGATCGACTTTCCAGTCTTCACCGACTCCTTCGCAATCTCTGCCGCTTTGGCATAGCCAATGTATGGATTCAGCGCCGTCGCCAGCGATACCGTGCTCTGTACGTAGTAGTTGGTGCGTTGCTCGTTCACCGTGATTCCCTTGATGCAGAACTCGGCGAACTGGCGCAGCATATTGGTCATGATCGTAATAGAAGTAAGCACGCTGTAGGCCATGGTCGGCATCATGACGTTGAGCTCGAGTTGTCCCGCCTGCACCGCCAGCGCCACCGCCGTGTCATAGCCGACAACCTGGAACGAAACCATCGCCGCCAGCTCGGGCATCACCGGATTGATCTTGCCGGGCATGATCGATGAGCCGGGTTGCAACGCGGGCAGGTTGATTTCGCCCAACCCGGTATTCGGGCCTGATGCGAGCAAGCGCAGATCGTTGGAAATGCGAATCACTTCCAGCGCCAGGTTGCGCAGCCCGGAACTCACGCTCGACATTGCCAGATTGGATTGCATGGCGTAGCGCATGTCGTCGATGACGTGCAGCTTTTGTCCAGAGATCGTCGCCAGGTTCACGATCGCAGTCTTGCGATATCCGGGATGTGTGTTGATCCCGGTGCCCACCGCCGACCCGCCAAGCCCGATCTCACGCAGTAAGTCGGACTGGTCCTGAATGGATTTTCTTGCCCGCTTAATCGCCGCGGCATAAGCCGTGAACTCCTGGCCCAGCCGCATTGGAACCGCGTCTTGCATGTGGGTGCGTCCCGACTTCAGAACAGGATGAAATTCTTCGCCCTTTTGCGCTAAGGCGGCGGCGAAATTATCGAGCGCGGTATAAAGCTTCTCAAGCTCCAGCAGTGTCGCCAGGCGCATGGCGGTAGGAAAGACATCGTTGGTGGATTGCCCGTAGTTGACGTGATCGTTGGGATGAACGTGTTTGTACTCGCCGAGTGTTCCGCCCAAAAGCTCCGATGCGCGATTGGCTATCACCTCGTTGCTGTTCATGTGAAAGCTGACGCCGGCGCCCGCCTGAAAGACGTCGACCACAAAATGCTCGTCCCACTTGCCCTGCTGAACTTCCTTGGCAGCCTGGACGATGGCGTTGGCGGTCTTGTCATCGACCAGGCCCAGTTCGCGATTGGCGAGGGCGGCGGCTTCTTTCACCATGGCAATCGCACGAATGAGTGTGGGATGAGCGCGCAACCCGCTGATGGGATAGTTCTCGACTGCGCGCGCTGTCTGGATGCCGTAGTAGACGTGGCCAGGGATTTCCTTATGGCCGAGCGAATCTTTCTCCGTGCGGGTCGATTTGGTGGTCTCGGACATGAAAGCGTTCTCCGTAGTTACAGATGACTTAGGAGCCAGGCTCGCTTCATCGCAAAACCGCGCCCGCTCAAGTCACGCCTGGTCACGACACGACACTTTCGATGTCAGCGTTTTCGGGTTTTTCGCGGCCGAACGCGGGCACGACGAAGCGCAATGGATTGCGGACCGCGTGTTGGACCAGGAAGCGCAGAATACTCCATTGCTCTCTGGGGCCAACATCGTACGCCCGAAGTGCCACGAACGCCGCGATCGTAAAACTCACGAATAAGTTCAAGACGAAGATGACGGCTATCCCAACCGTAGCATGATAGAACCAGCGATTGCCCAGGCTGGCAGTTCCAAAGCGCGCTGCCGCCAAAGCCAGCGTGCCACTGGAAAGCGTGACGTGCCTTACGTCAATCGGCAGTCCGAAGAATTCTCCCAGAACCGGCGCAAAGCCCAGCAGATAGCCCAGGACAATGCTGGTCGACCAGCCACCGATGTTGTGCTTCACGATGCGTGACAATTTTCGCGAAAACTTGTCGCCCATTCTTGAGCTGAGTGGGTGTTGCGCTACCGCATCCGCCAGGCGGTAGTAAACCGCCGCGTTCTCCAGCCAGCCTCCTGCCAAGGCAGCCAACCACAGAATCACTCCGGTTTCGATCGCGTAGAGTGCGGTTCCGGAGGCGAAGGGATTCAAAGTGTCGTAGACGTGGGTTGCGCTTAACTCGGGCAAATACGATTCTCGGAAGATCACTCGCCACAGCAATTCGAACAGCACGGCGCCGGCCGACACCGCGACAACGTTGCCGATAGCGGCTGCCAGTTGCGTGCTGGTGATGCGGGCAACGAAATCAGTGAGCTTACTCGATCGTTGATCGCCGCGGTTATCGCGGATGATTCGCGCAAAAGCCGCGGCCGTGGCTGCAGGCTGCTTGGTTGCCAGTACCAGTCCGAAGATCTGCAACAACACGAAGCTGACAGCATAGTTAGTTCCGCTGGCCAAGCCCTCGACGAAGGGAGGCAGATGAGCCTCGATAATGCGCAGCTTAAAGGCAGCCGTTAGCACTGTCAGCAGTCCGCCGCCGATTGCCGCCCTCCACATCAGCCAGTACTCCGGCTTACTGTTGGCGATATAGTGTTCGCCGCTGTCGCCGGTTCGGTCTACCACCTTCCGCGCCAGGAGGTTGAGGTTCTCACGCAGCAGCGAAGAGATTCGTTTGTCGGCGACGTTGCCTACGATCAAGCGCACCAGTAGCGTGTGTACACATGCCAGCCGTTCCTGGGGATCGGGGGCGCTCACGACCTTGGCAATGTTCTCCATTCTTGCCAGGCAGGCTTGCAGGATTTTCAGATCGAAGACCAGTTCGACACTGATTCCGGCCGACTCCATGTGTTCGTAAACCACTTCCATTTCGGCGCGGCAACGGGCAACTACCTGCTTCCAGGCATCGAGAATTTCCGCAGCCCCGGCACTGGAACTCGATGCGATCAGCTCTTCCGTCTTCAGCACCAGTTCGTAGAACGGAGAACGAGCGATGCGCGCAGGACTCGAGCGTTCTCGCATTTCAGGCTGAAGTCCCAAGCCGCTGATTCGCGATGCCAGCAGTCGTAGCGCCTCTTCCAAGTCGTGCTCCTGGCGGTGCCAGAAGGCCGCCTCATCGGCCGGCGTGAGCGCGCTGGTGAGACGTGCGAATAGCACCGGCGTAATCGCCGCAAACTGTCGCGCATACTGCTCCGACGAGTAGAGGTCACTCAGCAGCTTGCGCGCATCTGAATCCTGACGTGCCGACGGGATGATTCTGGCTACTGTACGTTGAACAATCTCAGTGAGGAACGGATGGACCGAGGGAAGTCCGGCTTCGGCGAACAGCGAGAGGCAGTCGAGTTCGCTGAGCAATTGTCCCAACGACTCCTGAACCCGTTGGCGTAAATCACCGTCGCTCTCAAGAAGCTGAACCAGGGCAAGCAGGCGCGGCGGCTCCATTCCCTTGCGGCGACCTGCGCGCGTCCAGCGCACCAGCTGGACGAAGGCTGTGGAGCGCTGACGCAGGCTGTCTGCCCGGCAAAACCCCTCCAGTGCGGCCCGCAAATCTTCCGGTGGTTGCGAAGGAGATTCGAGCCGGGTTGGTCCCATGGGTGCAAGCTGCGGTGCTGTGCCGTCGGTCAAACGCGATCACCTGGGTGAGCGGAGTAGGCTGCCCGCGCTGAGATTAGCACAGGCGTAATCACTAGGTTTCGTTCGCACCGTGGAATTTACCAGAGGTAGGGCACCAATCTGTAGCGGACCCTCTGCGTATAAGAATCGTATCCCGCCAGCTCACGGCGAAGGAACTGCTCCTCGAAAACGATACGCACAGCCAGCACAGTAATCGGAACGATGGCCAGCAACGTGGCGGCATAAGAACCCAGCCACAAAGGCATGCCAACAAAAAACAGGATGGCGCCGGCATACATAGGATGCCTGACAGTGCGATAGACGCCGCTATCGATCACTTTCTGTTGCCGCTCGGCCTGGTGGCGCACCACCGGCGCAGCGAAGGTATTGGCTTTCATCGCCAGCGACATGATGCACCAACCGGCGATAAACAGAATAAGACCGAACAAGGAGATTAGGAGGCCGGGTTGAGGCAGGAAGCGGAGGCGAAAGACATCGATCGGGATGAAGGCTACGAAAACAAGATAGGCGATCAACAGAGCGATCACCAGGACGCGGTCGGCAGGCGGCTGACCTTTCTGGATGGGCCCCTTGAAGCGTTCCTTAAGCAGATCCGGATCGCCCGAAAACACTGTCACCATGCTAACGACAGCCAGAACCAGTATCACTGCAAGGAACCACCACGCGCGGCCCCAATGCAGCGTGCCCGCCACCCCGAACATCAGACCTCCGAAAATCGCCATGTTCCAAATGACGCCGGCAATCAGCCTGATGATGAACTTTGCGTTCCACATGATCGCTGAACTGCGGTGCTTAGGACTTCAACTAATTTCCACCAACTCGGCGATCTTGGCTTGCCATTCTTTTGGCCCGCTCTCGTGCACGGAATTGCCATTCACGTCGACTGCGACCGTGACCGGCATGTCTTCCACCTCGAATTCGTAGATGGCTTCCATGCCCAGATCGGCGAAGCCCAACACGCGCGATTTCTTGATCGCCTTCGACACCAAATAGGCCGCGCCGCCGACCGCCATCAGGTAAACCGCCTTGTGGTCGCGAATGGCTTCGATGGCCGTCGGACCGCGTTCGGACTTGCCGACCATGCCGAGCAGGCCAGTCTCGTTCAGCATCTGGCGAGTGAATTTGTCCATACGAGTGGCAGTCGTTGGCCCGGCAGGGCCGACCACTTCATCTCTAACTGGATCAACCGGTCCCACGTAATAGATAAAGCGATTGGTGAAGTCGACTGGAAGCGCTTCTTTGCGCGACAGCATCTCGGTCATGCGCTTGTGGGCAGCATCGCGACCGGTCAGCAGTTTGCCGCTAAGCAGAATGACCTCGCCAGTTTTCCATGTGGCCACGTCTTCGCGGGTAACGGTATCGAGGTTGACACGACGTGCGCCCGCCGGATTGTAGGTCAGGGTTGGCCAGTCTTTGAGCGAAGGCGCTTTCAACTCGACCGGCCCGGTGCCGTCGAGCACGAAGTGCACGTGACGTGTCGCCGCGCAGTTGGGAATCATCGCAATCGGCAGGTTGGCGGCGTGGGTGGGATAGTCCTTCACTTTGACGTCGAGCACCGTAGTCAATCCGCCCAGCCCTTGCGCGCCGATACCCAGCGCATTGATCTTCTTATAAAGCTCGACCCGCAACTCTTCCGCCGTACCCTTCGGGCCACGCGCGATCAAGTCCTGAATGTCGATCGGCTCCATGAGGGACTCCTTGGCGAGCAGCATGGCTTTTTCCGCCGTGCCGCCAATGCCGATGCCGATAATCCCCGGCGGGCACCATCCCGCACCCATGGTAGGAACCGTCTTCAGCACCCAGTCCACGATTGAGTCTGACGGATTCAGCATGGCGAACTTCGACTTGGCTTCCGATCCGCCGCCTTTGGCCGCGACGATTACCTCCAGCGTGTCGCCGGGAACGATGGTCATGTTGATCACGGCGGGAGTGTTGTCTTTGGTATTCTTGCGAGCTCCTGCGGGATCGGCCAGCACGCTGGCGCGCAGTTTATTGTGCTCGTGCAGATAGGCACGGCGAACACCTTCGTTGACCATGTCTTCGACACTCATGGTGGCGTCCCACTGCACGTTCATTCCGACCTTGAGAAAGACGGTCACAATGCCGGTGTCCTGGCAAATAGGACGATGGCCCTCGGCGCACATGCGCGAGTTGATAAGCAACTGTGCGATGGCGTCACGAGCGGCGGGCGACTGTTCTTTTTCGTACGCGCTGGTCAGGCTGCGAATGAAGTCGACCGGATGATAGTAGGAAATGTATTGCAGAGCGTCAGCAACACTCTGGATAAGATCGTCTTGTTTAATGACTGTCATAACAGACCTGCCTAAGAGAAAGTCTTTTCACCACGGAGGCACGGAGAACAGGGATCTTGTGGCGCCGGAATGATTGAAAAATGGTCCCCCGTTTTTCGAGCGACGAGCCCTTTTGAGACTTGTTTGAGCCTCAGCGAAGGCCAGTCATCGCCCGACGGCATTGATTATATCGTTCGCGTGAACTGCCACTTGTGATCCGCGACCATCCCGGATGTTCGCGGGACGGAGTGGATATCGGCACTGCGAGGGCCCGGATCGCCTATGCGGGCCAGGAGCGCCCCATAACTGCATCACCGCGTCTAGGCCGGTTTCTGCATCGAAAATAACATGCTTCGCGTTCGCCGTTGGCTCCATCTTCTACCGCTGACCATCTTGTTATCCACCGTTGTATATGCAGGAACACCGGGCTCCTTTCGCGGCAAGGTCGTGGAGGGTCCGCACGCCAGCGCGGAAAGAAACTGGATCTACGTCCAGGCCCGCAACGGAATGGTGAGGCGGGTGGAAATCTCGCACGCCCAAGTGGAATATGACGAAGACGTTCCGGCGGCGAAACGCTCGCGCAATCCGCAGGACGCTGTGAAGGTTGGCGCGGAAGTTCGGATCACGGCTGAGCAGGGAAGCGATGGAGAGTGGAGAGCTACGATTATTGAAATCCTGAGTGACCCGGATGATGCGTCGCCGGCCAAAGCGCCGACGAAAACGGTTCAGAACTAAACGCGGAATATAGATGGGCCACTTGAATTAGCCAGGATTGTTGCCTTGGGCTATACCTCTTCGCGCTGCATTGAGTAGATGCTGAAAGCTCACCGCTGCCCTCAGCACAGCTTTCCATACTGCGACGTGTACTGCAGACCGATCTCGCCACAGCTGCATTGATCCACGGAATATACGATGCAGGAGTCGAACGGCCGAGAGTAAACGTGCAAGGTAACCGCTCGAGTAGCCCATTCTTTCGGGTTTCGCACGTCGTGGACGGGATTTAGAGGGTCAACCGCAACTGGATTTTCCGCGGTGATCTCTACCGCGTCGGTAGGGACGATGTTGCAGTGATGCGCAGCCAAGTCTTCGGAAAGCAATTTGTAGTTCTGAACGGCCAGCCGCCCGAGAGGTGCAGCCATCCAGCAATTCTGTCCCTTGTGGTTGTGAATAGAGCTGCGCTGCCCAACCTCCCAGCAGATTGCCAGCAATTCGTAGAGTTCGGTCTTGTCGATCAGGTTGCGAGTGTAGTGCTGCGCGTCCCAGAACAGATAGCGCTGCAGTGATTCAGGATCTACGGGATTAGCGCGCAGGTAGGCGAGCGTGCCCTGCACTCCGGTGAAATCCTCCTCGGATAACTTGCGCAATCCGCCAATAAAATCGTCAATCGAAACTCGCTTAAGAATTTTTTGCGAGGATGTCACTGTAGCCATAAGGTCCTGCCTCCTGGGACGAAACGCTCATTCTACCCCGGATTCGACAGGTGCGGGTTGTGGACCGCGCATTTCGTCCCACGCCTGGCGCGAAAAAATCTTTAGACCCTGGCTAACTAATGTGTGACAAAGGCGTTCCAAGCATATAATGGCCGCAAGAAGCACCCTGGCAAGGTGCAATCAGCTTTCCGGCACTGGAGTTTCCCATGAAGTCTCGTGCTCTCGCAGCTGCGATCGTATTCGTGCTGAGTGCCAGCTTCGCTCGTCCGTCGTTGGCGCAGGACAGTACGCAATCGCAAACTTCAACCCAATCGCCGGCGACCCAGTCCGACCAGACACAGCCCGCGGCAAGCACAGATCAAACCACACCTGCGGCTGACAGCGCTGCCACCACTCCTACGGCGACGGCTCCCAAGGCAACCCACGATAAGGGTGTGAACGACGTCGAGGACATCGGCGACCGCAAGGTGGGCTCGATTGGAAAGAGCATGGGCGATTGGTACGGCATCGATACCGACATCAAGATGGGCAAACAGTACGCCATGATGGTCGAGCAGAGCGCCCGCATGATCCAAGACCCGGTAGTGAATGAGTACGTCAACCGGGTTGGGCAGAATCTGGTCCGCAACTCCGATGCGAAAGTGCCGTTCACCATCAAGGTTATCGATTCCGACGACATCAACGCTTTCGCCCTGCCGGGTGGATTTTTCTACGTGAACAGCGGACTGATTCTGGCCGCCGATGGTGAGGCGGAACTGGCCGGCGTGATGGCGCACGAGATCTCCCACGTAGTTCTTCGCCATGCCACGCGCGAAATGACTCGCTCCAATTACGTTCGCCTGGCGTCGATTCCCCTGATCTTCGTAAATAGTTGGGGCATTTACGAAGCAGCCAATGCGGCCATGAGCCTGGCAATGCCGGTGGCTTTCATGAAGTTCTCCCGCGACTTTGAGGCCCAGGCCGATTACCTTGGCCTGCAATATATGTACAAAGCGGGCTACGACCCTCAGTCGTTTATTTCGTTTTTTGAGAAGATCAAATCCCAGGAAAAGCAGAAGCCGGGAATGCTGTCCAAGACTTTTGCTAGCCACCCGCCAACGCCAGATCGTATTCTGAAGAGCCAGGAAGAGATTCGCGAAATCCTGCCGCCTCGGCCGGAATATATCGTGAACACCTCGGAGTTCAACGAAGTAAAAACCCGGCTGGCAGCGTTTGAAAACGGCAAGAAAGCCATTCCGGACAAGAAAGATAATCAGCCTACCTTGCGGCGGACACAAACTGCCGACAGCGACAAGGGCCAGCCCACCAATAGTGGGGATGACCGTCCTACGCTGCAACGCCGGGATGACGATTATGCTGCGGTGATTCCCGGGCGATTCTGAATCGGTAGCGAGATAGATGCTCCGGCGGCCCTCAGCCGCCGGTTTTTCTTGCAGCAAAGAACGTGAAAACCCTTCTCGGTCAGGCAATCAATTCAAAAACAGGATAGTTCGCTGCGATGCTGACGAATGCTGAAACGTCAGAACCGGCGGGCACCGGGAAGTAACGTTGCACGGCAGTCTTGAAGCTGTCCAGGTAGGCCTTCAGCAAGTCGGGCTTCTCGGCGTCTGGGACGGCACGAAGCCGATAGCTTTCCCGCGAGCGTCCCTTCTTGAGCGCGACCTCTCCTGCGGCTTCCGCGTTGCGAACCCATTGCGTGCGTCCGCGTGGAGCAACCAGAAAGTGCTTGCCGCCGACTTCCAACAGATCGATCGGCGTTGAATAGACCTTGCCCGACTTACGTCCACGCACTTCGAGCAGGTAGTTATGCTTCATACCCAAGCCGAGGCCAACCAGGAATCCGAAGAAGCGGTTGAAGACGCGTTCCAAAGCGTTCGGCTGAAGAAAGACGGGAGGGCTCGGGTTGGTTGCCATGGGCCTATTCTAGGCGCTGGGGCTGGGACCTGTGCCAATTTGGGGTTGTCGAACCTTTAACCCGAGGCTCACCCCATTTTTGCTTTGCCTTCCAGACCTCTACTCTGATATTGTCCGCGGCACATCAGGCTGTGTCACGCGGCTGACGTGTCGCTCGGCACACATCACTCGGAATAAACGGCTCGAGCCAATATCAGGGAGGTTTCAATGGCGTTCTGTCCCAAGTGCGGTACCCAAACGGCCGATAATGCGGCGTTCTGCCCCAACTGTGGTGCGGGCGTGGGCCAGGTCAACGCCGGCGCAAATTCTGCTGCCGCGCCGCCGCCTCCTCCGGCTGCAGGTTACAGTGCTCCAGTCGCTTCGGCCGCGCCTTTGGAAGAGAACGTCGCAGGAGCGCTTGCTTATTTCACGATTATTCCCGCCATCGTGTTCTTGCTGATCGCCCCCTACAATCGCAACCGCTTTGTGCGCTTCCATTCCTTTCAAAGCTTGTTCGTTACGGTGGCATTGGTTGTCGTCGATGTCGTACTCAGCATCGTCTCCGCAATTTTCCATCTGGTGCCGGTGATTGGCTGGTTTGTTGCCGCGCTAATGTGGCCGCTTTACGGCCTTGCCGTTCTCGCTCTGTGGCTGCTGTTGGTCATCAAGGCCTATCAGCACCAGGTTTATAAGCTGCCGGTAATTGGCGACATGGCCGAGAAACAGGCAGGAGCCTGATTTATCCATACGGTACTTCCGCCCGAACTTCGCGCGGTGGATTCATTCTGTTTGAGCCCAGGGGATCTTGCCGCGACAAAGTTGTCGAGGTAGCGGCGGCCCGATAAACTTGTTGGCGAGAATCGCGAACATGACGAATATGACCGCTGACACAGCGGTTCAGCACCTGCTGTTCTTCTTCCTCGTCGTTGTGACGCCCATTTGGGACTATTACGACACGTGCCGGCTGAAGCGAAGCCCTCAATCCGACCAAAAAATCCGCTATTACCAGACGCTCAGCGCCTGGCTCTGGATAGCGACTGGCATCGCATGTCTCGCGGTGGGCTTGCGCCCACTGCTTATCATCACGCCATTGCCAGGCGAGGCGGCGTGGTTGTTTGGGCATGCCTGGGTGCGCTGTCTGATGGGAGCTGCGATCGCGCTTTTCATGGCGCTGGTTTTGCTGCCGGCGGTGATCGCGATCTGGAAAAACATGTCCAAGAAGCCGCGCAAGTATTCGTCGGCGGACGCATTCAAGTCCTTAAACTTTTTCCTTCCCGCGACGTGGGTAGAGCGCCGGTGGTTCGGCTTCTTATGTATCACCGCCGGAATCTGCGAAGAGACTCTGTTTCGGGGATTTCTGTTGCATTACCTGCATGTCTTTCCTTTTTCGATCAACCTGACACTGGCATTGCTGTTCTCTTCGTTGATCTTTGGGCTGCAGCACCTCTACCAGGGCGCCGGTGGAGCCTCGTCATCCGTCGTGATTGGGCTGCTGTTCGGCCTGCTGTTCCTGATAACGGGAAGCCTGCTGCTCCCTATGCTCTTCCATGCGGTGATGGACCTGCGCATTCTGCTCTTATTGCGCCCTCCTGCCGCGGTGGACGCGCCTGCCGCTTGACAAGTCCCGCCGGGAAATGTCATTTGTATTTACTTTTCATTCTGCCCACAACATGGGTAAGCCGAGTCCTTTATACTGAACAGCTTCACCGCAGCGGAAAGGGCCTGTGAGGATCAAAGTCTTTTATCACGATAAGTGTTTCGACGGCGCCTGCTCAGCGGCGCTGTTCACGCGCTTTTACCACGAGCGCATTCGCAAGCACGCCGAGTTCGAATATCAGGGATTGGTCCATCGCGCCGGAGCGCTCTTCAATGAAGGCGATTTCACCGGCGACGAAAACGCCATCGTAGACTTCAAATATTCCTCGTCACCACGAATCACCTGGTGGTTCGATCATCACCAGAGTGCTTTTCTCACGCCCGACGACGCTTCTCACTTCGAGCAAGAACTGAGCAACACCAAGTTCTACGATCCCGATTTTCGGTCCTGCACGAAATTCATCGCTTCGGTGACCGAGCAGCGCTTTGGTTTCAACCCCGCACCAGTGGCTGAGTTGATCGAGTGGGCTGACATCATCGACGGCGCTTTATACGACGATCCCCAGTCAGCGGTTGAGATGAAAGCTCCGGCCATGAAGCTGACTATGCTGATCGAGTCGAATCAAGACCCCGAGTTCATTCCTGGCTTGATCAAGATTTTGGCCTACAAACCGCTGGCGGAGATCATCGCCGAACCGTCGATCGCCGAGCGAATTCCGCCCCTGATGGAACGCCACCGCCGCTCGATCGAGATACTTCGCGAGCGCGCCAAGTGTGAGGAGGGGACGATCTTCTTCGATCTTACGGACTATGATTTGGAGGGGTACAACAAGTTTGTTCCGTACTATCTGCATCCCCATTGTGTGTACAGCGTCGGTTTGAGTAAGAGCAGTTTTCGGACGAAAGTTTCGGTCGGATCCAATCCCTGGACGACGGTGACCGAGATGGAGAATCTAGCCAAAATTTGCGAACGCTATGGCGGCGGAGGGCACGCGCGCGTCGGGGCAATCTCGTTTCCACCGAACAAATTTGAAGAGGCTCGCCAGGCCGCCGCTGAGATTGTCTCCGAATTGCGTGCCAGCTACCGGGCGCACGAGGGAAAATAGCGCGTGTGGCAACGCAGTCCAAGACCAACTACCCGACGCTTCTCCGATATCTGTGTGTTCGCCGAGAGCGGATACTGAGTCGAAGCTTCTCCGGCACGAGCCTTCTATGAGCTTAACTGCTAGTTATTCCGTTAGCGAGCTGCGACGGGAGCTTAGTGCGCGGAATCGAGCCTTTGCGAGAGAAGGCAAGTTGCTGCACGTGGAGAGCTTGGGCAGCACGCCGGCAATTTTATACCCGCCATATGAAGACGAGATACGACACGGCAACTTTGTCGACCAGAGTTATGTGGCGATCCGGAGCCACGCGACTTGGCAGCGCCGTCTAGGTAAGACGCATGCCCAAGCTCGAACCTGCTTGCCGCGGGACGGGCGAGCGTGGAAGGAACTAGATTCCTGCAACAGCTCCGACGCTCTACT
The DNA here is from genome assembly GCA_963833305.1 of uncultured Acidobacteriaceae bacterium. Taxonomy (GTDB): domain Bacteria; phylum Acidobacteriota; class Terriglobia; order Terriglobales; family Acidobacteriaceae; genus Bog-257. The sequence goes on along the minus strand of CAWHXN010000012.1, from coordinate 259,921 downwards.
GATGAACATCTTCTGCTATCCGGGCGTGGCCGGGAGCGCTACGGTTGCGTCGTTGTTAGGTATTGAGCCGCTTCAGCATCCGGAATTTGGATTCAAGGCGCGGGTGCCGCTGAAGAGCGGGCAGGCCGATCGAACCGAGGTAGACATGCGCCTCGGAGATCTTCTGGTTGAAGCCAAGTTGACCGAGTCGAATTTCCAGGCGAAGGACGTTTCCGTGGTGCGGGGTTATCGCGATTTTCAGAAAATATTTGCCGCCCGCCTGCTGGAGAAAGCTGGAAGCAAGTTCCTTTCGTACCAACTGATCCGCAATGTCTTAGCTGCGTTTGCCAACAGCTGTGCCTTCTGTGTCCTGCTGGATGCTCGACGGCCCGATCTGCTGGAGAGTTGGCATAACGTAATGCGAGCAGTGCGGCCGCTGGACATGCGATTGCGCTGCAAAGTACTGACTTGGCAAGAGCTGAGCGAAGTGCTGCCTATGGCGCTCCGGCAATTTCTAGATATCAAGTACGGCATCGTGCCCGTTGGCCGTGCAGCATCGCAGTTACCCGCCGCAGACTTATCTGTTTGACGAAAACAGGACAGAATGTTTACATCTCGGTGACAACCGCCTGAATTGGCCGCGGTACTCTCTGGCTAATGGCGCTAGATCGGCGGATGGGTAGGTCGATGCGGACCAGCGACTCCTAGGCAGTTCCTGTCCGCCGATAGGTCAACACTCGAAGCGCGACGTCGCAATCACGGGCCTGAAGGCTGAGCAAGGCGATTGTCCTACTCAGCGATTGGACGTTCGCAGAGAGAGAGGTGGCCGTGCCGCCAGAGTTGACTCGAGGTGAAGAGGCGACGTTGGTCGCCGCGGAAAATCACGCCAGCTCCGCTCCTTGTGGCGTGACTGCACAAAAGGTACGGCTGCTCGCCGTGCCTTTGTGTTTGCAGAGCGGCCGTGTTAGTACGCCAGCAGGATTCGCAGGTCGCGAACATTGTTACCGGTCGGCCCAGTCATGATAGTGTCCCCCATCGCATCGAACAGCGGGAAGGCGTCGAAACGCTCCAACGCAGCCTTCACATTCAATCCTTGCCGTCGCGCGCGCTCAACCGTTAATCCGTCTGCAATTGCCCCTGCCGCCTGACTGTTGCCATCAATGCCGTCGGTCCCGGCACTGAGGACGGTTATATTTTCGCCTGCAATTTTCCCGGCACAGTAGAGCGCGAATTGCTGATTACGGCCACCCGATCCGGACTTGGCTCCAACCTTCACCGTAACCTCTCCGCCGCAGATCAGGCAGGCTCGCGATACGCCCCGGCGCAACTCGCGCAAGCGGTCCAAGAGATGATCGGCGGCTTCCTGATAGTCCCAGTCATCGCAAACGTTGTCGATTTCCACAGCAAAACCGCCCAAGGCGGCGCGCTCTACCGTGGCATTCACGGCGGTGGCGTTTGACAGGACCGTGGTGTAGTGAGAGCGGTCGAAGGCGGGATCGCCGGCCTTCGGCGTCTCCTGCAACCGCTCGCGATCGAACAGGGCTCGCACCGGCGAGGGGAAATGTCTTGCCATGTCGTAACGCCTTGCGATTTCGTAGCAGTCGTTGACGGTGGTGGTATCGGGCATCGTGGGTCCCGATGCCAAGGCATCGAGTTCGTTTTCCGGCACGTCGGAAACGAGAATCGAGGCTTGGTGCGCGGGCACGGCGATCTGCGCCATGCGTCCGCCTTTCAGGGCGGACAAATGTTTGCGGACAGCATTGATCTCGGCAATAGGAGCTCCAGAATGCACCAGCGCCCGATAGGTTGCGACGACGTCGGCCAGTGAGATGTCGGGGCTGATAGGTTTTTCGGCAATGGCCGAAGCTCCGCCGCTGATCAGGAATAGGACCAGGGTTTGCGGCGATGGGGACTTTAGCAGCCTCAGAATCGCATCACCGGCGCGCAGGGAATCCACGTTAGGAAGAGGATGACCGCCGATGAAATAGCGAAAGCCGAAAAGCTGGGCAGGCGGAGCTGCGGGAGCAGCGACAATGCCGGTAAGGCCAGTGCCCACGATGCTGGCGAGTGCTTCGGCCATAGTGTGACCCGCTTTGCCGATGGAAACAACAAGCGTCTGTACAAAGCTCTTCAGGTCGTACATCTCGTTGCCAATCCGGAGGTAACGCAGATCATATTGCAGGTTGCGGCTGAACGCTCGCGGGATGCTGCACTCACTGAGGGCGTGGTCGAACATCTCTCGTGCTTGGGCGCGCATTTCGCGCAACGTGGCTTCAGACGCCGGATCAGCGGGAGACAGGGGCGAGTGGGGCATGTGGTGAGATTATAAGCGGAGGCCCGCTACACGCCGTGCAGGAGTTCCTGCAGCCAGCTCTCCAGCGTAAGGCGCATCTCCATGAGATGGCCCTCGAAGAAGTGGTCGCCAGGAACGAAAACCAGTTCTTTAGGATCGGCGGCCTGGGCAACGACTGTCTCCAAAGCCTGGTGTGGACCGTATTGATCGTGATCGCCGCTGATGAACAGCTTGGGCTTCCGGCAGTCGCGCAAAAAAGAATAGGCGTACAAACGGCCTTCGGCCTCAACTGGTGTACCGATCGAGATAAGGGCCTGAACATCCGGATCGGGACAGGCGGCGCGCAGCCCGGTGGCAGCCCCAAAGGAAAAGCCTGCGAAGATGATGGGCAGTTGGAACTCGTGCTTCAGCCAAGCGAGCGCAGCATGCACGTCGGCGATCTCACCGCGTCCCTCATCGTGCTCACCGGCGCTCAATCCCGTGCCACGGAAGTTGAAGCGCAACACCGGAAATCCGAACGAATTCAGGGCCTTCATGGAATGGAAGACAACTTTGTTGTGCATGGTTCCACCCCCCAGCGGGTGAGGGTGGCAAACGAGGCCCGCGTGGGTCGCACCAGGAGAACCCAGATTCAGCAGGGCTTCCAGGCGGCCAGCAGGTCCATCCAAGAACAATGATTTGATTCCCGACTGCGCGATGGACAATTCACCTGCCCTTGCCGGTAAAGTTAGGCGCGTCTGGGAAATGCTGTATGCCAGCATCCGGCGCCCGATGAGGAATTAAAGTTTAGCCCCGCAGGCTCGCTATTCGCTGCGGGGCTTCTAGCGTCTGCGGTCTAGGACCGCAGAGCAAGTGTTACTGTAACTCAAATTGAGGTTCCATAAATTACTTTTTTGTGACAACTATCGGTCTCGTTGCAGCAGCGTGTGCATCCCGAACGCTCCTCAGCAGCACAACAAGTTCAGCGAGCCGCTCAATCCGCGGCCGATGGTGGCAAGCAAATAAAATCGCTGCGCATTTTCGTTTCGCGCATGTATAAGAAAAAATCACGTTGATTTTTCATTTTGATAGCAATCTGGTGATTGTGACGTCCAGCAGGGGTGTCGGCAACATACGACCACGGCGGAAAGAAACTTCATAATAGAGTCAAAGAATATGATTCGCTTCGGCATTATTGGATTTGGGCGGCACGCTGTGAAACGGCTGATGCCTGGCTTCCGCAAGGCGCAACGCTGCCGTGTGACCGCGCTGTCGCGTCGCGACTTGCGGCTGGCACAGGAGTCGGCGCAGGAGTTCGGGATTGAGCATGCATTTGCCTCCGCCCGAGAGTTGTGCGCCTCGAACGCGGTGGACGCCGTGTTTGTAGCCACTCCTGATGCGCTACACGAGGCTGACGTGTTGGAGGCGGTTCGTCACGGCAAACCGGTGCTGTGTGAGAAGCCAATGGCGAGGACGGGAGAGGAAGCTCGGGCAATGGTCAACGCTGCTCGCAAAGCCGGCGTGAGACTGGGCGTTGCCCACGTCATGCGGTTTGAAGAGAGTGTGCGACTGATTCGCGGTCAGATTGCAGATGGCTCGATTGGCCGGCCACAGCTCGCGCGAGCCGATTTTCTTGCTCCTTTGCTTGGCAGCACCCGCAGGTGGATCAACGACCCCACTCTTGCCACGGGAGGGCCATTGGCCGATGTCGGCGTGCATTGTATCGACACACTGCGATTTATTCTGGGCGATGAAGTAGTCGCGGTTTCGGCGCGAGCTCACTATGACCAGCATTGGGTGGTCGAGGCGTCGGGAGCAATGCTGCTGGAGTTCCAGGGCGGCGTGCTGGCTACGGTTTCGGTCTCGGCACGAAGCCCTTATCGAACGTTTCTGGAAGTCGCCGGCGAAACTGGAGTGCTTTCTTCGCTGAATGGGTTCAGCGTCGAACAGCCGCCCACTGTTGAATTGAGAAGAGCATTTGAGGTCATTGAGCGCAGGGAAGTTTCTAACGCCAGTGCGTACACGGCACAAGTCGATGCCTTTGCCGCAGCCATTGAGGAGGGCCGGGAGTTTGAAATTCCGGGAGAAGAAGGTTTGCGCAACCAGCTAGTTCTTGACGCGGCGCTGCGCAGTGTAAAGAGTCGCAAAGTGGAGATCGTGTCGAGCCTCTAATAACGTCTCCAGTTCATCACAAAGAAGCGCGGAGACAGCCGACTCGTCGGGAGGGCGAATCTCCGCGCGGAATAGGCCGCTTATTCCGCCGGCGCAGGCGGCACTGAGTGATGGGGCAGGGCTTCCGGCATTTCGGAAACATTCCATGCCCATGCGGCCAGAAAAGCCGCACCCTCGTTGATCTGATCGGGGATCACCTTGTCGAAGGTATCGGTCTGGCTGTGATGCGCCTCACGATAGTGCGCCGGCAACTGAAGGCAGAAATATGCAGGCACACCTTTATTCAGAAACTCGACATGGTCGGAGGACCCGAAATAGCGCGTGCTAAGAGGCTGTAGATCGAAGACCTCCTGCAGCGGTAAGTAAATCTCGGTCATCAGGGGAGCGGTGTCCCACAGATTCTCCAGAGCGATGCTGAATACCTTGCCGGTCCCCGTGTCGTGAATCAGCACGGCATCGATTTTCGAAAGTTCCGCTTCGTGATTCTTGACAAAGGTGTCGGCACCGATGCCGCCCTGCTCTTCGCCGGTAAAGAGGACGAAGGTGATGGTGCGTTTCGGCTTCCAGCCCAATGCCTGTAAAGTGCGCGCAGCCTCCAGCGTGGCCATGGCTCCGGTGCCGTTGTCGAGCGCGCCCTGACCGAGATCCCAGGAGTCTAGATGTCCGCCGATGATGACTCGCTCGTCTGGATGTTCCGTGCCCTTAATCTCGGCAACAGTAATGGATGCGGGAACGGGCTTGTCGGTAAAGGTCTCTTCCAGATTGAATTTCATGGTGACCGGTCCGACCTGGAGCAACCGATAGAGCAGGTCGTAGTCCTCGTGGGTCAGGAATGCCATGGGAACGTCAGTAGGAGAATATTTGGGATAGCCGCCGGTCATGGTGTACAGGCTGTCGGGCTTGCCGCTGTCCGCCAGCATCAGCGCAGGTTGTTCGGTCCCCATCTTCCGCAAAAGCCCCATAAGCGCGCGCCGGTTCATGTTGGCTTCGGGTACGCCGCGTGGCGGCGGGATCACGGCGTCATAGGCATTCTCTGGATTGGGGTCGAGCTTTGCCATGTCCGCCGGTTTGCGTAGCATGACGATCATGCCCTTCAGCTTGCCTTTGTACTGGTCGAAGTCGGAAGGCTTCTGAATGTTCAGCACGATGACGTTACCGCTGACATCGCCGGTCGTGGCCTTGCTCCATCCGAAGGCGTGAATGCCGATACGTTTTTGGATTGGGCTGGTAATCTCGGCAGTCTCCAGACCCCGCGTCCAGCCGTGTGCGATTTCCGTTGTCTCCAGGTGCGCATCAATGCCGTAGGCTTGAAAGCGCTTGAGCGTCCAGTCGCTGGCCGCCTGCATTTGCGGCGATCCGGTAAGCCGAGCGCCAATCTGCGTGGTCAGGTATTCCAGATTCTTCACTAGCTCGGAATGTGCCTTCACCTCGGCGGCGATCTTCTGATCGGCGTCTTCCATCGCATTGCGATAAGCACTGCGCTGCTCGGGAGTGCGTTCTGCCGTTTGCTGAGTGGATGACAGAGTGGCGCTTTTTGAGGCATCTTCTGTTGACTGCGCCGGCAGGAAAATAGGGGAGAGAACTACGGCGAGAAGCGCCAGCAACGGGCGGCGGATTCGAAACATTGCACCTTCCTCAGAAAAATCAGTAGCGATTGATCATAGCGGCTCTGCGATGGTTTGTGCCACCGCAGAGCGTGGAGGCAGGCATTCGGGACTGGTGCAAAGTTACGTGGCCCAGTTGCGGCGATCGATGAAGGTCTTCGGCTCATAGGTCTTTCCGCGGGCGAGCTGTCGGTCCTCGCGTTTCGAGGTCCATAGGAGAATTGGTCCGGTAATGGTGCGAACCAACCGCGTCACTGTTCCAAACTCGTGTTCGATCTCACGACGCAGTTCGCGAATCCGGATGGATACGGAAGCGTTGGTCTTCTTGAGCCGTCGTTCCATCACCCAGAGCGCTGCATCGTACGTCGTACGCAGCTTTACCGCTTCGCTGGCAATGCGCAGGCGGACGCGCAGATCCGGATGATTGTGATAACGCTTCCAGCCCTGGAAAATCGTATCGCAAATTCGGAACAGGCTGGGGCCGTTGCGCTCGAAGTCGAACCGGAAAGCCCAGTCGAGCAATCGTTTCGAGTCATCGCGAGAAATGGCGGCGTGCTCAAAATTGAACTTGAACTGACCGTGAATGTCGGCCAGGTCAATCCCGTCGAGCATGCGGCCCTCGTCCTCCATCTGCTTGAAAAGCGGCGTCCCTGGGACGGGCGTATACAGCATGAACTGATGGAAATCCGTTCCGTGAGAAACCGCGAACTCGATCTCTTCGCGAATGTTCGCCAGAGTGTGATGCTCGAGACCAACGATGGTCGAACCGAGCAACTTGATGCCATGGGCTCGCAACTCAGAAGCAAGCGCCTGAGTATCGGAGTTGCGCAGCTTGGCATACGACGAGTTGGGAGATTCCAGGCCCAGCCAGATCCAGGAAACACCGAGCTGAACAAGTTCTTCCAGGGTGTATCTGCGAATGGCATTGGCCGAAGAAAAGACATACAGCGACCAGCTCTTGCCGGCCTGCTTCATGCGCGCTAGCAACTGCATGGCACGCGGCCGGTTGAGCAGAAAGTTTTCGTCCATCAGGAAGAAGGAAGAGACGTGCATGGATTGCTCCATGTGCTGCATCACTTCGAACAGCTCATCTCCCGAGTCGTAAAAATTGACGCTTTTGCCCTTGCCGCCGAAGAAGGCCGACGTGGTGCAGAAGTTGCATCCCAGGGGACAGCCAACGGAGGGAATGATTGTCGCTGCCGTATCGCGGGTATTGTCGGGGACCCGCATCCCCAGAACGCGCATGCCAAAGCCGGAAAGAATTTCAGGATGCAAAATCGGAGCAGAACAGTCTTCACCAAGGTAGCGACGCATCCAACCAATGCCCTCGCCGCGCACGACGAAATCCGCATCAATGAGTTTGTCGAGGCCAGGAATGGCGGCTACGTGACCACCGACGATGATCTTGGAGTTGGGCGACAAACGCCGCACGCGTCGGCACATCTCGCGGACCTTGGCGAAATTGGGGATAATGCCGGAGATTCCGACGACGTCGTACTCGTTTGAGGTAAGTTCGCTTTCAAAGCGCTCCAGAGTGGGGAAGTCGAGCAGAGTGCTGGGAGCTGAGATATTGCGCTGGATCATCATCAGACCCCAAGAGCGATGAAACATACGGAGAGAAAAGCTTCCTTGCGCCCGGGTGACCTGATTGTGGTACAGCTCCATGGGATTGATGGCCCTACTGCCGAATTCGTCATCGCGCGCGTACGGCCCGAAGACCGAGCTCAAGAGCACGCGTGCCTGCGTCCCTTTGGAGTGAGGTACGATTGCCTCTGAATCTGAAGTGGATATCATGCATCAATCGTAAGGACAGAGCTCGCCGCTTTCCGTGATGTGTGGCACGTGCGAGTTGAAATGACAGAACTATTACATTGTTGCCGGATTTGGGAGAACAAGGGACCGACACACACGAATGCCACTGAACGGAACCAAAGAACACGGAGAAATCAATCCCTGGCTGATCGCAATTGCCGTCATGTCGAGCACCTTCATGGAGGTGCTGGATACTACGGTGGTCAACGTTTCTCTGCCGCACATTGCCGGCAGTTTGTCGGCCAGCAACGATGAAGCAACGTGGACGCTGACGTCGTATCTGGTGGCCAACGCCATTATCCTGCCTATGACCGGTTGGCTGGCGGGACGTTTCGGCAGAAAGCGGCTGTTGCTGCTTTCCGTTAGCGGATTCACCGTGGCATCGTTCCTCTGTGGACTCGCCCCTACGTTGCCGTTTCTGATTGCCTGCCGCGTCATCCAGGGCGCGTGCGGCGGAGGGTTGCAGCCGCTATCGCAAGCCATCCTGATGGAATCTTTCCCGCCGGAGAAGCGAGGACAGGCGATGGCTTTCTGGGCTCTGGGAATCGTAGTCGCTCCCATGCTGGGCCCAGTCGCAGGCGGCTGGCTCACCGACAATTACAGTTGGCGCTGGGTCTTCTACATCAACATTCCCATCGGAGTGATTGCTCTTATCCTCACCCAGATTTTCATCTTTGATCCGCCTTACCTGCGGCATCGCGAGAAGAAAGGAATTGATTTTTGGGGAATCGGTTTGCTGACGATCGGTATCGGCAGTCTGCAGATCATGCTGGACAAAGGGCAGGAGGACGACTGGTTCGGATCGCGCTTCATCGTTACGCTGGCGGTGCTGGCTGTGGTCGGACTGGGGGCGCTGATCATTCGCGAGTTGACGGCGGAGCATCCGGTGCTGGATCTCAGTGTGTTCAAGTATCGGTCGTATGCGGTCGGCACTTTCCTGATGACGTTCATTGGATTTGTTCTTTACGGAAGCACGGTGTTATTGCCATTGCTGATGCAGGTGATTCTGGGCTATACCGCGACTCACGCGGGCATCACCAACCTGCCGCGCGGCTTGGCGTCCTTCCTAATCATGCCGATTGTGGGCCGCCTAATCGGCAAGTTCGACAGCCGCAAGCTGCTGGGCATCGGCCTGGTGGCGTCGGCCTATGCGATGTGGGAACTCTCCAAGTTCAGCCTGGACGTGGCGTCGGTGAACTTCTGGTGGCCGCTCATGGTACAGGGAGCGGCGCTAGGTTTTGTCTTTGTGCCGCTCACCACCATTACCAACAATCCCATTCCCAACGAGCGCATGGGAAATGCCACCAGCATCTTCAACCTGATGCGGAATATCGGCGCCAGCATCGGGATATCGATGGTCGAGACCGTACAATTCCGTAATCAGCAGAAACATATCAATATCCTCGGAGAACATGTTTATCCGCAAAGCGATGCGGCGCGACAGATGTTCGAAGGCATGAAGCAACACTTTATCAGCCAGGGATCGAGCGCGGCGATGGCCACGCAGCAGGCCTACGATGCGTTGTGGGGAATGGTGCAGCGGCAGGCTGCGATGCTTTCCTACAACGACACGTTCTTGTTTCTTGCGATCGTGTTCGTCGGCATGATCCCGTTCCTGTTCCTGCTGCGCAAGCCGAAGGCGGTAAAGCCGGGCGAGGCAATGATGCACTAGCTGACCGGGAAGAATTGTCTGCACTTATGCCAGCCCATTTTATGAGCCAAGGACTCTTGCATTGTGCATAAAACGTTTCTCATTTCTATCTTGCTGGGTCTGCAATTCTGCGTCGGCCAGTCGCCTGCGGCACCACCTCAAAGCGCACCGCCTGCGGCTACACTATCCAAGGGTGCGCAATCCAAGACGAAGGCTGCGAAGCCGCAACCGTCAGACTGGTGGAAGCACGCCGTTTTCTACGAAATCTATCCGCGCAGCTTTGCCGACAGCAATGGCGATGGCATCGGCGACCTGAATGGCATTAGCTCCAAGTTGAACTACTTGAAGGATCTGGGAGTGGATGCCATCTGGATCACGCCATGCTTCCCCTCGCCGCAAGTGGATTTCGGGTATGACGTCTCCAACTACGAGGACATCGACCATGCCTATGGCACGCTGTCGGACTTCGACCAGATGCAAAAGGAAGCGCAGCACGATCACATTCGCATCATTCTCGATCTTGTGCTGAACCACACTTCCGACCAGAACGAATGGTTTATCGATTCGCGCTCGTCCCGGACCTCGAAGCATCGCGATTGGTACATCTGGAGAGATGGCAAGGGGCCGAATCAACCTCCCAATAACTGGGTTGCCCTGTTTGGCGGGTCAGCCTGGCAGTTCGATGGCAAAACTAAACAGTACTATTACCATTTTTTCTATCCCCAGCAGCCCGATCTGAACTGGCGCAATCCAACGGTGAAAGACGCGATGTTTGACGTGTCGCGCTGGTGGTACAACCGGGGGGTGGCAGGATTCCGGCTGGACGCGGTCGACACTTTGTTCGAAGATCCGAATCTGCACGACAATCCCGTGCTGCCCGGCAAGAACGTCTATGGCGACCCGAACATGACGAACCAATACAACATCAAGCTGCCCGAAGTGCATGACGTTCTGAAAGGGTTGCGGCAGGTAGCGGATAAGTACGACGCGGTGCTGGTTGGAGAGACGGCGACGGACAATATCGAGCAACTGAAGCAGTACTATGGCGATCAAGGTAATGAATTGCAGATGCCCATGGACTTGATGTTCATGAAGGTGAATGATCTGTCGCCGCCGGAATTTCGCAAACAGATTGCCGCGGTGAACGCCGCTGGTGGATGGCCAGTTTACGTCATAAGCAATCACGACGTGGTGCGGTCTTATAACCGGTATGGCGACGGGAAGCACAACGACGCTATCGCCAAAGTAATGGCAGGACTGTATCTCACCTTGCGTGGCACTCCGATCATGTATTACGGAGAAGAGATCGGAATGCAGAACAACGATCCCAAGTTCAAAAGGGATGTGAAGGATCCGATTGGGAAATTGGGATGGCCGCACGAGAAAGGGAGAGATGGTGAGAGAACTCCCATGCAGTGGAACGGCACTCCTAATGCAGGATTCACCACAGGCATACCCTGGCTGCCGATCCCGGCCAGCTACAAAACACATAACGTGGCCAGCGAGTTGAAAGATCCGAATTCGATTCTGATGTTCTACAAACATTTGCTGGCGTTGAGGCACACGAATCAGGTGCTGCTGGATGGTGATTATGTCGCGCTGAACCAGGACGATCCCAACGTGATGTCGTACCTCCGGCGTTACAAGGATGAAGCAGTGCTGGTGGTACTCAACATGTCAGGACTGCAGCAGAAGGTTCATTTCGACCTGGGGCCGCAGGGATTTGCTTCGGCACAAGCCAAGACACTGCTCACGACCGAGCCGACGATGCAGGGAAAGGCATCCCTGTCGGACATGTCGCTCGTGCCGTTTTCGGTGTACATCGGCGAAGTTACCAGGAAGGCCGCTCCAGAAAAGCAACAGTAGATGCGATCAGCTTCGGGCGCGAGCTAGCCCGCATATCCTGGCGACACCATGATTACGAATCGGTAATCCGGCTACCGCCAGCCGTTCTACTTCGCCAACGGAGTTCGTGTTACAACTTAGAGCGGATCGACTTATGAACAGCAAGCGCACCACTATTTTCTTCCTCGCCGCGCTACTGGTGCTCGTGCTGATTCTGTCGCTTGTCATCATCTGGCCTTTCCTCAAGCCCTTTGCATTTGCCGTGATTCTTGCCGTTGTCTTCCAGCCGCTTCATGAACGGGTATTGCGAATTACGAAACAGCGGCACGGGCTGGGAGCGTTGCTTTCTACGCTTGGGGTGTTAGTGCTTTTCGGGGTTCCGGCGTTCGTGGTCACTACTCTAGCCGCGAACGAAGCCCTGAGCGCGGCCCACTACTTGAGCCGTAGGAGTGCCGAAGAGGGCGGCCTCACCATTTTTGTCACCACCTTGGCGTCCCGGCCGCTGCAATTTGTAGGGCGCTGGGTGGACCTTTCGAAATATGACTTCACCTCTCTGATCAGCTCCAGCGCGCAAAAGCTGAGTATCGGAATGTTCGGATTCGGCGCGGCTGTCCTCGGCAATCTGGCGAGATTCACCGTCGATGCACTGATCACCTTCGTAATCCTGTTTTTTCTATTTCGCGAAGGCAAGGATTGGGCCCATCGCGCTGGACGGTTGATTCCGCTTTCGCCAGTACAAGTGGCCCGGCTGTACGAGAATATCTGCGACACCATCATCGCCAATGTTTACGGCATCCTGACCGTTGGAGCCGCGCAGGGCGTGCTTACCGGCATTGCCATGCGGATAGTAGGTATGCCGTCGTCGTTACTGCTGGGACTTGCTGCCGGACTAGCCTCCATCATCCCTGTAGTTGGATCGTCGCTGATCTGGGTCCCGGTGGCGATCTACCTTTTGTTGACTGGCGCCGTCTGGAAGGGTGTGTTCCTATTGATCTGGGGTGTCGTTGTCGTCAGTAGCATCGACAACGTGCTGCGACCCTGGGTGGTGGCCGGACGAGTGGAATTGCATCCCATGGTCCTTCTGTTTTTTATCTTAGGAGGGGTCGAGGCGTTCGGCTTTATCGGGTTATTTCTTGGGCCGGTGGTGGCTTCGGTGCTGACGGCAGTGTTCTCCATCCTGCGCGAAGAACTGAGTACGTCGGCGGATACGCCGGCCGTATTGCCCGGCTAGTCGGCAGTGAGCGGGGAGTATAAGTCGCCCTGTGCGCGTACGCCAATGTTCGCCAGTTGCTTGATTGCGTACTCCTGAAAATGCGATGAATTGCGATGGGCCTCCAACGCCGCCTGATCGCGGTATTGCTCGTAGATGAAGAAGTGACGCGGATCGGTTTGATGCCGGTGAACGACGTACATAAGGCATCCCGGCTCCTGGCGGGAGGCGGCTTGCAGTTTGGTGAAAATATCGGCGACATCATTTTCGTGGCTAGGGTTGGCCATCCAGGTTACAGCTAAAACAAGCATTGAGACCCTCCGAGGTAGAAGTCGATTTCGCTATGTGCCAAGGCGTTCCAGCACTTGGGCGAATTCCGCAACAACCATGGTCTGTTCGCGGTCAGGGCCGGTGGAAACGATTCCGACCTTCGCGCCGGACTCCCTCTCGACAAATTCCAGATAGCGTTTAGCCGGTCCCGGCAAGCGATCATAATTGTCGACGCCAAACGTGCTGCTCTGCCAGCCGGGCAGCTTGGTGTAAACCGGCTCGATCTTTTCGTAGCCCGAGATTTGCGCGGGAATTTGCTGCGTCTCCTTGCCGTCGATTTTATAGCCGACGCAGACTGGAATCTCCGGCTGATCGTCGAGCACGTCGAGTTTGGTGACCACCAGCCAATTCGTACCGTTGATCATGTTCGAGTAGCGAAGTAACGGCAGATCGAGCCAGCCGGTGCGTCGCGGACGTCCGGTAACAGCGCCGAATTCGTTGCCCTTTTTACGCAATGCCTCGCCGATCTCGTCCTTCGATTCGGTAGGGAACGGGCCCTCGCCAACACGCGTGCAGTAAGCTTTGGTAACTCCGATCACGGTGTTGATCGCGGTCGGTGGCACGCCGGTTCCGGTCGCCGCTCCGCCTGAGGTCGCGCTCGATGAAGTCACGAAGGGATAAGTTCCGTGATCGATGTCGAGCATGGTGCCTTGCGCTCCCTCGAACATGACCGACTCGCCGTTAGCGATCGCGCGATTCAAGAGCAGGGCGGTATCGGCGACGAAGGGAGCCACACGATCGGCAATGGCCGAGTAGTCGGCGTACATCTTGTCGGCATCGAGCGGCTCACTGTTGAAGAGCGCGTGCGCGATGGTGTTTTTCTCGCGGCAGGCGTTGGCAATGTGTTTCTGCAGCAAGCTCTTGTCGAGCAAGTCCTGTACGCGCAGGCCGCTGCGCGCCATCTTGTCCTCGTACGTGGGACCAATGCCGCGAGACGTAGTGCCGATCTTTACGCGACCGGGCGCATTTTCCGCCGCCAGCTCGATTAGGCGGTGGTAGGGAAGAATGACGTGCGCACGATTGCTGACGAAGAGGTTGCCGTCCACCTTGATGCCGGTGGCGCGCAGGGCATCGACTTCCTTCATGAAGGCGAAAGGATCGAGGACAACGCCATTACCGATGACGCCGCGGCAACCTTCGCGCAGTACACCGCAAGGAATGAGCTGGAGAATAAACTTCTGGCCCTTGATGGTAACCGTATGTCCGGCATTGTGACCGCCGGAATAACGCGCAACCACCTTGAAGCGTTCGGACAGAACGTCAACGATTTTGCCTTTGCCTTCGTCGCCCCATTGCGCTCCGACGACGACCGCTGTCTTGCTGGTTTTCAATTGCCACTCCATTCGCGATTCGCGGAAATCCGTGAGCGATCGCGCACATTCGCACACAACTCGTCTGGCGTCTGGTGAAACAAAGCCTGAATTCTGGGAAATGGTTGTGAGACGGGCTGTGTAACTCTAGATTTTACAGGGTCAGGTGCGAGGGGCGCAATGTGAAGGGCGACATGCGATTGCGAGCTTAACCGCTCAAAGCGTGTTCTCATCATGCCGTAAACTGGAACGAATGCCTGAGCTTCCTGAAGTTGAAACCATTGCCCGCGGACTCGATAAACGCATTGCGGGCGACGTCATCGAGTCGGTCTGGCTGGGAGAGAAGCCTCAGCCGCTGAAGTCCTCGGCGGCCGAGATCGCTGCCGTGCTGGAGCACTCTCGTATCGTACATGTCCGGCGCGCCGGAAAGCATATCGTCTTTGATCTGGAAGCGCAAGGACCGCAAAGGGCAAGAAAGCTGCGCCGACCGCGCGGTCAATGGATCGTGCATCTTGGCATGACCGGGCAGTTGCTGATCGGCTCTCCAGAAGCGGAGATGGCGAAGCACACGCACGCCGTGCTGAAGCTGAAGTCGGGACGCGAGCTGCGCTTTGTCGACATGCGCAGGTTCGGCAGACTGTCTGTGGTACGCCTCGACTCCGAGAAGGAAACAGGTTTCGGAGCGCCAGGCGTCGAACCGCTGGACATCGACCTGGAACATTTCATCCCGCTCTTCCACGGACGCAAGACTCCCATCAAAAGCGCTTTGCTGAACCAGAGGCTGCTCAGCGGCGTCGGCAACATCTACGCCGACGAGTCGCTGTTCCGGGCGAAGGTTCGGCCACGCCGTCGCGCCACGTCGCTAACGCGTGCCGAGCTGGAGAAGCTGCACAAGGGGCTGCAGAAGGTTTTGCGCGAGGCGATCAAACTGGGCGGGTCGTCGGTGAGCGATTATGTCGACGCCGAAGGCCGCGAAGGATTCTTCCAATTGAAACATAACGTTTACGGAAGAGAAGGGAAGCCGTGTTTAGTATGCGGAACTCCCATCAAGCGGGTTATTATCGCAGGGCGCAGTAGTCACTACTGTCCGCATTGCCAGAAGTGAAAAAACATTCTTGCGTTGAAGGGCTGTTCCCGCGAATCGAAGAACAGCAGGTCCCTCGGCTCCGGCGGAGGCCGCCTGCGCTCGGGATGACAAAAACTATTAGGGTCTCGCGGCGCAGTTAAAGCCTGTGGCCGTTCAAAGCCGGACGACGCAAAATATCAGCACCATGCTGGAATAAAGCAGAGGAATCAATGAGCGTGTATTCGATTGCCGTGGATCTTGGTGGGACCAACCTGCGGATCGCCGCGGTCAATAGCGACGGCAAGCTGCTGGAGAAGCTGACCACCGGAACGGAAGTGCAGCGTGGGCGCGATTTCGTCATTAGCGAAATGTGCGATGCCATTCAGTCGCTGATGGTCAAGCATCGCGGCTCGGGCGATCTTGCGGGCATCGGCATCGGCGTTCCCGGCTTCATCGATATGGATACAGGAACGATCATGCGATCGCCGAACCTGCAGGATTGGGCGAACTTTCCGGTGCGCGAAGAGATTGAGCGCAGGCTGGGCACGAAAGTCGTTCTGGAGAACGATGCCAACTCGGCGGCGATGGGCGAGAAGTGGCTGGGAGCGGGCCGCAACACGGATCACATGGCAATGTACACGCTCGGCACGGGCGTCGGCGGCGGAATCGTGATGAACGGTCGCCTGTGGCATGGCATGAACGGAATGGCCGCGGAACTCGGTCACTTTAACGTCGAGTCCGAGGGACATCCTTGCGGCTGCGGAAGCCGCGGCTGCCTGGAGCAGTATGCGTCGGCGACCGCGATCGTGCGAATGGCGCATGAGGAGATTGCCAGCGGCAACGCTCCCGATCTCGCCGACGCTGCACGCGGCAATGTCGAGTTCAGCTCGCGGGGCATTTATCAGCTCGCGATCCAAGGTCACGCGTCGGCTCAGCGTATTTATCAGCGAGTCGGTCGCGCGCTGGCAATCGGAATTGGCAGCATGGTCAACGCCCTGAATCTTCCCATGTACGTCATCGGTGGAGGCGTTGCGAGCGCGTGGGACGCTTTCGCTCCAACTATGTTTCAGGAGCTGAAAGCGCGATCGTTCATCTACTCGATCACTTCTCCCGATCGCGTTGAGCAAGGCAAGAAGCACACGGTCGTGACCATCGCTCTCATGGGCAGCGATGCAGGACTCTACGGAGCGGCGCGCTTGCCGATGCTCGGTCCAACGGCGCAAACCGAACCGATGCGCAGCTCGCCGAATTCTTAAAGCGAACTTTTCGCGACTTAGGAGAACTGGAGGAATCGCAGCCGCGCGGTGTTTACCACAATTTATTCAATTAAGTAGCGATACTATCTAAAGTTTTACTGTAACTCTGGAATCCGCGCCATCGCTTGTTTTAAAGCCTCCACAAATTGCTCATTATGTTCGCGCGTGCCGATGGTGACTCGGAAAGCATCCGGCGCTCCCCACGGTCCGTTCATAGGCCGGACGATGATCCCATCCTCCAGCAGAAGCTGGCACAGGCTGCTGACGTCTTCACCGACGTGGCAGAAGAGGAAGTTGGTCCAGGTAGGCACCACGCGAATCCCCATCTCGGAAAGTGCCGAGGTCAGGAATTTCTCGCCCGCGGCATTCACTTCGACAGCGCGACGAACATGATCGGCGTCGGCCAGCGCAGCCAAGGCCCCTGCCTCGCCCAGAGACGAAACCATGAAGGCAGGCTTCATGCGCGCGAAGTAGCTCATCAACTCCGCCGGACCCATTCCATAGCCCACGCGCAGCCCAGCCAGGCCATGCGCCTTGGAAAACGTTCGCAGCACCACAACGGAGCGTTCCTGCTGCACGTACTCCTGCCAGTGCGAATAGTCGAGGCCGCGCTCGTTGGCAAAGTGGCTGGCGTAATCGCAATACGCCTCGTCCAGAACGGTGATCACGTGCGAGGGCAGCCGGTCGAGAAAGCGATCGACAGCATCGCCGTCCACGATCGTTCCCGTGGGATTGTTGGGATTGGCGAGGTAAACCACTCGCGTGTTGGCGTCGACTGCCGCCAGAATGCGCTCCAGATCGAACCCGTCATTCAGCGTCGGCACCTCGATAAGGTTGGCGCCGGTAGCGCGCGTGACGATGGGATAGACGATGAACGAAAGCTTGCTGGTAACGGCATTCAAGCCGGGGCCCAGCAGCGTGCGCGCAATAATTTCCAGGAAGGCAGTCGAGCCGGCGGTCACCAGAATCTGCTTGGGATCGATCTCGTGCAGTTCGGCCAGACGGGCGGTCAGCTCAGTGACCCCGTTGTCAGGATAGAAATTCACTTCCGAGGCGGCTGCCTTGATGGCCGCGATGGCCAGCGGCGAGGGTCCAAAAGGATTCTCATTCGAGGCTAGTTTGATACACCTCACGCCGCTCTCCAATTCCGCCTGCCGCAATGGCTTGCCTGGCTTGTAGCTGGCCAGGCTGTGGAGGTGCGCCGGAACCAGCTTTCTGAAATTCGTCATTCTATCTCCCGAAAACTCACTGCTCGACCTCTTAGCGACTTATCATCCCGACTTATTCGGTCCGCGATCTCGCTTTACCCGCCTGTCATTCCGACCTTTCGATTTGTCGTCCCGACCGAGGACTTTAGTCCGAGCGGAGGGAACCGCTTTCGCACCGCGATGATGACCTTTATATTTGTCATCACGAGCTGGCTTGAGCCGGCGAGGCATCTGCTCTTTTGCGCTCGCGGCTGACGGCTTCGCCGGCCACGAATCGCGCGTTTGCCTAACGGCCTCTTTGACCGTGACTGCCGGAGCGATCAAACGTCTTCCGGGCACGGCACCCTTCAATTGCGCAACTTCCTTCGCCGTTAGATGCCGAAACTTGCCTGCTTCGACGTCGAGCTGCAACGGTCCATACCGAACGCGCTTGATCTTCTCGACGTGATGCTCAATAGCTTCAAACATCCGTCGGATTTGCCGGTTACGTCCCTCGAATAGCATCACTTCGTACCAGGGATTGGCGGCCTCCCGCAACAGTTTGATGCGCACCGGAGCCGTCTGCACCGCCGTCGAGCGTCGCCAGGAACCCCTGGGCGGCTTATCCGCGGGAGTCTTCAGCGGCGCGTGTTTTGCGGGGAGCAAAATGCCGCCCCGCAGCTTTTCGATCTGATCCTCTCTCGGCTTACCGCTGACCTTTACCAGGTACGTCTTCGGGACGTGCGATGAGGCGTGAGTCAACTTCTGCGCTAGCTCGCCGTCATTGGTCAGCAGCAGCAAGCCTTCGCTCAGGTAATCCAGCCGCCCGACCGGGTAGACTCGCGCTCCAACCCCTCGCAATAAATCTAATACCGTAGGCCGGCCCTCCGGGTCAGTGACCGTGGTCACGTAGCCCTTCGGCTTGTGCAGCAGCAGATACACATGCCGCTCCGGACCGCTGAGCGGTTTCCCGTTGACCTTAATGCGATCATGTTCAGGATCAGCCTTGCTTCCCAACTCGGTGACCGTCTGCCCGTTCACGGAAACCAGCCCGCTGGTGATGAGTTCTTCGGCCTTGCGGCGCGAAGCGATGCCGGCGGCGGCGATGATCTTCTGCAGCCTTTCAGCCGGCATAGGACTCTCCAAAGCGGAGATCTCCGCTTTTCGCGATTCGGCTTGCGCTCTTCGCTATTCGCCGTTCGCACCTCGCCAGATTGAAGGGGCGCAGCTCTAGCCGCGGCATCACCATTCCTCTACGTTCGTCATCCCGAATCAGCTTTACAGGCCGCTCAAAGCACTCGTTCGGGTAGTGCGGCGCTTCAGCGCCGCGTCGAGGTCCTTTATTCTTGTCATCACGAGTCGGCTTCAGCCGACGAGGGATCTGCTCTTTTCCGCTCGCCGATAAGGAGTCAAAGTCATCAGCCGAGGTCATTTGTCGACTGACAATTGGCGACTGACAACCGGCAACCGGAGTACCCCCCTCCCCCAGTCGCCCGTAAGATATTGAAAACACTAGACGGGGTCCGCAAAATCTTGAGCCCAAAAGACTTGCATGCAAAGTCTTGAGAAGTAGTGGTTTATCGTCGAATCCCTGGGGAAAAAGAGAGGTTTGATCTTCTGAAGGCTGGTAGGGCGGGCAGTTGTCCAAACAACGTTGACGTCGAGTCACTCAGTCACGCTCTGGAGGATGTTGTAGCGAGTCGCGCCCGAACACAACTCCGCCTCATCCTTCCTTTTGATATTGTACTCTGTGCCAGCGGCAAAACCTAGATGCCCTGGTCACCACGCAGTGTGATCTCGACTTCACAAGTCTTTGGGAAAGTGCGCAGCTCTAGCTTGCCATCAGGGCTCCGCGAACTCTGGCTTTACAAGCTGCTGAAGAAACTCGTTGTACTCCAACGCTCGGGTAGAGCTGGCCTTCAGGCCAGCGTCTAAGTTCTTTGTTGATCCTGAGCCGGCTTTAGCCGGCGGCAGCTATGTTTCTCGAGTTTTCAGCAGCCTGTTTATTCTCACGATGTAACTCAAATTGAGTTGTCACATGCCTTAGCCAAAGGGGAACTAGGATTTTTCTCCCGACTCGCCGGGCTGCGCCTCAGTCGCGTAGGTTCCGTCGGCGGGCACGTCCGTTTCGCCCATCAGGTGCGATCCCGGCTCAGGCACAGCTTCCGTCACCGGCTCATCCTCTGACGCTGCCGACGCATCGGCTGAGGGCGTTTCCGGTGCAGGCGCACTGAACAACTCGGTCTGCGGATCGCCCAGTTTCTCGAACTCTTCCACGCTCGGCAGCTCGGCGACATCGTTCAATCCAAACCGCATCAGGAATTCCTTGGTCGTCTTGTACAGGATGGGCCGGCCAATCACTTGCTTGCGTCCTCCGGTAGTGATCAGCTTGCGATCCAGCAGGGTAGCGATGACTCCGGCCGAGTCGACACCGCGAATCTCGCTGATTTCCGGCACCGTCACCGGTTGCTTGTACGCGATGACCGCCAGCGTCTCCAGCGCCTGCAACGAGAGCCGTACCGGCGGCTTCAGACTCTTGGCGAAGTTCACTACTGCATCGTGATGCTCGGGCTTGGTGGCCATGCGATAGCCGCCCGCGATCTGACGAATCTCCATACCGCGATCGCTGGACGAGTAATCAGCAATGAGCTCGTCAATGATCGTACTGAGGCGCGCCTTGGCGGTCTTCAACTCTTCTTTCGCCTGCGCCTGCTTCTGATCTTTACCGCGGGTAGCCGACGCGGGCGAGGCGGCAGCTTCGGCAGGATTTTCAAGCGGGAGGGCGGCCGCGCTCTCAGGCAATGCGGCAGACTCCTCCGGCGCGCCAGGTTCGTCATCCAGCAGGGAATCGTTAACCGAGGCATCGCTGGAATCGTCAGCTCCTGAGCTGATCGGGGCGCCATCCCAGATGGTCTGGTTCAGGGCAAGCCGCGCCTGTTCTTCGGCGTCCAGATCCGACAGCACTGCGTCCTTCAACAGGATCGCCAGCTCGTTTAACGTGACCGGCTCTTCGGTCGCGTAAATAATGGCTTCGACTTTGGCTTTCAGGCTCATTATGGTGTAAGACCAGTCCCGCTTGCGGGACGAAAGAGCTTAGCCCAGCGCTTCAGCGCTGGGTACGATATTTTTATCAACCAGAGTGCCGTAGGCACGGTAGAAGCGCTTCTGCCGTCCCTACGGGACTCTATCGCCAATATACAAGGCCACCCAGCGCTAAAGCGCTGGGCTATCTTATTTCGTCCTGCTATGCAGGACTTGTATCGTGCCGACGTCGCCGCATGGATCGAGCGCCATCAGATCCCGATCTCGACTGCTAAGAGCTAAAAGCGAACAGCCAAAAGCGAATAGCGGCCTCTCACCGCCAATCATCCTTCACCGGTGGATTTTCCGCCATCAACGCATCAAAATTCGTGTACTTCTTCAAAACGATTTCACCAAAGACATTGTCCTGGCGCGCCAGCACGGCCTGCAGACGAATCAGCTCCAGGATGGCCAGAAACGCGCACACCAGCGCCGGCCGTGAATGCATGCTGCGCAGCAGCGACTTCAGCCGCACCGGCCGGTCCTCCAGCGAGAGCCTCCGCCGCACATAGTCAAGCATTTGCGAAACCGTGACACTGTCGTCGTCCACGTTGAACGTGGGCTGCTTGCGCGCCCGGTCTAAGATCTGCTGAAAAGTCTTGACGAGGTCCACCACGTCGGCAGCCATCTCCGGCTCGGCGCCTTCAGCATTCTGAAATTCTTTCAGCGCCGGATTCGACCACACCGCCTCTTCAATCTGCTGCTTCTGCAATAGCATCTGCGCCGCCGTCTTGAAGCGCTCATGTTCCAGCAGTCGATTGACCAGCTCCAGCCGCGGATCTTCTTCTGCGCCGGGGCCGGCAGGATCGCGCGGCAACAGCATCTTCGATTTGATGTGGATGAGCAGCGATGCCGTGTAAATGAATTCAGCCGCCACGTCCACATCGAACTGTTTGATGGTCTCGACATACTTCAAGTATTGCTCGGTGATCTTGGCAATCGGGATGTCGTAGATGTCGATGTCCTGCTTGCGAATCAAATCGAGCAGCAGATCGAGCGGGCCTTCATACACTTGGCCGACCATAACCGAGAACGAGGAGTCGTCCGCGTTCTTGCGCGGCATCGCCTGCGGCGTAGTCGACGATGGTCCGGGTTGTTGATTCTCAGTCATAGAAAAAAAGTGTCGTAACCATAGAGGTCTTGCGACTTCAGTGACACGCGAATAATTAACGGGTGCCCCGTTCCAGGCCTTCTTTTGGCCTAAGGCGGGGTAGTTTCTCGACCGCCAGCCCTACGGTCTGCGGCGCTTCGTACTCATGCGACAAATTTGCCGCAGCCCGAGCTTCCACCATGGTTGCCTCAGCTACCGCGCGGGCTTTCCTCGATCCTTCTTCCAGAATGTCCCAAGCGAGTTTGGGATCGGCTTCATACTTCTTTCGCCGTTCCTGGATCGGCGCCAGCACTTGCCACAGGCTATCGGCCGCCCATCCTTTGCACTCGATGCAGCCGATGCCCGCCGTGCGGCAGCCTTCATACACTTTCGCCATCGTCTCCGAAGAGCTGAAGATCTTATGCAAGTCGCCCACAGGACACTTATCGGGCTCGCCGGGGTCGCTGCGCCGCACCCGCGCGGGATCGGTCACCATGGTCTTCAGCTTCTTCCGCAGCGAAGCTTCGGGCTCGCTGAGCAGAATGGTGTTGCCATACGATTTTGACATCTTACGTCCATCAGTACCGGGAAGCTTCGGCGTCGGCGTCAGCAGCGGCTGCGGCTCCGGAAAAACCATCGATCTCGCTTTGGGATCGCGATCTCCATGCAGTGTATCCTTACGCGGATAGAACTGATTGAATCGCCGCGCCACCTCGCGCGTCAACTCCACGTGCGGCACTTGGTCCTCGCCAACGGGAACAAAGTTTCGCCTGGATAAATCAGAATGTCAGCCGATTGCAGCAGCGGATATCCCAGAAAACCATACGTTCCCAGATCTTTGTCTTTGAGATTCTCCCGCTGCTCCTTATAGCTCGGCACGCGCTCCAGCCAACTCAGCGGCGTGATCATGCTGAACAGCAGATGCAACTCGGCGTGTTGCGGCACATGCGACTGAATGAACAGCGTGCTGCGCTCCGGATCGAGGCCCGCCGCCAGATAGTCAAGGATAACTTCCAGCGAGTTCTGCTTAACACTGCGCGTGTCGGCGTAGTCGGTAGTCAGGGCGTGCCAGTCGGCGATAAAGAAAAAACACTCGTAGTTGTCTTGCAGGCCCACCCAGTTGCGCAGTGCTCCCACGTAGTTGCCGAGGTGCAGCTTTCCGGTGGGCCGCATGCCGCTCAGGATACGGCCCTTGGTGATTCGATTGGTCTCAGGCATCAGAATCTCAAGAATAGGTTCAGCAACCCTTGAAAGAAAGCCATGAACGGCGCAATCATCGCGCCGATGATGGAGATCCCCAGCATCGGCAGAATAAACATGATAACGATCAGTCCACCGTAGCCGATGCGGTCATAGACGCGCAGCGCGTTATACGAAAGAAAGTGGCGAATGACGTGACTGCCGTCCAGCGGCGGCAACGGGATCAGGTTGAACACGGCGAGCACAACATTAATCCACATCGCCAGATAGAACAGAGTGGCCAGCGGGCTGGCTAGGTCAGCATGGTGAAAGTTCGCCCCGATGCCGGCATTGGAGCCGTGCCAGATGATAGCCAGCGCGATGACCGACACAAATGCGGTCAGGAAATTACTGAGCGGTCCGGCCACCGCGGTAAGAATGTCGTCGCGAACCAGATTCTTAAAGTTGCGTGTGTCTACGGGCGTGGGTTTGGCCCAACCGAAGGGCGGAAAGCCCAGGACAATCAAAATCAGGGGCATGATGATAGTGCCGAAAAGATCGATATGCACCAGCGGATTCAAAGACACCCGGCCCAGCATCTTCGCCGTAGGATCGCCCAAGCGGTTGGCCATCCAGGCATGCGCCGACTCATGCACGCAGATGGCAAACAGCAGCACGATAATCTGAAAGAAAACGTCTACGGGGTCGAATCCATGAGAGAACATTTGCGTTTTGCTTTCGATACTAACATGGGGAAAAGCAGAGGATGCTGGACTCCAGGGGCCGCTAGTTAGCGGCGAGCACATTCTGCCGCGAATGGATCAACGGATCGCATCCCAATCGTCGGGATCGATGTGGGCTTGATTCAAGATACTGCGCAAAGTGCCAACGGGCATTTCGCTCTTCCGCGGCACGATGGCTGTATCGACAACCTCCCCTATTCGCCGCACGAACTTAACGTGACTGCCCCTCTGGCTGGCCTCAACGAAACCCGCCGCTTCCAGTCTTCGCTTGACCTCGCGGAAGGGCTGCGGATTAAGCCGCGCCAACCTCGACCTCGATGGTGCGCACCTTGGGAGCGCGCGTCGCTTGCGGCGGCTCGAAGTGAAGCTCTAACGCTTCTTTCAAGTTAGCCACAGCCTCTTCTTCGGTTTCCCCCTGGCTGGCGACATCGACTTCGAGGCACTGAGAGACATACCAATCTCCTTCACGCCAGACGGTAGCGGCAAATGGTCGCTTCATGCTGATATTCTTTCACACGACTTCATCGATTTAAAGCTTCTCCGTGCCTCTGTGTCTCTGTGGTGAAAAACTCCGTGATCTCGGCGCCTCCGTGGTGCAAGCTATTTCTGCACCAGCCGCACGCTTCCGCTGTCGACCACTGCGCTATCGATACGCAGCGGCAGCTTGAACGTGCTGGTCATGCCGACGTTGGGATACTTGGGCGTGATGTAATGCTCAACGAACAGCTGCAAGAGAAATTGCGGCACCGTCGCGCCGTCCAGCTCCACTGTCTGCACGCGGATGCTGCCGGTGCCGTTGGCTCCGCTGGCCGGCGCCACGGCGTGAATGTCGTGGGTCCCGCTGAACAAACTGTATACCGGATTGTTCGAACCCCGCCCATTGGTGATGGCTTCGAAATCGATCTGAGCATGCGCATCGATGACGCCCGGCTGCGAGGTAAGCCTCACGTGGCTTACTCCCTTCGGCAGCTTGACGCCACCTTCGTTGAAGTAGGCGTTGACCTCGGCTTCGGTTAGGTCTGTCGGCTTTGGATCGGGATGAGGCTTGGCCGCATTCTGTTTCAGGTAGGCAAGCTTTACCCGCATGGAGCGAAATTCAGGGCTGTGATTGTCGGCAGACGACTGCGGGTGCTGATCGCCCATAGCAACTCCCAGCATCAGCACCAACAAGGGGAACAGAGATCTGCTCAGCTTCATCGCAGCGCGGCCTCCGCTGCCGGGCTGGTCACGGTCTGCACGCGTGGGCGGTCGAGTGTGCCGGAGATGACATACGACGGTCCGCCGGAGTGCTGCAGTCGCAGGTCGAGACTGCGGTCGTAGGATGCACTGCCTTTCACCGCATACAATATTCCGCTCGCTTGCAGTTTGCAGTCTGTCAGGTTGAAGATTCCGTTCTGCAGCGCTACTTTTCCTGCGAAATTAGAGAAGGTCATCGGAGCGCCCCGGCCTTCTAAAGTAACGTGTCGCAACGAGCCACCACTCCAGGAGAAGTCAGCCGAGCCCGAAGCTGAGTCGCGCAAACTCGCTGGACTCAGACCGGCCAAGGTCAAACTGTACTCGCCATCGACAGCACCGGTCGCCCAGTTGTCGTGCATTAGTCCGGCAAGCTGGGTCATCGATAGTTTGCTGACGATGCCGTTGCCCATAAAGCGAGGCGGAGAAACCGTGAAATCCGCAATCCACGAGCCGTTTTGATGTCCGCCGAGAAGGTCAGCTCTCAGCTCGTTAATACGTAATTTGCCGCCGCTAAGCTCAACAGTTCCATTAATGTTTGAGGCGATTACGGTGCCCAGTTCCAGGCGAGGCGTGGAAATGCGGCCGCTGGCGCGCAACTTCATCAAAGCATCTTCATGCTGTTGCCCAATCGCGAGCAGGTGGTACCACGGTTGATGTCTGAAGCTCGGATTTAACAGCTGATTTAGACGCGAAAGCGAGACCTCTTCGGCATGCACATCAAAGCGAAGAACACAGTTCTCGGGCCCCGTGCAATGCACCGGGAAGTTGGCCGAGCCGCCGATGACGGTTCCTTTGGCGAAAGCAGCAGCGAATGAAGTCACATTCACTTGGCGATTTTCCAGACTGACCGACGCCGCGTCGATCAGCAGCGGCTCGGCCACTCCCTGCAGCTCCGCTGTGACCGCCTTGAGTTGCGCTGTGCCGGACGGAGCCGGGGGCGCAAATCCCATCCAGGCGCCTGCAAGCTCGACATCCAATTGAGCGGGGCCAGACAATCCGATACCGGGCGTGCCAATTCCCAGAGCCTGGGAAATGTTCAGCAACCGCGCCAGCTCCGCCGGGCCATTCACGTGCAAACTGTAATGTTCCTGGTCAAAGTCGCCGCTCGCGGTTGCGGGCGATGCCGCGCCCAGAGGCATAGCAAATGGCTTCACCACCAGGTGCAACCTGGCATTCGGCACGACCAGCGCGGGCTTGTGAGATGCGCGCGAGTGTCTCGGATGACTCGTCGCCTGAGTCTCGGGGATCAGAAACTGCAATTCCCCCAACTCCAGATCTTGCTTGAGCACACCGGAATGAAAGGCGAACGAGGTAGTGCTGCCCCCGCCTGCCCATGCCGGCGTACCCCCCGAAGGCTTGCGGACGGTGAACACTGCTTCCACTTGTCCGGTTGCGGTCAGATCGGCGGGAAGATCCTTCTTGGCATGCCGGGCAAGCGCCACCACGCGGTCGGCCGGAATGTGTTCTCCTGTGATGCTCAGTTCATAACCATCGGCCCATCCCTGCGCATCCCCGCGAACCGTGACTACACCGAGCCCGACGGGCGACTGACAGTTCACGTCGTACAGCGAATCGCCATTAGACGAGTAGGTTCCGCTGCAATGCACCCGCAGCCGCAGAGCTTCTCCGGTTGCAATGTCATAGCGGCGAAAATCGTCGATCTGCGCATCCAGGGTCACGCCCAGCGCGGCAGGCGACCCGGTCAGGATTGCGCTCGAGCTCAGGGTGCCGCGCCAGCCCCGATCGCGGGCATAGAGCAGCTTCGTGATCTGGCCAAGAGGTCCATCGCTGAACCCCAGCTTCATGTACAGAGGCGTGTCTCGCAGGTTCGCGGCTCGTTGAAAACGGCCATCCAGTTTTACCGTACCTGTGTCGGTGATATTCACGTCAGTGCGCACCGGGCGAGCCTTTACCCGAATGCCCCACTGGCTCTCCGACTCCAGCCATAACGCAAAATCGGCGTCGGTAAAAGCGAAGGCTTTCTTCACCTGGCCGAGCTTGAAGTTAATGCGTCCGCTGGAAGCTTCCACATAAGGGAAGCGCGGTCGTGTCTCCGGGCGAATCTTGGCGGTCGGAGCCGAGGTAGCTTGCGATGTCCGCTCCACCAGCTCTTCGACATTCCAGTGGCCATCGTCGCGGCGCACCAGATTGAGGCTGGGACTATCCAGATCGAGGGTACCGATTTCCAGACGCCCTCGCCACAGCGAGGTCAACCGCAGATAAGCGGTAACCGTATCGGCACGGAGCATCGGTTCTGCCCCGTAGCTGGGGTTTTCCGCCACTACAAAGTTGGAGAGGGCCAGCCCAGGCCGGGGCAGTAGTTTGAGCTCGATGTGCGAAACCGTTACGTCCCGTCCCAGCGCCCGGCTGATCGCGCCAGCCACGCGACTCCGATAGCGGTTGACGTTCATGAACGGCGGTACCAGCAAGGCCAGCACCAGGACCAGCGGTACCACCCACATCATCCGCCGCGACGTCCGGCTCAACATTAATGCACCACGTGGAACATCCGGGACCAACGCGTCTGATCGAAGAAGTGAAAGACGATCTTGAACAGCCAGGCAATCCGGTCGCCAATGCTCTGCCGCTCGTATTCGTCACGCGGGGTGATGAATGACCAATAAATGAACATCGGCCGGCCGATCACGTTTTCGAAAGGTACGAAACCCCAGTAGCGGCTATCCAGGCTGACATCGCGATGATCGCCCATGGCAAAGATGCTGTCGGGCGGCACCACCAGATCGCCATTTTTTATGAACGAAGGTAGTTCGGCCCGCCATTCCGGCGTTACTTCTTCGTAATCGGAGGGAACCACTGCGGGAAAGTTATCGCGATAGTCAACATGGTCGCCTGCCGTCAGCACGTAGGGCTCGTTCAACTTCTCGCCATTGCGATAGACCGCCCCATCCTGCAAATGAATATGATCGCCGGGAAGACCAATAATGCGTTTCACTACGTAGAGGCCCGGGGTCGCGGGATGGAGGAAGACAAACACATCGCCGTGTCGAGGGGTGCGGTAGGGAATCAGTTTGCCGATCCATTTCGTCGCCGGCGCCAGCAGCATGCGGTCTACGAAGACGTGGTCCCCGATCAGCAGCGTATTCTCCATCGAGCTGGATGGGATGGTAAAAGCTTGCAGCGTAAACGTGATAATGAACAGCCCTGTCACCAAAATCACGCAGATCGACGCAAAGAACTCCGGCATCGTCTCCTTGGGTTTTTCAGGGACATCCGGCTGCACTTCTACCGGCGGGGTCTTTACAAGTTTCTTGGAAGCAACCAAAACTGTTTTTCCTCGAATTGTCGCTTTGCTGCCAACGGCACAGTCTAATGCGGAATCTGCATCATACGGCGCCAGCGCAAGCTGTTGAATAGGCGAGTGACATTCAACCTCAGCCCCGAAAGTTTATCAGACGGCGGCGGCGGACCTATAGTTTCCGGAGCGCTCTGGTCCATCGACCAGTAAATCATCAGCGGCCGCCCTACGACATTTTCCTGAGGAACAAACCCCCAGTAGCGCGAATCGTAACTGTCGTCGCGATTGTCGCCGAGGACGAAATATGATCCTTCCGGAACAATCAACTGGCCGTCTTCCAGCAGCTTCTGTGCTTGCAGAAACCATCCGGCCGTGATCTTGTCGCCATAGAACCCGCCGTCGGGAAAGTTATCGCGAAACCGGTCACGCCAGCCCCAGTTGAAGGTTGCATAGCTGTCGTCCTGCCCAACTCCATTGACGTATACGTGTTTGTCGATGAGCCGCACGCGATCTCCCGGAACCGCGACCACACGCTTGACGAAGTGTTGCCGAGGATTCATGGGATAGCGAAAAACGATGATGTCCTGGCGTTGGATGCGGCGATAAGGCATCAGCCAGCCCCAGGTTCCCGAATGCCCGTAGTGAGCTTTGTCGACCAGCAGATAATCGCCAATCAGGAGGGTATTCTCCATTGACTCCGAGGGTATCTGGAACGCCTGCAACGAAAACGTAATGACGAAGATTGCAATCACGATTGTGCTGGCCAGCGATTGCAAAGAGTGTAAGCTGCCGGAGCGTTCCTGGAGGCTAGCTGCGGCAACCGCCGGTTGCGCTTCTGGAGGAGGGACGTTGATTTCGGTCGGGGCGCCGGCTTCGCTCATGAACGATCGGGAGACATGGAGTTGAGGGCAGGGTCCTCAAGCCCGGAACTGTTCTTCAAGGATTGTAGATATTCCCAAGCCTGCCGTGCGGCTGCTTGTTCGGCCGCTTTCTTAGTGCTTCCTTCGCTGCTGCGCACAAAGCCGTCATCGCTGCCAGGAGAAGCCGGCACATGTGCTTCCATCGTAAAAGTCTTGCGGTGGTCGGGGCCCTCCGCCTTTACCAGCACATAATGAGGTTGCGGCCGCCCGCTGGCATGGACTGCTTCCTGCAGCGCAGATTTATAGTCCATCACGGGAAGCCTGGTGCCGCCCTCTTCGCGGACTTCCACCAGCTCCGGCTCCAGAATATGCTCCAGGATAAAACGGTGGGCCGCTTCCAGCCCTCCGTCCAGATACAGCGCGGCGATGATGGCTTCCAGGGCATTGACCAGCAACGCACTCTTAGCGCGTCCGCCGCTTCGGTCTTCGCCCCTCCCTAGCCGCAGATAGTCGCCGATCTTCAGTTCCCGCGCTGGCCGAAGCAGGCGCCGGGCGCTGACAATATGCGCCCGCAACTTTGACAGCTCGCCCTCGTGATATTCCGGAAAACGACTAAAGAGTTCGTGGCTCACCGCAAACGAGAGCACGGCATCTCCCAAGAACTCCATTTGCTCATTGTCGGCTTCCAGCGTAGCCACGCCTTCTGCCGCATTCTGCGACTCGGCTTCGCGAGCGTAGGACGCGTGGGTGAGCGCCTGTTCCAGCAGGTCGTGGCGTTGGAAGACGTGTCCAATAGCCGTTTCCAACGCACTGGTATGAGTGGCAACCGACTTCATCGTGTCTCTTACTATCTTAAGCAATCAGCTAACGGACCACGATCGATTTTCACCGGGGTAACCTTTAGTGCGGCGTCGTGGGAACTGGCGCCGGGCTCGGCGTCGTCGCCGGAGCGGCACTTGGCGCACTTGCGCCCGGCGCGGACGATCCGCCCGCCACGGCTGCAGCTGCAATCAGTTTCTGCACCCGGGCCTGTTGCTGCTTTCCTAGATTCTGCGCTGCGGTTCCATCCTTTGCATACTGCACGGCTTTGTTGGCCGAGTCGAGCGCTTGCGGGTATTGCTGTAAGTGATCCTGCGCCACCGACAGCCGCAGAAACAGTACTGCCTCCGGATTATCTTTGCTAAGCTCGATTGCCTTCTGCAGATTCTGTTCCGCAGCGGCGTAGTCCTTCTTGTTCATGTCGATCATGCCCAGCGTGTCGTAGGCCATGGTCTGGATATTTCGCTTGGCGGCGGCAACTTTTTGCGGATCTGCATTGGCCGGCAGGATCAGACCGGTGTCGATGTTGTCGATAGCGGCGTGTGCGTACTTGGCTGCCAGCGTCAGTTGCTGTTCGCGATCAAGATCAGTCTCGCGAGTCGACTCCGCTATGGCGGAGGCGACCTGCACCAGCGGAATCGGGTTGATCGGATCGTCGGCAATGGCCTTCTCACCGGTCACAATTACTTTTTCCGTGTTGTTGGACTGGCTGTAAAGGTTCATCGCGCGGATGTAGAGCGAGGCTCGCAACTCACTGTTAGGGTATTTCGCCGAAAAATCGTCAGCCGCGGCTTCCAGCAAAGCTGGATCGGTTTTGGCGAAGGCGTCCTGATAAGCCTTCAACTCCTCTTGCGATTTCGCCTGCAGCACACGCGAACCACTGGCTTTTCCCGAGGGCGTTGTGGTTGTGTTGGTTTGGCCGATGGCCACAGTTGCGGCCAAGATGGTTGCCGCCATAAGTGCTAAGAATCTCATGGAGTATTCCTTTCAAAGTGGGGAAGTGCCGACCTTCCCAGGATGCCCAATCTATTGCTCCTGCTGCTTGGCTGCCGGAGGCTGGTACTGCTCCTTCAATCCCCGCTCGGCCGCGGTCTTCGTCTCGGGTGGCGCGTCGCTCATATCCAGCGCCGCCTGATATTGCGCTACGGCACTGTCTCGTTCGCCTTGCAAATCTAAAATACGCCCCAGGTAGATATGGCACCACGCTGTTACACGTGGATCCTTGGCGGCATCGAGCGCTTTCTGGAAATCTGTTTGCGCTCCCTGCATATCGCCGTTAAAGGTGGCAACTTTGGCCAGCACAAAGTAGGCGCGCGCCGGGTCCTGATTCGCTTGCAACGCTTCTTGAGCTAATTTCCCGGCCTCAGCCGGGTTGCCACTGGCTAAAGCCCGTTCCGCCAACTCCACCTTTTGCGGAGGCTGGCGTTTTGATGCCTGCAGAATCTCGGGTGAGGCCTGCGTAGCGAAGGCTATCTCGCTGGCCAGCTTTTTTTCGTGCAGAACGTCCATGTTGTGCAGCCAGTTGGGAAATGCGTCCTGCAGCCCCGTATTGCTCTTCGGAAAGTCACGCAGCTGATCAAAGAAATATCCCGTGAGCACGAACCCTTCCGCTTCGTCCCGCTGGACCAGCGCGAGGCGATCTTTTTCCGGTGTTTTCGGATCGCTGGGCGTCTGCGCCTCGATGGCGCGAATCAGGCATTCAATCACCAGCAAGCCCGAATCAAGCTTATACTCTTCCGCCATCGGAGCCTTTTGCACCGCAATCAGGATTGGCTTCAAACGGTCTAGCGCCGTAGCTCGCTTGGCGACCAGAGGATCCAGAGCAAAGTGCAAATAGGTGTGCCGAAGCGCTTCCATATGAATGTTACTGCCGGCGGGAGAAATCACCAGGTAATAGTAATCCTGCAGGTAGTTGCGCGAGTTCACCTGGCCCGGCGCGGCCATGGGTTCCAGATATACGGTAAAGCTGCGGCCCGCATAACCCGATAGCGGCATCCGCAGGTAGTTATCGGTCGAAGTAATCATGCCGGCAACCGGCCCATGATATTGGTCGATCAAAGCCAAATATTCCGGTTGATGCTTTTGCCAGATGGCGTCCAGCTTCGCCGCCGCATAATAGCTCTTCAATAGAGAGACGAAGCCCAGAATGTATGTCACATCCGGCGGCATGTCGGCTTCTTTCATGCTGGGAGAGAAATCTGGAGGTCCCCCAAGATTGAGCGCCAACGATACGTATTGCGCCAGGTCATGCGCCGCATCACCCTGCTGATGATCGCGATAGAAGCCGCACATCTCCTTGGCGGCTGCCGCGGCTGCGGGAGACTTGCTGGCCTCGACCAGGTCCGATCGCACTTCCATGCGAATGGGAGACGAAGCCGATAGCTCCTGATCGTAACCGCAGACATTCATGGCAGCAACCACGCTGAACAACGTCTCATTGACATCGAGTGTGGCCTTGGACTGCGCCATGGCGGCTACACTCGGCAGCGCAATCAGGGCTGACAGAACAAGAATGCGGAGAAAGCTCAGAAGGGTCTCCAGTTGCTGCGATTAGCTTTTAGCTGTCGCGTTGTGGCGATCGTGTTCCCTGGAGTGCTTGATTGCTAAGAGCTAAAGACTAAAAGCTAAGAGCAATTTCGGCAGGGAAGCGACAACTCCAGTTTACGAGGTTGGTTATTGGCGCGCAAATGCGGACCACGTCCCAGCGCCCTACCCCTTCACCTGCACCTTGGAAAACGTCAATACCACGCGGCTGGCCGTGGGCTGTCCAAAGGCGGTTGCGGGTTGGAAGGTAGCGAAGATCAACATGTTCTTCAATTGCGGAAGAACGGCTTCAGCATCTTCAGGGGCGGAAAGAATCCGATAATCCTGCACCCGGCCATCGGAGCCGACATATGCTTCCACCACCAGCGAGTCTTCCGTTACCGCACCCATCGACAGCTCGAAAGGAGCGGACTGCAGCTGCGCCGGAGTGTAAAGCATGGTCGGCACGTCGTTGGCGGCGCGCACCTGCGTGGGATAAAGGAAGCTGATCAGCAATCCAAAAATGACCAGCGTAGTCACCAGGCCGGCAGTGGCCGGAACCATGGTGGCATTGAAGGCGTTGTCCCAGCGGATGCGCACCTTCTCCCAACGCGAGCGGCGCGAGTTGGCAATTTCCTGCGAGATGGCCACGCGCAGCTTCAGATTCAGGTCGGGCGGTGCGACCTTTCTGCCCAACGAACCCACGGTCGACAGCGTTCGCTGCAAAGAGGCGAATCGGGCGGCGCACTCCACACAGTCGCGCAGATGTTCGTTCATCTGCGTCATCTGGTCGCGCTTTACTGCACCGTCCAGATACGACGACATGAGTCCCTTCGCAACCGAGCACGTCATGGTATTACCTCAACCTTGTGACTGCCAATGTGTCCGTCTTTGCGGCGTTTGGTTTCGCGCGATTCGCACTGGGTTATTCCGAAGGCCGGCAGGTGCCGCTCCAAACGCTTGCGTAGTGCCTCGCGCCCCCTCACCAGTCGCGACTTCACCGTTCCCAGCGAGGTCTGCATTACTTCAGCGATCTGCTCATACGACAAGTCTTCGATATCGCGCAGAATCACGGTGGTGCGGTACGGCTCCGTGAGTGCCTTGAGCTCGACCTCCACCCGCGCCCGCAATTCCTCGTCGTACACGTTTTGCAGGGGAGACTTGCCTTCATCCACCAGCATGTCCTTCATGCCGAGAGCCGGGTGTTCGGCATCGCTTTCCAGGCTGGGTTCAATCGAGGTTTCGCGGAACTTGTGCCGGAACCACCAGCGCCGGCGGTTCGACGCTTCATGTACTGCGATGCGGTAAATCCAGGTCTTCAGGCTGGAATCGGAGTTGAAATTCCTGATACCGCGAAAGACTTTGATGAACACTTCCTGGGTGGTATCGGCGGCGTCGTTAGGATCGTCGAGAATCCGGTAAACCAGGCTATAGACGGGCTGGTTGTAGTGTGCGATGAGCCAATAAAAAGCCTCCTCCGATCCGCGCCTTCAATTCGGACACGATGGCAGCTTCTTCGGTGCGGACTCCTATCGCACTTGCGAGGTCACTCAATGTTGTTGCTCCCGCCACGGGCGGCACCTCAATAATAAATAGATTCGGGACCTGCAACAACCGATCGCCACAACCACTGGCTCAAATATCCGCCAACTCGTCCCTGGCCCGGAGCAGCATGTCGCGTCGACAGCACGGCGCAGCCCTCTATGGCAGGACTACTGCAATAGACTCCGACTGGCGTAGAAATGTTCCCGGAAGTTGTGGATATTGCCGCACGCAGGTGGCGCTTTGAGGGAACCTGACTTTTGGGGGCTGCCGAGATAGCCATGCTCGGGTAGTGCGCACCTTCAGGTCCGCGTAAGGGTTTCGTTTCAGTCTCTCGAGCCGGCTTCAGCCGGCGGCAGCAGATCAGACTCTTTAAGCAGCCCTCGCAAATCGCTACACGAGCACGGCGAAAAACCCGTCACTACTGCGACTTTGGTGCAGCCGCCGGCGTCGCACTGCTGTTTCCGCCGTTCGATCCCGACGAGCCCGACCCCGAACTGTCGCTGGCAGGCGTCGCCGGCTTGGTCGTCGTCTTCTTCTTATGAGTTGTTTTTTTCGCCGGCTCGTTATCGTCGACAATAACTTTCTTGGGCGGCGACGGTGGAGCAGCCGCCGCTTGTTGCAACGTGTGAACCTGGGTACGCAACTGGGCTAGCTCCGATTGCGTCGAAGCCGTGAGACTCTCCAGTGCATTGCCCAAATTCCGGCGCACGGAATCGATAACATCAAGTTGCTTCGCCAGAGCATCGTAATCGCTCTTCGCGCCGAACGCTCCGGTCGACTCAGTGAGCGAAGCGAAGACGTCGTATAACGCATTCAGGTTGCGATACAGCTTGAATTCTTCTCCCAAGTCTTGCGGGGCAGAGCGCACATTGCTGATCAGCGCGGGCAGGGCGCTTGTAAGATTTCGCTGCACGGAGTCAGCAGTGGCTTGCGCCTGGCGTTTGGAATCGCTGTCGGCCTTCCACTTGTCGATACGCATGTAGGCCAGGTCGTGATTCGCCTCCGATGCTGCCGCCTGCAACCGATCCAGGTCCGGCAAAATCGAGGTCATCGATGTACTGCCGGCGGCTGGGGAGTGCGCGGGTGACATGGGCGCTCCCGAAGAAGCAGTTTGGGCTTTCGCAACCAGTCCGGGGAAAACCAGGAGAAGGCATAGCAGATTTCGAGCAATTCTCATCACGGTCCTACGAAACAGATTTTGAGCAGGGAACGACCGACGAGGTGGATGTCCAGTGTACCAAGGTTTCACTTCTCTGATTGGATGCCGCTGCTGGCAGCGAGGGTGTCGCGAATCGCCCCGGTGTACTACGGTCCTGTGGTGGCGTGGAGGATGATACTCAAAGGTGGCGTTTGCGCCGGTTTCACATACCGATCCACCAGGAACCGCTGGCCGTCGCGAGTTACATCGTACGTAAACATGTCGCTGGAGGAGACATCGGCGCGGGCATGTGTCTGAAATAGGAGTGCAGCAGCGCCCGTCGAGAGGTTTCCTTCGCTGTTCACCGGCACAGAGACAAGATTGCCTTTCGGATCGAGATAGAAAATCTCTTGTCCGTCACCCCGCCAACGAGGCTCCCGGCCACCATCGCGGGACACCTGCAACTTGCCGCCGCTGCCGGCATAGGGAGAGATAAACACCTCCCACTCGCCGGTTTCGTCGGACTCGTATGCCACCCACTTGCCGTCAGGCGAGATCTGGCCGTCGGCCTTGTCACCTTTGCCGGGAAGGAAGGGCGATACCTTCTTGTCTGCAAGCGAAACTAACTCCAGGCTGGTGCCGCCGGTCGTGACCAAAGCCGTAGCCAGCATCTTCTCATCGCCGGGTGCAAAGGAATTGGGAATGATGTCGATAATGCCCGGCGGTGGCCCCGCCAGACCGCGGTCGGCATCGAAGCCGCTGGAATTCTTCAGCCGCAGAATCTCGTCATTGGAGGCCGAGCGATATGCAATGGCCTTCCCGTCACGCGACCATACGGCGGTGGTCTCCTCCGCCGGATCGAAGGTGAAACGCGTCGACGAATTGCGCGCAAGATCATACATCCAGACATCAATGTTCTTGGCGTTAGGGTCGGCCACATCGAAGACGGCTCGATTGCCGTCGGGCGCGATGCTGGGATTTGCCAGAATACCTACCTCGCCGACCCGTCCCAGCTCTTTACCTGTGCGGTCGTACCACGTGAGTTGCGACTGTGAAGAGCCAGTCCGCTGATGGAAAACCACCGTGCCGTTCAAGGCCACGCTGAAGGCGCTCCAGTAGGTGGAGGGGTGACGTCCAACCTGGCTGGCCACGATCTGCGGCTTGCCTGATACTTCGCCAGTTGAGGCGTCCATCGCCATCTGGACCAAAGCGCCTTTCAAATCCACATAGAACAGGCGATGCCGCGCATAGCCTGGGTTCGACCGCGCCTGCACCACCAGCCGCTTCTCCTGCCGGTCGGTTAGCGAACTCAGATAGATTCCAGAAGTGTGGTCGTTGGAATTCTCGCTGAAGTTGCCGGCCCAGAAGAGAAAGTGGTCACCGTCGGGCAGGAAGACCGGCCAACGATCCGAAGACTCGCCGGCGGAGGCCTTGTCGGTCAGCGGTGCGGGATCGCTGCCATCGGCGTCCACCCGCCACATCGGCCCTCCCGAGTCCGGCGCATAAATGATCACGTCCTTCTTGCCCCAGCTTCCTCCGCGGGCGTGTCCCGCGCTCGCTAGTACCTGGGGCGTACCCCCGGTTGCAGGAATCTTCTTCAGCTTGCCTTGTGCGAAGTAACCCACGAAATCATTGTTAGGCGACCAGAATGGATAGCTCGCCCCTTCGGTGCCGTTCAACCGGGTTGCGTCAGGCGAGCCGATCGGCTGAACGAAGATCACGCCCTCACCGGAGCTCTCATCCACGGCAACGTAGGCCAGCATGCTTCCATCCGGCGACAGTGCGATGTGTCCCACTTCATAGTGAACAGGGATGGCGAACTCCATGCGAGAGACGTGGGGGGCTGACCGAAGGAAAAAATATAGCCCCACTCCCAAAAGCACCAGCACCAATGCCGCTTCCACCATAGCCCAACGCGAGTAATGACGCTTCTGCACCGCCGGCGCGCGCAGCTCGGTGCTCGACTCCGATCCCGACAGAGCACCCAGAGCGAAGGTAAGATCGCGTACTGACTGGAAACGATCGGCAGCATCTTTCTCCAGGCAATGACGCACGATGCGATCCAGCGTGGGAGGAACCTTCGTCTGCTGCAAATCGAGATCGGGTGGCTCGGATTTCAGGATCGCCGTCATGATTTCGACCGACGTGTCGCCGGCTGAAGGCCCGCTTGCCGCAAAGCATCTCGTAGAGCACGGCGCCATAGCTGAAAATGTCGGCGCGATAGTCGACGTCTTGGCCTCGGACCTGTTCCGGTGCCATGTAGGGAGCTGTGCCCATCACCACGCCGGGTTCGGTCTGCCTGGTCTGCAACGTGATGGCGGAGATGTTTCCCGAGGCGAAGGCAGCCGTGCTGGCTTTAGCAAGCCCGAAGTCCAGCAGCTTGGTGTGACCGTCCTTAGTAATGAAGATATTTTCGGGCTTCAGGTCGCGATGAATGATGCCTCGTTCGTGTGCGGCCGAGAGGCCATGCGCGATTTGCAGTCCAATCTCCACCGCCTTGCGCACCGGGATGGGACCACGATCCAGTCGCTCGCGCAGGGTCTCGCCCTCCAGCAACTCCGTGACCAGGTACGGCGTGCCATCCTGCACTCCAACGTCATACACGGCAAGAATGTTGGGATGGTTGAGCGCTGCGACGGTGCGCGCTTCCTGCTCGAAGCGGCGCATGCGATCGGCGTCGTTAGCAATGGCCTGGGGAAGTACTTTGACGGCGACCGAGCGATTCAGGCGGGTATCGCGAGCGCGATACACCTCGCCCATTCCGCCCTCGCCGATATGGCCCTGAACTTCATAAGGACCGAATTTTTCGCCTGCCGCAACTGGCATAGCAATCTGGCGGCATTATAGCGGACTCGCCCTGGGACTATCCGCTGTCACGTGAATCGACTTGCGAGAGAATACAGCTCCGCACCGCTGAAAAGCTCCGGGCCGCGTGCGGATCAGGTAGAGCGACGGCTCTAGCGTAGAGTGGCTCTGTTGACATCCTGCGGAAAGGCAGAGGTTAGCAGGGAAACGCTGACGACGACGATCGAGTCCCGCGCTGCGGGACGAAAGAGCATAGCCCAGCGCTTCAGCGCTGGGTGCGCTGCAATTTTATGATTGAGCCCCTTCAGGGGCGGCAGACGAGGATGTCAACAGATGCCGCGTCGTATCTAAATCTCCTACCTTTAGATATCCCGAGCCGGCTTCGACCGGCGGCATTCAGCGATGCGCGTGATTCAGCAGCCTGCTCAGCGGCCGAAACTGCTCAACAACAACGTGGTTTTCAGCCAACGAAGGCGTTGTGTCGGCACCTGATGTTTGACTAAGCTATCGCGCTGCGAGAGAATAACAAAGGCGCTCGCAGTTGCGGAGCGTTATTCCTTCCGCACAAGTGGGCCTGTGGCGCAGCTGGGAGCGCGCTTCCATGGCATGGAAGAGGTCGTCGGTTCGATCCCGACCAGGTCCACCAATCATCTCAATAATTTAGGCAGGGCAACGTTCCAAGGCAGGGCGTTCGTGTCACGGCTTGTGTCACAAACCGCGATTTTGCTGATATTCGCAAGGGTTTCCATCGCTGTGCGCTTGGCTTCCATCTTGCGGCTGACGTGTTCGGCTATTGCCATGATGGTTGAGTCTGCCGCCCGCTTTCTGCAAGAGACGTGATCGCGCAGTGCCGCAGATCGTGGAGCCGGAGGCCGAGCAACCCTGCTTTCTTCGTTAGCAAGCGAACTTCGAGTCGTCCACATCGCCGTCGTTCCCCAACTGCAGCACCGAGGAATTGTATAGGACGGCTGAAGTCGCTCATCTGCAAGGCCGAAGCTGCGGGAGTAGCTCTGCGATTGAGCGTCTGGCGAAGCAATCCCGCCTTGCGAGCGATACGCAGTTGGATAGTCTGGCACTGGGAAGATAGTGTCTAATCCGTTTCTACCCGGGTTCTATTGCAACTTTGCGTACTCGGCTTTGGCTTGCTTATAGACGGGGATGTCGGGATCGGCGTCCTTCCAGATGGTGAGGAAATTCTGATACGCGATACGGGCCTGGCCGCGGGCGGCGGGATCATTGGCTACATTGAGGGCATAAGCCCGAGCCAGTCCTAGTCGGGCCAGCGAGCCCCAGGGAAAATTCCGCACCAGACCGTAGTGGTCGATGAACTTTCGAAATTCCGCTGCCGCTGCGTTGCCGTCGCCTAGCATGAGATAGGCCTCTCCCCGCACGTAAACTGGGCACCAGAAGGCATTGAGGTTAATGTCGCTGAGTTCTATCGTCTCCATTCCATTTAATAGCTCAACGGCGCGATTGGGATCTTTTCGCTCCAGAGCAACCGCAGCCCGGATCGTAGGCAGCCAGTAACGTTGAGCGAGCGTGTCTGATGGATGGGCCTCATCGACTTCGGAGGCCAGTTTTTCCGCCGCGGTGGTATCGCCGGCCCGCGCCAGGGTAAGCGCCGCCATCGACTTCACGTCGCGACCCCGTCCCAGCTTCAATGCGGCGTTGGCCTCGGCGCGTGCCTGTTCAAAGCTACCCGATTCCACTTCTCTCAGCGCCGCCACCACCTGGTAGAGTGCGGCCGATTCCTGAGCGTCATTGTGCTGGGCGGAAACCATCGCCCGCCGGGTCAGCTCGTACGCGGTTTTCAGTTTGCCGTACCAGCCTTCAGTATTCGCTTGTTCGGCCATCATCATGTCTTCCGTGTGTGGCTTGCCCATGGCGGTCGAGAGCAGTTGCGCCATCTGCGCCGTGTCTCCCTTCAGAAAAGCCAACCGGTAGCGGCTCACCAATAGATCATTACCCCCCAGCTTGCGTTCCTCCGCCTTTTTGTACACCGCCTCCGCCTCATCCAGCCGGTTCAGGCTCGCATAGTCGATGCCGACATTGGCGTAGTTATACTCGTGGTTCGGCTCCAACCGCATCCCCCCGCGGTGCTGCTCCAATGCCTTATCCCACATGCCTAGCTCAGTAAAAATGTAACCGAGGCCCAGGTAAGGCCAGAAGTCTTTGGGGTAGGTTTGCTGCCACAGTTCGTAGCTCTGCACCGCCTTCTCGAGCTCTCCTGTCGCCAATACATAGTAGGTTGTCTCGATAAAGAAACGCTCTCGGTCGCTCACCTTCTGCCGTAGCTGGTACGCCTCGCGCGCATTCTCTGCCGCCAGGTTGTCTTCTCCGAGGTTAATGTGTACCGCCGCCATAAGGCTGTAGGGCATGGCGAAATTGGGGTCAAGTTCGACTGCCCGCTGGTAGAGGGGCAGCGCGGCCGCGTCCCCTTTTGCGAGGTTT
Organism: uncultured Acidobacteriaceae bacterium; assembly: GCA_963833305.1. Taxonomy (GTDB): domain Bacteria; phylum Acidobacteriota; class Terriglobia; order Terriglobales; family Acidobacteriaceae; genus Bog-257. Next base: position 219,501 of record CAWHXN010000012.1, on the reverse strand, counting down.
GTCTTCCATCCCAGGCTGTAGGCTTGCAACGCCTCCAGCGAAGACGTAGTCGCTGCTGCCAGAGGAGTGGCGTACCTCTCTATCGAGGGGTGCGGTTCTCCCAGCTTGCTGCGTAACGCGCGGGCGGCTGTGTCCAAAGCCTTGAGCACTGCCTCCTTGCCCGCTGCCGTTTCCTGCGTCTCCGCCAGCACGCCCTTCGTGTTGCAATCCTCCGCCTTCAGGCCAATCACATACTCGTTGCCCAACTGCGCAATCGAGCCCGTTACTACGGCCCTGCTACCGGTGCGCAAGCAGACCTCGCGTGCGACTGTTGCTGTCAGGCGGTCATCGGGGGAGTGCTCCATCAGCTTCAATGTCTCATTCACCTGGCTGCCGGAAACCAAGTCGAGGAACGGTGTCTGCTCCAACTGGATGGTCAGCGCCTGCTTCAATGCATCGTCGAAAACAGCATCCCCGGTTTTGTTATCGAAGTCGGCCAGGACGATGGTGTCTTTGTCCGTAAGTTTGCGCTTGTTGTGCGAACGCCAGTACAGCCCGCCAGCCACTGCAAAGACTACGAACAACGCCGCCGCCACAGCCCATATCCGGAGTTCACGCGCACGTGCTCGTTTTCCGCTCCTGACTTCTTCCAGGTCATTGCCCAGTTCCGTCGCTGACTGGTAGCGCCGCTCCCGGTCCTTTTCCAGTGCCTTGTTGGTGATTCGCTCCAGTTCCGGCGGGAGTGTGGAATTCAATTCGCGAATTGGTATCTGCGGCTGCTTGACGATTGCGTCATGTACGATCTCCGCTGTTTCCCCACTGAAGGCGCGCAGGCCGCTCGCCATCTCGTAGAGCACCAACCCAAAGGAAAATAAGTCGCTGCGTGCGTCCAGTTTTTCGCCGCGCACTTGCTCCGGCGACATGTAGCCCGCTGTGCCCATCGCCGAACCAGTGCGAGTCAAAGTTGCATCGCTTCCGGCCGGCGTGGTCTGTTTCTGCTCAACGCCTGCGCTGGGTTGCAGACGGTTGTCTTCGGTGTCTCTCTCGATCTCGCTGACCTCGGTAGCGAGTTTCGCCAATCCGAAGTCGAGAATCTTGCACACGCCCTTGCTGGTAAGAAAAATATTCGCCGGCTTGATGTCGCGATGAATAATGCCCTGCTCGTGCGCAGCTTGCATACCATCGGTGACCTGAAGCGCGATGTCCAGCAGTTCCTCCAGCGGAAGTCCTTTTCCTCCCGCAGCCGCAGCCAGCCGGTCGCGCAAGGTCTCGCCCTGCAACGATTCCATCACCAGGAATGGTTGCCCTTCGTGCTCTCCGAACTCATAAATGGTGCAGATGTTGGGGTGGTTCAACGACGAAGCCGTCTGCGCCTCACGCTCGAACCGCCGTAGCGTCCGCTCGTCGGTCGCCATCTCTCCCGGCAGAAACTTCATGGCGACCCGGCGGCCCAGCTTGATGTCCTCGGCACGATAGACCACTCCCATGCCGCCGCCGCCGATAATGTCCAGTACGCGGTAGTGCGACACCGTTTTTCCGGTCAGAACTGTTGCTATGGGCTGAAGGCGTGCCGCAGCGGCAGTCCCACCTCCCGCTTGAGCAACCACCTGACCAGGAGGGTCCGCCACAGTTATACGTTCCACCGGCGTCATCAGCCGATAGCCACGACTGGCCACGGTGGCGATGTATTGCGGCTCTTCGGCGGAGTCGCCGAGCGCCTTGCGCAGCTTGCCAATGGCCACGTTAATACTGTGGTCAAACTCGACAATGGTGTCGTTCGGCCAGAACTTCTTCTGGATCTCCTCGCGTGTGACCAAGGCGCCCTCGCGCTCGATCAGCATGAGCAGCAACCGGAACGGTTGTTGGGAGAGCACGATTCTGCTTACGGAACCGTCACCTGTCGCGGCTGCCGAATACAACTCTCCCGCTTTGAGGTCGAGTTCAAAGGCGCCGAAGCGGACGCGATCTGGCAGCATGTCCTTCAAAGTGGCAAAGGTTGAGGACTGTGCATCGAAGTGTACTATCGCCCTCGCAGAGTTCCAACGGATTTCGCCACCTAGTAGTGAACCCTCCTGATCAGCGGGCCTTCCATGAATGACCTTGGCCAAATCCCTTGTCCTCAGCAGCTTAGCCAAGATGAGCCAACGATGACCCAAAAATGACCGGCAGTGCATTGCTGCCAAAACCCCCCTTCGAGGATACTCGCGGCGTTTTTCGCGGTGTGGGTAGTGCGGCTCGAGGCGTTCATGGCAGTGCTTTCGGACCTGCAACTTCAAAAACCGAAAACTGAGGATGGAACACAGGGAAAGACTCCCTCTGTCCATCCTGAAGATGCTTATTCAGACGGGCGCGGACTGTTCGCGGTACCGTCTCGGCCCTGAGAGACCGCTGTACCGAGGAGAGATACCGTGCAACTTCGTCGACTTTTCATCCTGGCCGTAGCCATTGCTGCGACCCTGCTTCCCACCCTCAGCTTCGGTCAGGCTACGCCGCCCGTAGGCGACGTGCTGACCTACAGCAATTACCCCACTACGAACTATGGTTCGTACACATCCTTGTTCGTGCAAAAGGGCTCCGTCACCTCCGCCAGCTACATCAAGTTCAACCTGGCGACACTGCCGGCTGGCGCAAGCGTGAGTAAAGCCACGCTGCGCCTGTTTGTGAACCAGGTCGCCGCCAACGGCAGCTTCGACGTCTACCAGCTCAACACCAGCTGGGCTGAGAGCACGCTCACTTACAACAACGCGCCTGCTCTGGGAACTTCGGCCACCGGCAATCATCCCGTTGCCTTTACCTCGAACACCCTGAACCAGTTTGTGGTGATCGACATTACGCCACTGGTGCAGGGATGGGCGAACGGCAGCATCACCAATAACGGACTGGCCCTGGCGCTGACCACCAGCGCGGGCGCGGTGGCGTTCGATAGCAAGGAAAGTATCTATACCAGCCATCAGCCGGAGTTGGAGATCGCACTCACCGGACCAGCCGGTCCGGCCGGGCCGCAAGGTCCACAGGGGCCAGAGGGTTTAACGGGCGCGACCGGTCCAGCGGGTGCCACGGGTGCTACCGGACCACAGGGCCCAATTGGTTTGACTGGCCCAGCGGGACCAGCAGGGCCAATCGGCCCGGCAGGAGCGACTGGTGCAACTGGACCACAGGGGCCAATCGGATTGACCGGCCCGGCTGGCGCAACCGGAGCCACTGGAGCACAGGGAGCTATTGGTCTGACGGGTGCGCAAGGCCCAGCCGGAACCAATGGCACGAACGGAGCCAACGGCACGCAGCTTCACCTTTAGGGGAACGTTCAACTTAGGCGGGAAGCTACAACCCGAACGACGTGGTAGCAGATACCAACGGCTCGTCTTATATCGCATTGACGGCCAATAACGGGGCTTCCGACCCGGCCAACGATCCCACTGACTGGACGTTGATGGCACAGGCAGGCACTGCGGGGGCGGCTGGACCTGCCGGACCGGCGGGAGCTGCTGGAGCCACTGGGCCCATGGGTCCACAAGGTCCGCAGGGACAAACCGGAGCCACGGGAGCGCAAGGACCGATTGGCCTGACCGGCGCACAAGGCCCAGCCGGAACCAATGGCACGAATGGCACCAAACGGCACCAACGGCACTAACGGCACCAGCTTCACCTTCAAGGGAACATTCAATTTAGGTCAAAGCTACAACGTGAACGACGTGGTCGCTGATGCCAACGGCTCTTCCTATATCGCAATCACGGCCAATAACGGGCCCTCCGATCCGGCCAACGATCCCACCGATTGGACACTGATGGCGCAGGCAGGCACTCCCGGCGCAAGCGGACCTGCCGGGCCTGCTGGATCGCAGGGACCAGCCGGACCAATGGGAGCAACCGGTGCGCAGGGTCCTCAGGGAGCCACGGGAGCAACCGGTGCGCAGGGACCGCAAGGCCCGACGGGAGCTACCGGAGCACAAGGCCCACAGGGCCCACAAGGTGCGCCCGGTGAAGGGCTGACAGAGTACCGGGCAGCGCTGATGCAGTGGTACACCAAGACTTACGCTGTGGGAAGTAATCCCCTCGGTGTTGCTTTCGACGGAAGCAATATCTGGGTGATCAACGCAAACGACGCTACTGTTACCAAGATGGTGGCCAGCACTGGCGCGATCGTTGGTACCTACAGTGTCGGTGTCTATCCCTATAGCATCGCCTTTGACGGAACGAATATCTGGGTAGCCAACGCAAACCCCAACACCGTCACCGTGCTGACAGCCAGCACCGGCGCTCTCGTCGGCACCTACCCCGCAGGGAACAACCCGCTCGGCTTGGCCTTTGACGGAACCAACATGTGGGTCACAAATAATGGCAGCAACTCAGTCACGAAGCTTTCCCCCACTGGCGCGACGCTCGGGAACTACCCTGTGGGAGCCAATCCTCGCCGTGTGGCCTTTGACGGAACATACATATGGGTAGCGAACAACGGCGGTGGAGCAGGCAACACCGTCACCAAGCTGCAAGCCAGCAACGGCGCTGTCATCGGCACCTACACTGTGGGATTAGGCCCGTTCGGTATAGCGTTCGACGGAACCTATATCTGGGTGGCAAACCAGGCTAGCAACCCAGCCACTGTGAGCAAGCTGTTAGCCAGCACCGGCGCGCTCGTGGGCACCTATAATGTGGGTACCAGTCCCTTCGATGTGGCATTCGACGGAAGCTACATCTGGGTTGTAAGCGGGAACGGAGGCAACAGCGTCTACAAGCTGAATCCCAGCACCGGCGCAACGGTAGCCACCTATCCTGTGCAGAGCAACCCTTTTGCTATCGCCTCTGACGGAACCAACATCTGGGTGACGAATACCAGCAGCAGTTCAGTGAGCAAGATAGGCGCAACCAAATAACATCCGCTGCAACAATTCTCCCACTCAGGCTTCATCGCCTGGGTGGGGATTTTGTCTTTGCAACCTCGGAGTTTCATCCACTATGTCTTAACTGCACCCAGCGTAAGAGAACTGCGATGGCAGCGAAATCATGCACTCCACAAGGTTACCTTCAACGATCTTCTGCCGGATTTCGCCTTCGCCCGACTGGTCCGACGACATGGACCCATTCGCAAGCACGAATTCGGCGAGTCAGGTATGGATGATCTTGCTGTACCCAGGCGTAGTTTGCGATGCCGGTTGGCGGCGTTCCGTACTGCCAGCGCGCGTCATCCTTCGGTTCTCGCCGCCGCAGTCGCTCATGTTGAACCGCGGGTTGGCGAGGATGAAGTCAGCCTTGAGGTGCTTGTGCAGGGTAGTTGCGGACCGTGTCGGCGTGGTTACGTAGTGTCTCTGCGCTCGATCAACGGCCGCACCTGCCGCCGATCTGCCTGCCACTCTGCACTCTGATGGCAGGCACCTCAACCACGCTGGAGGCGATGCTCGTCTGGGTGGTGTCGGTAGTTTTGATGGTGGGTTCGCCAATGATTTCGACGCGGTGTCCGACGTAGTGATGGAGCTTGGCCGTGCTGCCGATCAGACTGAGTTTAGTACCTCTATCATCGATGATGACGTACTCGGTGACAGACATTTTCAGGCAACCTTCCAGGCTGACCAGCACCGATTCCGCGTCGTGCTTCTTGTCGGAGGCGGGACTGTACGTCGGCCACCCGAGCGGGCAGGTGGAAAGTAGAAGAGTGAATAGGATCGATTTGCGCATAGCGCTTTGGGTCAGGGCGCGACGTCTCGCTTCCAGTATACGTCCCGGCCTATCGTAGTCGGCGCGGCGCGCAAATGATAAGGCAGTCGTCCATATCATTCGAATCCGAAGTAATCAACCCAAAAGGGTAGCGATCCATGCGATGTGAGTATAACGACGCCGGTCAACCGACGGGCCGCTGCTACCCACCTAATCTTCTGTTCGAGAATCCGGGTTTCTCGTAGACTCGGACCAGCAAAGACAGAGCAGGCTATAGATTAGAGCCAGTCGTAACCAGAAAGAAATTCACAGCACATTGCCTTGCGGAAAATCGAGGCAGGGTTGTATCGGGAGAGATCCATGGCCAAGAAGTCGTCGAAGCATCTACCGTCCCTTCACCTTCACGTGCCGACCATCGCCTGTTTCAACAAAGCTAAGACCCCGATGGGCGTGGAATTCGACGCCCTCATTGCCGCCATGCAGCATTTTGTGGATGAGCACTTTGCACCGGTCTGGGGAACCCCGGCCAAACTGGTGAAGTCCACCGGCTTCCTCAAGGGCGCGTGGGCCATGGCGTTTCTCGATAAAACCAGCGACGCGTCGATGGAGGGCTACCACGATGTAACTCCGGAAGGCCTGCCAATGGCAAAGGTCTTCGTAAAGAACATTCTGGATCAGAAGGACCAGGTGAGTGTGGCGGCCTCACATGAACTGGCCGAGATGCTGGTCGATCCCGAAGCCAACCTTTATTCCACCGGGCCAAAGAAGAATCACCTGTATGACTACGAGGTCGCAGATCCGGTTGAGGAGTTGTTTTTCGAAGTGGACGGAATTCCCATGACCAACTTTGTCTTTCCCGCTTATTTCGAGAGCTTCCACAAGAAGGGATCAACTCGTTTCGACCACATGGGAAAACTGGACCGGCCTTTCGACATGCACAAAGGTGGCTACCAGAGCTACTGGGTCGACGGAAAAGAAAAAACAGACTGGGGTTCAAAAGCTAAGAAGGTGCGCTTCAAGAAAGAAGATCGTCGCGGGCATCGCAGCAGCTTTCGGCATAAGGCGCAGAGGAAAGTGTCGAAAGTGTCCTAGCCTGGCAGCGACCAAGCTATTGCAGCTTGGCGTACTCGGCTTGGGCTTGCGTCAGGATCGAGTTATCGGGATCAGCATCTTTCCATAGCGCGAGAAAATCACGATATGCGTTGCGCGCCTTGTCCCGGGCCGACGAGTCGGCATTAATCTGAAGGGCGTAAGCACGAGCCAGGCCGAGGCGAGCCAACGCTCCCCACTGAAAGTTCACCACCACTCCACTATGGTCGATGAACTTCTGGAATTCCGCTGCTGCCGCCTTACCGTCGTGGAGCATGAGGTAGGCTTCTCCACGTACATACGCCGGGCAAAGAAATACCGTCACCTGCGTCACTTGCCCGAGTTCGATGGTGGCAGCTGGCTGCAACAGTTCGATGGCGTGGTTCGGGATCCTTGCGCTCCAGCGCAATAGCGGCTCGGATGGACGGCAGCCAATATCGCTGGACCAGCGTGTCCAGCGGGAATGTCTTATCTAACTCCGCGGCCAACTTTTCCGCGCCCGCCGTATCGCCGGCCCGAGCCAGGGCCAGCGACGCAACGGCCCGCACATCGCGATTCGGCGCCAGATTGACTGCGGCATTGGCATCGTCGCGAGCCTGCTGCTGTTCGCCCGATTCCACCTCCCGCAGCGCTGACGCTGCCTGGTACATCGCAGCCATCTCTTTGGCGTCATTATGCTGAGCTGAATCCATCGCTCGCCGGGTTAGTTCGCGCGCGCCTCTCAACTTTCCGAACCAGCCTGCCGTGTCCGCCTCATAAGCCAGCATCAGGTCTTCGGCGCCTGGCTTACCCATGGCAGCGGCTGCCAGCTGCGACATTTGGCCTTCGTCATCTTTCAGGAAGGCCAACTGGTAACGGTTCGCCAGCAGATATTCGCTCTCCAGCTTGCGCTCCCGAGCCTGCCGGTACACGGTCTCAGCATCGTTTAGCCGGTTGACGCTGGCGTAATCGCTTCCCAGGTTGAGATAGTTGTTCTCGTCATTTGGCTCTAAACGAAGTGCCGCCTGGGACTCCTGCAATGCCTTGTCCCAGTTTCCAAGGCTACCGTAGATATCTCCCAGGTTCGTGTAGGTCAAGTAGTCCCGAGGATACGTCTGCTGCCAAAGCCGGTAAGTCTCCGCTGCTTTCTCCAACTCCCCGGTAGCGTAGGTGTAGTACATCGCTTCGATGGAGAAACGCTCTCTCTCGCTCACCTTCTCGCGAAGTTCGTAAGCTTTGCGTGAATTTTCCGCCGCCCGTCCCAACTCGCCCAAATTGCCGTAAACCACGGCCAAAGAGCGGTAGGCGATGGCGAAATTCGGATCCAGTGCTACTGCTCGTTTGTAGAAGGGAAGGGCATCAGCATCGCCGCTGGTAGCGCGCGTCTTACTTCCCAGACTGTAGGCCTGCAACGCTTCCAGAGACGGCGTTGTAGCTTCCTCCACCGGCGTAGCGTACTGCTGCACCGAGCTAAGCGACTCGCCCAGCTTGCCGCGCAAGCTGACCGCTGCAGCATCCAACGCCTTGAGCACCGCTTCCTTACTCGCCGCCTGCTCCTGCGCTTCCGCCAGTACATCGCCGGTGTGACAGTCCAGGGCTTTCAGACCCACTACAAACTGGCTGCCTAAGGGGGCAATCGAGCCCGTCAGCATGGCCTTGCTCCCCGTACGCTGGCAAACCTCCCGCGTAACCTCCGGGGTCAACCGCTCGCCGGCGGAGCGGCCCATCATTTTCAGCGTCTCGTTCACCTTGCGTTCGGAAACCAGATCGAGAAAAGGTGACTGCTCCAGCTGAACCGAAAGCCCCTGCTTCAAGGTGTCGTCGAATACGCTGTCACCTGTCGTATTAACGAAATCGGAGAGGACAATACTGTCTTTGTCAGTCAGCGGCTTTTTTTGATGCGTGCGGTAGTAAAATCCGCCTGCTACAAGCAAGATGCCCAAGAGAACGGAAAGCGCAATCTTCCAGAGCTTGCTGTTGCGAGCGGCCGGTGCCGGTGCCGGTGCTTTTGCCTGCGATGTTGTGATCGCTGAAACTGCGGAACCAGTGCCGCTGTCCAAATCCCGTTTCAGCCGTTGCAAGTCTGAACGCATTTCCGCCGCGTGCTGGTAGCGCAAATCGCGGTCTTTTTCCAGCGCCTTGTTGATGATCCGTTCCAGCTCCGGCGGCACATCGGGATTAAAGCGAATCGCCGCGGTGGGCAATGTATCCAAAATGGCCTTTGAGACGACTCCTGAACTTTCTCCCCGGAATGGAAGAATGCCCGTAGCCATTTCGTACAAGACCACGCCGAACGAGAACAGGTCGGTGCGGTTGTCGAGCTCCCTGGCCCGCACTTGCTCAGGCGACATATAAGACACAGTGCCCATCACTGACCCCGGACTGGTCAGGTGTTCCTCTTCTTTCGGTTCAGAGAACGCTGGCACCGTTATGGTCTTACTTGCCGAATCGGCCACCGGAGTGGCTTTCGCCAGGCCGAAGTCAAGAATCTTGGCGTGGCCTCGTTTGGTCACGAAGATGTTAGCCGGCTTAATATCGCGGTGCAGGATCCCTTCGCTGTGCGCGGCATCCAGCGCATCGGCAATGTCGATGGCGAGGCGCAGCAGAACGTCTGTCTCCAACGGGCGTGCGTTTACGCGATGCTTCAAAGTCATGCCGTCGAGGAATTCCATGACCATGAAAACGCGGCCGTTCTGCTCGCCGATATCGTGAATAGTGCAGATGTTGGGATGGTTCAGCGCCGACGCTGCGCGGGCTTCACGACGGAAGCGTTCCAGCGCATGTGGATTGCGCGCAACGTTGTCGGGAAGAAACTTGAGGGCGACAAACCGGCCCAGGCGGGTATCCTCGGCCTTGTAAACCACGCCCATTCCGCCGCCGCCGAGTTCCTCAAGAATGCGGTAATGGGAGATGACCTTGTCGATCATTACTAGGGTTGTGGGGCGCGAATCACCTCATCTTACGAGTGCGGCATCGGCCCGTCAATCAACAATGGCAGCGGCAAAACACGCAATGGCCTCGCTGAGTTTCCGCTCCCGTACTGAGGGCGACACGCCAAAGCAGGCTAGCAGTGTGCACTATTGCTCAGACCCGGACACCGTCGGCATGAGAAAGTCGTGAGGTAGAGGTTCCTTTCCACCCGCGGCGCCGTCGGCGAGCGTCGCAAACAAGGCCGAGCTTCCTGAAGACAGGCGAGTTCAGGGTAGCCGCTTTCTCATAGTTGCCCTGACGCCAGCGGCTTCTCGGCACGGATCATGGCTGCTCTCAGGAATTACTTTCCTGCCAGCACAGCTGGGGACACCCCGTCTACAAGGCTGCTTATGGCGGCTTTGATTACGCCCACCATTGCCACAACTGTCGATCATAATCCCGCTACATGGGATGAATAAGAAAGGCCAACGTCGTTGCCAAAAACCCTGCCATTCAGAAGACCTTTGGGAATCGGAGAAAGGCTGTCGCTGACATCAGAGATAAAGTCTGCGACGCCGTTCGGCGCTCCGGTCAATCTTTCTCTTCCCAGCAGGATCGCGATCATTGGAAATCATCTGCCCCGCCAGTGCGGGATTGCCACGTTTACCACCGATTTATGCGAAGCAGTTTCCAGCGAATACGGAACGGCCGGGCTGTTCGCTCTTCCGGTGAATGATCCTGAGTCGCAGTACAGTTATCCAGAACGCGTGCGCTTCGAGCTGACCGAAGAAGACATCAAGTCGTATGAGCGGGCAGCCGACTTTCTGAACTTTACCAACGTCGATCTGGTGTGCCTGCAACACGAGTACGGTATTTTTGGCGGACCAGCTGGAAGTCACATCCTCGGGCTTCTGCGGAAACTCCGTATGCCCGTGGTTACCACGCTGCATACGGTCTTGCGCGAGCCTAATCTCGACCAGCATCGAGTGATGGTGGAAGTAGCGGAGCTCTCGGATCGCATCATCGTGATGAGCCAACACTCTTCGCGATTTCTACAGGAGGTGTTCGGGGTTCTGGCCGGTAAGATTGACGTTATTCCTCACGGCGTCCCGAACTTGCCCTTCGTCGATCCGAACTTTTACAAAGACCGTTTCGAGGTTGGGGGTAAATCTGTCCTGCTTACCTTTGGCCTGCTTTCGCCGAACAAAGGCGTCGAAACTGTCATTAAGGCTATGCCGCGCATTCTGGCCAGTAACAGCAATGTTGCTTACATAGTCGCGGGAGCAACTCATCCTCATATCCGTCGGCGCGATGGCGATAAGTACCGGGAATCGCTACAACAGCTGGCCAGTGACCTCGGGGTCGAAAACAACGTCATATTTCATAATCGATTTGTCAGTCCGGAAGAAATGATGGAGTTTATCGGCTCAGCCGATATCTACATCACTCCCTACAGGAACGAAGCACAAGTTGTGTCCGGAACGCTGGCGTACGCCTTGGGAGCAGGCAAGGCCGTAATATCGACGCCCTACTGGCACGCGGTCGAACTGCTGGATCAAGACCGCGGAGTGTTGGTTCCGTTCAACGATCCCAACGCGATCGCCGAGCAGACGATTCAACTGCTGGAGAACGAGGCTGAGCGGCACGCTATGCGCAAACGCGCCTACGTGTATGCTCGCAACATGGTGTGGAAGAGCGTGGCCCAGGACTACATGCGCAGCTTTCAGCGCGCCCGGGCAGAGCGCATGTGGAACCCTCACCTGGCGGCCTCCAACGTCGTCACCGCAAACAGTGTCCACAATTTGCCGCCGGTAAAGCTCGATCACATGAGTCACATGACCGACGCTACCGGCATGTTTCAGCACGCGGTGTTCGCGGTCCCTAATTATTCCGAGGGATACACCACCGACGATAATGCTCGCGCCCTGATCGTATCGATTCTTCCGCAAACGGCGGGGACAGCCGAAGAAGCGGAGTCCAGAAAACTGGCTTCGCAGTACCTGGCCTTTCTCTGGCTCGCGCTGAACCCCGCGAATGGAAGGTTCCGCAACTTTCTGAATTATGAGCGTCAATGGCAGGAGTCGCAGGGTTCGGAGGACAGTCATGGTCGCGCTCTATGGGCCCTGGGATTTCTGATCAGCCGCTCTACCGATGAAGGCATGCGAGGATCTGCGGGACGACTGTTCGAGTTAGCTCTGCCGGCGGTACAGGCATTCACCAGTCCGCGGGCTTGGGCCTTTGCACTGCTCGGAATTCAGGAATATCTTGACCGGTTCGCCGGCGACCGCTCCGCGCAGATGCAGCGCGACATGCTTGCCGGGCGGTTACTCGGTATCTATCGCGCGGTTCGCACTTCTGGATGGCACTGGTTCGAAGATGGGTTGGCTTACTCCAACGCGCGATTGTCGCAGGCATTATTGTTGGCTGGCTCACGTACCGGAAATGACGAACTGGTCGCCGTCGGACTTGAATCGCTGGAGTGGCTCACCATGCAACAACGCTGCACTGTCAACGGGCACTTTGTCCCCATTGGCTCCCAAGGCTTCTATCCCAAGGCGGGTGAAAAGGCCAGATTCGATCAGCAACCGGTGGAGGCGGCGGCAACTGTGGCGGCATGCCTGGAAGCGTATCGTGCAACCGGAGATGAGCGCTGGCGATCCGAGGCGTGGACGGCCTTCAATTGGTTCTTGGGCGACAACGACCTGAAAGCCTGTTTGTACGATGCCACCACCGGCGGCTGCCGGGATGGTCTGCATCCTGATCGAGCCAATGAGAACCAGGGGGCCGAGTCAACGCTCTCATTCTTGATGGCGCTCTTGGAGATGCAGCAACTCCGGGATGTTCGACCGGCGGAAGCGGCAAGATAACTTAATGCCGCTTCGATTTGCAACCCGCGATTGTTTGGAACAACTGTTTTGTGCTCGATGGATTCAACTATGACCTTAGTTATCGATGGAACCGAAACTCTGCTTCAGCGATCTGTCGCCAATCCGATCCTGACCAGCAAAGATTGGCCTTATCGTATCAATAGCGTATTCAACGCAGGGGCGACCCTGCTGGCGGACGGCTCAACCCTGCTGCTGTGCCGGGTAGAGGATCGTCGTGGGCTGTCTCACTTATGCGCCGCGCGTTCCCTGAATGGTGTCGATGGATGGAAGATTGACCCTGAACCGACTCTGCTGCCCGATCCCGATCACTACCCCGAGGAGCTATGGGGTATCGAGGATCCACGCATCACGTATGTTCCCGAATTGCAGAAGTACGCCATCGCCTTCACATCGTTTTCCAAAGGTGGTCCGGGAGTGTCGCTGGCGCTGACCACAGACTTCCGGAATTTCGAGAGGTTGGGCGTCGTCATGTCTCCCGATGACAAGGATGCGGCGCTTCTTCCTCACAGGATTGGTGGACTGTGGGCACTCATCCATCGCCCGATGACTCCGCTGGGTGCGCACATCTGGATCTCGTATTCTCCGGACCTGCGGCACTGGGGCAGTCACCGGGTGATGATGGAAGCACGTAAAGGCGGTTGGTGGGATGCGAACAAGATCGGATTGTCGTCGCCCCCAATTGAGACGCCAGACGGTTGGCTGATGCTGTATCACGGGGTCAAGCAAACGGCGTCAGGATCGCTATACCGGATTGGCCTCGCGCTGTTTGACCTCAAGCAGCCAGAGTTATGCCTGTTACGCGGAGACTCCTGGATTTTCGGGGCGGAAACCGAATATGAGCGCGGCGGAGATGTCCACGATGTGGTATTTCCCTGTGGACACACGCTCGCTGCCGATGGCGATACGCTCAACATCTACTATGGTGCCGGCGATTCCTGCATCGCATTGGCTCAGGCCAGCGTGCGCTCCTTGCTGCGTTGGTTAGAGGGTAACGGACGAGCCAACGACGTGGACCGCAGATAAAGGCGTAACCAACGCATTCCCACCCACGTGCTCGTTTGCAAGAAAGCGAAATGCAACGGCTGGGCGCGTTGACGATAAACGCCTGGCGCGAGTCGACTCCTGTCGCTCCTATGCCTTTAACTCCAGGACATTTCGTGCGTGCGCGACTGCCTTATCGAAGGCTTGATCGAGTTTGGGATTAACATTTCGGCAACCTGCCACGACTTGTTCGCTCCACGACAGGTATTCCAGGCGGCGTTGCAGCGGCCAATTCGCGGGTGGGCTGAGGGTAATATCGCGAACATTGCAGATCTTGTCTGCGATTTTCACTTTTTTTGCGCGGATGGACGAATCGCGGGCGTGTTCAATCTGCAGCCGCTTGCGTTCGCTTTTTTCCAGCGACTTGTCATCGGTTAGCTCGCGTACTATACCGGCAACCTCGGACCCAAAGTGTTCCTCAAGTTCCAGAAATGTGGTTTGGGTATCCTCGACGGTGTCATGTAAGACGGCGGCCAGAAGCGTCGCTTCATCCGAAACATCGCCCTCGGCGGCGAGAACATTGGCGACGGCGATGGGGTGATTGATATACGGAGAGGCTTCTGCGTCTTTCCGACGTTGCCGGCGATGCTTATCGGCCGCGAATGCGATAGCACCCAGAAGATGAGTAGGATTCAACATTCGCTGGACCTCTGCTTAGAAAAATATCATAGCGCCAAAGCTGAGCAGCGATTCGGCACCAGCCAGTCGAGACGCCCTCGCTGCCGGCACTTCGCGATCTCCTAGTCATCGTCGACGTAACGCACGCGGATAACTCTCTATTCCTTCGATCGAGCCTTCCGCTCCGGTGCCCTGCGTTTCGGCTTCGGCAACTCGGCTGCGCTCGAGGAACCGCGGGTCACTGGCCGCGTCTCGCTGCGTGCCGCGTCCAGTTGCGCTGCAAGTTTGTCAAAACCCTGTGTCGGACCTTGCCAACGTAACTGCTCCACGTCATCAAAAAGTTCGAGGTCGGTTCGGAGTGTGGCAAGGCCTCGAAAAAGCAGCGCGCGGTCCCACTCGCGACAGAGCGTTCCGGCAAGCGCGCCGCGTTAGCGGCGTTCACGCGCCACTCACGACAGTCTTTGGGGATATCTTCAAGATGGCGAAACTTAGCTAGCACGGCAGCGGATGACTTCGCGCCCCAGCCTGGCAAGCCCGGGTAGCCATCCGCGGCATCGCCCACTAGTGCCAGATAGTCGGGGATTGATTCCGGCGAGACTCCGAACTTCGCAACTACGCCTGCCTCGTCCAAGGTGACGCGGGTCCGGCGATTCAACTGCACGATACGGCTGCCGCGCACGCATTGGGCAAGATCCTTGTCTGGCGTGCAGATAATGACGTGTTCGACGCGGGCATCACGAGCCGCAGCGACCGCGCCGGCGGCCAGCGCATCATCGGCTTCAAATTCGATCATTGGCCAAACCACCACGCCGGCTGCCACGAGAACTTCTTCGAGCAGCGGAAACTGCGCCCGCAGGTCAGGTTCAATACCGGCGCTGGTTTTGTACCCCGGCCACAGGCCGTTACGAAACGACTCAATGACGTGGTCGGTCGCCACCGCAATATACGCAGCACCACCTTTAATCATGCCCAGCACCGAGGCGAGGACGCCGCGGACAGCGGCGATTTCGTGTCCGCCCTCATCGCGAGCAGACGGTAATGCATAGTAATGCCGGAACAGCTCGTATGTGCCGTCGACCAGGTAGACGTCCAAAGTCCAGCTCCCACGTAATCCTATCGTAGGGGTCATTAAACTCAGAATGAGGCTGTGCGGCGCCGCGACAAAAGAGCCGCAGAAACAGCAGTTTCTGTGTAGTTTAGGGCCTCACTATGGAGATGGTAGAGCGTTCAGTCGCCAACAACGACTCCGGGGAACACCAGTAGATTGGAGCAGTGAGGCGCGATTCCTGTTTGAATCGAAAAGGCAGTTCAGTCCTCGCGAAGCAAAATAACAGGATCAATCGCCAGGGCTCGCTGCGCCGGAATCCAGGCCGCCAGAAGACCCAGCATCAGCATGGTCAAAACTGCGCCCGCCAATACCAGCGGATCGCGGGGAGTGGCCTGATACACGATGAAAGCCAGTACCCGGCTGGCGAGAATACCGAGGATCAGCCCTGCTGCCGAACCGAGAGCCAGCAATTTGCAGGGCCGTTTCAACGCTGTCTGTAATACTTCCTCACGCTGCGCTCCCAGGGCGATGCGAATTCCCAATTCCCGCAGCCGCTTGCTGACCGAGTACGCAGCCATCCCAAAGATGCCGGTGATCGCCAGCATGGCGCCCATCACGCCCAGCACGCCCAGCGAGATTGTCGCCATACGTGGACCAAACAGAACCATGTCCATCGCTTGGTATCTGGTTTGGACGGAAACGGGCAGCCCTGCATCCAGTTCCCGCAGCGCGCTTCTGATGGCTGCCGTCAATTGCTGGGGATCGCGGTTGGAGTGCACCACCAGCCACATCCGACCGGTCGGCGACTGCAGGATGGGAAGAAACATCGCCATCTGTGGATCTTCGGTAAGGCTGCCATATTTCCCGTCTTCTACAATACCCACCACCTGAAGGCGGGATCCGTCGGGCAGCTTGAAATATTGGCCGATGGCGTCGGATGGAGACCTGAACATTCGGCGCGCAAACTCCCGATTCACGACCGCAACCCGCGGCGAGTTCTTGTCGTCATGCCAGGTGAACGCCCTGCCTGACAGCATCCTGGTGCCGGCCGCGCGCAGATATTCGGGAGAGACAATAAACAGGTTGGCATACCCGACGGCATTCGCCGGCCTCAGATCTGTCGTTTTGTCGGTAAAGACACTTGAATCGTTCGAACCCTCAACCAATGGCAGCCCGTCGGCCAATCCCACTGACTCCACGCCCGGAATCGCCGCCAAAGCCTCGATGGTGCGCTTCTGCATGGCGGGCACCTTGTCGCCGCTGTAACCGGCCATACCCAGGTCGGTGTCTACCAGCAGCGTGTCTTGCAGCGCGAAACCGAAATCGTTGTGCAGCGAGCGGGCCAATCCGCGCACCGCAACCATCGAGGAAGTGACCAGCACAGCGCAGATGGCAATTTGCGCCACCAGCAGCAGCTCCCGCACCGTAATGCGCCGCCCGACTCTGCCCGTCGACCCCAGCTTGATAACCTCATAGGGATTGGTGCGGAGAACCTGCCTTACCGGGACCGCGCCAAAGAGGAATCCACTGGCTAGGGTCAACAGCAAAGCTACTGCGTACACATTTGCGTCGGGGTCCACAGCCAGATGGATCGGATATCGGGGCATGGGCTGCCAGGCGCTCAGGCCATGCAACAGCACGACACTGCCCATGAGTCCGAGGGCGCCTCCGAACAGGGAAATCAGCACGGCTTCGGTGAAGAGTTGCCGTAGAATTCGCTTGCGCGTCGATCCCAGTGCGAGACGAAGCGCCACTTCGCGGGAACGGTCGGCAGCGCGTGCGGCAAACAGGCTGCCCAGGTTGGCGCATGCGGCTAGCAGAATCAATCCCGCCAGCAGCATCAAGGCCGTCATGAATGCCCGCACGGGACGGCCAAGATAATCGCCATAAAGGCTCGGCCGCACCAGGCTGAAAGTCATCTTCCCATCATCTTTGGGATAGGTCTTTTCCAGATCGGAGCCGATCAGATTCAGGTCGGCGCTGGCCTGTGCTGGAGTAACCCCCGCTTTCAGGTGTCCCAGCACCATAAAGACCCAACGGTTACCGCGCTTGTCCAAGAAATTTTCGCCATCTACCTGCTCCTCATTCACCATCGGAACGAACAAGTCGGGAAAGAAAAACAACAACGTTCCGTGGAACTCTGGCGGAGCTACGCCGAGAATGGTAAAGGGATGCTTATTGAGCTGTACGACCCGTCCCACTACGTCCCGGTCGTCCTGAAAATGGTTGTGCCAAAACCCGTAGGAAAGCACGATATATGGCGCGCTGTTGGGTCCACGCTCGTCGGAGCCATGAAAGAAGCGGCCAAGATACGGCTGCAGGCGTAATGCGTCAAAGTAGTTTCCGCTGGTTTCGTAGAGCCAACTGACCGACGAATCCCTGCCTGTGTCGATTCCCGCTGCAGAAATGTTAAAAGCTGCCAGATCGTCAAAGCTGCGGTTGCGGTCGCGCAGATCGAGATAGTCGGGATAGGACTGGTGTGCGTCACCCACGGCCGAACGCCAAAGTGCGTAGAGGCTCTGCGCCCGAGGCACATTGAGTGGGCGAAGGACGAACGCATTCATCACGCTGAAGACCACGGCGTTCGCGCCGATCGCCAACGCCAGCGTCAATACGGCGGCGATGGTGAAGCCGGGAGACTTCCGCAGCACACGGATGGCGTAACGCAAATCTTGAAGTAAGGTCCCCATGTGAGAAACCTCCTGGTCTTTCTTGCAAGCCGTGAAGCCCACTCGCCTTAAGAGTCGCAATTCGCAGACCAATCGTCCGCAGCGACAAGTGATGCTATGCGATTGAAAAGCTTACTCGTTGTCAAGGGAAGACATTTCCGCATCGCCGATCGAGTGTGCGTTATTGGACAGTGATGTCCGGCCTGATTCTTCTTTTGCGGATCACTCTTGCTTTGCCGCGAATAAGCTTCGTCATTCCCGGATATTGCCGGAGTTCCTATACTAAGTTACATGCGACTGGCGCTGTTCATTACTTTTTATGCGGTATCCGCACTTGCGCAGGAACCTCTCAGGCAGCAGCTTCGTGCCATTGCTGACGAAGCGCACGGCAAAGTATCAGTAGCCTGCGCGTTGCCTGGCTCGGCGCTCAATTGTGACCTCAATCCAAGCGCGCATCCTCCCATGCAATCCGTTTTCAAGCTGCCGCTCGCTCTCACAGGTTCTTCATCAGGTCGAGCAAGGCACGTTTTCGCTGGATCAGACGGTGCGGTTCCTTCCGCAGGACCGCATACTGCCGCACGTCCACAGTCCACTCCAAGATCAGTACCCGGAGGCCGGGGTCGATGTGCCCTTGCGCGAGCTTCTGCGATTGACGGTTTCGCAGAGCGACAATGTAGCCGCCGACATTCTTCTACGCGTCGTGGGTGGGCCCAAGACGGTCAACACGTACATTGCCGCGCTCGGAGTTGCAGGCTTCCATCTTGAGGACAATGAAGCGGTCCTTCACCGTGAAGTGTCAGCCCAATATCGAAACTGGTTTGAGCCGGCGGGAGCGGTTCAGTTGCTTCGCAGGATCAGCGATAATTCGCCGCTGACACCGGAACACAACGAAATGCTCATAGGCTGGATGACGCCCGCAGATCGCACAAAACGTCTCGACGGTGATCTACCGGCTGGAGTGCGTGTCGCTCACAAGTCGGGCACCTCCGACGTAGACAATGGAGTGGCGCACGCAACCAACGATATTGGGCTGATCCCACTACCGGACGGACGGCGAATTGCTATAGCAGTGTTCGTAACGGATTCAACGGCTGGCGAGGTTACTCGCGACCAGGTAATCGCTCGAATCGCCAGAGCTGCCTATGACAGTACTTCTATTACCGCAAACAATCGAGGCTCGTTACCCGAGTCAGAGAAATCGATGATCGTGCCTTCTACCAGGTCTGTGTCCGCCCAAACTCCCCGAAGTTCCTCCGCACTGGGAAGAAACACATCCGAGACACGAAAAACAACCTTGTCTCCCTTTTCCGTGGGGAACCTCATTTCTATAACTGGAGCTGTGAACTCTCTCGAGGAAGAGCAAACCACTTACCATCCAGTCCACTGTCCAAGCTATGGCGCTACATAACACCAACTCTTAGGAAAACCTTAGCCTCTTGCGTGACTTACAGCCGGACAAGGCACGAGCTAGACTTCGTTGTGGCTCGATTATGGCCACGCGACGTGGGCATGAGCTGCAAGAAATGGCAGAGTCATATGAAGCTGCTCATCAGAAACTAAATCTGCTGATAGAAGCAGGACCACTTGCGTCTGTAAATCTAAGGAGATACCCAGGAGAGCGACGCGTACTGCAACTAATGGCAGGGATACTGAAGGCGTCGGCAGAATGCAAAGGTGGAAAATGGCAGTTGGTCGTGACTTTGCGCCTAGCCAATCGCTGCGCTCTAGCGATAGAGAAAGTGATCCGACAGGGGTTCCGCTTCGAGTCCCCTGGGTCAGGGCAAATGCAAGCATCTAACCTAAGCCTCTACCCTTTCAAGCGCAACGATGTACCATCTTCGGTCGGCTACAGGCGGGACCTTCATAGTCCATAAGAGAGCACCTCCACAACTCCTTCAGCGGCATCAGTGGTTCCTTCTGGCAGCCTCGTTTCAGCACTGCTGACTTCATACGCTAACTGTTCGCGACAAAATATATGTCCGTATCCTATTGATTCTTATCTATAACTCAATTATTGCCTGAAAAGGAGCCGCGGGCTAAACTTGCACGCATGCGATGGCCCCATGTAATGCCTGGTTCGTTAAGGCTGATCTTGCTATTTCTATTAGCTGCCTCAGCCAGCTTCGCCACTGGGCAGGCTGCTAATTCAGCCTCCAAAGGAGCTGACGATTCGATCTACGCGGAATGTCAGAAGACCGTGCACACAGGCGCAGAGGCGTGTACCTGCGAAGAGAAGCTATACGCCAGACGCGATGCCGAACTCAACGCCGTATACCAGCGTGCATTAGTCCAGCTCGGAAAACTGGGGGATGACCTCGCTAGCGATAATGGAGGGCACATCAAGATCGATGGAAAAGATCAACCCCCGGCCTTTTTTCAGGATCTTCTCAGAGACGCCGAACGGAAATGGATAGCCTATCGGCAGGCTGAGTGCAACTCCGCATCAGAGCAATATGAGACTGCCGCGACCGGCGAAATGTCGTGCCAATCTTTTAATTACTGCAATGCTTTGTTAACCAAGCACCGCACGGACGAACTAACGTCGAATTACGACCTAGGCGATGCCACGAACGCACCTGCCACGAGTTCTAACTCTGGAATCGCGACCAAGATATACAAGAACGCGACCTACGGCTTTCAATTCCAGTATCCGAGTTCCATGTCGGCTGGAAACAGCGGCTATGGATATCTTGACGTGCCAGTCGTGAGCTTCCAGATTTCGCAACAATACCCAAAAACCAACTTTGACGATGCTGGATTTGCTGTAAGCGCATCCCCCGTGAAATCCCTGTCTGAATGTCTGGCGAAATCATCTCCGACCGAGGATGACAAAAACGCTTTTAAGACCAAAACCAGCATAAACGGTACTGACTTTTACTCTGCGGAGGGCAACGAGGGCGCGTGTGGCAATATCTATGAATCGAAGATTTACCGTGCGCTGTCAGGAAGCCAATGCATAGAACTGATCGAAGTTATACACACTTCAAATATCGGCAACTTCGACCCCGGAACGGTGAAAGCTGTAGATGAAAAACCGATCTGGAAAATTCTGGACCAAGTTGCGGCAAGTTTTCAATTCACAAAATAAGTAAGGCTCCGAACGAAGCAGTAGTTGCGGCAACCCTCGTCTCTTCGGACTACTTCGCCCACGCAATCCAGCTCGCCCAACTGCTCCTGCACTTCGGGCAGGCCGGCGGACCGATCGCACAAGCCCCACTGCCGACAGCGGGGATGGTTTTCGCCCTCGCTGGCAGGGGCTGCAGAATGTTGGTCGCAGTTTGGGGATATCCGTGGGGAAATGCCAAGGGCGCTCCCTTGAGAGCGCCCATAAGTGATTGAGAATTTTGGTTGCGGGGGGTGGATTTGAACCACCGACCTTTGGGTTATGAGCCCAACGAGCTACCAGACTGCTCCACCCCGCAGTTCGATCATACCGTCATGTGAACAGCAGGTCAAACACGGCTGCGGAGCAGTTGCGCGACAATTTGTCTGGAGTTGCTCCCTGCGGCCCACTACATCAACATCCTGGCGCGAGAAGAAAAGCGTTCGGCCAATCTACGCGGACAAAATTGTAAATCTTCGCTGTTTTGGTGGGGTGGCGCTAAAGGAAGCTTCGCATCTGGAGTTGCGAATTCCCGACTAGAGAATGGTAGGCTGTCGATATGTCTGACGATGACAATCGTGACAAACAGAGCGTGGCAGCCATATGGGCGCGCTATTCACAGGTCGCCTTCATCATTCCGGCTGCGGTGGTGGTCGGACTCTTGCTTGGCAAGCTCTGCGATTATTGGCTGCACACCCACTGGCTGTTTCTGGTTGGCATTATCGTTGGAGCAATTGCTGGTTTTATCGACATGATTCGTATGATAACCAAGTCGAACAACTGATCTCAGTACGCTTCGCAACCCTTCGCGCGTGTGTGATCATCCGCGATACAGTAACTGCCAGATGCCGGCGCCGCAATCAAAGTCCGTGGGTCTCGAGGCTTTCTTCGAGCAAGCATTGCCACGCATTCGGCGATTCTTGCTGGTACTGGCGATCGCTGGTCTGGTGGTGTGCTCGGTTTTGTTTCGCTGGGCAGTCACCGCTGGATTCCTGCTGGGCGCGATTATTTCGTACGTGAACCAGGTTTGGCTGGAAGGGGCAGTCAACAAGCTGGGAGAGCGAATCACGGCGGAACAAAGTTCAGAGCGGGGTGGGGTGATTGTCTTCCGAGCTCTGCTGCGCTATGTTTTCATCGCCCTGGGTGCCTATGTTATATTTAATGTTTCACTTGCGGGTCTCTACGGTTTCCTGGGGGGCGTCTGCCTTCCGATTGCAGCCGTCGCCTGCGAGGTCGCGGTAGAAATCTTCATCATGCTGCGGCGCGGATTCTGATGTCCCGAACGATAATTTGGTCACCTGATCGGCTGACGCTGACCGTGTGTCCAACGGCATAATCCTGTTATTCGATACGATTTATATGAGCTAGTCTGCCATGCATGAGCAACTCTGGTTAACCGCACTCCTTAATAAGTATTTCGCTGGCGTAGCGAACGCAATTCTGGGCGCTGTTCATGTGCACCCAATCAGCCCCCAGGCGCCGATCACCAACTACATGGCCATGCAGTTGCTCGTTTTCGTGCTGCTGCTTTTGTTCTTTGCGATCGTTCGCGCCAGGCTTTCGGTGGACGATCCGGGAAGCCTGCAGCAGGTAGTGGAGAGCATTGATTCCTTCATCAGCGATCAGAGCCGCGAAGTGATCGGACATGAGTACGAGCGCTATGTGGGATACCTGACCGTGCTTGGCCTGTTCATTCTGGTGGGCTGCCTGATTGGATTGATACCAGGTTTTGAAACGGTTACGGCAAGTCCGTCGGTGCCGCTGGGATGCGCACTGGTTACTTGGTTCTACTACCATTTTCAGGGCATCCGGAAGAATGGATTTGGCTACATCAAGAATTTTCTGGGACCGGTGTGGTGGCTGGCTCCGCTGATGTTTGTGATTGAGGTGTGCAGTCACCTGGCGCGCATCTTATCGCTCACCATCCGTCTTTTTGCCAACATGTTTGCCAGCGACATGGTGACGCTGGTGTTCTTCACCCTGTTCCCGATTGGCATTCCAATAATTTTCATGCTGCTGCACGCCGGTGTTGCGATCATCCAGACGTATATCTTCGTCTTGCTGGCGACTGTCTACATTGGCGAAGCGGTGGCACACGAACATTAAGAAGTAGCAACTGGCTGCGAGCAACTAGCAACTGGCTTGGGGACGCGACGATTCGCGCGGTAGAAAGTGTCTCAAGCTAATTGCTAGCTGCTAGTTGCTAGCGGCTATGTTTGTCAGCGTGAGGGCGTCAGCACGGTGAACGTCAACCACCCACTGGCAACGATTCATAAGGAGAAAGACATGCGGAAAATCATGATGGTATTTTTTGCGCTGCTGGCCATTGCAATGATGGCCATGCCGGCGTATGCGCAGGGCGGAAACGCCGCTGCACCCGGAGGCGCCAACTGGGTCGCCATTGCCTCAGGATTTGGCATCGCCATTGCCGCCGGCCTGGCAGGCTTGGGACAGGGACGCGTGGGAGCTGCGGCTTGTGAAGCGATGGCCCGCAATCCTGCCGCCCGCCCGGCGATTCAGCTGGCCCTGATTCTTGGCTTGGCCTTCATCGAGTCGCTGGTGCTGTTTACGCTCGTTATCATTTTCGCCAAGGTTGTCTAGATACATTCTTGGATCATTGGCAACGCCCCATTTTCGGATGGGGCGTTTTGTTTTGCTTCGCCAATAACGGTTGTTTATCCAGCTCCGAGGGCGACGAGCAGCACCGCGTGGAGTCCCAGGGTTCATCTGCTTTCCTAGTCCCGATTCCCTTACTGCTTAGCCGGTGGCTTCTTTTTCCGGCCTGGTTGCCCCCTGGTTCGCGACATTCTGCATAACTCTCGTCAGCAACGTGATCTCTGACTGTGCAAGCGTGACGTGATACCGTGCATCCTGTGGAATAGCCGGATCCCGGCTGAGCAGGTAAAACAACTGCATCAACTCCTGCAATCTGTCGTTGGCCGTCTCCAGCGCGCCCGCGGCCTTGAGGACTGGAACTGTTTGACGCGGAACTATTGCGAAGCGTGGCCGTTCGTTTTTCCTGTCATCGCCAGTTGATTCGTGAGGTTGTTGACTTGCCAAACTAGAGCCTTCAGATGGAGTTTCATTCGGGTAATTCAATGGTCGTACCTCATCGAAATGCATTACTGTTCTCTTCCGTTGAAACATGCCATGAGTTCCGGAAGCGAGAGCCGTTCTGATGGATCCGGCACGAATGCAGATACACCGCGTGCCAGGTGCGCTTCCTCGACCAGGGGTTGAGAGTCAGAGAGAAAACGGGAGATCTAACAAAGCCGGACGCAGTTCAGCTCGATTAGATTCTGCGTGCGAGTTGCCCGCGTCTGCGACACTGCCGACGATAGTGAGAGGAAAGCCGATATCGGCTGGATGAGCGTGAGTGGGGCGGTTAGGGCAAAACTCGTTCTGGGATGGTGACGGCCACCTAGGCCGATGGAAGACAGTAAGGGGGAAAAGGCGAGCGACACAACCGCCGCCATCAGCACAAGAGCCACGAAACTATAACGGCGCGATGTCATGAATACTCAACTAGGCGTCGCGAGCTTGGCCAAGTCTCACGAAAACCACAAGCCCTTAGGTTCGGGCCTTTATTTCAGCAGGTCCTGTGCGCTTTGAATTGCGTAGTCGAGCACTCGACCCGGCATCACCCCGAGATAGATGGTCGCGACCAGGCTAATAGCCAGTCCGACGCCCAATCCCGCGGGAATGCGCGCGACCGGTGCTTCGACCCGCTCGTCGCGCATATACATATAGACGATGACGCGCAGGTAATAGTAAGCAGCGATTGCGCTGTTCATTACTCCGATGATGGTGAGTCCGACCAGGTTGGATTTCAGAGCGGCAGAAAAGACGTAGAATTTGGCGAAGAATCCGCCGGTAACGGGAATGCCGATCAGCGATAGCAAAAAGATGGTCAAAATTGCAGCAAGCAGCGGTGATCGGCGGCCGAGTCCGGCGTAGTCATCGAGCGAAACGTATTTTTCCCCGGTGGAGGCGAAGTGGCTCACCACCGCGAATGCTCCAACGTTCATGGCAGCGTAGGAAGCCGCGTAGAAGATCACCGCGGAAATCCCCACTTGTTTCGCAGCCGCGAAGGCGACCAGAATATATCCGGCGTGAGCGATGGACGAGTAGGCCAGCAGTCGCTTGACGTTTTGCTGCACCAGCGCGCCAATGTTGCCTAACGTCATGGAGAGCGCAGCCGAAATCCAGATCATCCAGAACCAGCCGGGAGCGTCAGTCGCAAAGAGCACCCGTAACAGTACGGCGAACGCAGCGGCTTTCGGTCCGGTAGACATCAACGCCACGACAGGCGCTGGCGAGCCTTCATAGACGTCGGGCGTCCATACGTGGAAGGGAGCGGACGCAACCTTAAAGCCCAGACCCACAAACATCAACCCCACGGCAAGGTACGCCAGCACCGAAGCCTGCTGGGTTTGGAAGTAGTGGGCGATACCGTAAACGTTGGTCGTACCGGTGGCGCCGAAGATCAGCGCCACTCCGTAGAGGAAGAACGCGGTAGCGAATGAGCCGAGCAGGAAATATTTCAATGAAGCTTCCGCGCTCTCCGCGGCGCGGCGACGCATTCCCGCAAGAATGTAGGTTGAGATCGACGAAATTTCCAGCGCAATGAAGATCAGTACCAGTTCGACGGCGGCGGACATCAACATCATGCCGACCGTGCCGAATAAGATCAACGCATAATACTCGCCCGAGCGAATTCGCTGCACTTCGAGGTATTCGAACGAGACCAGGACGACCACAAGCGCAATCAGCAGCACGACAACATGAAAGAAGACGCTGAAGGTGTCAACACTGACGGTGTTATAGAAAGCGCTGCCGTAGAAGCCGGTTTGGTAAGCAGTGGCAGCCAGGGCGGCGAGCGTGCCGATGACCGCGATTACGCCCAACGGCTTTTTGGAGTTCTGTTCGGGAATCAGCGGATCGGCCATCATGACGATGATGCCAAAGACGCTCAGTACCAGTTCAGGGAGAATGCGAATGTAGTCGACGGAGGGAATCATCGTCCGATCACCTCCGCCCCATTGCGCGCAAAGTCGGCGTGCAACGGGGGGCCCGGAACTGCCGTGAAGTGTCTTGCGGGGAGAACGACAGCCTGTACGGTACCGTTGAATTGCTTTAAAGCAGCCGATACGGCCGGATCAATCGAGTGCAGCCACAGCATCGGCGCGACTCCCATCACGAGCGCGGCAATGGCCAACGGCCACAGCGAGACGCGCTCACGAGCGTCGAGGTCGCGCAAAGAGCTGTTAACCGGCTTGGTGATGTTTCCGTAGAACACGCGCTGATACATCCAAAGCAGGTAGCATGCGCTCCAAATGACTCCCGTTGCGGCCAGGATTCCATACAGCTGCTTGGCCTGAAACGCGCCGCTGAGTACCAGAAACTCGCCGACAAAACCGTTAAGCAGCGGCAGCCCTACCGAAGACAGCATGATGAAGGTGAAGAACGTGGCATACACCGGCATGGGAGTGGCCAGACCGCCGAATTCGCTGATGTCGTAGGTATGGCGGCGATCGTAGATCATTCCCAGCAGCATGAAAAGCGCGCCGGTGGATATGCCGTGGCTGAGCATCTGGTAAACCGCGCCATCCAGGCCCATTTGGGTGAAGCTGAAAATGCCCAGAACCACGAAGCCCAGGTGGGCGACCGAGGTGTAAGCCACCAGCCGTTTAATGTTTGGCTGAATCATGGCCACCAGCGAGCCATAGATGATGCCGATGATGGCGAGCGCAATGATCCACGGGGCATTGCGGCGCGCCTGCTCGGGAAAGAGTCCCAGGTTGAAGCGCAGCAGGCCGTAGGTGCCCATCTTCAGCAGCACGCCGGCCAGCAGGACCGAGCCGGCCGTCGGCGCTTCCACGTGCGCATCAGGCAGCCAGGTGTGAACAGGGAAGAGCGGTACCTTCACGGCGAATGCTACAAAGAAGCCGAGGAAAAGCCAAAGTGCGGCATTACCGAAGCCGGGTACCTGGCCGCTTTGAATCATGCTCTGAATGGTCACGAAGTCGAAGCTGCCGGTACGGGCATAAAGCCAAAGAATCGCCGCCAGCATGAACATCGATGCGATCATCGTGTACAGGAAGAATTTGACGGACGCGTAAATCTTTCGTCCGTGGCCGTACATCCCGATGATCAGAGCCATTGGGATCAGCGTAGCTTCCCAGAAGAAATAGAAGAGGAACAAGTCGAGGGCGACGAAGACACCGATCATCGCGGTCTCAAGCACCAGCATCAGGATGAAGAATTCCTTCACCCGGTCGCCAATCGACTTCCACGAGATGAGGACGCACAAGGGCATCAGGAAAGTCGTCAGGATGACGAGCCACAACGAAATGCCGTCTACACCCAGGTGGTAATGAATGTTGGGATGCGAAATCCAGGGCAAATTCGATTCAAACTGAAAGCCGCTTTGCCCGCGAACGAAATACCAGGGCAAGTGCAGCGACGCCAGCAGCGTAAGCAGCGATACCGCCAGGGCGAAGTAGCGCACGTCGCGATCACGTCGGGGAAAGAATGCCAACAGGATCGCGCCCGCCAGAGGAAGGAAGATGACGATGGTGAGGATGTTGTCGTTGATCAACTTCATCGCACACCTCTCCAAACCATGAAGGCGATCACGGCAGCCGCACCCACCGCGACCCAGCCGGCGTACGAGCGAATATTGCCCGACTGCATTTGACGCATCGCATCCGACGTTTCCTGCGCTCCGGCGGCGCTGCCATCGACTGCCCCGTCAATCAGGCCGCGATCGATACCTTTCCAGAAGACATTGGTCGACAGCAAAATGAGAGGCTGAATGATGACCGCCCCATAGAGTTCGTCGATCTTGTATTTGTTCAGTACCAGCGTGTAGAGACCGCCGGCGGCCTTGGCCATTCGCTCCGGAAGGTCGGGACGCTTGTAGTAGAGATACCAGGCGAGAACGAAGCCGAGCGCGGCTACCGTTACGGAAACGAGCGTAAATGCGATCTCAGTTGTGGACTCGCCGGATGGTTCAGTTTCTTCTGTGGGAACGACAGTCGCCGCTCCGCCAGCCAGAGCCGGGGCTGATCTGAAGACCGGAGCAAGGAAACTGTCAAAGTGGTCCGATCCGTGCAGCGAGTGGGGAACGCCAATCCATCCGCCGACGAACGAGAGCAAAGCCAGAATCATCAGCGGGACGACCATGACCCACGGGCTCTCGTGCGGGGAGCCGTGGCCGTCTGCCGCGTGAGCATCTTGAGCGTCGTGAACGGCTCCGGTATGACCGCCGTGCTGCGCGTCGGCATCGTGTCCATGTCCGGCAGTCTCGGGATTCGGCCCGCGATACTGACCAAAGAAGGTGAGAAACCACAGCCGGAACATGTAGAACGAGGTCATGCCCGCGGTGATCACTCCGATCAGCCACACCACGTGATAGCCGCTGCTCCATGCGGACCACAGAATACGGTCTTTGGAGAAGAAGCCGGCAAACGGTGGCAGGCCGGCGATGGCAAAGGTCGCGATGGTCATGCACCAGAAGGTGTAAGGCAGATACTTGCGCAGGCCGCCCATGTGACGCATGTCCTGTTCGCCGCCTAGGCCGTGGATCACCGAGCCCGCTGCCAGGAACAGCAACGCCTTGAAGAAGGCGTGCGTCATCAGGTGGAAGATTCCGCCGACATAATCCAACACCCCGCAGGCCATGAACATGTAGCCGAGTTGCGAAATGGTCGAATAGGCCAGCACCTTCTTGATGTCGGTCTGCACGATGCCGATCGACGCGGCGAAGATCGCGGTCAGCGTTCCGATTACGGCGACCGCCATCTGGGCATCGGGCGCGCGATTGAAAACCAGGTGCGAGCGCGCCACCATGTACACGCCGGCAGTCACCATGGTCGCAGCATGGATCAGGGCCGAGACCGGAGTGGGACCTTCCATCGCATCGGGCAGCCAGACATAGAGGGGAATCTGCGCGGACTTGCCGGTCGCGCCCACCAGCATGAGCAGGCCGATCGCCGTCATCAGCCCGGCAGCGCCGCTTTCCACCGGATACTTGCTGACCAGCGGCCATAGACCGTCGTACTGCAATGTCCCGAAATGCTTGATCAGCAGGAAGAGAGCGATCAGAAAACCGAAGTCGCCAACGCGGTTTGTGATGAACGCTTTCTTGCCGGCATCGCCCGCTGACTTCTTCAAGAACCAGAATCCGATGAGCAGGTAAGAGGCCAGGCCCACGCCTTCCCATCCGACGAACATCAGGAGGTAGTTATTCGCCAGCACCAGGGTGAGCATGAAGAACATGAAGATGTTCAGGTAAGCAAAATAGCGGTAGTAGCCGCCTTCATGCTCCATGTAGCCGACGGAATAAACGTGGATAAGAAAGCCGACGCCGGTGACCACCAGCAGCATCACCAGGGAGAGCTGATCGAGATAAATGCCGTACTCGGCCGAGAACGGTCCCGCGCTCAACCATGTGGCATAGCGCTCGATGTGGGGGATCTGGTCCGGCGACAAGCCGGCAAACTGCGCCGCTACCCAGAGCGCCATGGCGAACGCCGCCGCAGTGAATCCCAGGGCGATGGTGTTCACCAGAGCCTTGGGAAAGCGCTTGCCCAGCAGGCCGTTGATGGCCGCGCCGGCAAGCGGGAGCAGCGGAATGATCCAGAGGTGCAGGCTCATAGTTTGAGGAGGTTCACGCGATCTACGTTCAACGTCTCGCGCGTGCGGAATACGGCGATGATGATGGCCAGGCCCACAGCGGCCTCAGCGGCGGCTACCACCATCACGAAGAATACGAAGATGTGGCCGTCCAGCGATTTGAGCTGCGCCGCGAAGGCGACGAAGGAAAGATTCACCCCGTTCAGCATCAGCTCAATCGAAAGAAAAATGGTGATGATATTGCGCTTGATCAGAAAGCCAGCGACACCGCAGGCAAATAAAATCGCGCTCAAAATTAGGTAATAGGAAAGAGGGATCATTTACTCCTCCCTCCGCGCCAGCACCACGGCGCCCATGATGGCGATCAGAATCAGGACCGAAGTAACTTCGAAAGGGAGCAGGTAGTTGCGGAACAACAGATGTCCGACGGCCTGCGGATTGCCAAACACGTCGCTGCCATTCATGACCGTGGGACCGCCAATGGCGATGCGATCAAGACCAGCGAGGTGGCTGACTACAGCCGCCGTGATGCCCAATCCGATGATCAGGGCAGGGACACCCAACATGGTGGCGACGCGGCTCTCGTGCGGGAGGCGCACTTCCTCCCCCGCATTGAGCAGCATGATGACGAAGACGAAGAGAACCATCACCGCGCCGGCATAGACGATCACCTGCACCGCGGCAACGAATTCGGCGCCCAGCAGCAGATAAATCAGCGCCAGCGATCCCATCACCACGATCAGCGACAGTGCGCTGTTGATGGGATGCTTCTGCACCAGGAGGTTGATCGCACCTCCTACGCACAGCGCCGCGAAGATAAAGAACAGAATAAGAGCAAGCATTTTGGTAGAGCCGGTCTTCAGGCCGGCGTTAACAACACTTCCACAGTGTGGGCTGGCGATGGTCATTTCATGACCATCGCCAGCCGCGAAATTATTGGCGCACCGAACGCGGCGCTTGAAGCGCCGCTCTACCTCATTTCAATGCCACCACAAGCGCAGTCACCACGATGTTCGCGATGGCCAGCGGCAACAAAAACTTCCAACCGAAGGCCATGAGCTGGTCATAGCGAAAACGCGGCAATGTGCCGCGAACCCAGATATATACAAAGATGAAGACGAAAACCCGTAGCGCAAACCAGAACACCGGCAGCAGCGATTGCACGATTGGCGGTCCAAAGACCGGGCCGCTCCAGCCGCCCAAAAACAGAATTGACGCCAGACAGGCCACGGTGAACATGTTGGCGTATTCGGCCATAAAGAACATGGCAAACTTCATCGAACTGTATTCGGTGTGATAGCCGGCCACCAGCTCCGACTCCGCTTCCGCCAGATCGAAGGGAATGCGGTTGGTTTCGGCGTAGGCCGCCATTACATAAATGAAGAACGCGACGATCTGTCCCTTGAACAGATTCCACTTAGGGATAAATCCCAGCCACGTCCCCGCCTGCGAATCGACGATGTCGCGCAGGCTGAAGCTGCCGGAAAGGATGAGTACTCCGATCAACGACAGTCCCAACGCGATCTCGTAGCTCATCATCTGCGCCGACGCACGCAAGCTGGCCAGCATGGAGTACTTACTGTTCGACGACCATCCGGCGAGGGCCACGCCGTAAACGCCTACCGAGGCGATACCCAGGATGATCAGCAGGCCGATGTTGACGTCGGTGATCTGCAAGGGGGTGGAGATACCACCCACCGTAATCCACGGGCCGACGGGAATGACGGCAATCGAAGTCAACGCCGTCACCAGCGCGATCATTGGGGCGGCTAAATATAAAGGCTTGTAGGCGTAAGGAGGTGTGAGGTCTTCTTTAAAGATAAACTTTAAGCCGTCGGCTAATGGCTGCCAGATGCCGAACGGCCCCACCCGCGACGGTCCCCAGCGGTTCTGCATGTGGGCGACGACCTTGCGTTCCAGCAAAGTGGTGTAAGCCACGGCGGTAAGCAGAATGAAGACCGCGATCAGGATCTTGATGATCGAAACCAGGATGTACGTTCCAATGCCCATTTAGCTATCAGTTCTCAATTTCGGAAGCTATCCGTTACCAGCCATTTAGCTTCTTGGCAATCCTGCGCCGTTTGCCTTCTGCTTTTGCCAGCAAGTCGTCATCCTGAGCGGAGGCTGCCAGGCTCGAAGGACACTATCGCCTCATAAACTCTCGGGCCAACCGCCTCCAGCGTCGTAACGTCCTGTTCTGCCGCCCCTGAAGGGGCTCATTCGTTGGTATTGCCGCTCACCCAGCGCTCAAGCGCTGGGCTATCTTCTTTCGTCTCGCCTTGCGAGACTCGCGCCCTAGTTCTCCAAACATCAGCGCGACTCACCAGCTCCACGCAACGCTGCGAAACTCAAATCCAGAACTCGAAACTCGAAACTCTCTAATCGCTATTCGTCGGCCTTACCCCTGCCTGGCCATCGGGTCGTACCCGGCCGTGATCTCGATGTCTTCGGGCCCGGTCCGATAGCGCTCCAGCACAGAATTCAAGGTCGCCGAAAAACGCCCCAGCGTGCCTGAGGTAAACAAGGTGTCATTGGCTGGCATCAGCAGTTCCGGATGACCCATGCCCGTCGCGCCCGTAATCTGCACCAGCTGGGAATGCTCATCGTGGCCAGAGAGCAGTCCGAGGCGCGAGATGTCGTAGCCCGGAACCAGCCGCTGAATCTCGTCCAGCATGGCGGTGGGATCGTAGGGGCTCATCTTCGGCTCAAGATTGTGGTCGGAGAGCCAAACCGCGTGCTGATCGGCTTCTCCGGACTGCGCCCCGCGACTCTGGCCCATGTCGGCGCGCGTGCCTCCGCCGCCAAAGGGCACCAGCTTATGCACGTCATATCCCATGCCGGCCGTGATCCGCACGATGCACTCGAAATCGTTGCGCACACCCGAGAATTCGCCCGCCTTCTTCAACATTTGCACGTCACCGCAGGTGTTGGTATAGGTCCCACCTTTTTCGTAGGCGTTGGCGACGGGTAGCACGATGTCGGCGATCGCGGCCGTTTCTGTCATGAACATGTCCTGCACGATGACGAAGCTCCTCGACAGGACGAATGGATCGAGGTTGTAACGCGCGACGGGATTCGAGCCGACAACATACAGCGCCTTCAACTTGCCATCTTTCGCGGCGTCCATCATCTGCAACAGATTCAATCCCGGCTCGGCGGGAATGTCATCCAGCCAGTCCTGGTGGAAGCGCGTGGCACTCGACACCGGAGCATAGCTGGGCAGCATGTCGGGGTAGAGTCCCATGTCGGCGGCGCCGCGCGAGTTGGCGTAATCGCCCAGGCAGATAAACTTTGCGCCCAGCGCGAGGCCATAATTCACTAGCGCGGTGACGTCGTTGCCGCGCAGCTCGGAGCCGAAGATGATGACCAGCCCAGTCTCGGCCTTCAGCGAATCGCGCATCTGGCTGAGCGCGTCACGCGCAAGCTGCGGAGAAGCGACGGCATCGGCCGCAGCGTCGGTGCCCACGAGGAATTGCACGAAGCTGCCTTCCGAGCCGGGAGCAATCTGCGCAAAGGCTGTGGCCTGGCGGCGCAGCTTGATGGGATAGGAATTCGCAACGTATAGCTTGGCGCGGTGCAGGCGCACGTTGGTCCGAATCTGCCAGGCCAATAGCGGATGCTGCTCGGTGGGATTGTTGCCGATCAGCAGGATCGCCGGCGCATTGAACACGTCGCGCATCGAAGCGGTGGCGTCTTTTTTTCCAGCCAACGCCGAAGCGAAAGCAGGGAAGTCGGCTGTGCGGTGATGGTCGATGTTGTTCGTGCCCAGAACCAAGCGAGCGAATTTCTGCAGCAGGTAGTTCTCTTCATTGCTGGTGTGGTTCGAGCCGATAACTCCAACAGCGCTGGGACCGTCCTTGGTCAGGACTTCCTGGAACTCGCCGGCGATCACCTCGAAGGCTTGCTCCCAGGTGGAAGTTACAAACTTGCCATCGCGCTTGATCATGGGCTGCGACAGGCGCTCAGGATTATTCGCAAAGTCGAAGGCGTAGCGGCCCTTCACGCAGAGAAAATCGCCGTTGATGCCACTCTTATCGCGATTGTCGCCACGCACGATCTGCATGCCGGTATCAGCCCGGCGCACGCCCAGCGTGGTTTTACAACCGTCACCGCAATGCGTGCATACGGTGCCGACATGCTTCATCTCCCACGGGCGCGTCTTGTAGCGATAAGCGCCAGAGGTGAGTGCGCCGACCGGACAGATGTCGATGCACATGCCGCACTCTTCGCACTCCAGGTGATCTTCTTTATTGGGCGCGATGATGGAGCCGGAACCGCGATTCTGAATGCCCAGAGCCCAGACATCCATGCCTTCGCCACAGGCGCGTATACAGCGGTAACACAGAATGCAGCGTGGACGGTCGAAGTAGACCACGGGCGACCATTGCTGTTCGTCACGATGGTTCTTCATGTCCATGAACTTCGATTCGGCAGCGCCGTACTTGAAGGTCATGTCCTGCAGTTCGCACTCGCCGCCGGCATCGCAAACCGGGCAGTCGAGCGGGTGATTGGCGAGCAGCAGTTCGAGCATCGACTTGCGGGCCTGCTTGATCTTGTCGCTCTCGGTGACAGCCACCATGCCCTCGGCCACCGGAGTGGTGCAGGCTGTCTGCAGCTTGGGCATCTTCTCGATTTCGACCAGACACATGCGGCAGGCGCCCTGCAACGAGAGGCCGGGGTAGTAGCAGAAAGACGGCACTTCGATGCCCGTGCTCTTGCAGGCTTCAATGAGCAGCGTCCCGGCGGGAACCGTGAGTTTCTTGCCGTCGACAGTAAGATTTACATCAGCCATAAAAACCGCTATTCGCTCTTCGCCTTTGGCTATTGGCTGTTAGCTCTTAGCCTTTAGCTCTTAGTAAAAACCAATTCCGCTGTCATCCGTCAGCTTTCAGCCATTAGCTTTCAGCTGTCAGCGACAGCTCAATCATTTCGTGTCATCCCGATGGAGGACTTCAGTCCGAGTGGAGGGACCTGCTTTCTGTCGTCCCTACAGGACTCGATTCTTAACTTACGCTCGCCCAGCGCTGAAGCGCTGGGCTTTGATCTTTCGTCCCGCTGCGCGGGACTGTGACATGCCCGGCCGCTTTTCTTGCCATCTTTCAACATCCTGCCACTGCAGTCGAACCGCAGATCCCTCGGCTTTGCTCGGGATGACAAGTCAAAACCAGATTCGCAATACCATCTGAAGGCTGGCTCTACCGTTCCGGCTCTAGTTTTCATTCTTGCTGTACGTTCTTAGCCAATACCGCATATCGAAGCCAATACCGCATATTGCATGTTCTTGCTAACTGCTAAAAGCCGACTCCTCACGCCATGACCGGCTCCGCTGCTCTCTCAAACGGGCAGGGCTTGCCGTCAAGGTGCTCTTCGAATTCCTGCCGGTATTTCTGTATGTACGAGATGATAGGCATCGCTGCCGCATCGCCTAACGGACAGAACGTTCTCCCCAGCATGTTCTCGGCCAGGTACTTCAGGTTGTCGATGTCCTTCGCCACGCCAGCGCCGCCGTGGAATCGGACGAGAGTTTTCTTCATCCAGTCCGTGCCTTCGCGGCAGGGGATGCACCATCCGCAGCTTTCGTGCTGATAAAACTGCGTCACCCGCAAGGCGAACTTGACGATGCACATGGTGTTGTCCAACACGATAACGCCGCCTGAACCCAGCATCGAGCCAGCCTTCAACACCGAATCAAAATCCATGGCCACGTCGATCTCATTAGGTGTGAGAATCTGCACCGAAGATCCGCCCGGTACAACGCCTTTCAGCGTCTTGCCCTTCGTCATGCCGCCGGAGACTTCATAAATCATCTTCTTCAGGTTGTAGCCCATGGGCAGTTCGTACACGCCGGGCCGCTCGAGCTCGCCGCTCATGCAGAACAGACGCGTACCCCCGTTGCGGGGAGTGCCCAGGTTGGCAAACCACTCGCCTCCGCCCAGGACGATGTGCGGCACGCTGGCCAGCGTCTCGGCGTTGTTGATGACCGTGGGGCCGCCCCACAGGCCGACGACAGCAGGGAACGGGGGGCGGATGCGCGGTACGCCCCGCTTGCCTTCCAGCGACTCCATCAGCGCCGATTCTTCGCCGACTTCGTAAGCGCCCGCGCCGGAATGGGTGAAGATGTCGAGATCGACGCCGGAGCCAAAAATGTTCTTGCCAATGAAGCCGCGAGCGTAAGCATCGGCGACCGCTTTCTCCATGATCTCGAGCAGATAGCGATACTCGCCGCGCAGATAGATGTAGCCGGCCTTGGAGCCCACCGCCAGCGCCGCGATCATCACGCCTTCGATGACGGCGTGGGGATCGTGCTCGAAGATGAGGCGGTCTTTGCAGGTGCCCGGCTCGCTTTCATCGCCGTTGCACAGCACGTACTTCGGCTTGGGCGACTGCTTGGGCACGAACGACCACTTCATGCCGGTAGGGAAGCCAGCGCCGCCGCGGCCGCGCAGGTTCGAGGCCTTGACCTCGTTGATGATCGCCTCAGGCCCCATCTGGATGGCCTTCTGCAAAGCCTTGTAGCCGTCGAGTTCCAGATAGCGGTCGAGCGAGGTCGCGCCCAGGCCAAAGCGCTTGGAGACGACCTTTACTTCATCGGGATGGGAAACTAAGTACGCCATTCGCTATTCGCTCTTCGCCTTTCGCTCTGACCATTCACATCGCGCCTCTGGCGAAAAGCGAATAGCGAGAAGCGAAGAGCGATTTATTGCTGTTCCTTCTTCTTCAGCCCGTCGATCAATTCGTCGATCTTGGCAGCCGTCAGGTTCTCGTGAAACTCATAATTCATCATCAGTGCGGGCGCCCAGGAACATGCTCCGATGCACTCGACTTCTTCCAGATGAAACAGCCCATCGGGCGTGCTTTGCTTGTTACCTACGCCCAGCTTCTTCTTGCAATGCTCAAAAAGATCATCGGCTCCGCGCAACAGGCAACTCACGTTGGTGCAAACCTGCAGGTTGTACTTCCCGACCGGTTTGGTGCGCAGCATGGAGTAATAGCTGATCACGTTGCGTACTTCCAGATCCGACAACTCCGTGCGTTCGGCGATTTCGTGAATCGCCTCGTCGGTGACGGCTCCAAGTTCGTCCTGGATGTAGAGCAGCATGGGGACGAGCACCGACCGCTTGGTCGGGTAGTGCGTGACCATGGTGGCGAAACGCTGTTCGAGTTGGTCGGAGAATTTCATGTTCTAGCTGTTAGCTCTTAGCAATTAGCCGTTAGCGAACAACGTTGTTGTCGCGCCCCGGCTGCTGTCATCCTAAGCGGAGCATTCGCGATTTTGTGAATGCAGAGTCGAAGGACCTCTATACCCGCGACTATGCCGTCCCTACGGGACTCGCTTCTTGAAGTGACTGCTCACCCAGGACTTCCGTCCTGGGCTAAGTTAGTTTCGCCCTCCGGGTTCGATCCTTGTCAAATCGCTGTCGATGCGACGCACAGCTTATTACCACCGCCGGCAAACCACAGATCCCTCGCTGCGCTCGGGATGACAAATCGAGAAAGAACCGCAATCCCTCGGCTTCGCTCGGATGACAAATACCGGTTGTCAGGGACCAGTGATCAGCTGTCAGTAAAACCTCGGTAGAACCTAAGGTTCCGATTACCCATCCACTAACCACTAACCACTGACCAGCAACCACTAACCACTGCCTTACCGGTCGCAATCGCCCAGAACGATGTCAATGCTGCCGATAGCGGCGACTACGTCGGCGATCAGGCGGCCTTCGCACATCTTGCGCAGCGATTGCAAATTCGCAAACGACGGCGAGCGCATGTGCACGCGATACGGCTTGGCCGTCCCATCGCTCACCACGTAATAGCCCATCTCACCGCGCGGCGACTCGATCGGCATGTAAACTTCGCCCTCGGGCACCGTGAATCCTTCAGTCACGATCTTGAAGTGATAGATGAGCGCTTCCATCTGCGTCTTCATCTTCTCCCGATCGGGAAGCACAACCTTGGGCGCATCCGCCTTGACCCGTCCCTCGGGAATGCCTTCCAGCGCCTGCGTGGCGATCTTCTGCGACTCGCGCAGCTCCTGCACCCGGATCATGTATCGCGCAAAGACGTCGCCATCCTGCGAGATGGGGACGTTGAACTTGAAGTTCTCGTAACCGCTGTAGGGTTGGTCGCGGCGAAGATCGACATCGACGCCACTGCCGCGCAGTGTCGGCCCGGTGGCGCAGAGCGCGATGGCATCCTCGGGCGCAAGATAGGCGACACCCTTGGTGCGCTTCACCCAGATCGGATTGCTGGTCAGCAGGCTTTCGTACTCGTCGATATCGGCGGGGAAGCGGTCGAGAAATTTCTTCACTCGATCGAAGAAGCCCAGCGGTGGCTCCAGCGCAAGTCCGCCGATGCGGAAGTACGAAGTCATCATGCGCTGGCCGGACACGGCTTCGAACAGCCGCAGTATGTCTTCGCGCTCGCGGAAGCAGTAGAGGAACACCGTCATCGCGCCGATGTCCATGGCGTGCGTGCCCAGCCACACCAGGTGCGAGTTGATGCGGGTCAGCTCGTTGAGCATGACGCGAATCCACTGCGCGCGCGGCGGAATCTCCAGCCCCAGCAACTTCTCGACCGCCAGACAGTAGGCGAGATTGTTGGTCATGGGGCAGAGATAGTCGATGCGGTCGGTCATGGGCACGACCTGCTGGTAGAACTTGGCTTCGCAGGTCTTCTCGATGCCGGTGTGCAGATACCCGATGTCGGGCATGATGCGCACGATGGTCTCGCCGTCAATCTCCAGCAGCAGCCGCAAAACTCCATGGGTCGATGGGTGCTGCGGGCCCATGTTCAGGATCATCGTCTTATCGTCAGACGGATCCAGCACCGGCGTGGGAGTCATGTGAGCCATGATTAACGGTAGCCCTCGACGGGATAGTCCTTGCGGAGCGGATGGCCTTCCCAATCCTCGGGCATCATGATGCGCGTCAGGCTGGGATGTTCATCGAAGCGAATACCGAAGAGATCAAAGACCTCGCGCTCAAAAAAATTGGCACCTGGCCAGATTGGAGTCAGCGAATCAATGTTGGCATCGGCGCCCGAGAGTTTCACTTTAAGGCGCAGGTACGTCTTGTTCGGAATCGAAAACAATTGGTAAACGACTTCGAAGCGGGGCTCGTTGGGATACCAGTCGACACAGGTGACATCAGCCAGAGCGCTGTACTGAAGCTGAGGATCGTTTTTCAGCGTGAGGCAAGCCTGGCGAAGAGCGATGCGATCGACCCAGAGAGTGAGCTCATTGCGATCGAACTTGGCGCCGGTGACGGCAGACGGATTCCACGCCAGCAGGGCCGCCAGCTCGGGGCGGTCTTTCAGTTGCGCCATATCCGTGATTGCCGGAGCCAGTGCCATCAGATTTTTTCCGCCTTGCCCTGTTTATTCCAGTCGAGTACGCCCTTCTTCCAGACGTACCAGAAACCGGCGAGTACGATACCGATGTAAACCAGCATCTCCCAGAACCAGAACATGCCCTGTCCGGTGGCCTTCAAATCGCGCTGTACGACCGCCCAGGGATAGAGAAACACGGCTTCGACGTCGAACAGGATGAACAACATCGCTACCAGGTAAAACTTAACGGAGAAGCGCTGGCGGGCGTTGCCGACAGGCTCCATGCCGCACTCGTAAGGCGACATCTTGGCCGGATTGTATTTGTGCTGGCCGATGAAATAGGAGAGCGTCACCATGGCGCAGGCAATGACGCCGGCGAGCAGGATGTGAATCAGCAACGGAAGGTAGCGGGCAAAATAAAAGTCCGGCATGATTGTGCTGACACTCAGGAGACGCCACACCACACAGGTAAACATTCGAGTTTAGATTTGCGTAGCGGACATGTCAACCGCGCGCGAGCCGCGATTCATCGAGGTTTCACAAAAGCAAACTTTTCGGCTTCGAGTTTTAAATTTCGTGCAAGATTTTGGGCAATGCGCGACGCCTACAAGCGAGCTGCGGCGGTCCACAATTCCGTCGGCGGCACAGTTTTTGAGCTCGGAACTTGACATTAAATTGCCCGGCTAGCCGCCGCCGACGAAGTGCACGATCTCAAGGCGATCGCCCTCTTTGAGCGGTGTGCCGGTCCATTGCGCGCGGGGCACGATCTCACGATTGAGTTCGACGGCAACGCGGTCGCCCTTCATACCAAGCTGTTCGATGAGCTGCGCCAGGGATAAGGAATCGGCAAAGCTCTTTTGTTCGCCGTTAATGAACAGATCCATCCCAATACTGTAGTCGAAGCGCAAGAAGATGGGGACACCTCCAGTCGGAGTCCAGCAACGCCGTTATGAGGTCCCTTAAAGGTTGCAGCGGCAATGTTGTCGAGGACTTAGGCGGCCCTAAGAAGCAGCGGTTGACTGATTCGGGAGCGAACCAATAGCTAGAGAGGCGCGTTTTCTGTAATATTTAAGTGAATTTCGAAAGCCGTAGCCGCCATTCCTTTTTTCGATCGGGTCCCCTTTGCGGTCGCGGTCTCGCGTTGCCTGCTGACTTAGCAAAGGACTGGCACGCTGGGTCCTTGCATGAGACATACAGCCACTGACAATGATCGGCAGTCTTATGAGCTGAAGATCTTTCATGATGTCGCCAAGGCCCTAACCTCGTCTCTTGATCTTGACACCATCCTGCAAACAATTTTGGAGAAGATGGCTGCGTACTTTAAGCCGGTCACCTGGTCGCTGCTGATGCTGGATGAGAGCGGCAAGGAATTGTATTACACGGTCGCGATTGGCGAGGGATGCGAAAGTTTGAAGGCGCTCAAATTGAAGACTGGCGAGAGCCTGGCCCAGTGGGTGTTTGAGCATGGGCAGCCGATGGTCATTCAGGACGTGAGTCAGGACGACCGGATTGAGCCGGCCAGCAGGGACGAATTCTTTTCGGCGCCGTGCTCGGTGGTGTGCGTGCCGGTTCGGACCGGTCGCAAGGTGCTGGGTATGATGCAGTTGGTCAACATCGATATGCAGGTTTATCAACCCAGCGAGATGCTGCTGCAGGCCCTGGCCGACTACGCTGCCATTGCCATCGAGAACGCGCGCGCCGTCAATCGGATTCAGGAGCTGAGCATCACCGACGATTGCACTGGTCTATACAATGCGCGGCACTTGTTTACGGTGCTGGCAGAAGAGTTGCATCGCTCCGAGCGGTTTGGTTACGAGTTCAGCCTGCTGTTTCTTGATCTCGACCACTTTAAAAGCGTCAACGATGAATACGGACACCTGATGGGCAGCAAGTTACTGGGGCAGGTGGGCCGTGCGGTG
The DNA here is from genome assembly GCA_963833305.1 of uncultured Acidobacteriaceae bacterium. GTDB lineage: Bacteria > Acidobacteriota > Terriglobia > Terriglobales > Acidobacteriaceae > Bog-257. The sequence goes on along the minus strand of CAWHXN010000012.1, from coordinate 178,642 downwards.
CGCGACAATCTTCGCCTGGTGGATGCGGCTTTCCGCTACGGCGGCGACGAGTTTGCGATTTTGTTGCCGCAAACAGGTCGAGAGGCTGCTCTGTTGGTGGCGCGCCGTCTGATGAGCATGTTCCGGACCCAGGAATGGTTCACGGGAGAGGGATTCTCGAAGCAGCTGCGGGCCAGCATCGGGATCGCCTGCTATCCGGCAGACGGCACCACGGCGCAGGATCTGGTGCATCGCGCCGACGGGTTGATGTACCAGGTCAAGCAGAGTGGACGTGACAACATTGCGGTGACGGGATTGGGTTTGGTTGGAGCGGAAGAGCCCTAGGTTGAGGTAACTGAAGAAGTCCTCCGCCCCGTATCTCGCTCCTTCAACTCCAGCGGCGAAGCGCAGCCTCCGCTCAGAATGATAAACAGGGAAGCCGCTTACGGGGAAAACTAGGAGGCATCTCATAAATCGATTTAACGTTGATTTGTGTCAGGGCCTGGCTTTAGTCGGCCGACAAGCATCCTGTTCGTGCGGGTTTTAGCCCCTGCAAGAACGGTCCTCAGGGGCTAAAGCCCAGTCATAGTAAGCCGCTTTGCGGCACGTCTAAAGACGTGCCCTGACACAAATCGCGACTTCCTGCGGTTATGAGACAGCCTCTAGTTGCTAGTTGCTGGTTTTGCGACTGGCTGCCACGTATTGGGATTAACCGGGGCCTTGGGATTGACGCCGAAATCCCACACATAGAGATTCATCTCCTGCGGGTCGAGCATCTCGACCACGGCGTATTCTCCGGGCGCAAGGTCTTGCTTGGGAACCAGCTTTAACCAGGCGCCTGTCCCCAGCTTGGTAACCTCGGCTGCAACAAAAATGTTCTGCTCGGTAACTTTGCCGCCGATGCTGACCTTGACGCCGCCCACCACCCGCACGTCTTTCTTGACTTCGGCCCGGATCAGACGGAATCGTTCCCCGGGTGTCGTGTCGTCCCGTGGACCCTCGTCGATGTCGATATAAATGGTCGGGCGCGGGCCGTGAGATTGAATCTGCGCGTGCTCTCCCTTGATTTCAAACGCGTGCTTATTGCTGGCTAAAGGGTTGACGGCGGACCGCAGGACGCTTTTTTTCTTCTCGCTCTTGTTTAGCTCGCTGCCGTTCTGCACAATTTCGGCCAGCTCGGGCTTGCCCTGAAACTGATCCAGCAAGAAAACGCCTCCGCTGCCGGGAAGCTTCAGCCCAGGCTCGATCTCAGGCGAGTTCGATTCCTCTTTTTCGCGTTCTTCGCGTTCTTCCGGCGTCTCTACTGGTTTGGTTCGCAGCTTACCGCTGCTGAGGGCGGCGTTGTATTTATTGGTGGCGTCCCAATCGATCAGCGATGCAGGAATGTCTTCCCATTCATAGCGTTCCGCGCTCATGTAATGCACTCGATCGCCCTGTATCTCGTACTTGGCAACCGATTGAAACGTCCCATCTTTGAGGATCAGCCGCTCGGAGCGCTGCTGGGCGTGTGCCGCGGGAGGGGGCAGCATCACGGCCGAGCCGATCACGAAGGCAAGCGACAGAAATGCGGTAAGAACATGACGAAGCATCGTCAATAGTGTAGCTCCGAAGCCGCCAGGTGGGACGGAACGGATTCCTGTCGAGTAACTTCACAACGCTATGTGATGTCAGTCACAGTTTCTTGTGCGTCTCGCCGTTAGCATTCCATTAATGTCCCTCTTGCAACCGCAGAGCCCGGCTATTCGCCGCGGAATCGCTCCGCAGGACACTTTTTTCTTATTCGAGGTCCATGCATGAATAGCGCACTCCTGATCCACCGCCTGCAATTCGCCTTTACAGTGACTTATCACTACCTGTTTCCCCAGTTGACCATGGGGCTGGCGCCGCTGATCGTGATTCTGAAGACGCTGGCGCTCAAGACCAAAGACGAGCGCTACGATGCGGCCGCCCGCTTCTGGGCCAAGATTTTCGGCATCAACTTTGTCATTGGCGTGGTCACTGGAATTCCGATGGAATTTCAGTTCGGCACCAACTGGTCGCATTTCTCGCGCTTCGCCGGGGGCGTGATCGGCCAGACGCTGGCCATGGAAGGCTGTTTCGCGTTCTTCCTGGAGTCGACTTTTCTTGGACTCTTCCTCTATGGCGAGAAGCGCCTGAGCAAGGGGATGCACTGGTTTTCGGCGTTGATGGTGTTCCTGGGCTCGTGGATGTCGGGTTACTTCATCATCGCTACCGACGCCTGGATGCAGCATCCCGTGGGCTACGAGCGCATCGCCAACGGCTCGGTGCAGCTGACCAGCTTCTGGCAGCTGATCCTGAATCCCTGGGCATGGTGGCAATATGCGCACAACATGAGCGGCGCGGTCATTACGGGAGCCTTCGTGATGGCGGCGGTCGGAGCGTTCTACCTGCTCAGCGAAAAGCATGTCGAGCAGGGAAGGATCTTCGTACGCGTCGGCGTGATCGTGGCGCTGTTCGTCAGCTTGCTGCAGATTGTTCCCACCGGCGATGCCCAGGGCCGCATGCTGGCCCGCAATCAACCGGTGACGCTGGCCGCGATGGAAGCCTTGTGGGAAACGCAGCCGGGCGCGCCGCTGGTGATCCTGGGACAGCCCGACGTGGCTGCGCAGAAGATCGACAACCCGCTGGTCATTCCCAAGATGCTGAGCTTCCTCACCTGGCGCAGCTGGGGTGCGGAGGTCAAAGGCCTGAATTCCGTTCCCAAGGAAGACTGGCCGGAGAACATCCCGCTTCTCTATTACACCTACCACATCATGGTAGGACTGGGGACCATCTTCATCGCCGTGAGCGCAGTAGCTACATTCCTGCTGTGGCGCCGCAAGCTTTACCAGGCGCGCTGGATGCTGTGGATGCTGCTGCTGATGTTCCCGTTCCCCTATATCGCCAACACGGCCGGATGGATGACCGCCGAAACTGGCCGGCAGCCGTGGCTGGTGTACGGCCTGCTGCGCACCGTGGACGGCTACTCGAAGATGGTTTCGGCCGGCAATGGCTGGTTCAGCTTTCTGGGTTTCCTCGGAATGTACACCGTGCTGTCGGTGCTGTTCCTCTTCCTGGTGCGGCGCGAGATCGAGCAAGGGCCTGATCTGGTGATGCCGCCCTTACGCGTGAAGCTCACAGCAATTCCGGAAATTCCAGTGGAGGTGCGATAGCCATGTCAACGATTTGGTTCATGATCGTCGCGGTGATGGTTGCGATTTACGTATTGCTGGATGGCTTCGACCTGGGAGCCGGCGCAGTTCACCTGTTCATCGCGCGTACCGATGAAGAGCGGCGCACGGTGATTCGCGCCATCGGCCCGGTGTGGGACGGCAATGAAGTCTGGCTGCTGGCCGCCGGCGGCACGCTGTACTTCGCCTTTCCGCTGCTGTATGCCTCCAGCTTCAGCGGCTTCTATCTGCCGCTGATGATGGTGCTGTGGCTGCTGATGCTGCGCGCCATCGGCATCGAATTTCGTCACTCACATTCAGGAGCGGGTGTGGCAGGGCTTCTTCGACACCATCTTTGGCGTGTCCAGTATTCTGCTGGCGATTTTCTTTGGCGCGGCGCTGGGCAACGTGGTGCGCGGCGTTCCGCTGAATGCTGACGGCTACTTCTTCGAGCCGCTCTGGACCAACTGGCGCGTCGGCGCGCAGAACGGCGTCCTCGACTGGTACACCGTGATCTGCGGCGTGGTGGCGCTGGTAACGCTGGTGGTGCACGGATCGTTGTATCTGGCCAACAAGACCGAAGGCCCACTGAACTTCAGGGCGCGTAGAGTGGCGTCATGGTTCTGGCCGGTGCAGGTGCTGCTGACCATCTTCAGCCTGATCGCAACCGTGTTCGTGGTTCCGCATGTGCTGGAGAATTACAGCAAGTGGCCGATCGGATATCTGGTTCCCGCCATAGTGATTGGCAGCTTGGCGTATATGTACTTCGCGCATTCGCGGAAAAATGACAAGGGCGCCTTCCTGGCGTCGTGTGTCTACATTGTCGGCATGCTGGTGGGCGCGGCCTTTGCGCTTTATCCCAATGTACTGCCGGCGAGCACTGGTCCGGAGTTCAGCCTGACGATTTACAACACGGCTGCCGGAGCGCACGGGTTGAGCGTGGGCTTTGTCTGGTGGACGATCGGCATGATCCTCGCCGCCGGATACTTCACCTTCCTTTATCGCATGTTCCGCGGCAAGGTAAATCTGGAGGAAGGCAGCGAGCACGGATACTAGGGCAGTGTGGCACAAGGTTTGGGCAACTGCTCTGATTCTGCAGACAAGCAGCACAGGCTAACGGCGTGGCCCAACATTCAGTGCTTTGAAGGTGTCATCCCGAGCGAAGTCGAGGGACCTGCTGCTCGCCGGCAGTGTCACGAGGTTCAGGCTCAGTGCTCTTCTGGCGGGTCTGCCCCCATGCTAGCCAGGCATTCTTTGGCGTGCTTGCACCATTGCGCGCACGACATGTCATTGCGGGGATTGAGCATCTTCTTGCCGCAGGCTTTGCAAAGTCGCCTGGGATCGTCTTTGAAGAATTCGATCCGAGCGCCGCAGTGCACGCACTGTATTTCGTAGATGTCGTCGAGCTTCCAGTAACGCATATCCTGCCCGGGACATTGCAATACCGCCATGGCTTTGTTGTCTCCCTAAGGTATCGGAACACGGCGGCGTGAATCGTGAAATGACTTAAGTCACAGATGTCGGGTTGGATGACGATGTTGAAAGTCGATCAGAAGAGACGGACGTCGCAGGCTGCTGAGAGGTGGGGAAGCAGATCCCTCGCCGACTAAAGGTCGGCTCGTGATGACAAAATATCCGGGGGCCTTCGTTTACTCGAGATTGAGGGCTTTCCGTTGCCCCTGCTCGCTTAGGGCGAGTTGAATGGGAGCGGTCGACCGATCATGCTCCCACGGCAGCGCCTGCGGTCGTGGGCAATTGTGCCTGCTCCCATGCATCGAGCCCGCCGACTACATTGATCACGTTGTAGCCGGCGCGTTGCAGCAGGCTAGATGCGATCGAACTGCGATAGCCGCTCTTGCAGTGAACGGCGATCGTCGCGCCGCGATCGAGTGCGGGCAGCGCGGCCTTGAAGCGGTCCAGCGGATACCAGTCGGCGCTCGCGATGTGACCGGCGTCCCATTCTCCTTGCCGGCGGACGTCGAGCACTTGCAAGTCGGACCGTGTGCTCAGTTCCTGCACGGTGATTTGCGCCAACTGCGCCAATGCAAATCCCGCCTGCTTCCAAGCTTCCACGCCGCCGTCGAGATATCCGGGCAGGTTCTCGATGCCGACCCGCGCCATCCGCAAACGAGCTTCGGAGACCTGCTCCATATCGTCAGCGATGAGCACGGGCTGCGATGAAAGTCCGAGAACCGCGCCTGCCCAGGAGGCGAACTGGCCCGACAGAGCAATGTTGATGGAGCCGGGCACATGTGCTTCAGCAAACTGCTCTGTGGGGCGAACATCGAGAGCCAGCGTCCCATGATCCAACATGTCTTTCAATTTGTTGGCAGAGATAGGTGCGAGCGGGGGCAATTCGGCCAGGCTCTCGGCTCCGGCGCGATTGATGGCCGCGTCCTCGAGAAAATAATCTGGACGCGCCGGGAGATTGGCAGTCATCTGGCGGATAAATTCGTCGCGATCCTTGATCTGCAATGCGTAGTTGGTCAGGCGTTCGGTGCCGATCGTGGACGAACGCTCGGCGCGCATGTTGCGTCCGCAGAGGGAACCAGCGCCGTGCGCAGGGTAAACCAACACTTCGTTGGGCAGGGTCATCAGCTTTTGATGAAGCGAGTCGAACATCAGGCCTGCCAGTTGTTGCGGCGTGTGCGATTTGGAAAGGTCAGGGCGGCCGACGTCGCCAATGAAAAGGGTATCGCCGGTGAGCACGGCCCAGGGCGAAGGCGCCCGCTCTTCGCCGGTGATGACGAAGCAGCAACTTTCAGGCGTGTGGCCGGGAGTTTCCAGAACGCGAACAAGCGCTTGTCCGACCTGCAGTTCGAAACCGTCACTGACCGCGACGTGCGGAAAAGTCGCCTCGGCTGCCTTGCCGATATAGATGGTTGCACCGGTGCGAGCGGCCAGTTCTTTGTGGCCGGAGATGAAGTCAGCGTGCAAATGAGTTTCGAAGATGTGGCGAATTTTCAGATTCTGCTTTTGCGCCGCTTCCAGGTAGATCTCAACGTCGCGTTGGGGATCGACGACGACTGCTTCTCCATCAGACCCGAACAGATATGAGGCATGGGCCAGACATCCCAGATAGAACTGTTCGAAGTACATAGGCCTCCAGTTAGGAACGGAACATAATACAGCCACGCCCGAAAATCGCCTAAGATTTTGCGCGTTGATCACGGTCAGGCGGGGAGGTACAGGCAATAGCGATCCTGGGACGCCGACGGCCAGGAACAGGCGGCCTGCGCTCAGGATGACAGAGGTAATGGGTCGCGTCTCCCGTCCTAAGTCTGAGACGAAGGTTACCTCTCGTAGGTTTCCGACCATTCCTTTAACCGCGAGCTGATTGCCGGCGTCAGCTTTCCTGCTTGAAAGCGCCAGCGCCAGTTACCGGACGAACTGCCGGGAAGATTCATTCTGCCCTCGCTGCCGACTCCCAAGACATCTTGCAGCGGGAACAGAACGGTGTCGGCTACCGATGCCATCAGCGTGCGGATCATCACCCAGTTGATGTCGCTGCCGTCGGTGTTGAGATAACTGCGAGCGTAGGCGAGTTCCTTTTCTACGTCGGCAGCGGTGCGAATACTGCCGGCTCCCGGCCTGCTGTTCCACCAACCGACAACGGTATCGTTATCGTGCGTCCCGGTGTAGGCGACCAGGTGATGCAGATAGTTATGCGGCTTGAAGTCGGGGGCCTGGGGATCGTTACCGAAGGCAAACTGCAGAATCGCCATGCCGGGAAATCCAAAATGTTTGCGCAGCGACTCGACCTCGGGAGTAATGACTCCGAGGTTTTCGGCAACGATGGGCAGGTTTCCCAGCGCCTGCTTCAACGCCGCGAAGAAAGGCTCGCCCGGACCTTTGACCCAGGCTCCATTGACCGCCGTTACCTCGCCCGCTGGGATTTCATAGTAGGCCTCGAAGCCACGGAAATGATCGAGGCGAATCAGGTCCAGCATTTCCAGCGCGCGGCGAAAGCGCGCGATCCACCAGGCGTAACCCGTCCGAGCATGCTCGTCCCAGCGATAAATCGGATTGCCCCAGAGCTGCCCCGTAGCGCTGAAGTAGTCAGGCGGAACGCCGGCCACGACTCGCGGTTGGCCGTGATCATCGAGTTCGAACAGGCGGCGATTGGCCCAGACATCGGCGCTGTCGAAGGCCACGTAGATGGGCAGATCGCCCATGATGCGAATGTCGTTGCGGGTGCAATGCGCCTTCAGGTCGCACCACTGCCGCTCGAATTCAAACTGGATGAACTTGTGGCATTCGATCTGGTCGCGGAGGTCGTGGCGGGCGCGGGCCAGTGCATCCGCCTCACACAGCGCCAGGTCGCGGCCCCATTCCGTCCAGCTCACCAAGTCATGAGCTTCTTTGAGAGCGATGAACAGCGCAAACTGATCGAGCCAGGAGGAATGACGATCGCAAAAGGCGTTGAAGGCTTCGCGGTCCGCCGTGCCGCTACGCGTGAACGAGGCGAATGCCTTGCGCAGCAGCGGAAGCTTCCAGGCGATTACCGCCCCAAAGTCCACTTGGTCGACGGTGAAGGCAGGTTTGTCCACAAGGTCGCGGGCATCGAGATACCCGAGTTCTACCAGACGCTCGACGCTGATCAGCAGAGGGTTTCCGGCGAAGGCCGAGAAGCACTGGTAAGGTGAGTCGCCGTAGCCGGTGGGGCCGAGCGGCAGCACCTGCCAGATGTGCTGGCCGGATTGATGCAGAAAGTCGGCAAAACCGTGGGCTTCGACGCCCAGTTCTCCGATACCGTAAGGGCCGGGCAGGGAAGTGGGGTGCAACAGGATGCCGCTGGATCGTGAAAAGGTCATACTGGCTATTCGTCCGATGAAGATGGTACCGCAAACGAAGGATGAAGCGCCGGAACGAAGTTGTCCCGATGGACTCGTCAGCGCTGTGGTATTTTTCTTTCGCCTGATCCGGCACGCCGATGCTTTGTGAAATCATTAGCAGAGGCTAGTTCGACACCGCACCAATCGTGCAATGACGAAGCCTGACAACTCGCAAATCGGTTCGGTATCGCCGGCGCAAAATTCTGCGTCGAACCGCGCGGCGCCGATAGAATCGTCTCTCGCGCTGGATTCCGATTCCCCCGCCGCAATTCCGAAGCGCAGAAGTCCGAATGTGGCCCAGGCGGTGCTGTTGGGCAGCACGTTCTTGCAACTTGCCATAGCGCTGCTGATCACGATTTATCTGGCGCGCGAGCTGTCGCCGGCCGCATTCGGATTTTTCTCGCTTGTCGGTACCATTTTCATTCTGGCTCGCAAGTTTCTCGACCTGGGATTGAGCAATGTGGTGGCGAGGGAAACGACGCGCAATCCCGAACGGGAGCGGTCGATCCTGGAAGGCATGATGGCCTATCGCCGCGCTGCCGGCATTGCACTGGCCATCGCGCTGTTCATTTTTGCATTCGTGCAAAAGGGCGAGGCCGAGCGTTGGGTCTTGCTGGGAACGGGCGTCATCCTTTTGTTCACCGAGCCCGCCGCGCTTGATCCCGTCTTCCAGGTACGCCAGGCGCAGGGGGGGCCGGCGGTACTGAACATTCTGGGCGGCCTGCTGGTGTTGGGCGGGAGCGTTGTGTTGAAGAAGCTCGCCGCTGCGGGACCGGAGTTTGCCTGGCTGCTGGTGGCTCGCGAGGCGATGATTCTGCTATTCACGATGCTGCTGGGTTGGAGGCTGTTAGGTTATCGTCCGAAGCCAGGCTTGCGGGGGCGTCAACTCAAGGAGTTCGTAGGTCCCGCGTTGATTTTCGGACTAGCCAGTTTGATCTATACCATCTACTTCAATTGCGATGTCTTCTTTGTATACGTACTGCGAGGTAAAGAAGAACTGGGCGCGTACGCAGCGGCCTTTCGTCCGATCAACCCGCTTTTGTTATTACCCTGGCTGCTGATGGTTCCGCTGATTCCCGTGCTTACCGCCGCTGCAAAAGATCGCGAAAGGTTTGTGCGGCAGGTGAGAGGCGCCTGTGGGTTGGCGCTGGGAATTGGCGCTTGCGGCTTGGTGGGAGGCACGCTGCTGGCTCCGGACCTGGTGCAGGTGCTCTATCGCGGACGATATCTGGAAGGCGCACTTGCTTGCGTCAACGCATTTCGCTGGCTGGCTATCGCAGTCGGACAAGTTTGCGTGACCACGGTGCTGACCGCAGCCTTGCTCGCCGACCGCAAAGAGAAAGTATTGCTGGCAATCGGCACGGTTGCATTGCTGGTGAACGCCGCTTTCAACATCGTGGCTTTGCGTTACTACAACTTCACGGCCGCGGGATTCGCCACTGCACTGACGGAATTGCTGTTTCTGGTCAGCGCTCTGATCGCGTTCCAGATCATGACCGGCCGAAGCGCAATCACGATCGAATCGGTGTTCTATCTGCTTCCCGCGCTCCTGATGGGCGGAATTTTGTACTGGATGAAAGGTGGGGCCGCGCTGAGGGTGATCTGCGGAATCGTGTTGGGCGCGATCGCGGTGACGGCGATTCTGCTGTCGCGAGGGGGAAGGCAGTTCCGCAAGGAGATTGCTGAAGCCGCGCCGGTCTTCTGATATGGATGAGTTCAGCCCATGAGCAAATCCGATCCCATCGAAACCGCATTGAACCGGATGGGAGAGTTGCGCACAGCTGCGCCAGAGATTGCCGCCCAGGAACTCCGCACCTATATGGGCAATCGGTCGAATCTGGTGGTCGCTAAGGCAGCGAAGATTGCGGGCGAGTTGCGATTGCCGGTGCTCATCCCGGACTTAGCCGCGGCGTTCGATCGGTTTATGAAGAACCCGCAGCAAACGGACAAGCGTTGCGCGGCCATCACTGAAATCGTCGGCGCTTTGTACGAGATGGATTACCGTGAGCCCGAAATTTATCTGAAGGGTCTGAGGCATATCCAGAAAGAAGCTTCATTCGGGCCGCCGGTCGATACTGCGGCCGCGCTTCGCGGGATGAGCGCGCAGGGCTTAGTCCGAACCAGCTATGCCAACGCTCTGACGGATGTGGTGCAACTGCTGGTCGACCCCGAAGCTCCTGCGCGGCTGGGAGCAATTCGCGCTTTGGCTGCGAACGGCGGCGATGCCGGGGTTCTATTGCTCCGCTTAAAAGTCTTGACCGGCGATGCGGAGCCGGAGGTTCTGGGTGAGTGTTTTGCCGGCCTGCTGGGCGCCGCTCCCGAACAATCTCTGAGTTTCGTCGCCGGCTATGTCGATGACGATGACGAAGCGATTGCCGGTATGTCCATCTGGGCGCTGGGCGAATCGCGCTTACGGCCGGCGTTCGAGGTGCTGAAAGAAAAGTGGGAGCGGACGGTCGATCGCTCGTCTCGTCAAGTTTTGCTGGCAGCCCTGGCTGCCATGCGGCTGGAGGAGTCGATTGAATTTCTACGCTCGCTGCTGGAAACCGCAAACTCGCGGACTGCCTGCGACGTCGTCGTCGCGCTCGCGATCTACAAAGGAAATGAAAGCCTAAGACAGTCGATAGCTGCGATCGTGCACGGACGAGGCGATAAGCTGGTTCTCGAGACGTTTGAGCGGGAGTTTCAAGGATAGTGGGACGGTAACAAGGTCGCGATCGGGAGACAGAAAACCGCGCTGCAAAGCGGGCAGTGTTATTGTCTCAGCGGTGGGGGAATAGCAGAACAATCGTGCCGAAACTTGGATCGTTGTTACTGAAAATTCCAGATGAGTTCAAGCCGTTTGCGGCGCTGGGCATTGGCGCGTTCATACTGGTGTGCCTGGTGCTGTTTCATGGGGTAAGCCTGCATCGCATACTGGTGATGCACCGGCGCGCCGAGGCCTTTCTGCGAAGCGGGCGTCCTCACGTGTGGACCGCCGAGATGCTATTCGCCTGGTCGGTTTTTCTGATGCTGACGCTGCATCTGGTCGAGATCATGACCTGGGCGTTCGCGCTGGTCCATCTGGGACTCATCCTGCGTCCGGCCGACTCGATTTACTTTTGCGCCAACGCCTACACCACGCTCGGCTACGGTATGGTCGATCTGGGAACGAGCTGGCGGAACATCAGTCCGATCATCGCTATCTCCGGCTTATTTACTTTTGCCTGGACGACCAGTTCGTTGGTGGGCATGGTGAGTTCGCACATCCGGCTGCTGGAGCAGCTCGACCTTGAACGGACAGAGGAACGGGAGATGCGGGCGACGGAGCTGCGAGAGGCGTGGGATGCCCACTCGAAAGAGAGAGACGCAGAACATGCCGGCCGTGAAGATGCCAGGAAGCGGGCCAGCACGGTCTCGTTTTTCGAGCGCCGCAAGATTTGGCGGGAGGAGCGCAAGAAAGAAAAAGAAATGCGCGCGGCGACCAGAAGTGAAATTAAAGATCTCTACCACAAAGAGCGTCTCGCTGAGGAGAAACTAGGCCAGGCAATGGATCCGGACAACTCACCCGATTCCAAGGACAAGAAGTGAGCGAAGGCAGACAGCAGCGCCACTGGTTGCCGCTGTTTGAAGGCATCCTGCCGCTGAGCCGGGCGGGAGCGATTCGCGACGCCGTGGCGGGAGTTCAACTGGCGGCGATGAACATCCCGCAAGCTCTGGGCTATGCCCGGATCGCGGGCATGCCCGTGGTGACCGGGTTCTACACGCTGCTGCTGCCGATGCTGGCGTTTGCGGTGTTTGGTTCGTCGCGGTACCTGGTGGTGGCTGCCGATTCTGCTACGGCGGCCATTCTTGCGGGCGGAGTTTCTACCATGGCGCCGCTGGCCAGCGCGAGGTACGTGGCATTGGCTGGAACCGTGGCCCTGTTGACCGCGGGATTGTTGCTGCTGGCGAGAATTCTGAAGCTGGGATTCCTGGCCGACTTCCTTTCGCAGACCGTGCTGGTCGGATTTCTCACGGGAGTGGGCTTTCAGGTCGGCATTGCAGTGTTTGGCGGAATGCTGGGGCTGGAGATCGAGTCCCATAAAACTATAAGGCAGCTGATCGAGATTTATCAGGGCATCTCGCACGTACACTTGCCGACGGTGGCGCTCTCGGCAGCAATCGTAGCCTGCGTTTTCGCCATTGCCCGCATATCGTCCAAGATACCCGGGCCTCTCATCGCGGTAGCGGGAGCGATAGCGGCGAGCGAGATCTGGAATTTTGCCGGACACGGCATTACGGTCATCGGTCCCGTAGCCGGTGGCCTGCCCCACCTCGCACTGCCGGATGTGCATTGGAGGGACGCACAGCCGCTGATCGGAATCGCAACCTCGTGCTTTGTAATGATTGTGGCGCAGAGCGCAGCCACTGCCCGCGTGTACGCGGAACGCCATCAGCAGAGGCTCGACGAGAATGAAGACCTGGTTGGGCTGGCGGTCGCGAACGCTTCAGCAGCGTTGAGCGGAACGTTTGTAGTGAACGGCAGTCCCACCCAAACCGCGATGGTCGAAAGTTCCGGTGGGCAGAGCCAGTTGGCCCAGGTGTCGACGGCGGCAGTAGTCGCGCTGGTGCTGCTCTTCCTCACCCACCCGTTGCAGTACTTGCCGCGGTGTGTGCTGGGCTCCATCGTGTTCATCATTGCCATCAAACTCATCGATCTGCGAGGGCTGAACAGCATTCGTAAGGAAAGTCCCGGTGAATACGCGCTGGCGGCGACCACCGCTGCCGTGGTGGTACTAATCGGAGTGGAGCAGGGAATCGTGGTAGCGATGATTCTGTCGCTGCTCCGCATTGTGCGGCACAGCTATCGTCCGCACACGGCAGTGCTGATTGCGGGCGAGGGCGGAACATGGGAGCTGGCGCCGGCGGTACCGGGAACCTTCACTGAGCCGGGATTAGTGATGTATCGCTTCAGCGCCGCACTTTTCTACGCCAATGCCGGATATTTCTTCGAACAGATTCGCGACATCGTGGGGCCAGCTCCCACTGCGGTTCGCTGGCTGGTAGTAGATGCCGAAGCGATCACCAACATCGATTACACGGCGGCTCGCGTGGTGCGACGGCTGCAAAGCGATCTCGCCGCCAGTGGAGTCACCCTGGCGTTGGCGCGAGCGTCGTTCTTTCTGCGGGCCGACCTGGACCGGCATCACTTAACCGAGGTCATCGGTAAAGAGAACTTGTTCGCGCGGATCCACGACGCGCTGACGGCGTATGCCAAGCTGAAAAAGTGAATTGGCGGCCGTCAGCTTCCACTCAGGAAAACCGCAGATCCCTCGGCTGCGCTCGGGATGACAAGGTGAAAGTGAAGTTCTATCTCCCCAGAAAATGTTCCAGGGTCGACAGGTCGCTCTGAGTCAACGTCGCATACCTTTCGGCGCGAGCGACATCGTGATGCTCAACTGCGTCCTGGGCTTTTGACAGATTCAATTTCATGCTTGCCTGCTTGGCCACTATGTCGCCACGCATCCCGTATCCCGACGCCTGCTGCTGGCGTTGCATAGTGTCGAGGCTGTTGTTGACGGCCGCGGCCCGGGCCGTGAGCTGGTCAACCTGATGCTCAATCTCGTCCAGGGCGGCGGCGTTGGGAGCGTCGGGAGCAGGTGCGGGAGCTGGAGGCGTACCGCCATTAGGGCCGGGCGCTCCATTATTGCGCGCCATGAGTTGCTGGTTACGAATGGTCTGCTTGGCCGCCAGCGAAGCTTCCAATTTTATCTGGGCGTCATGCGCAGCTGCAGCGGACTTAGTCGCAGCGGGCGGATTCGGCGGCGCGGGCTGAGGCGTCGGAGCCGGCGGCGTAGCAGCCTGCGTTGGCGGAGTCACTGGCTTGGTGTCGGTCGTCGTTGTGGGAGTAGTCGTCGCCTCGGTCTTGCTGTGTTTCGGCAGGTAAAGAGCTGCGACGACCAGTCCAGCCAGCATAACCACCGCGCCCAACGCCATGTACAAACCTCGACTGCTGGAGGGACGTGGAGGCGGCGGAGCGGGTGTGGCCGGTGTGACCCGCGCATCCAGTACGGTGCCCGTGGAGCCGGTGCCGGGACGCGGCGTTACCTTGGCGTCGAGTATGGTACCGGTTGAGCCAGTACCGGGACGCGGTGTGACCTTCGCATCCAGCATGGTGGCCATTGGATCGCTACCGGAGCGCGGCGTGACCATAGCGTCAAGCATGGTAGCTGCGGGAGGGGTAACTCGGGATACGGATTCCGTGGGCGCATCGTGCAAGACCGTCGCGGCCGGGACTGGAGTATCGAGCGCGGTGGCTCCCCGGGCACCGGACGTCGCGGGAAGTGTCTTGCGAATATTGTTCAAAGCATTGCGCAAGGCGTCTGCCGACTGGAATCGCTGCGCCGGATCCTTGGCGATCGTCATCAGGATGATTTCGTTCAGCGCGGGAGGCAGACCCGGTTGTAACTCGATAGGAGGCCTCGGCGCTTCCTTGACCTGCGCCGCCATGATGGCGAAATCGCTGTCGCCCTGGAAGGGGCGTTGCGAGGTCACCATTTCGTACAAAGAAACACCGACGGAATAAAGATCGGAACGCGCGTCGGTGCCTGCGCCCATGGTCTGCTCGGGCGACATGTAACTGAGAGACCCAAGCGTGGAACCGGTCATGGTTAAACCGCTATCTTGTTCGGAACGGGCGATGCCGAAATCCATGAGCTTTACCACGCCTTGTGGGGTGAGCATCATGTTGGCAGGCTTGATGTCGCGATGAATTACGTGTTTGCTGTGAGCGTAACTAAGCGCGTCCAGCACCTGGTCCATATAGGTCAAGGCATCGGCGGGGGCGATGGGGCCGCGCTCGATGCGATCAGCCAGGTTGGTGCCCTCGACGAACTCCATGATCATGACCAGTTGATTGTCCAGGGTCACGGCGGTGCGCAACTGGGCAATGTTGGGATGGTTCAAACTGGCGAGGACCTTGATCTCGCGCAAGAAACGCGCGGCCAGTTCCTGGCGCCCGGCCAGGTCAGGCAGCAGAACTTTCATGGCCTCGATGCGATCGGAGAGCACATTGCGGACGCGGTAGACCTTGCCCATGCCGCCGGCGCCCAGCTCTCCCAGAATTTCGTAGTCACCCATCCGCTTGTTTTCCTGGCTCACCGGCAAACTCCTTGGTGCTGATAATTAGAGACCATCGAGTGGAACTTTTCTTGGAGGCGCTGAACGCCTGTGTGAGAACTTGTGCCGTCCCTACGGGACTCGATCAATTTCCCGCCTGCCCCAGCATTCCGCCTGCGGCTCCATCCTGGGCTAAGCTCTTTCGCGCCTGCGGCGCTTGTTTTTTGGGCTTCGTATTTCACTGCGAAAAACACAAAGTTAGTTTTCGGAAGCCCCAACCATCTAGCGCGAAAATACAACTTCGATTCGTGCAGTTTTGCCCGCCATTATCCCCCTGCCTTCTTGAGGGGTCAAGGTTTTAAACCCGCAGGTTTAGGACATGTACCACCTTATCGGTGTTTGTATGACATCTCTTGGCTATAGCTACATGCACTTAAGTTGACAGCTATTTAACTTAGGTGAGGCGAGAGATTTGGCGACAGCAAATAACCGAAAGGAAATTTAGCTGCTGCAACTCAATCCAGGCTTGTCCGCCGTTGACAGGTCTTGTAGGATGGCACGCACTCGGGGTACACCATGCCATCTTATGCGCCACCTTTGTTAGCTTCATGGCTGATTGGAAGCGACAAATCCTGCGACATTGTCGTCACCCATCCCATGGTCTCTGGCCAGCACTGCCGTCTTTATCAATATGAGCGGCAGTTCACGCTTGAAGACATGGGATCAACCAACGGAACCTATGTTGACGGCATACGAATTACTCCTCGCACGCCTGTTATTGTGTCGCGTGAACAACGTGTGACCCTGGGCGTGAACGTGCCGCTTCCGTGGCCGGCCGGTAGTCCGGGCCAACCCGCGACGGGGACCCCTGCGCGCCAGTCAACAGCTCCGGTGCGCGAGGCCACGATGGTCGCTTCGCCGATCCAGCCCACCGCCGACCAGCCGCCGCATCAGGGCCAAACCGTTCGTCCTCCGCGTCCGGCTAGCACGGAGCGTCCGCGCGATTCACGTGTGATTACGATTGGCCGCTCGCCCGACTCCGATGTAGTGCTCGACTATCCCATGATCTCGTGGGAACACGCGCGCATTGTGCAGCGCAATGGCCAGCACATCCTGGAAGATCTGAACTCGCGCAATGGCACCGCCATCAATGAACTCCAGAACCGGATCAAGGAAGCGGTGATCCTTCCCAGCGATGACGTGTATTTCGCCTCATTCAAGATCCCCGCCTCGCGTCTCCTTTCTGGCGAAGGCACGGCGGTGGGCGAAGCCGCATACGAAGCGGTGAATTTCACCCGCGACTCGATCATCATTGGTCGCGACCCGGGATGCGAGCAGCCCCTCGACACTCCCATGATCTCGTGGCATCACGCCCGGCTTGCAGCGAACGGCGGAGGGAACCTTTGTTGAGGACCTGGGCTCGCTGAACGGAACGTTTGTGGACGGAGTACGCATCGGCGGACGAGTGAAGATTACGCCGGGACAGGAAGTCGCCCTGGCCAGCTTCCGGTTTCAGTTGACCGAGACCGGAGCGTTGCAGCGGCGCGAGAACCAGGGCAACGTTTTGATTCAGGCGGTCGACGTTACGGTCAACACTGCCGACGGCAAGCGGCTTCTGGATCCGATTTCGCTGACCGTTTATCCGTCGGAGCTGGTGGCGCTGATGGGGCCTGCCGGCGCAGGCAAGACGACCTTCCTGAAAGCGCTGAACGGTTACACGCCACCGGCGCAGGGACAGGTGTTGTTCAACGGCTCGGACCTTTACCGTTCCTACGATTTATTCCGCCAGCAGCTGGGATACGTTCCGCAAGACGATATTGTCCACTCGCAATTGACGGTGCGCGAGGCGCTTTATTTTTCCACCAAGCTGCGGACGGACTTGTCGGACAAAGAAATTGAAGACCGCATCGACAAGATTTTGAGCGAGCTGGGAATCCTGGACAAGAAGAATTCGATTATCGGCTCAGCCGAGCACAAGGTGCTGAGCGGCGGCCAGCGGAAACGCGTCAACATTGCGATGGAGTTGATCAGCGATACTCCGGTGCTCTTTCTGGACGAGCCCACTTCCGGGCTGTCGTCTTACGACGCGGAAGGCGTGGTCGATCTGCTGAAGCGGTTGTCGCGCGAAGGCAAGACGATCATCACCACCATCCATCAGCCCAGCATCGACGTGTACCGCAAGTTCGACAACCTGATCATGATTTCGCGCGATGCGGGCGGTTGCGGAGCGTTGGCGTTCTTCGGCCCCGCCTATCCGGATTCCATCGAGTTCTTCCAGGGCCAGGCCGGCGACAGCAAAGCTACGCAGGTGGAGCAACCGGCGGAGAAGGAATTGAGTCCGGAGATGCTGCTGACCGGACTTTCCAAGGCGAAGACATCGGAATGGTGCGATCGTTATAGCAAGTCGCGCTATCGCAAGCAGTTCGTGGAGGATCGGGCAGGGAAGGTACCTCCCTCGAGCAGTCAGGACACGAAAGCCGGACGGCGCTTTGGCTTTGGGCAGTGGCTGATGCTGATTCGCCGCAACCTGGTGCTGAAGGTTCGAGACCGGGCACAGTTGATCATTCTTCTTCTGCAGGCGCCGCTGTTTGCGGTGTTGATCGCGCTGGTGTACAGCGTAATCAAAGAGCCGGCGAAAGGGGTCAATCCTGCGTTGCCAACGTCGATCCAGGCCTTCGGCGAGATGGGCGCCAATATTGTTGGTCTGGAGTTTCTGATGATCGTGGCTGCCGTGTGGTTCGGGTGTAACAACGCGGCGCGCGACATCGTGGGTGAGTGGACGATTTATCAGCGCGAACGCATGGTGAACCTGAAGCTGCCCTCGTATGTGTTCTCCAAGTTCGCGGTGCTGGTTGGGCTGTGTGTGTTCCAGTGCCTCACGTTGCTCACCATCGTTTATTTTGCCTGCGGCCTTAAAGGAGACTATCTGCAAACTGCCGCGATCCTGATTACTTCGTCGCTGGTGGGCGCGGCGCTGGGGCTGGCGATTTCGGCGCGCAGCAGTACGACTGAGAGCGCGATAGCCTTGCTCCCAGTAGTGTTGCTTCCGGTGATTGTGCTGGGGGGCGGGATTCGCGCGATCTACAAAATGCCGGCGCCGGCGCAGTGGTTGAGCTATGCCGCTCCCTCACGCTGGGCATTTGAGGCGAATGTGGTGAACGAAGCACAGGGACATCCTTGCGGACAATTGCTGGGAACCACATGGGACTCATGCCCTCCAGGCAAGGGACACGGAGTGGATGTCGCGACGCAGCAACTTCCCGAGGCGGTGAAGGGCGCGGAAGGAGAAAAACAGCCGGCCGCTCCGGAAAAGGGCAAGACTCTGCGTCATTCGTTCGGGCAGTCGATGGGAGCGCTGGGAGCGATGCTGGTGATTCTGCTCAGCACTGTGCTGGGATTCCTGAAGATGCGCGACGTGCATTGAAGATGTCGCGAGGCTGACCTCTCGCGCAGATGCGAACAAATCGAAAGCGCAGGGCACCAGTGCGCCGCGCTGCCGTCGGCAACAGATTTATCCTTTCGAAACCATGCGGCAACCAAACGGGTATATACTCCCCGGTGCCGGAATGAAGTAAGCGGATTCCGGGGTACCCGTCTGTAGGACAACCCTATCGCAGTTTCAAATTTTCAAAGGCAGGTAAGAAAAATGTCGAACCATTTCACTGGGCTCAGCCTCGGTCCTCCGCTTGGGGACCAACGACTCGACCTCTGCGATCTCTACGCCTTCCAATCGCCCACAGATCCGGCACGGACTGTGCTCATTCTCAATGCGAATCCGAATGCCGACGCCCTTCATCCCGACGCCATCTACCGTCTCGCCATCGACACCGACGGCGATTACTTGAACGACATTGCGTTCAGCTATGTGTTCTCGACGCCGCAAAACGGCAAGCAGACGGTAAGCGTTTTTCTCGCTAAAGGTACGGAAGCCCGGTCGGTCGAAGCGGTCGGCACCAAGATTATCTCCGACGCCGCGGTTTCCTTCGTCGGCGACAAACCCAACATCGTCAAGTCGGGTGAGTACACCTTCTTCGCCGGGGCGCGCAGCGACGCTTTCTTTTTCGACTACGACGGTATCAAGAATCTGTTCGATACCAGGGGCAAACGGAACTTCACCGAGCCTCATCTGGGCAGCAAGTCTCCCTGGACCGGCGTCGATTCCAATACGGAAGCCAACGTATTTTCGACGGTGATGGAGCTGCCCACCAGTGAGCTTGGCGGCAATCCTGTGATCCACATCTGGGGACGATGCAGCGTGCGCAAAGATGGCGAGCTGCTTCATGTCGATCGCGCCGGCCATCCTTCCGTCAGCAGCTTTTTCAATACCGATGACACCAAGTTGGAATACAACGCCAGCGAGCCGGTTAACGATCGCAAGCGTTGGACCGATATGTTCGTCCACTTGATGGGGCATACCGGTAATTACACCCGGGAAGAAGCAATCGCTGCTATCGAGGTGGAAGGCCTATTGCCCGACATGCTGAGCTTCAATCCAGCGAAGCCGGCAAAGTACCCCAACGGGCGCGTCTTCACCGACGATGTCATCAATTACCGCCTGGCCTTCCTCACGAAAAATGAATGTCCGCCCACAGGCCTGAAGCCGCACACCGACATTCTCAAGGAGTTTCCCTTCATTGGTACGCCGCACCCGAAAAAGAGCTAAAACAAGTCTGTCGCGCGCACACGCGACAGACTTTGTCTGGACTCGCTAACTCCACCTACCGGATGTTCGGGCTCTCAGTCTCGTTCTGGTTGCCGAATGTTTCAGCGAAAGCGGCGGCGGTGATCTGGTAGAGAAAACTATCTCGTCCCTCGGCGTTGCGGCGTGATCCCATGCGAACGCCGCCGATTTTTTCCACGGCCTTTTGCGAGCGCAGGTTCTCGGGGCCGATGAGAAAAACCACGCGATCCACAAAAGTAAACGCGTGTCGCAGCATGAGCTCTTTCATCTCGCGGTTGTAAACGCCTCCCCAGTGGGAGCGGGCCAGAAATGTCCAGCCAATCTCGACCTCGTTGTTCTCTGCGTCGTAAGCATGAAACCGCGACGACCCGATCACTTGATGGTCCTTACGATCAATGGCAACCAATGCGCCGCCCGATTCCAGAGCTTTCAGGAAGAATTCCTGGAATACGTTTTCCTGGCAGCGATCTTTCGCCGGGTGTTGCTCCCAAATAAGCGGATCGGATGCGACAGCATACAGGTCGTGATAGTCGCCGGGCCGGAGCGGGCGGAGTTGGAGCAGTTTGCCCCTCAGTATCGGTTGAAAATCAAACGGCGCGGGCGTTGTTTCCATAGCTTGATTATCGCTCTTCGATAGGGTGTTGGCGAAAACCCTCGTTCTCCCGCAAGGCGCGTCCCGCGTGGCTTCACGGGACACAGGGGTGAGGGGAATGTTCAGTCCCGGGGCCATGTTTATGACAAAATAACTAGTTGCCAAGTACTAAGGTTTATCGCATAATCACTCCACCGCGTCACTAGGGCCACTCCGAAAAATATCTTCAAGAAAAACAAAATAGGGAGAGTTACCTGCATGAGAGTATTGCGCAGTCTGTCCTACGGGTGTGTGGCACTGTTGCTGTGCGGCGCTTTGGGTATGGCGCAAGTCGCCGTCACTACATATCACAATGACAACTATCGCTCTGGAGCAAACACCCGCGAAGTGCTCCTCAACGTGGGAAACGTGTCGCAGCTGCACTTTGGCAGGCGCGCGGTATTCCCGGTGGAAGGCCAAGTGTATGCCCAGCCTTTATATGTACCCAACCTCAACATTGGCGGCACCAACCACAATGTGGTCTTCATTGCGACCGAACACGACCAGGTTTATGCCTTCGATGTACAAAGTGGCGCCCAACTTTGGCAAGCCAATTTTCTAAAGAACATGAGCCCGCTCATCACCATCAGTTCGGTGTCGAGTAACGATGTTAACTGCCAGGATATGACCCCGGAGATCGGGATCAGCGGCACTCCAGTGATCGATACCACGACCAATACCATGTACATGGTGGCGATCACCAAGGAATTTAATCTGCTCACCCAAACCACCACGTTCCAACAGACCTTGCATGCGATCGATATCAGGACCGGCGCCGATAAAGCGATTCCACACGTTGTTACTGCCACTGCCAGCGGGAACGGCAGCGGATCGGTGGGAGGAGTTCTTACCTTCGATCCTCTGATTGAAGGACAGAGGCCGGGCTTGCTGCTGGAGAATGGCGAGATTTTTGTGGGCTGGGCCTCGCACTGCGATAACGGCAACTATCATGGCTGGCTGATGGCATTCGACAAGACGGCCCTTACCCCGGGTGGCGTATGGGTGGATACACCGAACGGTTCTGAGGGAGGATTTTGGGCCAGCGGATCCGGCCCGGCGGCTGATTCCAGCGGTTCCATTTATGCTCCGACCGGTAACGGAGATTTTACTGGTAGCAATGGGGGAACAGATTTTGGCGACAGCGTTCTGCGGCTGACGTGGTCTAGCGGTACTCGGAGATTTACGCTGGCTGACTATTTCACTCCCTGGGACCAAGCGACCCTGAACGACGAAGACGGCGACGTGGCTTCCAGCGGTTTGACGCTGCTTCCCGACCAGCCGGGATTGCCTTATCCACACCTGCTGATTCAGGTCGGTAAAGAAGGCACCATTGACCTTATCAACCGCGACAACATGGGTCATTGGCAATCTGGCAGCGACAGCCAAATCGTACAGACCCTGCCGTTCGAGATAGGCGGAGTGTGGGGCGCACCCGCATTCTGGAACAATACCGCCTATTTCGGAGGGCAGTGGGACTCTCTTAAGGCGTTTGGATTTGATCCCCATCGCCAACTGCTGACCACCAGTCCCACGTCTCAAACGCCCGAACAGTTTCACTTCCCGGGCCCGACTCCGTCTGTCTCCGCCAACGGGGCCAACAACATAAGCGGGATCGTGTGGATGATACAGACCGATAACCAGAACAGTGGTTATGCGGTTCTACGCGCGTATCTGGCGCGCAATCTGGCCACGGAACTTTACAACTCGGAGCAAAATCCGAGCCGCGACCGCCCCGGGCTCGCAGTGAAATTCGCCGTTCCCACGATTGCTGATGGACATGTGTTCGTTGGAACTCAGAACCAGGTAGCCATGTACGGAATCTTGCCGTAAGCCGGGAAGCTTCGGTGAAACAAGGAAAAGCGCTCGCGCGAAAAACGCGGGCGCTTTTTGTTTTCGTAGCCGTGAATGGCGTTTCTATTTTCTGAACTGCGGCAGCACCGCTTCGCCGAACAACTGCGCCTGCTGTTCGCGATCGTCGCCCCAGATCTCCAGCATGATGTTGGTGCAGCCGGCCTGGCGATACTCTTCGATGCGTTCACAGCATTCGTCCGGCGTGCCTGCGATTGCGCATACTTTCTTCAAGACGTCGTCAGTAACGGCCTGGGCCGCGGCTTTGCGTCCGCCCTGCTCCATGGCATCGGCGATGGGTGAAATTTCCTCGAAGGTGAATCCGGCTTTTTGCAGCAGGACATCCGCCGAGCCTCGGATATTCTGCACCTTGTTGGCCAGATACATCGCCGCCATCTCGCGCGCGCCTTCTTTACCTTTCTTCGAATCCTTGTTGATGCTGCCAACGATCACCGCGCCGAGATCGAGCGAGGCGGGATCTTTGCCGGCTTTCTTGGCGCCTTCTTCCATGTTGGTCCGGGAATAGCGCACAAAGTCGGGCGTGGTGATGCTGGCCGTGAGCAATCCATCGGAGTGCGAGCCCGCCAGCTTTTGCAGGACAGGACCAGTCGCGCCAACGTAGATCGGAACGCGGGCCCGGGAAACATGCGCTTCGTCTTTTAGTGCCGGGGCCGATGCGTCGAAGGCTTTGCCGTGATAGTTCACTGCGCCTCCGGCGAGCATGGCCTGGACGATCTCGATGCTCTCGCGCATGACGACCGCCGGGCTGGCGTCTTTGCCTTTCTCGCCTTCGCCAATCTCTTTCATGAAGATTTTGGACGCGCCGAGTCCCAGCAGAAACCGGCCATCGCCGGCGGCATCTTGAAGGACGCGCGCTTCCATGGCGATCTGCACCGGATGACGCGTATAAGGCGAGATGATGCCCCAGCCGATGATGACGCGTTGCGTTTGTGCAGCGATGACGGCGGTCATGGCGGTGGAGGAGCGCGCTTCCATCCCATGTTTGCGCCACCAGGGATAGGCCTCGGCTAGCCAGAAAATGTCGAAGCCAGCGCGATCACAGGCCTGCGCCATGCGCACGGTTTGTTGTAACGGTTCCATGCTGAGTTGCAGAACACCGATTCGGAAGGGAACGGACATGAGTTGGGAAATACCTTTCGTATATTCGAAGCTATAAGCCATCAGCTTTCAGCTGTCAGTTCTTGCTACTTAGGTTAGGGTATGGCGTCGGCCAGCGTAAACAAGTGTAGTGTGTCTGAGGAATGCCGCATGTGAAATGCCCTACTGGTGGCTGAGGGCTGATAGCTGACGGCTCCTACGGCTCCGTCCACCCATGCTCCATGCCTTTGATCAGCGCCCACATGGCTTGATTGAGCGGCGTCGGCACCCCATACTTCTCGCCCCATTTCACGATAGCCCCATTCATGAAATCGACTTCGGTAGTGCGCGAGGCGATCGCGTCCTGCAGCATGCTGGCCTTGTGTTTGCCGGGAGCGTTCGCGCCCTTGGCGACGAGATCTCGCGGATTGCCGTGCAACTCGATTCCCATTGCCCGAGCCACGGCCTCGCCTTCCTCGATGAGCGCTTCGAACAATTCGCCGGTCGGCGGAAAGCGCGACGCCGCGCCATGATGCAGCCGGGTCAGCGCGCCTACCGGATTTGTCGCCGCGTTGAAAATCAGCTTGGTCCACTGCGCTCCGCGCGCGTCGGGCAACGCAATCGTGTTCATCCCGCCGCGCGTCATGTATCCGGCCAGTTCGTTGACGCGTTCCATCGGCGTGTGTGACGGCTCGAATGGGCCGATCCAGGTATCGCCCTTAATGTCGAAGCCGACATGTCCTGGCGCGGCGATGTGCCCGGCGGGAAAGGTGGTGCCGCGAATGACATACTTCACATGTTCGGCGATGAGTTCTTCGTTGCCGACGCCATTTTGTACCGAACACACCGCGCTGTTGCCATCGAAGCAGCGTGCGGCAGCTTTCATGGCTGTTCCCGTATGAATCGCCTTGGTGGCCACAATGCCATACTCGCACACCGGCAGTTTGGCGGGATCGGTGCTGGCCTTCGCCAGTTTCACGTGCAGGTCAGCCGCGCCCGAGAGCCGCAGCCCATGGCGATTGATCGCGTCGACATGCGCCTGCGACGCGTCGAATGCATACACTTCCACCTCCGCGCCCTTCGCCAGGTGAGCGGCAAACAGGCTGCCGATTGCGCCGCAACCCACCACCAGAACTTTCTTCATGCATCAATCCATCGATCGGAAAGCGCTACGTCTTTGGACACTCGCGCGTCAGCCGGCGAGTAGAACTTCCAGGGAATGCTGCTGAGGTTTTCGGCTTCGGTCTTGCCAACGCGGAACGTGTCTTGGGTATAAAGACAGACCTTCCCATCCTGATCAACTACCTGTGGATGCAGCGAAAATATCATGTTTTCCTTTAGCTCAATCTGACTCTTTGCGCCGATCGCCGGATGCTCGATCATGGTGGTGCCGATCGAATGTCCCGACAAGATGACCGAGGGCGAAACCGTGGCGAGCGAAGGTGTCGGCAACAACTTTATGGACGTCGCAGGCGAGCACGCCATCATGCATCAACTGGCGCGCGGACTCCATTGCTTCGGGATAAACGTCGGCCATCTGCTGGGTGCGCTTGCTGGGCTGGCCGTCGATCAGCGCACGCGAGAATTCGACCCAGTAGCCGCCAGTTCCGGCGATTTCCAGTGAGTAGAGCAACAGGTCACGCTGTGCGACCCGGCGGTGCCCAGGCACTTTGAAGTGCGCCTCGGCTTCACCGTTTTCGCCCGAGAGCACGATGTTCATCATGCGAGGGCCAGCGCCGCGCGCAAAGAAAACCTCGACCGCGGGAGCCATGATCTCGGCCTCGGTCTTGCCGGGAGCGAAGCCGTTGAGGAGCGCCCAGAAGCCTTCGTGGATGATGTCCATCGAGTCGCGCACTTCGGCTAGCTCTTCCGCGCTCTTGACCGCGCGCGCCATGTCGAAGTGAAAATCGAAGGGAACGAGTTCGAACGAACCTTGCTGGAGTTCGCGATAATCGCGCACCGCCATGATGTAATCGAGACCGTAAATGGCCACACGCTTCCAGCCTTCGTCGTGTGCGCGCTCCCGCAGCCAGCGGCCGGGAATCTCGGCCCAGACTTTTTCCTGCACGAACGGCTTCTTCTTGTCGCCGATCCAGCGGGCTTCTTGCGGAAAGAGCAGCGTCGGGTCGCCCTTAAGCGGGATGACGACATAGACGTAGCGATGCACGATTTCGAAGCCGGACGTATAGAAGACGGCGCCTTCGAATCCGGCGTATTGATTGCCGCAGACGATGAGCGCGTCGACATTTTGCTGGCGCATGGCGGCGCGGATGTTGTCGTAGCGGCGTTGGATTTCGGTTTGGCTGGGCAAAGAAATCTCCAAGAGTATTTTAAGTTGTCATCCTGAACGGAACTACCGAGAAGGGAAGTCGAAGGACCCGGAGAATCCAATTTTCGCGACGGCGATAAAAAGCAGATCCCTCGCTTCGCTCGTGATGACAAACCTAATGACGGATCGATAATTGCTAATTGCTAATTGCTAATTGCTAATTGCTAGCGTTGCTTCCTTATCCGCATATCTCCGCTGCGGTCAGTGCGTAAACCTTCGTAATGTCGACCAGCGTCTTGATCGCGACCTTTTCACCTTCGTGATCGCGCGGACCGCTGGATGGACCGTAGTTTATCGTGGGACAGCCAAAGCGCGACAGCACTGACGCGTCCGAGCACCACAGCACGGTGTCGCGCACTGGCGGCTTGCCAATAATGCGTTCGTGATTGCGCTCAATGGCCTTTACCATCGGGTGATTCTCGTCGATGGTCGCGCCCGGAACCGACACGTAGGTTTCGAATTCAAGGCCGTATTCCGGATGCTTCTGCTTCATTGCTAGAAATAACTTTTTTGCGGCTCGGCGAGCGTCGGTCATGCTAATCGTGGGCGGCACGCGCACGTCGAGAAACAGATCCGCCCGTTCGGGAGTACGGCTGGCACGCCAGGGATGTCCAGCTTGAACGCATCCGATGTTGACGAAGCCGGGACGGCCGGCCCAGCGCGCCTGCTCCTGCCACTCCGGAATCCAGCGCATAACCTCTCCCACAACGTGGTACATCCGGCGGATGGCGTTCTGATCTTCCTTGCCGGGCGCGAATGCCGAGTGCACATAGTTGCCGGTGAGTCCGAAGCGCACCCACATCGAGCCGGCGTGCTCCAGTACGAGTTGCATGTCGGTGGGCTCACCGAGGATGCACATGTCGGGCAGGATGCCGTGATTGACCAGGTAGTGCGTGCCCGCGCCGTAGCCGCGATATTCCTTGCCTTGAAATTCGCCCCACTGTGTCTTCTCGATTTCGCCGCAAACCGCGCCGAGAATCATGTCCCCGTCCAGCTTGACCCCGGCTTCGAGCAGCGCCTTCACCGCGTGTACGTAGCACACCAGCGCGCCCTTCATGTTGTAAATGCCGAGCCCGTAGATCATGCCCTCTTTCACCACGGCGTGCGGCTTGTAGCCGATGCCGGTGAGGAACTCTTCGTCGCCGGTATTGGAGGTATCCATGTGGCCGTTGAACATCAGGCACTGGCCGTTGCCGCCCCCTTCAAGGCGTCCGACCACGTTAGCGCGCGTGTCTTCGACTTGCTGCCAGGTGATCGTCAGGCCAAGTTTCTGGAACGCGGCGCGCATGTACTCGGCCATGGCAAGCTCGCCGCCTGTGGGACTGGGAATGTTGATCACGTCACAGCACATGGCGACGATCTCATCTTCGTGAATGCGAGAGAGGATGGCGTCTTTCGTGCGATCGTCGAGTCCGGTCCTGCCGGCGGGCGCTGCCATCAGCGTGCAGCCTTTCCCGCGTGAGTTGTTTTCAGCACGCGGAAGTCGTCGGGGAACGAGCACAGCTTCTCGTTGCCGTCGCCGGTAATCCAGAAATTGTCTTCCAGGCGCAGGCCTCCGCCGCCCGGCCAGTAAATTCCCGGCTCGATGGCCAGCACCATGCCTTTGCGAATGGTGCCGGTTCCAGCCTGATGAGCGTATGGCGGTTCATGTGCGCGAGCTCCCACACCGTGGCATACGGCATGGGAAGGCTGGCCGGGATAGCCTCCTTCGGCAATGCCCGCGCGGATCAGGCGATCCAGCTCGGGCAGGCTGGCTCCGTCTTTGGCGAAGGCCGCGGCCTGGTTGAAAACCTTCAGCAGCAAGTCGAGCAGCTTGTGATACTCGGGCGTCAGCTCGCCAGGACAAAGATTCTTGGTCAGGTCGTTCCAGTAGCCATCGACGCACACCCAGATCTCGAATAACGTAGGCTCGTGCTCTTGAACGGGACGGCTGCCGGTTGCGGTGAAAGTGCGAATGCCTTTGCCCGACCACACCAGCGTGAAGGCGCGGGCCATCTCAACTTTGCCTTTGAATCCGATACCGGTGGAGTGGACGAAGCCTTCGAAGATCGCCGCGACTTCGCTCTCTTTCATGCCGGGACGCAGGCGCTCAGAGGTATGCTGCATGGCGAGCGCGGCCAGTTCGTTAGCCAGCTTCATGCGCTCGATCTCCTGATCGGTCTTGATGGCGCGAGCCTCAGCCAGCAGAGCGGAAGCGTCAACCACTTCGCGCGCGACAGGTTTGAACGCATCGAACCAAGGCTGCGTCCAGGTGGTGGGCTCGCCCACCATGCGATCGGCGCTCTGCGTGCCTTGTGAAAGCTCCAGGCCAATCCGACCGGTCAAGCCGCGCTCCTTCAGAACTTTCAGCGCAACATCGAGAGAGCGAAAGGTTGGCGGCCGGGGATCGCGATCGTCGTAGCTCTTGAACAGGCGGATGTCCTGCGTCCATGAGGTGCGGCGGGCATCTTCTTCCTGCGGTTCGATGGCGATGAGCGTGGGCTCGCCTTCGCGCGGGAAGACGGCGATGTCATATCCCTTCATGCACCAGTAATTGGTGAGGTACACGATGTTGTCGGGCGCGCGAACGACCAGGGCGTCGAGGTCGTCGCGAGACATCAGGTCGCGGACGCGGGAGAGTTTGAGTTCGTCGATCGGATGAGGCATAGAGTCAGTGGATAGTGGTTCGTGAATAGTGGATAGTTTAACCCGTCAAGCTGCCATCCTCAGCGCAGACAGTACGATTAGTTGAAACCGTTATCCTGAGGGCCGCGCCTTCTCGAAGTGTCATCCTGAGCGTAGTCGAAGGACTGCTATCGCCGCGGCGTACGTTGGAGCGGCTATAGGGGTGCTTCGACTCGCGTTCGCTAAACCCGGCGAACCTCACTCAGCATGACAGTCGTTGAGGGCGAACCCTCGCTCAGCATGACAACTGTTAAGGGCTGAGGCTTTCTCGATATTCATGCTTGAAACTTGAAACTAGCCTGGCCAACTATCCACCTGCCTCACGCACGTTTTCGTTCTTCCAGGTCCAGCTGGCCTCCTTCGCCTTGATCAGCCGATAGAGCGCGGTCTGCAAGGGCGCGGGAACTCCGGCGCGCTGGGCTTCGCGAGCGATGGCTCCGCCCAGGAAGTCCACCTCGGTCGGATGGTGATGACGGACATCGTAAAGCATCGACGGCGGATGATTGGTGCGCGCGCCAATGCAGTTCATGGCCCAGGGGTCTTCGTGCAACTCGATGCCGAGCGCCGCTGCAACGGTCTTGCCCTCGTCAATCAGCTGGTGCAACAGGTGACCGAGATCGGTGAAGTCGGCTTCGGCGGCGAAGTGCGGCGAGTGCGGCAGCTCGGTCAGCGCCGAGACGCTGTTGACCGAAGCGTTGAAGATCAGCTTCGACCATTGCGCCGGACGCGCGTCGCGCAAAGCTTCGGCCTTCAGGCCTGATGCGTTCAGCAGCGCCGCTAACTCTTCGACCAAGGCGAATGGCGTGTTCGTGGGCTCGAATGGGCCCATCCAGGTTGCGGTGTTGAGTTCGTAGTGAACGTGGTCGTCCGCGAAGCGGGTGCCGCTCATGAAGGTTGTGCCGCGAATCACGTAGCCTGACGGCATCAGTTCGGCGAGAACCTCTTCGCTGCCGAGACCATTCTGCGCTGATAAAACTGCGCCGCGGGAAAACAAATGGGCGACGGGAGCGAAGGCGCCGTGGGTCTGGCTGGCCTTGGTGGCGACGATGCCGAAGTCGAATGCCGGCAGCTCGCGCGGATTGGTGGTGGCTTTCAAGTCGGCGAGAAATTCGTTGTGGCCGGTGACGCGAATGCCGCGCTCGTTAATCGAGCGGGCGTGTTCGTCGCGGCGGGCAAAGACCCAGACCTCGGCGACGCGCGCCAGGTGCGCGGCGTAGAGGCTGCCGATGGCTCCGGCTCCGACGATGAGGATGCGCTTGGGCATCGTTTATCTACCACAGAGAATTCTTCTTACCACAGAGACACAGAGGCACAGAGAATTCCTTTTTCACCACGGAGGACACGGAGATCACGGAGTAATTCAAATCCTTAAAGAAAGAAGCCTTAGACACATAGAATTTCAGAAGCGACCTCATAAGTCCGACAGCCTTCCGCCCGAGCGACTTCAGGGGCTAAAGCCCGACGGTTAGACGATTCTTGCGGCACGGCTAAAGCCGTGCCCCTTCAACCCCGATTCCTTAGCGCACATCTGAAAGCCGTGCCCTGACACACGATTGCATGCGATTGGTGAGATGACCACATCGTGGGTCGAGTCACAGTCCGTTGCGTAATCTGCGCCCGCTTTGTCGACGGGACACCGCAGATCCCTCTGCTCCGCTTCGCTCCGGTCATGACAACAATGCAAAGAATCATTGGCTCACCACGCGACGAGAAAATCTTAAGTTAAGACAGTCACAAGCAAACGTTTTCAAGCAAAAGTCTTCACAAACATCTTCGAAAACCTCCGTGCGCTCCGTGTCCTCCGTGGTGAAAAAGGAATTCTCTGTGACTCCGTGTCTCCGTGGTGAATTACTTCCGCTTGACGTTCGGTTTTAGTTCGCCGCGCCGCTTGGCCTGGATCAGTTCATACAGCGTGCTCGCATTGTTGTGCGAGTCGTCGATGATGATGCCTTCCCGAAACAGCGCATCTTGCAGGGCGGCGCTGATCGCGTGTAGCGGCGCGCCTCCGCCTTCGCCCATGCCCTTGGCGCCGCTGTAGCTGTGCGGCGAGGGCGTCTCAATATTTCCATATTTCAGATTCGGCATGTTGACGGCGGTGATGGGCGTGTAATCGCTAAAGGTCGAGGCCAGCAAATTGCCGTTCTCGTCGTAGGCGCAGTTCTCCATCAGCGCGGCGCCAATGCCGTGTGCGGTTGCGCCATGCACCTGGCCTTCGACAATCATGGGATTGATGACCGTGCCGCAATCGTCGACCGCGGCGTAATCGAGAATCTTCGGGATGTAGGTGTCGGGATCGATCTCGATCACCGCGATGTGAAGCTGCGAAGAGTAGGTCAGCGTCAGGTTGCCGTATTTCTTCACGACGTCGGGTACCTGAAATGGTGCGCGCCAGGTGTAACGGCAATTCAGCGTGATGGAGCGCAGTTCCTCAGGAACGACGGCGGTATTGACGTTGGCAAGATTGGCCAGCCCGATGTAGGGAATGGCCTTGTCGCTGCCGCGCACGCGGATTTCAGGACCTTGCTTGCCGACAGCGAACTCCAAGTCGTCCTCGGCGGCCTGCAAGGCAAACGCGGCCAGCTTGATCATCTCCGCTTTCAACTGGCGCACCGCGCCGTTTACCGCCGACAGTCCCGACACCGCAAACTGGCTGGCGTAGGTGCCGCTGTGTCCGGTGTGAACGTTGCGCTCGGTATCGAAGCCGACGCGCACGTTCACCATGTCGGGAGGGATGTTCAGGATGTCGGCGACGACCTGCGAGACCGTGGTCTCGTGTCCCTGACCTTGCGGAACGGAGCCGACGGCGACGATGACTTCTCCGTAAAGGTCGAGCTTGGCGCTGGCGGCCTGCGAGTTGCCGGAGAACGGAGCTTGCGGGTTGACGATTTGCGATTGGCCGAAATTGTTGGTGCCGGAATCGAGCGTGGTGCCGATGCCGATGCCCAGCCAGCGGCCCTCGGCGTGGGCCCTGGCGCGCTCAGCTTGCCACTTGTCCCAGCCGATCAGGTCTTTGGCCACTTGCAACATGCCGGGATAATTGCCCGAATCGTAGACGCAGCCGTTGGGCGTGGTGTAGGGAAACTCTTCCGGACGAATGTAATTGCGCAACCGCATCTGGTCGGCGGGGATGTTCAGCTCGTGAGCGCAGATGTCGAGCACGCGCTCCAGGAACCACAGATGCTGCATGCGGGAATATCCGCGATTGGGGCCGACGGGACATTTGTTGGTGACGACCTGGCTGAAGTCGATGCGAATGTTTTTCAGCCGATAAGTTGCCGGCGTTACCTGCGACCAGATGACGCAGCCCAGCGGCTCGTAGCGCGGATAGGCGCCGCAATCGTCGATGTGGCGAGAATCGACGGCGAGGATGACGCCATTCTGATCGAGGGCCACGCGGGTATCGCGAAACGTGCGCTCGTTGCCGTGAGCGCTGGAGCTCATGTGCTCGGAGCGCGTCTCGGTCCACTTGATGGGAGCGCCGTTGGCCTTGCGCGAAGCCAGCGCGCACACCGCCATCTGCGGGTAGTTGGTGATCTTGATGCCGAAGCTGCCGCCGATGTCGTGAGTCTGCACCCGAATCTGGTCCATGCGCAGATGCAGCGCGGGCGAGAGCAACTGAATGCCGATGGTGGGAAAAGAATTGTTGCTCCAGAAATAGAGGCGCTCGATCGTTGTCGTCCCACTGCGCGATGACGGCATTGTTTTCCAGCGGCGTGCTGGAGAAACGATGCATGTGCAGATGATCGATGTGGATGACGTGGGCGGCTTCGGCAAAAGCTTTGTCCAGGTCGCCGTACTCGAAGACGCCGCGCCAGACAGTGTTGGTCCCCATGGTTTCGTGAAGGATGGTCTGATCGGAGGCGGCGAACTCGGCATCGATGACGGCAGGCAGCGGCTCGTATTCCACGCGCACCAGTTCGGCGGCGTCTTCGGCGATGGCAGCGGTTTCGGCGATGACGGCGGCAACCGGCTCTCCCTGATAGCGGGCGCGATCGACCGCCATGGGATAGTCGAGGATGCGATTGCTGGGAGCGGGACCGATCTCGAAGAAAGGATCGACTAGTTTGGAGATCTCCGGGCCAGTCAAAGTGCAGACGACGCCGGGAAGAGCTTCGGCCTCGGAGACATCGATGCTGGTGATGGCGGCGTGAGCGTAGGGCGAGCGCACGAAGACCAGATGCAGCATGCCCAGCATCTTGATGTCGTCAACAAACTTGCCGCGGCCGCGGACCAGGCGCGCGTCTTCCTTGCGCTTGATCGATTGGCCGACCCAGTCAGCGGTTTGGCGATGGGTTGTGGTTGCCATGATCTCCTTGCGTGTTGGCGTCCGCAGTTTCAGCCGTGCTTCCGTCGTCTGTCATCCCGACCGGAGCGGAGGGATCTGCGGTTCAAATGCTGCACAGCCACAAAGGGTGTCTTCCTCAGAGCTGAAAAGTCGAAAAGCAGGTCCCTCACCGGCCGAAGCCGGTTCGTGATGACAAAAAGATAAATGCTTCGCGTCGGCACGGCTAAAGCCGTGCCCTTTCAAAACGCTGGCCCTTTCAAATCTTGTTGTCGTCAGTCGACGAAGCTTTACCCTCCACAACTGACTGGGGCTCGTCCGTCGCTGAAGCCCCTTCGTGTGACGGCTCGGAGTTCAATAGGCTCAAGCCCGGCCCTTCGACCGGCGATACCTCAGCCTCTTCAGCCCTCGCCGGTTCGGGCTGTAGCGCCTCCGGCACGGGCGTATCCAGCCCCTGAATCTGAGTAGCGACTTCTCCGGCCGTCAGGGGCGCCGATTCCGCCAGCGCCTTCTGCAAGCCGTCAATCAGCTTCTGAATATTCTTGCGGCCCAGCGGTTCAAGCATCCCGCCGGCCATTGACGCCAGCTTGCCGAAGATGTTGGCTTCGCCCTGCCAGGCTACGCGCGTGCTCCCGATCGCAGTTCCTCCGGCGCTATCGGCAACGGGCGAAAGATCGAATCCGGCGCTGAGCGTGATCTGGCTGCCGACTGCGGTGCCTTGTCCCTTGTACTGCGCGCGCTGCGGCCGCGTGGCTTCGGCCAGCTCCATCTTGATTTCGGCAGTACCGCGAATGTTGCCCACGCCGACGCGGACCTTGACGGTGAAGTGCGTGGGGTCTTGCACGGTCATGCTCTGGAAGTCGGGAAGCAGCGGGCCGAACTTGTTGGGGTCGGACAGAAAATCGAAGACCTCGTCAGGATTGCGCGGGGTGGTGAACTCGCCAGAAAAAGTTATGGCCAACGTTAACTCCTCGATCCCGAATTTGCGACGAGTTCATCTTTCGAACTGGCTGGATCGGCCGACTCCGCCTCGGCCGCCGCGCGAATCGCCTTGAAGATATTTTGATATCCGGTACAACGGCAGGTATTACCGGCGATGCCTTTACGAATGTCTGACTCTGTGGGATGCGGATGGTCGGCCAGCAATTGCAGAGTGCTCATCAGGAAGCCCGGCGTGCAGTAGCCGCACTGAAAGCCGTGGGCGTCGCTGAAGGCCTGCTGCACCGGATGCAGCTCGTTATCCTTCGCCAGACCTTCGACGGTGAGCACCTCGGCGCCGTCGGCCTGAAACGCAAAGACGGTACACGACTTCACGCTCTTGCCGTTGAGCAAAACCGTGCAGGCGCCGCAGTAACTGGTGTCGCAACCGATATGGGTGCCGGTGAGGCTGAGCTCTTCGCGCAGGAATTGCACCAGCAACATGCGCGGCTCGACCTGGCGCGTGTATCGCTTGCCATTGATGGTGGCGCTGACCTGCACGCGAGGAATCGCTTCAGGCATAAAGGTGAGAAACCTCCACATGTTCGCCGCGAGCGCGTTTGAGCGCGGCTTGGACCGCGAGCTTCGCCAGAGCTCCGGCAGCTTGCCGCTTGTAATCGGCGGTACCGCGCATGTCGGAGTTGGGCTCGGCGATGTCCATTACCGCCTGGCGAACTTTCTCGACAAGTTGCGGCGTGATGGCGTGGCCGCGTAAGGCATCTTCTGCCGCAGGTACACGCGGTTGCAGTAAGGCCGAGCACGCCGAGATAAATGCGAGCGTCTTGGCAGGCCTGCGCGTCGTCCAGGGTGAGCTGCACCGCGACGCTGGCGCTGGCGTACACCGGAGCGCACCGTTTCAACGCGATATAAGCTCCGCCAGAGTGCGCGGTTGGTTGCGGGATAACAATGTCGGTAATCACCTCAGCAGGCTGCAGCGCGGTGGTGTAGGCGTCGAGGATGAAATCGTGAATATCGATGCTGCGTGTGCCGTCGGGACCGAGCGTGTTGAGGGTGGCTCCGGTGGCCAGCAGCACGGGCGCCCAATCGCCGGTGGGATCGGCTTCGGCGATGGAGCCGCCAATCGTGCCCAGGTTGCGCACTTGCGGATCGGCAATGCCGGCAGCGCAGTCGTGAAGAATCGGAATGCCAGCGGCGTCGGCTGAAGCGGCGATCTCGGCGTGGCGCGTCATGGCGCCCAAAGAAAGCGAACCGTTGCTGCGAATGTAGGAAGTCTGGGGAATGAAGTTGAGATCGACCAGATGGCCGGGCGTGGAAAGACGCAGCTTCATGAGCGGGATGAGGCTTTGCCCGCCAGCCAGAAGCTTGGCGTCATCGCCTAATTGGCCCAACAAGGAAACGGCTTCCGGGTACGACTGTGCCCGATGATACTGAAAAGCTCGAGGATACATCCCGCCCCCACGACGGATTGCGCGCGCTTTAAGGTCGCGGGTTAGATTATCGCAAATTGCGGAGCTTTGCAGGGTGGGCTTAATTCAAGGTCAGGAGCGTAACTCAGGATTTGTCACCACGAGTGGCCTTCAGGTCGCGAGGGAACCGCTGTTTCCAGGACAAGAAAGCAGATTCCTCGCTTCGCTCGTAATGACAATTTCGGGATGGTGAATCACTGCCAGATTCCTCGCTTCGCTCGTAGTGAAAATTCGCTATTAAGGATCACAGAGAACGGTTGTGGACTCCGATGGCGATGCTCACCTGATGTCGGCAGCCGATCCGGTATAGTTGGCTTGCGGCGTCGGCCTCGAAGCCGTTCGTGCCGGAATCGACAGCATCCTTCAGCAAGCGTTCTATGCCAGAGCCAATCACGCCGGACGATTTTCGTGCAGCCCTGGGCCGCTTCGCGAGCGGTGTCACCGTCATTACCGTCGAAACGTCGGAAGGCGACGTGCATGGCATGACCGCCAATGCATTTTGCTCAGTGTCGTTGCATCCGCCACTGGTGCTGGTTTGCGTCGATCACCTGGCCGAGACTTATCTGCATCTTCGCGAGCGCGGCCAGTTCGGAGTGAGCATGCTAAAAGCAGAGCAGGAAGCATTGTCGGAGTTTTTTGCCGATCCGGAGCGCAATCCTGACGCGGCCTATCGGCTGGGCATTGAGTTTCGCCCGATGAAGAGCGGCATTCCGGTTCTGAAGGATGCTCTGGCCAACTTGGACTGCGCGACTGTAGGAGCGCATTCTGCGGGCGACCACACCATTTTTGTCGGCGAGGTGAGAGAGATTGCATTGGGCGAAGGCGTGCCGCTGCTGTATTTTCGCGGGCGATATGGGCTGGACGCTGAGCGCCAGGAATCGTAGATCGGCTAGCGCCTCGCAAGCGAGGCTTGCCCGTCGCGGTCCGTTCGGAGAGGCAAAGTGCAGGGCGAAAAACGTCTACCCTTCGAACAACGATCAGGGCAGAAGTCGAGCAAGAGCGGCTTGGCCGGCAATAGCAGTCCTTCGATTTCTCGCTGCGCTCCCGGCTCAGGATGACTAGCAAACACAATTCCGCTCCGTCTTTCGGCAGGATCAGCCGTAAAATTCACCGCCTCCGCTGCGTGCGGGTCTCTGCTTCTTGCGGTATCCTGCGGTGAGGGCGCTGATCCCAGGATTGGGCACCGCGAGCCGACATGTCTTTGCCAGAAATTCCCACACTGCGGCAGAAACGCTCGGAGGATTCGTCTTCCGGCGAGCTTGGTTTGCGCCTTAGCGAAGTTCGCGACGGACGGCCTCTGGCGGCCGATGTTGCGGTGCAGTTACTGCATTGCGACGACGAGTTTCTTCCCGAACTGCTGGCCACTGCCCGCAGCCTGAAAGAGCAATACCATCCCCGCATCATTACCTATTCGCGCAAAGTTTTTATTCCGCTGACCAACCTCTGCCGCGACTACTGCGGCTATTGCACCTACCGCCGCGATCCCGGCGAGCCAGGCGCTCATACCATGACGCCCGACGAGGTGCTGTCGGTCGCGCAGGCGGGCGAGAAGCTGGGCTGTACGGAAGCCCTGTTTTCGCTGGGCGATCGGCCCGAGGCGCTGTTTCCCGAGATGCGCGAGACCTTGAAGCGGCTGGGCTATCGCAGCACGCTGCATTATCTGGAAGCGATGTGCGAGCTGGTCTTGCGCGAAACGCGCCTGCTGCCGCATGCCAATCCCGGCCTGCTGAGCGCCAACTGGATCGAACGGCTGCGGGTCAGCAATCCCAGTCTGGGTCTGATGCTGGAGAGCACCAGTACGGAATTGTCGGCCGCACATCCGGCGGGGCAGACTCCAGACAAGCTCCCGGCGCTGCGGCTGAAGACGATTGAAGACGCCGGCAAGCTCGGCGTGCCCTTCACCACCGGCATCCTGATCGGTATCGGCGAGACCATGGAAGATCGGGTTGAATCGCTGCTGGCGATCAAGCGACTGCACCAACGGTACGGACACATCCAGGAAGTGATCATCCAGAATTTTCGTGCCAAGCCGCGGATTCCCATGGCTGCGTGGCCCGAACCTGATAACGGCGACATGCTGCGAACTTTGGCCGTGGCGCGGCTCATCTTGCGCGATATGAACATCCAGGCGCCGCCGAATCTTACCGAAAAGGGCTACGAGCGGCTGCTGGAGGGCGGCATCAACGACTGGGGCGGAGTTTCGCCCCTGACGCCGGATTACATCAATCCTGAAGCCCCGTGGCCGCATCTGCTGGACTTACAGCGCCGCACGGAAGCGGCGGGAGAGAAGCTGGTGCAGCGCCTGCCGGTGTATCCGGAATTTGTGCCGGCGGTGATGGCGCGAGGCGGGCTGCTGGGCGAACGGCTGAAGGCTGTGTCTGACAATGTAGGATATGCGAGGGCGGCGTAGATGATCGTAGTCTTCACGGGCGGAACCGGCGGTACCAAGCTGGTGCAAGGCTTGCAGCAGGTGGTCGCTGGCGAGGAGTTGACGGTCATTGTCAACACCGGCGACGACATCGAGTGGTGGGGCCTGCATGTTTCGCCGGATGTGGACTCGGTGCTGTATGGGCTCGGCGGGCTGCTGAGCAAAGACCGGGGCTGGGGCGTCGACGACGACAGTTTCCGTTGCCTGGAGCGGATGAAGCAACTGGGACAGCCATCGTGGTTTAGCCTGGGCGATCTGGATCTGGCCACTCACCTGACGCGCACGGCGATGCTGCGGGCAGGGAAGAGCTTGAGCGAAGCGACGGCTGAGTTGGCGGCAAAGTTTGGGATTGGGGCGCGCGTGCTGCCCATGTCGGACGATCGAGTGTCGACCATGCTCGACACGGCGAAAGGCACGCTGACCTTTCAGGAATATTTTGTGCGCGAACGCCATCAGGTGGAAGTGCGGGCTGTGCGCTTCGAAAATGCCGAAAGCACGCGGCCAGCGCCGGGCGTGATCGAGAGCATTGAGTCGGCGGAGGCGATTGTGTTTGCGCCAAGTAATCCGGTGACCAGCATTGGACCAATACTGGCGGTGCCGGGAGTGCGCGAAGCGTTGCGGCGAACGAAAGCGACCGTTGCTGCGGTGAGTCCGATTGTCGGGGGCGCGGCGGTTTCGGGACCGGCAGGAACGCTGATGACGATGATGGGCTGGCCGAGCACGATTGCAGGAGTCGCCCAGGCCTATGAAGATTTTCTGGATGTGCTGGTGGTGGATCGCGCGGACGATGTTGAAGCGGCGAAGATGAGCGGCGTGCGAGTTGTGTGTACGAATACGATCATGCGGTCTGTCGATGACAAGCACGACTTGGCGGTGTTCGTGCTGGAGAGTTGCGCCGTGAAACAAACTGCCGGAGCCTGAGGTGATTCAGGTGAGCCGACCGAACTTAACTTTGGAATTGTCATTACGAGCACGGCGAGGAATCTGCTTTTGTTTCGGGCCGGGGAGACCGCAGATCCCTCGGCTTCGCTCGGGATGACAAATTAAGAATTGTGCGATGGCAATCAAAGAAGTGTGTGAGGACAGGTCAAGAATTGTGTGAGGACAAGTCAAGAATTGTGTGAGGACGCGTCAACAATTGTGAATGTGGTAATTGTCGACGCGTCATAGCTTCAAGGTGACCATGCGAGGAATTCTTCTTATCCCGTTCAAGAGTCTGGCGACAGCCAAGCAGCGGCTGGCTGAGGCGCTGGATCAGCGGCAGCGCTCGCAACTGGCTGAAGCCATGTTGCGCGACGTGATGACCGCGGCTGCCGGCGTATTGGGCCGCATCGACGTGGCGCTGGTCACCGGGGACGCGCGCGCGCAGGGCATGGCGAAAGAGTTCGGCTTCAGGATGATTGAAGACACGCGCAATGAAAGCGAGACGGCGGCGATTGAAGCGGCAACGGCGTGGAGCGAGCAGCACGGCTACGACACGACCATCGTGGTGCCGGCCGATATTCCGCTGATTACCAGTGACGAACTGCATCGCGTGCTCGATGCTGCGCCCGACGAAGGCGCAGTGTTTGTTCCCGCTTACGATCGGCGGGGCAGTAACTGCATTCTGCGGCGTCCGGCGGCGATTATTCCGCTGCGTTTCGGCAACGACAGCTTCCTCCCACACTGTGAGACCATGAGACGGACGGCCAAGGAACTGGTCATTCTGGAGATGCCGGGAATCGGGCTGGATATCGACAATCCCCATGAATTGGAATTGCTGGTGCAGCGCGAGGGTAGCACTCATGCGCAACGGCTGCTGCGTTCGTGGGGCTTCGGCGAGCAGGATGACGACGCCTGGAAAGCGGCAGTTTGAAGAAGATCGCACAACCTGCCATCGCGCCCGGCGGAGCAGAACTGCGCGCGCTGCCGGTACGGGGGATTCGCGACGTGTTCGCCGGCGATTCGGTTGCCGATCTTATCGTCGATGCGTTGGCCCTCGGCGGCCTGCGGCTGCATGAGGGCGACATTCTGGTAGTCAAGCACAAGATCGTCTCCAAGGCCGAGGGACGATTGGTCGCGCTCGATTCGGTGAAGCCGTCGGCGGCTGCCAGACGTTTGGCTGCGAGCAGTGGCAACGATGCACGCGTGATCGCGCTGGCATTGCGCGAGGCGAAACGGGTGGTACGAAAAAAGCATATCCTCATCACCGAAACCGCGCATGGACTGGTATGCGCCAACAGCGGAGTGGATGTGTCCAATGTTGACGGCGGCAAGACCGCGGTGCTGCTGCCCGCTGACGCCGATCGCTCGGCGGCACAAATTCATCGGAAATTGAAGAAGCGGACCGGGCTGCACATCCCGGTGATCATTGCCGACAGTTTTGGCAGGCCGTGGCGCGAGGGTCTGTGCGAGGTGGCGATTGGTGTGGCCGGGATAAAGGTAATTCACGACTATCGCGGCTCGGTCGATCCGTACGGTTACAAAATGCACGCCACGGAAGAAGCGGTGGCGGATGAACTGGCGTGTGTTGCGGGCCTGGTTTGCGGCAAAGATACACGCATTCCGGCTTGTATAATTCGGGGTTATTCGTATCGCCGGGGGAACGGCAGCGCGCGTCAGATAGTGCGTCCGGCGGAGAAAGATTTGTTCCGGTGATGCAGGTTTTATGCCGAGGCGGAGGAAAGCAGGTCCTTCGACTGCGACGGCGAGGCGCCGCCTCCGCTCAGTATGACACCTTGGAGTGACGAGCTTGCCGCTCAGGATGACACCCTGGAGTAACGAGCGTTGCGCTCAGGATGACGCCTTGGAGTGATGAGCCTTATCGATCAGGATGACAAAGGGTATTCAGAAGTAGTGGGTCGAAACAGAGAGGGATCATGCAAGGGCTAAGT
The DNA here is from genome assembly GCA_963833305.1 of uncultured Acidobacteriaceae bacterium. Taxonomy (GTDB): domain Bacteria; phylum Acidobacteriota; class Terriglobia; order Terriglobales; family Acidobacteriaceae; genus Bog-257. The sequence continues at coordinate 138,339 of CAWHXN010000012.1, read as the reverse complement.
TGGTGCAATCGGCAGACGCTACAAAATTCGACTTGGGAGGATGTGCAGCGGCGGGTATCGGCGCCGGTGCGGGCGGCAATCGAGAAGGTGATGGCGTCGCTCGACGGCGGAGTGCTGAGCCGCGAGGAATGCCTGCTGCTGGCCAACAGCGAGGGCGACGATCTTTTCGGGATGGTGATCGCGGCGAACGAACTGCGGCAGCGGCTGGTTGGCGACGTGATCAGCTATGTGATCACCCGCAATATTAATTTCACCAACGTGTGTTTTGTGGGATGCAAGTTCTGTGCATTCAGCGTGGGGCCGCGCGACGAGACCGCATACTTTCTGTCGCTGGAAGAGATGGAACACAAGTGCCGCGAAGCAGAAGAATGGGGCGCGACCGAGGTCTGCATTCAGGGCGGCCTGCCGCGTAATCTGCCGCCATTTTATTACCGCGACATTTTGCGGGCGGTGAAGTCGGCAACTCCGAAGATGCATGCGCACGCGTTCTCGCCGATGGAGATGGTTTACGGCGTCGAGCTGACGGGCCTGCCGATCCGCGAATATCTTTTGATGTTGAAGGAAAACGGGCTGGACACCTTGCCGGGAACGGCGGCCGAGATTCTCGACGACCAGGTTCGGCATGTACTCTCGCGCAACAAGCTGACGGCGGCGCAATGGCGCGAGGTGATTGAGACGGCGCACGAGTGCGGTATCCGCAGCACCTCGACCATGATGTACGGCCACAGCGAAACCTATGAACAGTGGGTGAACCAGATGCTGCTGTTCCGGGAGATCCAGTCGCGCACCGGCGGCTTCACCGAGTTTGTGCCGCTGGGCTTCATTCACGACAACACGCTGCTGTTCGCGCAAGGTTTGGCGCGGGATGGCGGGACGCTGGCCGAACATCTGAAAGTGCACGCGCTGGCCCGCATCGTGCTCGCCGGGTCGATCAATCACATTCAGGTTTCGTGGGTGAAGCTGGGTCGAGAAGTTTCGCAACTGGCTTTGCTAGCCGGAGCGGACGATTACGGCGGCACGCTGTTCGAGGAAAATATCTCGCGGCTGGCGGGATCGACCGCGGGACAGTACACTTCGGCGGCGGAGTTCCAGGAGCGGATCCTGGAGCTGGGACGCGTGCCCGCGCAGCGCAATACGCTGTACACGCAGTACCAGTATCCGTCGCCGGATCCGGTGGCCTCGTCGGGAGAAAAGACGCGAGTTGCGTAATCGGCGAAAGCCCTGCACTCGCGAAATAGTTTCGTTTCCGGCACGGCTGAAGCCGCGCCGCTGAAAAAGTCGGAAAACCCAGTTGCTGCCGCCGGCTAAAGCCGGCTCGAGATCAAGAACAAAGCGCGTAGACGCTGGCCTGAAGGCCAGCTCTACCCGATCTTTGACGTCCAGCGACTTTTTCAGCAGCCTGTAAAAGCCGTGCCCCTAAAAGGCATTGCTGCTTAGCTCTAGGGGGCAATCTGTGATCGCGATTGTTGGAGGTACGGGGCCCGAAGGTTCTGGGCTGGCGCAGCGCTGGGCGCGCGCCGGGGAATCGGTTGTGATCGGCTCGCGCGATGGCGAGCGGGCCAAGGCCGTGGCCGCCAAGATTGCCGAGACCGCCGGCGCCCTGGGCAATGTTGAAGGCGTGGAAAATTCTGTCGCGGTCAAGATGTGCGACATTGTGGTACTTACGGTTCCGTTCGCCGGCCAGGCGGAACTGCTGAAGCAACTGAAGCCGGCGTTCCGGCAGGGGACAGTGTTGATCGACGCCACGGTTCCGCTGGCGGCGGCCGTGGGCGGCCGGCCGACGCGCTTGCTGGGCGTGTGGCAGGGCTCGGCGGCAGAGCAGGCGCAGGAAATTGTCGGCAAGAACGTTGTGGTGGCCGCGGCATTTCACAGCCTGTCGGCCACGGTTTTGAGCGGCGACGGCGAGGTGGATTGCGATGTGATCGTGTGCAGTGACGACGATCGCGCCCGGCAAGTGGCCTCGGAGCTGGCGGCCAAGATTCCCGGCGTACGCGCGATCGATGGCGGCAAACTGGAGAACGCCCGCATCGTGGAGTCGATGACGGCGCTGCTGATCACGCTGAACATCCGGCACAAAGTGCATGGAGCCGGGTGGAGGGTGACGGGGCTGGGAATTTAGAAGCAGTTGCCAGTTGTCAGTGAATAGTGGATCGTTAAATGGCTTGGTGAGAAAGCAGATGGGCACTGGAGATTTGACACTTCGAGCTGAACCGTGTGCATCGGGCTGAATGGGGCCGCGGTTTGTGCGAAGAACGTGGAAGAATGTCGAGCGGGCGCCGAAGGCGCGAAAGAGCTTAGCCAGCGCTTCAGCGCTGGGTGAGGGTTCGACAATAGATGCGAGTGCCCCTAGGGACGACAGAGGGTCTTCTGCCGAGCCTACGGCACTCGGGATTTTTGTTCCCATCTTCCCAGCGCTGAAGCGCTGGGCTAAACTCTTTCGCTTGGCAAGCGAGGCTTGTACGTGCCGCGACAGCGCCCGAGCCGAACTCAAGCCTTTCGGCGAACAATGCGATAGCCTGTATCAGCAAGACACTCGTTCAGCAAATGGGACGGATACCACCCAACCGCGTGAAGCGCAAAGCCTTGCGGGCTGCGCTGGCGATCAGACAGTGCGATGCGAAAATTCCCACCCAAGCAAAAGAAGCTTGGATGGGGTCACCCTGATCATTCATCTAGCGCAGGCGTCGCGAGGGACCGCAGATCCCTCGGCTGCGCTCGCGATGACAATCGAACAGCGAATATCGGAAATCGAATGCGGTAACGATCCACGAACCGCGATTCAGGAGCCTCAACCACGAACCATCGAGCCACGAATCACGAACCACGAACCGCGGCCTTCCTACGCTTCTCTCAGCGCTCGCGTGATCGGCATTCTGGCGGCGCGGAAGGCGGGCAGCAGCCCTCCTACCAAGCCCATCAGCACGGCGAAACCCAGGCCAATCAACAACAGATCCGGCGTGACCTTGAAGGCGAAGGCCAGTTCGCTGAACGAGTTGGTTCCGGTGGCTGCGGTGAAGCCGTTCATCGGCAGCGCGATCAGGCAGCCGAGGACGCCGCCCAGCAGGGCCAGCAGCACCGACTCCATCACAAACGAAATCAGAATGCTGAAGCGCGAGAAGCCCAGAGCGCGCAGCGTGCCGATCTCGCGGGTGCGCTGCGAGACGATGGCGTACATGGTATTCATCGCGCCGAAAACCGCGCCAATACCCATCACGATCGCGACGAACGACGCCAGAATGATGAGCGCCGTGCCGATGCCGCCGGCCAGGTTCTCGTAATACTTGCGCTCGGAATCGGCCTGCACCTGCATTTGCGGATTGGCGCGCAGGTCTTTGTCGAACGACGCCAGTACCGTGGGATTGGTGAGCCGCACGGTCAGCGATTCGCAGCCGCCGTTGCGGCCAATGGCCGGCGCCATGGCGTCGTAGTCGCCCCAGATCTCGCTTTCAAACGAGCTGTCGTCGGCGGTGAACAATCCGACTACTTTCCAGTTCTTGCGCTGGATGCTGATGGTCGAGCCGATATCCACGCCGCTGACCCGGTCGGCAATTTTCTTGCCTACGATGACTTCGTACAATCCTGGCGTAAAGCTGCGGCCTTCGACAATCTTGATGTTGTTGCGCACGTGGAAGGCGATAGGCGTGACGCCGCGGAACGTTACGTTCAGCGGGATGTTCGTGTCCTTCTTGGGCCGGGCAGTAATGACCACGACTTCGCAGGAAGCCAGCGGCTTGCCGTCAGCGCCGCGGGCCACGCGCGGATCGACGGCGATGAGATTTGCGTTGGCGATAGCGATCCACGACGACAGCTCCGACATCGAGCCCCTTTGAGTCACGATGGCATTGTTGTCGGTTCCAGTGGAGCTTAAAGCTGTGTTGAAGCCGCGAGCCATGGACAGGATGGTCACGAAGGCGGCAACCACCAGCGCGATGCCGAAGATGGCCAGCAGGGTGACCTTCCAGCGCGAGCGCAGGTTACGAACGTTATAACTTATAGGTAGAGCCATAAGTAATCCGTTGATTAGCAGCTAGCAATTAGCAACTAGCGACTAGGTAAATCCGAAGACCTTTGCTTCTTCGGGGCTAAAGCCCTGCAGCTTTATCATCTCAATCGGCACGACTAAAGTCGTGCCCTGACACAACCCATAACTGATGGCTGAATCGCAGTTGCTAGTTGCTAGTTGCTAGTTGCTAGTTGCTAGTTGCTAGTTGCTAGTTGCTAGTTGCTTCTTCCTCACACTTGCCGCAGCACTTCCGTAATTCGCGCACGATAGGCCAGCAGTGCCGGGACGAATCCTGCCAGCAGTCCCAGCAGCAACGCCGTGCCCAATCCATAGGAAACGATTTTGGGCGACAGTCCCAGTCCCGGGAACTGCCGCACCACATCGCCGATAAATGGAATGCCGGGCAACGCCATGATCGCGCCGCCGGCAAAGAGCAAGCCCAGCGCGCCGCCCATCAGCCCCAGCAGCAGCGCTTCAATCAGAACCAGCGACATGACCAGGCCACTGGAGAAACCCAGCGTCTTAAGCACGCCGATTTCCTGCTGCCGTTCGCGGACCGCGATACTCATGGTGTTGGCCGTCACCAGCAGAATGGTGAAGGCCACCGCCAGGCCGATGCCGTTCAGCAGTAGAGCCAGATTTCCGGCCATGGCAATAAAGCTGGCGCGAAACGCCTGCTCGGTCTCCGTCTTGGTCTGGGTATCGCTGTTCTCAAACTCGGCGTCGATGGCTTTGCTGATGCGACCGGCGTTCTTGGGATCGTCGATCAGCAACGTTACGGTGCCGATGCCGGCCTTCTGCCCGGTGGCCTCGTAGAGATACTTGTAGTTGAAGTACATGGAATTGAGGTCGGTGCCGCGGATCTTCGCCGGGTCGGTGTCGTAGATGCCGTCGACCACGAAATCGAAGGGCTTGCCTACGCGATAGGGAGGAATGAAGCTTTCCAGCTCGAAAGTGGTCGCCGATCTTCCAGCCCCATTTTTGCGCCAGCTTGCGGCCGATGATGCAGCCTCGTCCATCGTGAAACCAGGCCTGCTTCTGGTCTTCGGGCAGCATGATCTCGGGATAGATTTCCAGGAACGGTTCAGGCTCGACTGCCATGTTGGCGAAAAAGTTTTTGGGATCGCGATACACGCCGCCAAACCAGTTGATGATGGTGGTTTTCTTCACTCCGGGAATGGCGTCGATCTTGGCTTTGTAGGAATTGGGCAGATTGAAGACCAGGCTGACATAATGGCGGGTCACCAGACGCGAGGCATTGCCCGTGTGCAAGCCATAGTTCACCGCGTCCACCACCGTCTGCAGGGTGCAGATGAGGAAGATGCAGACCGCCATCGCCAGCACGGTGCTGAGCGTGCGAATCCAGTTCTTGCGCAGATGCTTGAGGATGAGCGGTGCAAATTTCATAACATCGATCTCGTTTTCACCACAGAGACACAGAGGCACAGAGGAAATTCTTTTTTTATTCTTTTTCTTTCAATCTCGGTGTCTCCGTGTCTCTGTGGTGATTGATTCTTGCTCGGTCATCAGTTGCTCAGCACTCCCTTGTCCAGATGATGCTGGATGCGGGCGCGGGCGGCGGCGCGAGGATCGTGCGTCACCATAATGATGGTCTTGCCGAACTCCTTGTTGAAAGTTTCCATCAGGGTCAGAATTTCCTCGGCGCTCTGATGGTCGAGATCGCCGGTAGGCTCGTCGGCTACCAGCACCGTCGGATCGGTGACCACGGCGCGCGCGATGGCGACACGCTGCTCCTGTCCGCCGGAAAGCTGGCGCGGATAATGCTTGGAGCGGTCCGCCAATCCAACGATGCGCAACGCAGTCAGTGCGCGTTCGCGGCGGTCGCGCTTGGAAAGCGGCGAGAGCAGCAGCGGCAGCTCGACATTCTCCACCGCGTTCAGCACGGGAATCAGGTTGTAGAACTGAAAGATGAATCCGATGTTGCTGGCTGCGCCACTTGGCCAGCTCGCCTTCCGAGAGCGGCCCCAGATCGGTGCCCGCGACCGTCACTCGTCCGGAAGTCACGCGATCGATGCCGGCGATCAGGTTCAGCAGCGTTGTCTTGCCCGAACCCGACGGGCCCATCAGCGCCACGAACTCGCCCTTGCGGAACTTCCAGGTTGATGCCGTCGAGCACCTTGATCTGCAGGCTGTCGCGCTGATAGACCTTGCGAACGTTTTGTACGCTGACGGCAGTGGTTGCGGCCGCCACTTCGGTTGTACTCATGCAATCTCTCCACGCTCAGATTCCGTTAGGAAAACCTTGACAACCAAACTGGTTCGTATCGAATGCAGGGCTAAAGCCCTTTTTATTTTCTGGCTCTACGGCTCGGCTAAAGCCGAGCCCTGATACAAATCGAAAACTGCAAATCCGCGGCAAGACTGAAAGAGACCTTCCCCGAAGGGTGTTTGAAACAAAGCAATCCTCGCCACACCCAAAGTGGTCACAAGCTCTATTCCGGCCCAAATTGGGAAAGCGCGTTTATTTGGCTTCTGAGGGCCCCATATTATTGCGTTGACCCTAAACCATGTCCAGCCGCCACGTCGTCGATCCTGAGGCATTCTGACGCGATTAAACGCCAATTGGTGGAACAGTTGTACTACCCAAATAGTGGTTTATTAGATCCATTAAATTAGCACTAAAGTACTGTTGGTGGCCATCGCTTCAAGCTTAGCTGTTTATTTTCTATCGCTTAAGACTTCACCTTCACCGAATCGCCGTCCTTCAGCTTCTGCGGCGGATTGTTTACAAGCGTTTCCGATCCTGCCAGTCCCTGCTTCACGATGATCTGGCCATGCAAATCGGCTCCCGTCGCCACCGGCAGCGAGCGAACCTTGTTCTCTTCGATCGCGAACACCACCGATTTGCCGTCGCGCGTGACCACCGCATCTTTCGAGACGGTGATAATCCGCTGGGGCGGCGCGCTGGCGCTCTGCGTCGGTTTCTGGTGGCTCCAGGAATGTCACGTTGCAGCTCATCTCCGGCCGCAGATACTTGTCCTTGTCGAGGATCGAAACCTTCACCGTGACCGTGGCCTTGGTGCGGTCGGCGGTAGGAATCACCTGCCGCAGAACGCCCTTGTAGGTGTGGCCGGGAATCGCCTGCACCGTGATTTCGGCTGGCTGGTTCGGCTTGCAACTGGGCGACGTTCGATTCGTTCACGTCGACTTCCGCTTCCAGCGAATTCATGTCGGCGATGGCGACAATCGCTCCCGAGGAAGTGGAGATGTTCACGCCAGGCGGAATGGGAGCGACGCTTTCGCCGACCTCGGTCATCTTCTTGACCACGACGCCGGCAAACGGCGCGCGCACTGTGGTGAAGTCGAGATAAGCCTGCTGGACGTCGAGTGTGGCTTTGTCCTGCTGGATAGCCGCTGCCGCCAGGTTTACCTTGGCTTTGGCGGCATCCAAGCGCGTCCTGCGAGACCACTTTGCTGCGGTACAGATCTTCCTGCAGCTTCTCCTGGCGCTGGGCTTCAGCCAGATCGGCTTTGGCGTACTCGATGTCGGCGTTAGCTTTGACGATGGCGGCCTGCGCGTCTTCATTGTCCAACGTGGCCAGAATGTCACCGGCATTGACGACGCTGCCTTCTTCCACCCGCAGTGAGGAAATGCGTCCCTGAATCTTCGACGAAACCACCGACTGCTTGCGCGCCACCAGGTAGCCCGAAGCGGTAAGGATAGGCGTTCCTGCGTTCGGACCGCTGCTGCTCTGGATGGTCGGCTGCACTGCTTCGACCTCGGTCGCGCCAAACTCTCCTAATGCCGGGCGCGCCTTGACGAAATAGTAGCTTCCTGCCGCCACCAGGACGACCACAACCAGCCAGATCAACCAGCGCCAGCGGCCCGGGCGAGGGGCTTCCCGGTCGATGCGCAGCGAAGCCAGGTCGTCTTTCAATTCCCTCATGAAGTAGTCCACATCTTTCAAAATGAGTTCCTCTAGCATCGCATTCTTGCCGCAAGTTTGAAAGAGGACAAAGCCGCCCGCCGGTTTGCACTTCGGCTCATCCGAACTTATATCTTTACGAGAGAAATTATCGAGAAGTTTCAATCTGAACGGTAGTGTGGATTGTCAGCCGGGTCGAGTGACAATTGTCATGCGGAATGTTGGCTGCTGCGAGGGAAAGCAGATCCCTCACGGACTGAAGTCTGTTCGTGATGACAAAAAGAAAAAGCTTCAGACATTATTTGCTGGCGAGTTGAGGATAGCCCGTCGAATGGAGCCGATGGCGCAGCGATGCGGGGGTATGGTGGGCCAGAAAGACTTTAATGTCGGGCCAGAACTCGTTCAGAACGTCCGCCTCCGCCACTCCTCCCAATCCCGCCAGTGCGTTCTCCACCGTGCCGGGAACAGACTCGTTGCGATAGGGAATGTAGGCGTTGGAGACGGCGGCCTGTACGAACTGGGCCAGGATCTGGGAAAAATTGATTACATTGTGGCCGCTATCGCTACGGCCGATCAGGACGCGGCTGGCGGCGTAGGCCAGGCGATCGGAGATGGCGTCTTCATGCGAGCGGAAGTAACGCGGGTCCTGATGGAAAATCGTAGGGAAGATGTAGCCGGAAAATAGCGTTGCGCTCTCTGCACCGGCAGCCGAGGCGCCCAGCCGCTTGCCATAGCCCTCCATGCCTCCACCGAAGCGCGGATAGGCGCCGGTAGCTTGCGCGGTGAGCGAGTCGATCACCGCTCCGACTGCGAAATCGGCGGAATGGCTGCGGCGCACGAACAGGTCCCACTTTTCCCGGCTGGTGAGCGGAACGTAAGACGGGGCATCGGGCAGCGGCTGGCCAGGGACGAAGTTCCGCGCCATTTTCACGATATTTTCATGAGTAAACGCAGCTTTGATGGCCGAAGTGCTGAACTGCAGACGGTCGAAGGCGTTGTCGCTGGGCCGGTCATACCGGAGCGGAATAAGGGCCTGCGTGCATACCGCCTCTTGAAATGGCGGCGCGGCAGCCTGGCTGAGAGAAAAGTTGCTGGCCATTCCGGGCAGGCGGATGGCGGCCACAAACTCGGCAGGAGCGGGCGAAACGCGGACTGCCGGGGAAAGCGGCGAAGAAGTTGCACCATGCGGAGCAAACGGACCAGCCTCAGGTGGAGCGATCATACCCGAGAGCAAAACCTGCTGCCCGAAAAGCGTGGGACCGCATAGTCCCAGCCACAAGCAACAAAGCGCCCCGCGTTTTTTCATGATCCCACCCGACGTCCGAAATCGGTGCGTGCATTATCTGCGCGCATTATCTATGAAGCTGGCTAACTGGGAAAGGGTGTTTCTCGCGGATAGATAAAAGATTAATATTTGCCAGGCGGCCGGGCAACGCGGGCATCGATTTTTGCGGGAGATCCTGCGTCATCAACAGCGCACTGCCCCTCGCATTCAGACTAGAGTCGGTTATGAAGTTTGCATCGGAGCAGGCACTTTTCATGGAGTATTTCTTTGTAGAGCTTTGAGGAGTGAGCGGGGTCAGGGGTTGGCGGCGATATACTTCTTCACATCCCCATCATGAAGCGCCACGTGCTTATCTTCGGTGTCGTCGGCGGCGTCCTCATCGCCGTCCTCCAATACACCGAATATCGCTTCGTGATCATGGAGCATTCCGTCGAGCTCTATGGCGCGCTGGTCGCCGTTCTCTTTGCGACCTTCGGGATCTGGCTCGGCCTCCGCATCACGCGCCGTCGCGAAACCATCCGCGAAATGGTCGTAGTGAGGGAAGTGCTTGTCCCCGCGGAAGCTCCCGCCCTCGAACCCTTCGCTCCGAATACGGCCCAGCAACAGAGCCTCGGCATCACGACACGCGAGTTCGAAATCCTCACCCTGATCGCCCGCGGCCTCAGCAATCGCGAAATTGCCACGCAGCTTTTCGTTTCCGAAAACACCGTCAAGACCCACTGTGCCCGCGTTTTCGACAAGCTCGGAGCCGCCCGCCGCACCCAAGCCGTCCAGCGCGGCAAAGAACTAGGCCTGCTGCCGTGACCGCGTCACCCGAAAGCACGATTTCAGGTCCATTGCTGCAAAATCATCCGAAAGGATGACGACATCCGGCCCCGTTACACTGCAGGGTGACTCCATTCTCAGTCGCACCAGGAGCCTCACATGAAGAAAATCGTCCTCACCTTCGGCCTCATCGCCGGCGTCATCATTTCCGTGCTTATGGGCGGCTCGCTTCTCATCGCCGACAGGCTCGGCTCCTACCACAGCATGCTTCTCGGCTACACCATCATGGTGGCGTCGTTCCTGCTCATCTACTTCGGCGTCCGCAGCTACCGCGACAACACCCTGGCTGGCCAAATCTCCTTCGGGCGCGCCTTCGCCTGCGGCATCCTGATCACCCTCATCACCTGCGTCTTCTACGTCGCCATGTGGGAGATCCTCTACTTCAACTTCATGCCCCATTTCATGGACAGCTACTTCGCTGCGCAGATTCATCAGGTCCAGTCTTCCGGACTTGACCCCGCCACAACCGCCGCGAAGGTCGCTGCCATACAGCGCTCTCAGCAGCTCTACCAGAACCCCTTCGTCAACATGGCCTACACCTTCATGGAGCCCCTGCCCGTTGGCCTGATCATTACTCTCATCTCCGCCGCCATTCTCCGCCGCAAAGCCCCTGCCGAACCCGCCGCGGCTCAGGCAGTCATGACCACATAAATCAAAAGGCCGGGACGCATGCCCCGACCTTCCGTCTTCCTAACGGTCAACCTACTTCCCATGCTCCGGAGGCCGCGGCTTCCACTGCGGCGCCGGCTCCGCAGTGTCCTTCAAATCGGCTGCCGCAGGGTTTTCGGCATTCTTCACTTTCACCCCCAAACACATAGCTCGCACCGAACGCCCAATACCTCTCAGCCACTAGGCGAAGACGGACGCTCCAGATATTATGTCGTCATGGCCCAACGACTAAGGTTTGCCCAGGCAATCTTGCTACTTCTATCGTTTACCCTGCTGATCGGCTGCAAGCCTAAGCCCAAGACCCCCGTGGTTGTTCACGTCTTGCGTAACCTCAATTCCGTATATGGCAGCGAATTAGACCGCCGGCTGCTGGAATTTCAAGGCAGCAATCCACGCTTGAGCGACGGCCAGCCGATTATTATCCAGAGCGAGACCGGCGACTATAAAGACATGCTGCAGAAACAAACCAGCATCAGCGACAATGTCGACTTCATCATCCTGGACTCGGCGGACGATGTTAAATCCAATCCCGCCCTGCAGATTGCCATCACGAAAGCAGTCAACATCTGTGCCGGACTGAAAGCCTGCCCGGCTGACGTACCGTCCATCGTTCCGCCACAAATTAAAGGCAACCAGCAGGAAGCAGCCGTAGCGTTCCAGAACGCGCTGCTTAAGACGCCGCAATAGAGAGGGAAGGGGCTGATGTACTTTGCAGGGGCACAGCTTCAGCCGCGCCGGTAAGCTCCCGTATGATTTGTCATCCCGACCGAGGACTTTAGTCCGAGCGGAGGGACCTGCTTTCTTTCGATAGCCCATTCAAGCGTGCTCTGATTCATTGACAACCATCCCGCCTGATGATCAAGAATGGGTGGCCGTCCCCTTCAAGACAAGACTTAATCACGGTTTCCGCTGCCGGCCAGTGGTTTTCCGCTTGACAGCCTTGCTGGCAATCGTGACTTTTTTCTTCGCTCGCTTTGTCGCCGCAGCAGTGACGGCTGTCTTCGCCGCGCCGGCCAGCGGCAGGTCCTTCATCTCGGCGGCGCGCCACAAATACCAACTGGCCACGCTGCGATAGGGACGCCATTTGTCTCCGAACGGCATCAGCTCTTTGGGTTTCGGAAGCTCGGCCAGCTTGCGCATCTTGGCAAAGCCGTTGCGCACTCCGTAGTCGTCCACTGGAAAGACGTCTGGCCGGCCCAGGCGAAACATCAGGAGCATCTCGACGGTCCAGCGTCCAATGCCTCTGACGCTAGTCAGGCGCTCGACCAGTTCGTCGTCACTCATTCGGTTTGCCTGCTTCAGCGTAGGTACCGTTCCGTCCAGCGTTTTGGCGGCCAGGTCGCGAATCGCCAGCATCTTATTCCGTGACAACCCTGCCGAGCGCAAAAGCTCTTCCGGCGCGGCCAGGATTTGCTCGGGAGTGGGAAAGCCCTCGACCAGTCCCCGCCGGGTGCGCAGACGCCGGGTGTTCTCCGGGAACAGCGCCTTGACGCGGCTGGTAATGGTGGCGGCGGCTCTACCGTTGAGTTGCTGGTAGATGATGGACTCCAGCAGCGCCTCGAAGATGCTTTGCGTGGTTTCCTGTTGCATGCGGCACGGGCCCGAGCGGGCGATAACACGCGCCAGATGGCGGTCGACGCGCGACAGATGTTCACAGGCGGCGGTGTGATCGAGTTTCTTGGGCATAAGAATCAGTTGTCAGTTATCGGTGGTCAGTAGTCAGTAGTCAGTAGTCAGTACTATGAACCTATCTGGTTTCGTTGATGCCTTGCAACGAACCGTTGATTAGCGACGGAGTTGCAGTCGTCCAGAACTGAGTCCCGCGCAGCGGAACGAAAGAGCATAGCCCAGCGTTTCAGCGCTGGGTAGGCTTCCTAAAAGATGTCGAGTCCCGGCAGGGACGGCAGATGAAATCCCTGAGAACGCGAAACAAGGCCTGTCGTGCCTACGGCACTCGGATCCCTATATTGAGCCACCCAGCGTTGAAACGCTGGGCTAAGCTCTAGCGCGCCTTCGGCGCTCGTTTTTCGTGCTCGCTGCTCTGCCGCCGAAATGAGAAGTTCCTGCGGTATCTGTCTCAGAACCGTGTCGCAGCTCCGCGGCGCAAATATTTGCCATGTGGGCTGCGGCCTTACGCCCACGACTAAAACAAATCACGCCGCTGCGTGGCTGGTCGATTCGATTTGCGCACCGATTTGTTGTAAGCCACGCTAGCGACACAGACATCTGCGGAACTTCGGCCCGCTCGCTTCAATTTGCTGACGAAATCGTACGTCAAAACTGTTTCGCCAATCCTAGGCTAAAGCCCTTTCTCCAGAGCCACAGTTCTCGCGGGCCTAAAGGCCCGCGCTTCCACCAACAACTGACCGCCAACACCTGACACCTGACACTGACAACTGACAACTGGCCCTTGATCACTAGCCACTGGCTTCCGTCTCCAGCGCGGAAATCGTCTCGTCGTCCACGTCCCAGGTCTTGAGAATACGAAAAATAATTCGGCTGGAGAAACCGGCGCGCGTCATCATGCGAAACACTTTCGCTGCTTGTTTCTGTCCCTCGGGTTTGCCGACGCGCTTGCGCTGCAGGAACTCCCGCGCCAACTGCTCTTCGTTGATTCCATCGTAGGCTGCGTGAACCACGCTATCGATGATGTCGTTGTGCACACCCTTGATCTTCAGATCCTGCACCACCCGCATGCGCCCGAATTTTTCGTTTTCCTTCCGAAAGCGCGAGTAGTTTTCGGCATAGTTGGTGTCGTTGAGATAACGCTGGGCTTTCAGCCGTATGACGACCATTTCCACCAGCAGCTCGCCTTCGGGTTGCGTTTTCACCCGATTGCGCATCAGGCGCTTGATTTCGGCGACGGTACGCATTTGCCTGCCCAGCGCGCCGATGGCGTACTCGTAGAGCATCTCCTCGTCGTAGAGTTTGGTCGAGCGCTGGAAGGGCATGGGGAGATTATAGGCGAGGGATATTCGCCTGGAGCCTTGGGTGGAGCACGGCTTCAGGCGTGCATGCAAGAGCGCAATAAATAGCGCGCTTTAGCGCCAGAGGTAAGGCCTGGGTCGCCTCAGCGGCTAAAGCCGCCCGGTTTCTGCATCCAAACTGCATCGCTGAAGCGGTGCTCCACCCACTCGAGTGCGCTTTGTGTCAGGGCACGAGTTTACTCGTGCCGAACGAGCGCAGAAAAAGGTTCGGGCTTCAGCCCCTACATCAGGCTTGCAGGGGCTGAAGCCCGACTCATTCTTGAGCGCGTACGGCACGTCTGAAGACGTGCCCTGACACAAACCGACGCGTCGCGAAACAAGCCGATGGGCTCCGACACAAACCAACGTGTCGCGAAGCAAGCCGATGGGCTCCGACACAAACCGACGCGTCGCGAAACAAGCCGACGTGCCCTGACACAAACCGACATGCCCTCACAATGCAATTTTGAGAACTCGCTCCGCTTTACCGCAAATCCCGTGTCCCTACCGCAGCCCGCAGCTGTTCCAGCGATGTCATGTACGACGCCAGGGCCTGGCGGTAACTCAGCTCGGTGGCGCGATAGCTGCGCTCGGCGTCGAGGAAGTCCAGCAGGGAAGCGGCCCCGTGCTGATAAGAAAACAGTGTGATGTCCAGCGCCTGTTGCGCCTGTTGCAGATAGCCGTTGTCATAGAGCTGGACAATTTCCTGGTTGTTCAGCAGCATCTCGTAACCATTCTTCACGTCGGTCAAGACCTGCTGCCGAGCCGCTTTCTCCAGAAACTGCGATTGGGTCAGGACGTAGTAGGTTCGCGCCACCTCGCCCTGATTGCGATTGAAGATGGGCAGCGGAATGGTGACGAAGAATGCGCCCAGGTTGGAGGCGTTTACATGCGTGTAATCGAAGGTGGCGTTGAGGTCCTGCTTGGAGTTGGCTTTGGCCAGGCCGATCTGGCTGTTGGCTGCGGTGATGCCGCGCTGCGCCGCTTGCAGGTCGGGCCGCGTTGCTGAGCGCCCGAGCCTCCAGGTCCTCCACCGGTAACGTCATGGGCTCGAAAGTCAGAGTTCCGGCGACATCGTAGTTGCGGGGAACCGAATCGAAGCCCATCAACTCGCGCAGCGAGTTCAGGGCTTGCGCCAGCGCAATGCGGGCGGTGGTCACGTCGGTCTGGAATTGCAGCGTCTGCAACTGGATCTTCAGCAGATCGACCTTGCTCATGGCGCCGGCTTTGTTCTGTTCCTGGCTGATGCCTACCGTGTGCTGATAGCTCTGCAGAAACTGCACCGCAAAATCAAGATTCGACTTGGCCAGCAAAGCGGCCACAAACTGCTGCGCCGTGTTGGCGACGGTGGTGCGTTCCAGGTCCAGCGTCTGCGAGGCCGTAACGGCAGTCGCGTCCTTGGCAGCCTGCAAGCGGTGTTGCCGCTTTTGTCCGCGCTCGAACAGATACCCGACGCCCAGATCGAACTGCGCCGTGTTGTCGATGTAGTTGGACGAAAACAGGTCGGGGCTGAAGATCGGAAGATACTGCGCGTCCGACGAGAGCAGCGGGATTGGGCCGCAGATTGGCGGTGACCTCCTGCTCCTTGTTTTGCGAGATCAGGGTGCGCTGCGCCTGCAGCGCGGGATTGTTCTGCTTCGCCAGCTCAATGGCCTGATCGATGGTGATGATGACGGATGGCGCTTGCGGCACTCCCGGACCCTGGCGCGTCGGAGCGGGCGGTACTCCGGGTGTCGGAGAGGGTGGCGTCTGGGTTTGCGCCGACAGCTGACGCTGACGCATCAGCGGACAGCGCCAACGCGACGCAACAGGTGCAGCACTTCTGCCGCAGTCCGCGCAAGCGCGCTCCGGTATACACGGGATTTCGCCAACCTGAACCGTTTCAGAAGAAGCGAGGTTCTCATTCGTTGATCCCCTCCTCTTCGTCGGGCAACACGTCCGTGGGTCCGGCCACCCAAGCATAGAAAGCGGGCAGCAAGATCAGGCTTAGCGCCAACTCCGTCAGCAGGCCGCCGACGATCACGATGGCGAACGGCCGCTGCGAATCGGAACCAATATCATGCGACATCGCCGCCGGTACCAGCCCCAGCGACGCCACCAGCATGGTCATCATGATGGGACGCAGGCGGCGGGTGGCGCCCAGCACTGCAGCTTCCTGCACGCTGTGCCCGCGCGCCCGCAACTGGTTGATGTATTCGATCATGATCACGCCGGTTTGTACCGATACACCGAACAGTGCCAGAAATCCTACGCCGGTGGAAACGCTGAAGTGAGTTCCGGTAATCCAGAGTGCTAACAGGCCGCCCAGCGGCGCCATGCTGAGGTTGAGCAGCACCAGCAAACCCCACTTGAAGGAATGGAACATGGTATAGAGCACCAGCATGATGACCAGAATGGTCAGCGGAATCACGATGGCCATGCGATGGTTGGCGCGCTTCTGGCTTTCGTATTCGCCGGCCCAGTCCAGCGTATAACCCTGCGGCAGCTTGACCTCGCTGTTGACTTTGCGCATGGCCTCTTCGACCGTGCTGCCCAGATCGCGGCCGCGCACGCTGTACTTGAGCGCGATGTAGCGCTGGTTGCCTTCGCGATAGATCATGGAAGCGCCATCGTCGACCGTGATGTCGCACAACTCGCCCAGCGATACGCGTTCGCCCGACGGGCGCCAGCAGGCGAATGTTCTTGATGTCGTCGATCGACGCGCGGAAGCGGTCCTGATAACGCGGCACCAGATCGAAGCGCTCTTCGCCAATCAGGATTTGGCTGACCGGATTGCCGCCGATCGCGGTCTGCATCGCGTCCTGAATGTCGGACGCGTTGATGCCGTAGCGGTCGGCCTTGGCGCGATCGACCTTGATGTTGACGTTGGGCTGGCCCAGCACGCGAAACAAGCCCAGATCGGCGACGCCCGGAACGGTCTTCATGACGTCCATGATCTGCTCGCCGGTCTTCTCCAGATCTTTCAGGTCAGAGCCGAAGATCTTTACCGCCAGTTCGCCTTTCACGCCGCTGACCGCCTCTTCCATGTTGTCGGCGATAGGCTGTGAGAATCCCCACTCGACGCCAGGAATTTTCTCCACTTCCTTGTCCATGGCGTCGATCAGCAACTCCTTGCGGCCGCGAAACTCCGATCGCCACTGCGATGCGCGGCTTCAGATCGACAAAGAACTCGGTATTGAAGAAGCCGGTGGCGTCGGTGCCATCGTCGGAGCGGCCAACCTGCGAAACCACCTGCGTCACTTCCGGGAAGCTGGCAAAGATCACCCGGGCCTGGTCCATGACACGTACGCCCTCGCTGGGACCGGTGCTGGGCGCCAGGGTTCCGCGAGCCCAGATAGAGCCTTCGTCAAGGTGCGGCAGAAATTCCGAGCCGATCACTCCGCCGGCCGCCAGGTAAAGCGATACCCCGAGAATCACCAGCAGGGCGACCAGTGCCACCATGCGCCGCGCCATAATCCAATCCAGCGTCTTTTCATAAAAGCTGGTGATCCAGCGAACCACCGGATTCTCCCAGGCCTTAACGCCCTTCTGGAATGTCAGGCTGGCCAGCACCGGCGCCAGCAGGATGGAAAACAGCAGCGCGCCCAGCAGCGCGAAAGCCACCGTCCACGCCATCGGCCGGAACAGACGCCCTTCCACGCGTTGCAGGGTGAAGATGGGCAGATACGACAGAATGATGATCAGGATGGCATAGAACACGGGCCGCTGAACTTCGTGGGCCGCCGCGCGGATGGTCTCGTCAACCGACCCTCGCGATTCGTGCTGCAGATGCAGCCGCCGCTGAATGTTTTCCACCATCACCGCCGCGCCTTCCACGATCATTCCGAAATCCAGCGCGCCCAGCGACAACAGGTTCGCCGGAATATGCCGCAGGTCGAGCAGGATGGAGGCGAAGAACAGCGAGAACGGAATGGTGACGGCCACGATCAACGCCGAGCGGATGTTGCCCAGAAAGAAAAACAGCACAATCACGACCAGCAGAATTCCCTCGGTCAAGTTGTGCAGCACGGTGTGCGTCGTCAGGTGCACCAGATCGTCGCGATTGATGTGGGGAACGATCTTCACGCCCGGCGGCAAGACGTGACGTGTTCAGGAAATCGACTTTCAGGTCGATGTTGTGCAGCACGCTTTCGGCCTCAGCGCCTTTGCGCATCTGCACAATGCCTTCCACTACGTCGTCATTGTCGATGACGGTTCCATCATCGTGACGAATGGCCTTGCCCAGCTTGCCCAGGCGAATCTTGGGACCCTGGGTCACGACCGCGATGTCGCGCACCCGCACCGGCGTTCCGTTCTGTACCTTCAGCACGGTCGCGCCAATGTCGTCGGTGGTTTGCATCAGCCCCACGGCGCGAATGTTGTAGGCCTGCTGGCCTTTCTCGATGAAGCTTCCGCCGCCGTTGACGTTATTGGCAACGAGCGCCTGCTCCACCTGCGCCATCGAAATCCCGTAGGCCACCAGCTTGTCGGGATCGACCTGCACCTGATATTCGCGAGTCTCGCCACCAAAAATCGATACCGCGGCCACGTCGGGCACCGACATCAGGTGCTTGAAGACGACCCAATCCTGCAAGGCCTTCAAATCCATGATGTCGTACTTGGGATTGGTGCTTTGCAGTGTGTAGAAGTAGATTTGTCCGGTCGGACTGAAGTCGGGCCCGATCTGCGGATTCAGTCCCGGCGGCAGATTCACCAGCGTCAGCTTTTCCAGCACCTGCTGGCGATTCTGCAAGTTGTCGGACTCGTCGTCGAAGATGGCGGTGATGAACGACAGGCCGGCCAGCGATGTCGAGCGCAGATGCGTCAGGTGTCCCAAGCCGTTCATCTGGGTTTCGATGGGAATCGTAACTTGCTGCTCGACCTCTTCGGCGGCTCGTCCCGGCCACTGGGTAATCACCCAGACATATTTGTCGGCCACATCGGGATAGGCTTCCACCGGAAGGTTATGGAACGAGATGATGCCCCAGATCAGCAGCGCCACGCCCAGCGCCAGCACCAGCATGCGGTTCTTCAGCGCGAAATCAACCAGGTAGCGGATCATGCCCGGCTACTCCTCCGCCGCGCTGGCGAACTGTAAACCATTGCTGACGATTTGATCTCCGGCCTTCAGGCCGCTGATGACCTGCTGCGATCCGTCTTTTTCCTGCGGCCCAAGCTGCACGGCAACCCGGCGAAAACGGCTGTCGCCAACGGGCACAAATACCCAGTCCTTATCGTGCAGGTGCACCACGGCCGCAGCCGGCACCACCACGCGATCGACCAGGTTGTGCGCGCGGAACATTGCGGTCACGTACATGCCGGCCCGCATCAGGTGATTGGGATTGGGAATCTCGATGCGCACCTTGGCGGTTCGGGAATTGGGATCGAGCACCTCGCTGATGTTGGTGACCTTCCCCGGAAATTCATCGTGCGGATAGCCGTCGATGCTGATGTCGGCGATGTCGCCGACGTGCACGCGCGAGAGCATGTCCTGATAGACGTCACAGAGGACCCAGACGCGCGAGAGGTCGGCGATGGTGAACAGCGCGGTCTGGTTATCGAGCGAGCGGACGCCCGTGCCGCCTGTGGTTTGCTGATCGACGATGGTGCCGGAGATAGGCGCGCGCAGCGGCAGCAGCGGAGACGGATTGTTCACATCCCCGCCCAGCACTTTCACGTGCGTGATCGCGGTCTCCAGGTCAACCTTGGCTTTCGCGTGCGCGTCTTGAGCCGTTTCCAGGTCTGCTAAAGAGATTGCGCCTTTGTCATACAGAAGCTGGGAGCGCGCCAGTTGCTTGTCGGCCAGGCCCTCATCGGCCTTGAATTTCTGGTAGTCAGAGAATGCAGACGAGAAGTCGGGACTGTTGATGAGTAACAGCACCTGACCTTTGGTGACGCTGTCGCCCAGCTTGGCTTTGATTTCGACCACGCGCCCGCTGCCCAGCGAAACCACCGGTACCGAGAGATTCACGTCAGGAGTCACGACGCCGGTGACGTGTACCTCGTCGCTCACCTTGCGCATTTGCGCCGTCACCAGCGGAAACTGCGCGGCGTTCTGCATGGTGAATACGTCCGGATCGGTGTTGGTTTCTACCACCTTCGTCGCCGGCGGCTCCGCCTTGCTCCCCGAGCATCCCAGGCAAACGGACAGCGTGACCAGTAACAATACAGAGCAGGCAATGCGCGAAACATTTTCTACGCAGGTGCTGCTTCGATTCTTCATTCGGCGAACTCTCTTCTGATGCGCGGCATCCCCGGTTCGGCGAGCGCACTCACGCCGCGGGGCGCCAGAAATTCAAACTCTGAATCTTGAGAAAACTGCCTGCACCATTATCGGGGCAGAGCACGGGAGCTTCAGTTGCCGAAGGGAGGTGGAGCGCGTCCGCGCGAACCAAGCCGGTAGCCGGTTAGCGCGTACCTGCCTACCTCAACCGGCCGCCAGGGCTGCCACATTGTCAGCCCGAACAGGAGGGACAGTGCCAGCATCCACAACATGGGCAACATCGGAGTAGAGGAGGTGTCATGCGAGATCTGCAAAGCAGAAGCAAACTGCGGAATCCGCCTGCTCGCTTCTTCCATGAGCACTTGCGCCGGATGCAAGTCGTCGCTGGCGGAAACTACCGGAAACAGCAGCAGGAAAACACATGCCAGCGCCAGCAGTGCGCGGAGATAAGGCAGGCCTTTCAGCCTCGATTGCGGGTGGCACCGCAGGAAGATCAGGAACGCGCCCATGCCCAGGGTGACCCAGATCAGATTAAGCAGCAGCTCCATAGCGACGTTTTGCTAGTTTAGCATCTGCCGCGAAACTCTTCGCTCACCCAGACAGCGGCTATAGCGAGGAATTCACCGGATATTCAAAATGCGGTCCCGTGATGGCGCGCAGATCCAAAGTAGACTTTCCGGGCGCTATGGTTACCTCTTCAGTTTGTCATCCTGAGCGGAGGCGACGCTTCGGCGCCGGAGTCGAAGGACCTGCTTTCCTGACAACTGGCAACCGGCTACTGACAACTGTCGTTTGTCATCACGAGCGCAGCGAGGGATCTGCTTTCAACTGACCACTGACACCTGGTTCTTGTCCGCGCTTAAATCGCGACGCACACGGCCTTCACCTCGGTATACAGCTCCAGCGCTTCGTGACCCATCTCGCGGCCCCAGCCTGACTGCTTGTATCCCCCGAAGGGCAGGGCTGCATCGAACACGTTGTAGCAATTGATCCACACCGTACCGGCGCGCAGCTTCTCGGCAATGCGGTGGGCCTTGCTGATGTCGCTAGTCCACACTCCGGCTGCCAGCCCATATTCATTCTGGTTGGCTTCCGCCACCAGCTTATCGATATCGCTGAATGGCGAGGCCACGACGACCGGGCCAAAGATTTCCTCACGAACGACTTTCATGCTGGGATTGGTCTTGACCATCACCGTCGGTTCGACGAAGTACCCTTGACCGGCACGGCGCTTGCCGCCTACCACCGCCTCGGCGCCTTCGCTGAGTCCAGCTTCCAGATAGCTGCACACCCGGTTGAGCTGTTCCTGCGAGACCAGCGGTCCCATGTGGGTCTCCGGATCGAATCCGTGGCCCAGCTTGATTCCTTTTGCGTGATCGGAGACGCCCTCGACGACATCATCGAAGATGTCTTTCTCGACATACAGCCGCGAGCCTGCGCAGCAACACTGGCCGTGGTTGAAGAAGATCGCATTGGCCGCGCCGGAAATGCTCGACTTCCTCTCCGCGTCGGCGAAAACCAGGTTCGGCGACTTGCCTCCCAGCTCCAGCGATACTTTCTTCAGATTTCCCGCAGCCGCCTGCAAGATCAGCTTGCCGACTTCGGTCGAGCCGGTGAAGGCGACTTTGTCCACGTCAGGATGGGCGGCCAGCGCGGCTCCTGCCGTTTCACCATAACCGGTGACAACGTTGACGACTCCATCGGGGAATCCCGCCTCGGCAATCAATTCAGCCAGCAGCAAGGCGCTCAGCGGAGTCTGCTCGGCCGGCTTCAACACGACGGTGCAGCCGGTGGCCAGCGCCGGACCCAGCTTCCATGCGGCCATCAGCAACGGAAAATTCCAGGGAATGATCTGTCCTACAACTCCGATGGGCTCGCGCCGGGTGTAGGCGAAAAACTTCGTGTGCTTCGATCCTGCCGAGATTGGAATGGTGTTGCCTTCAATCTTGGTGGCCCATCCCGCCATGTAGCGGAACAGATCGACAGCCAGCGGCACATCGGCAACGCGCGCGATGGCCAGCGGCTTGCCATTATCCAGGCTCTCCAGTTGCGCGAATTCTTCCAGCCGCTGTTCCATCAAATCGCCCAGCTTCCAGATCAGGCGGCCGCGTTGCGACGGCGACATCTCCGGCCAGGGCCCGCTGTCGAAGGCCTTGCGCGCCGCTTTCACCGCGCGATTGATGTCTTCGCGATCGCCTTCGGCGACCTGCGCCATCACTTCACCGGTGGCGGGGTTGTAGGTGGGAAACGTCTTTCCCGACGCCGCCTCAACCCACTTGCCGTCGATAAACATCTTGCGCGGCTTGGCGATGAACTCTTGTACGCGGCTGTGAATTTGCGGAGCACTGACGGTAGTAGCCATAAGGGCCTCCTGAATTGAGGAATGCCGGACACGTCATGCCGCAAGGAAGTAGAAATTGTCGATCGCCGGGAACGCAGTAGATGCGTCAGCGGCTAGTGCCCACATTCACTGCGGAAAAGTCTACCAGAGGATTCCGAGCCGTGCGAAGCGGGGGTTAGGGACTAGAGATTTGGGGCTAGGGATTAGGGCTAGGGGTTAGCAGTCAGGGGTTAGCGATCAGCAACTAGGGTTCAGTGATCCGGAAACTACATTGTCCTCGGACCGACAACCGCCAACCGACAACTGATCACTGACAACCGACAAACTGATTCTTGTCATCCCGAGCGAAGCCGAGGGATCTGCGGTTCTACCCGCGACAAGTTTAACGAATCGACGACACCAAGCCCGGTGCCGCATCCAAGCCTCTTTTGCTTGGGTGGGGATCTTGACTTCTCACCAATTTCCGACGACCGATCACTGACAACTGTTTACCCGCCGCCAGCCTGTGCCAAAGCCTGCTGCACATCGGGGGCAAGCACAAACAGTTGATCGACCCGCGTAACTTTCAAAGACGTAAGCAGGCGGTCGTTTACGCCCGCCAGCACCAGCTTGCGGCCGGAGTTGTCGCGCGAAACATGCGCGCCTACCAGGCAGCCGATGCCGGCCGAGTCGATGTAGGGCATATCGGCGACGTCGATGATCAGCAGCTTCGATTGGTCGGCCCGCACCATGGTCTGAAGAGGAAAAAAATTGCCTAGCAGCAGTGGCCCGTGAAGTCGAAGGATGGTGGCCCCGGAGGCATCCTCAATTTTCTCTATTTCCAACGGCTTATCTTGCATAGGCAGCCATTCTATAACGTCAAATTTGTCATCCAATGTTAATTTCCGGTTACTGCCGTGTGCCCTACCAGCCCTGGTCGTGAACAGCCTCGCCGGTTACATTTCTTAGCAAATCCACCCGAGAAGTCTGTTTCCAATCGCGCATCACAGAAAGGTCAGCCTATTAGCGCTCAGATCATTTTAATCGGATGCCAATCCAGATCAGCAACACCAAGTCAGCGAGAGACGCGACCGGGAGCCGGGAGTCGGCGGTCAGCCGCACCGGTCTGAATGCCGCCAACTTCTTCCAGGCCGAGGCCGTGGGCGTGGTTCTCCCAGTGCTCAACGCTTTCTTGCGAGCTTCTGGCTGGCGCTTTGATTCCATTGGGCTTGCTACTGCCGCCGCCGGCCTCGGTACGCTCTTGTTTCAGACCCCCGCTGGCCTGCTGACCGACCGCATCAACTCCCGTCGAGCGCTTTTCGCCGCGACTTCGATCCTGGTAGGCATCTGTTTCGTGCTTCTTCCGGTCGCAGCGCACAGCTTTCCCGCCATCGTCGGCATGCTGTTTACCGCCGGTGCGGCCCAAAGTTTCTTTGCGCCGGTCCTGGCCGCGCTGGCGTTATCCATGGTCGGACACGCCCGGCTTAACCGGACCATCAGTGGCAATCAAAGCTGGAACCACGCCGGAAACATCGTGGCCGCCGTGGCCGGAATCGCCATCGTCTCGCATTTTGGGCTTTCCGGAATTTTCTACGCGGTAGGAGTCGCCTCAGTGCTTGCCGCTGGTTCGGCCCTGCTCATCCAGCCGGCCGACCTGAATCCTTATCTCGCTACCGGACGCACCGACAATCACGAGGACGGCATTCCCATCATGGCCCTGCTGCGCCAGCGTTCGATTGCGGTGCTTTTCGTCGCCGTGGCTCTGTTCCACTTTGCCAATGCTCCCATTCTTCCGGCTGTGGCGTTATATGTGAAGCAACTGGGCGGATCAGACAAGCTGATGACCGCGACCGTGCTGACCGCGCAGTTGGTGATGGTCCCGGTTTCGCTGCTGGCGGGCCGCTTCGCCGACCGCTGGGGGCGCAAGCCTGTCATGGCTGTGGCCTTCTGGGTGCTGCCGCTGCGGATCATGACTTACGCATTTGTCCACAGTCCGATGGCGCTGGTTGGGCTGCAAACACTGGACGGCATCGGTGCCGGCATTTATGGCGTGGTCATCGTCTCCATGTCGGCCGATCTCACTCGCGGCAAGGGAGGCTTCAACACGCTGATGGGCCTGTTCGCCACGGCGCTGGCCGTGGGAGGCGTTGCCGGCCCATTGTTGACTGGCATGCTCATCCAGCATCTGGGGTTCGCCACCATGTTCCTGCTGTTTGCGGGCCTGGCGATCGCCGGAGCACTATGGTTTCAGTTTATGGTGCCGGAAACATCGCGCTCGGAGAATCTTGCTCCCGATCGTATCGCCGCCTGAGGATCGCTGAATGGATGGATGCGATCGGGCAAGAAACTTTTGAGGTGGAATCGAGGTTTGATTACTGGAGGAACCAGCCGCACCGGTTTTGCGCGGGTTGGAGGTTTAAGCCCCGGAATGTCTGCAAGTGTTTTGTATCAGGGCACGACTTCAGTCGTGCCGACAGAAGCTCGCAACGTTAAGGGCTTTAGCCCCTGCAATACAGGAGACATTCGACGCGAAGGCCACTTCGGTTTTTATTTTTGAATACGAGGTAAAAAACGTAATGTCTGATAGCGAATCGCAATATGTAGAACTATCCGTCGCAGATGGCAGCACCATGCGCGCATATTTTGTTCATCCTGCGCAGGCCAAGGCCGGCATCATGGTCTTCCAGGAAGCCTTCGGGGTGAATTCTCACATTCGTTCCGTAGCTGATCGATTTGCCAAAGCAGGATACGCCGCCATCGCTCCGGAGCTCTACCACCGCACGTCGCCGGGCTACGAGGGCAAGTACGATGACTCGGCGCCTTCGATCGCGCTGGCCCGGCAACTCACCACCGAGGGTTTGCTGAACGATATCCGCGCCAGTCACGGATTTCTGCGCGACGGCGGGAACGCCAACATCGTCTGCGTCGGTTATTGCATGGGAGGCCGGGTTTCGTTTCTGGCCAACACATCGGTCCCAGTGCGCGCCGCGGTTTCTTACTACGGTGGCGGACTCGACGGTGTCATCGACCGCGCCGCCGATTGCTCCGCGCCCACGCTGTTCTTCTGGGGAGAAAAAGACAAGCACATCACCAGCGAACATCGCCAGAAGGTCGCGGAGGGAATGCACGCGTCGAAACATTCCTCGGTGCAGGTTACGTTCTCCGATGCCGATCACGGATTCTTTTGCGACCAGCGTCCCAGCTACAATCCAGCGGCCGCTAAGTTGTCCTGGGATCTGACATTGTCGTACTTCGAACAGTACTTGTAAGACTTCTTTAGACGTCTTTTGGATTTTGTCATCACGAGCCGGCTTCAGCCGGCGAGGGATCTGCTTTTTCCTTGCGTCGTCAAAACTTTCTACATGCCTAACCGCTCCCAATCAGTGAACAATGACACCACGCGCTCGGATTGGAAGTTCGCCATCCGCGCGCTGCGCCATCGCAACTACGCCCTCTTCTTCTCCGGTCAAACTGTCAGCCTGATCGGCACCTGGATGACCCGCATCGCCACCGCGTGGCTGGTCTATCGCCTCACTCATTCTCCATTCCTGCTCGGCCTGGTCGGCTTCTGCGGACAGATTCCCGTCTTCCTGCTGGGGCCATTTGCCGGCGTCTGGGTCGATCGCTGGAACCGCCATCGCGTGCTGGTAGTCACGCAGATTCTCTCGATGCTGCAGTCCTTCGCGCTCGCTTTTCTGGCGCTGAGCCATCGCATCACCGTCACCGACATCATCCTGCTCAGCCTGTTGCAGGGAACAATCAACGCCTTCGACATGCCGGCGCGGCAGGCCTTCGTCATCCAGATGGTGGAAAACCGCGAAGACCTGCCCAACGCCATCGCGCTGAACTCGTCGATGGTCAATGTCTCGCGCCTGCTTGGTCCCTCCATCGCCGGCGCCGTGATCGCCATCTCGAGCGAAGGCTACTGCTTCCTGGCCGACGGCGTCAGCTACCTGGCGGTGATCGCCTCGCTGCTGGCGATGACTGGCATCGTGGAGCAACCGGCGAAAGTCAGGCGGCGCGTGCTGCAGGAACTGGTCGAAGGCTGGCGCTACGTCTCGGGCTTCGTGCCGATACGTTCGATCCTGCTGCTGCTGGCCTTGGTGTCGCTGGTGGGCATGCCTTACACCGTGCTGATGCCGCTGTTTGCCGCGCGCGTGTTGCACGGCGGCCCGCACACGCTGGGCTTTCTGATGGGAGCGGCGGGCGTGGGCGCACTCATCAGCGCGACTTGGCTGGCGGCGCGCAAATCCGTGCTGGGCCTAGGACGCGTTATTCCCCGCGTGGCAGCTATATTCGGCGCGGCGCTGATTGCGTTTTCGTTTTCGCGCTGGCTCTGGCTGTCGCTGTTGCTGATGGTGGCCACCGGCTTCGGCATGATGCAGGAGATGGCCGCCAGCAACACCGTCCTGCAGACCATCGTCGACGAAGACAAGCGCGGCCGGGTGATGAGCTTCTATTCCATGGCGATCATGGGCATGACTCCGTTTGGCAGCCTGTTCGCCGGAATCCTGGCCGCCCGCATTGGAGCTCCGTACACGCTGGCGATCGGCGGCGCCTGCTGTATCGCCGGAGCAGCCTGGTTCCTCAGCAAGCTGCCCGAAATTCGCCGTCATATACGCCCGATTTATTCCCGCCTCGGAATCCTGCCGGTAATCGCCGAAGGCATTCAGGCCGCAACCTTGCAGGTGGAGCAGGAAGAGTGATGTCGCGAACTTGGGGGCGCGATCGGCTTCCGAAGAACTACGGGTGCCCCATCCTAGCCCTGACTTTGGGCTAGGGTGGGAGACGATGCCATCTCCTCTCGCGTAACCTACATCACCGGCGGAACCGTAATCCCCATCACCGCCAGTACTCGCACCAACTCCCGCCGAACCACCGCCGCCGTAGCCAGCAGGAATTTCTTCCGTCCCTCATCGGCCTCGGTCAGGATGTGATGCCGGTGATAGAAATTATTGAACTGCTGCGCCAACTGAAAGGCATGCTTGGCGGCAAACGCCGGCTCCGTCGTCGCGATGGACTGTTCGACTACCAACGAAGTTTTACCCGCCAGCAGCCACAGCTCCCAGATTTCCGTTCCGCTCTCGTCGGCGAAGTAGCGCGCATAGTCGACATCGGCAGCCAGCGCCTGCTCCGGATCGACACCCGCCTTGCGGAAAATGTTGGTCGCGCGCACCACGGCGTACTGCGCATACGGACCAGTCTCGCCTTCGAACGCCAGGGCCTCTTTGAAGTCGAAGGCAATCACCGACTGCTTGGTGAACTTCAGCATGAAGTAGCGCAGCGCTCCGATGGCAATCTGCGTGCTGATGCGTGTGCGCTCGGCATCGTCAAGCTCGGCATGCCGGCTGTCGACTTCCTTCTTCGCGGCGGTAATCAGCGCGTCGAGCAGGTCGTCGGCCTTGACGCCGAAACCCTTGACGTCCAGATACCTCAATGTAAGACTTGGCGCGATCTTCTTCTTTGACGTCGTAGCCGAGTTCCAGCGCGCAACGCGGCGTGAGCGCCACCATCTCGTAGGAGAAATGCGTGTAGTGCGCGGCCTGCTCGGTGTATCCCAGCAGCCGAATCGCCTCGACCACGGTATTCTGCGGATCGGATTGCCGCGAGTCGATCACGTTATAGATCGCCGCCACGTTGCCGAAGTGCGGATGGTCGGGCTCGCCCTGCTCGGCCGAAATCCAGACTTCATGATGATTGGGATAGCGATAGAAGCGGCGATAGCCGAAGTCGCGCCCCAGCAGACCAAACTTCCACAGGTGATACGCGATGTCCTTGCCAACATAGCCGACCGTCCCATTGGAGCGCACGATGACCTTGGCATCCTCGTCCGGACCGGATGATTCCTGGATCGTCGGAGGTCTGATGTCGACTCCCGGAACAACAGGTATCGTCGTAAGGATGTCTTCGAGTTCAGTTTCGTTCGGGTGCCCCAGGTCTCGCGGTGTTCGAGACCTGGGTTCAGGGTCCCCCGCCGCGTGCCCCATCCTTCCGCCTTCTTTTGGCGGCAGGGTGGGAGACGACAAACCGGGAACCGCGGTTTTCGGCCGCGTCATCACCCAACACCCTTTATTCTTTCCCTCGGTCTCGAAGTACAGCACGCCCTTCTGCTTTAGCAACTCGAACGCCGCATCCCAGAAATGCAGGTGCAGGATCTCGCTCTCGCGCGGCAGGAAGTCGTATTCGATGTCGAGGCGGTCCATGGTTTCCAGATGCCGCCGCAACACCGCCGTCGAGATGAGTTCGGCAATCTCGGCCAGCTCGTTGCCGCCCTGCTCGATGGCGTGCAGCGCATCGGACCGCGCCTTCAGCTGCTCTTTGTCTGCCTTCGTACCATTGCGAGACGCGAGCGTAGAGATCCCAGCAGTAATAATCAAAACGCGGCGTGGAATCGATCAGTGCCACAATGTCAGACTTCGACTTGCCTCTCCAGTCGAGTGAATCCGACCACCACATCGGCCACCTGCACGCCGGTGTTGTCGATGTAGTTCTGGACATCGACCGTGTGCCCGGCCGCGCGCAGCAGGCGAACGAAGGTATCGCCCAGGATGGCGTTGCGCAGGTGTCCGATGTGCGCCGCCTTGTTGGGATTGATGCTGGTGTGCTCGACCAGAATCTTGCCGCTGACGTTGGCCGCGCCTTCGCCCGCATGACCAGGAGCTCCGATGGTCTCGCCGGCTGCCAGCGCTCGCGCCGCCACATCGCGTTTCAGCCGCGCGTTGATGTATCCCGCGCCGGCAACTTCCAGCTTTCGAATCCCTCAGGAAGCGGAAACTCGGCGACAATCTCTTCGGCAATCTTGCGCGGAGCCTTGCGCAACCGCTTGGCCAGCTCGAACGACAGGGGCAGCGCGAACTCGCCCATCTCGACATTGGGCGGCTGATCGATGACGATGTTCGCCAAATCGACGTTGTACTTCTCGCGCAGAAACGCGCGCACGTGTTTGGCCAGCTTCTTTTGTTGTTCAAGGTACATGGGGCCGCTTTTCGCTGTTCGCCTGCTTCGCCCTTCGCTTTTCGCTCGAAGCCTTTAGCTTTTAGCCTTCGCGGTTCTTCTCTGTGTGCTCTGTGTTCTCTGTGGTGAACCAGAACTTTTGCTTCGGCAACGGCAGTGTCACTAACAGAATAACAAACGCAGGTTTGACGCTGTTTCGCGCCTTACCTATGATGAAATCTCCGCAGTTCTTGAGCACTCCCATGCGCATTGCCTATCTCGAATGCTTCTCCGGAATCAGCGGCGACATGTTTCTGGGCGCGCTGCTCGACGCCGGAGTTCCGTTCGAGTTGCTGCAGAAAACCGTCGCCGAACTGAATATCGGGGCCACGCTGGAATGTTCGCGTGTGGATCGCGGCGGTATCTAGCGGCACCAAGCTGGACGTGATCGTCGACGGCGAGAAGGATATGCCGCGCGAAGAATTCTGGGTAGCGCAACATTCGCGTTCGCTCGAGCACAGCCACGATGCGGGTGGAACCGCAGATCCCTCCGCTCCGCTTCGCTCCGGTCGGGATGACAAGGGGCAAAAAGTTGCAACGGAGAGTGAACCTGAGCGACATGTCGAAACTCTCAACCATGACGAAAATGCTGGGCATTCCCACGGTCACGATCACGCCTCACGGCGCGGCCTCAGCGAAATCCTGAAGATCATTGCCGCGGCTTCCATCAGCGAACGCGCCAAGCAGACTGCAAGCGATATTTTTCTCGCGCTGGGCGCGGCCGAAGCCAAGGTCCACAACATCGCCGTCGACGACATCCACTTTCACGAAGTCGGAGCGGCCGATGCCATCGTCGACATTGTGTGTGCGGCGGTCGGCGCCGAAGCGCTGGGCGTTGAACAATTCGTCTGCTCGCCGCTCAACGTCGGCAGCGGGACGGTGACTTGCGCCCACGGAGTCCTGCCGGTTCCCGCGCCTGCAACGCTGGAATTGCTGAAGGGCGCGCCGATTTATTCCGGCGACATCCAGAAAGAACTGGTCACCCCGACCGGAGCCGCAATCGTGAAGGTGATAGTCTCAAGCTTTGGGCCGCGCCCGCAGATGACGGCCGACAAGATTGGATATGGCGCAGGATCGCGCAATTTCGCCGATCACGCCAACGTCGTGCGCATCAGCATTGGCGAGACGCTAGAGCCGGCGAAAGCAGGTCACGATGCCGGCGGCCTTTCCGAAGGCGGCCATCTGGCGGAAGAGGAAATTGCGATTCTGGAAGCGAACCTCGACGACCTGAATCCGCAGCTCATCGGCTACATCGTCGAGCAGGCGCTGGCCGATGGTGCGCTCGATGTTTTCACCACGCCGGTGCAGATGAAGAAGAACCGTCCGGGAACGCTGCTGACGATTCTGGCGCGTCCCGAGCACGAAGACGCGGTTGCGCGCGCTGCTGTTTCGCGAGAGCAGCACGCTGGGCGTCCGGACGCGGCATGAAAAGCGCTACGCCTTGGCGCGTCGCCATCGAAACCGTCGCGACGCCGTGGGGCGATGTTCGCATGAAAGTCGCCAGCTTGAACGGCACGGTTTCGCAGTACGCGCCCGAATATGAAGATTGCCGGCGCATTGCCGCCGAGCATCACGTCCCGCTGAAGACGGTGATGCAGGAAGCCATCCGCTTGTACCTGGACCGACAGAATGGATAAAGCCAAGCCCGAAAAGTTCTACATCACCACTCCTATTTATTACGTCAATGCGCGGCCGCACATCGGGCACACGTACACCACCGTGGTGTGCGATGCCATTGCCCGGCGCCAGCGCATGATGGGCGTGGACACCTGGTTCCTCACCGGCACCGACGAGCACGGGCAGAAGATTGAGCGCTCGGCCGCCGCCGCCGGCTGCTCGCCGAAAGAGTTTGTCGACAAAATCTCGGGCGAGTTCCGCGGTCTGTGGGACCGCATGAAGATCACCTACGACGACTTCATTCGCACCACTGAGCCCCGGCACGTGCGCGGCGTGCAGGCCCTGTTCACCCGATTGCAGGAGCGCGGATACATCTACAAAGGTTCGTACAGCGGCCAATATTGCGTGTTTGACGAGCTCTACGTCGATGTCGTCGGCCCGGGCGCGCCTTGTCCCGAGTGCGGGCGGCCGACCGAAACGGTTCACGAGGAGAATTATTTCTTCAAGCTGTCGGCGATGGAAGAGCGGTTGCTGAAGTACTACGCCGAGCATCCCGACTTCATTCGTCCAGAGACGCGGCGCAACGAGGTGATCGCGTTTGTTCGCAGCGGGCTCCGCGATCTGTCGGTCAGCCGCACTTCGTTCAAGTGGGGCATACCGGTGCCGGGCGATCCCAAGCACGTCATCTATGTGTGGCTGGATGCGCTGGCCAACTACATCACGGCGATCGGCTTCGGCTCCGATGATTCCGTAGACAAAGAAAAGCTGGCGCGCTACTGGCCGGCAGACGTTCACATGATCGGCAAGGAGATTGTGCGCTTCCACTGCGTCTACTGGCCGGCGTTTCTGCTGGCGGCCGATCTTCCTCTGCCGAAATCGATCGTCGCGCACGGCTGGCTGCTGTTCGAAGAGAGCAAGATGTCGAAGTCGCGCGGCAACATCGTGCGCAGCGAAACCATACTCGACACGCTTGGCCAGGACGCGCTGCGCTACTTCCTGCTGCGCGAAATCGTCTTCGGGCAGGATGGCTCGTTCAGCTTCGACGCGCTGGTGCAGCGCTTCAATGCCGATCTGGCCAATGGCATCGGCAATCTCGCCAGCCGCACGCTCAGCATGATCGCGCGCTACTTCGAAGGCGAAGTGCCGTATCCGTCGGCGACCGGGCGCACGCCTGCCGACGAGGCGATCGCCAAACTGGCGCAACAGACGATCACGGAGTTCGACGCGCAGTTCCACGACTTTCAGTTTTCGCGTGCGCTGGAAACAGCGTGGACGCTGGTGGCCGCGGTCAACAAATACATCGTGGAGAACGAGCCGTGGGCGGTGGCCGAGCGCGACGACAAGGATTCGCGGGCGCGTCTGGGGACCATCCTTTACACCTCGGCCGAGGCTTTGCGAATCGTGACCGCGCTGGTTCACCCCATCATTCCCGAGGCCACGGCCCGCATCTGGACGCAGCTTGGGCTGGGCGAAATCGGCCAGGTCGATCTACGGAAACTGGCGTGGGGACAGTTGGAGTTGGGCGCAAAGCTGGGCAGCGTGGAAGCCGTGTTCCCGCGCGCCGACAAGAGCATGATTGAAAGGATGCAGCGAATGGAACAGGAACGCTCCGCCGAGAGCGAAACGAAACCCGCCGCGACCGATACAACGGCTGCATCACCGAAAGCCCAACCGGCACAACCTGCAGCGACCTCGCCTGTGGTGACTACTCCCGCGGCAGCGGGCTCCATCCTTACCTCCGGCCGCCGGCGATGGGGCCGGGAGGCAAGATCGGCATCGAAGATTTCCTCAAAGTCGAGTTGCGCGTGGGCGAAGTGAAAGTTGCCGAGAAGGTGAAAGGCGCCGACAAACTGCTGCGTCTGGAAGTCGATATCGGCACCGAAGTCCGGCAAATCGTTGCCGGAATCGCCAAGGCTTACGATCCGGAAAAGCTGGTCGGACGCAAAGTGGTGATCGTCGCCAACCTGGCGCCGCGCAAACTTCGCGGGCTGGAGTCCAACGGCATGATCGTCGCCGCTTCGCTAGGCGATGAAGGTCTGCCGGTGCTGGCCGGGTTTCTGGAAGATGTTCCCGTGGGTGCGAAGCTGAAGTAGAAGCTACCGCACAGGGTGCCCCACCCAAGCTGCTCTTGCGCAAGTGGGTGTTTAGAGGATTCGTGTCAGGGCACGTCTTCAGACGTGCCGTAAAACGGTTGCGCTATGACTTGGGCTTTAGCCCCTGAGAGCCAGTTTGCAGGGGCTGAAGCCCGGATGAACAGCGTGCTTGTCGGCCCGGCTAAAGCCAGGCCCTGACACAAATCAATGCGATATCGATTCATGAGATAGGTTTTAGGCAAGGGCATCGACAATGCTCAGAATTTCATCGATATCAATTCGCCAGCAGGCGGGCGATGGTGTCGAGCAGCACGGTCGTTTCCTCACCTTTGGCCAGGAACTCATCCGCGAACTCCAGCCCGTCAGGTTTCTCCATGGCCGCCGAGATGATAAGGATGGGAACTTCCGGTTTCAGTTCCTTCATTTCCCGGGCGATCTCTGCCCCCGTCTTGCCAGTCAAGAAATGGTCGGAGATCACCAGTTGGAGCACATTCTGCTTGAAGAGTTCCAGACCGTCTTCGCCTGAGTTGGCAGTCAGCACGTCGTAACCTTCGTGTCCCAGTAGGAGCTTTCGGACACGCAGAGCGACGTCGGCATCGTCAATACATAATACGAGTGGACGCTTGGCGCTTGGAATCGATTGAGCCGAGTTCATGACCCCTCCTTATCTGCCCGCAAAAGTTGCGGGCGTATCGGTGTCGGACTACTCTCCGGCCAGATGGTGAATGGCAGCCATATTCTGGATCAGCAGGGTGGAACCCTGAAGCTCTGCTATATGCTGCTTGCGCAGAGTTGCCAGCGTGCGCGTAACCGTCTCCCGTGACATGCCGATGATTTGCGCGATCTCATCATGGGTCAGGGCCACCTTGATGCCGTGGGCCGTGGCCATCCCGGAATCATCGTGCGACCAATCCAGCATCAGGCGGGCGACGCGCTGCGAGGCTGAGCTCATGGTGAACGAGCGTAGTTGCTGGTAGGCCTGCTGGCACTCGCGGCTCACCTGTATTGCGGCGTGCATACAGGCGTCGCCGTGTTGCGTCAGAAATCTTAGAAAGGCGTCTTGTTTAACAAAGTTCAATTGGCACGGCTGGCCGGTTTCCGCAGTCGTGTCGTGGGGAATACCAGCCAGGGTTGAGTTCAGCCCCAATACCTCTCCCGGCTGGGAGACCTTCAAGATGATAGTCTTGCCGTCACTCGAATTTGCCGATAACTTCACCCGGCCGCGACAAAGAATATAAATGCCGCGGCAGGTCTGCCCTTCCACGAACAGAGTTGCGCCCGCTGGAAAAGCCACCGTGAACTTCAGGGGTTGAAACGCTTCCATCACCGCTTTCGGCAAATGACAGAAAAAGCCTTCGCTGCACAATTTGCAGGAGAGACAATCGTCCACCAGTGCCATCCCGTAAGGTGAATGCATGGTCGCCCTCCCAGTCGCAACTCTATGTAGCGCAGAGACAGCAATTGGATTCGCTCTTCCGAATGCTGTGAGTGTCCCGGGGACGACTCGTATCTGGTGCGCCAGTTATTTTCGATGGGCAAGCAGCTCACCAGAAGTGGGGCATTGCTTGCTAAGGTTCAGACTGCGTACGAGCAGGCCTGTTGAGATTAAGGAAGGAGAACTTCAGATGAGCTGACTTAGTTCAGAGGATCTGAAAGAGGAGAAAAACTGCTCACTCAATCTCGACCCTAGGCTCACACCACCAGCTTGTCAAATCCGGCATAGTCGTGACCCAGTGCCGGCGAATGGTTCCACGCTTCCCAGTCGGACCCCAAATTGCCGGGCCGGTCGCAGGGGATGAAGGGAGACCCTTTGCTTTTGCGGGCCTGCTGCCACCGGCTCGACATTATCCGACGAGCATATCGAGCTCAACAGGGCCAAGTCTGTTCTAAATTGCACACTCAACGGATTATTTCCTGCAGGAAAATCTGGAGCGGGAGACGGGGATCGAACCCGCGACCAACGGCTTGGGAAGCCGTGACTCTACCACTGAGTTACTCCCGCTCGCTCGAGTGGTGAGCAAAGTCTAACACCGCGCAAAACCAGCCGCAATTTCCATCGGCGGGGTTGTCAGCGGGAGGTTCCGTACAAGGCACACCCGGCCAACCGTTGCCAGCGAGCGATCGAGGCAGGGGACGACAATGCGAACGCTCGGCAAGCCAATCCAGAGGAT
Organism: uncultured Acidobacteriaceae bacterium; assembly: GCA_963833305.1. Classification (GTDB taxonomy): domain Bacteria; phylum Acidobacteriota; class Terriglobia; order Terriglobales; family Acidobacteriaceae; genus Bog-257. The sequence continues at coordinate 103,308 of CAWHXN010000012.1, read as the reverse complement.
TCGCTGCGACTCCCGGCTTTGTCGTAGCATCTTCTAAAACAACTTGCAGGTCCCAAAGGACGACGCATGTATCACTACGATCCCACGACTGCTCTGGAAGAGTTGAATGAAGAGGCTGTGCTGCCCAACCCCGTGCACCTTCGCGACATGATGCTTCGGGCCCATCTCGATGCCGAGCATTCGCTGGAGTACAACCGCATCTTCGTCGAGTATCAGAAGAGGTTTGGCGAGCTGCAGCAATTAGGACGCGAGTTGCTGAATGGCCTGGGTAAAGGATAAAACAGACGTAATGTTTTAGCGCCGTCAAGTCTGAGCTCCCGGAGGATAGTTTGAAAGTCTGGCTATTGTCTGCATTGATTTGCCTGCTCGTAAGCACGACATTCGCGGCAGAGGGGCATCCGGTTTCTTACCGCAGCGGCGACGAGACCGTAAACGGCATCCTTTACCTGCCGCAGGGCAAGGGCCCGTTTCCCGCGCTGGTTGTCGTCCACGAATGGTGGGGATTGAACGATTGGGTGAAGCAGAAAGCTTCTGACCTTGCCCACATGGGTTACGCCGCCCTGGCTATCGATTTGTATCGCGACAAAGTGGCGACTACGGCTGACGAAGCGCACGAGTTTATGCGGGGCGTTCCGGAAGACCGCGCCAACCGCGATCTGCTGGCGGCCGCCGCCTATCTTCGCTCCTTGGGCACGGTCGACTCCAAGCGGTTGGGCGCGATCGGCTGGTGCATGGGCGGCGGCTACGCATTTGATCTCGCCGTCCTTGATCCGAAGTTGAAGGTTGCGGTTATCAATTACGGACATCTGGCGTCGGAGGACTCAACCCTGGAGAAAATTCATGCCTCGATTCTCGGTATCTTCGGAGGCAAAGACCAGGGAATTCCGGTGGCCGACGTCAACAAATTTGAGCAGCAGATGCAAGCACTCGACAAGAAGGTTGAAATTCACATCTTTCCCGACGCCGGGCACGCTTTTGAGAACAGGAACAATGAAAAGGGATACCGGGAGCAGGACGCTACCATGGCCTGGAAATACACGATCGACTTTCTGGCAAAAAACCTGAAGCGTCAGTAGCCGCCCGAGGGAGGAATCTTGCGCAATCGTGCTCGCGTAGCGTGGATCGTGCTGGCGTTGGTTTTATTGCCGGCGCTGTGGGTGCTGAAAGTCGAAGTCACCTACGAGCGCAATGTGCGGCATATCCCCGCCGCATTCCGGTGGCAGCGCCACGCGCCTACACATCTTTGGAAAGCCTGAGCGCTTGTCCTTCGCTTACACCCGCTCCAGGATCATCGCAATCCCTTGCCCCACCCCGATACACATCGTGCACAAAGCATAACGCCCGCCCGTCCGCTGTAACTGCAGCGCGGCGCTGATTACCAGCCGCGCTCCGCTGGCCCCGAGAGGATGGCCCAACGCAATAGCTCCTCCATTGGGGTTGACGTGCTCAGCATCGTCGGGGATATCGAGTTGGCGAAGGACGGCCAGCGCCTGCGAGGCAAAGGCTTCGTTCAGTTCGATAACGTCCATGTCGGCAATCGTGAGACCGGCGAGCGCCAGAACCTTGCGGGTCGCCGGAGTTGGACCGATACCCATGATGCGAGGCGCAACCCCGGCCGTTGCAGCGGCCACCACCTGCGCCTTCGGCTTCAAACCAAATCGCGTGACCGCGTCCTCCGAGGCAAGCAACAGCGCGCAAGCGCCATCGTTGACGCCCGACGCATTGCCGGCGGTGATGGTGCCGTTGGGTTTGACTACCGGCTTCAAGGCGGCTAGCGATTCCAGCGTCGTCTCGGGACGAGGGTGCTCATCCTTCTCAACCACCAGCGGCGGGCCTTTGCGCGATACAACCGTCACCGGCGTGATCTCGGTTGCGAGCATGCCGTTGCGGTCAGCGAACGCCGCCCGCTGCTGGCTGCGATAGGCGAAAGCGTCCTGATCTTTGCGCGAGATGCCGAACTCTTCGGCGACATTCTCGCCAGTCTCAGGCATGGAGTCCACGCCGTACTGCGCCTTCATCAGCGGATTAACGAACCGCCATCCCAGAGTCGTGTCTTCCAGCTTCATAGCTGCGAGACAAAGGCGCGTCGGCTTTGCCCATCACGAATGGCGCTCGCGACATGCTTTCCACGCCGCCGGCAATAACCAGCGAGTTTTCGCCGGTCTTGATAGCACGCGCCGCAATGGAAACGGCATCCAGGCTGGAGCCGCAGAGCCGATTCACGGTCGTTCCCGGCACCGACTGCGGCAGCCCTGCCAGCAGAGTCGCCATGCGCGCGACGTTGCGGTTGTCTTCGCCCGCCTGATTGGCGCAGCCCAGGATGACATCGTCGACCGCGCTCCAATCGACTGAAGGGTTGCGCTCGACAAGCGCCTTGATCGGAATGGCCGCAAGATCGTCCGTGCGGACGGACGAAAGCGAACCGCCATAACGGCCAAAAGGAGTTCGGATGACATCGCAGATAAAAGCGTCAGACATTTCCAGGAAATTCACCCCAGGTACAAACTGAAAAGCATCGCGTAAAAATGTCGTGCAAACATATCGCGGGAAACATCACGCGAATCGAAGCCGTGCTTCCATCATAACTGAGAGATTCGGGAGATCAGAACTGGCTTGACCGCGCGCGGACACCCAGAACCAGGCTTAGCTAGTCAGGGAGTGCAGCAGCAGTCCTACCGTGACCCAGAAAGGCGTGACCAGAACAAGGGAGAACAACAGTCCTTGGCAAAACTGGAAACTGGCAGCGGTATCACTGGAAGTCCACGTCAGGTCGGTCGCGTGGTAAGCCCTGTTGAATTCGGGTAGCCGGGTGAGAGAAAACATAACGTCCTACTGTATAGGAAGACCGCGCGCCACGCAGGGTTGGCTTCACTTTCCGGCAATTCGAGGTCAAAGACGACCCGTACCCTGGGGAATCTCGAAGCGCTTCATTTTATTGTAAAGAGAGCTGCGTGGTATTCCCAGGCGCCGGGCCGCCCGCTCAATGGACCCGGCTTCGTCTTGCAGGACATGATTGATATAGGCGCGCTCCATTTGCTTGAGGGTCCCGGAGGTTCCGATCAAACGAACCGGCTCGTGGATCGAGGGCCCCTGGAATTGCAGATGCTGCAGGGTCAGCAGGCTGCCTTCTGCCATCAGCACCGCCCGTTCCAACACATTGCGCAGCTCGCGGATATTGCCAGGCCACGGGTACCGCTGCAAGGTCAACATCGCCGGATTGGTGATCATCATCTCGTTCCGGCCACAATTTCTGGTCAGGTTGCTCAGCAGCTGCCGCGCCAGCGGCGCAATGTCTTCGACGCGTTCCCGCAGGGGTGGCACCTGCATGTAGACGATGTTGACGCGGAAATAGAGATCGCTGCGAAACCTCTGTTGCCGGACTAACTCCAGCAGCTCGCGATGGGTCGCCGAGATCAGCCGTACATCGACCGAGCGGTCGCGAACGTCTCCCAGCCGGCGAAACATGCGGTCTTCCAGCACCTTCAGCAGCTTCGGCTGCACCTGCAAGTCAATGTCGCCAATCTCGTCGAGAAAGACGGTGCCGTGATTAGCAACCTCCAGCAGGCCTTGCTTGGCGCTTACGGCGCTGGTGAACGCGCCCTTCTCAAAGCCAAACAGCTCCGACTCCAGCAACTCACGCGACAGGCCGGCACAGTTCAGGTCGAGAAAAGCTTCTTCCGATCGCGGCCCGTTGCGGTGGATCCAGTTGGCCAGGACACCCTTTCCGGCGCCGGTTTCGCCCTGCAACAAAATCGGGCTCTCGCTGCTCAAGACGCGGCTGGCAATTTCCCGCAGGCGGCGAATTGCCGGACTCGATCCGACGAATGGGTTTATGCGTTCCCGTTTGGCCTTCGCCGCTGCCGGCAGCAACGGTTGACAGCGTCCGTTGACTCCTAGCATCCGCAGCAATGTCGCATGCAGCGCCGAAAGGTCTACCGGCTTCACCAGAAACTGGTCCGCTGCGTGCTGAATGGCGGCGGCGCCGGCGGTGAGGCTTGCCTGGTTCAGAAGCACCAGCACGGGAACAGCGGGGTCAACGGCTTTCATGTGCCGCAATAATTGCGAGGCATCGCCATTAGGAAGGGAACAGTCCAGGACGGCGGCGTCTGGCCGGACGCGTTGAAACTGCGCCTGCGCGTCGTGGCAAGTGGCGGCTTCCGACACGATGTGGCCGCGCGTTGTAAGAAAGTTGGTAATGCCGGAACGAATGACGGGATCGGTCTCGATGACCAGAATGCGATGTTGGCCCAAGCACTCACCTGCCTGATGACATGAAGAGTCGCTCGAGGGCCGACGCGACGATATATGGCACTAGTTCGACTTAGGGAGAAGGAAAATCTACCACGTTTAAGATCGGCATCCTCGTTCCTGTCCGCTGGCGCTTCAGTGCGGACAAGAGGAAGTGGCGTTGGCCAACCTCGAAAGCAATCCTCAGCGAAATTCTGAAAAGTAGCTGTGACCGCGGTCACTGTGAAATGGTTGAGCAAAAAAAAGGCGGACCGATTTGGATGGTCCGCCTGAAGAAACAGTTGAGGAGTTTGGGTTTCGGTTTGTTTAGAACGACTGCAGGCTCAACAACACTGTGTCCGGCAGACCTTACTGTATCGGCCCGCGACAGAAGGATGGGCGGCAACAACTCTGTGCCCGGGCGGCGTTCGAAATCTCTAGCGGCAGCCCGGGCCACGCGTAGGTTTGGTCTGAGAAATCCGGTCTGCTTATCCTTTCAGGGTGGATTTGTGAAGGCCCGCCAGTTGCATCCCGATACTCCACAGAAAGCGCGGATTATTAGAGAGGTAACGCCGCCAAAGCCGGCGAGGCTCTTTCAGCAGGCGGTACAGCCATTGCAATCCCGCAATTTTTTATCCACTGCGGAGCATCGGCCAAGAGTCCAGCATGGATATCGAATGCCGCTCCCACGCCGACCATCAACGCGGTGTCAAGCCGGTTGAGATACCGAGCCATGAAGTGCTCCTGTTTAGGAGTGCTCAGTCCAACCCAGAAAATATCGGGACGGGCGAGACTGACGATCGCGGCGAGTTCGTCTTCCTCGGCCGGCTCAAGCGGGCGGAAGGGCGGAGTGTATGTTCCCACAATCTTGATGCCCGGGAATCTTTGTTCCAGGCGATGCTGAAGTTTCTCTGCAACCCCGGGGTTTCCGCCATACAAGAAGTGACGGTAGCCGAGCTTCACCGACCGTTGGCACATCTGGAGCATGTAGTCGGGACCGTAGACTCGACGCATCTTACGATGTCCCTGCAGACGCCCAACCCAGACGGTTGGCATGCCATCGGGTGCGCACAGAAACGCGCGATTCAGGATGGCACGGAGGCCGTCGTCTCTTTGTGCTTCCATGACTCCGTGGACGCCGGTGAGGCACACGTATCCTTTGCCATGTTCGCGAAGCAGTCGCTCGGAGAGACAGAGCGCGTCTTGCACGTCGATCGCGCTGATGCCGACGCCAAGCACATCGGCACGGGGCAAGCCTGCTTCGCTAGTCGGAGGCATAGGCGAGAGACGCTTCTTCCACGCGCCCAGCCTTCCGCAGTTCATCTTCTATCCAGCGGTAGGTTATTTCCAGCCCGTCGCGAAGCCGCGTCTTCGGCTCCCAACCCAGCACCATCCGCAAACGCGAATTATCGCTATTGCGGCCTCGGACGCCCTGCGGCCTGCTCCGATCATGGAGTTTCATCAGCTTCTTGCCGGCGATGTCGCAGATCATGTCCACCAGTTGGTCGACACTCACCATTTCTTCCGTGCCCAGGTTGAGCGGTTCGCGATGGTTGCTGGCCATGAGTCGCAGCAAGCCCTCGACGCAATCGTCGATATACATAAACGAGCGCGTCTGCAAGCCGTCGCCCCACACTTCGATGGTGTCGCCATCCGATGCCAGGGCAACTTTTCGCGATATCGCCGCCGGAGCTTTCTCCTTGTTGCCTTCATAAGTTCCCAAGGGACCGTAGACATTGTGGAAGCGCACGATTCGCGTCTCCATACCGAAGTCGTGAAGATAGTATTTACAAAGCTGCTCGGTAAATAGCTTTTCCCATCCGTAGCCGGCCTCGGGATCGGCCGGATGCGCGTCTTCTTCTCGCAGGGGAACCACGTCAACGGTGTTTTGTTTGTAGCCCGCATACACGCAAGCGGAGGATGAAAACAGGAAGCGCTTGATGCCGTTCAGGCGGCAGGCTTCCAGCATGTGAGCGTTGATGAGGATATTGTTGCGCGCAATGTCGGCCAGTTTGGCCGTGATGTATCCAATGCCCCCCATGTCGGCCGCGAGATTGTAAACCTGGTTCATGTGATTGGTGGCCTGAAGCGTATTGTGCCAATAGCGAAGATCGAGTAGTTCAAATTCATCGGCCACGCTAGGTTCGAATTCCGGCTCTTTAATGTCTACGCCCCGAACCCAACATCCTTCTGCCTTGAGCCGCTTGACCAGATGATGACCAATAAAGCCTCCTGCTCCGGTGACTAAAACACGAGTTGCTGATTTCATTTGCAGACGCCCCTTATGAACGAGAAATAGACAGACGACAAATGCAGGCTTGGGTAGCTTTGCGGGAATGGGTGTTCCATCCGCTGCCGAGCGATTATTGTGCGACTCTACCGGCGAGCCGGGACTGACGGGCGTCAGTCCAAGCTCGCGTTGAAGCGTTATTACTAGTCTTGTAGCAGTGCGTTGACCGCTTGCGTTACCGGCGCCGTGAAATGCTGCCAGGCCGGTGTCCACTGATTAGGCAGGTCGGGATGGACCAGGCAGCCGCCCTTGATGTACTGCGGATTGCCAAATCCGCTGGGAAGAGCATTGGGTGTCCATACATCCACCAGCGTGACGGTTCCAGGCGGCAAGCCCTGGTTCCAGTCGGTGGTAGCGTAAGCCTGGTTGTACTGGGCGATTACAGTTCGGGCGTCAAAATATCCCGCGCATAGAACGCCGTCGTCTCCGCGCTGATACCACTGCCCATTGAGCAGAAAATCCTTGGCCCCAGGGAAGCTGGTTGGTTAGCACGATCTTGACGGATGGATTGCGTTGGTAGAAGTCCTGGATAGTCTGCTGCATGCAAGCGATATGAGTTTGTACAGGAACTCCGGTATGAATGTCATTGCCGACGTCGTATAGAACAACCACACGGGAAGATGCGGGCGCCATGGCCAAAATCAAGGGAAGCCCGGTTGGGCCTTGCTGCAATAATTCGTTGCAGGTCATGCTGTACTGCCCAAAGATGCTGATATCGCCGCCGGGCAACAACGGCCACATATCTGTCTGAAAGCCGCCTTGCATCTGGGCGACGGAGTTGCCGGTGATGGAGATCATGGTAGTTACGTTGGGAGTAGAAACCAGAAGTACAGTACTGATAAGTGCTGATATGAGTGTCATGAATTGTCCTTGGTTGAAGTAGAGGTTTAAGAACGAAATCTTACGGCGTTTGCTGAGAGCGTGGCTGAGGTGATTTCGAAGGGAAGTAGGTTTAATTGAGCCACGATTCGTCGTTCATTTGTCATCACGAGTCGACTCGCCACGGTTCGTCCATCTTTGTCATCACGAGTCGACTTTAGTCGGCGAGGGATCTGCTTTTCAGGCCGCGACACTCTGTTCATCTGCGTCGCTCATCTTGAAAGTAAGCTGTCAGTCGACTTCGGTCCCGGGATTGCTACCGCCAGCTTTGAAGGTCGTCTGGCGAAACGTCAGCGTGATTTTTCTTGAGTTTCAATCGGCATTCCGTCTCGCCCGAGCGCAGCTGGCCGCATTGTTGATCTGACATCTTCTCCAGTTCGCGGGCCTGACGCTTTGCTCTCTCCCGCCGCTGGGCTTGGCTGCGAGACCGGGCCGCCGGGCGACTGGAATTCGTGTCAGGATCCCTTGCGCTTATGTCGGGAGAAAAACGATCGCATGCTGCGCTCGCTATCGACTCAGCCGGAAAAAGAATCGGTTGATCTACGGGTTGCTCCGGCAAGTCCGATAATGCTGGCTCTGCTTGGGTCGTGGGCACTGCTGCCGGCAAATGACTCCAGGAGGTGGCTGTGGGCGAAATTGTCCGCGATCGGATCTGCAGCTCAGCCGAAGATGTGGATAAACCGCTGGCTCTGCCATCAGGATCGTTTGCGTCGACTCCAGCCAGACTGGGATCACTGGCTATTTCCTGCACATCGGTGTGGACCTGCCGATCCAGCGACCGGTCAACCAATGCCGGCACGGCATTAAGATTTGAAGTTTGCGACGCCTCGATTTCGCGCAGTGCTCTGGCTCGGTCACTGGCCGCGGACGCCGTCGATTGCGCGCGGCTGGAGCCTGGGGTCAGCGCAGCCAGCATTAGCAGAAGGCAGGTGAGTCTGCCCGCTGACCGGCGCATCAGTTGCATGCCACCTTGTGATACACGTTCATCAGCGCCTGGTAGTTCTTTTCGGCGGTAAACTCGCGCTCATAGAGGCGGCGAGCTGCACTGCCCATGGCGTCCAGTTCTACGGGATGAGTCCAAGCCCATTGCACTTTGTCGATCAGTTCACCAAAGTCGTCAGGATCGAATAGCATCCCAGTCTGGTTGTCGATGACCAGCTCCGGAATCGCGCCAATGCGCGAAGCGATGGCGGGCACACCGCATGCGGCTGCCTCAATCAAAGCCAGGCCGAAGGGCTCGTACCAGCGACTGGGAAAGATCAAAAAGCGTGCGCCTTTCATGTAAGCAATGGTTTGTTGCGGATCGAGCTGGCCCAGCAACTTGATGTGCCCGCCGGCTGAGCGTTCGACCAGGCCGCGTGCCTCGTCATATAGCGGACCCTCCCCGGCGACCAGCAAAGGTACGTGGGGAAGGCGCTGCCACACGTCCAGCATTTCCAAGACGCCCTTTTCCGGGCTCAGCCTCCCGGCAAACAAAGTGTAGTCGCCGCGATTGGTGCGCTGGCCAGGGTCGCGCTCAAGAAAGTTATGCTTGAGATGTACTTTTGCTTCAGGTAGCCCGGCGGCGATGAAGTACTCGCGACAAAAGCTACTGGGAGTGAGATAAGCATCGACGGCATGATTCCAGGTTCCGCACCAACGATGCGCAGTCAACATGAGAGCCAAGGCAGCGGTTTGCGGTCGCGAACCCCGATAGCATGCCTGCCTGACTGAGCTGGTCAGGCTGCGAGTGCACTTTGTACAGACCGCAGTTTGGTGGAAGCAGGTTCCGGCTGGGCAGAACAGCCGATAATTGTGGAGCGTCTGCACTACCGGCACGCCCGCCGACTTGCAGGCGTAGTAGGCGGCCGGACTTACCAGCGGCAGCAGATTGTGGCAGTGCGCAATGTCAGGACGTTCTTTCTCGATCAGGGCGCGAATCTCTGCATAGGCGCTTCGATCCCAGGTCGTACTGAAAAACAGAGGAGCTTTCCGTAACGGCGGCCAGTTGGCGAGGGCAGCGTTGTCGCGCACATACTGCACGACGCGATGTCCGGTGCGGCGGAGCAAATCGACCTCGGCCCGGACTACGGCGTCTTCTCCGCCAAATTGTTGATACCGGTTATGAATTACAAGGACGCTAGGGCTTTGCATGTTTGCCGGCCGGCGCGGTCATTGAGCCAGAGCGTATCGCGGCCGAGCATGCGGTTGAGGCGCAACTCGCGCGTCAGATTCCCGCTGAGCGTCTTGCGCACGATTCGCTTGACGCGATGCAGGTTTGCCAGCAAGTCGAGAGTCGGCTGGGACAGTTGTTTCCCGCTGAATCTCCGTTGTACCAGCCGGCGCTCTTCTGCCCTTCGTGCCAGTTGTTTCAGGCTGACATTGCTTCCGTGCCAGCGAAACGCCGCGATGAACTGCGGCACATAGCAGAACCTGTATCCGGCATGTGCCAGGCGGGCGAAATACTCGAAGTCCATGCAGACCCGGTAGTCGCAATCCAACAGGACTCCTGCGTCGATAATGCGGCGGCGGAAGAACGTTGCAGTCGATGGAATATAGCAGCCGAAGTACATGAGAACGGAATGATCGAAGTCATGCTCAACTTTGGAGCGAACGATCTTTCCGGCGCTATCGACGAAGACGCAGTCGCCGTAGATCACATCGGCTTCGGGATGTAACTGGGCGGCGCAGGCGATGGCCTCCAGCCCTCCGGGCAAGTAGTAGTCGTCGGCGTTTAGCCAGCCGACCAGGTCTCCGGTAGCCCGCAGAAAGCCTTTGTTGATGGCTTCAGACTGCCCCCGATCGTGCTCTGAAATACATTGCACTTCTGAGTAGCGCTTCACGACGGCCAAGGTGTTGTCGGTGGAAGCGCCGTCCATCACGATGTGCTCTGCGGCGACGCCCGGCTGGTGTGAGACGCTTAAAATCGCGTCTTCAATGAACTCTTCGCTATTGAGAGAAGGAGTGATGACAGAAAAGGTTGGAAAGGTCATAAAACCGGCTCGGCGCGCCGCTTCTGCGCGCTTTCATTCATCATTGCTGCTGCCAGGATGAAGGAAATCAATGTCGTCAATTGCAATTCAGAATAGGGCCACGGAGCGAATGTGAGCGTCATGGCAAATTGCGCTGCAAGATAGGCAAAGGCCACGCTTGATAACGCACCGGCCGATCGTTGCGAGCGGGATCGGCGATACAACCAGCGCAGCAGCGCGAGGTGGAACCACAGATAGCAGACCAGGCCGGCGAGGCCGTACTTAAGCCAGACGTGCAGCGGCGCATTGTGAACCATCACCGATTCTGTTTTCCAGTTCTTGATGCGCCAGGTGGGATAGGACGTTCCCAATCCGATGCCCATCACCGGCGATTGCCGCACCTGGTCCCACGCATCGGCCAGATCGAGTAGATGGTCGGAGTTGTCGGCGTTGAATTCGTTGTCAGCGCTCGTCACGTCGAAACTCTGTATCCGGCTCGCAAACGAACTACCCAAGACACCGGCAGTCACGCAGAGTGCGACTCCTAGAAAGACGGCGTTGCGCAGGCGGTGACGTTTCCGCAGCAGAAGCAGGATGAGGGTGCCTAATCCCAACTCTCCCCAATACGTTCGCCGGAAGCACAGCAGCACCATCGCATAGGCAGCGGTTGCCAGCCCGCCCCAAAGCAGTTTGTGCATGCGGTTATCCGTGGATTGCGCGTAACCAAACGCCAGCAATCCGCTAAAGACAATGCACGACAGAGCAGGCCCGTCGAAGATGGGAATGGAAACGCCGGCCAGCGTGTCGCGATAGCCGGCGAGGAACAGCAGGTATAGCAGCGCCATGCGGGCGGCCATGTAAACCGCAAACAGCCGCACGACAGCGTCGACGTCGCAGGAATTCTGGATCCAGAAGGACCAGACGAAATACAAGCCGATACCCAGAGCCAAGCCCCGCCAGTCGAAGAAGAAGTTGCTTCCACCATGCACGCCGCCGTAGGCCATGGCGATCCCAACACAGCCAAGAAACGCGAATCCGGGAAGCAGGAGCGCTCGCGGGAAATGAATTGTTTTGAGTCGCGAGCAGCCCAGGGCGACGACGTGACACAACACCAGGACGAAGATCGCCAGATCGACGAAACGAAAACCTCCAGCAGCCTTGATGTACAGGAACGAACACGTACTTCCGTTTCCATCGCGCGAGAATTCCGGAACAAATATGACGGAAAACAGCGCGCAGCAAAGCAATCCTCGGCAGAAGTCGGCGGCCCAGCTTCGCGTCCTGGACCCCGCCGCCGGGTTGTACGACGAGATGGAGTAAAGCGGCGCCGTCGTCATACGTGTCGCACTCTGGATCTTACGGCTGGCGGCGGATGAACCAGCTGCGCCAGATTGCGAAAGTCGAACTGTTGCGCTCGTGCACTGGCCCAGTTGGACAGCGAGTCCATGCGATCAGGGACGTCGAGGAACTCACGCAATGCCTGCGCAAATTTGCCGGCGAGCTGCTCCTGGTTCAAGCCGCCGGTTGGTACGGCACGGCCGCAAGTGTCGTTTACGATCTGTCCGGGACCGCCGAGATCGGTACACAACACCGGTACACCGTGAGCCAGGGCCTCCAGCACGACCATCCCGCCGGAGTCGCGCATGCTGGGAAACAGCAGCAGATCAGCGGTGCGGTAGTATTGCTCCAGTTCTGGCTGGGTTAGCCACCCGGCCCATTCCACGATGTCAGTCAGTCCCAGCTGATGGCTGAGTTTCGCCAGCCCGGTCCGCGCGGGTCCGTCCCCGGCGATTACGAACCGAAGCCCGGGGAAATCTTGATGGATGGCGCTTACCGCCCGCAGAGCGACAGCGAGGCCTTTCCACTCGAGCAGCCGTCCGACGAAGAGCAACAGCGGAGGATGCGCGGCGAGCTTTCGGGCCGCCCGTGCATTCGACAAGTACGGACTCGATAGTCCGATCGCCAACTGGATCTCGCACTTGCGATGCCAGCACCGGGGCACGAGTGCGAGCGTGTCGCGTGTGACCAGGATCTTGTCGGCATGCCGGAAGGTGTGACGCATTAGTGGATCGAAGGGCACAAGAAAATTTGAAAGGTCGCGGAGCCATTCCCGGCAACGCGCACCGGCCGAGAATCCGGAGCGAAGACGCGGGGGAACGTCTTCGCCGCCGGAAACCGGGCCGAAGAAAAATGGAATGCCCGGCAATCCCATGAAGCTGGGATAGCGGGCGCTGACGTAGGTTACGTGATGTACTACATCGAATGGCAGCGGAGAGAAAAGTTGTCGCAGGCGGCGAACCGCAAACCATTGCCAGAGGATGTAATAGGCTTGCCTGCCGCCGGGAAGCCGCCTCCAGCGCTGTATCCAGTGCGGTAGATCGTAGTAGATAAACGTAAGGCCGCACTCTGAGGACGACGCATTCTGTTCGATTGCTGAGCGATTGTCGGCCCGGGTGATGACGGTTACAGCATGTCCGAATTGCGCCAGTTCCGTAGCCCAGCTCCAGCCCACGCCGGGTTCCGATCCCCGACCGGGCTCGCATGCGTAGGCCGACAGCAGAATTCGGGCCACTTAATCCAGTCCTGCGGAGCGCAGTTCGACCTGCTCTGCGATATGGCTAAAGGAATCGTCGGCATGAGCAGACGAACTTGCCGCCGGCTGTCTCCGCTTCAGGCGTGAAGCCAGCCAGCCGAGAACAGCGCGAGTGCCGCTTCGGCGATGAGTTCGTCGGGATTCGAATCGGTGTTGAGATGAATTGTGCAAGTCCGCGGACGCATCGACGAATAACTGGTAGCTTGCAAAGCGGGCTCTGTGTCGAGAGTTGAAGCTTCCAGCACGAATATCAGGTCTGGACGAAAGAGCAGGCGAATTAACCCGGACCCAATGCCCGGCAGCCCCACGCCTGCGTCCTCGGAATCGTCCGTTGCTATCGACAGCGTAGAACGTCGGCGCGCCCAAAACGCTTTTGCAGCGAAAGACACAGAGGACATGAATCCACTCGGCAGCTTGGCTCTGGCCGTCCAGCGAAATGCGGGAGACAACATTTGCAGCAGTCCGTCGGCGGCGGTTGAACGAAGGCCGCTTTCACCCCCCGTTACCAGCACCGACGTTCCGGTTGGGAACAAAGCGCGTCGCAGCTGTCGAAACAGATCGCGGGATGTCGCCGCGCAGCGCTCGAATCGACACTCAACCGGGGTCGATCTGTTCAACGCCACCAGCAAGTCCGGCAGGCGGCTCTCAAACCAGGTGAGGTCTTGCTCGACCAAAGCATGCTGGATCGCCAGCGCCGTGATTTGCGGCCAGAACCTCGTCAACCTCAGGCGACATTCTGCTGGATGAGATGAACGCAGATGCTGCAATCGCCTGAGTTGATGTGCGGTAATAGATTGCTTGAGGACCCTCTTCAGCAGGTAATAGATGAACTGATCTGCGATCGATGGCACATAGAAGTTCTGATAACGCTGGCGTCCGGCAATGACCTCGCGCGCCGGCATCCACAGACGGCCCTTGCGGCGATAATCCGTGCAGCAATCAGGATCGAGGAAGCCGGTGCGGCGTCCGTCGTGTTTGGCGAGGATGAAATAGCAGCCCGTGGTCTCATGTCGCATGGCCTGAACCAGCAATCCGCCGCAGCGCCTGGCGCTCTCCCCCAGCAATGGCTGGATACGCGGCATATCGAGCGGATGAACCATGATGTCAACATCCGAGGACGCGGTACCGGCTTCCTGTTCGTAACCGCCGAGAACGCAATAACGAATCCCGGCCGAGTTGAACTGCGCGATCATCGCGGCGAAGAGCTGCGCCCTGATCTGCTGCGAGTGATCGGCAGATGGCCCAGCGCTGCGATGCGGATCAGAGGGCTTCCGGCTGAGAATGACAAGCGGGCGAGGGCGGGCTCGCAATGTGGCGTCGAGTGATCTCAGCAGAAAATCGGCCTGCGCGCGATCTTTCTGCGCGTCGCATTTCAGGTAAGAGGCGGCGAGATAGGCGATTTCGAGTTTGCGGCATCGGGTTGGCGCGACGCCTATGGTTCGGGCGAACCCTTCGCCGGCGGCGAAGTGAGTCGTGGGGCTCAGGCCGAACAGGTAATCCTGCATATGCAGGAAGTGGAAGAAATCCTGCAGTGGCAAGCCGCCGCGCCGGGCATCTTCCCAGTCGATGAGCAGCAACTCCTGGCCCGGCTGCTGCTTGATGTTCCAGGGCGCAAAGTCGCCATGTATCCAACAGGCCGGCAGCAAATGGGTGTCGTCTAACTCGGAAAGCACTGCCGACCTGATCTCCGGCTGCGAATCCCAAGCAGCCGATTCCTGCAGGGCCTCGGCGTGTTGCGCGATGGTCGTGGTCTCGTCCTTGAGCATCAACGATCGCAGCAGGTTGGCGCACTGCGCGCCGAATCGCCGTTCTCCCGATATCCCGGGAACAAAGGTTTGCGTACTGACGCTGCGCCCGTGATCCACATGAATCAGGTGCGGCGCGGCAGGGTATTTTTCTTCGGCCAGACTGGCTAACATGTGGGCTTCGCGAAGGATGGCCTGACGAGCTCCCGCGGCAAGCGGTACTTTGACGATGGCATCGCAATGCCCGGTATCGCTGTTGACGAGATGGACGACCGCCTTGCGCGACACACCCGGAGTGCCGACATAAATGACCGGCAACGGCTGCCGACTGCCGTTCCATCCCAGGCGGCGCCAATCAATTCTGGCCGCGCTGGTGATTTCTGCTGTCCGCGAGTTCGGCAGCCAACGCGACACGCCTATGCGGTGGGCGGCCCGGATGGCCTGCCACTTCACTCGGGACGAAATCCTATAAGGTGACCAACTCGACAGGACTGAGTCCACATTGCGGCAACTCTGCGGCAAGAGCCAGCGCGGTTCACCTTCTGCGGGAAGCACCAGGAACTTCTCAGCCGGTCCGTCTATCCCGCTTAGTGGCAGCGCCGCAAGAGCTTGTTCGAGTGCGTCACAGGCCGGCAATGAGGGGAGCCTCGTGTGATTGCAATGAGCGGCCGGTGCACGCGCTGAAAATCACCGCGGCGACTTGTTGCGCTACTTCTTCGACCGGGCAGCCCGCGTTGACGATGAACGTCCTCGGCATTCCCCGGAACATGGTTAGATACGCGGCCCGTTGACGCTGCGATTCGGCAAGCGGCACCTCCTTCTTTCTCTGCTGTGCGACTTCAGCGCGGACATCCAGCAGAATGCATAGGTCGGGGCTCGGCGCCAGCCGCACGACCATCCTGGCGAACCACCTACAGGAAACCGGCAAGCGGTAACGGGCCGGGTCGATCAGAATATCGGGCAAGTAGCGATCGAAAATTACGATCTGGGAGCGTGATGCTGAACGAATCGTGCGGAAATATCCGAACCAGCAGTCCAGCAGCCAATAGAGCAGCTTTCCCAGCGACACCCATGTACCCCGAGGCGGTTGCGCATGAGGATCGGTCACTGGCTCCATATCCCTATCGTGCGAACGAAATCTGGGACGAAAGTGAAATCTTGTGATGCCGGAAAAGTCGCGCGCGAGTTTGCCGGCCAATTCCTGAATTACCGCGGATTTGCCTGCGCCATCGAGGCCGAAAAAGGCGATCCATAATCCGCGCCGATAAGTTCCGCTGGAGAAAGTCCACATGCTAGAACCTGCCGTAGATGACCACGCCGACAGCCATTTGCAGAACGGAAGTCATGCTTTTGTCGGCCCATTCTTTGCCGCCGCTGACTGGAACAAAGAGAATGTCGCCGTCCTGCAGCCTGGGGTCGGTGACCTGATTCGCCAAAATTTTCTTCAACGGAAGATCAGCTTCGGTTCGGCCTGCAGGCGAATTGCGAATCAGCTTGGCGTCGTACTTGGCCGTCTTGTTCATGCCCTGAGCCAGAGCCAGCGCCTGCAGCACGGTGATGGTTTCCTTGTTCTCGATCAGGTATCCGCCCGGCTTGCCAACGTCGCCCACCACGTAAACGACGCCTGCCCGGGTAATCACGATAAGGTCGCCCGGTTCGACGTCGGCGATGGGTGATGTGTCGCTCAGCTCGGCCGTCACAACCGGAGCGGCGGGACTTTTGTGGGTCAAGGTGAACGTCTTGGATGCGGCGGGCGTGACGCCGCCTGCCACGGAGACGAAGTCAAGGACCGTACGCTTACCCGACCAGGGATAGACTCCCGGCAGTTTGACTTCTCCGGCAACGGTTACTCCCTGGCTGGCATATTCGAGGACGAAAACTTCGACGTGAGGATCGCGCAGGATGCTCCTCTGACGAAATCGCTCTTCGATGGCAGTCTGCGCCTGCTCGGCAGTCAGGCCTTGCACTCTTAGCGCACCGCCTACCGGCAAAGTGATCTCGCCGCCCTGATCGACGCGCAGTTTCTCTGAAAGATCAGGCGTGTCGAAGACGCGAACGTCGAGCAGATCACCGGCGTCGAGCAACAGCGCATAGGAAGGATGCGAAGGGGATGTTGTCTGCGCAAGCTGCGACTGCTGAGCGCCGGCGACGATTCTGGCTGCGATGAGCACAATCAAGGTCCCGATCAGTAGCCGGCCGCATGGCAGACGCCGCCGCTTCGTAATGCACTTAGTTGTCAACGAATCTCGCCTCACTTCCACGCCCGTAGCCGTAACGCCGGTAGTAGGATCGTTCATACTTCTGATCCATTCCATTCAGCACGACGCCGGCGAGCTTTACGTTGGCGCGCTGCAACAAATCGCAGGCATGGCGCAAGGAATATTTCGTGGTCTCGCCCGAGCGAGCGACTAGCACCACCGCATCGGCATGGGCGCCAAGCAACACCGCGTCGGTAAACATCGATACCGGCGGGGTATCCAGAACGATGTGGTCATAACGCGAGCGCCAATGCTCAAGCAGGTCGAGCATTTTCGGCGACGCCAGCCTGTCCGCTGGGCAACAATCGGCTGGCCCCGAGGGCAGAACGCTCAAATTGGGCAGGATGCTGGTGAATGATGTGGCCTCTTCTGCCAGGCACGCGCCTGCCAGAACAGTACTCAGTCCCGGCTCTTGGGGAATCTTGAAGGCAAGGTGAAGGGAAGGCTGACGCAGATCAGAGTCCACCAGCAGGACCTTTGCGCCCTGCTGCGCCAGCACGGTAGCGCAGTTGACAGCGGTTAAGGTCTTGCCCTCCGCAGGCATTGAGCTGGTGACGACGAGAACTTGCGGAGGCTTGGCGCCGGAGGTAAGTAGCAGTGAAGTCCGCAGGCTGCGGTAGGACTCGGCCGCGTGCGATTGCGGCAACTGGTGGGCGACCAGACGCAGGCGAAGCGTTTGCTCGAGCGGCAGATGTCTGTTCGCCCGCGACACCGGGTCGCGCAAAATTACTTGAGGAATCAGCGCCAAGGTTGGAAGACCACAGGCGCTCTCAACTTCCTCGCCGGTGCGAACCGTGGTATCCAGCGCCTCCATACCTACGGCCGAAAGAACTCCCAGCATCAGTCCCGAACCGAGGCCCAATGCCAAGTCGAGAACCGGTCGCGGATCGATCGGCTCCGACGGAACCTGTCCCGGCTCAACCACTCCAATGTTGGCTGACGCCAGACCGGCGACAATGCCGGCCTGCTGCAATTTCAATTGCAGCGTTTCATATAGTCCCTGCGTGGCCTCGACTTCCCGCTTCAGGATTGCGTATTGCGCGGCCCCCTGATTCAGGTCGAAAGCCTTCTGCTTTTGCTCTTCAACTTTTGCCCGCAGCATTTTCTCCGAGTCGGCGGCGGCCAGGTATTCATTCTGATAGCGCTCGGCGAGGTTCTTCAGTTCCGCTTTGATTGCGGTGTCGACCTGCGCCATCTCGTTGCCCAGTTCAGCCAGCTTGGGATAGCCTTCGCCGAACTTGGTGCTCAGCCGCGCATGCTCCACGCGCAGCTGGGCTTGCTGGGAGCGCAGCACCTGCAGAGTAGGCTCGGGAACAGCCGAGGCGATCAATTCCGGATTGCCCGAGCGGGAAATTCGGTAGCGCGCTTCTTTGACGATCCGGTCCGACTCGGCAGCGGTGAGCTGCTCATCCAGTTCTTTGAGCTTGTCGGTGACGATGTTGTCGGTCTCATCCACCCCGATCAGCCCGCGCTGTTTCTGCAGCGCCGCCAACTTCTCCTGGGCATCCTTGGCCCTGAGCTTCAGATCGCCCATCTGCCTCGACAGCCAGCTGGAAACCTGAGAAGCCGAGTCGTAGCTGACACGGAAATTCCGCTCGGCATAGCTACTGATCGTGGCGTTGACCACGCCGGCCGCCAGCTTCGGATCCTTGGCCCGAAACTGCACGCTGATGATGTCGGTCTTGGGGACGATCTCGACCCGAAAGTTCTTTTCAAAGCGCAGCAACAGTTTGTCGCGTACTTCGGGCGAGAGATCGGCAACTCTGGTGCCGGGCGGTTGCACCCATCGGCCGGCAAAGTCTTTCCTCTCGGCCATCTTCACTTGCTGCATGACGGCGAGAGCGATGGTATTGCTCTGCAGAACCGTCACCGCGCTTTGGAGCTGTAGGGTTGTATCGTTGGTGCTGAGCATCCTCGAGCTCAACTCGTCCAGACCCAGCGCGTTCGTTCCCATCGGGCTGACTTCGATGCGGGCGGTTGACTCGTAACGTGAGCTGCGAACAACAATGTAGAATCCCGCCAGCAGCAGGCCTGCGAGCATGCATCCCACAATGAGGGAGCGTCGCGTGCGCAACATTCTGCCCACCTCGGGCAGCAACAGTTCTTCCTGCAATTGGATATCGTAGCGACGGCGCTGACGCAGCTCAGTCGGCGCGGATGCCGGTATTTCGATTTCGCTCGGCAGAATCACGTCGAAACCAGGGCCTTCTGCGTTCCTCGCTGAGCATCGAGCCAACCCGCCTGCAGCAGGCTGACCGGCTGCGCCCCAAAATGAATTCCATGCCACAAATTAGGCATGCTCCCGGTGATCTGGAGAGGACGTCCTACGCTGTAGTACAAGAAGCCGGCGGCCGCCATGTGGCTGGGGTTAAAGAGATTGCGACCGTCAACGACAATTGGAAGCTTCATGAGCCCACGCAGCTTAGCCAGATCCAGTTGGGCGAACTGCAGCCAGTCGGTCAGCACCAGTAAAGCGTCGCGCTGGGCGGCAGCCTGGTACTCGTTGTCCGCATATTGGATTGACCCCGCAGGGAAGACCTCTCGCGCTTTCAGCATGGCAGCGGGATCATAGGCGCATACGCTGGCGCCCTCCTTCAGCAGGTCCTGAATGATAGCGATAGCCGGCGACTCGCGAATATCGTCTGTACCGCCCTTGAACGCCAGACCCAGGACGCCGATCCGTTTGCCTCGGAGCGTCCACAATGCATTCCGAACTTTCCGCACAAAATTACGGCGCTGCTCTGTATTGATTCTCGTGACCTCTGCCAGAAGTGAGAAATCGATACCGCACTGCAGCGCCACGGAATGAAACGCGGACACATCCTTGGGGAAGCACGAACCGCCATAACCGATTCCGGCCTGCAGAAATTGCCGGCCAATCCGCGGATCGGAGCCGATACCAGCGCATACCTGATCGATGTCGGCGCCGACAGTTTCGGCTATGTTGGCCACTACGTTGATGTAGGAAATTTTCATCGCCAGAAAGGCGTTGGACGCATGCTTGATAAGCTCGGCGCTCCTGGCGTTGGTGACGATGGTTTGTATGGTGGTGGGTTGCATCCCAGGGCAGGGAGTCGCGCCCTCCTGCCGGTAATACGTGCCTTCGGTCAAAGGACGATAAATGCTGTAAAGCATGGCTGCGCTGAAATCGTCATCGACGCCCATCACGATACGGTCGGGAAAGAGGAAGTCGGTGACCGCGGTGCCTTCGCGCAGGAACTCGGGATTGGAGGCGACCGAAACGTGTCCAGGCTCGACACCGTGCAGCAGCAAAACCTTGCGAATGCACTCGCAGGTGCAAACCGGAACCGTGCTCTTCTCCACCACCAGCTTGGGCCCGGAGATGGCCGAAGCAATCTCGGCTGCGACGGATTCGACGTAGGACAAATCCGGCTCGCCGCCGTCGGCCTGCGGGGTGCCCACGGTGATAAAAACAGCCTCCGATTCCACTACCGCAGCTCGCACCGACGAAGAAAACGTTAGTCGCTTGCCGCGGTGCCGCTGCAGCAGTTGCGGCAACAGATGCTCGTGAATGGGAACTTCGCCGCGATTGAGATCTGCGATTCTATTGACGTCGGCGTCGACCAGGATCACGTCGTGCCCGATCTCAGCCATGCAAGCTGCGGAAACCAGTCCGACGTAACCGGCTCCGACTACAGCGATGCGCATATCGTTCTCCCGGCCCGAAGAAGAAGGAGTTTAGAAGCCGTCTCAGAAATCAGACGAAGTGGCGATTTGTGTCAGGGCACCCTTCGGCTACGCTCAGGGCAGGCTATTTCAGACGTGCCGCAAAACGGCGCTATGACCTGGGCTTTAGCCTCTGGGGCTTTTTGCAGAGGCTAAAGCCTGGACGAAGAAGCGAGCTTGCCGGCCCGGCTAAAGCCAGGCCCTGACACAAATCGATGAGGTATTGATTTGTGAGATAGGTTCGAGTTGGAGTTCAGACTCCGCGCGCGGCGAAGAGGAAGGTTTGCAGCACAATGGCAGCATCAAGCCTGAGGCTGCGGTGGCGAAGATAATAAAAATCGTATTCCAAATGATGGTGAATCGGGCATCCACGGTGCGGGCTGATCTGCCACAGGCCAGTGATACCGGGTTTCACCGACAACCGCCGCCGCTGCTTGTGGTTGTACTGCGCGACGATGAATGGCATCTCTGGTCGCGGCCCGACCAGCGACATTTGTCCCAGAAACACATTGAGGAATTGCGGAAATTCGTCCAGGCTGGTGCGACGCAGAAAGCGGCCCAAGCGAGTGATGCGCGGATCCTGTGCGGTGCTGGGGGAATATCCATAGCTGGGCGCCTGTTCAAACATTGAGCGGAATTTGTAGATCGTAAACAGAGCGCCCGCACGTCCAACCCGATCCTGGCGGAAGAGCACGGGTCCTGCCGATGTGATTTTCACCAGCGCTGCGATGATTGCAAATAACGGTGAAAAGAGGACTAGCACGACCGAAGAGACGATCAGGTCGAGGAGGCGCTTCGCCGGGTCGTACAGTTCCATTTTCGGCGGCAGGATTGTCGATCGCCGGGGGAAAACGATTCCAGTCAGTCGCGATACCAGTCGGACTGGGTCGAGCCGGCCCATGTCCGCTGAAGGCGCAAACGGCCCGGTCATGTCGTTACTCGTCAAAACGCTTCTAATTTGTGCGGAGTTCATAAGGTAGGCATTGCATGTTCACGAAAGGCTTTCCACGTCGGCGCCGTGGATGTTGATGGCTACCGATTTCATGATCTGATGAACGCTGATAATCAGCCGGCGCGCATTCGACTTTTCCACCAGCGTGCCTTCCCATCCGGCGAAAGGACCGTGCTTGACCCGAACCCGGTGTCCGATTTGCAGATAGGGATAGGGTTCGATGCCGCTCGGCCGCAGACAGCAGGCGCGCAGCCGCTCAACTTCTTCGTCGTGCAGAACCGCAGCTTTGCCGGCGATGCAAACCAGATTGACCACGCCTATCGTCTGCAACACCGGAACCCGCTCCGAGTCGGAGACGTGGACAAAGACATAACCGGGAAAGAGCGGAGCGGAAGAGCGCCTGATGCGGTCAGACCAGCGAACCGTGCGCTCGAACGTCGGTAATAGGAATTCGAGATCTTTCGATCTCAGTTGATTGGCGACCTGATGCTCGTGTCGCGAGCGGGTATAAGCAGCCAGCCAGCATTTCCGATGCTGCACTTCCATCGTCGAAGGGCTCCTGAAACAGGGATGGCAAGGCTTCGCCACTCTCGGTCCCATAATCGGTACCGAGCGTTAAGACAAGACGGCTTAGGGGCTCTTCCACATCGGAAAGCCGGCGTCATCATCTAAGTGCCAGCACCCGATGATGCTAACGTGCCATATCGCTACAGCAAGCTGCTTGCCAGCCTTAGCTGTGGAAAATAAGTCATGCGCTATCTGTCAGTTAGGACTCGTGAACCGGCAGCCTGGCGACTCTAAAATGCGCTGATGTCCAAGTCTTGATCGTTGAGTGTCCAGCGCTTGTACACATGCAGCGGTCTACTAGGTCTGAGCAGATTTCACCCGTTACAATCGATTCCTAATTCCATAGCCTTACGGGGAGCTTGATGCGGGTCCTGGTCACGGGCGGTGCGGGGTACATCGGAAGCGTGGTGGCCGATCGCCTGTTACAGAGCGGGCACTCGGTCACCGTTCTGGACAACTTGAGCAAAGGCAAGAAGCAGGCCGTGCCCGCGGCTGCCGAGTTTGTGCTAGCCGATACGGGGGATGCACAAATTCTGGACAGCATCTTCCAGGCCGGGCGTTTCGATGCGGTAATGCACTTTGCTGCGTTCATCGAAGCCGGCGAGTCGATGATCTCGCCCGAGATCTTTTTCGAGAACAATTCCGCCCGCTCCCTTACCCTGTTGCGCGCGGTTTTGAAACATAAAGTGCCGCGCTTCGTGTTCTCCTCGACGGCTGCGGTTTATGGCGAGCCGCGACAAATTCCCATCACGGAAGACGACCCACTGGATCCGACCAACGCTTACGGCGAATCGAAGCTGGTGGTGGAGCGGATGCTGGCCTGGTTCCACCGCTCCCACGGATTGCGCTACGCCAGCTTGCGTTACTTCAACGCTGCCGGCGGGACTCGCGATCGCGGCGAGGCGCACCGGCCGGAGACGCATCTCATCCCGCTGGTTCTGCAGGTGGCGCTCGGTCAGCGCAAGTCAATCGCGATTTATGGGACGGACTATCCCACGAAAGATGGTACGTGTGTTCGCGACTACATTCACATCGAGGATCTGGCGACGGCGCACTTGCTGGCGCTCGACGGACTGGCCGAGCATGAGCAACTGATCTGCAATCTGGGAAGCGGCAGCGGATTCAGCGTGCGCGACATCATCGAAATCGCGCGCAAAGTTACCGGGAAAGCTATCCCGGCGATCGAGGAGCCGCGCCGCCCTGGAGATCCGGCGGTATTGGTGGCGAGCTCGGAGAAGATCAAGCGAGTGCTTGGCTGGAATCCGCAGCACTCGGATGTGGAAGCGATTGTGCGCAGCGCGTGGGAGTGGCACCAGTCGCATCCGAGGGGATATGCCGGATAGTCCGGCCAACCGTTGGAGATTGTGGAGTATTTCGGGTAGCTGTTGACGGGAGAGTTTGACCAACAGAGAGGAAATCCAATGAAGACACGCGTGGTTGTTCTATCGTGCTGTATCGCCATGGCTGCGGTGCTTGCCTTTGCGCAAGGCGCCGACGATGGCTATCAGATGGCCAGAGTTGTCGCCTTCGAAAGAGTTGCGGCGAGCGCACAGCACATGGAAAATTCGGAGCAGTACAAGATGTCGATGCGCCTGGGCGACTGGGTCTACAATTGCCGCGCCAGCGCCCCGGCTGCCGTTTTTCTAGACTGGACCGCCGGAAAAGAATTTCCTACCAAGCTGAACGGCAAAGTATTGCTGGTGAAAAATCCGGATGGTCAGGTAGTGGAGCTGAACATCGTCAGCAAGAAGGCGCCGAAGTAAAAAGCTGTCGACTTTAGGGTGCCCCGTTCTAGCTTCTTTTGCTAGGGCGGGGCATTTTGTCGCTGCAACAAGAATCTCCACCAAGCTCTTGCGCTTTGTGCCCCAGGTTCGCGTCCGTCTTTTGGACGCTAACCTGGGATACTCACTTGAGCAGACGCCGCTTTACTTCGGTTGAAACATGGCAATCGTGGCGCCGGTGGGATCACTGATAATCGTGAACCGGCCGACATTCGGCACTTCCTGCGGACCCATGCAGACTTTGGCTCCCAGCGACTTTGCTTTCTCGGTCGCTGCGTTGATGTCTTCCACTCCAACGTAGGCCAGCCAGCCAGGATTCCCTCCGGGCATCGACATCATGCCGCCGCCTGGTCCGCTCGCAGGTTTAAATGTGCTGTAGATGCCGGCAGGGGCACCCATGTCCATGTCCTGGAACTGCCAGCCAAAAAGGGCGCTATAGAATTCCTTCGCCTTAGTCAGATCTGGCGTGTTGAGTTCAAGGTGTACAAACGGATTTGCCATTCGTTGCTCCTCTGGTGATGTGCTGTGGTTCGCATTCCATGCTAACCGCAAGAAGTGTGTTGCCGCATGTCGGACTTGACCAGATATCCGGGGGTTCATCCTGCAAAAAACGCGCTTCGACACACAGGCGTATCAGCTTTATGCCCCATCGAGAAGGGCGGGGTGCCCCACTCATTCGCGGTTTTCGAATGAGTGGGATCGCGAGGCCGAATACGTTATCCGCAACGGCCACTCCTGACAGTTGACCTTTACCAAGCCCTCTTCGCCGCAGGCATACGTCCGGAAGCTACTCCATTTCCACTCTTCAGGTGCCGCCACTAGACCGCGCTTTACAGGGTTCCGATGGATGTAGCGTAGCTTCTCGATGCGCTTTTCCGTACGGCACACATTAAAGTCATAGAAACGCTTCTGCCAGATCGGACCCGTGCTCAGGCCGCCATGGTGAAGCAACTTTGTGAACCGCTCCTTGATGACTTTGATTACGACGGAAGGATCGCCCACATCCGGTTCGGTGATCAAGAGGTGAAAGTGCTCGAGCATGACGACGTAGCGATTACCACAAATCGATATTTCTGCCGCGCACTTTCCAAAACGCGCAAGAACAGATCACGGCGCGCGCCGGTTCCCAGTTCAGGCCGCCGCTGATAGCAGCTACAAGTTATGAAATGCAGATCATGCCCGCCGTACCAGCGTTCCAGACCTTTCGTCATGCTCCGAAAGTATTGGGATCAGGTCTGTTCGTCTGTGATGGGAGGTACCGGAAGCTGTGACTCATGAAATCCACTCATTCGAAAACCGCGAATGAGTGGGGCACCCGGCGTGGGCCACCCGCCCACCACACGAGATAGTCGTCATCTGAATAAATGCTGAAACTCGGTCACGAGAATTTTATTACTACAAGAAGTAAAGACACTAATCCGGCGAGTTCGACGAGGAAGACCTTGGCTTCAGAGAGCCAACGTTGGGATCGTTTCACTGGTTGCCGTTCTTTCTGTCAGAAAGGAGGCAACCCTACGAATTCGGTAATTCATAATCGGTCACAGAGCCAGAGCAGGCACCAATAACGTGAGAATAGTTTAGGTGATATTTCGGACGAACTGTAGTAAACCACATTGATTCCTTCAGGCTGGTGGCGGGTGACCCCGTCTAACACGTGATCTCTAGGCTTCGGGTGCCCCATCCAACCTTCTTTTGGTTGGGTGGGTGTTTTTGTGACTATCAACTAAAATCCCCACCCAAGCAAACCCGGCTTGGATGGGGCACCCGCAACCACACCTGAATCGAAATCGGACCACAGACGTCACTGCTGCCGTGATCCTGAAAAATAACTTAACCTTTGTATCCCGCTCCCGCTAGCGCTTTTCCAAACGCGCCAACGAAGTCGTTCACGCTTTCTTTCGTCGCCAGCGGACCCATCAGGCCGACGCGGAAGATCTTGCCAGCCAGTGGTCCGAAGCCTCCGGCGATTTCGATGCCATTATCTCTCAACAGCGTGGCACGTACTTTAGCTTCGTCAACGCCCTGCGGATTCTTGGGCGTGTTCAGGTTCCAGATGCGATCGGCGGGGGCGACCAGCATCTCCAATCCCAGGCCTTCAATCTGTTTCACGAACTCCAGATGTGCCTGGTGATGACGGTTCCAGCGATTCTGCAGGCCTTCCTCTTCGATCAGCGTCAGGCCTTCATGCAAGCCATAGAACATGGTCGCTGATGCGGTGTGATGATAGCGATGCGAGACCGCCAGGTAATCGGCAATCAGTTTCAGATCGAAGTACCAGGAATGATTCGTTGTCTTGCGGGCTTTCAGCCACTCGGCCGCGCGCGGCGATACCGTGATGGGAGACAGTCCCGGAGGGCAGCTCAATCCTTTTTGCGAGCAGCTGTAGGCAACATCGATTCCGGTCTTGTCGACTTCGACCGGCATGGCTCCGAGCGAGGTGACGCAATCGGTGATGACCAGCGCGCCCACTTCATGAGCCGCTTTGCAGATAGCTTCGCCGCGCTGGAACGCGCCGGCTGAAGTTTCCGCCTGCACATACATCACGACCTGCGGCTTCTCGCGGTGAATGAACTCGGCTGCTTCCTTATCGCCGAAAACTTCTCCCCAAGGCTTCTCGAAGCGAACTACTTCGCCGCCCTGGCGGCGCGCCATCTCGGCCATGCGGTCACAAAAGAATCCGTTGGCGAACGAGGCGACCTTGGTGCCTGGCTCGACAAAGTTGCTGATGGCGGTTTCCATGCCGCCGCTGCCGGTGGCGGAAATGACGAACGTCATCTCGTTCTTCGTGCCGAACACGGTACGCAGCAGCCGCTGAATGTTATCGGAGACTTGAAAAAAGTAGGCGTCGAGGTGACCAACGATCGGCTGGGCCATCGCCTGATAAACCCGGGGATGCACCTGGCCCGGTCCGGGTCCGTACAAAAGTCGTTTGGGAGGGTGAATCGAAATATCTTCCATTAGCGCGGTTTCTTCTACGGAGCTATTCATGCAGTGACTCCTTACATAGTAGTGGATGTTCTCAGTATAGTGGGCGGTCGCGAAAGGATTATGTGATCTGTGAACATTGCTGCAGTATCGGATGACTGGGATTTGGACAAAGTTTCTGCCGGACCACCGGATCAGGCGGCAGAATTGGAGTCACACGAATTACGGCCACCCCAGCTTCAATCCGGGAATCACGGGTACGCAGCCGCTCTGGAAACGCCTGCCAGCCTTGATCTTGCGAGGGTTGTTGTAAACTCGTCCGAGCCTCTCCATGCCCATGCCTACAGGTACCTGCTTATCCCGCTTCGCCAATCTGAAGCGCTGCCTCCTCGGTATCTTTCTGCTATTGATCATGTCCTCGTGGGCTTTGGCCGATGCTTCGCAGGAAGTACGCGGAACGGTGAAGGACCGCAGCGGAGCCGTCGTCGCACGGGCGCAGGTCGAGCTAACAGTCGAAGGTCAACAGCTATCCCGGATCACCCAGCCGGATGGAACCTTCGTCTTCAGCGGCGTGACTGGTAGCTCAGGAACGATTGTCGTCACCGCATCAGGATTTGCCGCCACCACCACTGCCTGGCACGCCGGCGAAAATCAGGTCAGCATCACGTTAGCTCTCGCCTCAGTCCAGCAAAGCCTGGATGTGACGGGAACGCGTACGGCAATTCTTCCCACCGGCGTTGATGACGTCGAAGCCCAACCCGACGCCGTAGTCGTCACCGACAACCAGTTGGAGCAGTGGGGCGCTTTGACCACCGACGACAAGCTGCGCCAGGTTCCCGGCTTCTCACTGCTGCGCCGATCGGGCAGCCAGACCGCCAATCCCACGTCACAGGGCGTGTCGTTGCGCGGACTGGGCGCCAGCGGGGCCAGTCGAGCCCTAGTTCTGGCCGATGGCATTCCCATCAACGATCCCTTTGGCGGCTGGATCTACTGGGCGCGAATTCCGCAGGCGTCGCTCGATCAGGTGCAACTGGTTCCCGGCGGCGTTTCGGCGCTGTACGGAAATGACGCGCTGGGCGGCGTGATCAATATGGAGACGCGCCCGGCAGTGCAGACGGCAGGGAATGTCGAGGTATCGTACGGCAACGAGAACTCGCCCTTCGGCTCAGGCTGGGGAGCGCTGAGGTTTGGACAGTGGGCGGTGATCGGCAGCGGAGAAGGATTCCGCACCGATGGCTACATCGATGTTCCGAAAGACATCCGCGGCACCGTCGATACGCCGGTCAACGAGCAATACGGCAGCGGCAACCTGCGCCTGGAGCGGCTCTTCGGAGATCGCGGCCAAATTTTTCTGAACGGCACGCTCTATGGCGAAGACCGCCAGAACGGCACGCCCGATCAGATCAACGACACCACCATTCGCCAGCTGGCGTTTGGTACGGATTTCAACAGTCCCGCAGCCGGCTTGTTCACGCTGCGCTTGTACGGCGGCACGCAGAACTATCATCAGACATTCTCATCCGTAGCGTTAAACCGCGACAGCGAATCTCTCACCGACGTTCAGAACGTTCCCGTGCAACAGATGGGGCTGATCGGGCAATGGTCCAAGCAGCTCGCCAGCCGCTTCACTCTGCTGGCCGGACTCGACGGCACCTACGTTCAGGGCGTCAGCCTGGAGACAACCTATTCGAGCGGCAAACCCACGGCCGACTTGTCGAATGGCGGAACGCAGGAACTGTTAGGCGCGTTCATGGAAGGCATTGTGCAGATCACCACCCGGTGGTCGCTGACGCTGGCCGGAAGGGAAGACTTGTGGAGTAACTACGACGCCAGCTCCATCCGCGTCCCGGTGAAAGGCTCGCCCACCGACATCAACTACCCGGGGCGCGGCCAGAATGCCTTTGATCCGCGAATTTCGACCTCGTATCGGGTGAGCGATCGCGTGGTGCTGTACGCGGCGGGATATCGTTCGTTTCGCGCTCCCACGTTGAACGAGCTGTATCGCGCATTTCGCGTGGGCAATGTAGAAACCTTGGCCAATGCCTATCTGCGCGCCGAGCGCTACTCGGGCGGCGAAGGCGGCTTTCGCGCCACCTTGGCGAATAATCGTGTCTCCATCCACGGCAGTCTGTTTGGAGGCGTGGTTACGAATCCGGTGGAGAACGTGACCTTGAGTTCGACTCCCACGCTGATCACCAGGATGCGCGAGAATCTTGGCCAGACGCAATCGTTAGGCTTTCAGCTGGGAACCGACATCCGGTTTACCAATCGCATTACGTTGACTGCGGGCTATCAATTCACCAACAGCATCGTTGGCAGCTATCCCGGCAACCCCGCTCTGGTGGGTAACTTGATTCCGCTGGTGCCGCGAAACGTCTTCACGTTTCAGGGCACGTGGGCCGCTCCCAAGAATATCTTTGTGGCAATCCAGGGCCGCACCGAGAGCAACGAATTCGATGACGATCAGAACATGTTTCCTTTGGGAGCTTATTTTGTGCTGAGCGCAACCGTTTCGCACCCGCTTCCCAAGGGCTTCGACATTTTCTTCCAGGGCGATAACCTTACCAATGAGCAATACAACATAGCGAAGACGCCGGTGCCGAATCTCGGCCAGCCTATCCTGGCCAGAGTGGGATTCCGCTGGCAGAGCCGCAGGTGACCGCGGGAATTAAATGGAACTGTGGTACTTCGCAGGCGAGAACTCCATCTTATACAGTACGGTTGAGCGGTTACGAATAGAGCCGGTGGCGGGCGGAGGGTGAGATTGCTAATCAGGCGTGATCCTGCGATTTCGCAAGCGTGCACGAGCGGGAGCGGGAGAAAGATACGAATACCCATACGCGTGCGTTTTCTTGCGCTGGCTGTTGCGGCAGTAGCTGCGATGTCCATCGTATGTCCTGCACAAACTGAACAGCCCACCCGCTCGGCCGAAGCGGCCAAGCTGCTCAAGAGCGATCCGTTGCATGTCTTCAGTCAATCGGTTCAGCAGCTCTCCAGCCAGGTCACCAAGTCGGTAGTGCAAGTCCTGACGACCGGCTTTGGCCTGAGTAGCGACGACGATAAAACTGACACCGCCTTCCTTGAGCCGCAGCGTGGAATCGGCGCGGGCGTCGTGCTCTCTTCCGATGGCTTAATCGTTACCAATGCTCACGTCATCCAGGGCGCAAGAAAAATCCGCGTACGGCTGCAAGGTCTGGACAAGCAGGAGGCCAAGGAGCTGGCGGCGCCACACGGGCCCATCGAAGCCAAAATCGTAGGTGTGGATGAGGTGACGGACCTGGCCGTGCTGAAGATCAACGTGACCGGTTTGCCGGCCTTGCAGCTGGCTGACTCCAGCGACCTTAAGCAGGGACAGATCGTTTTCGCTTTCGGCAGTCCACTGGGTCTGGAAAACTCCGTCAGCATGGGAGTGATCAGCGCGACCTCCCGCCAGATCGATCTTGACAAGCCCGAAATCTACATTCAGACCGACGCTCCCATCAACCCCGGCAACAGCGGAGGTCCGCTGGTCGACGTGGATGGCCACGTGGTCGGCATCAATACTTTCATCCTGTCGCAGTCGGGAGGAAACGAGGGCTTGGGATTCGCGATTCCCAGCGACGTGGTGCGTAGCGTCTACGATCAAATTCGCACCGAAGGCCATGTGCATCGCGGCCAGATCGGCGTGTTTTTGCGCACCATCAATCCTGACCTGGTCGAGGGATTGCATCTGCCAGTGAATCACGGCGTCTTGCTGGAAGATGTGATTCCGGGCTCGGCTGCCGACAAGGCCGGCCTGAAGGTTGGCGACCTCGTGGTCAGTGTGGGAGGCAAGCCGGTCAACGATGTTCGCCACTTCGCGCTTGATTTGTATAGTTACAAGGTCGGGCAAAAGGCCGACGTTGGTGTCTTGCGCAACGGGCAGGTACAGACCATCGCCGTAACCGTCATGGAGCGCCCCGACGATCCGCAGCGCTTCGCCGACATGCTGACCGGCCCGGATAACCTGGTCAGCCGCCTGGGCGTGGTCGCTCTCACGCTGAATCCCGAACTGCGCGAGGCGCTTGGCGATGTCCGCATTCCCAATGGTGTGCTGGTAGCCGCGCGCACCCAGACCAGTACGCTGCTGGGCGATGGTCCAGAGCCCGGCGACATCATTCACGCTATTAACGGCGCTCCGGTGCAGGACTTGGCAGGCCTGAAACAAGCTCTGCGCAAGGTGAAGTCCGGAGACGCCATCGTGCTCCAGATCGAGCGGGAGGGCCAGTTGAAGTATCTTGGTGCTGGAGTCGGAGTAGCTTACGCCGCTTGGCCCTTGGCTCAGCACGGGGAATCGACTGCCGTGGACAGAGTACCAATCAGGAAAAAACCATCACGCGCGGCCATACTCCTGCCGATGAGCGGTCGCACTCACATGAGACCGGGCAGACCGCTTCTCCAAGCCCGTACCCTCCCCTAAGAAATCACCTTCGAACTTATCGCGAAGGGCAGAACGCTATCCAAATGCACAAGTCCGCTATCTGTTCGGATAGGTTAACCGGTGCGAAAATAAAATAGCGTTTCATCCGAAATTGGCTGCCAGCCTCGTATGTTCCGGCAAGTATTGAGAAAGTGAAATATCCCTTCACCCACAACCCCAAAACTTAGAGATAAGCGCGCATTGGCGCGAGGGTTGCAGAGTGCCTACGGACAGGAGGGCGAAATGAAAACCTGTTGCGCACTTACCAACTCCGGTAGAGCGTTCTCAGTCGCTAGATGGTTGAGTGTGGTTCTGATGCTTCTTGGCGGCGTCGCCAGCAGTTCTGCCGCAACCTCCACCTCTCCATGCCCACATCATCGCGGCGTCGTTGAAGCCGGTCCGGATTGCTTGAGTAAAACCACTTCGATCACGGAAGCCCTGCGCCAGGCCCATGGGAATAACGTACATATTCTGTACGTGCATGGCATCGCGGCAGAGGGTCCTGGCGATTCGCTGGCCTTTCAAGAAAGTATTTGTAAACAGTTAAGAGACTGTACGTCCCCTCAACCCGGCGAGACCGCCTACCGGCCTGTAAGGTATTACGCAAACCATGGTGATTTTGACCCCACGCATAAGGATTGGCCTCACTACGAATACTTCGCGAACCCCAAGGCGCCCGGAACCAATTACATATGGTCAACCAAAGAAGAGTGGGTAGCCTCAACCCCATTCGTAGATCACTATCGGATACAGCGACAACATGGTAAGAGTCTTTTTGTCGACGAAATTAACTGGTGGCCACTGGTGTTTCCCCTCAAGTGCCGTTATATGGTGAAGAGTGAAGCCCACCTCTCCGGGCCCGACACTAAGTATCTGGAACTCTGCTCCGCTTCGAAGGACGACGGCGATCATGGATTTCCAGACCATTTTGCCAGCTATCCCTGGATTGATCGTGGTCAAGCAGAAACGTTAATGTCTTCGCCGAAGCGCGCAGCCAGTTTGAACCGTGATCTGAAGGGATATGTAATCGATTGGGGGTTTAGCGATGCCATGCTGGCCGTTGGTTCGCTCCAACCGCTGTTTCAGGAAGCCATGCGCCAACTGATGGCCGAGTCGAAAGAGAACTCCATCATCAAGGCGAACGAAGATCCGCTGGATGGTGTACCGGAGTTCATCGTAGTATCCCATAGCTTGGGTAGCTTCCTTGTATTCTCTACCCTTCAAGACGCAACTGTACTCATGAACAAGGCACCTCAGGAACTGGCGGTTCAGGCTGCGCCTGACCACGATATTTGTTCCAAGTTAGTGTCCCAGGATGACGATTCGGGAAGTGACGTTTCTGGAGATGCTTACACCGGAGTGCCTTATTTGGCCGATGAAGAAACCGGGATAAGGCACAAGAAACAGGCTCTTGCCGCCTGCTACATATTTACCCACACGTCGCAGGTCTACTTCTTCGCTAATCAGCTCTCGCTTCTTGAGTTGGCCAACGTGAAGAAGGACGAAGTGAAGAGGGATGATGGGAACAAGGACGGCGCTAGTCCATCAACTTTATCAACCGCGGCAAGCCTTAGTACGGTCGCGGCATGGGCAAGTCTTCGGAGAGCCTTCTTGGGGTCGGAGCAGTTCAAGAACCAGTGTCCGCAACTGGTGGCCTGGAGCGATCCAAGTGATCTGCTTACCTTGCGTGTTCCTAGAGTTGACTTTTCTAATGGCGAAGACAGATTGCGCGTAGCTAATCTCTATGTAAAGAATGCGAGCCATTGGTTCGGAGCCATCGAAAATCCCGGATCGGCCCACAGCAAGTACGCCGTTAACAAGAGCGTCCTGGAGGTTATGTTGCCGCACCAGAAGGATTCGGATGATCGATAAACCTGGGCGGTTTGCATTTGCCTAGGGACACCGGGTGAGAGGCTCTGGTTTCGTCGCTCTCATTCCTTGCCAGGGGGCGTGCGCAGTTCCACCACGCCCCTGGTTCCGGCAGCGTCTTCGGCCCCGTCGTTCGGCCCTTTCGGTCCACCCTCGCGCATCTTGGCTGTGATCTCTTCAATGACGATTTCCACCACGGTGGTCCCGTCGAGATGAGTCTTCGGCGCCGTCGTGTAGTCCTGGCCGGCGGTGCGTCCGGGAAAGTAGCGCAAAGTCATCTCCTCGAATAACCCCCGCTTCTCCTCGGCGTCTTCCATCAGCCTTGCGCGCCCAAAGCACATCACGCAGCGATAGTTGGCCGAGTGATACTTGGCATCGCGCGAATACACCAGCCCGTCCAACTCGGTCACGGTGGCGCAGACGGGGATACCGGATGCCAGTTGCTGCAGCATGCGGCTGGGCAAGCCTCCGTGAAGATAAAGACGGTCAGGCTGTTGGGCCGAATATTGATAGAGCATGGGAATGACGTAGGGACGTCCATCCTGCTCGAAGCCGACGTGCGCCACATAGCCCGCGGCCAGAAACTCATGGGCGCGATCGGGAACTGAGCGTTCCGGATGTTGACGAACAATGGTGATCCAGGTGCCGTCGACTTCAGTTTCCCTCATATTCGTTTTCCCGCCGTTTGAATGATTCGACTTGCCAGATGTCATCACCCGCATTTCAGCCGATAAACGTTCTACCTTCGTCGAATATAACAAAGGCATGTTACCGCCTGTAGCGCCTGAGAAAGCTCATAGCGCAAAGTGGGCTGCCGGGTTCTTGCGAGCAACAATTAAAGATACGGGGAAGGAGCACACGTGCCAAACGTGCCGGTTAGCACATGTCAGCACACACACGAAGCCTGTGCGGACTGGCAACGCTCGGCTAACGGACAGATTTTCTTCTGACGAGGAAGTGCAGGTGACACTCGCCGAGAATCGGCTGGCCAGACTTTTTTCGACGGTTCCTACTTCGCCAGCGCAGGCATCGCCCAGGCGGAGGAGAAAATCGCCATCGGATCTTCGGCGTGCTGGATGTCCAGATCGATGTAGCTGTCGGCCACGATCCAGTAGTAGGTCTTAACCGTCGAGACCGTGAGGTCGATCGCCGCGTCGGTTGCGCGATGCGTGGCAGCCAGCGCCGAGAGCGTTCGCTCGTGATGAGCGAAGTGCGGCTCGCTTACTTGCTTCAGATTTTCGGCGGCCTGCGCCAGCGCGGCCTGATCGGCGGCGCACTCGCGCTCGGTGATGCGGTCGTGCAGCAATTGCGGATAGCTCGCCAGTTGTCCCAGCACTCGGGGCAACGAGATCGCGCTGTCTTGCCCGTCGAGCAAGCGCAGCACGCGCGCTGCCGTTGCGTCGGCGTATGCGCCGCGCACCAGATCGAGGAAGGCGCTGCGGGCGTTGCGCAGTTGCGGATTGGGCTGGATAATCTCGCGCTCCAGCCGCCAATAAATGTCGCGGTCGGTGGCGACGCTCAATACTTGGTTGGCAATCTGGCGGAGTTCACTCTTGGCGCGTTCGCGGAATTGTTTCTCGCTCAACATATGCGAGAAGTCTAGAGCGCGGAGCGAACATACTTCTGTGATATCGATCACTGGCAGGTAATTTTCGGGTGAGTCAGACGGGTGGCCCAGGTCTCGCGTTTTTCGAGACCTGGGAAACTGCATGGGTCTGCCACGAGGATAAGGGGCCAGTCCAACTGAACGAATGAAGTGCTCCGCGCTTACCCAGGTCTCGAAAGGCGCGAGACCTGGGGCACCCGGCGTCATCAATGCAACTTTAGGACACTGCAATTTTTCCGGCCCGCTTCGCGCCTCGCCTTGGCACGTTACAATAAAGTCTTTGCGAGGTCATCATTGTGTCTACCTACCAAGAGATTGTCGATCGGGAACAGAAGTATCTGCTGAACACCTATGCCCGCTATCCGCTGGCCATCGCGCGCGGCAAGGGCGTGTACGTTTATGACGTCGAGGGCAAGCGCTATCTCGACTTCCTTACCGGGCTGGGCGTCAATGCGCTGGGTCACGCGCATCCCCGCATCGTGAAGGTGATTCGCGACCAGGCAGCCAAGATCATCCACGTCTCCAACCTCTATTACAACGAGTATCAGGGACTGCTGGCCGAGAAGCTGTGCATCGCCTCTGGCATGGACCGCGCGTTTTTTTCCAACAGCGGCACCGAAGCGATTGAAGGCGCGCTGAAGCTGGTGCGCGCCGCCGGGCATGCGGTGGGCAGTCCGGAGAAGTCGATCGTCATCGCGCTCGACAATTCTTTCCATGGCCGCACCATGGGCGCGCTGGCGCTCACCGGGCAGGCAAAATATCGGCAGGACTTCGATCCGATGCTGGAGGGTGTGCGCTTTGTACCGCGCAACGACGTGGAAGCGCTGCGCAGTGCGATGGACGAAAAGGTTTGCGGCATCGTGCTGGAACCCATCCAGGGCGAGGGCGGCATTCAGGAGACGACGCCGGAATTTCTGCTGCGCCTGCCGCGAGCTGGCCGATCAGCATCAGGCCGCGCTCATCTTCGACGAGATTCAATGCGGGCTGGGCCGCACCGGGCAGCTGTTCGCGTTTCATCATTTCGGAGTCGTGCCGGATGTGGTCTGCATCGCCAAGCCGCTTGCCGCCGGACTGCCGCTGGGCGCGTTTCTGGCCAAGGAACATTTCGCGCAGCACATCACGCCCGGCAAACACGGCACGACATTTGGCGGAGGTCCGCTGACCTGCCGCGTCGCGCTGGAATACCTGGCGATCCTGGAAGACGAGAACCTGCTGCCGCGGGTGCGGCGGGTCGGCGAGTACTTGTCGCTGAAGCTGCGAGAGCTGGTCGATAAGTTCGATATCGCAACCGAGGTGCGCGGCGTAGGCGCGATTCAGGCGCTGCAGCTGAACATCCCCGGCAAGCCGATCATGGACGGCGCCCTGGCCAATGGCCTGCTGATCAACGTGACGCAGGATAACGTGCTGCGCTTCCTGACGCCGTTTCTGCTGGAAGAAAAGCATGTAGATGCCGGGATACGGATTTTGCGCAAGCAGCTCGCGCTAGCGCAGAAACAAGCCAAGGCGGAAAAGCGGGCGGCGGTGTCGGCGTAGGCTTCGTGGATCTTGTTGGTGGGAATAGGGGTCGCTTCGACTTCGGTTCGCGAAGCCCGCGCGAACCTGCGCTCAGGATGACAACTCGATAGTCCCGCCCCACGGGACGGAATAAGATAGCCCACCGTTTCAACGGTGGGTATTGGTGCGGCAAAACGGAGTCCCTCGGGGACGGCACAATGGCCTGTGCCGATCATCACCGAAAAGGTGGTTGCTGGACGTCTAACTTTCTGGAATGCCGCATGCGCTTACTTCCAATCTCGTACATTGCATCTTCAGCACCAAGGATCGTGTCGACTCAATTCCCGACCCATCCGCCCTGTGCCGTTACATGGCGGGCATAGCGCGAGAAAAGAAAATCCCTCTGGTGATTGCCGGAGGAACGAAGAATCATCTGCATGTTTTGATCGCTCTGCCGGCTGCCATCGCTCTAGCTGAAGCCATGAAGGTATTGAAAGGCAATAGCTCCCGATGGCTGAATCAACATGGCTGCTCTTTTGCCTGGCAAGAGGGATATGGTGCTTTCAGCGTGAGCGCATCGAACAAGCGAGCCGTGATGGCCTACATCGCGGAACAGCCTCGGCATCACGAGAAGCGCAGCTTTGAACAGGAGTTGATGGCGCTGTTGCGGAAATCGGGGGTCGATTACGACGCACGTTACATTCTTGGATAAGTCTGTGCCGTCCCCGGGGGACTCGGATCTCACCTAACTCGTTTACCCACCGTTGAAACGGTGGGCTTTCTTGTTTCGTCCCGCCTCACGGGACTGGAACGATCTTCCGCGGCCTAGCCCGGCTGCTTCGACCCTTTTCTTAGATGTCATCAGAGGGACATGGCCACAAACGTCAGTTCCACAGGAGCGAAGGCTAAGAGCTAACAGATACGAACCAAAAGCCATGAGTGAGCAGGCAAGAAGGGCCCAAAGCGAAGGGCGAACGTAGCGAAGCCCGTCTATCTCCCCACCCGTTCCGCGATCCAGGCGGCGCACTCACGCGTTCCCATCGCTCCTCCAACGTCCACCGTTGTCTTCTTCTCGCGTACGGCTTCCAGCACGGCATTCTCGATCTTCTGCGCCTCGGCGGTCAGGCCGAGGTGCGCCAGCATCATCGCCGCCGTCAGAATCGAGCCCATGGGGTTGGCCATGTTCTTTCCCGCAATCGGCGGCGCCGAGCCGTGTACCGGCTCGAACATCGACGTGCGGCCGGGATGAATGTTGCCGCTGGCGGCCATGCCCAGTCCGCCTTGCAGCGCCGCGGCCAGATCGGTGACGATGTCGCCAAACATATTGTTGGTGACGATCACGTCCAGCGAACGCGGATCGCGGACCATTTGCAGACAAAGCGCGTCGACGTACATGTGCTGCGTCTGGATCTCGGGGTACTGCTGCGCGACTTCCTTGAATACGCGCTGCCACAGGCCGCCGGCGTAGGTCATCACGTTCGACTTGTCGGACATCATTACTTTCTTGCGGCCGTTGTCGCGCGCGTACTGGAACGCGAAATGAATGACGCGCTCCACGCCCTTGCGGGTGTTGATGTCTTCCTGGGTCGCGACTTCCTCGGGCGTGCCGAACTTGAAGTTGCCGCCCATGTCCATGTAAACGCCTTCGGTGTTTTCGCGGATGACGGTGAAGTTGATGTCGTCGGGCGTGGCGTTCTTCAGCGGGCAGAGCGAAGCGTCGAGCAGCTTTACCGGACGCACGTTGGCGTAGAGATCCATCTTGAAGCGCATGCCCAGCAGGATTTCCTTGGCATGGATGTTGGTGGGCACGCGGGGATCGCCGAGCGCGCCGACGAAGATGGCGTCGAAGTCGCGGGCCAGCATGTGGAAGCCGTCGGCGGGGATGGTGGTGCCGTCGATGAGATAGCGGTCGGCTCCCCAATCGAAGCTGGTGAACTCGACGGGCGCGCCCGAGGCGCGAACCACTTCGAGCGCGTTGGGAATGACTTCCTTGCCGATGCCGTCTCCGGGAACAACTGCGATGCGTTTGGTCTGTGTCATGGTCAGGGAAAATACTAGCATTCAGCTAACGGCTATGAGCTGTCAGCTGTCAGCATTCAGCCGTTGAAGAAAGCGGCGTTCGGGTAGTGCGGACCTTTAGGTCCGCGTTTACGGTGCTATGTTTAATCTTCTGAGCCGGCTTCAGCCGGCGGCACTCTGATGTTCGCCAGCCTTAGAAGCCGTGCCCCACAAGAGCAGGCGGCGGGATGCAGCGCCGAACAGGGTGGTGTCAGGGCACGAGTTTACTCGTGCCGAAGGAACGCAGACAGATTCAGGGCTTCAGCCCTGGCACGGAATTTCCTCAGCGGCTGAAGCTGTGCCTGACAGATTGCGGAGACGGTTGGCGAAAACGGGCGTGTCGCCGGCTTAAAGCCGGCTCGGGGAATCAAAGGGCGAGCTCTAACGCGAACCTGAAGGTTCGCTCTACCCGAGTTCTTGTTTGGAGAAGCGATCGTGATGATCTAGCTCGCCTCCAACCGCGCCAGCGACAGCGCCGCGCGCCCTCTGCGCTTCCTTTTCCCCTTCGCTATAATCAAAGATTCGGTATGAGCATTCCCACATTCAAACAAGCCGGCATCGGGAGCGCGCCTCGGAAGCTATCGGGGAGCGGATACTCCTGCCACCTATGGCGATACGGCGGCCGAGTTTCGCGCTCTGCTGCAGGGAAGTGCTTTGTTTGATTTGAGTTGGCAGGGCAAGCTGGTGCTGAGCGGAGAAGACCGGGTGCGCTGGCTGAATGGCATGGTCACCAACAACATCCGCGATCTGGCGCTGAACCACGGCGTTTACAGCTTCCTGCTGAACGCGCAGGGCCGCAATCAGGGAGACCTTGTCGCCTACAACCGCGGCGACTATCTGCTGGTGACCACCGATCGCGCGCAGGCGCCGGTCATCGCAGAGATTTTTGAGCGCTACATCATCATGGACGATGTCGAGGTAGCCGACATCAGCGACAAGCTGGGCGCGGTCGGCGTCGCGGGCCCGAAGGCTCGCGAGGTTTTGACCGCCGCAGGCATCGACGTGTCGCAACTCGAGGCCGGTCAGGTGATCGACACGGTTTGGCGTGAGCTTGGCATCTCGATCGCGCGCAGCGTGCAGCCACAGATGGATGGCTACGAGATCTGGGTCGCTGCCGAGAATGTCGAGAAAGTTTGGGATGCGTTGGTCCAGGCTGGAGCCACGCCGGTTGGCAGCGATGCTCTGGAGTTGTACCGCATCGCCCGCGGTGTTCCGCGTTTTGGAGTCGATTTGCGCGAGCGCGATCTGCCGCAGGAGACCGGCCAGCAGCATGCCTTGAATTTCAGCAAGGGCTGCTACATCGGGCAGGAAATTGTGGAGCGCATTCGCTCCCGCGGCAACGTGCATCGTGTTTTCATAGGATTCGAAGTTCAGGGCGAGCCGCCGCAGACGGGCGCGAAGGTTCGCGCTGACGACAAAGATATGGGCGAGATCACCAGCGCAGCCCGCGTGCCGTTCCCCAGCGGCGAGCGAACCTTGGCGCTGGGATATCTGCGGCGCGAGGTCGCAGCCCCCGGCACGACTGTCGACATCGCCGGACAGAGCGCGACCGTGCAGACACTTCCTTTTAGCGAGTGAACTGAATCAGCGAGTGAATGGAGTTTATGGCAGAAAAAGAGAAACGACCGGAGTTTGTAGTCACCGATCGCCGTCTGTTCGGCACCGACGGCGAGCTGCGCCAGGACGTAGTGGAAGATGAAGAGCGCCGCGCCGAGCGCGAACGCGAGAAGAACGAAGCTCAGCAGAAGGTCAATCAGGAGCGCGAGTTGCAGAATCACACCGCGCAGACCGCAACCGAGCCGACTGAGCCCCCGGCTGAGCCCGAAGTAGAGGCCCCCAGCGCACAAGATCAGCAAGCTTCGGCCGACGCCTACAAAGAATCGACTCGCGAGATCGATGCGCGCATCGAGAAGGAAATGCGCAAGCAGGGTCAGCCGCATAGCGCGAAGGACTTCGAGATTACCTTCGAGAAGTTTGTAGCCTCGATCTACATGACCGCGCTGATGCAGCTTGGCCTGGCAGCTCCGCAAGGGGCGAAGCCGGAGGTCGATCTGATGGGCGCGCGCCAGACCATCGACACCATCGCGCTGATGCAGGAGAAGACCAAAGGCAATCTCACTCCGGCGGAAGAGAACATGCTGCAAAACGTTTTGTACGAATTGCGCATGGCCTACCTGGAAGTCACCAACCTGATCACGCGGGGTCCGCAAGCTGGGCCCGGCGCTGACGGCAAGGCCTGATGAAAGCTACGCTCACGGTGCTGGGCAGTGGCACCTCGATGGGAGTGCCCACGATCGGCTGCGACTGCGCGGTATGCACCTCGGCCGATCCGCACGACCGCCGCACTCGTCCATCGGTGATGGTGCAGTGGGACGACCATCACCCCAACGCGCCAAACACTGGCGCAGCCGGCACCCTGGGCCACACCATCCTCATCGACACCACGCCCGACTTTCGCGAGCAGGCCATCCGCGAACACATTCGCAAGATCGACGCCGTGCTCTACACCCACGGGCACGCCGACCACATTCTCGGTCTCGACGATGTGCGGCCGCTCAGCTTTCCCCGGGTCACCGGCGGCGGCAAGATTCCGCTGTATGCCAGCGACCGCACTACGCAGGTTTTGCGCAGTGTCTTCCGCTACATCTTCGAGGCGAATTACAAATATGGCGGCCTGGCGCAAGTTGAGTTGAAGCCCGTTAACGGTCCGGTGAATCTGTTTGGCGCGACATTTACTCCGTTGATGGTGATGCACGGCGACGTTCCCATTGAAGGCTACCGCTTCGGGTCGGCGGCTTATCTCACGGATTTCAGCGAGGTCCCGGAAGAGTCGCTGGCCCAGCTAGAAGGATTGGACATTTTGTTTCTCGATGCACTTCGCCATCATCCTCACCCCACGCATTCGACGGTGGAAAATTCATTGAAGATCGTGGAGCGGCTTAAGCCGAAGCGCACGTACTTCACGCATATCTCGCACGACCTGCCGCACGAGGAGACGAACGCGGCGCTGCCGGAAAACGTTCGCCTGGCCCATGACGGCCTGAAACTTGAATTCGATTTGTAGCTGAAGAGCGATGGTAGGGCAGGCCTTCAGGCCTGGGTTGCAGCACCTATTGTGAAGAGAGGGATTCGATCAATAACCTCAGACGAGCAGAAAATGTGCGTAAGAAACGGTGGAAGGGCTTGGCTTTAGCCAAGCCAACAGAGTGCAATGTTAAGAGGGGCTTTAGCCCCGGCGTACCGTGGCTGAAGCCATTCTTGATGATGCCTGATTTTCGCCGGACTTAAAGTCCGGCGCTTCCATCGTGAGCGAGAACATTTCTCTTAACAAGTCCCAATACCACGTAGCAGATACAACGAACGATGCAAGTATTCCGCA
Source organism: uncultured Acidobacteriaceae bacterium (assembly GCA_963833305.1). Lineage (GTDB taxonomy): Bacteria > Acidobacteriota > Terriglobia > Terriglobales > Acidobacteriaceae > Bog-257. The sequence goes on along the minus strand of CAWHXN010000012.1, from coordinate 61,609 downwards.
ATCTGAATGAAGTGCCGTCGCAGTTCGGTCCCACGGTAGTAAGCGTGGGTAATTTTGACGGAGTGCATCGCGCCCATCAGGAAGTGGTGCGCCACATGGCGGACCGGGCGCGCGCCCTCGGCGGCAAGGCTGTGGTCGTAACCTTCGATCCGCATCCGCTGCGCATTTTGCGGCCCGACGTTGCCCCTAAACTGCTGACTCCGCTGCCCGTCAAACTGAAGCTGCTGGAGAAGACCGGGGTCGACGCGGTGCTGGTGTTGCCGTTCACGCGCGACCTGTCGCTGATGACTGCCGAAGATTTTGCCGGCCAGGTGCTGGCCGAGACGCTGCACGCTCGCGAAGTCCACGAGGGATACAACTTTCACTTTGGCCATAAGGCGCAGGGCAACGTGAACACGCTGGCCGAGCTGGGACGGCTGTTCGGCTTCGAAGTCAAGATCTATCCCGAGCAGGTATTGCGCGGACATCATGTTTCCAGCAGCCAGGTTCGCAAACTCATCGCCAGCGGGGAAGTCTCCAAGGCGCGCGCGCTGCTGGGCCGCCCATTCAGCATCTTCTCCAATCCTGGCCGCGGCCGCGGCTACGGGCGCAAATACACGGTGCCGACCGTGAATCTGGCGCGCTATGAGGAACTGGTGCCGGCCGACGGCGTTTACATCACCTGGCTGCGCGTTGCAGGAGAATGCTTTGAGGCGGTGACTAATGTCGGCAACCGCCCGACGTTCGGCGCAGATTCGTTCGCCATCGAAAGCCACCTGCTGAACTTCCATCCTATCGACTTGTTGCCGGACACGGAGTTGGAGTTGATTTTCCTGAAGCGGCTGCGATCGGAGATTAAGTTTCCGTCGGTGGAAGCCTTGCGCGAGCAGATTGCTAAAGACGTGCACAGGGCGAGAAGATATTTCGGGTTGCTGAAGAAGTAACTAGTGACTAGCAGCTAGCAAACTAGCAACTACTCCGATTCTGTCATCCTGAGCGGTGGCGGCCCGGGTTACGCCGCCGAAGTCGAAGGACCTCTATAGCCATGCCAGTGTTAAATGCCGCCTCAGCGGGTTTGCACGACCAGCGACAACCTGTTAGCTTTTGCCATTACTCTTACAACACAATGACTAAAGCCGCTTTGTTTGCTCTCTTCTGCTGCCTGGCATGTGGCTCGGCGCTGGCTCAACTTCCTACCGATAGCCCGGTTGATGTGCTGCGACATCCGTCGTGGAACAAGGGTGTGTTTATTGGTGGCGGCACGACGGTCGACAGCACCCCCAGCGGATCGAATCTGGTGCTCGGCCTGCGACTTGGCAGGGTATTGACCGAAGAGCATGGTCCGGGAATCCTGCGCGGCACCTATGAGATGGCGATCGACATCGTTCCCCTCGACGAATACTGGATCAACGGCGGGCAATATGCAGGCGGAATTGATCCCGTCGTCTTCAAATGGAATTTCACCAACGGCTGCAAGATCGCTCCTTACTTTGCTGCGGTTGGCGGAGCAGTGTTCAGCAACCACAATCTTCCCCCCGGCGATACCTCGCAGATCAACTTCACCAGCGGACCGGAAATTGGCGCGCAGATCTTCGGCAAGGGAACCAACTCGTGGGATATATCGGTGAAGGCTTATCACTTGTCGAATGCCTCGATCGGCAACCATAATCCTGGGCTGAACGCTAATGTGCAGTTCATGCTCGGTTATACGTGGCATTGAGGAACAGAACGAAGGCTATCGGCCATCGGCTGGAAAGAGGCACAGACCCGATCTTGCCTGCCGAGGCCCCGCTCCTAAATGTGGTCAGGTGGTTCACATTTGGCGAGCCAACTAAGTGCCTTGGCGGTATACTCGGCTCGGCAGGTGGGAACCCAATGACAACTCCATTGTCGGAACGACCAGTTATCTTGTGCATCGACGATGCTGAAGTTGCGCTGAAGGTCCGCAAACTTCTGCTCATCGGCGCCGGCTACTCTGTTATAACCGCTGCCTCCGGCGAAGAAGGCCTCGAACTCTTCAAACAAAATCCTGTCGATCTGGTGATCGCCGACCATTTCCTGTCAGACAAGACCGGAGCGGAAACTGCAGGGGAGATGAAGCAGTTGAAGTCCGGCGTGCCGATTCTCATTGTTTCGGCCGCTGCCGAGCAGCCGCCCGGAATTGAGTTTGCCGATGGCTTCCTGTCCAAGGGCGAAGGGCCGGACGTTCTGCTGGATACAATCGCCACTCTGCTGAGGCACAGAAACTAAGATTCAGGACTCATCGAGATAGTCCGACTCGCTGACCAGCAACAGCAGCGGAAGGTTGGCCGTCCGCTTCACCGACTCCCAGTAGCGAACCAGGATGGAATAAACCAGCAATCCGGTTTCGCCTTCGCCGAGAGTCAAATACTGCAACGACTGTTTCATCAGGGTGCGATGCGTCAGTCCCAGCACGATGCTGATGGGATCGAGCAGCTCGCTGATGTAGGCGATGGAATTGGCAACGGCCACTGCGCCGAACGCCTCAATGACATAGTGATCGTCTTCCTGAAAAACCCGCAGCCGTACAGGGGCCAGGAATTCGCTGCGATTGTCGAGCAGGTTGACGTGCAGAAAAGCCAGCGGGCCCTGGACGCAGTAGTGCGCTCTTACTTTCCCCGCCAGCAGCGCGCGGTGCTCGGGTGTGGCATTCGGGTTGGGAATGAGGTTTACCTTCTTGTGGCTGATGGATTCCCATACCTTCGCCGATTCCTGATCCACGAAGGTAGCTTTGGAAACCCGCATTTCCGTAGACCGCATGATGCGGCTGAGTGCGCTGGCCGTCAGCAGCAGGAAGATGAAGATGCTGGCGATGATGGCGCCGTCGGGCCGCTCGATCACGTTGGCGATCACCGTGTAGAGGAATACGATGGCGACCAGAAAAAAATAGAAGGGCAACAAGAATGTTTGCGGCTTGCGGATGCTGGATTCACGCCACAAAGAAATCGTAACGGCTACCGCCGCTGACAGCATCAGCACCAGAACGCCAGTGGCATACGCGCCTCCCTGGGCTGACACCGAAGCCCGAAAGGCCAGCGTTACCACGATATCGAAGACCAGCAGCACCAGAACCAGAGGACGCTGGTAGGCTACCCAGTCGGGCGCCATGCCGAAGCGCGGCAGGTAGCGCGGGATCAGGTTCAGCAGTCCGGCCATGGCCGACGCTCCCGCAAACCACAAAATCAATATGGTGGACACGTCGTACACCGTGCCGAAAGCGTTGCCCAAATAGAGATGAGCCAGGTAGGCGATCGCTCGGCCGTCCGCCGCGCCTCCGACACGGTACGCGCTTTCCGGAATCAGCGCTCCGGTGACAAAACTTGAGAGCAGCAGCATCACGCTCATCAGCAGAGCTGCCGTCAGCAAAAGCTTGCGGGTTGCCCGGATGCGGCCGGGAATTGTCTCCTCGGTCTTTCCCGGCTCTGCTCCCGACACCAGCGGCATTACCGAGACGCCTGTCTCAAAGCCGCTCAGTCCCAGCGCCAGCTTAGGAAAGACCAGCGCAGAAGCAATGAAGATCGCCGTCCAATCGGCGTGCGCGCTGAAGAGCGCCGCGTGCCAGTGGGAAAATAGCTCGGGATGCGACAGAACTTTCCAGCCGCACCAAAGCAGCACAATCACGTTCAGCGCCAGGTAGGGAACCGCCACAAAGTCGGCAACGCGAATGGCTTCGCGGAAGCCGATCAGGAAGACGATGGCCAGCAGCACCAGCAGAGCCAGCGTGACCCTCATGCGTGAATCGCCGGCGATAGGATGCAGGTACGGGTTGGCGATAGCGTGGCGGGCGGCGTCGGCCGCAGATAACGTCATGGTGATAACGAAGTCGGTGGTGGCAAATCCCAGCAGAACCAGTACCAGGATCTTGCCGGTCCAGCCGGGAAGCAGATTCTCCAGCAGTGCGATAGAACCCTGTCCGGCATAAGAACGCTTGGCCACCGCCGCATAAATCGGCACCGCTCCCAGCAGGGTTACGGCGACCAGAACAGCGGTTGCAGGCACGGCCAGCGCGCCAGCGGCGAGCAATGCGATGCCCGGCTGATAGCCCAGCGTGGAAAAATAGTCGACGCCGGTCAGCCACAGCACCAGATACCAGGGATAAGTGCGCTCGGGCTGATGCGACAATCGCGCCAGATTGTCGTGAGCTAGAAATCGCGCCAGCCATCCCTTGGGAGCCTCTTCGGCAGTGGGAAGACGCAGAACCTTGTCTGGAGACGCTGGCGTGCTCATGCAATCCGATCGGAGGCGCGGATTTTTACAGAAACCCGATTGTAAGGCTGAATCGGCGCTTGCGCGAGATTCCCGCGGGAAAAGAAAAAGGGCGGCCCAGGCCGCCCTCTTCACGTCGCGATAATTTCAGCTTAGTGCATATCGTTCATGCCGCCGCCGGTACCGCCCTTTTGCGAGAGCATCTTCACGCTGTCGACGTGCAGCGAGCCGTCGGCCGTCATGGTCCCGGTCACCTGCACGTGATGTCCGAGGTGGTCCTGCAACGCAGCCGGATTATCGACCGCAACGACCTTCTGGTCCTTGTCGGTGACGAACACCGGCTTCTCGCCGGCGCCCACGCACTTCTGGGCGCACGCCGCATGGGCAGCGTTGGCGCCCTTGGCACCGCATTTAGAATCGCTGACCCACCCATCCCAGCTCTGGTCTTTAGCAAAACCCAGTACGGTCATGCTGCACAAATAGAGCCCGATTACCAACAGCACTCTCTTTTTCATTTCCAGCCTCCTGTTGAATCGGCCGCGGCGCGGCCGGCGAGTTTTCCAACCTTAAGAACAGCAACAGGCGTACGCCCGGCTGTTCCTTCCGGACCTAATCAACGAAACTTGCCCCTGGATCCCGAGAACATTCCATCTGAATGGATGTACGGCGCAAACGCCCCCACGGATGTATCTGGCACAAGTTTATTCCTCTACAGATGCTTTGCGGCAGAAAAGGGGATGGGTGACAGATTACTATGAGGCCAAGGATGCGGCCCGTCACACGATACCAGCAGGTCGTATCAGCGGAAAACTCTAATGCTTCTGATCGGTATTTTCGGCTACGGCTGCCGGTTCCGACTTGGAGTCGGCCTTGGCTTTCTGCTCGAACAGCACCGTTTCGCCGGGCTTGACGTAGCCTAGCTGTTCGCGGGCTTCCCTCTCGATGACGCTGGGGACGCCACGCTGCAATCCGTCGACATGATGCTCCAATTGGTCGTGCTCGGCTCTCTTGCGGGCAATCTCGCTCTCCAGGCGCTCGACCTCGGCGCGCTTGCTCTGCCAGACTTTCATGCCGTTGGCGCCGAAAACCACGCGGTAGCCGATGAACACCGCCAGCACAGCGATACACATCGTCGCCAGAATGCGGCGCATGCGATAAACCCAATTTCCGGCGATGCGAACTGTAACTCTCATACCGACCACTCAACTATGCGAAGTCGAACTCTTGCTGGCTCATACGGCGCAAACCATGCAGCAGGTCTTTACGCGTAGAGCGCTTAGCCAACTTATCTAGTGAACGTCGCTTTCCCGCAGCGGTCAAGAGCCAGTTCCGATGTGATCGCTCTGTGAACCAATCTAGCCAAGCGATGAATAGGCGAAGAGAGCGCGGCCAGTAGAATCATTGACTGCCGGAATCCAGTTTCCGGGCGTGTTACAGTCTCTTCCGAAAATCAGGAGGCTTCCGATGACAAACGCGCGCATCGTCCTGACCACCATCGGGGCCAGGGAAGCGGCGGAAAAATTGGCGCAGCAACTGGTCGAGCGTAGGCTGGCTGCCTGCGTCAACATCGTCGGTCCTATCCGTTCTGTCTATCGCTGGAAGCACAAGGTCCACAATGAGGCGGAACACCTCCTCATCATCAAGACCACGGCCGAACAAGCGGCCCGGCTGCAGTCGGCCTTCAAGGCGTTGCATCCTTACGACCTGCCCGAGTGTGTGGAATTGGCGGTGCACCAGGGCAGCGAAGATTATCTGGCCTGGCTGGCCGCCGAAGTCAGCAGCGAAGAGTGATTCCTGAAGGTCGCTTCTACGGTCCATCTTGCAGCATCTGGTTTGATACAATATCGCCACGAACGCTGTTGAGGACAAGGCGTTCGCCGCAAAATTTAGACTGCAATTCCTACTAACTCCGAACTCCCAATCCGCGCAACTTTTATGCGGATGGGATGAACATCGCGCCACAAGCGGAAATTGGCGCGCACGCAACGTTGCTAGGGAGCCGATTCTGACGTCGCGACCTGACCGTATCGTTTACAACCCGGCGCATCATCGCTTCGCGGTCATTCTTGCGTGGGCGACATTTCTGCTTATCGTTGCCGGAGCACTGGTCACCAGCAATGACGCCGGCCTGTCTGTCCCAGATTGGCCAACCTCGTTCGGTTCGCTTTACCGTCTGCCGCCCATGGTCGGCGGAGTGAAGTATGAACACACCCATCGCATGATCGCCGAATTCATCGGCCTGCTCATCATCGTGATGGCGGTGTGGACGCAACGTGTGGAATCGCGTAAATGGATGCGCGTGCTGGGATGGACCGCGCTGGGCGCCGTCATCGGGCAGGGAATTCTGGGCGGCATTACCGTACTGCATTTTCTGCCGTGGTCGATTTCCACGGCTCACGCCACGCTGGCGCAGATGATCTTCGCCACCGTTGTGGCTATGGCGCTGTTTACCAGTCGCGCCTGGCTGCAGGATTCTCAGCCCATCCCCGAAACTGATCTTCGTGTCAGCACTCCGACCCTGGCCGCCGTGGCCGCGGTTTGCGTGTGGGTGCAATTGATTCTGGGTGCGGCCTTCCGCCACTCAGGGATTAAGCTGCTGCCGCATTTGATCGGCGCCTGCGTCGTGGCTGCCATGCTCTTGCTGGACCGTCGTTCGCGTGCTGACCCGTTACGGCAATGTCGATCACCTGCGCCGGCCCGCGCAATTGCTGCTGGCGCTGTTGATGATGCAACTGGGACTCGGATTCTTCGCCTATCTTACCCGCCTGACCTGGGGACACGATGCCGTGCAGCCCATGCAGATCATGGTGGTCAGCACGGTGGCGCACGTTGCCGGAGGCGCGCTGGTGATGGCAGCCAGCGTGGTGCTTGCTATCCAGTCGCGCCGTATGATCGGCGTTCACGCTGTCCAGCCGGCAACCCAAAGCGTACCTCGAAAGGCCGTCATCGCATGAGCAGCGCCACTCAACCATTGGCTGTGCCACGCGAAGGTATTGCCGCGCTGGCCGGCGACTACGCCACCCTGATCAAGGCGCGGGTCACTACGCTGATCGTGATGACCGCGTGGGCGGGCGCGTATTTCGCCGCGGCCAAGTCGGGCGTCTCATCGCTTTCCTGGACATTGCTGCACGCTCTGATCGGCATCGGTCTGGTCAGCGGCGGCACTGCCGCCATCAACGAAGTCGTGGAGCGCGACATCGACGCTTTGATGCGCCGCACCGCGCGGCGTCCGCTGGTCACCGGCAGCATGAGTTTGCTGCATGCCTCAGTCGTTGCTTTCGGCATGACCATCGGCGGCGTGCTGTATCTGTGGGCGACGACCAACTGGCTTGACCGCCGCGCTGGCGGCGCTGACGTCGATCAGCTACCTCACGGTCTACACGCCGATGAAGCGTGTGCATCCCATCTGCACTTTCCTGGGCGCGTTTCCCGGAGCCATGCCTCCGGTGCTGGGCTGGACCGCGATTCGCGGCCGGCTCGACAGCGAAGCCCTGGTGCTGTTCGCCATCCTGTTCTTCTGGCAGTTTCCGCATTTCCATTCCATCGCCTGGCTCTACCGCGAGGACTACGAGAACGCCCGCATCCGCATGTTGCCAGTGGTCGAAAGCGACGGCCGCTCCACCGCGTTCGCCATCGTGATGTACGCCGCTGGCGCTGATTCCGGTTTCGCTGGCGCCCACGCTGATGGGCATGTCGGGCTGGACCTACTTCGCCGGCGCGCTCGTGCTCGGCGCGGGCATGCTGTGGTTCAGCCTGCGCATGTGGACCATGAAGCTGACACCCATCGCGCCGGAATCGAAGCTGCGTGCCCGCCAGGTGCTGCAAGCCTCGGTCATCTATCTACCGCTGCTGTTCGCGCTGATGATGATCAATCGTAAGTAAGCTGTCAGCTGTCAGCTCTCAGCTAATTCGGCGATCAAGTGATTCCACAAGGTGACCTGGTTGGAAGCTATCTGAGAGATCCCATCCATCTCACAAATCGCTGCAGTCAGGTTGATGTCAGGGCACGTCTTCAGACGTGCCGCAAAGCGGCTGACCATCACGAGGGCTTCAGCCCCTGAGGCTGTTGTTGCAGGGGCTAAAGCCCCCGATCTTGGCCTGTCGCTCGGCACGGCTGAAGCCGTGCCCTGACACAAAACGATTGGTGCGACGGCTTCAGGCAATTTTCAAGAGCATTTTCCTGCTGGTGGAAGCACCGGGCTTCGGCCCAGTGACCTCGGGCATCTGCTACGAACGGCTTCAGCCGCAGGTATAGAATTAATCGTGGCCCTCGCATGAGCGTTTCGAACACTCTTCATCCGACCTTCGCAGAAACTCCCGATGCCGTAGCTTCTGCTGTCATCCAACTGCAAGGCTTGCGCCACCTGTATGGCGATCGCGTCGCGCTCGACGGCGTTTCGTTCGATGTCCGTCCCGCAGAGATCTTCGGCCTGCTCGGTCCCAACGGCAGCGGCAAGACCACGACCTTCCGCATTCTGTCGACCTTGATGCTGCCCACCGGCGGACGCGCCCTGATCATGGGCCACGACGTGGCGCGCGAACCGGCGCTGGTGCGGCGCAATATCGGCGTGGTTTTCCAGGCGCAGAGCATCGACATCAAGCTGTCGGCCCAGGAAAACCTGATGCTGATCGGGCACGTTTACGGATTGCACGGCGCGGCGCTGAAGAAGCGCGTCAGCGAAATGCTGGGCCGCGTGGGCCTGGCCGATCGCGCCAAAGAAAAAGCCGAAACATTTTCCGGCGGCATGCAGCGCCGACTCGAATTGGCCAAGGGGCTGCTGCATCATCCCTCCGTCTTGTTGCTCGACGAGCCGACCACCGGACTCGATCCCGGCGCTCGCCGCGATCTTTGGCAGTATCTGCAGATTCTGCGCGACGAAGAGCGCGTGACCGTGCTGGTCACCACGCACTTGATGGAAGAAGCCGAACGCTGCGACCGTCTGGCGATCTACGCCAACGGCAACGTGGTCGCGCTGGGCACGCCCGCAGAGTTGAAGAGCGAAATCGGCGGCGACGTGATTCTGCTGGAATCGAACCAGCCCGACTCGCTGGCGCAGCGCATCGAGCAGCGCTTCGGCCTGCATCCCACCGTGCTCGATCATCAGGTGCGGCTGGAGATTGACAGCGGACATCGCTTCGTCACCGATGTGGTCGAAGCCTTCCCGGGCGAGATCGAAGGCGTCTCAGTGCACAAGCCCAGTCTGGAAGATGTCTTCATTCGCCGGACCGGCCATCGCTTCTGGACCGAAGCCAGCGACGCTGATTCGAAAGACTGATTACCACAGAGACACTGGGACACAGAGACACCAGCTCTTCAGTTGTCATCCTGAGCGTAGGCGCGCTTCTTGTGCGCGCCGGAGTCGAAGGACCACTACCCTAGCGAAAGACTGGTTACCACAGAGACACTGAAACACAGAGAAAATCAACGCTTGAGTCGCGAGGAGTTACCTCAGCTCAAAATCGAGCCCGCCAGGGCGGAAGAGCTTAGCCGAGCACGCAGCCGCAGGCGAAGTGCTGGGTACCTTCGAAAGGCAATCCGAGTCCCGTAGGGACGACAGAAGTTCTCTTTACCTTTTCACTGTCCATTATTTTTTCCCATCGCCGCCGCACGCTCCTGAGCCCGATTCGCCTCCTCTACTTGCCCATTGATGCGGTACAACTGCGCCAATCGGGTGAGCGGATCGGAAGAGTTCGGCTGCAGTTGCACAATTTCCTTCTGGGATGCAATCGCCTGGTCCAGATTGCCCAGCGACTGCCAGGCCGACGAGCGGCCCTGCTCGATCATGACGTCGAAAGCTCCGCCGTCGATGTCTTTCATGTTCCGGGGAGCACTTCGCAACGCCTCATCAAACGCTTTCAGCGCCGCTTCAGGCTGGCTTGGCCGCGACTGCAGATAGGCATACGCAAGATTCAGGTACTCCATCTCAGGTCGTTGGGCGACTTGTGCGGCGCGCTCCATGGACGCAAATGCGTCTGACTTTCGGCCCAGCTTCAGGTAAATAGATGCCAACGCAGATAGAGTATATTCGTTGGGATCGAGCGCGACCGCGGCCTCGTACTCCTGCAGCGATTCGTTCGGACTACCCGTCGCCAGCAGCAGCTCGCCGCGAACCACGTGCAGAACAGCGCTGCCGGGAAAAATGGCCAGCGCATTGTTAACAGCCGCCAGAGCTTCGGAGTTGCGGTCCAGCGCAGCCAATACGCTGGCCGCGTTAGCCCAACTGCGGAACGCCGCAGCGCGGTTCTTCCCCGGCGCCTGCGCGGGCAAAGGCGCGGTTGCACAATTCACCGGAAAGCGTTGCTGCAGCTCTTCGGTTTGCGGCGAGCGGCGCACAAAGACCGCCGAGACTTCATCGAGGTAGACCGTCTGCCATGACTTGCTGTTGCAAAAATTCTGTAGCCTGGCGTAGTGCGATTCGTCCAGATGGGCCAGGGGCAGGATCACCGTGTTGATGTTGTAGCGATTCGCTTCCTGCTGCCACGAGTCGGCATCGGGCGACACCCGCAGCAGTTCCTGATGCCGTTGTATGCGAGCTAATCCGAACAGCGTGTCGCGCGGATCGATGTAATCACGCCGCTGCGGCCCAAGAACCCAGCTCAGGAATCCGCCTTCATCGTAGGTGTTGAAAATTTCGCCGGGCAGATTCTCGCGCGCGATGAAGTCAGCCCCACCCACCGGAAATCCCCAGCCCAATCCGGCCCCGAACGCCGTGGTTTCTGTGCCTCGAAAATAGGTGCGGTCGGTGACCAGATCGAAGCAGCGTAGCAGGGCGACCGCGGCCAGCAGCGCAACTGCTGTGACAGCGATCAGGGAACGTATTCGCGACGCACCGATTCGCACCGCCAGGCTGTTGAGCGCCGCACTCAGCACCGCTCCGCCGATTATCACCACCAGGCACGCGAATATCGCTCCCATTCGGACATAACGCACCGCCGGGTAGACAGCGACCAACAACATGGCAGCCGTGCCCAGTCGAGCTCGAAGCAGCGCCAAGGCGGCAGCCACGATCGCAATTACCAGCAGGACATAGATGGCATCTTGACTTTGCCGCAGCCAAAGTGACCTGACGAAGGCGCTCCAATTTACCGGCACGCTGGTCCACTCGCCGATCCAGAATTGCTGCGCCTGACTGGCGCGCTGCTGCAGCGCCAGCGCCCGGTAAATTCCCCAGCCCCACCGATTCACCAGCGTCACCGCTGCCGTCGTCACGAACCACGGTGCCGCGCGCCTTAGTCGATGCAGGGCTTCGCGGCGGCCCGATGCAGAAAACATGTTGTCCAGCAATTCAACGCCCACGTAGGCAACAATCAATCCCAGACCCACCACAAAGCCGAAGTGGACGTTGACCCATATCAGCATGATCGGCGGTAGCCACCAGAGAGGCGCGCGTCCCGTCTGATAGTTTTCCCAAAGCAGCGAGAGGAATGCGGCAAAGAATACGACCGTGAACATGTCGGCCCGCGGCGCGGTGCGATAAGCAATCAGCGGTACGGCGAGAATCGCGATGGCGGCGCTGACCGCAGAGCCTCTGCGGAGGAGCATGGCGATGGTGCTCACGCAGGCCGCGGCCCCGAGCCACGTGATCAAGGCATAGCCTCCGAGTAAGTACGCGATATAAAAAATCACTCCCGCGCCCACCGGATAGGTCCAGGGCTCTCCTGCAGCGGTGTAGGAGAGAACGTCGGTTAAGGGAACCGAATGATGCTGCACCACCCAGCGACCGGTCGCCAGTTGCCATCCGATGTCAGGCTCGGCGACGGTTCGCAATCCCGCCAGCAAGGCGTAGATCAGGGCAATGCTGGCAAGGACAAGAAACAGGCGCCGCTGAAGAGCGGAATTTCCCGGCGCAAGATTTTCGGTGGGGACAAAGTCCATGATTGCAGTTGGCGAAGTGGGTGCTTTGCGAGGGCATCATAGCACAGCAATTGCCGCCGATTCTGCAATGCCGGTCAGTCCCAGCTTCCCAGCGGGGAAATCGAACGATGGCTGCTAGAATTGATTCATGGCAGCCACACAAGCCGCAATCCTTCCAGCAACTCTTACGCCCGCGAGCGCAGGCATTTTGCTGCCGGCCTTATCGCTGTGGTGGCGCGAGATTGTGCGCTTCTACCGGCAACGCGCGCGCGTAGTGGGCGTCATCGCTTCGCCGCTGTTGTTCTGGATCGTGATCGGCTCCGGCTTCGGAACCTCGTTTCGCTCCAGTGGCGCCGGCGGCCAGCATTACCTGGCATTCTTCTTTCCCGGCGCGCTGATCATGATCGTGCTGTTCACCGCGATCTTTACGATGATGTCGGTAATCGAAGATCGCAAAGAAGGCTTCCTGCTTTCCGTATTGGTCGCTCCCGTCAGCCGCTCGGTCATCGTGCTGGGCAAAGTGCTGGGCGGAGCGACATTGGCTACGCTGCAAGGCCTCATCTTTCTCGTGTTTGCGCCTGCCGTTGGTGTGCACTTCACGCTCGCCAGCTTTGGGCTGACTGTGCTGACCATCTTTCTGGTTGCGTTTTCGCTGACCGCGCTGGGTTTCATCATCGCCTGGCCTATGGACTCGACTCAGGCGTTTCATGCCATCATCAATCTGTTTCTGATTCCGCTGTGGCTGCTGTCGGGCTCGCTGTTTCCACTCTCGGGAGCGTCGCTGTGGATTCGCCTGCTGATGCGCATCAATCCGCTGACCTACGGGACCGAGGCGCTGCGCTCACTGCTGTTCCCAGGTTCGGCGTCAACCGACCTGTCGCTAAGCAATAATTTTGCGGTGATGGCACTGTTCTCGCTGGTGATGTTTGCGTTTTCGTTTTTCGTCGCTAACCGCCGTTCCACCAAACCGGCAGCCTGATGCAACTGAGTCCGACATTTTTCCCCGCCCTCGATGCTGTACTCAACGGCTCCAGCGCCGTCCTCATCGGCGGAGGCCTGTACTGCATCAAGACCCGGCGCCGCGAAGCGCATAAGCGTCTGATGCTGGCGGCCTTTGGAACCTCAACGCTCTTCTTGATTTCGTATCTGTACTACCACATCGTGCTGCGCGCCGGCGTGACGCACTTTCAGGGTCACGGCATCTCCCGGCCGCTCTACTTCACGCTGTTGACATCGCACACGATCTTGGCCGTGGTCGTAGTGCCATTCGTTTTGATCACGCTGGCCCGCGCACTGAAAGGCCGCTTCGCGCGGCACAAAGCCATCGCGCCCTACACCTTCGCCATCTGGATGTACGTCTCCGTCACCGGCGTCGTGATCTACGTGATGTTGTACATAATTTTCGCGAAGTAGTGTTCAGCTCTCAGCTATCAACGCCGGGCTGAGGTCGGGGCGCTTAACCGTGAGCCAGCTTCAGCCCAACGATCCCAATCACGATTAGCGCCGCCGAACCCAAACGCATTATGCTGCTGGGCTCGCTGTAGAAAAGGATTCCCACCGTCAGCGTGCCCACCGCTCCAATGCCCGTCCACACGGCATAGGCGGTGCCCATCGGAATCTGCTTTTGCGCCACCCAAAGGAGAACTCCACTGCTCGTCATGAACAGGACAGCGGTGACGATACCGCGAATGCGACTGTCGGGGTTTTCGGCCATCTTGATTCCCAGTGGCCAGCCAATCTCGAGCAGTCCGGCCACCACCAGATAAATCCATGCCATAAGGTTCGTCCTCTCTCGATTGCAACTTCTACGCCGGAGGTTTGGCGAACGCCTTCGCGAACGCAGAATACTACAGCGAATCAGAGACGACGAGCCGTGGCTGCAATTCGGACAGGAGCCGAGGAGTCTGCGGTTCGTGCTGCCGGTGTCCGCTCTACTTCCAATTCCAATCCCGCCGGTGGCTGAGAGCCGACAGCCGCCTTTCTGCTATATTTGCCCTTTCATCGCAACTACACAGGAGCCCTCATGGCGAAGAGCGTCAATAAAGTTATTCTCATCGGAAATCTCGGCAAAGATCCCGAGGTGAAATACACTCCCGGCGGCATGCCCATAGCCCACTTCACTCTGGCGACCAACGAGCGCTTCAAGGACAAAGAAGGCAACTGGCAGGACCGCACCGAGTGGCACAACCTGGTCGCCTTCCAGCGCACGGCCGAGATCGCCGGCGAATATCTGAAAAAAGGCCGCACGGTTTACATCGAGGGCAGCCTGCGCACCAACTCCTGGGACGACAAAGAGACTGGCCAGAAGAAATATCGCACTGAGATCATCGTCAACGATCTGGTGCTGCTGGGCGGCGGACAGCGCGAAGGCGGTGAAGGAGGAGGCGGAGGCTACAGCGGCGGTCGCTCCGGAGCAGGAAAGTCTTCCGGTGGCTACGACCAGCGGACTTCCGAACCTGATGTCTCCCAGGCGCCGGCCGGCGGCGGCGGTCCGGAGATCACCGACGAAGACATTCCGTTCTAGACATGTATCGCGGGAGCATACGCTGTAATACGTGATATTATTGCGTTATGGACAAACAGACCATTACTTTCCGTGCCGATCCCCGCAAGGTGAAAGCCCTCGACCGGCTGGCGCGATCTCTCGACCGGGATCGCAGCTACCTGCTCAACGAGGCAGTGGAACAATACCTTTCGGTGCATGAGTATCACCTAGAGCAGATCACGCGCGGTCTGGCCGAAGCTCGTGCCGGAAAGTTATTGGATTACGACCAAGTAAAGGCTGCCTGGAGGAAGCGGCTCGGCGAGTGAAAATCCGCCTGACACCGCGGGCTTCCGCTCACCTGCTCTCAGCCTATGACTATTTGCACGCTGTGAGTCCGGCGGCTGCGACCACGCAGATGCAGCGGATTTTCGAAGCTATTGACCGTCTGGCGCAGTATCCGGGCTCCGGCCGTAAGGGCAGAATCGAAGACACGCGGGAATTGGTCGTCCCTCGCACTCCATTCATCGTGGCTTACACGATCGCGGACGAACAAGTTCAGGTACTGGCGGTATTGCACGGGTCCCGGCGATGGCCTGAATCACTCTAAGCTCCACACAAATCTGGCCCGGGAAGGGCGGCGGATAGCCGGAAGTTACTTCGGGTTCGCCGGACTGCCCGCACTTCCCGGCAATGACTTGATATACGACACCAGTTGCCAACGCTCGCTCTCCGACAGTTTGCCAAAGCCGGGCATGCCGTGCATCCCGGTGCCGTGGCTGATGATCCAGTTCAATTCGCCGGGCGTCGCATCTTGGATTTTCTGCGTGCGCAGCGATGGATGGCTGCCTTTGCCTTCGGCATTGGCCCCGTGGCACTTGGCACATTTCTGGGTGTAAGTCTGGGCGCCCGCGGCGGCGGCAGAGGCGTCATTGGCCAACGGGTTTGCGGCAGACCGTTCAGCCTCGGGGACTTTCTTCTCCCAATCGCTAGCGAAGACTGTGGTGCTTAACGCCAGCGCGAGAATCAGCGACCAGGAAAATACTGAACGTCGAGGGTAGGGGAGTCGGCGGTAATTCAGGCCGTGTAGGGTCATAGGGGCTGTTGCAAGAAAGATGCAACGTGTTTCAATTTACCGCCGATGACCACAAACGGCAACTTTTCCCCACTTACAACATCTGCGTGCCCCACAGGTCATGCAGATGCAGCACGCCTTTGAGCTGCCCGGCCTGATCCACCACGGGAAGGGAAGTGATCTTCTTCTGCTCCATGATGTCGAGCGCGGCGATGGCGAAAATTTCCGGTCCCACGACTTTAGGCGTGCGGGTCATGCATTGGGCCGCAGTCAGATCGAGCACTTCTTTTCCATGACGTTCCAGCAGTCGCCGCAGATCGCCATCGCTGACCACGCCCAGCAGTTTCTCGTCTTTCACCACCGTCGTCATCCCCAGTCCTTTGCGCGACATTTCGTAGATCACCTGGCTCATCGGAGTTTCCGGTCCCACGCTGGGCACCGCATCGCCGGTGTGCATGAGCGACGACACCCGCATGAATCGTTTGCCCAGCTTGCCTCCGGGATGCAGGTTGGCGAAATCTTCTTCCTTGAAGCCGCGCCGTTCGGAGAGTGCGACGGCCAGCGCGTCCCCCAGCGCCAGCATGGTCGTAGTTGACGCGGTCGGAGCCAATCCCAGCGAACAGGCTTCGTTCGCTACCGAGCAGTCCAGCGCGATATCGGCAGCTTGGGCCAGCGTGGAAAGACTACGCGGCTCATGGGGCAACGAATACAGGTCGTCGCAAGTCAGGGTGATCAGCGGCACGCCCAGCCGCTTCACCGTCGCCAGCAATCGCAGGATCTCAGAAGTCTCGCCGCTGGCCGACAAAGCCACTACCACATCGCCGCGCACCACCATGCCCAGATCGCCGTGCATGGCTTCAGCTGGATGGAGATACAACGCGGGACTTCCCGTGGAGGTGAGAGTTGCTGCCAGCTTGCGCGCGATCAGCCCGCTCTTGCCCATGCCGGTTACCACCACGCGGCCAGCGCAGCAGTACAGCAACTCGACGGCGCGATCAAAGCTGTCTGCCATGGTCCCGGCCAGGCGATCAGCGAGCGAGCGGAGAGCTTCGGCTTCAATGCGAACTACATTTTCGCCAATACTTTTCATGAGGGGTTGAGCGGCCGAATCGCCGCCGAATTTCGTCACTGTGTCGCCGCCGCTGCTGGATGCCGCATTACTCCCCGCGAATCGAAGACCAGCACGCCCTCTTGATTGGCATCGCCGGGCAGGGGAACGTTCTTGCCGTTAAACGAGACGTCCACCGCACCCGCATTGCCGGTCCAGAAAACGACTTGGCTGGTGGCGCGAATTGTTTTCACGTCCGGCGGCCTGATGATACCGCGAACCACGAACTTGCCGTCGGACTTGACGGAAACCCAGGCACTGTCTTTGGGACGGATGACCACCTCGAACGACGGTCCGGCCGCTGCATCAGCGGCTCCGGCAGCGGCAAATGTGGTGGGCCTTACCGAATTTTGCGGCGGCTTCGTAAGCGGCTCGCCAGAGACCGGGGCCGGGCGTTGTGCGGTTACACCGGCATTCGCTGTCGGTACTGTGGTCGATACAGCCGGGGGCTGCGGTGCGGAATTGCCGGCTGCCGGCGTCGCCGTGCTGGCCGCGGGCGCGGGCGCATCCGGCGTTATGACGTGAAAATCGCGATCGCGCACGTGGTCACGATAAACCTTCCAGCCGCTGACTCCGCCAGCGATCACCACCAGCAGAATGAGGACCGGCACAATGGGAAAACCAGTGCGCTCCGGCATTCGGTCGGAGTGATACGAAGCCTGGTGAGCAATGACGCGAGTGTCCGGAGGCTCTTCGTGGGCAGCCTCCATGTAGGCTGCCACCGCTTCCTCTTCGTTCATGCCGATACATTTGGCGTAAGCCCGCACGTACGATTTGTTGAAGATGCCGCCCGGCAGCAGATCAAACTGCTCGTTTTCCAGGGCGCGCAGCAAGCGGGTTCCAATCTTGGTCGTGGCTACGATTTCGTCGAGCGAGATGCCACGCATCTCGCGCTCCCGACGCAGACGTTCGCCAAACGCGCCCACCGCTTGCACCTCGTTCCCGGAAGTACCCCACTTAAGTCTACTCGGATCGCCAGCCGAATCAAGAAGCCAGCCAGATCGGGGCAAACCGGAGGTACAAGAAGAAAGGCCGCCAGCTTTCTTTCCGCTGGCGACCCTTTTCATCTTTAAGTTTCAGGAAGCGTTGCTAACTCGCTCCAGAAAAGTCCTCCGCTCTTAGCTGCGGAAGAAATCCTTGATCGCCTGCCACGTCACCTGACCACCCACATCGGCGATGGACTTAGTGAGCGGAATTTCCTTGGGGCAGACTTCGACGCAGTTCTGCGCATAACCGCATTCCTGAATGCCGCCATCGCCCATCAGCGCCTGCAGACGCTCAATTTTTTGTCCCTTGCCGGTGGGATGGCCATTGAACAGCCTGACCTGAGAGATCGTTGCCGCGCCCACGAAGCCGGTGCTCTCGTTGAATTGCGGGCAGGCCTCCATGCAGCAGCAGCAGGAGATGCAACGCGACAGCGGATACGCCTCTTCCTGCTCTTGCGCCGATTGACGCGGGCCTGCGCCCAGATCGTAGGTGCCATCCACCGGTACCCAGGCTTTCACCTTTTTCAGGTTCTCGAACAATACGCTGCGATCGACCGACAGGTCGCGGACGACGGGGAACTTGGAAAATGGTTCCAGCGTGATAGGGTGTTTCAGTTTATCCAGCAGCGCCGAACAGGCCATCTTCGCCTGGCCGTTGATAATCATGGCGCAGGAGCCGCAGATCTCTTCCAGACAGCTGGAATCGTACGTGACCGGCGTGGTGGCCTTGCCCTGACGGGTTACCGGATTGGCCGCGATGTCCATCAGGGCCGAGGTGATGTTCATGCCCGGACGATGCGTCAGTTCGAATTCTTCCCAGTACGGCTTCGACTCGGGTGTATCTTGCCGCTTGATTTTTATGAGTACGGTTTTAGAGTTCGCCATGATTGCTTGTACGCTTTTCGCTGGTTAGCTTTCAGCTCTTAGCTTTTAGCCTTTGGCTCTTAGCTTTTGACTCGTAGCCTTTAGCTTTCAGCAAAATTCAATATCTAACGTGTCATCCCGACCGAGGGCTTCAGCCCGAGCGGAGGGACCTGCTTTCTGTGCCGTCCCCGAGGGACTCAGCTTCTTCTGTTCGTCTACCCAGCGCTGAAGCGCTGGGCTAAGCTCTTTCGTCCCGCTCGGCGGGACTGGATATATCGACTCGCAAGCTCAACTTCCGAAGCAAAGATCGCTGACCCAATCGACCAACCCGAAATTAGATTCGCACCTGGCTACGAACACTCGGCTGCCGTCCCTACGGGACTTGTTCCTCAAACTCGCCCTGAGTTCGGCACGACTGAAGTCGTGCCCTGACACAAGCCTATAGTGTGCAGCCGCTATCGGCTGTTGTAGCTGACAACCGACAACTGGCCACTGACCACTGACACTGACCCCTGCTTCTACGTCGCCGCGTCATACCGCCGCGGACGCGGCTTGATCAGCGAGGTATCCACTTGCTCAAACTCGAAGCGCGGCTCGTCGGCGTCGGCAGCGAAGTATGCCTTCGTGGTCTTCAACCAGTTGGCGTCGTCGCGCTCGGGGAAGTCGGGCTTGTAGTGCGCGCCGCGCGACTCGTCGCGCATCGCCGCTCCCTGAGCAATCACGCGCGCCAGTTGCAGCATGTTATAAAGCTGCCGGGTGAAGACGAATGACGTGTTCGCCCACATCGACTTGTCGCTCAGATTTACGTGCCGATAGCGCTCCAGCAACTCGACCAGCTTGGCGTCGGTTTCCTTAATGTTCTTGTTGTAGCGAATGACCGTGACGTTCTTGGTCATGGTGTCGCCCAGCTCGCGCCACAGCAGGAACGGATTTTCCGTGCCCTCGTTGCTGATCAGGCGGGCATTGATTTCTTCCTGCCGCTTGCGCTCCGAGTCGAAAACATGTCCGGCGGGGTGCTGGCCGGTCTTGATCAAATTGTGCGCGTACTTGACGGCGTGCGGTCCGGCGACAAATCCGCCATAAATGCACGACAGCAGGGAATTCGCGCCCAGGCGATTTGCGCCATGGATGGAGTAGTCGCACTCGCCGGCGGCGTACAGCCCTTCGAATGTTGGTGCGCTGATCGAAGTCGACCCACAGGCCGCCCATGGTGTAGTGCATGCCGGGAAAAATCTTCATCGGCGTGTCGCGCGGATCGTCGCCGACAAACTTCTCGTAGATCTCCAGAATGCCTTCCAGCTTGCGGTCGAGCGTGGCGCGATCGATGTGGGTCAGGTCGAGATAGACCATCGGCTGGCCGTCGATGCCGAGGTTGTGCTCGTACACCACCTTGTGGATGGCGCGGGTGGCGATGTCACGCGGCACCAGGTTGCCGTACTTCGGATACCACTCTTCCAGAAAGTACCAGCGCTCGCCTTCGGGAATGCTCTTGGGATCGCGCTTGTCGCCCGGTTGCTTGGGCACCCAGACGCGGCCGCCTTCGCCGCGCGCCGATTCCGACATCAGGCGCAGCTTGTCTTCGCCGGGAATGCAGGTCGGGTGAACCTGAATGAACTCGCCGTTAGCGTAGAACGCGCCTTGCTGATACAGCGCCGACTGCGCCGAGCCGGTACAGACCACCGAGTTGGTCGACTTGCCGAAGATGGCGCCATTGCCGCCGGTCGCCATGATGACGGCTTCGGCCGGGAAGGTGTGCACCTGCATGCTGCGCAGATCGAGGGCGCAGATGCCGTGGCAGACACGCTGATCGTCGATGACGGCCGAGAGGAATTCCCAGGCTTCGTACTTGGTGACCTTGCCTTCGGATTCGTAGCGCCGCACCTGCTCGTCGAGCGCATACAGCAGTTGCTGGCCGGTGGTGGCGCCGGCAAACGCGGTGCGGTTGTAAAGCGTGCCGCCAAAGCGGCGGAAATCCAGCAGGCCTTCGGGTGTGCGGTTGAAGGGAACGCCCATGCGGTCGAGCAGATCGATGACGCCCGGTGCGGCTTCGCACATGGCCTTCACCGGCGGCTGGTTGGCCAGAAAGTCGCCACCGTAAACGGTGTCGTCGAAGTGGATCCAGGTGGAGTCGCCTTCGCCCTTCAGGTTCTTGGCGGCGTTGATGCCGCCCTGCGCGCACACCGAGTGAGACCGCTTGACCGGGACGATGGAGAAGAGGTCGACGTGACCTCCCATCTCGGCGATCTTGATGGTGGCTGCCAGTCCCGCCAGCCCGCCACCCACAACAATAATTTTAGGATGAGCCATGATGAAGTCTTATCTATTCTGCCGAACTCTAGTACCAATCAAAATTCAGTCGTGTTGCACATAGGGAACCTGATCGGCCGGCGTGCTGACGAAGCCAGTGATCGTCCAAATCCCAATGCCGACCAGCAGGACCGCCAATCCGAAGCAAACATAGCCGAACTTGCGGCGCGCTTTATCGCCGACCGTCAGCCCCCACTTGGCCGCGAACAGCCACACGCCGTAGGCGAAGTGCCAGGAAGCGGCCACGATTCCGATCACGTAGAAAGCCACTACCCAGGGACTCTGGAAGTCGTACCAGACCTTCGAGAACGCGTACTGATAGCCGCCGCCCATCAGGTGGACGCCGGTGAAGCGCATTTCGATGACGTGATACAGGATGTAGATGAAGGCGATGATGCCGGTCCAGCGCTGCGCGGTGTAGAGCCAGTTGCCGCTCCACGGATATTCGCTGACGTTGGAGTCGCCCTTGTACCAGATATAAATCCCGTACAGCCCGTGATACAGCAGCGGCAGGAAGATGAACAACCACTCCATGACGTGCACGAACGGAAGGCTGGTCAGGAACTTAACCTGGTCGTTGTAGGCCTGCACGCCGTTGGTGGCTTCCGAGTTGGAGATGAAATGCTCAACCAGGAAAGCGCCTATGGGTACGATGCCTGACAGCGAATGCAGTCGGCGCAAAACAAACGAGTAGCCCTTGCCTGCACGCAGCGGTGCTACTCCGGGTCGAATGCGAGTGGTACCGGTTTCAATCGAACTGGCTGAAGAAGCCACGAAGCCAACTCCTTATGAGCGCGGAGCGTATAAGCGAACCTTTGATTATCAAGTTCGTCAGCAACGCAAGTCAAGGAACCGACGGCTGCGCATTTGACGAACGCCTGAGTTCGGGCGGGTTCTCGGGCGGGCCAACGGAACGTAGAATAACTTTTCCACGGGCCAACAGCTTGTGACCTGCGTCACAGGGTCGCATGATTTAGCACCGTCGCCGCCAACCCCTCCAAATGAGGTGCGCACGCGGCTTTGCAATTGTTAAGAAACCGAGTCTGACGCGATTTAGGACTTAAGCTTCAATAGAGATTTGTACGTAGCTTCAGCTACGCCGCTGAAAGTCCTTTATTGTTGTCATCACGGACCGGCTTTACAGTTTGCTGAAAAACTCGGGTTCGTGTAGTGCGCGCTTCAGCGCCGCATCAAGGCCCTTGGTTTTTGTCATCACGAGCCGGCTTCAGCCGGCAAGGGATCTGCTTATCGCCTCTCTTGGGTGCAGCGTCGAGAGCTTAGGGCCTTCGCCGGCCCGTAAGCGGTGCACTTCCACGCCCAACATTTATAGTGTCTCTACCGCATGCTGATCCGCGAATACATTGCCCTCGCTCCGCTGACGACGCTGAGCGTCGGTGGGCCGGCTCGCTTTTTCGTCGAGGCGTTGACTGAAGCCGAGGTGATGGAAGCCGTCGAGTTCGCGCGCTCCCGCCAGCTACCGCTATTCGTTTTGGGCGGTGGCAGCAACCTGGTCGTTTCCGATGCAGGCTTCAGCGGATTAGTGCTGAAGGTTGGACTCGCCGCTGTCTCGCAGTCCGCCGCTCCGGACGGGCTCATCATCTTTGACGCCGGCGCGGGGTTCGATTGGGACACATTACTCGCTCAGACGATCGAGGCCGGTTGTGCTGGCATGGAATGTCTCAGCGGAATTCCCGGCACGGTGGGCGGCACGCCAGTGCAGAATGTCGGCGCCTATGGCCAGGACGTTTCGGAAACGATTCAGGAAGTGCGTGTCCTCGATTTGCAGTCGCTCCAGATTAAGACCTTGTCCAACGCTGAGTGCGGGTTCTCTTATCGCTCCAGCATCTTCAACACCAGCGAGCGTGGACGCTACATCATCCTGCGTGTGTCGTTTGAAGTACGTCCAGGCGGCAAGCCGAGCGTTCGCTATGCCGACTTGCAGAAGTTTTTTTGCAATCATCCGGGCGAACCGTCGTTGGTTGAGGTGAGAGCTGCTGTACGCCAGATCCGACTCGGCAAGGCGATGCTGATCGTTCCCGGCGATGAAGATGCGCGCAGCGCGGGCTCGTTCTTCAAGAATCCGGTGGTGTCGCAGCAGCTGTTCGACGATTTGTCAGCACGGCTTGAACAGCGCGGGTTGGAATTGCCCAGCTATCCCGCCGCTGCTGGGTTTCGCAAGCTGCCTGCGGCCTGGCTGGTCGAGCGCGCTGGATTTGCCAAGGGATATGTTAAAGGGGCAGCCGGCATTTCACGACGGCACGCGCTGGCGATCATCAATCGCGGCGGTGCGACCGCGGCAGACATCATCGCGTTGAAAGATGAGATCCAGTCGCGCGTGCTCAGCGAATTCGGCATCCAGTTGCAGCCGGAGCCGGTCTTCATCGGATTTTGAAGGCCGCGAGTTCGCGAGCGGCGCTGCGCAATTCGTCCTTCCCTCTGCTCTTAATCCTTTGTCATCCTGAGCGCAGCGCCCGCTGCGGGCGCGGAGTCGAAGGAGCACTACCTCCGGAATCGTCTTGTGTCAGGGCACGGCTTCAGCCGTGCCGTAACGAGCGAACGATAACTCGGGCTTTAGCCCGGGAGCCAGTTTTCTCAGGGATTAAAGCCCCGATCTGTTCACTGATACAGCCTAGAATGATTCTTCAGATGGCTTTGTTGACGCCCAGGCTGTCGCCCCTGAAGGGGCTCAATCGGAAGAATCGCAGCGCACCCAGCGCTGAAGCGCTGGGCTAAGCTCTTTCGTCCCGCAGCACGGGACTTGACCGTCGTCGCCGAACGTACTTGCCAACCTCGGCCTTTCCGCAGGATGTCAACTGGGCCAGAAGCTCCTAGTAACTTGCAGCTAGCTGCTCGCGGCTAGTTGCTAGTCACTAGTTGTTAGTTGCTACTGAGGCTGCTTCTTGTGCCACCCCGTCGCCTGCTCGTACGCATACGCCAGGCGCAGGCTCGTTAAATCGCTACCTGGCCGGCTGGAAATCTGCATGCCGACCGGCAGTCCATCGGGCGTGAATCCGCACGGTACCGACGTGCTGGGCCAGTACAGCGAGCTGAACGGAGCCGTATTCCGCAAGAGATATTTCACCTCGAAGGGCCGCACGTCGGGGATAGCCAACGCCTCCAGATCTGCAAGCTTTGGCGCGGCGGCCGGGGTTGTCGGCGTAATCACCACATCCACTTGCTCGAAGACGTGTTCGGCTGCGCTACGAAACTCCTCCAGACGATGCTGTTCGCGAATGTAAGCGGTCGCGCTGATTCCGGCGCAGTTTCGCACTCGATACAACGTTCGCGGATCGTACAGCTCCGGCGCCTGCAGGAACATGGCTTCGTGAAACTCGTAAATCTCCGCGTCGAAGATGGTGCGAAAGGCGTCGACCGGAACTTCCACTTCACGCACCTGCGCAACCAGTTTCGTAACGACGTCTTCTGCCTGTTGCCATGCAGGCGGCCACGCCGGCGTCGAGATCGTCGAAAAAGCTTTTGCGCGCGATCCCGACGCGCAGAGCTGAAACATCGTCCGCCAGCAGGGAAGCATAGTTGGTTGACGATGTCAGGGTGTCGATCGCGACGGCAACATCGCTCACCGTGCGCGCCATCGGCCCTGCCGTATCGAACGACGTGCAAAGCGGTATCATGCCCTCCGTGCTGATCAAACCGGCGCTTGGCCGATGTCCCACAATGCCGCACAACGCGCTGGGACAGCGAATTGAGCCCGAGGTGTCGCTACCCATGGCTACTACGCACATTCCAGCGGCGACCGCCGCGCCGGCGCCCGACGACGATCCGCCGGTGATTCGTTCGGTGTTCCAGGGATTTCTGGTTGGACCGAAGGCGCTGACCACGCCGCTCATGCCGAAGGCGAACTCGTGCATATTGAGCTTGCCGACGATTACCGCTCCTGCCTGCTTCAGCTGCCGCACAACCTCGGCATCTGCGGTCGGAACGCGATCGCGATATTGATTGCTGGCCGCTGTGGTGCGCACTCCGGCTGTGTCGAACAGGTCTTTCAGTCCGATCGGAATGCCGTGCAGCGGCCCACGATAGTTTCCTGCTGCGATTTCGGCTTCGGCCCGGCGCGCCTCATCCAGCGCGGTGTCGGCGGTGACGGTGATGAAGGCATTGAGGACAGGATTAAGCCGCTCAATACGGTTGAGACATTCGCGAGTCAGTTCGAGCGGAGACAGGCGGCGATCTTGAATCTGTCGTGCAGCTTCGATCAGGGTGATCATGGCAGCTACGCGCGTTTCTGCTTTTTCTGGCACTTATCGCAGATGCCGTAGATCTGGAATGTATGCCGCGTGGGAAGGTATTTGTTCTTGCGGCCTATCTCCTGCTCAATGCGCTCGATGTCGGGTGAAAAAAACTCTACCGAGCTGCCGCACTCGGTGCAGACCATGTGATGATGAGTGCGCCGCTGGTACTGATGTTCGTAGCGGGCGATCCCGTCATTAAACGCCACTTCACTCGCCAGTCCGCACTCCGTCAACAGCTTTAAGGTGCGATACACCGTAGTGAAACCGATGTGGTCGTCCTTTTTTTTCACCAGGCGGTAAAGCTCGTCGGTAGAAAGATGGTCGCGGGTATCGAGAAAGATGCGCAGGATGGTGTCGCGCTGTTCGGTATGCTTCAGGCCGACGCGCTTCAGGTGAGCATGGAACACGGCTTCGACGTCACGCACCGTCTGGCGCGAAAGCGTCGGCTGATCGTCTACGCGTTTTTGCAGCATAGGCACGCTGCTTGATCTCCGCTAACCCTTGCTCGGTGTTGCAAGTTTGTTGTCATCAGAATAACACTCGGGCGGCGGGAACCTCTTTTTGAATAGAACCACTCGCTCCCGGCAAAGACGGCATCCACTCGGGTCAACTACTGTTCACAAACATAATGCGAACATTTTGAAAATCGGCTAGACTTCGCGCAGGTATAAGAACCGTTCTGGGCCGCCACCTCAGAAAGCGAATCGACAGCTCGTGTACCTCGCCATGATCGTTTGTTCAGGTCACGAAAGTTTTAGAGACGCAATCATCTCGCGATGAGATGCCTGGTTTTGGCTCTGCCCGTGAACGGCCCATCCCTTGGTTCTTTGTCGGGAGATTGCGATGCCGCTTCGCGCTGTTTTCATGTTTTCCCTGTCGTGTCTATTGGGCGCTCCGGGTTTAGCTGCCCAGCAGGTCGCGCCCGACGCTACTCCGGTTGGGCCGCTTGCGGTTACTTCGGGATACTACGATCTGGGTGCTCATGTCGACCCGTTGGTACTTCCAGGCTGCCAGCCATTTCAAGGTTACGACTGCAAGATTGATGTTCGCGCCAAAGTGTATCGCCCGCAAACGCTCAGCGGCACTTATCCGGTGATTATGGTTGTCCACGGCAACCACTCCACCTGTGGGCGGCCTTATCAGTCGCCGCCCGACCCTCCGGGAATGCTGGGCAATCCGCGCATGGACAATGACCTCACTTACACCGGCACGGGCACCTGTCCGCCGGGTTACATCGAGGCCCCGAGCTATACCGGATATGACTATCTCGGGAACCGCCTGGCGAGCTATGGATATATCGTTGTCTCCATCAACACCAACCGCGGCATCAATGGCGGCCCAGGCACGAATGGCGATCCCGACCTGATCGAGGCCCGCGGCATCCTGGTGCTGCGTCACCTGCAGACCCTCAGCAACTGGAACCACAATGGCGGCACGCCGCCTACCGTTGGAGCCAATCTACAGGGACATCTCGACTTCACGAACCTCGGCATGCTGGGACACTCGCGCGGCGGAGACGGCGTTCGTGCCGCCTACGACACTTACGTCGGTCAGAACAGCATCTGGCCGCTCATGATTCTGGATCCGCTCACCTTTAAGGGAATATTTGAGATCGCGCCCACGGATTTCATGGGCAACGATTCCAAGGGCGTGCCCTGGGGTGTCATGGCTGGCATGTGCGATGGAGACGTGCACAATCTCGAAGGAGTCGATCCTTACGATCGCGACATCCTGCCGCCGTGGGAGTCGCCGCAGTTGCAGAAGTCCACGCTCATCGTGTGGGGCGCCAATCACGATTTCTTCAACACGCAATGGCAGGTCAGCGATGCCAACGAGACGGTCCCGCCGTTCTATCCTTCGATTTGCGAGGGCGCGGCGAATAATCCGATCTTCGTTGTATCGCCCGGATCGCCTCGGCAGAGGCTGACGTCGATGTCGGCCGTGCTGGCGTTCTTCCGCGGCAACGTGGGCAATTCGACCAATCCCGATTTCAACCGCAACTTCAACCCCTGGTGGGGTATTCCGGATACCGTTACCGATGAAAACGGCGTAGTGCAGCCTTATCCCACGCGCGCTGACCGCGCCTTTACGCCTCCCGTTCCCATCACCGTCTTCGAAGATTTCACTGGCCAAACCGGAACCAGCAGTTATGGATATCCCAACCTGGCCTCTAACATTAATATTGTCCATGGCCAGGTGCCCAATCACGACCCCAGCTTGCGAGCGGGGATTATCAGTTGGAGCACGGGTGGCAGCAATACTTACTTCCAGACCAACTGGACCGCTTGTGGGCACCGGCATCGATATTTCCAGCTACACCACGCTGGAGATGAGAGTTTCGCGGCAGAGCAGTTCGCTCAATCTGGTTTCGCCTACCAATTTTTCCGTCGACATAGAGGGGGTAAACGGTCCCACGGGAACGCAGCAGATCAGCAGCTACATCGACCCGAATTTCGACGGTCAATCGGGCAATCAATCGTATTTGCAGGGACCGGTAGGATCCATCTACGGAGGACTGCATCCCATTTTGCAGACGGTGCGCATTCCGCTGGCAAATTTTCCCGGTTGGCAAACGGTGTCCACGGCCGTACACGGAATACGCCTTACCTTTGACCAAACTAATCAGGGCGCGATCTATGTAGCTAACATCCGGCTTTCCACCTCGCCGGTAAACTTTGTAATCCAAAGCACGGCTGACCCAGATGGGCAAATCCCGCCGCCGGAACAACCGATTGTCGCGCCAGTGCTGCTGCATTCCGCAATCATCACCGCGCTGCGCAATCAACCGGCTTTGGCGCAGAGGGGCGGAGTAGCGGGCGTCGAAGTTGAAATCATCAGCTCTCAGGCCTTTCCGGTTCGCGATAGCGCACTCACCTTGAGCATCGGTTCAAAGCAATTCACCTATAGCCGTTACTTGGGTGGCGATCAACATCGGATCGTTTTTTCGCTAACCGCAGCCGAGTTTGCCAGCCTGTCCGCCGGCGATCCAGTAATTGTCCAGTATGGGAAGAAGGCAGTTGGCGATGTGTGGAGCTGTGGCAAGCTCAGCAAATGACGAGTTGCTGAACCAAATAAACAGGGAGCTCCCGTGAGCGCCCATGACCTGTGCATTCCGTTGTCGAAAATGCAGAGCTGTTTACGCAGCTTTGGGGCCGGGTACAGCGGTAGCCGCCGTCTGAGATTTCACCGGGACCATCTTCATCCTGTTCCAATCGTAGGGAAACTCCTGGCCGCAATCCAGGCAGACCACATAGGTTCCCGTTACCGAGGCCGCCGAACTTCGCCGCAGCTTGCCTCTCACCGTGATGGGAAAACTGCAATGCTTGTGCGCGCACCCAAAGAGCTTGTCCAACATACTCATAAGGTCCCTCTTCGTCTGCCGGTAGGCGCCACGCGATTTCTTTCGCTATCCGTCCCGAAGGCCGGATCCATGGCCCGGCGTGGCTAGTGGGCTTAGATTCGATGAAGCCCTAAAAGGTTCCTTGTGAAAAACACGGAAGACAGGCCCTTGGATTACAAAGGTGCCATTCCTTCGGTGCCAGAGTGGCAACAGCTATAATCAAATTGCTTTGCGACATCCCCTTTTTCGATTTTTCTGCTTCCTCCCACTTTTCGCGGCAGCAGTCTGTCTGCTCTGTCTTCCGGCAGCGGGACAGACGCATCCCGGCACCCAAACCCTGATGGTGATGCCTTTTGAGAATCAGTCAAGTTCTCCAGGCCTGGAATGGATCAGCGAAGCCTTCCCGGAAGTGCTCTCCCAGCGTATGGGTTCGCCCCGGCTCTACATCGTTAGCCGCGACGACCGGAACCACGCTTTCGATCAATCGGGCATTCCGCTGGCGGTATTGCCTTCGCGGGCCAGCATCTATCGTGTCGCCGAGCAAATGGACGCCGACTACGTGGTGCTGGGTAGCTACGGCTATGACGGAACCACCTTCAGTGCGACCGCACAGTTGCTCGATATGAAGAAGCTGCACCTGTACGCACCGGTAACCAGCAGCGGACCTCTGACTAACCTGATCGACTTGCAGACCATGTTGGCGTGGCAGTTACTGCAGCAGATGCCGCTTCCGCCCCAGGTTTCGCGCGACCAATTTCTGAAGGCTTCGTCGCCCATCCGCCTGGACGCATTCGAGAACTACATTCGTGGCGTGATGGCAACCAGCGAACTGCAGAAGATCCACTATTTTCGCGAAGCGGTAAAACTTAATCCCAACTACACCCTGGCGATATTGCAACTGGGTAAGACCTACTACAACAATCACGAGTACGAATCGGCAGCGGTGTGGTTCAACCGCGTGCCGAAAACTGATCCAACTGCGGGCGAGGCCAATTTCCTTCTCGGCATGTCAGAGTTTTATCGCGGTAATTTTGATAAAGCTTTTGCTGCGTTCAGCTACCTGGCCACGCGACTTCCGCTGACCGAGGTCTACAACAACCTGGGGGTGGTAGACGCCCGGCGGGGACGGCGTGCGTCGGCCGTGGAGTATTTCTCCAAAGCCAGCAATGCCGATCCGAACGACGGGGATTATCGCTTCAACCTGGCAGTAGCTCTCTTCAAGAATGGCGATAGCGCGGCAGCGGGCCGGCAGTTACGCGACGAATTGCAGCAGCGCCCTACCGATGGAGAAGCCAAGTCGCTGCTGGACATGATCAACCGCGGAGTGATGCCACCTCCACCGCCGGCGCCCAACAGCCCGGCCGGAAGCAATGCGTTATTGACTTCGAGCCAGTTGCACATCCCGTTGGAGCGCATTAAACGCAACTACGACGAAACCTCGTATCGCCAACTGGAGATGGAAATCAACAATTTCGACGAAGCCCGTCTGGCCAAGACCGACGGTCACACTCGCTCTGCATACTATGTTGATCGCGGGAAGGAGTTGTTGGGTCGGAACATGCCGGACCAGGCCGAGGCGCAATTTCGCAGCGCCATCAGTACCGATAACGGCAACGCCGCCGCCCATGCGGAACTGGCGATGATTCTGGAGAGGAAAGGCGATTTGAGTAACGCGCGCACCGAAGCGGAAACGTCAGTACGCCTGAAGCCGAACGTGGATGGCCTGTTGGTGTTGGCGCGGCTCGACCTGAAGCAGAACCAGGTGCCGGCGGCGATGGCCGAAGTGAACCGGGCATTGGCCTTGGAGCCAGGCAACGCCCCAGCGGCATCGTTAAAACGCGATATCGCCGCCAAGCAAACAGGTTCACAATAGATAGGCGACGTTATAGATAGCGTGACGCTGTCGAACAGTGTCACGTAGATAGCTTGACGCTGTCGAATAGAGCGACGTTCGGGTAGTGCGGGCCTTCACGCCCGCGTTCAAGTCGTCTTCAGAATTCGGGGCTTCAGCCCCGGCGTTGTTACTGACAATTCAACGCCCTTTACTTTTGTCATCACGAGCCGGCTTCAGCCGGCGAGGGATCTGCTTTTCGAGTTTTTCAGCAAGCTGTTAGCCGGCGGCACATCCCGCCCTCCGGAAGGAGGCCACATGACTCGCACTCGAATTGCTCTCGGTATTTTCGTCCTCGCGCTGCTGTCGTTCACCAGCAATGCCTTCGCCAATAGCGTGGTCAAAATCAAGGTGGATGACACCATCCAGCCGATTAGCGCTGAGTATGTCGATCGTGCCATCGAGCACGCGCGTCAGACCAACGCCGACGCGGTTTTGATCGAGTTGCGCACGCCCGGCGGCCTGGTCGATTCCACCCGCGCCATCATTCAGAAAATTCTTGCCTCACCCGTGCCGGTCATCGTCTACGTTGCTCCCAGTGGGGCGAACGCGGCCTCAGCCGGCTTCTTCATCCTGGAGTCGGCCGACATTGCCGCCATGGCTCCCGGCACCAACACCGGCGCGGCGCATCCGGTCGTGCTCGGTGGCGAGAAGGTCGACGACGTGATGAAGGCCAAAATGGAGAACGATTCGGCTGCCTTCATGCGTTCCTTCGTGGGACCGCGCGGCCGCAACGTCCAGCTGGCGGAGAGCGCGGTGCGCGAATCGAAGTCGTGGACCGACCAGGAAGCTCTGCAGCAGCACCTCATCGATGTCGTCGCCCGCGATCAGGACGACTTGTTCCGTCAGCTCGACGGCCGGACGGTCAAGCGCTTCGACGGCAAGCAGGAAAAGCTGCATCTGGTCGGCGATTCGGTGGACGAGATGCAGATGACGCTGCGGCAGCGGATTCTCGATTTTCTGCTCGACCCGAACATCGCTTTCCTGGTGCTGGCGGTCGGCGCCCTGGCTCTCTATGCCGAGTTCAACCACCCCGGAGCGATCGTGCCGGGCGTAGTGGGAGTCATCTTCATTCTGCTGGCGCTCTTCGCGCTGAACCTGCTACCCACGCGCTACGCCTCGTTTACGCTGATCATCGCGGCTTTTGTGCTGTTTGTGCTGGAGGCAAAATTTGCTACCCACGGAGTCCTCGGCCTCGGCGGCATCGTGTTGCTGACGCTGGGTGGATTGCTGCTGGTCGACGGACCGATTCCGCAGATGCGCGTGAATCTGTGGACTGCCCTTGGCGTGAGCGTGCCCTTTGGTGCGATCACCGTTTTCCTGATGACGATTGCCATTCGTGCGCGACGTAACAAAGTGGTGACTGGCTGGCAGGGGATGATCGGCGCAGTCGGCCAGGCGCGTACCGACATCGATCCCGAAGGCAAGGTATTTGTCCAGGGCGAGCTGTGGAATGCGCATGCGCCCTCGCGCGTAGGGATCGGCGAACAGGTGGTGGTTCGTAAGGTCGAAGGGCTGGAGTTGGAAGTGGAGAAGAGCAGCAATTAGAAGCAGCAACTAATAACTAGCGACTAGTAACTGGCGACAATGCTTTTGGCTGACGGCGAGTCAGTTCGTTCCGGCACGCTCTTGAGCGCGCTGGCAAGTCATCGCAGTTCGCTTACCTTTGTCATCACGAGCCGACTTCAGTCGGCCAGGGATCTGCTTTTCGGCAAGCTCAATCACCCGGCGCCATCTCGCAGTGTTTGACTGAAACGTTACGCTGCCAGATAATTGAAAGCGTTGCCCCCTCGTTCAACGGCAGGACAGCTGACTCTGGATCAGCATATCGGGGTTCGAATCCCTGGGGGGCAGCCAAACTTCAATCACTTACAGACCAACACAGGCGATTACACAGGCCATTAAGGGATTCTGTCACTGGATGACCAGCTTTACCAGCTTGCTGTTCGCCTCGCGCATCGACGGATCCATCGTCCCGCCATACACGTTTGCAGTGGTCGAGATGTTGGCGTGGCGCATTAAATCTTTCTGCACACCGAGCTGGGTACCGTTGTCGTTGAGCCAGGCCCTGTAAGAATGTCGGAAGCAGTGCCAGCCAAAACTTTCCAGTCCAACCGCCTTCAACGCCGGAATCTCCCCCTTGGCTGCCATGTCGCGGGCTGTTACGGGATGAACGTGGAGGATGTGAGCCGCCTTGTTCGCGTCGATCAAGGGCTCAGACTCGCCGGAAGGTAGAGACGGAAATACAGCCCAATGGTTCTGCCATTGTAAGAACCTCAATCTGAAATTTCAGGGGGCACATCTGAACCGTCTACCTGATCGACGGAGCACCGGGTAATTATTCGCCCTAGCCCGGCCGGCTGAAGGTCACCGTCCTACGTCGTCGTTTGCAGCGATGCTGTGATCTAGGTCACGGCTGCGTATGACTAAGGCGAGAGCGAAGTCAGTTGCAACTACAAAAAGCCGAAGGCCGCCTGTTCTTGTGCGAGTAGAAGGAATGCCTGAGCTGCACGGGACCTCGGCATTAGCGGCTTACCGCGGACGCTCTCTGGACTTCTTGGATCCGCCGGCGAATCTGCGCTTGGAGGCGCTCATAGCGGGGCGGCGTGCGGCCGATCCTCGTCGCTTCGTCCAGGGCGGATTACTTGCCGGGTAGCTGAGTTTCACGCTCGTTCAGCAAGACAAGGCATCCGCTCTCCCAGAACCCACAGGAGCGGAGCATTGAAGACTCTTCTGCAGGATTAAATACCGACAATCAAATCAATGTACGATATCATCCTCAGGAACTTAGAACCATGAGGATCGCGAGCGCGGCGAGTGCATTCCCGAAGCATTACTATTCCCAGAAGGTTCTTCTGGAACGCCTCCAGGACTATTGGGGAGACGAACTTAAGAATCCTCTATTGCTGGCACGGCTGCACCGCAACGTGACCGTAGATGGCCGTTACCTCGCCATCCCCGCAGAGCAGTACCTGGACATCAAGACCTGGGGGCAGGCCAACGACATCTGGATCAAGGTCGCACAAGAATTGGGGGAGCGGGCGCTCTGCCTCGCACTGCACAATGCCGGTCTGAAGCCAGACGATCTGGGAGCCTTGTTGTTCACGACAGTCACCGGAATCGCAAGCCCGTCTATCGACGCTCTGCTGATCAATCGTATGGGACTGCCGGCCAACATTCGCCGCACTCCGATTTTTGGCCTGGGATGCGTGGCTGGCGCCGCCGGAATTGCGCGCGCCGCAGATTACGTTCGCGCCTACCCTTCGCAGGCGGCGGCTCTGGTATCGGTGGAACTCTGTTCGCTCACCCTGCAGCGCGAAGATCTGTCGGTGGCGAACCTGATCTCGTCGGGCCTTTTCGCTGATGGCTCTGCCGCCGTCATTGTGACAGGAGCGGAATTTGAGTCCTCGGGCTCTGAGATTTCTGGGCCTAAAATTCTCGCGACTCGGTCGGTTTTCTATCCCGGTACCGAGGAAATGATGGGCTGGAATATTTCCGAGAAAGGCTTCCGCATCGTGCTGTCGACCGAGGTTCCGAATCTGATTCGGCAAAACCTTGGGCGGGATGTGGACGCGTTTCTGGCGGACAACGGATACCGGCGAAGCGACCTTCAAAGCTGGGTTCTACACACCGGAGGACCGAAGGTGCTCGAGGCCTGCGCTACAGCACTCGGGTTGCACAATGGACAGCTGGATGCCTCCTGGGATTGCCTGCGTAAGGTAGGAAATCTCTCTTCCGCTTCAGTGCTGGTTGTGCTCGAAGATGTAATAAAGCACCGCCGTCCTGAGCCTGGCGCGATGGGACTGCTTGCCGCCATGGGACCCGGTTTTTGTTCCGAGCTTCTACTTCTGCAATGGTAGGTTTTCGAAGATTACGTAGGGGTTCCCGACGGGACCAAGCCGCCAAGATTGAAGTCCGGGCACAGCGCCGGCGATACAATTCTGATAGGCATCGGTCATGGCGCTAAGCCATGCCGCAGTTTTTGGACCATAAGCAGTTCGGTGACCCCCCCAAAAAAGAGACGGGAATCGATCACAGAAAATCCTTTGTCCCGGAAAATATCCCGCAGACGAGGGCGGTCGGGAAAGCGCTGCAGGCTTTCGGCTATGTAGCTATAGACTTCATGATTGCCGTGCAGAAACGTGCCCCACAGTCCGGTCCATGTTTTCAGACCCCAGTATTCCATCTTTTGTGGGATCTTTCCGCCCGGCTTGGAGAAATCGAGAAAAGCCGCCACGCCGCAAGGTCTTAGAACGCGGCTGATTTCGTCAATAGCTGTCCCGAGGTCCGCTGCATTCCGCAGGGCGTAGCCACCGGTTACGATATCCACGGATTCGGAAACGAAGTCAAGCGATCCCATATCCTGGTTGGCGAAACTGACATTCGGATGAGTATTGCGGCGGCGGGCGATATCCAGCATCGGCTCGGTGATGTCCACGCCGGCGATGCGGCCACGCGGATATTTGCCGGCAAGCAGAAACGCGATGTCGCCGGTGCCGCAGGCGAGATCAACGCAAACCGGGGACTCGTGAGAGGGAAGCAATGAAATCAAAGTGCGCTTCCAGGCCGCATCGCGTCCGAACGAAAGTCCTCTAGTGATGAGGTCGTACCGGGGCGCGACCTCGGAAAAATTCCTTTCGGTATAGTATCTCTTCGTCTCGGCATTCTCGAGATGATCGCCGATTTTCAAAACAAAGCGACCGGTCACTGGATCTCCATTTTCAAAGGGTCCGAAAAAGGGCTTACAGCAGACCAACGATGGTTTGTGGTTTCGGTTGCCGCGCTCACAGACTCCTTGTTCACCACACTCCATAATCCCGTCGCAGCGCGGCAGCCGGAACGGTTGCAGGCTGCCTATGGCTTAAGGACCAACGGAGGCCCGCTGACTCGCTTCCCCTTGAGGTCGACAGTCACCTCGACGGTGTCGGCGATCTTAACGAAGGGAATACCTTTGGTCATCCCGTAGTCCTTACGGTTGAAGGCCATGGTCCCATGAATCTCGCCAGAGCCTGTCCCCACACCGGAAACGGTTAGCGTCAGCGTCTCGGGTTTAGAGGCTCCACGAATCGTGAAGTCGCCCTGCACATCGAACGTGTTGGGGCCGGTCTCGACAATCTTCTTTGACCGGAATGTGATCAAAGGATCCTCCTTGACGTCGAAGAAGTCGCTACCCTTCAGCTTGTCGTCCTTCATACCACTTCCGGTATTGACGCTGGCTGCCTGAATCTTGATGTCCAAAGTGCCAGTCGTCACATCAGGAGACGTAAACGTTAGAGCGGCATCCCACTTGTCGAAAGTACCGTTTATGGCCACCGATGCCTTCACGGAGAATTTAACCGAGCTGTCTTCCGTCGTAATCTTGAAAACAGGAACCTGCGCTCGGCTTAGTGACGGAAACACGGCGGATGCTAAGAAGAAGAAAACGGCGAATCGTATGCTACCGTGTGCACGTCCTTTAGACATTAATTTCCTCCCATCGGTTGCCGTGAAAGCAACCAAGTGAACCCCGAACAGGCTCGGACCATGATACTTGATGTTTGCTCGGAGGTACCGTCAAATGTTACAGGCCGATCGCGGAAGGTAGATCTGCTCATTGGCCATACCACGGCTCGAGAATCACTACCCGCTCGCCATGGATGGGCCGTATACGGACTTTGGCTGTATAACATTGCCATGACCTTCCTGCGCCGCGTTGTAATGCTCTCTCGCAGCCGCAAGTCTGGCCGGTATTCGGAGGCCGGATGGGCGAATTGCGCCTTGGGGACGATTCAAGCGTCCATCGCTTTGCTAGTGCTGTGGTCGCTGGTGCATCCGTCGCGGGCCTTCGCGGCGAATCCTGACCTGGAGACTGTGCTGACTGGCTCGCGCCAGCGTATTGAGAAATTGGACTACCGCGTGACCGGGCGACTCACACGGGTGGAAGGTAATGGCAAGCGCACGAGCTACAAGTTTGCTGCCAAGGCCCATTGGTTTCCCGATGGACTGCGTCTGCTCTGCGAGATCTCAGGGCCCGGCTCAGAGAAGACGACTCTTCTTCTGCATATGAGTGTGAGTGGCCACCTGACTATCGAGGCGGTACTTCCTGGCGAGAAGGCCGCTAGCGTGTTGCCATTCGAACGTTGGAACGACTCACTGGTGGGAACAGACTTCTCCTATGAAGACATGGTAGAGAGCCAGTTCTTCTGGAAGAATCAGGAACTCCTGCCACCGGAGAAATACGGCGCACGGGATTGCTTTGTCCTTAAGAGCACGCCCGGCCCTCAGGACCGGACTTACTATGATTCGGTAACCTCGTGGATTGACCGCAGCAATCTGTTCCCCGTCCATGTGGTGAAGACGCTGCGCGGAACAAAACAGCAGAAGGAATTCATTTCCTATGGACTGCGGCAGGTCAGCGGCGTTTGGACTGCAACGCGAGTGGAGGCAAAGCTGCAGGGCAAGCCCGGCTCCTCGATTCTTGTATTCGAACGGGGCTCAGCAAAGGCTAATCTTGGACGCAAGGACTTTGTTATCAGCCAGCCCGGCGCTCAAGCAGAGAAAGTGAAATAGATCGAATCGTTTAGTTAGGCTGTTGCTGGGCACTGTGCTGTCACTGAAGCATCCACAGTGTTCACCGTCGTGGGATAAGCTCTTTTTCCGACGTTGCCGTGGCCCCACGTAAGCCAAAGGGCCACCAATTCCAGTCGCCGGCAAGTTGCAATAGTGCCGGACCGACAACCATCCGCACCACTGTAGCGTCAAAAAACACCGCCACGGCGAGCGTAAAGCCCAGCATTTGAATGACCAAGAAGCTTCCTAAGGTGAATGCCGCGAAGACGGCAATCATAATTGCCGCGGCACTCGTGATGAGCCCGGCTGTCCGGGCCAGGCCCTCTATCACCGCTGATCTCTCGGATAGACCGCTCCGCCGCTCTTCGAGGACCCGGGTGACCAGGAAGACCTCATAGTCCATGCTCAATCCGAAGACGATGGCAAACGAGAGAATCGGCACGATCGGGTATACGGTGCCGGTCGGTCCGTCGAGCCCAAAGAGTTTGCCGCCGTGGCCTTCCTGAAAAACGACAACTAATGCACCGAACGAAGCGCCAACGGAGAGTAGATTGAGCAGAATTGCTTTGACAGCCGCAAATAAAGAACGTAACCCGATCAGGAGCGCCAGCAAACTTCCCAAGACGACGAACAAAACCACCCAAGGCAACCGCTCTTTTACCACCAAGTCATAATCTGCGTCCTGTGCGGAAATGCCGCCGACGCGCAGCACAGCACCAGGTACTCCGGTTATCGCTGCGACATCGGAAGAACGCACCTCTCGTACCCATCGTATCTCTTGGTTGGGCGAAAGCCCGGCGGTGGGCAGCAACTCGAGCAAGGTAGCTCGGCTATCGCTGCGTAGGAAACTTTTGCGTATTGCCTCGGGCAGATCGTTGACAGCATCCGCCGTGTCAGACACTGAAGTAAGAGTCGCAAGAGATAAGACCTCTTGCGCTCTAGGGTCGCTTTGGAAGTGCTTCGTCAAGCGACTGACGGCCAGCCAGCCAGCCGGGGAGAGCGGCGGAGACTGCGGCGGCAACTCCAGGATCACGCGCAGGGACTCCACAATACCCGATCGCCCCATGCCTTGAAGCGTGCGCAGTGCTTGCACCGACTCGGCTGAGGCCGGGAGCGCGTTATGTGCGGGAATCCCGGGAGCGATCCTTCGACCTTGGAATGCAAGGATCAATAGCGGAGTCCCGATAACAAGCAAAGCCGTCCAGGGCCGGCCGGTTATGATGCTGCCCCACCGCACCCACCGCTCATTCGCTGCGCACAGGTCCCGCGTTTTGGATCGCCTGGCTGGCAGGCGCACTCTGACGGCATTGATGCGATGCCCTAGCAGACCAAGCACCCAAGGCAGAATGAACGTACACAGCATGACGCTAAAAACGGTTACCAGCAGGCCAGCTATCCCGATGGAGCGCAGTTCGCTGATGGGCACAGTCAGCAGCGCTGAAAATCCGATGGCAACGGTCGTGGCCGAGATGATCAGTGTCCGCCCCGCCTGCCCGGCAGCAATATCGGCAGCTTGGCCGGGAGCATATCCCTCGGCCAATGCTTCGCGAAACCGGCTCACCATCAGCAAGGCATAGTCGATGCCCAAGCCAAGGCCGACCATCGTCGCCAGATTCTGCACCAGAATCGACAGGTGTAGATAATGCGCGAGTAGCGCAGCCGCACCCAGCGCCATCGAGATTGAGAGCAGTCCAACGCCCAGCGGCAATGGCGCGGCCACAAGGCTGCCGAAAGCCAGCAATAGCAGCAAGAGAGTTACCGGCATCGCTCGTTCCTCGGCACGGTTGACTTCATCTGCACTGACCTTGCGCAGATCGAAGGTCAGTGGGGCTTCACCCGTAATCTCCAGTTTGATATTGGGGTATTGCGACCTAAGCTGACCTTCCATCCAGGCTGCTCTTGCCCTCAGTTTGGGGACCAACGCCTCGACCGATTCATCGTGCGGATCCAACCCGACGATGATTAGGGCCCCGCCATTGTTCCCGGTGAACATGGCATCTGGCCAATCCAGACTTGAGACGACACCCGAAACTCCAGGCACACTACGCAATGAACTGGATAAGAAGCCCAATGCATCTGCCCCTTCTGCTGAATCCGGGTCGGGAATACCGCTGATCACTAGAACCACGCGGTGGGCGTACGGAGACTGGAAACGTTGCGCCAGTTCCAGATCAACTTTTTCGGATTCTCCGCCCTTGATGTGAACAGCTGTCTCCAGGCGGCGTTCGACTTTGTAGGAAAAGGGCAGCAGCGCAAGCGCCATTGAAAACCCCGACATCGCCAACCAGAATCGGCGGCGAGCGGCACCTTGGCCAGTGCTCAAGCTTGGCATTCCGATTGAAGATCCACGTGGTTTACTGGTCCGTTTGAGAGCAATGAAACGATTTCGGCGATCGGGCACACCCATGATTCAGCGCCAAACTGGATATTCATTGGGCTGCGGCCTTGAGCTTAGTTAACGATAGACGTGGGGAACTGCCCGTTAAACCCTTGTCAATCGAGGGACGTGGCCGACGAAGACTTCGCTGTATGATTACCCGCCAATCACTCATGAAGGAACGAATTAGGAAGCTCAAAGAGGATTAGTGGTAATGATAAACGATAGATCCCTATCCGGACTGCCCCGACGGCAGAAGTTTACCCCGGTCGTTTAAGTCTATGAATGCCGGGCGACCCACACAGCGGGAGTAAGATCTGGGAGGCGCTGGATCGGGAGGTCGGCAAACCCGGGGAGAACCGCGGCCAAATAGTCCCGCACTGGGAGTTTCAACCGGCGGCAGCTTTCCACGACCGAAAGAATCGCTGCAACCTTGGCCCCCGCGTGTGGACTGCCGATGTGTATCCAGTTCTTCCGGCCCAGTGCCACGGGACGCATTGAATTTTCCGCCAGGTTATTGCTCAGCTCAAGTTCGGGATATTCCAGGAATCGTGTAAGTTTGCTCCACAGCGTGAGCGCGTATTGGCAGGCCTTGCTGAGGGCACTGGAGGGCAATGCAACGGACGCTGCTGCCTCGATCTTGCTACGGATATCATCCAGCAAAGGCTTGGCCCTTTCCTGACGCAGAGTGTGGCGCCCAGTGAGACCAAGTACTCTGCGGCGAGCATCCGCGTCGACGGCAAACAGTTCGTGCATCCGCGCCACAATCGGAGTTGCGACCGGGTCTCGTGGATTTAGCTGCACTGCCTCGAAAAACTGTCTTCTGGCGTGAGCCCAACAAGCGGCATGCACCATTTTCGTCCCGCCGACCTGATCGTAGGCCGTATAACCGTCAGTTTGGAGAATGCCTTCGAACTGTCCCAGGAACCGCTTCGGTCCATCGCGTCCACGGCCGAGACGGAAGTCGAACACCACGCTTCCTCCGGGTCGGCTGTACTGCCACAAATAGGCTTGATGGTTCTTTCCTCGGCCCTCGTGTACCTGCACATCGACCGGTGTTTCGTCCGCCTGAATGTCACTTCCGCTAATCAACTCATCGCTTCGAATCCCTGGGGGCAGCCAAACTTCTTCAACCCTCCATAGATTTGTGATGGTCTTAATGGCCCAGACACGAATCGTCTTATACGTCGACAATCAGCGGGGCCGCCGCGTACGTTTTATGTTGTAGCCGGGTCGGACCTTGCTATGCAGCTACATCCTCCTTGAAAGATTCTTGTTCCTTCGTTTTCCCAGCCAGCGCCACGAGCCACGTTTTCAAGATGACGTACAGCACTGGAATGAAGATAAGATTCAGCACGGTGGAGAACAACATCCCACCAACGATCGCCGTGCCTACCGAGTGACGTCCCAGCTTGCCGGCGCCGCTGGCAAAGTACAGAGGCAACACCCCCAGGATAAACGCAAATGAAGTCATCAGGATCGGCCGCAATCGCAGCTCGGCTGCTTCAATCGCCGCGTCCATGATCGAACGGCCGCGATTAATCAATTGCTCGGCGAACTCTACGATCAGGATCGAGTTCTTCGCTGAAAGGCCGATCAACAAGACCAATCCAATCTGAACGTAAACGTCATCTACCAAACCACGCATCGAGACGAACAGCAGGGCGCCCAGCACCGCCATGGGCACCGCCAGCAGAATAATGAAAGGCAGCGCAAAACTTTCGTACTGGGCCGAAAGCGTCAGATACACAACCAGCAAGCCCAGCCCGAAGATGATGATGGCCTTCCCGCCGGCTTCTACTTCCTCCAGCGCCAATCCCGACCAGCTAAACGACATGCCTTGCAGCATGTTCTGCTTGGCCAGCTCCTCCATGGCCTTCAGGCCCTGTCCCGAGCTGTAACCCGGAGGGGCTGCGCCGTCGATTTCCGCGGAGCGGAACAGGTTGAAATGGTTGATGACCTGCGGCCCCGAGGTCTCTTTGAGCGACACGATGTTATCCAGAGGCACCAGGCCATTCGTGTCGGAGCGCACATAGTACTGGCGAAGGTCGCGCGCGTTCATGCGGAACGGCTGGTCGGCCTGCACGTACACGCGGTAAGAGCGATTGTTGAAGTCGAAGTCGTTGACGTACTGCGAGCCCATGTATACGCCCAAAGCTTGCGTGACCTGGCTGATGGGGACGCCGATGGCTTTGGCTTTCTCGCGATCGATCTGCACCAGCTGCTGCGGATCGTTGGCCGTATAGCTGGTGAACAATCCCGTGAGGTCCGGACGCTGCCGGCTACCGGCCACGATCTTATGCGCCACCGTATCCAGATCTTCCAGCGTATTCCGACCCAGGTCCTGCAACTGGAATTGGAATCCGCCGAAGCTTCCGATGCCGTTGATCGCTGGCGGTTCAAACGCAACCACGATGGCTCCGGGTACTCCGAACAGTTTGGGCGAGACTCGTGCCACGATGTCGCTGGCGGCGTGTCCTTTTCCTTTGCGATCGTCAATCGGCTTCAACGGCGCGAAGATTAATCCATAGTTCGGCGAACTGCCTCCTGAAAGCGAGAAGCCAGGCACAGCAAATGTGCCGAAGACGTCGGGATCAGCCCGCAGGATTTTCTCTGCTTCCTGCGCGACATTCGTCGTATACGACAGCGAGGCTCCTGGGGGCGCCTGCACTACCACGATGAAATAGTTCTGGTCTTCTTGCGGGACAAATCCGGTAGGCACATGCAAATACATGTAGGCGGTCGCCGCCAGCCCGGCCAGAAACAAAATGACCACTGCGTAGCGATACTTCAGCACTTTCGAAATAACGGTTCCGTAGGCCGCCCCTAATCCATGGATCGCCCCATCAATGCCGTGCGCGAAACGCCGGTAACCTTGCGAAAGAAAACGGACGTGGGTCCAGTCGAAGAGCGAATATTTGTGCTCCTCGTTGCGTAGTAGGATCGCCGCCAGCGCCGGCGATAGGGTCAACGCGTTAAACAGGGAGATGGCAATCGCAAACGCAATAGTCAGCGAAAACTGTTTGTACAGAATTCCGGTTGTGCCAGGGAAAAAGGATACCGGCACGAAGACCGAAATCAGCACTAGAGAGGTCGCGATAACAGCGCTCGACACCTCGGCCATGGCCACCGAGGTTGCGGTATGCGGATCCGTCCGGTCCTCGTTGATGTGTCGCTGTGCATTTTCGATGACGACAATCGCGTCATCGACCACCAGCCCTGTAGCAAGGGTGATACCGAACAACGTGAGCGAATTGATGGAGAAGCCGAAAATCTTGACGAAAGCAAACGTGCCGACCAGCGACACCGGAATGGTGACGGCCGGAATGATCGTGGCTCGCCAATCCAGCAGGAACAGGAAGATTACGATGATGACGATAAGAACGGCTTCTTCCAGCGTGGTCACTACTTCGCGGACTGAGTCGCCCACCACCGTCGTCGTGTCAAAGGCGATGACGTATTTGATTCCGGGAGGAAATGCTTTCGACAGTTCCGCCAGTGCGGCTCGCGCGGCCTTGTCGACTTGGAGCGCATTGGCATTCGACAACTGCTGTACGCCGACTCCGACGGCTTCATGGCCGCTGTAGAGAAGGTTAGTGTCGTAGCTCTCGGCCCCAATTTCCGCTCGCCCCACATCCTTCAACTGCACGATGCTGTTCTTCGTGTTCTTGAGGATGATCTTCTCGAATTCCTTTGGATCG
The DNA here is from genome assembly GCA_963833305.1 of uncultured Acidobacteriaceae bacterium. Lineage (GTDB taxonomy): Bacteria > Acidobacteriota > Terriglobia > Terriglobales > Acidobacteriaceae > Bog-257. The sequence continues at coordinate 18,618 of CAWHXN010000012.1, read as the reverse complement.
GAGAGCCTTCCTACCACGCGCAGCGTGACCTGGAAGTTTTGCTTCTGATCCGCAGGCGGCCTTCCTAACTGCCCAGCTGGGATTTCGATGTTTTGTTCCTGCAGCGCCGCTACCACGTCGGCTGCGGTCAATTGCCGCGCGGCGAGTTTCGCCGGATCCAGCCAGATCCGCATGGCATACTTGCGCTCGCCAAAGATCACGACGTCGCCGACGCCCGGGATGCGCTTCAACGCGTCCTTTACATAAACGTCCAGATAGTTCGAGATGTATTGGTTCGAAAGGCTATTGTCGGGAGAATAGAATCCAGCGGCAAAGACGAAGTTGGGGTTCGCCTTGGTGATGGTCACGCCGGTGTCTTTGATTTCCTGCGGCAGTCTGCCCAGTGCAGTGGCAACGCGATTCTGCACGTCCACAGCGGCGATGTTCAAATCATAGCCAGTGCGGAAAGTTACGTTGATGCTGCTGGTGCCGTCGTTCGAACTGGTCGAGGTGATGTAATGCATGCCCTCGACTCCGTTGATCTGCTGCTCCAGGGGAATCGTGACTGCCGATTCCACCACTTGCGCATTCGCGCCTACATAATTGCTGCTGACCGTGACTTGCGGCGGGGCCAGGTTGGGATAGAGCGAAACCGGCAGAGTCGGAATGCAGACCGCGCCCGCCAGAATGATCAACAGGGCACAAACAGTCGCAAAAATAGGCCGCTTAATGAAAAAATCAACCAATGTAACTCCCGATTTCTCGCCGCCACTGGCTTTGCGGCGGAATTACGTAAGTGGCCGTTAGCTGATCGGCTGCACCGGAGCTCCGTCGATGAGGAACTGTGTCCCGGAGACGATTACTTTCTCTCCCTGCTTCAGGCCACCCTTCACCGCGTAATCATTGCCAATCGTGTCACCCAGAGTCACAGAGCGCTGCTTGGCAACCGTGCTTCCGTTTACTTGCGTGGCAACGTAAACGAAAGGCTGTCCGCCGATGCGGGTCACCGCCAGCACCGGAACCGTCGGTGTGGGAGTGGTGTTCCAAATCACTCGCGCCTTCACCAGTTGTTCGGTACGAAACCGGTCGAGCGTGCCGTGTATCGGCGCTTTCACCAGAACGCCCTGCACTGCGTTATCGACTTGCTGTGAGATGAAGTAGACCTTGCTGTTCTCGATTACCTCTCCGGTCGTAGTCACGATCTGCACCGGTAGACCCATGCGAATATCGCCTGACCGTTCGGTCGGGATATAGATGTAAGCTTCCAGTTCGGCATTTTCGTCGACCGTGGTCAGCAAGGTCTGCGGAGATACGTAATCGCCGATGTGAACTGGAATGTCGCCCACAATTCCGGCGAAAGGCGCGGTCAGGGTGTAGTAAGCCAGCTCGCGTTGCTGGGTGACGTGGGCAGCCTTGGATGCTTCCCAATCCGCCTTGGAATTGTCGAACGCCTGCACCGCCTGCTCATAGTTCTGCTTGCTGGTTACACCGGCATCAAACAGATGCTGCTGCCGGTCCAACTCGCGCTGGGCGTAGTCGAAGACAGCTTTCTTTTGGGCCTCGGTGCTGACCTGCTGATCGACCGTGGCCTGCTGTTTCAGCGGATCGATGGTCATCAATACCTGTCCGGCGCGGACCTGATCGCCCGACTTGACCAGGATTCGCGTCAGCGAGCCGTCTACCTGCGGCTGGATGGTGGCCGAGCGGCGAGACTTGATCGTGGCCACGTATTCGTCTGTTTGCGGCACTTGCGACAGATCGATAGTCTTGGTATTCACTGGCAGCGCCTGCTGCGGCGGCTGCTTGGCTTCCGTCTTGCTGCAACCCGAGGTGAACAGAAGAGCCACGCCCAACCATAAAACCGAGAGAATGCTTTTCAAATTTGTCATCCCCGAAAAAGGCAATAGCATACAGATGCTCTGCAGGGATTGAGAGGTGCAGGACTTACATTTGGATAAGACGCAGACTGAACGACATTGGCAGAGGTTACGGCTCAGCGTTTCGCTTAGATCCGATCGGCCACGACATGAAAACACACGGTGGATGCGGTGACTCGGCTTCTTCCGTAATAGATAAAAAGCGCAACCCACAATGCCTGCAGGATCAGGATCACCGGGGCAGAAAACACCTGCGCGAACGCTGCCGCAAGACTTGTTGCGGCCCGTGGGGTGGGCGGCATCAGCAGTAACACGGCGCTGAGGTAGATCAAGGCAAAAACGGCCATCACCCGATAGGCCGACACCGGCGAGGTGCCGCGGTGATCAGCGCGCAGCCACTCGGAACAGGCGCGCCATCCCCAACTTGCGATCAGTGGAATCAGCGCCGCCAGGCGAAATTGCTGCCCCAGGAACAGTCCCACTCCAGCCAGGCCCGCCACGCCGAACACTACCGAAGTCAGCGCCTGTACCGGGATGAGCGGCTCGCCATCCAGTCCGGAAGCGTACGCCGCTTTCTTGGTCGAGCCGCGAATCACCAGGCTGTGCTTCTGAAACAGGCGGGCTATAGTTGGGCTGGCGTCGCGCAACGGTAGGCCATAGCAGCATCCGAAGCTGAGACAAGCCAGGCGTCCAACCGATTCGGCCAGCACGTAGGCAATAGCCGTTGCCGCGAAAGTCGGCAGCAAGGGAATCTCACAATGTGAGACACGCCTTGCCAACGGACGCATAGCCAGCACCAGCAAAGGCAGCAGGATGGTCGCCACGAAGGCAGCGCCCGCAATCGTGAAAGTATTGCGCTTGCGCTCGACAATTCCGGCGATCACCCGGGATGCCGGTACGCACACCAGGATGACAACCAACACCAGCGCAATGCTGACAGCCACTGGAATACCGACGGATGCCAGCAACAGCAACATGATGGCGAAGCCGAATGCCGTTCCCGTGGCACTGAAGAAGCCGTAGAAAGTCAGGTTCACTCCGCGCCACGAACCGTCAGCCGACTTTGCAATCGGCACGGCGGCCAGCATTTGCCAGCGCTCGGCGGGAAGCGTGCGTACGCCCCAGACGAGGAGCACAGACAAGCCGAGTGCCAAGGCAACGACGAATCCGATGTTCAGCATGGTTCCTCCTCAACAGGCGTCGCCAGCAACGAGCGCACGGCGACATCGGTTTCCGTGACCGGCTCGCCCAGAGTCAGCGAGAACCGGCTTTGCACGCCGCTCCGCTGCTGGTTCTCCAGCAGGTCGCGGGCAAAGCGAATGCGATCACGCTGAAACAGGAGAACCACCGTGCTGCTGCCCGGCCGAAAGAGTGCCTTTGGGGCACCCGCTCGCAGCAACATTCCTTTTTGGATAACTCGCGGATTCTCGTAACGATGTTCGCTGTAGCGCTGTTCGATCTGTCCAATCATGAGGGCCACCACCTCGATCATGGCGACCCGTCCTACCCCCGAGCCAGCAGGGCAGTCGGTATCGAGAATCGTAACAACCCGACGGTTCTTCGAGACCGGCGTTATCAGCTGCACCGTAGCGTTGGGATTGCATGGGTAATAGCGGCCCTCGACCGAGTAGATATCGAGCACGCGACCATCTATAGGACTGTGTGTGTAGTGGTATTTCTCTGGGGTCAGGCGAAAGACCGCATAGTCGCCTGCCTCGAATGAGCGCTGCCAGGGGGAGCCGTCGCCGAGCAACTCGGGGAAAGAGAAGAATTTCTGCTTCAGGTACAGGCCCGAGGACTGCGCCATGGAGCCAATCAACCCACGCGCGTCAGCGGGACAGACCACTGCCCGGGGATCGTCCGGCATAGGGCGGCAATTCCAATAGCGGATCTGGCGCTCGAAGATCTTGCGGGCGGTATCGTATTCCGACAAGTCGCCGACGAACTCGGAAAGCTGAATGCCGGATCCGCGAAGAAACTTGAGCATGCCCGTCGCCCGCGATGACAGGAGGTTGTCGTAATTCAGGTAGCCAAGCACTCGCGATACATAGCGACTGGAGGCTAGTCGGGTCAGCAGCGGCGCTTTCTCCAGCGCCGGCGAGTAAAGCGCCCTGACTAAGGAGTTCGCCAAAAGGTATTCGCGTACGACGTTGCCAGTGGCGCGATCTATGTACTGATGTTCCATACGGCTCATGCAAGCGCTTTCGCTGTCCGACGGCAGTCTTGCTCCGTCAGTAACACCAGCAAGTTGAGCAGGGCAGCGATTTCCTGAAGCGAAAGATCGTCGCTCAAAGCCCGCTCTTCGACATCGCGAAGAAATCGCGACGCCCCGTGAATGCGCACGCCATGGCGCAGGCATTGCCTGACTTCGGGTGACCCCGAGCGCTCCAACCCAGCGAAATCCTGGCGCAGATGCACAAACGCCTCACGTAAGTGCTTGCAGCGTAAATCTTGACGATAGAAGTTTTCGGCCATGCGATTAAACTCGCGAGCTTCGATGTGTAACGCGTCTTTGGCCGAATCGCCCAGCACGCTGCGCAATAAGCGGTGACTGGCCTCCTGCTCCTTGTCATTGCAGCGCTCGACGAGGTCGGCCAGCGTGGCCTGCATGTTCATGGCTTCGGTAAGATCCCCAGCCGTCTGGCCGATATAGGTGAGGAGTGCCCGGCGATAGTCGCGGATCGAGATCCGAAAATAACCGGGATGCCGGCGGCTGAGACGAGTCTTCTTGCAGTTCAGCAGCAGCATCCGGAGGAATTGGTTTCGCGAGTCCCGATGCACGTAGAATGCGGGGACACCGGCGGCGGAAAAAAGGAACGGCTGGCGGCGCTCGCTCTCTGAGGTTGGATCGTTCGGAATTTCTTCGTGCGTGACCTCACCTTGCAGGGCCAGCCGGTAAGCCAGAGCCAGCAGGAACTGTTGCAGGCTGGCGGCTGGGGCCATGTCGCGATCGTAACTGGGAAACAAGCTGTAGTATCGCGCCTCGAAGCCGGAATACCCGTCGCGCTGCTGCTCTCGCAATCGCAGCGGCATGTAGAAACGACATTCGCCGGTCGACGATGCCGAGTTCGTCCAGTTCCGACGAGAGCCGTTGAATGTTGCCGGCCGCTCCATCGAGTGCCGAGGCCTGTTCTGTCGCCAGCCAAGCCACGGGATAAGTCAGCAACCGCGCATCTGGAACGCAGTCCCCGCGAAGCTTGAATAACTTCGCAACCATATGGTCGAGCCCACGTGGTCCATAGGGTGTCAGCGAATGTCCACAGAGGCTGAGCTGCGCCTTCTCTTTCCACTCCCGCCACAGCAGCCGCAGATGGGTGAAGTCCAACTCGTGTGGCAGGAATGACAGCAGGCGCTCGGGGTGAAACTGGGCGAAGCCGATGCGGTAAGGAGCTGCGCTGTAGGTTCCGACAAAAAGTGCGAGGAAGTGTTCGTAGATTTTGATGGCCAGATCGCCCAGGCGCTTCTCATCCTCGGGCAGGAAATTCGTGCGACATCGCAGTTGCTGGTCGAGCAAGCGGCTGCCTATGCTGATGTGGATGCCATTGTTGGCCAGGCTGACGTTCGACAGGCTAGGCAGCACGATCAGGTCGTTGGCAATGATGCCGGCTTCGCGCAGCTTGCCGATAGCGTTCAATTGACTTCGGCTGAGCACCTGATGGCAAAGATGCATGTACTGATATTTTTCTTCGCCGTTGCTCCAACCTGCCAGGCACGGGCTCATGAACAGCTCGCGGTAGAACGAGTCGGAAGTACAGGATGAAAGCTCTTCCTGATGCACGCTCGGTACCGGCGCGTGATAGACCAGCGCGCGCTGTCCGCTTTCCAGCAAACCAAAGCGCCGGTTTGCCCACGAGATCAGCAATGACGTGAACAGGAATCGCCGCGCCGCCTCGCGAGCTATTTGCTCGCCCAGGGAGTACTTCGATTCCGCAGCCACGATGTGAAATGACGTAGTCTCAGGCGAGGTGTTGTCGTTCAGGAAGTGCCGCATCAGGTGCGATGCGCGCTCTCGCATCACCTGAGGTAAGTGCGGTTGGGAGCCGATCAGGTCGGCCAGCGACAACTTCAGCGCATAGCTGAGGGGTAGGCGCAGCCAACGCTCGCCGTGTTGCATGAATCGGAAACGTCCCGCGTCCGAGCGCTCGCCAATAGAACCATTCTTAGGGACCTGCAGATCGGCTTCGAAAACATTCAAAGCGTGTTGGTTAAGCCGCGACTCGGGAAAGCGGATCCAGCTGTTTTCCCATACGCCGCGCGTGTCGTTGAGGAAGGCTTCCAACTCCAGCAGCGTTCGCCGGGGAGCTTCACCACTGGCGCTGCGGCGGGCGATGTTGTGGAAGAAGCGCGATTCCCGAATGCTAAGCGGCAAATCACAATCGCTCGATCGGCCCACAACCACGGCGTGCAATTCGTCTTCAGTGCCGGCGGTAGCGTCCTGGGCATTGAAGGGGAGCCGATCCAAGGCAATGTTCTTACAATCGCGCAGGTCCAGCCATTCCAGTGATGCTTCCGTGCGAATCGTAGCCATCGACACCTTATGCGTTGATGTTCAACAATTCCGTACTCCCATAATGTCAATGTGCGCTCATAGGTTGACGTATAAGTAAATGCCACATGAATAGTGCATAAATTCACAGGCTGGAACCATCAGCGTCATTAAGAGGCAGTCCGGGGGACTGCAACCAAGTACGAGGCGCGAGTGTGCTAGCGCGGCTTCACGATGCGCTATCGCTTATTCCAACCAGCGGCGAGCGGAAAACTGGCTTTGGTTATATATCTGCATGGCAGCGGCGGCCGTGAATAGCTTTTCAAGTTAGCTTGTAGCCAGACGCCGCAAGCTATTTCGAGGCGTATCGCTGCACCTTCCCGCATCTGCACCTCATCTAGACTGCATCAGCTTGAACTTTCTGTTGCGGAGCTAGATTAAGCTTATGTCTGCTGTAGCCAACCACATCTCCGTCGAACCCGGTTCTGAGGCCTTTCCTCTTCTCACGCCTGCGCAGATCGAGCGGATGCGCCCACACGGCAAGCTGCGACATGTAGAAGCAGGCGAGGTGCTGTTCGAAGCCGGGGATAGTAACGTTCCCGTCTATGTGGTTCTGTCGGGAGGCCTGGAGATTCATCAACCCTGTCCCAACGAGGGTGTGCGAACCCTGGTCAGGCACGTTCCCGGCAGCATCACAGGGGAGTTTACCGTCATCTCGGGCCAGCGCGCGCTGCTGCGCGGACAGGTCACCGCCTCTGGTGAATTCCTGCAGATTGCGCCCGGCGAGTTCCGCGCCCTCGTCGCCAAAGATGCGGAGCTGGGCGATATTCTGATGAAGGCGTACATCCTGCGTCGGATGCTTCTTATCAGCGAAGAGGCCAGCAATGTGCTGGTGCTGGGCTCGCTTAACTGTGCCAACACGTTGCGTCTGCGTGATTTCCTGGGCCGCAATGGTTATCCTTACAAGTTCATCGATTTGGACACCGATGAGCGCTCGCAGTCGATCCTCGACCACTTCCATGTCAAGGTGGAGGAGGTACCAGTCGTCATCTGCAACGCGCGCAGCGTGCTGCGCAATCCCTCGACCCGCGAACTGGCCGATTGCCTCGGGCTCAACGTGAACATCGACGAATCGCAGGTACGCGATCTGATCGTCGTAGGCGCTGGACCCTCAGGGCTGGCCGCTGCGGTCTATGCAGCATCGGAAGGCCTCAACGTGCTGGTGGTGGAAACCGGGAGCCCGGGCGGACAGGCAGGATCGAGCTCGCGCATTGAAAACTATCTTGGCTTCCCTATGGGCATTTCCGGCCAGGAGTTGGCCGGGCGCGCGCTGGCGCAGGCGCAGAAGTTCGGCGCGAACATGATGATCGCGCGCACCGCCGTACGCCTGGAATGTGATCGCCGTCCCTATCAAGTCATCCTCGATGAGGGCACGCCCCTGTCGACGCGCTCCATCGTGCTGGCCGCCGGCGCCCAATACAACAAGCTGCCCATTCCCAAGCTATCGCAGTTCGGGGGAAACGGCGTCTACTACGGTGCCACCGCTATGGAATCGCAGTTGTGCGTGGGCGAGGACGTAGTGGTCGTCGGAGGAGGAAACTCTGCGGGACAGGCGGCGATTTTCCTGTCGGGAAAGGCACGCAAGGTTTACATGCTGGTGCGCTCGGGCAAGCTGGCGGACACAATGTCGCGCTATCTGATTTGGCGCATCGAAGAAAACCCGGCGATTGAGCTGCACTACAACACAGAGATTGCCGGCGTCGACGGCAATGGACACTTGGAGCGCATCAGCTGGCGCGATGCCGACAGCGGTCAGATTGTCCCCCACGACATACGCCATCTATTTGTGATGACCGGCGCTTCGCCGCGCACCGACTGGCTGGAGGGATGTGTGGCGCTCGACAACAAAGGCTTCGTGCTAACCGGCCACGATCTCGACCGTGCGACGCTGGAAGAGAAGGCGTGGCCGCTGTCGCGCCCGCCGCAACTTCTGGAGACCAGCCTGCCGGGGGTGTATGCGGTGGGGGATATCCGGGCCGGCAATGTGAAGCGCGTGGCGTCGGCCGTCGGCGAGGGATCGATCGCGATTCACCTGGTGCATCAGGCGCTGGCGGAGATGTAGGCCCGGTCTCGGGTGTAAGACCATCGCTGTCGATGCTGCGACAGATCTGGTTCGATTCTTGCCGGCCGGAGTTGCGTCAGAATCTGAATCTTGTGACTCCAGTGGTGTGACAAGCTGGGCACTCACTGGAGACACTCCCATGCCGTCAACCGTCGACCTGTGCTCTACGACACTGTAAAAGCGAAGCTTAAGAGTTAGAACTTAAGTCGAGGGATGCACAAAAAAGGCTGCGCAAAAGCAGCGTCCGCCTATGGCAAAGAGTGAACATGATTGACCACGACGCAAGAACCGATCCTACGATCATTCCTATCACCGTGCTCACCGGGTTTCTAGGCGCCGGCAAGACCACCTTGCTCAATCGTATTCTCAACGGCGATCACGGACTTCGCATAGCGGTCATGGTGAACGATTTTGGCTCCGTCAACATCGACGCCGACCTGGTTGTCGGCGTGGAGGCCAGCGGAGATCTCATCAGTCTGGCCAACGGCTGCATTTGTTGCAGCATGCGCGATGACATGCTTACCGCGGTTGAGCAAATCACGGAGCGTCCGGAACAGCCTCAATACATCATCGTCGAAGCCAGTGGCGTCGCCGACCCTTCCAGAATTGCCTTCACCTTCATGAACGCGAGCCTTCGCGGACATGTCCGTCTGGATAGCATCCTGTGTCTGGTGGACGCGTCGCAGTTGTTTGCGGTGCCGGAACAGATGGAGTTGAAGATGCGCCAGATCGCCTACTCAGACATGCTGATCCTGAGTAAAACGGATCTGGTCGGCCGCGAAGAGGTTGGCCGAATCACGACGTGGCTCGACGATCGCTTTGGCCGTTACCGACTGGTCGAAGCGCCCCGCGGCGAGGTGCCGATGGAAATCCTGCTCTCCAGCGGACGCTTCGATCCTTCGCAGATCGAGGCGGACCACGTGCTCACTGACCAATGTGCCGGCGGAAACTGCCATCACGAAAGCCACCAGCACCACACTTCAACTTTCAGCACCTGGAGCTTCGAGACGGACCGTCCCCTATCGCTGGAAGCGTTGCGCTCCGCTGCCTCGAAACTTCCGGCGAGCATCTATCGCGCCAAGGGTGTGGTGTATTCCTCCGACGCGCCCGACCGCCGGGCCGTGTTGCAAGTGGTCGGCAAGCGGGTTGATATTTCGTTGCAGGATGAGTGGGGCGAGCGTCCGCCGCTGACCCAGATTGTGGCCATCGGTTCACCCGACGGCATCGATGCCAGCGCGCTGCAAGACAGGTTCGAGGGGTGCTTTAGCGGATAGGCGATCCAACTTTGTGTTGCCGAACTTGGATGTGAATACGGATTTCTTCCACCCTCGCCGGCTACAGCAAACGCTGCATCTTCAGGCAAAATCTACTCGTTCAAAGTAATCGAATAGCTGGGCAAGCCGGGAAGGGAGGTCGGGAACATACACAGTCCGGCAGTTACGTGAAAATCGCGCGCCACTCATTTCAAACGATCCATGGTTCCCAGCGGCATCAAGCCTTCCGCTGTTCTTCTTCCGTAAGTGTCGCCTCTTTTTCGTTTCTTTCGCGGAGTTCGGTGTCCTTGGCTTTGCGGAGGTTGTCCTTGCGGGCTTGAACCTGCTTGTGTACGTTTTCGAAGGGATTCACGTATGGTTTGTTTTCGCTATCCATAACAGTTTCTCCACGGATCAGAAGAGGCTACGCAAAGGCTAAGTCAGCATACACCACCGTAGCTTGTGATCATCGCCAGACGCCTGCAGTCCCGCCAAGAATATCGGGCTCATGCATAGTCGTCTGGTCAATTTTGTACACGCAACAGCGGCAGGTATAGCGAAGTTTGCAGACTGGTATTAAGGGCTAGCGGCTCTGCGGAGCTACTGGGTCACGGTGAGCGTCGTAGTGGCGGCAACGCCTCCGGCCGACGCGCCGATCGTCGTGCTCCCAATAGTGACCGCACTTAGCAAGTGTTACTACTGCTGATCGTCGCTACGGTCGGGGCTACTGGATCTTCCAAGTTGGGTCGCCGTCACATCGCCAAACGAGCCATCGGGGAAGGCGGCCGTCGCCGATGATTGTTGGGTCTGCCCGGCGGATAATGGGAAACCCCCTGTTTTTTGGCAAAAGCGCTGAAATCTCCGCGGTTTTCCCCTTTTTGCACCGGTTCCTCGGCGCAGCCTTAGAACACCTAGCGATGCATCAGGCGTCACAGACAGCAAGGTGCCTGCCGGCCAATCATTAGGTGTGGCGACCTCGGCGAATCAGGCCTGGATAAACCGGCAGTCATGCCGGAATGGACACCGCCTGGACGAGGCTGTCTAAGTGACTCCAAAGAGGAGGCTTACGCCCATGAAGAAGGCAATCTTTTTCACTGTTTTGATGGTTGCGGCTCAACTGGCTGGTCAGGAAAAGTCGAATATCACCGTTAAGGCCGCTGAGGTCAGCAATGGCGTCGTGATCGTTACTGTCTCCCAAGCAGGCGCGCCGGAACAGGCCAGCTCGTCTTTTGCGCTACACTGTAACAAGGGTGCCTCGGCTTGTAAGGCTCCCGAACCGGGATCATACATTATGGTTCGGCTCCCCAAGAACTGGGGTATGTACGACTGCACGAACGTGGATCTGTATCCCAGTTCGGCGGACCCGGCAACCGCTCAGAAGATTGGCGAGTACTGCTTGATTGAGAAGTAGTGTCCTGGCGGGCAACGCTGGGATGCAGCGAAGTAGCTGTCCGGCCAATTTGCGCCGGTAGCGGATAACTGCGTAACAAGGGAGTAGCGCACAAGGCTGGAGAGATGAGATGGCTGCGTGTCTTTCTATAATGACGAATGCGATTTAGTCGATGACGATCAGTACGATTTCTTCACTTTGACGACCCAGGTAGTACGGCTCCAGCCTCCGGTTTTCCGTTCTCGTAGCAGGCGAGCGGAAGAGAACTCTCCCGGATATTGTCCGGCTTTGCCCGAAACTCTTAAAGGGTAAGACTCCAGGCTGGAATATTTCCGCGCATCTGGATTGGCACGACTTAAGGTACAATCCTCTAGATTTTTGCTGTTCCAAAACAATTCAAGCATTTTGGCCACTGCTGCGAGCAATCAGGCTTGCAGCGTGGCCGTCAATGTCTGCTTTCCAGATATGGAGTGCGTGCATGTCGCTGTCTGTAGATTCCCGTCACTGCGGCACGGTGTATGTAGTCCGGTGTACCGGCCGGATCGTCACTGGTGAAGAGATCACCGTGTTGGAAGCGTCGATCAATCGCGGCTTGCGCGAAGTCAGCTGCGTGGTGCTGCACGCTGGCGAGGTCACTCGGGTAGACAGCACCGGCATGGGCCTGCTGGTCCGCTTCCTGTCGCACACTCGCAATCGGGGAGGCGATCTTCGGCTGGCGTCTGCTCCGCCGTTTCTGGAGAACTTGTTACAGATCACCAAACTGTCCACCATCTTTCACATGTACGGCTCGGAAGAGGATGCCATTGTTTCTTTCTTCAAGGAAACAGGAACGGCGAAGAAGGCGGGAGCGGGCACCGGCCCTAAGGTTTTGTTCGTTGACCAGTCTGCCGACCTGTGCGCTTTCGTACGGGGCTTGCTGCACAACCACGGCTATGACGTACTATCAACCTGCCGGGTGCACGATGCCAAGATGCTGTTGAGCGCCTCCAAAGTTGAGTACATTGTGCTGGGGCCCGATTGCTCGCAGCTCTCTCCAGACACAGTGATAGCCTCCCTCAAGTTGCTGGCGCCGTCAGCTCGAACCGTGCAGCTGCAAAGCGACTTCAAATACGAGGACGCGGAACGCGCCGGGCGAGAGTTGCTGCAAAGGATTCAGGCGACGGCGTAATCAAAGGGAAGTACGAAAGCTGGCCGGGGGTCACCCACTCCGTCAGCACGGAGTGCTCCTGCTTTCCGCAGATCCCATTCTCTCTACTGTGTTCGCCGCCGGCTTGAGATTATCTGGAGCCTGAAGGCGACTCGACCGCCGACAACAGATCTGCGGCCTTCTTCTTCAGCTCTTTCAGTTCAGCCTCGGCGGTGAGCCAGTCGCTTTCAGCGTGACCGCCTTTCGATCCTCGCTGCCGGTATATTGCGTACGCGCGTTCTCGAATACATTGTTCTGGAATTAAGAGTGATGCCCCGGCTCGATCGGAGGCAGGACTATTCTTTCCCTTATTCATAATGCTCACCTCGTGTGGCCTATCGCGCGTGACTTCCTGTTTCTCAGACGCAAGATCAGCGCTCTTGCGATGGAGATTGTTTGGGCGTGCCGGCTAAGCCAGACTCGCCGGGGCTATTGCTCAAAGTGGCGTTACAGTAAGGGCAAACGTTGGCATCGAGATCAACGGCGCGGTTGCAGTTGGAGCACAGTCCTTTCGTCTCTTCAGGGTTCATTTGAACTTAGAACCGTGGTGCGCGCCGTGGAGTTGCCAGTCTGAAAGATTGCGCTCTGTTTGAGCACAGCGTACGATTCGGAATCGGTCGCAATGAAGCCGACCGTTAGGAGGATAAGCCATGGGAATTATCGCGTGGATCGTGGTCGGCCTGATTGCCGGCTGGCTGGCTGGGCAGGTGATGAAGGGCGGCGGTTACGGTGTAATTGTGGACATCATTCTCGGCATCCTCGGTGGCATCGTGGGTGGCTGGCTTTTCGGTATGTTGGGAATCTGGCAGGGCCGGGGGATGATCGGCTCCATCATTGTGGCATTTATTGGTGCGGTGATTCTGGTCGCGATCACTCGCATGATCAAGAGGGCTTAAGAACTGAGCCGCACACCATAGCGATAGGCGGCGTTGCGAAACCAAAGCCGCCGCCTGCTGCTACCGAGTCAATTTGTCGCGTCTGATTCCTGAAAAAGAAATGGCTCCTCAGGTAGGACTTGAACCTACAACCCTCCGGTTAACAGTTGCAGGGGGGCAATTCTGAGGGACACTCCCTCAAAAAGTCCCCAAAGTATTTTTCAGCGTTAGCGAGGGCGCCGCCACTAGGCATAGGACCGGTTTTGTCTATCCGGCAAGCGCACTAACGAATTGTTTTGCCGCAACACGAAAAGCGCGCCGCGCCGAGTGCTATAACACCGACACGACGCTAACCAGGACGCCTAACAAGGAGGCACCTATGGCTGTACATCAACGTAACACCGCATCTTCACCCACTCAAGAACCACCCCTCACAATTGCTCGCGTCGCTTTGTACGCCCGCGTTTCCACCTCAACGGGCAGGATCCCGAGATGCAACTCTCGGAACTCCGGGAGTACGCTTCCCGCCGCGGCTGGACCATCACCGGCTAGTATGTCGACCACGGGCGTCTCCGGTTCAAATGAATCGCGACCGGAACTGAATCGACTAATGGCAGACGCTCATCGGCGCGAGTTCGATGCGGTGCTGGTTTGGAAGATTGATCGCTTCGGTCGTTCGCTGAAGCATCTGGTCAATGCCCTCGCGGACCTTTGCGCCTAGGAGTCGCGTTTATCAGCTTCCGAGACAACCTCGATCTGAGCACGCCATCCGGCCGCCTGATGTTCCAGATCATCGGCGCCATGGCCGAGTTCGAGCGATCGCTCATCCAGGAGCGGGTCAAGGCTGGGTTGCGCAATGCCCGGGCGAAGGGCAAGAAGTTCGGAAGGCCTCGCGTCCAGGTTGACGCTGTTCGAGTGGCTGAATTGCGACGTGACGGGCTTTCCTGGTCCCAGGTATGTCGAACCCTCAATGTGAGCAAGGGAACCGCTCAGCGATCGGTCACTCCTATTCTCTAAGAGCGCGTGCTCTTGATCGCAGACGTTCAACCCCCGACTGACTGGCGATTGGCCGAATGTGTAGCCAATAGCCAAATTGGTAAGCTGCCCACGATCCAGCGCTGGTTGCCACCTCTGCAATGTGCTGCGCAGGACTGGGATTTCGTGTGCAGTTGGCTCTCGCCTCAGATACAAAATTTCGGGCCGCCCGAAAATCAGGTCAATGTGATTGGATTTCCGTGTCGGTTCTGCATTCACGACGGCGAACGAAACAATGAACTCATCATTAGAAAGAGACACGTCCACATTTTCCTGCTGTCATTGATCTTCAATTTGCGCAGCCCTTTTGAAAATCCTCACCTGGATCGTGCTACGCGGCTCTAATCAGGAGCATACATCCGGGATGCACATAATAAGGGGAGGACGGCCCGATGAAATACCAGCGCCTGACCATCTCGGTAGCTTGAGAGATCGGTCTTTTGCTCCCGAGTCCACTGCAACCTTAATTCCGCTAAAATCCTTCGCGTTCACAATACCGGGAAGGCCGAAGCCAGGCTAATAGAAGAATCAAGGACTAATGACGATTTATATAACACCATGAGGTACGCTGATGAGGTGGGGTTGAAGCTTTTGGAGATCGGCGCCCGGAAAGCCGAGGGCTAGCCGGGATGAACGCGGACTTTAATGCTTTCTGTCAGTCTCCACCGACTTCTTTTCGGTTAACGACTCCGCAGGAATCTCAATCTGTTGCCTGTCCCGAAGTCTGGGGACCACTATAATTCCCGCATTTCAATCACTCGTGGTATATATACATAACTCCAGAGTTATCCGCCTCTTGGACCGATCCGATGATCGACGAGGTGTCTTTCCTTCGCGCCACGTTCCTCGTTATGCTATGCGTTTGTCCGGTGGCCAACGCAACGGACGGCTATTTCTCAAATGGCTATGGCACGCAGTGCAAGGGACTGGCCGGCGCCTGCACAGCGCTTTCACTCGACTCCATGGCGACGGCCACTAATCCGGCTGGGATGCTCGGCGCGGGGCAGCGCTACGAGTTAGGTGTCGATTTTTTACTCGCATCGGGACTTTACGGTCACGGGGGACCCCAGCGGAGCGCCCGGCACATTTGGCCTCGCACCCGGAAGAGTGTCGAGCGCTTCGCCGCTGTTCCTTCTGCCCTCATTTGGCATGAACTTCATTCGCGGAACGGAGCTCGAGTATCGGGCTAAGTCTGTATGCAAACGGAGGACTTAATACAAACTATCCCGCGCCGGTCTATGGGCAGTCGCCAACAGGTGTTGACGCACGCCAGATTTTTCTTACTCCAACTTTCGCTCACCGTTTTGGCGGCCGCCAACCTTTTGCTCATCGCTTATCAGGAGTTCAAGGCTTCGGGCCTGGCGGCTTTTGCCGCATTCTCGTCGGATCCGAGGAACCTGACCAACAACGGTTGGTCACAGTCCTTCGGGGTGGGGGTACACGTCGGGTACCTGGGCCAGCTTACGTCGTGGCTGGCGGTGGGGGCCGCCTACCGGAGTCTCACCAAGATGCAGGATTTCGCAAAATATTCCGGACTCTTCGCCGGACATGGTGGTTTCAATATTCCCGCCGCCTATAACTTCGGTGTTGCTGTGCAGGCCAGGGCAAACGGCTTACTTTCAGCGGCGAACGTGCAGAGAACGCTTTATTCCCTCGATTCCGAGCGTTGGCCATCCAATGCTTCCGAATCTCGTGACCGCCATGTTGGGCGCTTCCGGCGGTGCGGGATTCGGCTGGCGTGACTTGACAGTGGTGCGTTTCGGCGCACAAGGTGTTGTCAATCAGAAGTGGACGCTACGCGCTGGAGTGTCAGAGAGCGGCCAAACGATCCCAGCATCCGAAGTGTTTCTCAATATATTGACTCCGGCCGTGCTTCGCACCCACGTGACCTTCGGCACGACGCGGTGGATGGGCTCCAAAGCGCTTCATTTTGCCGTGGTGCGTGCCCTTTCCAACTCGCTCACCGTCCCGCCCGCTCGAACTCTCCCGCCAGCAGGCCATCACACTGCATATGGATCAGTGGGAAGTCGAGGCAGGCCTGACTTTCGGATTAAAGCAGTAATCGGCTATGACCGAAAAATGCGAACACATGTTTCCGGTGAATCATCTCTGTTTCTTAGCGTGCGACATCCCCGACGCCTGGCTGCGGCCTTCCTTGACGAGATGTGCCAGTCCGCCGATCGCCGCCACGAGGTGGAGTCCCGGCTTGCCGCCATAGCGCTTGCCGAGTTGACGTCGTTGCCCGAGACCAGCGACATCCGTGTGCTGGCGGCGAAGCTGGCGCAGGAGGCTCGCAAAGCGACGTTGCAGCGCGCCATGTCGGCCTCAGTCCGCGGGACGATCGAATGGATGAAGCTCGATCAAAAATTGCGCCGGATCGAGGGATTTCCGTCTATAGCAAAAGACCAGATCAGCGATCTGGGGAGAGTTCGCGGGCGAGCTATTGCGGAGTGAGTGCCTGTCGCGCGCTGTATTCGATGCAATGCCGAGCCCGGACGAACTCACGGCCCGCTTCCCAAACTTGGTAGGTCTGCTGGACCTGCCAGCCATTAAAGCAGCAGCGCGCCAGTTGGAGACGGTAGCGGCTCCTGTGGACCTTACTCGGTTCGATGTTATTCGCAAGATCGGTGCCGGCGGCATGGCAACTGTATACGAAGCAATTGACCGCGAACAGAACATGCGGGTAGCCCTGAAGACGATGCGGCGCAATACGGCGGTAGATCTCTTCCGGCTCAAACAGGAGTTCCGTTCGCTCGCTGACATCGTTCATCCCAACTTGGTGCGCTTGTACGAGCTTGTCTCGGACGGCAAATCCTGCCTCTACACCATGGAACTGATCGATGGCATAGACTTCCGAAGCTGGGTGTGTCGTTCCGGTTCCGCCGGAACGCAAGCCCCCCAAAACTTTTGTATTCCACCCCCAGTGCGACGACGATTACCCTGGGAGCGGCGACATATTCCGATCGTCCGAAGGTGCTGCGAAGCCAATCTCATATCGTCGACATTGATCGATTACGTCACGCCCTAGGTCTTCTGGTGGATGCCGTGCACGCCGTTCACATGAAAGGCAAACTCCACCGCGATTTGAAGCCGTCCAATGTGCTGGTACAGCCTGACGGCGCGTGATAGTGCTCGATTTCGGTCTAGTGAAAGACCTAGTGGAAAGTATGGGCTTCAAGGGGACGTCGGAGTCAGAGTGGCGGATAGCCGGCTCGGTTTTATACATGTCGCCCGAGCAGGCAGCGGGCTGCAATGACGGCCTGACCGAAGCCAGCGACTGGTATTCCGTGGGAGTGATGCTGTTCGAGGCACTCACCGGACGGTTTCCATTTTCCGGCAGCGATGTAATCCACCGTAAGCAAGAAGAGGAGCCTCCCTCTCTCAGCGCGTTCGTATCCGACGCCCCGGAGGATCTGGTTTCGCTTACCAGGCGGCTCCTCGCTCGCAATCCAGCCGCCCGGCCGACGGGAGAAGAATTGCTCGCTGAACTATCAGCCAACCCAGAAAATTCTGGCGACGCGTTAACGTCGGGCCCCTTCGTTGGTAGGGAGACACATCTGGAACGGCTCGAAGAGTGCTTCACAGCCTTGCGGCAAGGGAAATCGGGAATGGTTCACGTGTTCGGAATCTCGGGCGCAGGTAAGAGCGTGCTGGTACAGCGATTTCTGCAGCGACTTTGCGAGATTAAGGGCGTGGTAATTCTGACAGGTCGGTGCTATGAACAGGAGTCGGTGCCGTACAAGGCGCTCGACAGTCTGATCGATTCGCTGACTGTCTACATGCTAGCCTTCCAGCCGAAGAGTGCGATCTACTGCTGCCCGATAACATCTCCGCTCTGGCCGCGATATTCCCCGTGCTTGCACGCGTGCCGGGCATCCAGTGCGCTCAGCAGCACACGATTGCCGATCCCGTCGAACTGCGCCGCGTTGCATTCGAGGTGTTACGCGACATGCTGCGCCGCCTCGGATTGCGCCGTCGTCTGGTCCTCTACATAGACGACCTGCACTGGGGTGACCTCGATAGCGCCGCGATCCTCGGCGGTCTGCTAAGTGGCTCGGATCCGCCGCGCTTGCTATTTCAGCATCTTACCGTGCCGAGCACCGCGAGACATCAGCCTGCGTCCGGGCGTTGCCGCGCGACGGGACCACGTCCACGGCTAACGTAAGCGAGCTGGAAGTGTTGCCGCTCAACGAATCGGAAGCGGCACGCCTTGCCGCGCAATTGCTCGGGGAGGCTCGATCGGATCAAGCGGGGAGAATTGCCGCGAGTCCGGCGGACTGCCGTTCTTCATCTTCGAGCTCGCGCGACATGCTCCGGCCGACCTCGAAGGCCGTGGGCTCGATCTCCACGAGGCGCTATGGTGGCGTATCGAAAAACTTCCCGTGTCCTCGCGGCGACTGCTGGAAGCGATCGCG
>CAWHXN010000011.1:0-818951 GCA_963833305.1 uncultured Acidobacteriaceae bacterium | reverse complement strand
CAACCAGCAGGAGTCACTAAGAAAGGCGGCCATGGTGAGGAAACGCGTTCCGCGCCAAGTAGCTGTAGGATCATGGGACGACTGGCGTGATCGGGTGATGGGGGAGATCCAACAGCACCATCCGGGAGATGGCAGCTATCTGCGAGAGATTGACGCAGACCTCATTAGCATTCTATGGGATGTCTTCGTCTACTGTAGTCCGGACCGGAGGTATCGCAGGACGGAAGACTGGCTGCGAAACACCACCGATGCATTGGATCGTCTGGCAGATCAATTCAGCAGAGTTGCTGCGTTGCTGGATGAGACCGCGAACACTATGGCACAAGCGACAATTTCAGGCACCCTCAACGATATGCCAGGAGGAGTGCCGAATGTAATCTTATTAAGGCGTCGATTTCAGGGCGCCTCACAGCAGATCGCAATGCGTGCCCGCCGCTACGGCAGTCTGCTCAAACGTGAGCCAGGCCTGAAATCTCTACAACTCGTCGGCGCGTTAACTCATCTACAGACGGCGGCGGCGTTAAAGGGAAAATTGGATCGGTCCAACGACCTGCTCGCGGTTCTAGTGGACTGCGGGTATCGCGCTCATGGAGTCAAGAAATACGTGAGACCAAGACGAGTTTCCACCGAGGACCAAGAACAAGTGACCCCGAATGCTATCAACAAAAAGATCAAACATGTACGAACGCACTATCCTGATCAATTCAAGAGGGTGTCCTTGCAGGCGATGGATGCTGCTGTCAAATACGCCGACGCTCCCCCGCCTGTTCGACTAACTGACTGGTTCCCCTCGATCCTGCCTCCGCCGAGATGACCCCTAAACAAATCCACCACACAGGCGGAGGGATGTGGCAGTTAATGTGCTAACTTGAATCATTGGCAGATGCTGGCATCTGCAAAGAAGCTAACCTCATTGAGCGCATAGACGCGCCGCAGGTTGGGAGATGCTCTCCCTCTATGCGACCGTCAATGCGCTTTTGCTTTTTGTATCCGACCGAAAGCCCGCCATCCGAGGCGGACGCTTCTCCCCATATCCGAGCTTCGAGGTGAAAAATGTCTGAGCACACGTGTGTTCCGAGACTTCTTTTCAGCAAGTCTGGAGCGGCCTCAGCAATCGGCTACCAGGCTCGGGTGCTCGGCTGCGCAGCAATTGCTTCCGGCGAACTTTCGGTGATTCGGCACGGAAACCGCGTCCCCTTGCTGCACTGGCAACCTCCAGGCGAAAACCCGAGCGAGGACTGATTATCCGCCCCTGAACCCAACAAACAACAGTCCGTCGCTGCCCGGATGCGCGAGCTGGGGGCTGAAGGTGAAGCCTCCAAGGAGCAAACGGCTAAACGACAACGAAGCTACGTTCGTAGAAGAAGGCTGGCACCACAGCGCGGCAGCCAATGCCTAGCGCGGACTACAGCTAACCAAACCATGAATAGCCTTGGGCACAACTCGGAACTGACCGCTCGCGCCGAGCGTGTTATCGTTCTGTCCGAGGCGAACTCCGGCCTTCCGCTGAAGGGGGACTTTGAGCGGATGGCAAGACGGAGGTTTCAAAATCCGAAACCGTTTCGGGAGGGCGCGTGGTGGTGGATGCTCGTCTACGAAGACACATTCGCAGCTGGCAAGTGCGCGCGCCACAAGAAGCGCGTAAAACTCGCTCCCGCAACGATGAAGGAACGGGAAGTTCAGAAGATCGCAGCCGAGTACCTCCGGCCCATCAACCAGGGGCTGGAGGCAATTGGTTCAGCTACGAACTTCGCAACCTACGCGAACGGCACTTACATCCCGGTGGTGCTGCCCCTGATGGCAACAACCACACGGAGCCGTTCGCTTGGGATAATCAACAATTATCTGCTCCCGGCATTCGGCAAGTTGTGTCTGCGCGATGTGGGGACGTTGCAACTCCAGCGGTACTTCAGTGGCATGGCGTCCAGCAAACTTTCGCACGAGTCGAGAGACAAGATCCGGGACGTGCTCTCCAGCATCCTCGGGTCGGCTGTGCGCTATCAGTTGCTGGTGAAGAACCCAGTCGAGGGCGTTCGGCTACCACCATGCGTCATTGGTCGGCGCGTGCGGAAGCCCAACATCACCTCGGAACAGTTCGAGCAAGTACTTGGGCTGATGTCCGAGCCGTACGCAACGATGGTTTACGTCGCGGTGTACTCGGGCCTGCGGGTTAGCGAACTGATTGGACTGCGCTGGAATGATGTTGGTTTCGACTCGCTTATGGTCGATGAACGCTGCTGTCGCGGTGACTGGTCCGCTCCCAAAAGTGAAGCCAGCAATGCCCCAGTAGCGGTTCAGCGGCACGTGATCGAGCGGATACATGCGCTGAAACTGCGAACGGTGGATGTGCGCGCCGGGCTCGCTGTTCGGCATTACAAAGCTCGTGAAATCGGACGGACCCGATGATTTGGTATTTCAGTCTGTGAAAGACGGCAAGCCCATGCGCGACAACAATATCCTTTCCCGGTTCATCAAGCCAGCGGCCCGGAAGTTGGGGCTGGACTTTGTGAACTGGCGCTGTCTCCGCACCTCGTATGGAACCTGGTTGAAGAGGTACGGAGCCGACATGAAAGACATCCAAGGGCAGATGCGGCACTCGCGTATGTCCACGACTGCGGATATTTACGTTCAGGATATACCGGAGTCGAGGCGCAGTGCGGTGGAGCGATTGCCCTTGCCGGCGGTAGTGCAGTGACTTATTGGAACGTTTTGGAACGGAACGTGATTCTGAATAGCCTACAACTCGATGATTCTATGGTGGCCAGGGACGGAATCGAACCGCCGACGCCAGCCTTTTCAGGGCTGCGCTCTACCAGCTGAGCTACCTGGCCACGGAGCGAGAGTCGCTTGTGAAGGATTGCTGCGGCAGGAGAATTATAGCAATGAGGAAGGGCCTGCGCCAAACCACGGCGGGGTAAGCCTCCGCGCTCGGCGCTTACCTCAAGAGCGTTGCGGCCGTTCGCGACTCGAAGTGGTCCTGAAACATTGCTTCATGCTGCTTCACGCAGAATTTATGCGGGGCTCCATCGAGATGCCGCGAATCACGAACCGCCCTCATAAGTGTGCGTGAGAACCTATGCCGTCCCTGCGGGACTGGGATCATTTTCCAAATTACCCAGGACTCCACCTACGGCTATGTCCTGGGCTAGACTGAGCCACCCTTCGGGCTGTGTCAGAACTTGTGCGACCCGGCATTTCGCCTCCGGCTCTAAACCGCCCCCATCTCGCGCAAAAACCGCGCGCGATGGGGACCCCGGCAGGCTGGGCTAAAGCTCTCTCGCACCTACGGGCGCTGGTTTCTTGCGGCTTGCATTCAACTGGCGAATCGCGAGGATAGTTCTCACACAGCCTTATGCCGTCTGTCCATTCCAAGTTTACTGGTTTGCAGGCAGGGCTGAACAACAAAATACGGCCGCTCCCTCAGTCCGTTTTGCCCGTGTCCTACATTGTGTCAGGCGGCACAATGTCGACGCGGCGCTGTTTCTGATAGCAGCTCTCGTCATTGGATTGGCAGGCGGGATAGAGTTTGCCCCATCCGGTGGCGAACATGATCCGGGATTCGTCAACTCCACTTTTCACCAGCTTCGACTTCACAAACTGAGCCCGGCGATAGGACAACACCAGGTTGTAGAAAATGTCGCCGCGAATGTCGGCGTAGCCCTGGATCCAAAGCTGGGGGTTGGCATTCTGCTTGAGCCAGTCGGCATCGGTCTGAAGGACGTCGGGATTAGTGGCGCGGCTGTAAATGTTAAAGGGGAAATAGACCTCTTTCACGTGCTGCATGAGGTCCTGGTCCTTGGCCGACATTGCGCTGCTGTCTTGCGCCATAGCGACTTTGGCGGGAAGGAAGACGCTGACTGCAATTAGAAAAGCGGCGTAAACAACCCATGAGCATTTGTTCGGCACAGCGTTTCGCATGACTCCTCCGTAGTATCTGCAGATCGTGCAACTATGCGCAACCAGCTCGATCGATAGGCTTCTGGTAAGCCGAGGAAGCAATCGAATCGCGCCGACTCTGGGAGCATAGATGACGCATATTACAGGATTATGAAAACCGCCGGAATGAATTTGTTTGCGACTGCGACCGTGTGCAGCAGTGGTAAGGCTTTCCGCTATCTGCTGGTACGTCCACAATTTCCACTTGCGATCCGGGGTTATTCGCGGAACTTTCACCTCACATTCACAAGCCTGTAACTTTTTCACCATACGATTTCGCTGACCATTCATAGCGAATCTTGCAATGTTGTACCCGGTGCGGGGTTGCCATTTTGTTGTAGATTCATTCCGCCCGAACTGAGCTTTCAGGAGAAGAGATGAAACCACAACTGGCCTTAGCGCTCTCGGTACTGTTTACGACGAGCGTATTCGCGCAAACCGATTCCCAGACTTCTCAGCCTAAGACGAGCCATCGCAGCAGTTCGGCTCCGGTTTCGAAGCAGCTGGAGGACATGAAAGATGCGATCTCTGCTCAGCAGCAGCAGATTCAGCAACTACAACAGCAAATTTCAACCCGCGACCAGGCGATTCAGAACCTGCAGCAGCAGATTGCGAATATGCCGGCGCCCCAGCAGCCACCGCCGCCAGGCCCCAATTGTTGCGATGCAGTGGGCGGGTTACAGCACGACGTGGCCGACCTGAAGACAGTTAGTGGTAACACCGTGAACGAACTGCAGGAGACGCAGAAGCGGCTGGGGGCGTTGGAGAATCCGCTGGCCATTCACTACAAGGGCGTGACCATTACGCCGGGTGGCTTCCTGGCGGCAGAAACTGTGTGGCGTAACCACGCTGAAGGCGCCGACATCAACACCGGGTTCAATCAGATTCCGTTCAGCGGCGCCTCTGGCGCTCATGAGTCGGAATTCTACGGATCCGGCCGTCAGTCGCGTATCTCCTTGCTGGTCCAAGGCAAGCTGGATGAGGCAAATTTAACCGGCTATGTCGAAACCGACTTCCTGGGCGCTGCCGTAACTTCGAACAACAACGAGAGCAACTCTTACGTTCTCCGCCAGCGGCAGGCGTGGGCTCAAGCTGCCATGGCGAGCGGCTGGAACTTCACCGGCGGTCAGATGTGGAGTCTGGTCACAGAAACCCGGCAGGGCACAGACAACCGAACCGAAGCTTTGCCGATGACCATCGACCCGCAATATACCGTGGGCTTCAGCTGGGCGCGGCAATACGCATTCCGAGTGTCCAAGAATATCAACAATAAAGTATGGATCGCGGGGTCTATCGAAGATTCGCAGGAAACCGTCACCACGCACGGTAACACTTCCAACTATCTGTTTGGTTCGCAGGGCCTGGCACAAGGTTTATATAACTCCAGCATCAGTGGCTGTTCCACGGCTCTGGTAAGCGGAGCTCCGGTCACGACCTGCACCAATAACGCAAACTACTCCTGGAATCCGTCGCCCGACTTCATCGCCAAAATCGTCTTCCAGCCGGGATGGGGACACTATGAGGTGTTCGGCATTGCCAGCGAATTCCGTGACCGCGTGTTCCCCGACGCGGGACTGACCGTGCCGTCGGCCGCTGGCGCTTATAGCTATTCCACCTGGACGGGCGGCTACGGCGCTAACGCCCGCTGGTCGTTCTGGCAGAAGCACGTTGACTTCGGCCTCCACTATCTCGGTGGCCGTGGCATGGGACGCTACGGAACCGCTGGCCTAGCGGACGCTACCGTAAGTCCGAGCGGCAGGGTGGCTCCGATTCGGAGCAACCAAGGACTGGTGACGTTGGAATATCACTCTCCGAAATGGGATTGGTACGCCAATGTCGGTGCTGAAGGCGATTCCCGCACAGCTTTCGTCAATTCCAAAGGCAAGCCCGTCGGATATGGTTCGGTCCTGTTCAGCAACGCTGGTTGCGGTGTGGAGACCTTGCCCAGTTCGGGTTCGGGAGTTTTATCTGCCGGCTTCAGCCCGGGTGCCTTGGCTAGCTGTAACGGCGACACCCGCAACATTATCGAAGGCACGATTGGCTTCTGGTACAAGCCCTACAACGGTCCCAAAGGCCGGCTCCAGTTTGGTCCTCAGTACTCGTATGTGGATCGCAACTCCTGGAGCGGGGTTGGAGCGCCGCTGTCAGGCCCCTCGCCTAACGCCATCGACAACATGTTCTTCACCTCCTTCCGCTACTACTTACCGTAAGCGGCTCGGGTGGCCGGAGTCTCGGCCGGTCACCCGTTTTTTCCCTTCGCAAAATTCGCCAGATCTTCGATTGATTTGCCGGACACCACCTGGCCCCATCCGGAAATGCTCCCCAAAACCAACTACTACCTTCTGCTCAGGGTAGGGGTTCGTTCTTGCAGTCTGGATTGTGTAGGTTCTCTTTCGTTCGGCTAAACCCGCACGATCATCACTTCGGTGGACTTGACCAGAGCGGCAGCCTTGTCGCCTCGCTTCAGGCGCATCTCGCGGGCGGCATCGGCGGTGATGATGGAGGTGATGTGCTGTCCGCCGATGGAGAGCTTGATCTGCGCCAACAGACCTTCAATGCGTACTTCGACGATGCGGCCTACCAGTTGATTCCGTCCGCTGATGGTGCGGAAGTTAGCCCGGCTCTCAGCCGGCTGCTTGCCCAGGGACTTGAAGAGAAAGCGATCGATCTCACTCTGTGGGACGCGATGATGCCCGCCCGCGGTCTTCACGGTGCGTAGCTTACCTTTGTAAATCCACTGCTTCAGGCTAGCGTAGCTGATGCCGAGCACGACCGCCGCATCGCGGGGGCGCAAAAGCTCTTCGGAGGCGGGACTCATGCTAGGCATTGTAGAGGAGGGCGCAGCGGCTCGAGGCCCAAATTGAAACTATTTCATATATAGAGAATTCGTAACCGAATCTTGGCGACCGCTGGAGGATTTTCCCTTTCCGGCCGATAGGCTACGTGTCAGGCTGGTGTTGTCTTGGAAACCAAGGCAGTGCTGGCTGAAGAGATTTGATGAAGAACGTTCAGACTCACTACAGCGATGTGTCCTTTGATCTGCCAATCGTACTGGACCGGCGACGGCGGGAGCGGATCGCGCTGCGAATTCCCTTGCGCATCGTGAGCTGCGGTTTACTGATGGAGCGGACCGACGAGGCCATCTGCACCGATCTCAGCGAGGGAGGTGTGGCCTTCGAAACGGCGGCTGAATTGAACGTTGGCGATATCGTGCTGCTGGAGTTTCGCCAGAAGGGCGACCCGACGTACCGCTGCCATGCCCGGTTGACCTATCGCATGCAGCGGAAATACGGCGCCTACTTTCTGGACGCGGTGTGAGGGTCGGAACGGGAAGCTTCAGGTTTCGGTGAGGCAGGAATAGCTTTTAGGGTTGCGGGTCGGGGCGCAGCGCGTCCAGCACCAGCTTGGCGGCGGCGAGGTCTTCCACTGCCAGCCCTAACGACTTGAACACCGTGACCTCGGCTTGCGGCATTGGCTTGGTCCCTGCTGCCAATTCGCCGAGTTCCGCGTAGATGGTAGCTCCGGCCAGAAGCACGTCGCCGGACTCTTGCATTGCGGCTTCGCGCGAATCGACAATCACCGCCCCGCGCATGGAATCCGAGTCCAGTTCGCGGCGCTTCGGGCCGACTGCGCCGACCGCATTGACCAGCACTCCCGCTTTCAGCCAGGCTCCGCACAGCACTGGCTCAGCCGCGTTAGTGACCGTGACGATCACATCGGCACCGCGCACCGCATCCTCTGCCGACATCGCCGTCGCGCCAATCTCGTTTGCCAAGGTCTGCGCATGCTGCGAGTCGCGGCTCCAGACGCGAACGTCGTCGAACGTGCGCACCAGCGACAGCGCCTGAAAATGAGCTCGCGCCTGCACTCCACTGCCGAGGATCGCCAGGCTACTCGCGTTTGGTGATGACAGCAATTTGGTCGCAACCGCGGAAACAGCGGCGGTACGCAACTCGGTGATCAGGCGGCCATCCATCACCGCCAGCGTTTCTCCGGTCTCGGCGCGGAAGAGCACGATGACGGCGAGGTGTGTCGGCAAGCCGCGCGCGCCGTTGTCGGGGTAAAGATTGACCAGCTTGGCTCCCATCACGTCGCCGTAGACTGCGGGCATCAATCCCATGAAGCCGTGGTACTGCGGAATCGAAACGATGCTGCGTACGGGCTGCAAAACGCATCCGGTGGAAAAGTCGGCAAGCGCGCGCTCCATCGCCGGGATCAGTGCTTCGAGCTTCAGCAGGGGACGGACAGCCTCTTCGTCGAGAAACTGCGGAGAATTCGAGTGTGAGTTCACCATTGACCAATGTACTCAGTGCTAGCTCGCCGCGTCGACAGAAATCTCTCCGGCGCAAGTTGCCAGCAGAAGCTGGAAGTGTTCGGCATCTGGCACAATGAGACGCATGCTGAAAGTGAAAAGGCTATCGTCCGACGCCGTCTTGCCAACCGTCGCCCACCCTGGCGAAGACATTGGTTACGACCTCTACGCTTCCGCGGACCTCACGATTTTGGCGCATGGGGCCGCGGGAGTTCCCACCGGAATCGCTATCGAGTTCGTTCCCACGGCGGGCGGCATCGTGAAGACCCGTTCCGGACTGGCAAAGAAACGCCTGATGTGCAATGCCGGTGTGATCGACGCGGGCTATCGGGGCGAGGTGATTGTGCTAATGGAAAACCTTGGAGACGCGCCTTATGCGATTCGCAAAGGCGACAAGATCGCACAACTGCTGGAGCATCCTTTCCTGGCCGGCGACGTGGTCGAAAGCGAACTGAGCCAGGCGGCCCGAGGCGCAAAAGGGTTTGGCTCCAGCGGACAGTAACGTGCTCACCCCTTCGCGCATCCATCTGTCCAAGACATTAATGATCCACCCCGACGCGCTCGCTAAGGTCCGCCGGCTAACCACCCGGTTTGCCCTGCTTCTGCTCCTGCTGTTGCCATTGCTTGCAGCACAAGAGCCGAGCCCGCACGTCGTCCACAAGCCCCCGGCGAGACCGGGCACTGTGAGTCCCGCGCCAGGAAAATTCGACACCGACGCCGAAGCGGAGCTTTTCGGATTGATCAACCAGACGCGCAGCGAGCACGGGCTTTCACCGCTGACAGTCGATAGCCGGCTGACTCAGGCCGCCCGAAAGCATACGTCGCTCATGGTGCAACATTCGCAGCTTTCGCATCAGTTTGCCGGCGAGCCGCCAGTGCAAGTTCGATTCAGCGATGAGAACATTCCTTCGGACCACGAAGGCGAAAACGTCGGTCTCAACCAGGACGTCGATGCAGCCCATCAGGCGTTTATGGATTCTCCGCCGCATCGTCGCAGCATTCTTGATCCCGACTTCAACGTCGTAGGAATCGGAGTGCTTCGTAGTGGCGAAAACATTTATGTCACTGAGGATTTTGCTCATCGTTTACCGATGTACTCCGAACCGGAGGCTGAGGCGGTTCTGCAAGGCGCTGTCGAAAAGGTGACGAAATCGCACGAGCTCCCTACGCCGGAGCGCAAGTCACAACCGCAGTTGCGGCAGATGGCATGCAATATGGCTTTGAATGATTCTCTGGACAGCCACGACCCGGCAAAACTGCCTGGAGTTTCGGAGGCGTTTGTCTGGACGGCGGGCGATCCGGCGAACATCCCGGCAGGAGTAGAAAAGCGGTTGTCGCAGCGACTGCCGTCCGGGTATGCGCTGGGAGTTTGTTTCGCTCCCAGCGTGGGCCACCCCGGAGGAGTTTATTGGATAGTAATGGTCACCTACTGATATGAAATGGACGCTGGCTCTACGTCCCTTGCCGTTGGTTACAAATGGTCAGTGGAGCAGTGATGCGCGTGCTGCGCTCTGCTTCACGCTATGAAGCCCGACTACTCTGCGTTCCAGGTTCGACTTGATATACGCTTCGCCGGCCTGCATCATGTGCATCCAGATGCCCTGGGCCAGACCTTTTTCGTTGAGGAACTCCGCGACTTCGGCGGCGTCCATGTTGGTCCCCAGCTCTTTGGCAAATTGCAGCATGTGAGCTACGGTGATTTCCGCGGTTACTTTTTCGCGCCAGCACTTTTTATTAAGGTCGATCATGTCTGCTTCCCGACAGAATGAATTTGCCTTACGCAACTAGAAATACCGCGGATGGCGATTGCGTACGATGGCTAACGTCACCTCTGCGTGTGATGAGGGTCACATGGCGATGTTCATCGTCGGAAAGGGTGATTTTGCCCTTCCCGCCACCGCACCGACTCTGTGCTAACCTCGGGTTCGAGATGGGAGAGACGCCGCAAATCTACGTGGGCACGGCGGGCTGGTCGTACAAAGACTGGGAAGGGATTGTCTATCCGGCGCAGATCAAGAAGTCGCAACATCCAGTGGAATTCCTGGCGCGCTACCTGGATGTGCTGGAAATCAATACTTCGTTCTATGGTCACGTGAAGCCGGAGTGGGGCAAGCTGTGGAGCCGCATGGCGCGATCGGTCAATCCGGCATTCATGTTTACCGCCAAGCTGAAT
The DNA here is from genome assembly GCA_963833305.1 of uncultured Acidobacteriaceae bacterium. Lineage (GTDB taxonomy): Bacteria > Acidobacteriota > Terriglobia > Terriglobales > Acidobacteriaceae > Bog-257. The sequence goes on along the minus strand of CAWHXN010000011.1, from coordinate 808,530 downwards.
CGCGCTTTCACGCACTCGCCCGTCCCGGTGATGCAGAGCACTTCGGCCGAAACCATTCGCGCTACCGAGGAAGATGAACGCCTGGCCAAAGAGGGCTTCGAGTCGCTGGCCATCGAAGGCACACTGGGAGCAGTTCTCATCCAATTTCCTATTTCGTTTAAGAACACGGGGCCGAACCGCATGCACCTCGACAGCGTGATCGAAAAGTTCAAGCAGTTCCCGCTGGTCGTTGAAGTGCGGCACAACGGCTGGACGAACGAGGGCACGTTGCGCTACTTCGCCGAGAAGGGTGTCGCGTTCTGCAATATCGATCAGCCGAAGTTGGGCAAGGCGGTCGAACCCAGCGAGCATGTGACCGCTCCGCTGGCCTACGTGCGCCTGCATGGGCGCAACTACGATCAGTGGTTCGACAGCGACTCGCGCAACGACCGTTACAACTATCTCTACACCGATCCCGAGTTGCGCGGATGGAAGACGCGGATCGACGCCATCGGTGAGAAGGCACAGAAGACGTTCGTCATCGCCAACAATCATTTCGAAGGCAAGGCCGCCGTCAATGCGTTGCAGTTAAAAGCGATGATCAGCGGAAAACAGGTGAAGGTACCGGAGATGCTGCTGAAGAAGTATTGGGAGCTGGGCGAGATCGCAGCGCCGGGTTCAAGCCAGGGATAAGAAATCGTTCACCACGGAGGCACGGAGCGCACAGAGAATGAACAACGCGCCCACTCATTCCAAAAGCAGGAATGAATGGGGCACCCGCCAGAAAGCGGGACCTCTTGTCTTAGGGCTGTGCCGGAGTTGCATCGGCTGGTTTGCTCGGACAGCCATTCATGGTTCCACCTTCATTGTTGAAGGCGATGATCTTGAAGGGGTACTTCGTCCAGTAATCTTTGGCCGATGTATCGGATGTTTCGCCGGGAGGAATAATGCCTTCCCACCAGAGTTCTCCGCTGTCGAAGGTAAATCCTATGTAGTTCCCCCACACCTGAGAGGCGGTTGCTTTGCCGATCGCGCAAAGCATGGAGGAATTGAACGCAAGATCGTAGTGACTTAGGAAAGCTTCCTGATTGGGCAATTCCAGCTGCTTGCCATGGACAAAAATAGTCACCGGATACTGAATCATCGCGGCAACTTCAGGCCGCTGGTCGGCTTTCAAGGCAGCCTGCAATTTCTGGAAGAATGCAATAGCGCCCGGGCAATCGGGACGAGTGGAGCTATCCTTAGCGGTGCAATTGCCGACGTTCTGCCCGAACATCGAAGTCGCTGCCAGAATCAATCCTAGTCCCATTTGAAGCAAAGACTTGATGAGCTTCATTTCTTCGTGCCCCTGTGTCCGCTGGATGCAGCAGATTAACCCGCGAACAAATATCCTGCCAGCATTTTTTTCATTTCGGCGATGATGCGGTCGCGCTCTTCACGGGTAGGCTGCTCGTAGGCATAGGCGATGAGCCGCTCGCCGGCTTCGCTCACGATCCGCAGCATCAGGTCGAGCTCGGGCGTGTTGGAGATCCCCAGCCGTTCGAGCATGAAATTCTTCAGCAGCGCTGGCAGTCCTACATTGGGGGATGCCTCGCGTTCCTTGGTGGCGGCGCTGATGTAGCGCCCGAAGGAAATGGTGCGGAAGTCGGGATGGGCGTCGAGATAAACAATGTAAGCGTCGATCACGCTGTCGAGGATCTTGGCGGGATCGAAAGTCTCGAGGTTGGCGAACTCGCGCTCCAGAACCTTCATCACCGAGTCTTCCAGCGAAGCTCGAAACTGCTCGACGTGGCGCACGGCGATGGCGTCGATGATGGTCTGCTTGTCGGGAAAGAAGCGGTAGAGCGCCGCCGATGGATAGGCCAGCCTCGGCGGCGATGCGCGTGGTGGTTACATCTTCCAGTGGCATGTGCTGGAGCAGCGAGCCGGCGGCGTCGAGAAAGCGCTGCACGGTGATCTGGCTGCGGGACTGGACGGGAGCGCGGCGAGCAGGGGATATCGCTTCAATGGTAAATGTGCTGCTTGGGTTGTCGGCAGAGGGGGTCATGAATAGGTCGACTGTTGACATGATCCCACAAAGCGCGTAAAAACGAAAGAGAGTTCGCGTTCACGTTCCATGTGGAACAAGGGGAGGACTTTAGCGCATGGGTGTACCGGTTTCGCAGATGTGGACGGTGGCGACGTACGTCCTGAAGCAACGCATCAAGGGCCGCAAGCGCTATCCGCTGGTGCTGATGCTGGAGCCGCTGTTCCGCTGCAATCTGGCGTGCGCCGGCTGCGGCAAGATTCAGTACCCCGCGCACGTGCTCAAGCAGAACCTCTCGCCCGAGGAATGCTTCCGCGCGGTCGACGAATGCGGCGCGCCGATGGTGTCGATCCCCGGCGGCGAGCCGCTGATGCATCCGCAGATCGACGAGATCGTCGAGGGCCTGGTCGCGCGCAAGAAGTACATCTACCTCTGCACCAACGCGCTGCTGCTCAAAGAAAAGATCGATCTGTTCACGCCCAGCAAGTACCTGACGTTTTCGGTGCACGTCGACGGAGAGCGCGAGCACCACGACTTCTCCGTCTGCCGCGAAGGCGGGTTCGACCTGGCGCTCGATGGCATGAAGGAAGCGTTGCGTCGCGGCTTCCGCGTCACCACCAACACCACGCTCTTCGACGGCGCCGATCCCAACAGCGTGCGCGAGTTCTTCGACGAGATGATGGAGCTCGGCGTCGAGGGCATGATGCTCTCGCCCGGCTACTCCTACGACAAGGCGCCCGACCAGAAACATTTTCTGGGACGCGCCCGCACCCGGCGGCTGTTCCGCGCCATGCTGGCGAACCGCAAGAAGAGCTGGGTATTCAACCAGTCGCCGCTGTTTCTGGAATTCCTGATGGGCAAGCGCGACTATCCCTGCACGCCGTGGGGCATGCCGACGTTCAACATCTTCGGCTGGCAGAAGCCTTGCTACCTGCTGCAGGACGGCTACGCCGACACCTTCGAAGAGCTGATGCGCGAGACCGAGTGGCACAAGTACGGCACCGAGTCGGGCAATCCCAAGTGCGCCAATTGCATGGTGCACAGCGGATACGAAGCCTCGGCGGTGAACGATACGTTTGGCTCGCTGAGCGGATTTCTCGCGACGGTGCGGGCAACGTTCTCCAGCAAGTACAAGGACGACGAAGCGCTGGCCATGCTGAACGAAGAGACGCGACCCGTGCACGCCTACAATCCGCTGGTGCAGATCGGCGAGGCAAAGTCGTAATCACCACAGAGGCACAGAGGGTTTCTTTCTTGAATTTTTTCTCAGTGTCTCCGTGTCTCTGTGGTGAAAGGTTCTGGCGAAAGGCGAGCAGCGAATCATGAGCGAACCACAACATAACCTGACCGTCGACCATCTTGAAGTCGTCGATGGACGGGATCGCCAGCAGATCGAAGGCTGGATTCCCGAACTGGCGAGCGAAGCTGACTTGCGCGACGCTCTGGAGCAGGCTTTCGACTATCGCGGCGATGTGACGATCACCCGCAAAGACGGATCGCGCGTGGAAGGCTACATCTTCGATCGGCGCAACGGCGCGACGCTCGCAGAGTCCGTGGTGCGACTCATTCCCAAAGATTCGCAGCAGAAGGTTTCCGTCGCTTATTCCGACATCGCCGCCCTGGCCTTCAGCGGACGCGACACCGCCGCCGGCAGAAGCTGGGAAGCCTGGGTCCGCAAATACTGGGAGAAGAAAGCCGCCGGCGAAACCAGCATCGCGCTGGAGCCGGAAAATCTCGACTAGAGAATTCCGGCCCCTTTGCTGCTAACCGTATATGGTGCCGCTCCGCCGGACGAGCTTCGTGGGCGGGTGCCACGGGTCTCGCGGTTTTCGAGACCCGGGCAAATATCCTCACAGCTCGTCAATCGCCTTGGCTGCGGCGTTGATCGCTTCCGTGATTTTGGCAATCTGCTCGGCCGTCACGCTCTCGCGATGCAGGCGCACCGCGACCGCGCCGCGCAAATTCATGAACGCTCGCATGATTTCCGGTGACCGGCCACGGCGAAAACCACGTCCCGCAGTATCCAGGCGCTGAAACAATTCGTCAATCCGCTCCTTGTTGGCCTTCAGGTACTCATTCCCTTCCGGCGTAACCGAGTAGATCTTCTTGTTTTCCGAGGTTGACGCCGACGCCAGACCTTCTTCTTCCAGCATGGTCAAGGTTGGATAGATCACGCCTGCGCTCGGCGTATAGCCGCCTCCCAGTCGCTGCTCCATCGTCTTGATCAGTTGATAGCCATAGCTCGGCTGCTCAGCGAGCAGTTTCAGAACGACCAGCCTTACATCGCCGGCATCGAACAGACGTTCCCCGCCGCGGCCAAAGCCTCGCTCCCGGCCTGCGCCGAAGCCATGCCGCGACTCGCCTCTTCCCCGAAATCCTGCGAAGCGACGATCAAACCAGCCGCGAGGGCCGGCAAATTCGCCGTGGCTTTCATGCTGATGACGGCCTCCGCAATGGTGGCGTCCCGTACGTTCAAAGTTTTCTTGTTCCGTATTCATCTGTTTTTCTCCTCTTACAATATATCTTACGATATAGCATAAGATATATCTTTACCCGAGGAAGTTTCAGTTTTTTCTCAAGAAAAATTCCGGCCAACTCCAACTTCGGACACTCTGTCCGCAGCTGAACATTCACTACTTAGTGTTGTTCTGCGTCATCGGCGTCATCGCTTATGTTTTCTTAGAGTTAAGTTAATCTTCGCGTGGCCCAAGGACTGCAACCTCCAAGGAACGGGCCGGAACCGCGTCTGGCCTTTCTTGCGGAGGAAAACTGCCACATGACGAATCTAGCTCAAGACGCTCGCTACGCTTGGCGCGTTCTCCGCAAAAGTCCGGGCTTCACAGTAGTTGCAGTTCTGGTACTCGCTTTGGGCATCGGCGCCAACACCGCGATCTTCAGCGTGGTCAATGCCGTGCTGCTGCGGCCGTTGCCGTTTGATCAGGCGGGTCGTCTGGTAGTCCTTTGGCATCTGCCGCCCCAGGCCAGTTTCCCCGGAGTGCCAACCTTTGCCGTCTCGCCCGCCAACTTTCTCGACTGGAGGAGTCAGAGTCACAGCTTCGAAGGCATGTCGGCATACGGCAACGGCCGCTATATCCTGACCGGCAATGGCCAACCCGAGTCGATTCGTACGGTCGCCGCGACCAGCGGATTGTTCTCCATCTTGCACGCCCAGCCGCTGCTGGGACGCGTCTTTCTCGACGGCGATGTTGAACCAGGCCGGGATCACGAAGTTGTCCTCAGCTATGGCCTCTGGAGCAGTCACTTCGGCAGCAATCCTGACATTGTGGGAAAGAACATTCAGCTGAATGGGCAAGCCTACGCCGTGGTCGGAGTCATGAAGCCGGGCTTTGGATTCCCCGTTGACACCGATCCCACCACGGCTCCGCAGATGTGGAAGCCACTGGCGTGGACCGCAGCGGAGCGAGCTATTCGCGACGATCATAACTATGGTGTGGTGGCGCGATTGAAGCCTGGCGTCAGCTTGCAGCAAGCGCGAGCCGAGTTGGACATCATCTCGAACCGCCTGGCTCAGCAATATCCCAAAGACAACAAAGGATGGGGAGCCACAGCAATTCCGCTTGCGCGACGACCTGGTTGGTGATGTTCGTCCGGCATTGCTGATTTTGCTGGGCGCGGTGGCGTTCGTTTTGCTGATCGCGTGCGCCAATGTCGCCAATCTGGTGCTGGCAAAAACTCTGTCTCGGCGAAAGGAAGTTGCCATCCGCACGGCTCTCGGCGCCAGCCGGCGTCGCCTTCTGCAACAGGTGCTATCGGAGACTGTGCTGCTGGCCATTGCCGGTGGGGCGCTGGGGCTGATCTTCGCCCACTATGGCATGCTGCTGATGGTGAAATTTCTGGCGCAACAACTGCCGCGAGCCACCGAGGTTGGGCTCGATGGCTGGGTGCTGGCATTTACCTTGGGCATTTCGCTGCTGACCGGATTCGCCGCCGGACTGCTTCCGGCCTTGCGGTTAACCAGGGAAGACGTCAATCAGGCGCTGAAGCAAGGGCTCGGCCGCACCGCTTCTGATTCCAGCGGAACCCGTACTCGCAGTGTGCTGGTGGTTACCGAGGTCGCACTGTCGCTGATGCTGCTGATTGGCGCCGGCCTGCTGATTCGCAGCTTGTGGATATTGCGCAACGTAAATCCCGGCTTCGACGCCAATCGTGTGCTGACCATGGACCTGGCGATTCCCCAAACCAAGTTTGCCTCGCCTGAACAACAGGTCAGCTTCTTCCAACGCGTTCTCGATCGGGTTCGGACCTTGCCCGGAGTGCAGTCGGCTGGGGTGATCGATTGTCTGCCGCTTAGCGCATACGGCTCGCATCAGCCGGTCCAGGTGGAAGGACGCGCCGTAGTGCCGATGGCCGACCAACCCGAAGTAGATATGCGCACCATCAGTACCGGCTACTTCAGCGCCATGCACATTCCGCTGTTGCGCGGACGCGACTTTAACGACTCCGATGTGGCCGGCCGGCCCGGAGCGGTGCTGATCAGCCAATCGATGGCCAAAGAGTTTTGGCCGAACCAGGATCCCATCGGCAAGCACGTCGACTTGTATTTCTTCCCCGGCGTTCAGCGCGAGGTGGTTGGGGTGGTAGGCGACGTCAAGCTCGATTCCTTGAACCAGACGCGGCCAACCCAGGCGATGTACTTGCCGCTGGCTCAACTTTCGGCGGCACGCGGTGAAGACTGGCACTCCTACGGGATGAGCCTGGCCGTGCGCACTAATATCGACCCGCAAAGCGCCGTGCTGGCCATCACCAATTCGGTTCATCAGGTGGATTCGGATGTGCCGCTCCTCAATATCAAGACCATGGACGACTCCGTCGCTGAGTCGCTATCATCGCAGCGCTTCACCATGCTGCTGCTGGCGGGATTTGCTGGACTGGCGTTGTTGCTCGCCGCTGTAGGCATCTACAGCGTGCTGGCATATGCGGTGCGGCGGCGGTTGCGCGAGATTGGCATACGCATGGCGCTGGGGGCGCAGATCAGCGACGTCTTGCGCATGGTCGTGCTCGAAGGCATGAAGCCGACATTGCTAGGCGTGCTCATTGGATTAGTGGGAGCGCTGGCCTTGGGACGAGTGCTGTCGAGCGTGATCTACGGCGTGAGCGCCCGCGACCTGGCAACCTTCAGCACCGTGGCCGTGGTGATGACCGGCGTAGGCTTGCTGGCCAGCACGCTGCCCGCCTATCGCGCAACCAAAGTCGATCCCATGAAGACGCTGCGCGAAGAATAAGCAGCAACCGGTCCCCCTATCCCTGATGTGTCATCCCGACCGAACCGGATCAATAGGTCTCTTCTTGCTTCCTCTTCTTAGGTGTCATCCCAAAGCGAAGGGACCTGCTTTCTGCTTGTTGCCTTGTCATCCCGACCGGAGTGGAGGGACCCGCTTTTCGAGGTGTCATCCCGACCGCAGCGAAGCGGAGTGGAGGGACCTGCTTTTCCCCTTTCGACGTAGACTGCCCCTATTCTTCCACCCCTTCAAACAAATCCGTCTCCAACTTCGCCTCACGCGGATCGCGCGTGGCTACCAGGTGGTACATCTCGGCGGTACCTTCCAGTCGCTGGGCAAGATTCTTGCGCACACGATCGAACAGCGGCTTCTGGGTAGTGTGCTGCCGGAAGGCCAAGTGCTTCTTCTCGAAGCGCTCCTTGCCAATCTCGATACGCGTGGTGATGGTAGGCGGCGCAATAGGCTGGCGATCCTCAAGCAAAAAGTCGGACGCCAGGTAATAAAGTTTCTGCGCGCGATGCGGTGTCAGTCCCTGCTCCAGTTGTTCAGCATAGCGATCGGGACGGCCTGCCCACTCGAACGCCATGGTCGCAAACACGCCGGCCATGGCATGATCGACGTGGCCCGTAAGTCCGCCGTCGGGTCCGAACGTCACGATGACATGCGGTCGAAGCTGGCGTATGCGCAGCACCAGATCGCCAACCACCCGATACAAATCCGCGCCGTCGAGTTTGCCGTCAGGATAGTCAAGTACCTCGCCGTGGGAAACGTTCAACACCTTGCACGATGCCGCGAACTCGGTGCGACGCAGCTCGGCCAGTTCTTCATTGCTACGCGCGGTACCGCGATTGCGCGCCGCAGTTCCCGCAGTCAGGCAGATTACAGAAGTCTCAACTCCGCGTTCCTGATAGAGCAACAGCGCCCCGCCAAACGCGCCGGCTTCATCGTCAGGATGGGCGGTAATGCAAAGCAGTTTCAGCATGGCCTATGTTGGATGAGTAGAGATCTGTCTCCGTCACACTTGAAGTTGTATCAGGGCACGACTTCAGCAGTGCCGTCGTGCCTCCATGGTCTTGTCATCCCGACCGGAGCGAAGCGAAGCGGAGGGATCTGCGGTTCGACCTTTCCGCAACAGCCTGCTTGATTGTGAAAAATCATGAAAGCGCCTATTCCGCTTGTTTCGCATCCTCGCCGCCGCCTTCCACTTTGCACGTGTGCGCGTTGAACTGCTGCTGAATCGCCGCCTGCCCCTCCGACGGTTGACTGTGCGGGTGCGCCTCGAAGTGAAACTGCATGTTACAAAACTCGCAGGTCCCGACTAGGGGAATATTCCTAACTCGTTTTATGATTCGAAGATTACGCTTTGGCATGCTCCTATCGTGTCACATCGTGCGCTGAGCCGCCACCATCCGAGGATTTGAGTCGCTCCGCTTGCCAAACCGCCCCATATCCGCAATAATTGATGAGTTGTTGCCTCAAAGTATGTGAGGTCCAGTGAACGCCTTAGCTGTGTTCATTGGGGTGTGGTAGCGACGCCGGGGTCCCCGAAAAGCGCCGAATTTGCGCTTAGCGGGGTGGTGGATCGCTGGAGCACCCACGTATCCCACCTGGCGCTTAACTATCGCCTGGCGGGGCCCGGTTCTCACCTGAGGAAAAGTTGCACCGCGCGGCGAGCGCTTCCCTGTCCCCGAATTCTATGGAACGGGTTGCAGTTCCGCATCGCGTGGTCACTCACTAGCAGGAAAGGAAACCATTCTCTGTGTTAATGATTCGTCTATCGCGCCGTGGTGCGCGCAAGCAGCCGCACTACCGCATTGTCGTGATCGAGAAGGACCGGGCGCGTGATGGCCGCTCGGTGGAAGTGGTTGGCACTTATAACCCGCGGACCAACCCCGCCAGCGTCGAATTGAAGCGCGAGCGCATCGATTATTGGAAGGGCAAGGGCGCGCAGATGTCGGACCGCGTACGCAAGCTGGTGGAGAAGGCTCCGGCCAGTGCGCCGCCTCCGCTCACGCCCACTCAGACTGAGGAGCCGACCACCGCAGCGTAAGATCGCAGCTGCGTCGCAAGCCGACTACAGGAGCTCAAGGCATGGCGGATAGCGCACCCAACATGGTTGCACTCGTGGAAATTCTGGCCAAGGCGATAGTGGAAGTGCCGGACGAGGTCACGGTCGAGCCCTTTGAAGAAAATGGCCAGACCGTGCTGGAACTGATCGTGGCTGAAAGCGACCTGGGCCGCGTGATCGGCCGTCAGGGACGCACGGCGCGCAGCCTGCGCACCATTGTGCATTCGGCCGCACTACGCACTCGCAAGCGCTATCAGTTGGAGATCGTGGAATAGCCGCCGCCGACTTCATCACCATCGCGCGCGTGCTGGGACCGCAAGGGCGGCGCGGCGAAGTCATGGCTGAGTTGCACACCGACTTCCCCGAACGCTTTGCAGAGCGCCGGGAGTTATCGGGATTAGCGCCCGACGGCAGCCGTCGCGAATTGCAACTGGAAGAGCATTGGTTCCACAAGGGCGGAGTGGTGCTGAAGTTCGCCGGCGTGAACAGTATCAACGACGCCGAGCAACTGAAGGGGTGGGAAGTGCAGGTATCAGGCGAACAACGCACGAAGTTGGAACCGGGCGCCGAGTACGTCAGCGAGATCATCGGCTGCGATGTCTGGATTAATGGCGGACAGCGCTTCCTGGGACGCGTCAGCGAAGTGCAGTTTGGGGCAGGCGAAGCTCCGCTGCTGGTTGTGAAGTTGCCGGTTTGTGCGGTGCAGAACGAAGTGCTGGTTCCCTTCGCCGAAGAGTTTGTGAAGAAGTTTGATGTTGCCAACAAACGCATCGACATGGAATTGCCCGACGGGCTGCTGGAGTTGGAGACGCCGCTGAGCGAGGAAGAAAAACAGCGCCAGAAGTCTGAAGCCGACGAAGCCAGATCGGCCGGCGAGCAGCGCAAGGGGAAGTGACATTTGACGGTTTGAAAGGGCCCAGCTTTAGCTGGGCCGATGAGGCGAGGGATTATCGGGCTTCAGCCCCTGAGGAGATTCGTTCTCTTGGCGCTGTCCCGTAGATGGCACGGTTGGAGCCGTGCCCCTTCAAATCGAGTGCGATTTGAATTGGCGTGGCCCAAATGAAGTTCGAGATCCTGACGATTTTTCCGGATTTTTTTCGCGGGCCGCTGGATTACGGCATTGTGCGCCGGGCGCGCGAGGCCGGGCTCATTGAAATTGGCATTCACGATCTGCGGACGTTCACCCACGACCGGCATCGCACGGTAGACGACAGGCCGTTTGGCGGTGGCGAAGGTATGGTGCTCAAGCCGGAGCCTATCTTCGAATGTTTGGAGTCGCTGAACCTTGCGCCGCGCGAAGAGCGGGTTCGCGAAGACGCGCCTGATTCCGTCGTGCTCCTGTCACCACAGGGCGAGTTGTTTACGCAATCTGTGGCGCAAGAGCTGATGAGTCGCCAGCGCGTCGTGCTTATCTGCGGACGCTACGAAGGCGTGGATGAACGGGTGAGCGAACACCTTGCCGATCGCGAGATTTCGATCGGCGACTTCGTCCTGAGCGGCGGAGAGTTGGGTGCAGCGATCATCGTGGACGCGATGTCGCGGCTAGTTCCGGGGGCGCTGGGCAACGCGGCTTCGTCGCAGCAGGAGTCGTTCACGGCAAACGCGGTCGACGCTGGCGAGAGAGTTGCCGGTGAGCCGCCGAGTTCGACCTGCGGTTCAGGCGGATTGCTGGACTATCCGCATTACACGCGTCCAGCGGAGTTTCGCGGGATGCCGGTTCCCGAAGTTTTGATGAACGGGAACCATGACGAGATTCGTATGTGGCGTCGTCGCTGCGCTCTGCGCAAGACGCTCCATAATCGTCCCGATCTGTTGCGGGATGCGAAGTTGAGTAAGGAAGACCGCAAGTTGTTGGCTGAAATCGAGGCCGAGGAAATGCGTAAGGTTCGACACATCATCGCAACCCGAAGAAACCGCGAGATCCCTTCCCTCGGACTAAAGTCCTCGATCGGGATGACAAGTTTATATTGGGCTAAGGCTGATTGCTAAAGGCTAAGAGTTAACGGCTAATCACTCATTGCTATTTTCGCCGCCGCGAGGCGTGCCATACGGAAGGAAAACGAATTATGTCGAACTCACCGATTATTGACCGCCTACTCGCCAAAACGCGGCGCACCGACCTCCCCGACTTCAAGCCCGGCGACACCGTTCGCGTGCATGTGAAGATCAAGGAAGGCGACAAAGAACGCCTGCAGGCGTTCGAAGGCGTGGTCATCTCCAAGAGCCACGGCTCGCAGCCCAGCTTCACCGTTCGCAAGATGAGCTTTGGACAGGGTGTGGAACGCATCTTCCCCACCAACTCCAAGGTCATCGACAAGATTGAAGTATTGCGCTCGGCGCATGTCCGCCGCGCCAAACTGTATTACCTGCGCGCCCTACGCGGCAAAGCTGCCCGCCTGCGCGAAGTAGAAACCACACGCAGCTAACGCGCGACGCTGAAGCAGTGGATTCAAATTGCGGCGCCCACCGTCTCGACGGATGCGGTGGGCGCTGTTTTGTAATAACAGAAATCTGCTTTGGCCCTCGAAGTCTCAAATAGCCGGGTGAGCACGACCTCAAATAATTAGGCTGGAGCACGCCTTCGCAGGCTGCTAAGAACTCTTTGTTGTGCGCTGCTCGGGTAGAGCGACGCTTTAGCGTCGCGTCTAACTCCCTTATGCTTGTCATCACGAGCCGGCTTCAGCCGGCGGCACTCAGCGGTTCCGGCTTTTTCAGCAAACTGATCAAACGCTCATTGAACTCACTGACGTGACGCCCTTGAAGCTCCCGTCGTCCGCACTCACCGCTTCACCTTCGGCCACACGAACTTCAACGCGGTATGCGTCGCGGAAAAGCTGACGACCTTCACGTCCACCAGCCCCGCCTGCCTACCGGCGTCGAGCACCTGCTGCTCTTTAATTTCCTGCTTGCCTTTGGGATACACGATCCACAATGCTCCTGCACGGCCGAGCGACGGCGCTGCCTTGGCAGCACGCGCGAGATCCGCGGGCTTTTCGGCACCCACAAAGATCAGGTCGGAATGGTTCAACACTTTGGAATCTGAGGAACTCTTCGCCTGACTGCGCAGATCCTTCAGGAAATCCACATCCTTGAGGGCCAGCGCAGAAATCACCATGCCGGGCTTGATGCCCAGTTTCTCAGTGACAGTTTTTGGATGAAGGATCTTATGCGCCCACTTTTTGGCATGCTCGCCGAGTTCGAAGACGGCGTCGCCATCGGCCCACTTCAAATGCAGTTCGCCGTCGCGCGAAGAAACCGATTTCAGAGACGCTAACGGGATCTTCAGGCGAAAATCACCGCGAAAGACGATTTCGTTGGTTTCCAGCAGCGCTTTTCCGCTGGATGTCTTGCCGGCCGAACGAACTTTGCATACGAGCTCGCGCCCCATGCATCCTCCAGGCAATTGCATGAGCATCGGGGCAGATCGGCGCAGCTTGTCAATCTGCTTCACCCTGAAACGAGGCTGACGCACGAAACCCCGCTGGAGGGGATAGCGGGGTTTCGTATTTCGTCCGGGGAGCGCGGTTCGCAAACGCTCAGCAGACGCCTCGTTGTGCGCGATCTGCATTCGCGCTGTTTGGATTCTGTTAAACCTTCGCTGCCAGTTCCAGCAATCCCACGGCCATGGCAATCCACAGCGCCAACGCCACCGTGTTCAAGGTGACGCGGATCGCAGCATTGTCGATCAGCCAGTTATACTTCGCGTCCATGATGTTTCTCCTTCAGAAGCGGGTTGCGCCGGGAGTGCTCAATGCCTCACCGATCAACTTCTGCCGCTATATACGGCCCAGCTCGGAAAAGGTTCCGTTAACAGATTGTTACAGTGGGGCAGGCCGCAGATTTGCGGCACGGGGCGCGGAAGAGGGCCGAGTATCTTGGACCTTAGCCGAAACGACAGCGCGATTTCTGCAGCCAGCTCCAGCTCGTGATCGTCACCCTGTACTGTTACTCGCAGCGTAACGCCACGATAGGATCGAGTTTCGACGCTTTGCGCGCCGGAATATAGTTAGCCAGCAACGCAACTGCCGCCAGCATTACGGTAACTGCCAGTGACGTTGCCAGGTCGACTGGTCGAACCTGAAAGAGCAGCGATGCCAGGAATCGCGTCAACAGCACCGACGCCACAAAACCGATCGCGAGGCCAGTGCCCAGCAGCGCCACGCCCTGGCGAAGCACCATTCCCATGACATCATTCCGGGCCGCACCCAGGGCCATGCGAATTCCCAGCTCGCGGGTCCGCAAGCTTGCCGCGTACGAGATCACGCCGTAGATTCCAACCGCCGCCAGGACGAGCGCCAGTCCTCCAAACAATCCCAGCAGCATCAAAGTGAACCTGCGCGCCGCCTGCGACTCGGCAACGTAGTCTTCCAGCGGCCGGACCTGGTAGATGGGCTGGGTGTTGTCGACCGAGAGAAATGCCTGGCGCGCGGTTTGCTCGAATCGTCGCGGATCGCCGTTGGTGCGGGCCACCAGGTTAAATCCGTAATCCATGTTCTGGGCTTGCGCGACATAAGCTTCCATGTTGGAAGGCCGGTCGAAGGCATACTGGCGCACGTCGCCCACAATGCCGACAATCGTAGCCCACTCCTTGTCGTCATGCCTCCCGCCCAACTGGCATGGTGCTGCTGATCGCTTGTGCCAACGTTGCGCATTTAGCGTTGGCACGAGCAACTGATGTCGCACGCGATTCGCCAAGGTCTCGCCTTGTGGATTCAGCGCATTATGGTGACGTGCCCTCGCCTGCATGTCCGGCGACCGAATGGTCTGTCCGCAAGCGGACAGGAGAAGCGAGGCATAGCCGTCGCTTTTCGCCTGGGCTTGTTGTCTTATCTCGACGGCTTTCTAATTGGCGTCCGGCGCTCCCGTTCTCCGCTTCTGGCCCTTTGCTCTTCGCCTGTCCTTTGCCTTTACGACTTGTTGCGCTAAGACGCTCGTTCCCTCCACGCACCAGCCGCAAAGCGGCGGCACCAGTTCCAACCCACTCCGTCCTCAGCGGCCGCCCATGCCCGCCCCCGGCGCCGCAAGTCCGTCCATCAGCATAAACCCACTCAGCGCCACTGCGTTGGTCTTCCAGTCCTCTAATGCATGAATGTACTCCGCTTGGGCGGCGAATAGGCTTTGTTGCACCGACAAGACCTGAGGATAAGACAGCGCCATCCTGCCCCAGGCCTTCCGTTGCATCTCGTAGAGGCGTTGCGTGCGGGGAAGAATTTCCGTCTGATAGCCTTCCACGATGATTCGCGCCGCTTGATACTGTTCGACTGCCATCCCCGCCTGGCGCCGGAGTTGCAGTTCAGCGCGATGCATCTCGGCCTGCAAACGATCAGACTCCGCGCGAGCCGAATCCACATCGCCCTGGTTGCGATTGAAGATCGGCAGTTCGACGCGGAGTTCTGCGAATCCCTGCAACCCAAACGGCTTCCCAGTCAGATCGTTGGTCTCAAGGTTCTGCTCAACACCTGCTCGGACTCGAAGGTCGGGCACCGACTGGCGGCGCGACTTCCAGGATCGATGTTTCTGCACGCGTCGCGTTTTCCCTCACCATCTTCATCGCCGGGCTGTCGGCAATCAGCGGTATTCAACAGTTGCTGGCTGTCGAGCTGTGGAAGATCGGCATCAAGCTTGCCGGCGAGATGTCCCATGGGCAGTTCCGGATCGCCAACCAGGCTGCGCAGATTCTCCCAGCTTTGCCGCAGGTGAGCGCGCTGAACTTCGGCGCCAAGCTTGGCACGCTCCACTTCAATCTCCGCCATAACGACTTCCGACTCGTCGCGTGCGCCGATGTTGTGCAGGCGCTGTGCGGTCTCCAATGTCGTCGACGACAGTTTCACATACTGATCTGCTAACGCAACCAGCTCCTGTGCCGCTAAGGTTTGAACATAGGCTGAACGGACGGCGTTCTGGACGCGATAATGCTGCTCTTCCTTCTCCAGCTCCGCAATCTTCGCATCCGAACCGGCGACCTGCTGCGCCAGATAAAGCTTGCGCCCTAGAACGATGGTCTGTTCGACAAAGCCGCCTTGCCTGCCGCCATTGACCCCCGTGCCGCCCGCGATCTCATCGCCTAAGTACCCCACTGTGGGATTCGGCCAGAGGCCCGCCTGCAGCTTGTGGCCCTGGGCGGATCGAATCTTCGCCTCTGACTCCGACAATGTGGGATTCTGCTGCAGCGCCCTTGCCTCCAGATCTTCCAGGCGATACTCCGGGCCGCTGAACTCTGTCGGCGGCTGGCCGATCTGAGGCAGGAAACTCGACGATGACGCGGCTTCGTCCGGGTTATCCATCTGCATCCCATGCATGTCGCCGGGCTTGCTGGAGGCTTGCCGATCACTCTGCGGCATGCCCGGCATGTTACTTGGCATGCTCTGCTGCGCTCGCGCGTCGACCAACAAATGAAGAGCAAGAGCCATCAGGATCGCAATCAGCCGAAATGTCTTCATAGTCCTTCTCCCGCGCTGTGCTGGCTCTTCGCCTTGAGATAACGGTCATGCTGGGCCGGCGGCATGATTCGCAGCAGGCTCATCATCCCCTGCATGCCGGCCGACCACCCGGGCGGAAGTTCCATGAACTCTGGCGCTTCGCCGCCTACCTGGTCCATCTGCATTTCCATCAGCCCATCCTGCGGAAATCCCGGCACGTTGGACGCGTTGGCAGCAACTGCCTGCCCTTCATCAGGAGCCATCTCCATCGGTTGACCCTGCGGCATCGTGAGCCTCATTTGCTCGCCCGCCTGCTTCTGCGAAAGCGGAGTAGTTGACAGCGCTCTATCACTCAGCAGGTCCATCATGCTGTTCATCATGTGGTGGGGCAGGTGGCAATGGATCATCCAGTCGCCCGGGTTATTGGCGACAAACTCGATGTCGCGGGCCTGCGCCACGCCTACCAGCACAGTGTTGCCGGGTCCCCACGTCGACTCCGGTTGGCGCCCCGCTTCCGTTCCGGTCACGACAAAAGTGTGGCCGTGCAGATGAACGGGATGGTGGTCCATGCCAATGTTGACCAAGCGAATTCGCACTCGGTTTCCCTCGCGCACCACCAGAGGCGTTGTCGCCGGACCAACCTTGCCGTTCAGCGTCAGCCAGTTGAATTCCATGTTGGCTGTGTTAGGGATGGAGTTGTTCGGGAAGCAGCGCCCACTCCTGCAGCACGAGACCGAAATCGTGGTCGACGCGCGGTGTATAGGCCTGCCGGGGATGCAGAATGAACAGCCCAGTCATGCCGATCATCTCCTGCATGGCGCCGTGGGAGTGGTAGAAAAACGTGCCATCCTGATCGAGTGTGAACTCGTAGACGAAACGGCCGCCCGGCAAAATCGGCTGCTGGCTGATATAGGGCATTCCATCCATCTGAATGGGGATTTCCAGGCCATGCCAGTGCATGGTGGTCGGCTCAGGCAGGTGGTTGTCGAGAATGATGCGAACGCGGTCTCCTCGATTAGCTTCGATGGTCGGGCCGGGACATACACCGTTATATCCCCAAGCATCGATGATGTGTCCCGGCATCAGTTCGCGTTTCACGGGTTCGGCGATGAGATGGAAGACCTTCACTCCGCCATCCATCGCATAAGGGAGCTTCGGAATATCGGGAGTCGTAACCGGAACCGGCGGCCCGCTGGCCCGATGCTGGTTGGTTTCGGTATGGGAAGCTCGGGATGCACTGTTGTCGGCCTGCGATGGTTCAGCGGCAGTCAGAGTGGGAAGCGACAATGCAGCGGCGCCAAAGGCCACTGCGCGCTGTAAGAACGAACGCCTGCTATTCATAAGCAACTCGCAAATCGAATCGGCTAGAAACGCTTGAAGTAGGTGAGCACGCCTCAGCAGTGCAGGTAAGATCGGCGATCGAAGCCGGCATTGGCTGCCGGAGGGAGACGTAAAACAATCACCTCCCACGCCAAAACTCTGCAAGACTGCGGCCTTTATGCACGACTGAAACAGGCTATTGGAAGACTCCTGGCCGCGCTCTGTTCAGATCGAACAGCGTTCAGACCGAGCGGCGTTCGGCTACCGCGACGTTCGGGTAGAGCGACGCTTTAGCGTCACGTCTAAGACCCTTACTCTTGATATCCGAAGCCGGCTTCAGCCGGCGGCACTCAGCAATTGCCGAGCTTCTTGGCTACCTGTGAAAGGCGTACCTGCCTGTGTCCTGAAAGGAAGTGAAGCGGGCTAAATACGAAGAGCTACAGAGAGCGGATCGACAAGGACGAGCCCGGGAGGAGCGTGCTCGAGCCGCATGCCATCCGACGCAATACTGCCAGCGCTGACGACCGCCACCGTCGCGAGGATGACGGCCAGATGACTGCGTTCCACCTGCCTGCTGTCTTTGCCATTCATCGGCCCTGACAAAATAGCCGCTTGTGTGCAGGGAGCACTGGTACAGGTCGAAGCGTCTTCGAAGCGATGATCGACTGGACTGCTGTGCCGCCCCATGCCGGCGTGGCCGCAATGCGAATGAGACATGCTCACCGCAGAGGCTGTGGACTCACTTGCTGGAGCAGTGGAAGGCTCATAGGGACTGGAAATCGGCGAGGAACTCGGATGCGAAGGCGCTAACGAGCACGACAACTCACACGCCGAGGCTAACGACGACGCGCACAGCAAAAGCAAAGACAGGCTAACCGCGATGGCGTTTTTCAACTGCATCGAATCCCCGTGCCCGATTTTAGCTTCAACCAGGGCTCTGTGTCGAAAGAACAGAGCCCGCCAGACTAATGCCAACGGCTGGGATCATAGGCAAAATCTACCAGCCCATCGCGATAGTCAATCTTGACCTGCAGCATCCGCAGCGTATCGAAGCCCAACATGCCAGACACCTCCGTTCCCAGGTGGCGGCTGATGCTGGAAAGATCGAAGGTCACCATCTCCTGGTTCTTCTGGGCCAGGTGGCCGAAGACCAGGTCTGCCTTCTCCGCCCGGTAGACCTCGGAGACGTTTCCGCTGAGTCCCTTCACATGCAGGTTCGGGTCGCTGCTGATCTTGGTGACCTGGGTTGCGGCCCGCTTGGAAAGCGTGTTGCGGCCTGCGCCCGTGTCAATCAGGAACAGCATTGGCGGCGAGTCGTTCACGTGCGTGGGGATCAGTAGCGCGTGACCGAAGCGAAAGACTGGCGTCCACCTGGCCATCTCTGGAGCTACATAGCGGTCTTTGGGCAGGCGGCGTGGAGCGGCTACCGCGGGCTTGTCCGCAACCGCTTGCTCTGCCTTCGGATCGACTGCGTTCTCCGGCTTTTCTTCAGAATTGCTTTGTGGCTCCTCTTCGGTCTTGAGAGTTGCGGGCGCCGGCGCCTCGTCGGGCCGCGAGGGTAGGGGAGACAAGCGCAGCTTTTGATCAGGGATATCGATGTCGATCAGATAAGAGGAGAAGACATTAGCTCCGACAAGGCCGTCCTCACTGTTAATGGTAGCCCGCTCAGCCACATGGACGACGCAGTCCTCGAATTCCAGATCTCCCACGCGAATCTGCGCAGCCACCGCCGTATATCCGCTCCGTACTCCGGTGTCGCCGATACCGGTGTAGCGTTCCTCGGCTATGCGCGTAAGCCCGGCCTTCTCGGCGACTTTGGGGCCGATCACGATGCCGCTGGCGCCGGTGTCAAGTTGCAGGCGTTGGTCACGTCCGTTGATTTTTACGATCAGGCCATAACCGAAGATATGTCGCGGATCACTTCGCATGGCCTCGAGTTTGGTGTCAGTCTGATCGAGTTTGCTCACCAGCCGGCAGGCATGTACCGGCTTGTCAACGGTCGCTTTCAGGAAATCAAGATAGCGCTGCCAGTTTTCCGTCTCCTCGGCGTTGTCGGGATGGGGTCTGGCCAGGTACGCCTCGATTGCCGCGATCCGCTCGCGCCGGGAGAGTTGTCCGAACCACATTCGCTGTACCTCGGGGTCATCGGGAGCAATCTCGTGGGCGCGCTGCAGTTCGTCGTAAGCATGACGGTAAAGTGAGAAGGCGCGGTAAAGCCGCGCCAAGCCCAGATAAGCCTGTACCAGTTTGGGGTCTGCCTTCAGCGCCTTCCGATAAGACGTTTCCGCCTCCGGCATCTGGGCCCGGCGAAAGTCAACGTCTCCCATCGCGGCCAGCAGAGGTGCGGAATTCGGCTGCGCCGCCAGCGCGCTATTCGCGGCCGCAGACGCGTCATCCACCTTTTGCTCACGCAACAAGGCGTGGATAAGCCCCGCCTGCGCGGCAACCAGCGTGGGATTAACTTTTACGATTGCTTGAAATTTTTCCGCCGCTTCGGCAAACCTGCCCGAGCTGTAAAGCTGCTGGGCGGCTGCCAAGTCAGGGTTGGGCTTCCCATCGTCGGCGATTGCATATCGCGAAAGGCACAGTGCTAACGAACACAGCAGGAGGAAGAACAGCCGTCGCATCATCGGGAATCGGTCCTGAGGGAGCGAAGAATAAGTCGAACTCGGGTTGCTGCGAAGTGGCCTTTGCTCCGCCAACCTTAGGTGAAAGACGCAGCAAAACAATAACAGAGGCATTCCCATCTTGCATTGATTTTCGTGATACGAACATTGGCTAGTGATGCCCCATTGTTTCGGTTTCAGCCCTTACAAATTCCTTACGAACGATTTATTCAAGGTTTATGTGGCGCATAGTCCAATGAACTGTGCGCAGGAAGCGCGGAAAGGTATCTCAAGGAGAGTATGTCAACCCAGGAAGTTTTCGTTCAGCAGTTCGCCCGGCTTTTCCATCACTATCAGGAAGCTTTGTCGCCTGAGACCGGAAGTGTCACAGTGGCGCAGCCGGAAGCCTGGAACTCAGTCCCCTCCGACGAACGCCATCGCATGGTTGCCGCTGCCCGACTGGCGATTCTGGAATTGGAAACTAATGTCCGCATGCAGGATGACTCACGGAAATACTTCGCCAAGCCCGGCGAAGCCGAGTGGGGCTGCTGAAAAACCACCTCATCAAGTTTTTGGGGTTTGAGTCCGGCAGAAATGAGGTTATCGATGACAGGTATGAAGGCGAGTTCTCTTCCCTCTCTAGAATGCCAATTGTTCCGGCCAGCTATCGTGGAAGCCAGGCTGATGACAGCCAAGCACGCGCGCGACGCGGTCTACGTCGCGACGCTCGCCGAGGAACTGAGCATCATCGATACGAAACTCTGTGCCATGGAAAAGGCGCTTCAGGTTGACTCGCCGCCCGATACCGCCGATGCGCGGCCCCGGCCGTGTCGCAGGCCCGAGGGTGGACCCGATGCTAACTGGATTCGCGAGAAATCAGGCGAACTGGATCTGCGCCTCCGCCGTATCGAACAAAACATCCCAGCCAGCTCAGCTCATGGCCTGCACCCAGCCAATCCCAGCAGAAAAAGGGCGCCCGCAAGGGACGCCCTCTAACCTGAGAACCCGCCACAAGTTCTAACGCATGGCGCCCGTTGTGGTGCTCGCACCCGCGTTAGAGGCATTGCTGGTTCCACTCTGCTGTTTTAACCAGGCAGACAGGTTGCCCTGCTGCTGGTCGCGGAGTGAGACGCAGCCGTTGATCGACTCAATCGCTTCCTTCTGATTGCGTTCGGTACCAGGGAAGGGATGCTGCTCGAAGAACTGCTTCACCTCGGTGGCCTTCTGCGCATCGCAGAAACTCTGCGCACCGTAGAGGAATACTCCAACGCCGCCCAGTCCGCCACCGGTTTTCTTCATCAGGTCGTCAAAGTTCGTCCTCATGAAGTTCCAGGTCTCGTTCTGGCTGGCAGGATTGTTGAGCATGGGAAGCAGGATGTAAAGGTCCTGGCCACGCACCGCCGGAGTCAGCGTCGACTCCAGGGTTTGCTTGGTCAATTGCGGTTGAGTGAAGTTGGAAAGCCCGTAGAAATATCCGTAATACTGCTCGGGAGATTTTGCTTTCTTCATCTCTTCCTGGAATTGATTGTAGAGAGCGGCGTCACCGTGACGTGCCGCAACCGCGATGACCGCGTGAGCCAGAGTTCCATCCACCGAGCTGGGGTCTTTGATGTATTGCTGCATCATGACCTTTGCCTGCTGAATGACCTCGGGGTCATTGCCATCGTTGCCTAGTCCTTCAAACAGATAAGCGCGCTTCTGCTTGTCGAGCGGCGTGTCAGTGGGGCGACCGGTGTAGCCGAGTTGCTGCAGCACGGGCGAGAACTGCGCGCGCAGCCAAGCCTGGAACGCGGGGCGATCATCGTCAGTCACCAGGTAATCGTTAACCACGTTGAGGTGCTGACCGAACGCAGCCAGCAGAGTCGCCCCAGGAGTGTTCTTTAGCTGGGCGCCCAGGGCTAGATAGTCTCCCACAGTGTGCTTGCCGATTCGCATCAGAGCCCATTCATTGCCCATGAGGGCTATGCGTTCGTCGGCCGTGAGTACGGTGTCGACGGCGTTACCCAACTGACGCATGGCGGCGGCATCATAGTCAAAACGGTAGTAGCCAAGCGCATTCGAGTCTGGGAACACCAGCTTCGAACAACCCTTCAAATTGAATTGCTGTTGCCGCTGCGTCAGCAGGAAGCACTCCTGCTTGCCCGCCGAGCTTTCATTGAGGCCCTTGGCGCAAACCGGGATCTGCCAGATCTGTTCGTCAGGCTCGTTGAAAGCGGCCGGGGTATCGAAATAGCGCTTCTGCGAGAGGTTGAGCGTAGTATTGCCGCCTTCGCACTTGGCCTCGACGCCGACAAAAGGCGCGCCCGGCTGCAAAACGAACGTGGGCATGATCTGGTCGATGGGCTTCTTCGACGCCCGCGCCATCGCGCCCCAGAAATCAGAGGCGGTAGCGTTGCCGTAGGCGTGTTCTTTAAGGTAGAGATTGACGCCGGCCCGGAAGGTGTCGTGTCCCAGATACGATTCCAGCATATACAGGACAGCGGCCGACTTGCCGTAGGCAATGCCATCAAATAGTTGCTCGATTTCGGCGCGAGTTTCCGCAGCCTGATGAATGGGACGCGTGTTCTTCACCGAGTCGCCACCTAATGCCCGGTCCGTGTTTTCAACCACGTCCTGGCTTTCCATCCAATCCGGCTTCCACGATTCGATAGGATGCGCCGTCATCCAGGTGGCAAATCCTTCGTTGAGCCAGATGTCGTCCCACCAGGCCATGGTCACCAGATCGCCGAACCACTGGTGCGCCATCTCGTGCGCGATGGTCTCAGCGACGCCTTGCTTTGCACCCACCGACGCTGTCTTATCGTCGATCAGCAGCGCGCTCTCGCGATAAATAATCGCGCCCCAGTTCTCCATCGCACCGGCCTGGAAGTCAGGCACGGCGATGTTATCCAGCTTGGGCAGCGGATACTTAATCCCGTAATAGCTGTCGTAATAGTGCAAGAACGCCTTCGACGCTGCCAGCGGGAACTGGGTCAGGTTTTCCTTACCCGGCACGGTGCATACGCTGACCTTCACGCCGTCCGTATGATCGGACACGCACTTCCAGTCGCCAACCGTCAGCGCCACCAGATAGCTCGACATCTTAGGCGAAGTGGAGAACTTGATGGTGTGCTTGTCACCCGGGCCAGGAGTGTCGGAGACGATTTCGCCATTGGAGATTGCGGTATCGCCTTTGTCGACGATGGCGGTGATGTCGAAGGTCGCCTTATAGGACGGTTCATCGAAACTGGGGAAGGCTACGCGCGCATCGGTCGATTCCATCTGCGACACTTCATACTTACGCCCGTTATAGGTGCTGAGATAGAAGCCACGCAGCTTGTCGTTCAGGTGCCCGGTGTACTTGATGTGCACCATCGCCGGACCGGCGGGAATCTGTTTGTCTAAGGTGAAGGTCGCCGTCTCATTCTTCTCGTCGGAAGAAACCTTGGCGGTCTGTGTCTGCCCACCAGCGGTCACAGTGACTTCGTGGAAATCGATTTCCACTGCGTTCAGCGTAATGGTGTTGCTGGGCTGGGTGAGTTTGAGATCAATCGTTTCGTCGCCATCGAAGGTGTTGTTGGAAAAGTTGATGTTGATGGCGAGCGAATAATGACTGGGAGTTGCACCGCCAGGCAGGCGTTGCGCAAAAGCTGTGCAGCAGGCAAGAAGGCCAGCTGCCAGCACAAGCAGGATTCTTTTCATATCACACTCTCAAGAAATCAGAATCAGAAATCGAAGATGCCCCAACTTAGTATGAAGGGAAGATACGTATGGGACCTACCCATAGTTCCAATAAAACGATAAGACTATGTTAGACGATTAGAGTAAGGATGTGTGAGCCGCTGAGCGGATTAGGAAGGAATACATAGAGTCGCTGCCCAGAAATGGGCAGTTGTCCATTTTCGGACTAAGAGCCGGCATTATTGCATACCTTCGTCGTCGTTAGTAATGACAGCTTTGACTAACGCAATTCTTTCGAGCGACTGCGCGGCACGCCATTTAGGAATGTCTCGCAGCATCGATTCACTCCGAACCAATACGCTAGTTCGCGATAGTCTTCGGCGTTGAAGATCGCGATGTCCGCGTCCTTGCCAACCTCGATACTTCCCTTTCGACCTTGCAATCGCAGAGCACACGCGCCGTTATAGGTGGCAGCCGTGATTGCCTCCGCCGGCAACATCTTCATGTGAGTGCACGCAACGGAGAGGACGAACGGCATCGAGGGAGTAGGCGCTGTGCCCGGGTTGTAATCGGTTGCCAAGGCAACGGCGACTCCGGAATCGATCAACTTGCGCGCTGGCGGAAAGTTTTCTAATCCCAGAAAGTAGTTTGCCGCTGGAAGCAATGTTGCGACCGTGTCGAGCGTAGCCAGCATGGCGATATCGTCGTCACTGACGTGGTCCATGTGATCGAATGAGGCGGGATGAAATTCGATGAGTGAAGCCAGTTTCGCCGGCGTGAGCTGGCAAACGTGGGCACGCACTCCGAGATTATGATCAACAGCGGCGCGCAGAATATCTCGCGATTGTTCCAGGCTGAACGCGCCGCGCTCGCAGAAGACGTCCACAAATTCGGCGAGGCGCCGTAGCTCTTGAAGGGGCAAGGCTTCAGCCGTGCCAACAGGTTTCGTCTTTAATTTGTCATCACGAGCGGACTTCAGTCGGCGAGGGATCTGCTTTTCGCTGGAAACGGTAGCGGCCACCGCCGGAATCATCTCTTCACATACGATGCGCACATACTCTTCCGGATGGTCCCGATACTCGGGAGCAATCACGTGCGCTCCCAACAGCGTCGGTACCACGGTTCCCGCCCACTGATGCGAGGCTTCGCGGATCGCCTCCAACGATTTCATCTCCGCCTCGAAACTCAATCCGTAACCCGACTTTGCTTCCACGGTGGTTGTGCCTTGCGCGGCCATCTCGTCCAGGGCTCTGATAATGTGACAGGCCAACTGTTCGATCGATGCTTCGCGGACTCCGCGCAGGCTGGCGCGAATGCCGCCGCCAGCTTCCGCAATCTCTTCATAGCTGGCGCCGGCAATGCGCTTCTCGAAATCAATCAAGCGGGGAGTTGTGAATACAGGATGAGTGTGGGAATCGACAAAGCCCGGCAATACAATCTTGTGCCGGACAGTCGATTTCGTCGGCATCCCTCGTGAGTTCGTGTTTCGCGACTTCGTCCGTCGTGCCGACAGCAACGATCTTGCCAGCCTGCGATGAGCACCGCGCCATCGGCGACGATCCCGAGCTCGCGCATCTGCGCACCACGGCGAGGACCAGCGTCGCCCGATGGATCACGTAGGGTCAGTACTTGGGAGGCATGCAACAGGAGAGTAGCGAGAGAGCGCTGGTTATCGGAATTCAAGTCTTTCTCGCTTAGCGGCGAACCGCAGATTCCTCGGCTCGGACTGAAGTCCTCGCTCGGGATGACAACTTCTCAAGATAATCTCAGCAATAGCGGGCCTTCGACTCCGCTCGCCCACTGCTGATGTAGACTCACTTCGCTCAGGATGACACACTCACTGAATACCTGCGGGCGCGAATGTCGATCGTTCAAGCTAGTTGCTAGTCGCTAGTTGCTAGCCGCTCGGCACTACTCCGCCATCGGCACCTTAATTCCTTTTTCCTTCGCGAACTTCTTCGCCTCGTCGTAGCCGGCGTCGACGTGCCGCGCGACGCCGATTCCCGGGTCGTTGGTCAGCACTCGCTCGATGCGCTTGGCCATCGCGTCGCTGCCGTCGGCCACTGTCACCTGCCCGGCGTGCTGCGAATATCCAATGCCCACGCCGCCGCCGTTGTGAATCGAGACCCACGACGCGCCGCTCGCCGTGTTCAGCAGCGCATTCAGCAAAGGCCAGTCGGCGATAGCGTCGCTGCCATCCTTCATCGACTCAGTCTCGCGAAAGGGCGACGCGACAGAGCCGCAGTCCAGATGATCGCGGCCCATCACGATAGGCGCCTTCAGCTTGCCCTGCTTCACCAGATCGTTGATCGCCAGGCCGAACTCAGCGCGCTCGCCATAGCCCAGCCAGCAGATGCGGCACGGCAGCCCCTGAAACTTGATCCGCTTGCGCGCCAGGTCGATCCAGCGGCTGAGAATCTTGTTGCCGGGAAACATCTGCAGCACCAGATCGTCGGTGGTGTGGATGTCGGCAGGATCGCCGGAAAGCGCCGCCCAGCGGAATGGCCCGCGTCCTTCGCAAAACAGCGGACGAATGTAGGCGGGCACAAATCCAGGAAAATCGTAGGCGTTCTTCACTCCATGATCGAAGGCGAAGGTGCGAATGTTGTTGCCGTAGTCGAAGGTGACCGAGCCCATCTTCTGCAACTTCAGCATGCCTTCCACATGTCGGGCCATGGTGTCGAGCGAGCGCTCGACGTAAGCTTTGGGATCGCTCTTGCGCAGCGCCGTCGCTTCTTCCAGCGACATGCCGCCGGGCACGTAGCCGTTCAGCGGATCGTGCGCCGAAGTTTGATCCGTGAGAATGTCAGGTACCACGCCGCGCTCGGCCAGTTGCGGAATGATGTCGCCGCAATTGCCCACCAGGCCGACAGAAATGCTTTCCTTCCTGCGCATTGCGTCATTCAGAATGCGCAGCGCCTCGTCGAGCGAGTTGACCATGTGGTCGCAATAGCCTGTGCGCAGGCGCTTCTTGATGCGCTCGGGATCGACATCGATCCCCAGAAAACAAGCGCCGGTCATGGTTGCCGCCAGCGGCTGCGCGCCGCCCATGCCGCCCATGCCGCCGGAAACGATCAGCTTGCCTTCCAGATCGCCGCCGAAATGCTTCTGTCCGGCCGCCGAAAATGTCTCGAAGGTCCCCTGAATGATGCCCTGCGAACCGATGTAGATCCACGATCCGGCGGTCATCTGGCCGTACATGATCAGGCCCAACTTCTCCAACTCGTTGAACTTCTCCCAATTCGACCAGTGGCCTACCAGATTGGAATTGCAGAGCAGCACACGCGGAGCGTACTCGTGGGTCTGAAAGACCCCGACCGGCTTGCCGGACTGCACCAGCAGCGTCTCGTCGTTTTCCAGCGACTTCAGCGAGTTGACGATGGCGTGGTAGCACTCCCAATTGCGCGCGGCGCGTCCGGTGCCGCCGTAAACCACGAGGTCCTGCGGCCGCTCGGCGACGTCGGGATCGAGATTGTTCATGAGCATGCGCATGGCGGCTTCCTGTCCCCAACCTTTGCAGGAGAGCTGGTTGCCGCGCGGCGCCCGCACGGGAGTGTAGGCAGCACTGGAAGTATCGCTTGACGACTGGCATAACAGACGATGGTAGTGCGGCGGCGGGGAGAGTGCAACAGAGCTGTCAGCCGTCGGCTATCAGCCTTCAGTTAGGCCTGGCGAATGACGAGGGGTAACGGGCAGCAAAGTGGTAGGCCTTCAATCGCACTCATTGGTAAGGCAGGAACAATCGGGATTCGAGAACCATTCTCTAGCTGAGAGCTGATGGCTGATAGCCGACAGCTCAAAGAAAACGGGGAGCGGCTGTTTGGCCATCTCCCCTCTCTCTCCGATCAGGTTTGCAATTGAAGATAGCTTATCCGACGCGCCCCCGTCCCACATCAGAGGAATATGAATAAATTGTCAAAACTTTGTGACGACGCGCACGGGCCGAAAAAGGCATAACACATACCCCATTGTGGGATACGTCATGTGAGAAGACCTCTGCGCAGCTATCCCAGCTCTTTATGTCTCACGTTGTGGGATTACCCCCCTAGGCTCCACTCTTGGCGAAGTCGGTGGCGAACTCCACCAGCGAGCGCACGGGCACGCCCGACGGGCCTTTCGCGATCCAGGGCTTGTTGTCCTCGATCCAGGCCACGCCCGCGATGTCCAGGTGAATCCACGGCGTGTCGCCCGACGAATTCCTTCAGGAACATCGCCGCCGTTACCGCGCCGGCCCAGCGTCCGCCGGTGTTCTTGATGTCGGCGATGTTGGACTTGATCATGTCGCGGTAGTCGTCTTCGGCCGGAAGCCGCCACATCTTCTCGCCCGACTTGGGCAGCGCCTGGTTGAAGCGCTCGTAAAAATCGTCGTCGTTGGCGAAGAGTCCCGCTTGCACCATACCCAGCGCCACCACGCACGCGCCGGTCAGCGTTGCGGCATCGATCAGGTGGGTGCAGCCCAGCTCCTTCGCATAGTGCAAACCGTCGGCCAGCACCAGCCGCCCTTCGGCATCCGTGTTGATGATCTCGATCGACTTGCCCGACATGGCAATCTGCACGTCGCCCGGCTTCTGCGCTTTGCCCGAGGGCATGTTCTCGGTCGCACAGACGATGCCGATTACTCTCAGGTTCGGCTTGAGCTGCGCGATGGCGCGCATGGCTCCGATCATGGACGCGCCGCCCGCCATGTCGTACTTCATCTTTTCCATTCCGTCTGCCGGCTTGATCGAGATGCCGCCGGTATCGAAAGTGACTCCCTTGCCCACCAGGCCAAGCACGCGCTTCTTGGGCGCGCGAGGCGGGTCGTAGCGCATCACGATCAGCCGCGGCTCTTCGTCCGAACCCTGGGCTACGCTCCAGAAAGCGCCCATCTTCAGCTCTTTGATTTTGTCGGGGCCATAGATTTCGCACTGCAGGCCGACCTCTTCGCACATCGCTTTGGCGCGATCGGCCAGGATGGTCGGCGTCATGCGATTGCCGGGCTCGTTCACCAGATCGCGGGTAAAGTTCTGCGCCTCGCCAATGATGCGGCCTTGCTCTATCGCAGTCTTCGCCGAGTTTCTGATTCGTGCCTTTAGGAGCGACGATGATCAACTCGTCGATCTTCTGATCCTTGCGATCGCTCCGGTAGTAATCGGGCTCGAAGTTGCCGACGAACGCGCCTTCGACGATTGCCTTGGCGGCGTTGTCGACGGCGCCAGGCATGATGAAGGCGAAGCTCTTCAGGTCCTTCGCCTTCAGCGTACGAACCGCCGCACCCGCCAGCTTGCGCAACTCGGACGACGAGAAGGTTTTTGCCTTTCCTCCGCCGATGAGCAAGAGGCGCTTAGCCTTCACGCCTTGCGGCTTGTGGAGTAAGACGGTTTCCAGCATCTTGCCGGTGACCTCGCCCGAGGCGATGAGGTCAGCGGCGGCGTTTTGCACGGCGCGGTCGTCAGTCTGGATTTGCGGAGTGTGCTTGTCGGATTTGTCGCCGTTCTTGTTGTTCTCGGCGGCATCGGTGACGGCGACCACCAGGCATTCGGTTTCGATTTGCGAAGGTGCTGCTGTATTCAGAGTTGTTTTCATGATGAGTCCGTTCCAGTCGCCCCTGAAGGGGCTCAAACTTTTTATCAATGTCCATCCCAGCGCTGAAGCGCTGGGCTAAACTCTTCCGCGCCTGCGGCGCTCGTCTGTTACGGTTGCAGCCGACCTGAAGGTGCGCCTCTGCAAGAGAGTGGCTCACTTCTACTAACCGCTTAACTCTTCCTGCTGCGCGCAACGGCCTCGCGCGCTTCTTTGTCGGCGGTCTTGCGCCGTTCGGTCTCGCGCTTGTCCCAGTTCTGTTTTCCCTTTGCCACGGCGATCTCGACCTTCACTCGGCCGTTACGAAAGTACAGCCGCGTGGGGATTAAGGTCAGACCTTTTTGCTGTGACTTGCCGAGCAGCTTATGCAACTCATTCTTGTGAACCAGCAGCTTTCGCGTCCGCAAAGGTTCGTGGTTGAAAATATTGCCATGCTCATACGGACCGATGTGCGCATTGATCAGCCACAACTCGCCATCTTTGACCAAGCCATAGGCATCTTTCAGATTCGCTCGGCCGGCCCGCACCGACTTGACCTCGGTTCCCCGTAGAGCGATACCCGCTTCGAATTTCTCCAGCAGAAAGTAGTTGTGCGACGCGGACCGATTGACCGAGGCGTCGCGCTCGCCGCTGGCCGTAGGATCGCGGCGGCCGGCGGGCTTCTTCGCTGGAGCAGTTTGGGTGTGACGGGGCATATGAGGCGTCTAGTCAGTGTAGACGGTCTGGGGCGGAGTGCAAACAACCGTCATTCCGGCATTGAACTATGTCGATGCCGGTCGGCTGTATCCCACACCGGGACAGCTCGCGCACCCGGGTTCGCGCCTTATTGCACCGTCAAGACGATGGTCTGGCTGCTCACCTGCTGACCCGTAGCGCTGTTGGTGGTGGTGGCGGTGATATTGGTGGTGCCCGCGGCCACACTGGTTGCCAGGCCGCTGCCACTGGCGAGGCCGGTGCTGATGGTCGCCACCTGGGTGTTCGACGAAGTCCAGGTTACCGCTTGCGTCACGTCGTTGTTGGAACTGCCATTGGCGTAGGCGTAAAACTGCAAGGTCGCAGGCGCTCCGGAGATGGTCGCCGTGGTTTGATTCTGGGTGCTTCCCTGGGTGGTGGTGATGACCAGGCTCGTAATGTTGGCTACGCGTCACAGTGACGGTGGCCGTCCCGGTGACACCCTGGGCGCTGGCGGTGATGGTCGCCGTGCCAAGGGCAACCCCCGTCACCGAACCGCCGGGCGAAGTGACGGTCGCGGTGGTGGGGTCCGAGCTAGTCCAGCCCACCGAATCTCCGCTGAGCTGATTCTGGGTGCCGTCGGAGTATGTGGCAAATGCCGTTAGTGGCGTGCTCTGGCCGACCCCGAGGGTGGCCGCAGAGGGCGTGATAAATACCGAACTGATCGTAGGCTTGACGAAGAAGCCACTGCAGGACGTCAGGAACGGGGACAGGATCAAGCTTGCAGCTACAGTCAGCACCAGGCGCCGGCGAACTGGCATCAGGCGATGTCCACCCGCACTAGAGGAGAATTCACCACGGCTGTCAACAAAAGAACTCCCTGTTCCCGCAGAACCCATTTCTCTCCCGACGCGGCGCAACTGAAATACAGCCGAAGCTGTCAGCACAACGCTTACGTTTTGGCGATGTCTTCGACTGTTAGACGGTTATTCTACCAAACGAAAGCAGAAGTTTCTTTTATATCAAAAAAGAGTAATGTCCAAATGTGAATTGGAGCGAGCGTAGCGCCGAACGCAAAGAGCGAACGCGGGTTGATCTTGTCCTCGCCGGTCCGTCTAAGGCAACAGTAGCTATGACCAGCACACGTCTGCCGCAAGGGCCGGGTCACAAGGAGTTTATGAAGCAGGTTGGAATCGTCCTTTTGTTGAGCGCTGCGCTGTGGCTTCCGGCAGCGGCCGCGCCCCTGAGCAACAATGCCCGCACGGTGATCCCGCAGGCAATACAGCAGATCATTTCGGTGGACTATCGCGAACTGCGCGATTCGGCCGTGGCCTCGCGCCCTGAAAGACTCAGGTCATCCCGGACAACGTCAAGCAGTTCGAGTCGGCGCTACGCAGCGTCGGCATCGATCCCGAGCGCGACGCCGAGCAGATCACCTTCGTGAGCTATCGCGGGCCGAAGAACGTCGTGTATCACGTCGGTATCGCGCAAGGCGCCTTCCAGCAGAAGGATTTCCTGGCTAAGGCAAAAGCGAAGAACATCAAGCCGCAGAAATATCTATTGGCGAATATCTATTCCATGGGCGCGGGCTTTCAGATGGTGTTCCTGGATCCCATCACCATATTGTTTGGGGAGAACACAGCCATCAAAGGCGCCATCGACGTGCGCGATAACGGCGCCGCATCGCTGGCGGCGAACGACACTATCGACGATCTGATAACCAGCATCGACACCGCGCCGGTGTGGAGCGTGCTCGACCAAACGGGCACGCAGAGCATGGCACGCTCCGCTCTGGGCCAGGCCGGATCGCTTGCCAACTTCGATGTCGTGAAGAAGCGCCTGCTGGCTTCCGACTACATCATGAACTTCAACAACGGTGTAACCTTCGACTTGACCATAAAGGCCTCCGACAACGTGAGCGCCGCCAGCCTCTCGGGGCTGATGAAGGCCGGCATCCTCTTGCGCCAGATGACCGGCTCGTCCAGCGAGAAGCTGGCGCTGGAAAACACCACCGTCAACAGCTCCGACGATTTGGTGCAGATGCACTTCGCGACCGACGATCAGCGCTTCCAGGCGCTGATGAAGTCTGATCTTTTCACAGCCGTGTCGCGATAAGAATCACGCGCCTGGGCGTTCGGCGTAGGTGTCCCGTTTTGAAAGGGCACGCCTTCAGGCGTGCCGCAACAGCAACGGATGAAGTCGGCTTTCAGCCGCTGAGGAGGCTCTCCCTCAGCGCCTAAAGGCGGCCCCTTCGGCATTTCATTACGACACGGCTGAAAGCCGTGCCCCTTCAAAGACGAGACACAATTACTCTGAAATCGCTCTAGGGATGTGCCAGCGCCTTATTGCACGGTCAGGACGATAGTTTGGCTTTTCA
The DNA here is from genome assembly GCA_963833305.1 of uncultured Acidobacteriaceae bacterium. Classification (GTDB taxonomy): domain Bacteria; phylum Acidobacteriota; class Terriglobia; order Terriglobales; family Acidobacteriaceae; genus Bog-257. The sequence goes on along the minus strand of CAWHXN010000011.1, from coordinate 776,601 downwards.
CCACCTGACCCGCACTGTTGGTAGTGGTGGCGGTGATGTTGGTGGTGCCCGCAGCCACACCGGTCGCCAGACCGTTGCCACTGGAGAGTCCGCTGGTGATGGTAGCCACGCTCTGGTTGGACGAACTCCAGGTTACCGTTTGGGTCACGTCGTTGGAGGGATCCCCGTTTCCATAGGCATAAAACTGCAGGGCTGCCGGCGCTGCGGGCGTTGTCGCCGTGCTTTGGGACACGGTACTTCCCTGGATAGTATTGATGACCGCCCTGTTCACGTCACTTGCCGTCACGTTGACGTTGATCGTCGTAGTAAGCGTCGCGGTGCTGTTGCCATAGCAAGTCTTCGACAACCGCGGGCTTCCGTTGGCAATCGAAACTGTAACCTGGCAGCCCGTGCCCTGGACGGTTACGGTGGCCGTAGCAGTGATGGTCGCACTGCCCACCCCAACTCCCGTGACCAAACCGCCGGGCGAAGAGACAGTCGCAATTGTGGGGTCCGAGCTGGACCAGGTTACAGAATTTTCGTTGATCTTTTTCGTGCTGCCGTCAGAGTAAATGCCATAGGCTTCGAACTGGGCGGTATTGCTGGGCGTGACCGTGGCCGAAGCCGGGTTAACGTACATGGTGCTGATCGAAGGATGAAGGAAGAAACCACCACCGCAGGAGGTGAGGACTAGCGGACAGGAACAGCACTACGGCCACGGTCAGCATTAGTCGCCGGCGATCTCGCTTCCGCGAATGTTCATTCGCACCGGAGGAGAATTCACCACGGTTGCCAACGAAAGAATTTTCTGTTCCCGCAGAACCCATTTCTACTCCCGACATGGGACACATCGTTCGCATTGTACTCCGCTTAGATGCGATTATATCGATCGGCGAGGCTGTTCCAATGGGGTATGCCTGCCGCGCAGATTTCCCGCAGTATGGAATGTTATAATCGCGCCGATCATCGTGCCTCTGTTCGTATTTGGGATGCGGCAACGCAAGCCCGCGGGCGGGTGCGCTCGCTCACGTTTGGCGTGGGCCCAAGTCTTACATCCGGAGCCTGGTATCTGGCCGTACGGAGGCACAAGGTCCGGCGCGAATTCCCCGGGGATTTGAAGGAATGATGAAACGCTTTACCGGTGTCCTGGCGTTGCTGCTGATGGTAGCGGTGTCGGCACTTGCTTCCACAGACAAGCAAGCCCACGCGCTTTACCTGAAGGGTAGGGACGCCGAAACTCGGCAAGATTACATTGCCGCTTACAACTTTTATCATCAGGCCTACCAGCTTAAGCCTTCGGATCTGACCTACCGCACCTCGTTTGAGTACATACGCTTTCTGGCCGCAGCATCCTACGTTCATCAAGGGGAAATCCTGGTGAAGGCCGGCAAGTTGCAAGAGGCGCTGACCGACTTCGAGCAGGGACTGGCCATCGATCCGTCCAGCTTCATCGCACAACAGGAAGAAAACAAGACGCGGGAAGTCCTCCAGAAGGCCCTGCACCCAACGCCGCCTCCCGCTCCCAGCACGGAATCCGGCTTGACCAAGCGCATGGAAGAAGCCACCGGGCCGGTAGAGCTGGCGCCGATTTCGCAGACGCCCATCACCCTGAAGCTAACCGAGGATGCCAAGACGGTTTATGAAACCATCGGCAGGCTGGCGGGAATTAACGTTCTGTTCGACCCTGACTACACCTCCAAGCGTGTCCGGGTCGACCTGAACGGCGTCACGCTGCAGGAGGCGCTGGAGATCACAGCGCTGGAATCGAAGACCTTCTGGCGGCCGGTCACGCCGAATACGATATTCGTGGCGACCGACAGTCCAGCCAAGCGCAAGGAGTTGGAGCAAAGCGTCATCCGCACTTTTTATTTGACCAATCTGTCCCAGCCCAACGAATTGCAGGATTTGGTCAACATTCTTCGTACGCTGCTCGACACGCAACGCCTGCAACAGTTTCCTTCACAGCAGGCGATCGTAGTGCGCGGCACGCCTGACCAGATCGCGATGGCGGGCAAGCTGATCGAGGATCTCGACAAGTCGCGGCCGGAAGTGGTAGTGGAAATCGCCATCATGCAGGTTACGCGTGACAAGATGCGCAACCTGGGTATTAATCCGCCGACCAGCGTCTCGGTCAGTCTGCAGCAGTCTACCCCGACGACGAGCACCACGACCGTGGCTGGTAATGCGGGAAATGGCGGGACGGCTACAACTTCCAGTGGCAGCACCGCCGGACAGATCACCCTGAACACGCTAGGCAATCTCAATGCCACCAACTTTTCTGTCACCATTCCCCCGGCCACGGCGAACTTCCTGATGAGCGACAGCAGCAGCAAGCTGATCCAACAGCCGCAAATCCGCGCCTCGGACGGCCAGAAGGCTTCGCTAAAAATCGGTGAACGCGTTCCTGTGGCTACCGGCTCGTTCCAGCCCGGCATTGGCGGCGTCGGCATCAACCCGCTGGTCAATACGCAGTTCAACTACATCGATGTCGGCGTGAACATCGATATCACCCCTCGCGTGCACGGGCTCGACGAAATCACGCTGAAGCTCTCTGTCGATATCTCGGCCATTGACTCGTATCAGAATATTGGCGGCATCAGCCAGCCGGTTATCGGGCAACGCAAGATCGAAAACGAGATTCGCCTCAAGGAAGGGGAAGTCAACATCCTGGGAGGCATTCTGGAGAACACCCAGACCAAGTCGCTATCCGGCATCCCCGGATTGGCCTCGATCCCACTGTTCAAGTACCTCTTTGCTGAAGAACAAAAAGAGGTCAGTGACAATGAGATCGTCTTTATCCTGATCCCGCATATCGTGCGCGCTCAGGACATATTCCCCAGCAACCTTAAGGCGATCGACGTTGGCACTGCCAACACCATCTCGTTGCGGCGCGACAACTCCCAAGCCGCCAACCCACCGCAAGGCAATAGCCAGCCGGGTGGACCCGGAGCCATGAACAACCCGGCTCAACCGCACGGTCCACAGACGCAGCCGCAAGCTGGCTCAACACCATCAGCAAGCGTTCAGCCCACTGCGGCGTCGGCGCCGCCGGGCAGTGCCATTCTAAGCTTCGATCCGCCAACCCTCGATCAGGCAGTCGGTTCCACGTTCACGGTGAACGTGAATATGACTGGCGGCCAGAATGTATCCTCGGTTCCGGTGCAGGTCCAGTACAACCCGCGCGTCTTGCAGGTGCTGAATGTCTCTAACGGAACCATGCTTTCGCAAGACGGGCAAACGGTCGCACTGGTGAATCGCGACGACAGCATGGTTGGGATTCTGCAAGTAACAGCGTCGCGGCCGCCCGGAGCCACCGGGATTTCCGGCGATGGGTCGGTCTTCACCCTGACCTTCCAGGCGCGCGCTCCAGGACAGTCCACCTTGAGCATCAACCGGGCCACGGTCAAGAACGCAGGTATGCAGACCATTCCCGCAAGCGGGTCGCAAGCCATCGTGACCGTTCACTAGGATCGCCGTCTAAACCCATAGGCGGCTGCTTTGAGGGCTTATCCGTTTGGCGTTTGCCGATCTGAGAATTGTCATCGCGGGGCAATGCGAGGAATCTGCATTTCTCCTGCTGGTTGGCAATGAGCAAGATTCCCAACGGTCGAAACGCCGTTTGTAATGACGACTTAAACTTCGGGCGTGAGGCTGTTCCTGCCGTGAGCGACCGGCGAGCAGAACCCTGCTTTTTGCGCCCTCCTGGCTTGCTCAGAGCACCGAGTCAGCAGCTTATGAAAGGACTAAAATAAAGGCAGTGCTTTTCCGCCACTCCAATTGCGTTCTCGCCGTCGCAGGACCCGGCGTACCCGTATCCCAGCCAACTCGGACTCACGGCGTGCGCGGGCGGGGCTTCACCATTGTCGAGCTGATCGTCGCAATGACGATTCTGATGATTCTGACCGCTGCGGCCACTCCGGTAATGCGCGTCGTCATCCAGCGCAACAAAGAGCGCGAGTTGCGCCGCGACCTGTGGCAGATGCGCGACGCCATCGACCGTTACAAGGACGCCGCCGATCGCGGAGCCTTTCAGGTGAAGGTAGATAGCCAGGGCTATCCTCCCGATCTGGAAACCCTGGTAAAAGGCGTGGACGCTAACGGCAAGAAGATACGTTTCTTGCGGCGCATTCCAGTCGACCCCATGACCGGCAAGACCGAGTGGGGCTTACGTTCTATGCAGGACGATCCTGACTCCGATTCCTGGGGCGAGCAAAACGTCTTTGACGTCTACACCAAGTCCGAAGGCACCGGCCTGGACGGAACGAAATATAAAACGTGGTAGGTTGGAAGAGCGGCGCTTCGGCGCGAAGTAGAACTAGCTATCGCGGTCCTATGAAACGGCGTTTACAACAACGCGGGTTTACGCTGATCGAATTGATGGTGGTGATCAGCATCATCGTCATCCTGTTGTCGCTGGCCATTCCCAACTACACCAAGTCCATTCTGCATGCGAAGGAGACGGCGCTGCGCGACGATCTCTACACGCTGCGATCGCTCATCGATCAGTACACACTCGACAAGCAGAAGGCGCCCACATCGCTGCAGGACCTGGTCGAGGCCGGCTATCTGAAGGAACTGCCCAAAGACCCGTTCACCAACGCGCGCGACAGCTGGGTTCCAGTCACCGATGAGAGCATTATGTCGCCCGACCAGACCGAGCCTGGCATCATGGACGTGCACAGCGGCAGCGAGCAAACCTCCAGCGAAGGCACTGCCTACAACACCTGGTAAGAAGCTGTCAGGCATCAGCTAACAACTTGTCGCTCACAACAACTCCAGCGTCACTTGGACTTGCTACCGCTGGCGGCCTTGGCCTTCGAAGCCGGCTTGGGGTGGGCGTCATCGGCAACCTGCTGGGCGACCTTGTTGGACTCCAGGACGAAGGTGGCCGAAACCGCGTCGACTGCGAATTGGTTGGCATCAGCAGCCAGCATCACATCCTTCAGTTCGGGTTGCGGCTTACCAACTTTGTAGAGTGTGACGCCCGTCAAAGCCTGGAACTTCGCAGGATCCAAGGTCACACCTTTGGGCAGCGATCCCGGTGCCAAGCCTCCCGTATTCGGCTCCTTCACCTGCGTGGACACTGTGTACAGGACGTAATCGCACTGCTTCGCCTTGGCCTCTTCCAGCACCGCATCAGGCGGCGCTTCGACGTCGAGAGAGACAGCTTCCAGTTGCTGCTTGCTGATCTCGCTAATCAGGTCCAGGCGCAAGTTGTCGGTCGGAATCGATTCGCCACTCATGTCTTTGATCTTGACTACGCCGATGCGAGTTACGCCCGCAGCCTTGGGCGCAGACGTGGGTGCAGGTGCAGCCGCGGGTTGAGGCGCCGCAGCTGGCGCGGAGGAAGGTGCGGGCTCCTCAGCCGTGTTCGAGCCCTGGCCTGCGCTCATCCCGGGCATGTCTGTAGTGTGGCAGTTGGGTGGCGCCTCGAACAGTGGCGCGTCCAGTGAGGTGTTGGTCAGCTCGATCACCTCAGTCGTGGTAGTGAAGTTCCCTTGCGGCATGTTCATCGACGTGGTTTGCTTCAGCGGATAGCCGAGTGCCGGGCCGTCGTTTTTCAGCACGATGCGATCGTGGCATCCCTTGCCACCATTGCAAGCCATCGCCTGATACGAATTGTCGCCGCAGGACAAGCCCGCCGACAGATCGGCATACCATCCGTCCGTCTCCATCTTCATGTGCGACTGGTTGCAAGCGTCGGGACTGGATTCCATGGTCATGGAACTCTTGATGTGGCGCGCCTTGTAGCCGAACATATCCTGGCGCTCGCCAGTATCGGTCGAAGTGCGAGTGATGGTCACGACGCCGCCTTTACTCGACGCGGCAGGCATGCGTCCGCCCATGGCTTGCGTGTTGGGACATGAATTTTCGCCGCCGCCCATCGGCAGAACCATGCATTGGTTGCCGGTAATGGTGATCGCGCGCTTCTGGTCGCACTGCATGATCGTGACCGCGCTGAAGCGCCCTCCTCCGTAGCTGCTCTCATTGCGCATGCGACTACCCTTGATGTAGACGGTACTCTCGGTGGAGTGCCCCATCACTGTGGTGCGCGTCTTGATCTTCAGGTCGGCGGATGCAAAAGTTGAGCAACAGATCAGGACTGCCAAGGAGCAAGACGACAGGCGCATCACAGAAAGCCTCCTTAATATGCCCGCTGACGTTTCCCGACGAACCACTTCGCGGCGCAATTCTACTTGAAACCCGGCTGGATGCGGAAAGTACCTTCTTCGGCTTCCGGCAATCCCGATCTGTGAACTTGCATCGGCAACTAGCTGTTCACTCTGCAAGTAAAGATGTGCCGTTCTCCTTCCAGTTACCCACGCTGGATAGTGAACGATAGGCTGCCATTTTCCGTAATACTCTGATATGGTTCGTGGCACTTATATGAACAAACGAGCTTCGACTCTTTTTTCTGGCCTCATAATCGCTGTTATCCTCTGGTCGACTTTGCTTCCGGCCCAGGCGCCCCAAATTCTGCCCCGTCACTCCCAGGAAAGAGCCGCTCCGCCAACTCCACAAATACCCCAAACTACGCCGCAACTTACACAAGAAGATCTGCAGGCCTTCTTCGACGGCTTCATTCCCATCGAATTGCAACGCGACGACATCGCCGGTGCAGTGGTTATGGTGGTGAAAGACGGAAAGGTGTTGTTGGCCAAGGGCTATGGCTACGCCGATGTGAAGAACAAGAAGCCGGTCACCGTTGATGCGACCCTGTTCCGTCCCGGCTCTATCTCCAAAACCTTCACCTGGACGGCGGTAATGCAACTGGTCGAGCAGGGCAAGATCGACCTGAACCGCGATGTGAACGATTACCTCGACTTCAGAATCCCGGCCACTTTCGACAAGGCGATCACAATGAAGGATCTGATGACCCACACGCCGGGATTCGAAGAAACGTTGAAGGAGTTGTTCGTGTCCAACGCGGCGGACATGCGTCCGTTGCAGGAGTACGTGCGCGATCATCTGCCGAAGCAGATTTTCCCGCCTGGAACGACTCCGGCGTACTCGAATTACGGTGCCACGCTGGCAGGCTACATTGTGCAGCGCGTTTCGGGCGTGCCGTTTGACGATTACATCGAGCAGAACATTCTGTTGCCGCTGGGCATGCATCGCACAACGTTTCGGCAGCCGCTGCCTGTTGATCTGAAGCCGCTGATGTCAGAAGGCTACAACCAGGCCTCGCAACCGGCGAAGAGTTTTGAGTTCATACAGGCGTGGCCGGCGGGCAGTTTGTCGATCACGGCCGAAGACATGTCGCATTACATGATCGCGCATCTGCAGGACGGCGAATACAACGGGGCTCGCATCCTGAAGCCGGAGACCGCACGGCTGATGCATTCGCGCGTCTTGGGACTGGATCCCAGACTGAATGGAATGGCGTACGGATTCTACGAGGAGACGCGGAACGGACATCGCATCATCGGTCATGGCGGCGACAGCCAGTGGTTCCACAGCGACCTGCACCTCATGCCTGACGACCATATTGGCTTCTTCGTGTCTTATAACAGCGCCGGAAAGCCCGGCTTCCCTGGGCGAACTGCATTGTGGCAGGGCTTCCTCAATCGCTACTTTCCGTACACACCTCCGCCAGGAGAGCAGGTTTCTACTGCCGCGCAGGATGCGAAGTCGGTTGCCGGAACGTACTGGGTGAGCCGCCGCTCGCAAACCAACGCCGCCGCGGTGATCAATTCCCTGGATCAAGCCCGAATCACCGTGAATTCCGATGGCACTATCAGCGTGGACCAGGCCAAGGATTTCGCGGGAAATCCCAAGCGGTTTCAGGAAATCGGGCCGCTCTTCTTCCGCGACGTGAACGGGCAATCTCACCTGGCTTTCATCAAAGATTATGCGGGGCGGCAGATCGCCGTCACCGATCTGCCCATCTTCGTCTTCCAGCCCGTGCCGGCGCTGAAAGATCAGAAACTCAACCTGACGATCATCCTATTTGCCGTCTTCATGTTCGTTCTGACACTTTTGTTCTGGCCGCTGAACGCAATATTGCGCGCGCATTATGGACATCGGGTCGAATTCAAGCCGCAGTACCGCACCCTGCGCCGATGGATGAGGCTGGTCTGCGTCCTGAACCTGGTGTGCCTCGGCGGCTTTGCTGCCTGGCTTATGTCTGTGGAAGATGACATCGCGCTATTGAGCAGACACTTTGATATGAAGATGCACTTGCTGCAAATCGTGGGGTTGCTGGGAGTGTTGGGCGCGGTGGTCTCGATTTTCTACTGCCTGCGTTCGTGGAAGGAAGAAGGGCTGTGGTTGTGGACGAAAGTCTGGAACATTCTGCTGATGCTGGCGTGCCTGGGCTTTGCCTTTTACGTACTCAACTGGCACATGCTCAACTTCAGATTGAATTACTGAAAGTGCCGGTTATTGCGGCGGGTGTTCGTTGCTCTCGGTAGGAGTGATCGAACCGGGCTTGCTGTTCGCCGGCGAGCCAGTATAAGAACCGCTCTGTGAACTAGCAGCATTCGAACCATGACCGTTACCATTCGTGGCAGTCGCCGAAGTTGCCACGTGCGATCGCGGAGTCACTCCCTGCATCTGATGTTTCGCTGGAGCCGGAGGCGTGCGATGAAAAACGGTATGGTCGCGTTCTGGATAGCGCTGGGCGAACAGCACAACCGCAAATAGCGGAGAGATCAAGATGGCAAGTAGCGGTAAGCGGCCCTGAAAGAACATATGACCCTGACTTTGTTTCTGAACTCGCCACCATTCTACGGCATCGGAGCGCCGGTCGACATAATGAAATTTTGCGGCTCACTACGACTTTCGCGGTAGCGGCCGGTCCCGCCGAACCTGCTTTGCCACCTTCCGTCCAACCCCTGAAAAGTGGTGCTCAAAGGCTTTCAAATCCACTCGCCTGCCCTTGAAACCCACCCCTTCGGCCTGCAGCAGAAAGCGTTGCTCCATCGCCGACTCGCCGCGCAACGAAATATGGCCTGCCGAGCCCAAAACCCGCTGCCAGGGCAGCCCGGCCACCTGTTTCAGGGCCCGGCCCACATGACGCGCGCAGCGGGGATAGCCGGCCGCTTTGGCGATCGCTCCATAAGTACTGACCCTCCCCCGCGGAATCCGCCGGATCGTGTCGCAGATGGCAGCGATCAGAGGCGTCTTCGCATTGCTTCCTCGTGTCATCGGTCTGGCTACGATATCATTGTTGGATGAATGGCTGAACCGAACTGCAATCCCCTCGCACGCTTCTCCGATCGGGCGGAAGACTACGCTAAATACCGCCCGCACTACTCCCCCGACATCGTTACCGCTCTGCAACAGGCCTGCGGTTTGCGTCAGGAACACGTCATCGCCGACGTTGGCTGTGGCACGGGCATGCTAGCCGAAATCTTTCTGGACAGCGGCAGTCGCGTTATCGGCGTGGAACCTAACCGCGAGATGCGGCTGGCCGGCGAAAAATATCTGGCTGCTTATCCCAACTTCAGCATGGTCGAGGGCAGCGCAGAGGGCACGGCGCTTGCTCCTGCCAGTATCGACTTCGTGATCGCGGGACAGGCGTTTCATTGGTTCCGGCCGCGGGAGGCGCGGGTCGAATTCGCGCGCATTCTGAAGCCGGGAGGATGGACCGTACTGGTATGGCATGACCGCGACAGCCAGTCCACGCCCTTTCTGCACGCCTACGAGGCTTTTGTGCGGCAGCACTCGACCGACTACGACCGCGTCACCCACACGCTCGTCAACTATGCGACGTTGCAGCACTTCTTCGGCCCACAGGAGATGCAGCGGATCCAGCAACACAATCGGCAGAGGCTCGATTTCGACGGACTGCGCGGACGCTTGCTGTCCTCGTCTTACATTCCCAAGTCCGGCGAACGCTATGAAGCGATGATCGCCGCGCTGCCGCAACTGTTCTCGACCCATGCTGTAGACGGTCACGTGGTGCTGGAGTACGAAACGAAAATCTACTACGGACATCTCGACTGATGAACGCCTCGCCTGGCGCCCCTGCTGATGCAGTAATCATGCGAACGGAGCGCCTGGGGCGGCGCGTGAACGATGTCTGGATCGTCAGTGAAATTTCGCTCGTGGTGCAGCGGGGAGAATTGCTGGGAGTGGTGGGGCCCAGCGGCAGCGGCAAGAGTTCGTTCCTGCGATTACTAAATCGGCTGGATGAACCTAGCAGCGGCACGGTCTTTCTCGAAGGCCAAGACTATCGCCAGATCCCGCCGCGCGAGTTGCGCCGCCGCGTCGGTATGGTTACGCAGCGACCGTTTCTGTTCCCGGGCGATATCGCCTCCAACCTTCGTTTTGGCCCTGCTCAACGCGGCCAAACGCTTCCCGATACTGACATCGCCAGCCTGCTGGTAAAGGTCGGGCTGCCCGGCTTTGCCAGCCGTAACGTCTCCAACCTTTCTGGGGGAGAACAGCAGCGAGTTTCGCTGGCGCGCGCGCTGGCTAACCAGCCTGACGTCTTGCTGCTCGACGAGCCCACGTCAGCGCTCGATGAGGAGGCGAAGGCCGGGGTCGAGAAGCTGATAGCCGATCTGGTCAAGCAAAACTCGCTGACATCCGTTCTCGTTACACATGACCGCGATCAAGCTCGACGGCTGTGCGGCCGGGTCGCCATCCTCGAAGCCGGAAGGTTGGTTCAGTTGGGAACAACCCTGGAGGTGCTGGGTGCTTAAGTCTCTCTTCCATTCGCAGATCGCGTTTGGCCTGGCGCAAGCCGCAATCGCTTCCGTGCTGGCGCTGGCCGTCGTCCTGTTGGCGCGTCGGCGCAACATTCATCTGGAAAGCGACGCTGCTATCGCGCTGGTACGTGGCCTGGTGCAGATCGTCGCCGTCGGCTCTATTCTCGTGCTCTTGCTGAAAGCGCCGCGATGGAGCAGCGTGTTCCTGCTGGCGGGCATGATCATCGCAGCGGGTTCGATTTCGGCCCGTCGCGCCAAGAATATTCCCGGAGCGCAAAAAGTTTCGACGTACTCCATTGCGGCGGGCGCGGGATTGGTGACGGCAGTAATGACCTGGGCAGGCGTGATCGATACCGCAATCACTTCGCTCATACCGGTCGGAAGCATGATCATTGCTAACGCCATGAACACCAATGGACTCGCGCTAAACCGATTTCGTTCGGAGGTGCTGGCGCACTCGGGCGAGATCGAAACGGCACTCGCTTTAGGCGCGGCTCCGGAAAACACCGTCGGCAGCTATGCTGAGTCGAGCATTCACTCCTCGCTCATTCCCGCTATCGACAACCTGCGCTCGCTGGGCATCGTCTGGATTCCCGGGTTAATGACGGGCATGTTGCTCTCGGGATCGAGCCCGCTGTACGCCGCGATCTATCAGTTCGTAGTGATTGCGATGATCCTGGCATCGTCAGGTCTCACTTCCCTGCTGAGCACCATGATGATTCGCGCACAAGTCTTCTCGCCCGCCGACCAATTGCTGCTGAAGGAGAGTTCGTAGCCAGAGAAACCCGCGACCTAAAAGGGCTACCGCAGTTGCTGAGTTGCCGTATCCGCGAAGTCCGGGTAGAGCGGCGCTTCAGCGCCGCGTCGACGCCATTCTCTTGAGTGAGGCTTCCGCCCACTGCGGCGCAGTGGGCGGAAGCCTGAATTTGAGGTGCAGCCTGAACACGAACCTGAAGGTTCGCTCTACCCGGACACACCCACCCTGGAATCGCTCTAGAACGGGGCGCTCCGTTACCGGTTAGAAATGGTTGCCGTGGTTCCATCGAACTTGCTGAAAGTGACGGTGAACCTCTCGTTGTAGCCTTGGGCCCGGTCCTGAAGAATACTGATAGCCAGAGCTTCTCCGAGAATCAGGGAAGAATCACTATCGCTGCGCCAATGTATGCCGGCGTGAATCCCATGACCGAAGCTGACATTGTGTCCCAGCTTGTTCAATTCACCATTGACGGTGATCTGGCCCCGATCATTACCGTTGTAGGACTGGAGCGAGAGACCATCGTCGCTGGGCACCTGTGGATTCGGAATGACGAATGTGCCGTCGAAGAAAAACTTCAGCATGGTGATGCAAGCGCCGCCGACCACGCCGTGGCCCGTAGGGTAAGCAGGATGCGTCGGCGAACCCTCGGGAAATGCCTGCGAAAGAAAATAGGTTCCGTATTTGCTAAAGCTGGTCTGCAGGGCTTGAGAGTTCATGACGTTATTGTTCACATGAGCATCGATGGTGTTGCCCTGGCCGGTCCGCATCAACTGCACGATTCCGCCGCCAGACTCGGGACGATGCCGGAGATGAATCAGCCACTTCTGATACCAGACCACATCCAAGGCGCGGGCAGCGATTTCACCGACCGAGGCTGCAAAATCCGGCTGGCCGAATGTGCCGAAGCCATTCTGGGTCCTGGAGTGGACATAGGGATTGCCCGGATTCAGCGGCACCCCTAGAGTATTCATAACCAGCAGCGCCGTGAGGTAGGCCTGGTACAACACGTCCACATGGGTATAGGCGCTGAGACCGCGGCCGTCGTGCAGGTATCGCGGCTGAGAATCCGTCTGGTTGCGCAGTCCGGTGTCAATGCCGCTCTGGACTTCCTGCCACGTTGTGGGATCGGTCATGTAGTCGATGTTCGGCAGATAAGTAATCAGTTGCTGACTTATTTCCTGCGCGCCTAAGGCCGTGGGAGTAATCATCAGCTGTGAAATGTAAGGACCTATGGTTTCGCCGGGAAAAGGACCGCGAAATAAAAGGCCGGGAGTGACTTGTCCACTGCTATTCCTGGGACCGGCATACGAGGGCATGCCGGAAAGTTCCTGCGCAGCCAAATTCGCCATCGAATTGTTGGGATAGTCGGTGAAGGCCACGTCGCGCAACATCGAAGCCCAGTACAGCTCCACCAATTCGGTTCCGTAGGCTGCACTGGCGACAGCCGGAGGCGGAGGAACAATCACCACGCTTTCCTGATTGTTGGGGGAAGGAGCATTACCAAACTGCACCGCGTCGGTGCCTTCCAAACCATAGGCGAACGCCCCTTGAGGACCGTTCAGCAAACGCGTGCCGCCGAGAATAATGTTTTCAAAGTCGGAGGGCCGTCCACTGGCCAGAGCGGTTTTCATCGACTGGTAAGCATTCAAATTGACTCGTCCGGGACCGTCTTGCAAAAGGCCCTTCGAATAGCTGCCAGACTTGTCGGCATAGCGTGTTTCGTCGCCGTTGGTAGTGTGCGGAGGAACGGGAATAAGGGCTTCCTGAGTGGCAGCGAGCACGCGGTTTTCGAAAGATTGGATGACACGGCCGTTCTGCACGCCTCCTGGCGGAGGCACTCGTCCGGAGTTATGAGAGCTACCGGATTGCGCGAACGCTGCAGAAGGACTGGCGAGTGCGCCAGCAGCAATGGTTGCCGCCGCGCCGGCTTGTCCAAGAAACTTCCGGCGGTTTATGCCCGTTGGTAACTTCTCGGCAGGAACGCTTTCCGCCTGCTGGGCAAGAGACACACGATCCATATCTTCGCTCACTGAAGTACTCCCTTCGATTGTTTGTGATCGAAACAGGCCAGTCGGATAAAGCTGGAAAAGGCGGGAGGGGTAAAATTGTTCGATCTTGCGCTTGCTCCTTGCCCGTCTGACGAGAGGGCTCCCTTCCACCCTGCAAAGCCCTTAATACTTGTGCGTGAAACAAAATGGCGAGACTGCGTCAACCGGCAAGGGCGCAAAGTTCAACCTCATCCACGAACGTGTGGGATTCGAATTTTCTCCCCGCCCAGCATCGGTAATCTTGAGAAGAAAGGTCAGTTCTGTCAAGAAAAATTGCGCGTTAAGGGTAGCAATCACGGGATTGTGTTCGGAACCGGGAAAGCCAGGCTCCAATGCAAGCGCGCTGAACTGATTTGATTTCGTGTCCCCATCTCCGAGTTACTGAAGCGCTAGCGACGGACAGTGGCTGGTTCGCCGACGGTCGATCTGATGTGGTCGCGTTGACTTGCTTCGGACCGTCAAGGTAGCATCCCTCGCTAAGGGCAGTCCCAGCCATGATAGGCAAGACGATCTCGCACTATCGCATTCTGGAAAAACTCGGCGGCGGGGGAATGGGCGTAGTTTACAAGGCAGAAGATGTGCGCCTTGGCCGCCTGGTCGCGCTCAAGTTCCTGCCCGAGGATGTCGAACGTGACCTGGAAGCGCTGGAACGATTTCGCCGCGAGGCGCGCGCCGCTTCGGCACTGAATCACCCGAACATCTGCGTCATTTACGACATCGGCGAAGAGAATGGCCGGGCATTCCTCGTGATGGAGTTTCTCGACGGACAGACGCTCAAGCACCTGATCAACGATCGGCCGATCGACATCGAGCGCTTTCTCGACATCGCTATCGATGTGGCTGATGGATTGGATGCGGCACATAGCAAAGGTATCGTTCATCGCGACATTAAACCCGCCAACCTTTTTGTTACCGCAGCGGGCCATGCCAAGATTCTCGATTTCGGGCTAGCCAAAGTAACTTTCGTCAGCAGGCACGACAGCGGCGATCTTTCGCGCCCCACCCTCACCGCTGCGCCTGAAGAACACCTTACCAGTCCGGGAAGCACCCTGGGCACGCTCGCCTACATGTCTCCCGAGCAAGCGCGAGGTAAGCCTCTCGATGCCCGCACCGACCTGTTCTCGTTCGGTGTAGTGCTTTATCAGATGGCAACCGGCGTGCAGCCTTTTCGTGGAGATACCTCCGCGTTATTGTTCGAAGCTATCCTTCACAAGTCGCCAGTCGCGCCGGTTCGACTGAATCCCGACTTGCCTGCAAGGCTGGAAGACATCATCAATCGTGCCCTGGAGAAGGATCGCAGCCTGCGGTATCAGAATGCGTCAGACATGCGGGCCGAGCTGCGCCGCCTGAAGCGTGACACCGACTCGTCGCAGCATTCGGCTGTCGCCGCTGCCGACGACGAAACGCAACGGGAACAGGCGTTCACGCCCGGCCGACCCTCAGGCGCGACCATGGCCATTGCGCAGCCGGTTGAGAATGTTTCTAAGGCTTCGGCGGCTACGGGGCGAACTGGTTTTCCCTGGAAGACAGCCGCGCTGGTGTTCGTGGTGTTGGTGGCAATCGTTGCCGCGGGGTTGTACTGGCGATCGGCCCAAGCCAGGAAGTTGAGCGACCAGGATACGTTGGTGCTCGCCGATTTCAGCAATACAACCGGAGATCCGGTCTTCGACGACACCTTGAAACAGGCGATCGCGGTACAACTTGGCCAGTCTCCCTTCCTGAATATCCTGTCGGATGCGAAAATCCGCGCGACGCTGAAGCTGATGGCGATGCCACGAGGCACCAAGCTCACTCCCGAGGTGGCTCGCGATCTGTGTCAACGCGCCGACGCCAAGGCCTATGTTTCCGGCACAATCGCCAGCTTAGGGAGCCAATATGTGATTGGTCTGGACGCCGTCAATTGCAAAACAGGCGATGTGCTGGTGCAGGAGCAGGTAACGGCGGAAAACAAAGAACACGTGTTGAAGGCTCTGGCTTCGGCAGCCACGAAGCTTCGAAGAAAGCTGGGCGAATCGCTGAGCACGGTGGAAAAGTTTGATGCGATGGATCAGGTCACTACGCCTTCGCTCGATGCGTTGAAAGCTCTGTCGGAGGGAAGAAAAACTTTGCAGGAGCAAGGCATGTCGGCGGCGATTCCGTTCTTCAATCGCGCGATTGAACTCGATCCCAACTTTGCCGCTGCCTATTTAGCTTTGGGAATTTCGTATTCCAACCTGCGAGAGCCCGGTTTGGCCAGCCAGAATCTGAAGAAGGCGTATGACCTCCGAGATAAAGTAAGCGAGCGCGAAGGGTTTCGCATCTCAGCAACCTATTACCTGCTGGTCACCGGCGAGTTGGACAAGGCAATCGAGACTTACGAACTGTGGGCCAAGACCTATCCGCGCAGTCCCGAACCGTACGGCAACCTGGGCGTTGATTACACCTATTTAGGGCAATATGACAAAGCTGTAGCGGCCAGTCTTGAAGACCTTCGTCTGAATCCCGGTAGCGCGGCTGCATTCACCAATCTGGTGGCGCTCTATGCTGCTTTGGACCGGCTTGGCGAAGCGAAAACCAAGTACCAGGAAGCGGTCGCACACAAGGTCGATAATCCGGTTCTGCACGGGAATCGCTATGGAGTTGCTTTCCTGGAGAACGATGTCGCGGAAATGAACAAGCAAGTCGCCGCGATGAGCGGCAAGCCGGGCGAGGATGTCCTTTTATCTTATGCGTCCGATACGGAAGCATTTTACGGACGCTCGGCAAGCGCACGAGAGCTTTCCAAGCGCGCGACTGACAATGCTGCCCGCGGTGGCTCAAAAGAAACGGCCGCAACCTGGCAAATGGATGCCGCCCTATGGGAAGAGGAGTTCAACGATAAAGCGCGGAGCCGGCAGGATATCGCTTCGGCGCTGGCAGCTGCACCCACTCGGGATGTAAACATTTTGGCCGCACTGGCGTTGGCTCGTATCGGAGATGCCGACCAGGCAAAGCGTATAGCGGACGATCTGGGTGAGCGCTTTCCTCTCAACACGGTCATCAATCATTATTGGCTTCCCGCGATTTATGCTGCGATAGAGATCAGCCGCGGCAATCCGGCCAAAGCCATCGATATCCTGCAAACCACCGAGCCCTACGAACTCGGCACTCCTCAACCGCAATTCGAGGTGGGAGCGTCGATGTATCCCGTTTATCTGCGAGGCTCAGCCTACCTGTCGCTAGGCCAGGGCAAGGAAGCCGCCGCTGAGTTCAGTAAATTTCTGAGCCAGCGTGGCGTCGTGGTCAATTGCCCCTTAGCAGCATTGGCACACCTTCAGCTCGGTCGTGCCTACGCGTTGACGGGAGACTCCATTAAGGCACGCAGCAGCTACCAGGAGTTCTTCGCTCTGTGGAAAGATGCTGACTCCGATATTCCTGTCCTCAAACAAGCCAAAGTCGAATATCAGCAGATACGCTGATCCTCAACACGAAGTCGGCGGTAGGTTGGAGATGGTCGGAGTCACTGGCTCCGTCCTACCCCCCTCCCCCTTACCTCCAAAATATTGAAACCATCAGCCTTGTTGACGAGTAATCCCCTAAAATATTGCACGTAAAGGAGTTATCATTCAAAATACTGATTCGCAAAGGCTTAACTTAAGAAGTCAGGTCCGATAAATTCCCCTTGTCTGACCAAGAACTCTTACCAGCTACTGCCGGGCATCGCTTCGTACCAGACAACGACCACTAGCACTTGACCCTCAAGCTCCCGATTTTTCAAAGATCCTTCGGGCTCGCGGACTTCCTTCCAGCTCAGCCACCAGAGACACTAAGCCTCCTACTTCCATCGTACCCGCCGGTTCGACGCCATCAAGATTACGAAAGTACATGTACCGAAGCGTCGGGAACGTTATTGTCGTTCGTCGAGACAGCCAGCAGCTAGTGGCCGGCTACCAAAAGTTCAAAGCGACAGGCGAATAGCGAAGAGCGAATAGCGTCCTTCAGACCTCCAACGTGTAACGGTTGGCAGCCAGGCGATACATTCTCCGCCACACCAGACGGTTCACCGTGACCACGACCAGCGCCATCACGATAGTCGAACCGAGCAGCAGGGCGAAGTTGCCGGAATCAGTGGCGCGCGAGATGGTTGCTCCCAAACCTACGGTTGTGTAGGTATGCTCCTTCAGGCGGAAGTACTCAGCCACGATGCTGGCGTTCCAGGCGCCGCCCGACGCCGTGACCAGGCCGGTCACGAGATAGGGAAAAATTCCCGGCAAAATTAGCTTCCGCCAGCGCATGCTGCGGTTGAACTTGAACATCGCCGACGCTTCTTTCAGGTCGGTCGGAATGGCCATTGCCCCGGCGATCACGTTGAACAGGATGTACCACTGGGTTCCCAGCAGCAGCAAAACCACGGATCCCAGGCCTAACCCGCCACCGATGCGTATGAGCACCAGCAGCACGATGGGAAACAGCGCGGTCGCTGGAACCGACGCTGCAATCTGCGCCAGTGGTTGGGCAATGCGCGCCAGCTTGGGATTAAAGCCGATCGCCACTCCCACTGGAATCGTCCACAGCGAGCCGACGATGAGAGCGACCATCACCCGCGCAAACGTGGCCCCTGTTCCTTCCAGGATTTGCCGGAAGTCGGCAGTATTCAGTCCGGCGAGCATGACGGCGGCGCGCGCCACCGCGTAAAAGACGGCCAGCACCGCCAGCGATGCGATCACCCGTCCCGCCCAAACTTTCCACGTCTCCGGCGGAGCCTCTTCGTGCGCTGGATCATACTCGCGCGCATAATGCAGAGCCAGTCGCTCGCGCAGGGGATTAATCACCCGCTTGCGAAAGCGGATGAGCAAGCGCGAGCCCTGCACCAAATTGAGAAACCAGGATTTGGGTGCGTCGGTGCTTTCGACTTGCTCCATCTTGAACTTCTCGGCCCAGGCTATGACCGGCCGCCACACGATCTGATCGAGCAGCACGATGACAGCGATCATGGTGCCGACGCCCCAAAGAATCGCTTGCGTATCGCCGGCGCTGGCTGCGGTTTGCAGATACGAGCCAAGTCCGGGCAAGCGGAAGTCGAGCGAACCCAGCACGAACATCTCGCAGGCCATCAGAAAAAACCAGCCGCCGGCGACCGACATCATCGAGTTCCATACCAATCCGATGGCAGCGTAAGGCAGTTCGAATTGCACGAAGCGCTGATACCAGTTGAAGCGGTAGATCTTGGCAGCTTCGCGCAGGTCGCGAGGAATGCTCTTCAACGACGAGTAGAAGCTGAAGGCCATGTTCCACACTTGCCCGGTAAAGATGAGCAGGATCGCGCCCATCTCGACGCCGATCTGGTGATGCGGAAACAGCGCGACCATGGCCAGCATGACGGCCGGCAGAAAGCTGAGCACGGGAATCGACTGCAGAATGTCGAGCAGCGGAATCATGATGCGTTCGGCCTTCGGGTTATACGCGGCGACGTAGCCATAGACGAGCGTGAAGGCGAGCGACAGTACGTAAGCGATCGTGATCCGCAAAAGCGAATAGGCGGCGTAAAGCGGAAGCTTGGTGGGATCGCGTGAAATCTCGACGTGAGGGTTGAACGGGCCGAACCAGGTTCGCGCCAGCACCAAAACCGCATAGAACACAGACAGTCCGGCGGCAAAGAGGAAGAAGTCGGTCAACACCGACCAGGTCTGCGCCGGCAGCAGCGACCACGGACCTTTGCCCAGAATGCGAACTGGTTGCCAGGTTGAACGCGGCATCAGGCCTCGCTCGCCGCCGGCAAAACGTCGGCGTCTTCACGATGGAAGAGCCGGCCTTTCTCGGAGTCGTAGTCGAAGATCTCGGCATAGCGGCCCCAGTTCAACGCGGTCTCAAACTGGCGCTCGACTTCATCGGAGCTGAAGTGCTCGTCGAGGATGTCGCGAAAAAATTCTTCTCCGATGGCGTGATCGCGCTTGGCATGCAAGGTATTTTCGATCAGCCGCAGAATCGCGATATTCTTCAAAGCTGCTTCGCGGAAGATCGCTTTCTGAGTTTGGATATCGGCTTCACCGAATTTGCGGCCTTCGGGCGTGATCTCGACATCACCTTCGCGCAGCATGGCGAAGCCCAGCATCGCCGAAGCTTCGACGATGGGCAGAAGATCGTCTACGTCCATCGATAGCTCATCGGCGAGTTTGTAAAGATCGTCACGGCCGCCGCGATCGGTCAGCAACTCCATGAAGCCCGCGATGCCACCCGGTCGCGCGTGAGGAAGCATCTGGAACTTGGTGCGCTCTCGCGGCTGGCCATTTCCCGGAACCTGCGTCTTGCCCGGCACAGCGGCTTCTTCCTGCGGTCGCGTCAGCGTCTTGTAGATGTAATCGACATAGGCGAGAAAGCGCGGCGACTTGCGATCGCGATATTGCGGGATGTCGATCTCGAAGTCAGAGCGAATACGTCCAGGATTTCGTCCCAGAACGATCACGCGATCGGCCAGCAGCACGGCCTCTTCTATATTGTGCGTCACCACGAAAATCGCGGTGGTTGGCATCTTCTTGCTGAGCCACAGCTCTAGCAACTCAGAGCGCAGGTTTTCTGCGGTGAGCACGTCGAGCGCCGAGAAAGGCTCGTCCATGAACAGCACTTCGGGTTCAACGACAAGCGCCCGGGCAAAACCAACGCGCTGCTTCATTCCGCCGGAAAGTTCCTTGGGATAAGCCGTTTCGAAGCCGTCCAGACCGACAGTATCGATCATCTTGAGCGCTCGCTTGTGCCGCTCGATTGCACTCACTCCGCGAGCGATCAACGGAGCCTCGACATTGTCCAGCACGGTCAGCCAGGGAAACAGCGCAAAGCTTTGGAACACGATGGATACGTTGGGAATCTGTCCATCCATCATCTTGCCGTGCCACAACACATGGCCCGACGAAGGTTTCGACAGCCCGGTCAACATGCGCAGCAACGTCGACTTGCCCGAGCCCGACGGTCCCAGCAAGCGCAACAATCTTCCCCGGAGACACACTGAGATCGGTAGGCGCAATCACTTCAATGCGATTGCCATCCGGTTGCGGATAGTACTTCTCGACCGCACGAGCTTCGATGATGGCCTCGGACAACGCGGGCTCTCCTGATCTTTTGGTTTATTCAGTCTAGGGGCAGTTGCGAATAGGAACAACAGCCAACTGGGATGCCATTGTGAAAGGACGGTGAATTCAATCCTGATTACAGAACCAAGCCATGGGCAAACGCGACCAGCGTTCAGTTGCTACGCAAGCGCATCGATGGTCAAACAGCAGACTGCGATTTTGCTCTAGTAATTCTTGATGGTTGCAGTCGTGCCATCTAGTTTCGTCAGCGTCACTGAGAAATTTTCCTTATAGGTGAACGCCTGGTCGCGCAGGAAGCTCAGCGCCACCGCTTCGCCAAGCAGAATCGAATAGTCAGTGTCGCTGCGCCAATGTATGCCGGCGTGAATCCCGTGGCCGAAAGAAATGTTATGCGCGAGCTTATGCAGTTCTCCGTTCACGGTCATTTGTCCACGGTCCGCCCCGTTGTAGGGCTCCAGCGAAAGCCCGTCACCAGACGGAACCATCGGACTGGGAATCGTCGCATCTCCGTTGTAGAAGAATTTCAACACGGTAATGCAGGCGCCTGCAACCGCGCCGTGTCCGGTGGGATACGCCGGATGTGCGGGCGATCCTTCCGGAAAGGCTTGCGGGAGCAAGTAGCTGCCGTATCGCAACTGGCTCAAAGTCACGGCTGCCGAGTTCAGCACAATCGGATCAACTTTTCCGTCGGTGCTACCCATGCCCGTCTTCATGAGATGGACGATGCCTCCGCCAGATTCGGGGCGATGCCGAAGATGGACAATCCATTTCTGGTACCAGACCGCATTAATAGCCGCCCGCGCAACTGCGCCCAGCGTAGCTACGATATCGGGGCCTCCGAAGGTGCCGAATGGCTGCTGATTCTTGAAACTCGCGTAAGGGCTTCCAGGATTTTGGATGGCACTGAAGGTTGGAAATAGCGTGTCCAACACCAGATATGCCGTTAAATAGGCCTGATAGAGTTCGTCCTGATGAGTGAAGGCGGCCAGCGCCCGGCCATTCTGCATGTAGCGCGGCTGCGGATCGGGCGTGTTCATCTTGGTTGGCGCCCCGCCATTCTGAATATCCTGCCAAGTGGGCAGATCGGTCATGTAATCCACGCCGGGAACGTAGGTCTGCATCTTCTGGTCGATTGCCTGGGCTCCAAGATTCGTAGGACGTATGCAGAGCTGCGAAATATACGGCCCAATCTCTTCACCGGCGAAATAAGTCGTCGGCTTCTTGCCTTTCTTGCCACCTAACGTCAACCCTCCACGGAACAGCAAACTCGGCGTGACTTTGCCGTTATCCGTGGGGCCCGCATAGGTGGCAGCTAGCTGGGTCAACTCGTTGGCGGCGGCAATCGCGGTCGCATTGGTCTCGTACTCAGTAAACGGAACGTCGCGCAGCAATGAGGCCCAATACAACTCGACGAGTTCTGTAGCGTATTCCGGACTGGCTAACTTGGGAGCGGGAGGGACGAGCGGCTCGCCAAAATGCTGCGAATCGCCACCAACTAATGTGAGAGCAAACGCGCCCAGCGGGCCATTGAGCTTGCGGCCTTCGCCCAACAAACCCGGGACTTCGAAGTTGGCAGTGCCAATCGTCGTCCCGTCAGCGCTGCCCAGAGCAGCTCTGAACAAGGTGAACGCAGTCGGGTCAACCACTCCATAAGTCTTCTGCTTCAGGCATTTCGTATAAGTGCCAGACTTGTCGGGATACCGCGCTTCATCGCCATTGGTGGGATGCTTCACGCTGCCGGTCTTGGTCGCTTCTTCGGTGGCAGTTCCGAACCGTACTTCGAAAGCATCTTTCCCGTGCTGGTCGGTCACGCCTCCGGGCAAGCACGCCCTGGACGCTTGCGGCAACTTTTTCAGATCAGCCATCGACTTGTTCCCTCTGTGATTAAGTTGGCGGACAAATTACACCCAACGCCCGTCTGCAAACTCAGGTGCCAACAAAGCGCACACGGACTCAGCGTACCTGCGGGCCACCACCGTCCGCGGCGCGAAGCACTCCCACAGTGCCGCCCGTTATTTTAGGCTGTCTGCTCCCGCTTTGGCGCACTGCGCATCCTGCGCGCTGGCAGCGCCCGATGCACCAATCGCGCCGACGATTTTCCCGTCCATCACCAAGGGAAAGCCGCCTTCGACCGGCACCGCGCCCTGGATCCGCAATACCCGAAGTCCTTCGCCCCCGGCGGCCAAGGCATCCTGGAAGGCTTTGGTCGGCCGCTTAAATTGTGCAGCCGAGCGCGCCTTATCAATCGAAACGTTGGCACTCGCCAGTTGGGTATTGTCCATCTTTTCGTAATAGACGAGGTTGCCGGAGGGATCGACGATCGCGACTGCAATGGCCCACTTATTCTTGGCGGCTTCGGCGAGCGCCGGAGCTGCTGCCTTCTTTGCATCCTCTAGAGTGATCGGCATGCCATACGGATTTGGCATTTGAGCTCTCGCCGTTTGTAGTGCCATAGCCGCAAACATCAGGGCTGCGACGTACCTCAAACCCAGTTTTGACGACATCCCCACTCCTCTCGATCCACATGTACGGCGATAGATCCAGATCCGATAAATCTCAGCAACACGCCATTTTTTCCGCGCCTGTGGTCTCGGGCGGGCCGAAAGCTTCTACTGGAATCGGCGTTCCGTGCAGCGTCTTCCAGCAACGCCGTCCGCACTCGATCAACACCAGAATGACACCCGTCACGAAGATCACCATGAGCGTGGCATCCAGATATCCCTGCAAGGCGAAGCCCGGTTTCTGCGCCAGCGGTAAGTAGATGTTCTTAATGGACAGCACGCCGGCGGTCAGCGTAGTGACGCCAACAAAACACATAGGAACTGCCGTGATGTACGCGTATTTCACCTTTCCCATGTTCACCAGGAACGTGGTGACCACCGCCAGCGCGATGGTTGCCAGTAGTTGATTCCCTGTGCCGAACAGCGGCCAGATCGTGGAAATCGACCCGGTATAAATAAGGTATCCCCAGCTAACAACCACCAGCAACGAGGTCATCAAGTTGCCCGGCAGCCACGCAGTGTTGCTGAAAGGCTTGTGAATCTTGCCCAGCAGTTCGTGCAAAACGTAGCGCGCCACCCGCGTTCCGGTATCAACCGTCGTCAGGATGAAGAGCGCCTCGAACATGATGGCGTAGTGATACCAGTAACTGGTCAAGGTCTTCATGCCGGGAATGCCGCGGAAGATCTCCGCCATGCCCACCGCGAGCGAGACCGCCCCGCCTGTACGTCCGGCCAGCTTCTCGCCGACTTCGGTGGAAAACATTCCCAGATTCACCGTATGCAACCCAAGCTTGGCAAAAACAGCGGGCGCTGCATTAATAGCAAAGTAATCGCCCGGATACATGGAGCAGGCCGCTATCAGCGCCAGCATGGCGACAATTCCTTCGCACATCATCGCGCCGTAACCGATGAAGCGCGCGTCACTCTCCTTCCACAACATCTTCGGAGTCGTTCCGGATGAGATCAGCGCATGAAAGCCCGAAATCGCGCCGCACGCGATGGTCACGAACAAAAACGGAAACAGCTTACCGCCGATGATGGGGCCGCCCCCGTGAATGAACTGGGTGACGGCAGGAAACTGAATGTCGGGATGAACCACAAAGACCCCGATAATCAGCAGGGCTATGGTTCCCAGCTTCATGTAAGTCGACAGATAGTCTCGCGGCTCCAGCAGGAACCAGACCGGCAGAACCGATGCAACGAAGCCATACGCCATCATGAAGAAGACGATCTGATGACCCGTGAACGTCAGGGCGTGCGCGTAAGAAGAAGCGGCGAACCAGCGCCCACCAACGACCGCAGCGATCAGCAGAATTACTCCCGCGGCGCTGGGGCCGGCAATCTTGATCTGGCCGGGTGAGCTCTTGAACATGTAAAAGCCCATCAGAATTGCGATGGGAACGGTCATCCCGATGGTGAAAACGCCCCACGGACTGTTCGCCAGAGCATTGACCACAACGATGCCGAGTCCGGCCAGCGTGACCAGCAGGATGAACAGCAACGCGATCATGGTGACCAGACCGGCGAAGGGGCCGACCTCGGTGCGCGCTACATCGGCGAGCGACTTGCCCTTGTGGCGCACTGAAGCGACGAGCACGGTGAAATCGTGGACGCAACCGCAGAGGACAGCGCCAATCAGAATCCAGAGAAATCCGGGAGCGAAACCGAATTGGGCAGCCAAGGTTGGTCCAACTAATGGACCGGCGCCGGCTATGGCCGCGAAGTGATGTCCGAACAACACCCACTTCGGCGACGGCACGTAGTTGTGACCATCTTCGTAGACGTGCGCCGGGGTAACGCGGCTGTCGTCAAGAGCAAGGACTTTGGCGGCAATAAAAGCGCTGTAAAAGCGATAGCCGAGCGCAAAAACACATAGCGTCCCCAGCATGATGGGAAAAGTATTCATGGAAAAACCTCCCAGCATTGATCCCGCTCAGTCTGCGCAGCTAACTGGACGGTAAACTTCTTTGGGCGCAACGTAACTGCAAGCGGACAACTAACTCAGCCGTGGTTTTCCGCTTCAGCCCTCAACAGTCGCATACTATACCCAATCGAGCAGCGCGGGTGCGTTTTTTCGTTGGCGTCAACGGCCTGGCCGGATGCTCGGGATTCGCATCCCCAGATTTCCCGGCCGATCAATAAGCGACGATCAATCAATGCGCTGAGAAGGTCATGAGCTGCGGATTTTCCGCTGCACGTTCCTTTAAGTCGGTCGACGAATGGCGATCTTTTCTGTCGTACGCTAAGACAAGTGCGATGTTTCTTCGTGAGCTTAGAGTTGGCTTGAGCGGAGGGCTTGGGCGATTCGGTTCGATCTTAGCGCGAGTGAATTTCTCTCGAGAAGGATCGGCTCGAACTGGTTCACTTGCACACGTCCGCGATGCGTTTAACGCTCTTGACTTCAAAAACCTCTTGCTCGACGGCGCTCGATCCTGCTCCTGCGAGAGTGCTATCCATGGTTTTCATCGCCGTCTTGCCGCTGACTTCAATCTGGCGGTTGACCTGATGGCCTAATTTATTTGCGGCGCCGGAAAGTAGACGCACCGTGCCGTTGTCTTCAGTGAGTGTGTAACGGCCGTTCGGATTCGTCAGACATCCTTGCACCGTTGTCAGATCGGCAGTCTTACCTGAATTCTGGCCGGAGTCGGATGATGGATTGCCGGATTGCGCTCGCACCCAGGCGGCAGGAATCAAAATTGCGAGAGTCAGTATTGCCATCTTGCGCATAAAAACCTCCTAAGAATGCACGGCGGAACCCATCATGTTAGGGACCCTCGCATCTGCCAGTCAACGAATAACGGTTTCCACAATTGAGCAACGAAACCAACTCCGCGTTTGCATTTTCCTGAGCGCCATGATCTGGCGTTCCCAAATTTTCGGTGATTTGTCGCCCGCTAAGTCGATGTTGTCGCCGGATAGCCGTCCGGCAACGCGAATCAATAACCTTAAAGTTGTAGGAACGCCCGATGGTTCGAGGATCAGAGGATATTCGTATTGTTTTCATTAACTTGCGACGATCCTAAGAAATAATTAGCACTTTCGTCACATATGAAGTGTGCTGTACGTCACATTTAGCTTCGCCAGCTCTCCATTAGAGTCGCCTGCAGGCCATTCACCAGGTGGGATTTATGCGTTAGGAATCCCGGTGACACCAAGGCTTTCCCACCTGAACAAAGAAATGTGCCAACTTTGGAGGCGAAGATGCGCGAGTATTTCCGGTCATCGGCAATAACCCTAATCGCTGTCGCATGTCTTTTGATGCCGGCGATTCTAACTGCAGCAGACTCAAGTGCTGCCGCAGCGGCCCCAACCAGCGCGGCTGCTGCATCCGCTCCCAACACTAGCGGCGCCAGCGTGGGTGGTGCTGTCAACCCAACCCTGGTCGAGCTCCTGGTGAAAAAAGGTATCCTGACCACAACCGAAGCTAACAGCCTGAAGAACGTCTCGGGCTCAGCAGGCATGGAGCAGTTGCTCCTGTTGTTGAAGGCCAAGGGTGTCGTCACAGCCTCAGAAGCGGCGGATCTGAAGAGTTCCAGCGCCGATGCGGATACGATGCATTCCTTAGTCGACATCGAGTCGGGTGGAACGCAGTCCGCCAACCTCACCACTGGTCAGGCTGGGACAAAGCCACCGGAGCCGACGGGACCAACGGTCATTCCCGCTATCGCACCGGTGCGGGTGCTACCGCTTGATCCCCCAACCAAGGATGGCCTGCTCTCCGGCTTCAAGCTGGGTTCAGGCGCGAGAATGTCGCCTTATGGCTTCATCAAGGCCACCGAGGCTTACGATTCACTTGATCCAACGGGCGATGACTTTCCGCGGCCTGGCTTCACCAATGCCGATACCGGTCCGACCAAAGATCCGGAATGGCACATGAAGGCGCGTTCCACTCGTATAGGTACCAAATTCGAGTGGCCCGATGTCTCCAAGAACGTCACCATCACCGGACAAGTCGAAGCTGACTTCGAAGGCAACTTTAGCCGTGCTGACAACCGCAACGTCTCCAGCATTCGCAGCAATGCTCTGTCCCTGCGTCTGGCCTACGGACGAATCGATTGGACCGCAGCACCGAACTCGGACATCTTCTTCGAAGCTGGACAGGACTGGACGATTTTCGGATCAAGCGCTCTGATGAACTTGTTCGAGACAACCTTCTACGGCGCCTATTGGGGCAACCTTTACGAGCGCTCTCCCCAGATGCGTTTAGGCCTCGTACAGAAACTGGGCGGCTCGCGTGATTGGAAACTCTCTCCCGAGTTTGCCATCATGATGCCGTCTGAAGGTAACCTGGCGGCTGACAAGACAACCTGCACCATCACGGCCCTTGATACGGCTACAACCTGCACCGTCTTCGACGGCACAGCCACCCAGTTGGGAGAGGGCGAGCGCCAGGGCGCAGACTCATCTCTTCCCACTCTGGAATCCAGAGTCGTATTGCAATTCCAACTCGACAAGGCTCCGGGCGTTGTTCCTGCTCAGATCCTGTGGAGCGGGTTCTACGCGTCTCGCACCGCTGTCGTGCTGGGCTCAGCCGTGCCGGCGGCTTACAAAGCCGCATTTCCGGACGGTGTCGATAACAGCAGCAACGGCTACGGCAACCAGATCGCAATTTCATTCCCCACCCGCTGGGCAACAGTCGTAGCCAGCGGTTACATGGGCGCTGACCTGCGATTCTTCTTCGGCGGCCAGACCTTGTCGAACTACAACCAGGCGGCCGGGCTGACCGGTACGGCGGATGGTTCTTCGGTGGATAACTCTTCGACGGTGGTCTTCGGCAAGAACGCGGCCGGACAGTCCGTCATTGCACCTCAATTGCCAGTGCGCGGTTACGGTGGATTCGTGCAAGTTGGATTCCCCATCTCGCGCTGGTTCAACGCTGAGCCAAAGGGCAGAAATGCCGGCTGGCAGGCTTACTTCGAGTACGGTCTTGACGCTGCCAATGCCAATGACTTCTATCATGCGAAGGACATTGGCGTAGATGGCGCCGGGCCGATCAAGAGCTCGATCAAAGCTGCAACCATCTTCTACAAGATGAACCCTTGGGTTCAGTTCGGCTTTGAAGAGAGCAATTACTCCAGCTACGCCGTTCCGGCTGACAGCGGCCTTTGCACCACCAAGGTCGCCGGCAAGCCGACTTGTACCTCAACTGACTGGCGCTCGGAGTTCGGGCCGGTCTTCACTTTCTAGCAACCTTCCCCCCCGCTAAACGGAACGGGCGGCCGCACCAGCGGCCGCCCGTTTTCTCATTCCCGGAAAGTCTCCAAGACACTTGACGCCGGGTATAAAGACTTGAATAAGCGTTGCCGCTAGATCCGGAAGGCTAACCTCGCGTAAAGCCGCTGCCCCTAGTCGGGCAGCACCTCGCCCCTGGTTTCCACTGCGAACGGAATAACCAGCAGTCCAATCCCGAAGGCGATCGCTGTGTAGGCAACCGGCTTGCCCAGGGTTCCCATATTTCTGACCATCGCGCCCACCCCAAAATTGACCCCCGCTGCGATGAAGCGTCCGAACGACGTGGTAAAGGCAAACGCGGTCGCACGGACCGTGGTCCCGTACTGCTCCGGCAACCAGAGGCTGAAGACAGCAAAGTTGCCGCCAAAAAAACCTAAGAAGAACAGCACCGTGATGAATGGATGCAATCCCTGAGGCAGGTAGAACGCCCAGCCAAAACTGAGCAGAATACAAATCACCATCCCGAGGAAATAAAAGCCCAGCGTCCGTTTGCGGCCGAAGCGTTCGGCTAGTGGCGGAACCGCCAGGCATCCCAGGATGGTTCCCAGCGAAAGCAAGCCCATTCCGAATGAAGACATGCGCACGGCCTGTGGCTGCAACATGCCGGCACGTTTGGCCAAGGCGATGATTGCTGTCGGCGCATAAACCGCCGCAGCCCACAACCCGCAAATGGCCGACGCCAGCAATACGGTATTGACCACGGTTCGTTGCGTGTAAGGAGGGCTTAGAATTCTGCGCAGTGAAGAAAGTCCGCCCGCACTTTTGACCTTGGCTTTTTGTTGCCAACGTTCAGGCTCGTTAACATGGAATAGAACCAGGAAGGCTACGACGACCGGCGTGAGCCCGCACCAGAACATCGCACGCCAGCCGAAATGCGCTCCCACGGTGTAGTTGAGCGCTGAGGCCAGGAAGAAGCCGGCGTAGTAACCGGTCTGCAGGTAGCCGGCGCCCATCTTGCGGCGGTCTTCGGGCCACGCTTCCGCGACATAAGTTCCAGCCAGCGCCCATTCCCCTCCAATGCCAATACCTGCGAGCAGACGGAACAATCCCAGTTGCCACACGGTTTGCGACATTGCCGCCGCGCCGGTGAAGATCGCATAAACGAAGATAGTGGCGGCGAGCACTCGCGTGCGGCCAAACTTGTCGGCGATCGGACCCCAGATCAACGACAGCCCCCAGCCTACGAGAAAGAGCGCGAACAGAATTGATCCTGCATAGCCGACCGTAGCAGGAGTGGCTTTTATGCCCGACTTCGGAAGCAGTTCATTGAGTGCAGGGCTGAGAACCAGCGCGTAGATTACCGAGTCCATTCCGTCGAGCGTCCAGCCTGTCCAGGCTCCCCAAAAGCCCGTGATCTGCGGGCGCGTGAGTTTCGTGTGAACTACCGGTACTCGAAGGGCCACTGCGTCGTTCGCCATGATGTTCTCCTTGGCAGAGAGAGGTGCGCGAAAGACATCAACTGACTTGGTAAGAAGCGAACTGGCATCCTGTATGAATGATCAGAACCGCGATAGCTAAGGTCACAATTCCCTGCGACCTGCCAGGCGTGGGCAGAAGCATACCACGACATCTCGCGTGCGCCGTCGCGGAGACGACTTAATTCGGGTGGCAAACCCGTTCGACATCGATCTTCTGAAGTGAGCGGAGCAGACACAGGCTGTCAGGCGGGATGGGCAGCGGCTAACGCTTGAATGCGGCTCGCCAGCTTCTCGCGCTAACCGGAACTGGGATTCTGTGTTGCGCACCGCCGCGAAGAATGGGGCCGCGATACCATCCAGTTCCAGACGCCGTCCTGCGGCTAGGTCTTTCGCCATCGAGCTGCGCATGGTCGGCGGCAACGTATCGAAGACGCCTTGGACCTTCGCCACGTCCACCTCCGCCCCCGATGCCTGGGCGACCGCGCAGGCTTCGGCAACGGCAGCATGCAGTTGGGCCTTCCATGTCGGGTCGGCGGAAATCTCCCCCAGGTCCTTACCGGAGGCTGAAGTTACCAGAGCGAACGGGGCCAGAAAACACATTTTGCCCCAAAGCAGGCTGAGTTCGTTGCCAATAAACTGGCATATGAATCCTAGGCCCTCCAGGCGCTGCACAATCCGTCCCAACACCGGCTCACCGCTGGCGGCAATGTTTAAGCGGGCCGGGTTACGCTGCACAAAGCGGCCCGGCGCCACCTGTTCGGCCTCGACTGCAATAGTTGCGGGAACCACGCGATCGCTCCCAAAGCGTGCCCGCAAAACCGCGACATGATCCACTCCGTTGAGCAGGGGAACGACGATCCCCGGTGTCGCCT
This sequence comes from uncultured Acidobacteriaceae bacterium, assembly GCA_963833305.1. Taxonomy (GTDB): domain Bacteria; phylum Acidobacteriota; class Terriglobia; order Terriglobales; family Acidobacteriaceae; genus Bog-257. Next base: position 746,093 of record CAWHXN010000011.1, on the reverse strand, counting down.
CAACCGTCGCCAGCGCGGACTCTAATTGATAAGTCTTGGTTGCTACCCACAACACGTCCACAGGCTCGTTAACTCTGTCCGCGACGCTCGCCGTTGCGGTTAGCGTACCTGAGGGCCGTTCCAGCGACAGGGTTTCAGGATAGGCGGCTAGTTTTTCTGGGCGCACAATCAGCGTGACATTTTCACCCAGCGACGCCAACGCCGTGCCCATCAGCCCACCGATTGCTCCCACTCCCAGAATTGCATGGTTCATGCGGTTTGCTCCTCACTATTGCTTCGATTCGATGCCACAGCACGTCAAAAGGCCCTCCTCCAAAGACTGTTTCGGGCCGGATCTGCAGTTTTCCAGAGGCGAAAAAGCTGGCGGATACGATCGAGCTAGCCGCGTAGCGACGAGAGCGCAGTGAGCCCGGGGTGCAAACCCCGGGGTAAAGCGGTGTATTGACCCGAGCCGCGTAGTGGCGACAGTCTCTTCACAAGCAGCGCTCTCCACTGCCCGCACTTTCGAACAACGCAGTCACCGCAGGCTTCAGTACTTTCCCCATCGCGTTGCGCGGCAGCGCATCCAGGCGGAGAAGTCTTGAAGGCAGCTTATGGGGCGCAAGCAATTCCTTCGCCCAATCGCGAAGAGACTGCAGGTCGAGACTATCGTCGTCTTTCAGAACCACAGCCGCGGCGACACGCTCTCCCCACTCGGGATCAGGAACACCTACCACAGCGCATTCCGTGATGGCCGGATGCTGCCGTAGTGCTTCCTCAATCTCCAGCGCCGAAACCTTGTGCCCCCCGGTCTTAAGAATGTCGATGTTCGTTCGGCCAAGAATGCGGTACACGCCGTTCTCGACGATCGCAGTATCGCCGGTGCGAAACCAGCCATCGCGAAAGGCATCGCGGGTGGCGCTGGGCTTTCCCCAATATTCCGTAAACACGCTTGGACCACGCACTTCGATCTCACCCGGCGTTCCCGGAGCAGCGAGCTTACCATCCTCGCCCACAAGCTGGACTTCGACGCTCGGTAACGGCTTACCAACGCTTCCCGGCACCCGCTCTCCCCGCAGCGGATTCGACAGCGCCATGCCGATCTCTGTCATGCCGTAGCGTTCCAGCAGAGTGTGGCCGCTGATTCCCTTCCAGCGCTCGAGGGTACTCACCGGGAGCGCCGCCGATCCAGACACCATCAAGCGCAGTTTGCTGCATGCTTGGCTCAGAACTGTACGGCGCTCCGGCGTAGCTGCCTCCCAGGCAGCGATGAGCCTTACGTACACGGTCGGAACGGCCATGAACACGGTCACATTACCACCCGCGATGCGGTCCCACACGGCAGTTGCGTCAAAGCGGGGCAACATCTGGCAGGTAGCGCCCGACCAAAGCGCACAGCACACCACGTTGATGATTCCGTGCACGTGGTGCAGTGGCAGACACAATACGATGCGATCGTCCTTCGACCACTGCCATGCCTCAACCAGGGTCATGATTTGCGCAGAAATATTGGCGTGGGTAGTCACAACACCCTTAGGCCGGCTGGTAGTGCCGCTGGTGTAGAGAATCATGGCGCGCCGCTCGTCGGCGACTTCCGGCAATTGAGCTGGATTGCAGTCGAGCACCTGTTCGCACGACAGCGCGCGGACACCACTTGCGGCTGCAATCGGCGCTGGCAGGGTTTCCGCAGAAGTGTCGAATACCAGCGTCGAAGCCTTGGCATCGTCGATGAAGTATTCCAGTTCAACGGTTGGAGAATTGACTGGTAACGGGACCGCGATGCCCCCCGCTCGCCAGATGCCCCACTGCACTGCTACCCAGTTGAAGCCCGGTGTCACTAGAAACGCTATGCGCTCTTCGTGAAGGTCTTGGCGACCAGCAAGGAGAGCGGTTGCGATGCGAGCGGACGCATCCAGCAAGTCCTGGTAAGTGAAAGACCCTTGGGAATCGACCACTGCCGTACGTCCAGCATGTCGCCTGGCGTGAGCAACTATCGAAGAGCCATTGGGGGGCGTAATCACAGGCAGACTTTACGTCGTCTCGGCTGCCTTGTCCATATGTCTCCTAACAACTCCAATGCTGCCTCACGCGCAACACTATTTGATCGGTGGAATGTAAGGAATGTAGTGCGCAAACAGCCAGCACAAAAAGAACACGACCGGAATGTGCACCATCATCTGCAGCACGCCATACCCGACAATGTCTCTGGCCTTCAATCTCAATATGCCCAGCAGAGGCAGCATCCAGAAAGGATTGACCAGATTGGGCAATGCCTCCGATGCGTTGTAGATCTGAACTACCCAGCCCAAGTGCACCTGGTGCGCGATCGCCGCCTGTAAAACGTAGGGTGCCTCAATCACCCACTTGCTGCCGCCGGACGGAATGAAAATGCCGAGTACCGCCGAATAGATCGCCACTAATAACGGATAGGTGTTGTGCGTGCTGATGGAAGCAAAAAGTTTGGCCAGCGCATCCGCAATCCCCGTGCCTACGATCATTCCGAATATCACCGCGTAAAACGGAAACTGGATCAGCACCCCGCCGGTGGCAGGAATGCATTCCACCACCGCACGCATGAAGCGCTTAGGGCGCCAGTGCAAAAGCAGCCCCACCGTGATGAACATAAGGTTGTAAGTATTCAGGTCCAATGCTGCCAGTGCGCCCTGCGGCGAAGTGCGGAATACGTCGATCAGATACCAGCACAATAGCGAGGCGACCAGTATCGTCAGCAGCGGACTGTATTCCAGCCACTCGCCAGGTTTGCTCCTAACCTCCAGACTGGATTGGATCGGTTGGTATTCGATGCCGTAGAATTCGGCGGTTCTGGCATTTTCGGCCGATGGCGTTGATAAATAGGCGATCAACACCGAGAGGGTGATCAGGATTGCCGTGGTTGCGATGCTTTGCCAAAGGAAAAGCGTTTGCGTGAGCGGTATCAAGCCGCTGATGTTGAACAACGAAGCCGGCATCGCAGACTTGGTCGCCATCAGCATGGCAGCCGAGGACGACAGTCCCATCGCCCAGACGGCTCCGAGCCCGAGATAGGCGGCAGCACCGGCAGCGCGATAGTCCATTCCCTTCACCCGATGTGCCAACTCCCGCACGAAGAGTCCGCTGAAGATCAGGCTTAATCCCCACGAGATCAGCGAGGTCAGCATCGAGAACAGTGCCACCAGGGCAACAGCTTGGCGTGGTGTCTTGGGAATGCCGGCTAAGGCTCGGATCAACCGGTACACCACCGGCGTCGAGGCCACAACATAGCCGCCGATGATGATCATCACCATTTGCATGGTGAAAGGAACCAGCGCCCAGAAGTTCTTCCCACCCTGGACAGCAAGCTTTGCCGGACTCTGCCGAAGCAAGAGACCAACCACAAAGACCACCACAATTCCCAGCAGCGCAAAAACCAATGGCTCCGGAAACCATCGCTCACTCCAGTTTGCCAGCCCCAAGCCAAACCGAACCAGGGGTTCTTCTCGAGTTGCCGTTTGCTTCCCGCGTGGCGTCTGCATATTCCATCCTTTCGGTTTGGCTTGGACCTTTTTGCGTGACCAGAGCTTGTTATCGCAGCGAACAACAGCCGAGGCTGCCGGGCTGTGGCAGACATTGTAGCGCGCGGCCGCGCAACGGAATTGTTGTGCGTGTCTCGGAGATAGGTGTAGCATGCCGTGATCGGGGGCGCACCGGATCGGCAGCCCTTTCGCTAGTTGCGAATGGCGCTATTAATCCTTCCTTTGTGGCTTTCTAAGTTAGCGGACAACTTGATGGCTACAGACCGAATCACGCAGCCCATTACTCGCAAAGTGCAAGATGGCATTTTCGTGCATTGTTACCTTGCATGCGGGCACCTGATCACGATGCATCCGGACGAATTGAAAGACAACCCCTCTTCGATCATCTGTTGGGCCTGCGAAGCAGCCCGGGACTCTCCAAGATCAAAATCGACCTAGCCTAAGCCAGTTTTTTCGAAGAGGATCTCGAGTAGCGCTGTGGTACATCACGCCCCGGATTCGTTAGACTAACTGCATGTACACCTCTGCTCCCGAATCCGACGTCAAGTCGAGCAAGTCGTCCATGCCCGCCATCGATTTGCGCAGCGACACCGTTACTAGGCCCTCGCCGGAAATGCGCCGCGCCATGTTTGAAGCTGAGGTCGGCGACGATGTTTACGCTGAAGATCCCACTATCAATCGCCTGGAAAGGCGAGCCGCCGAAATCTTCGGTCGCGAGGCTGCACTCTTCGTGCCCAGTGGCACTATGGGCAACCAGATCGCGATCAAGTTGCACACTCATCACGGGCAAGAGGTCATCTGTGAAGAGCGCGGTCACGTCTTCAACTACGAAATGGCGATGATGGCGCACTTCTCGGGGGTGGTGCCGCGCACCGTTTGGGCTGAAGATGGCGTGCTGACCTGGGAGCAAGTCCAGTCGAAGCTCAAGACCAAGAGTTACCACGCGGCCAAGACCGGGCTGGTTTCGCTGGAGAACACGCACAACATGGCCGGAGGTACCATTACGCCAATTGCCGTATTCAACGAAGTTTGTGACAATGTCCACGCTGCCGGATTGCCGGTGCATCTAGACGGGGCGCGCGTGTTCAATGCCGCCGTTGCCCTCGGAGTCCCTGTCGCCCAGCTTAGCGCCAAAGCCGACACCGTGATGTTCTGCCTGTCGAAAGGATTGGGAGCGCCGGTTGGCTCGCTCCTCGTCGGCAGCGCAGACCTGATCGATCGCGGCCGCATTATTCGCAAGGCGCTCGGCGGCGGTATGCGCCAGGCCGGTATTCTTGCGGCAGCAGGCCTCATCGCGCTTGAGCAGGGGCCGCAGAAACTGGCCCAGGATCACGCCAATGCAAAATTCCTGGCTGAAGGTTTGGCGCGAATTCCCGGCATCAAGATCGACCCCGCCAAGGTCCAAACCAACATCCTCATTTGCGACATCTCGGGCACTGGCCTGACTTCGTCCGATTTATCCCGTCAACTCGCTGAGCACAACCTCCTGGCCAACGGTGTCGGACCGCAGCTGATCCGCTTTGTCACGCACCTCGACGTAAGCCACGAGCAGTGCTCCCAGGCATTGGATGTTATCGCCGCAATCTGCGGCAGCCAGGCCCCGCGATCTGCGATCTCTTCGGGCCGAAGGTAGCTCCATTCGCAAGAATGCTCGGTTAAGCTCCCCGCGGCTTGCCAACTGCCCTATAATGAAGCATTCTCTCTGCCTGCGACATCCATCTGTAGTAAGGGGTATTGATGGCCACAACCGAATTTGCAGTACACGGCGCCGAGCACGATGCCGTACGTGAGCCTGTTGTCAACGATTTCAGCATCCAGGTTGCAACCGTAAACGGTTCCGGTTCGCAGAGCGCGAACACCGTCCTGCTGCGCACCATTTTCCAGATGGGCGTACCTGTCTCCGGCAAGAATATGTTCCCTTCGAACATCGCCGGCTTACCGACTTGGTACACCATCCGCGCCAGCAAGAGGGGATACATCGCGCGCAAGAAGGAGATCGACTTCTTGGTTGCGATGAACCCCGAGACCGCGCGCGAAGATGTGCTGTCGCTGGCTCCCGGCGCAGTCGCGCTTTATGACGAACCGCTCAAGCTGAACGAACTGCGCTCCGATCTCACGTTCTACCCCGTACCATACGACAAGATCACCGCGGCTGTCTGTCCGGAATCGAAGCTGCGCAAGCTGGTCAGGAACATGGTGTACGTAGGCGTCGTGGCGCGACTGCTCAACCTCGACATGGCGGAAGTGGAGAAAGCCCTACGCAAGCAGTTCGCCAAGAAGGTCAAGGCCGCCGAACTCAATTGGAATGCCGCCAAGGCCGGTTACGATTACGCTGCTGCATCGCTCACAAAGGCCGATCCCTTCACTGTCGAGCGCATGGACAAGACGTCCGGAATGATCATCATTGACGGCAACTCTGCCGCGGCCATGGGTTCCATGTTCGCCGGCGTGACCGTCGTGACCTGGTACCCCATCACGCCGTCGTCATCGCTGGTCGAAACACTGATTGACTACATGAAGGCTTATCGCGTCGGTCCCGATGGCAAAGCAACGTTCGCTATTGTTCAGGCCGAAGATGAACTCGCCGCCATCGGCATGGTGCTGGGCGCGGGATGGGCCGGTGCGCGTTCCATGACAGCCACTGCCGGGCCCGGCATTTCGCTTATGGCCGAGTTTGCCGGACTGGGCTACTACGTCGAGATTCCCGGTGTCATCTGGGACATTCAGCGCGTAGGCCCCTCGACCGGTTTGCCCACTCGCACCTCGCAAGGCGATATCTCGTTTGTGGCACGCTTGTCACACGGCGATACCTGCCATCCCATGTTGATCCCTTGCAGCGTCAGCGAGTGTTTCACCATGGCCAACGATGCTTTCGATTTGACGGAACAGCTTCAGACGCCGGTATTCGTCATGTCGGACCTTGATCTCGGCATGAACAACTGGATGTCAGAACCGTTCGAGTATCCCGACAAGCCGCAGAATCGCGGCAAGGTTTTGACCGCGGAAGATCTCGAACGGCTTGGCGGATTCTCCCGCTACAAAGATGTGGATGGTGATGCCATCGGCTATCGTACTTTGCCGGGGACCGATCATTCGGGTGCGGCGTGGTTCGCGCGCGGCAGCGGGCATAACGAGAAATCGCAGTACAGCGAGCGGCCCGACGACTATTCCAACAACATGGATCGCCTGGCACGCAAGTTCGAACACGCGCGCTCTCTGGTTCCCAAGCCCGAAGTCGTGCGTAACGTCGGCAACGAGATAGGCATCATCGCTTACGGAACGTCGCATCACGCGGTAGTCGAGACGCTCGACCAATTGCAGTCCGAGTATGGAGTCCACGTCGATTATCTGCGCCTGCGCGCCTATCCGTTTACTCGTGAAATGCACGACTTCGTTGCTGCTCACCAACGGGTCTACATCGTCGATCAGAACCGCGATGCGCAAATGCACGAACTGGTGAAGCTCGACATCGCGATCGAACACATTGCCAGGCTGCGCAGTGTCCGCCACTACAATGGCCTTCCCATCGACGCCCGCTCCATCACCGACAACATCATTGCCCAGGAGGGCAAGTAAATGGCGACCACAGCTACCCCACCGCCCCAGCCCAAAACGAATCGCGTTGGTCTCACCGTTCTCGACTATCGTGGAGGCAAGACCACGCTCTGCGCCGGTTGCGGCCACAATGCCATCTCCGAGCGCATCATCGACGCCTTCTACGAGATGGGCATCGCCCCGGAGCGCGTCGTTAAGATGTCGGGCATCGGCTGTTCTTCGAAGAGCCCGGCCTATTTCATGGGTCGCTCGCACAGCTTCAATTCGGTCCACGGACGCATGCCCTCGGTGACGACGGGCGCAGTCCTGGCGAACTCGAAGGTGATTGCGCTGGGCGTCAGCGGCGACGGCGACACTGCATCGATCGGCATCGGGCAGTTCGTCCACCTAATGCGGCGCAATCTGCCCATGATCTACATCATCGAAGACAACGGCGTCTATGGACTGACCAAGGGCCAGTTCTCAGCGACCGCCGATCTCGGTTCGAAGCTGAAGACTGGCGTCATCAACGATCTTCCGCCCATCGACACTTGCGCCCTGGCCATCATGCTGGGCGCAACCTTCGTAGGCCGTTCGTTCTCCGGCGACAAGAAGCAGTTGCACACCATGCTGAAGGCGGCTCTGTCGCATCGGGGCACGGTGATGCTCGATGTGATCTCACCTTGCACCACCTTTAACGATCACGAGGGCTCCACCAAGTCGTACAAGTTCGTGATAGACCATGAAGAGCCGCTGCACGACCTCAACTTCGTACCGCACTTCAACGAAATCGATGTGGAGTACGATGCGGGCACCAGCCTCAACGTCACCATGCACGACGGCTCGCACTTGCGCCTGCGCAAGCTGGAGAAAGATTACGATCCCACGCAAAAGACGGACGCGGTCAAGCGCATCATGGAGTCGCACGAAGCAGGTGAGGTGCTTACCGGCGTCTTCTACCTGAACACCACGGCGCCCAACTTTATCGACATGATCGACATGACCGACAAGCCGCTGGCCACTTTGCCGGAGAGCGTGACCCGCCCTTCCCGCCAGGTGCTGGAGGAATGCATGGAGGATTTGCGATAAGTTCTGATCGCAAGGCACGAGCCCTCCTGCGCGGGAGGGCTTTCTTTCTGCCGATTGATACGCTCGTGGCTTGATCGATCCGCATTTTGAAGGTAATCTGAATCACCGCAACAGTTCTGGCTGAAATCGATTGCGCATGCTTCATACACCTGGCAAGTTCACCTTGAAAATCATCGTGACGGAATGATTGCCACCACATTTCGCACGCTTCTTGACGCCCTCAACTCCGCTCCCGCAAATCGTGAATTTGTCACCGCCTGGATCGACGAAGAGGAACGCGAGACCGTAACCTTCGGCGAATTTCGCCGGCGCTCCCGACAGCAAGCGAAGGTATTACATGACCACGGTGTTGCGATGGGCGACCGCGTCATCATCATCATGCCGCAAGAAATCCCGGCGATGACGGTCTTCGTGGGCGCGATGATGCTGGGCGCCGTTCCTGCCTTCCTGGCCTACCCCAACTTTAAAGTGGAGCCTTCCAAATACCGCTTCGGACTGGCTGGTGTCACCGCGAACCTGCAAGCCCGAATCGTAGTGATCGACCAGAATTTCCCTGACGAGATGCTGGAGCACGTTTCCCTCCCGGAGCACGCGCAGTTAGTTCGCGCCGCGGATTCGACGGATGACAGCGATGACGTCGATTTTCCCGTTCCAGCAATTGACTCTCGCAGCCTGGCGTTCCTGCAACATTCAGCCGGAACCACCGGTCTACAAAAGGGCGTAGCCTTGACGCATGCCGCCGTACTGCGCCAACTCCACTCCCTGATCCAGGTTTTGAGTATCGACGGCGCCACCGATCGGGTTTATAGCTGGCTGCCGCTTTATCACGACATGGGCCTGATTGCCTGCTTCATGCTGCCTTTGGTTTGTCACATGCCGGTTGTAATGCAGTCGCCCCTGGACTGGGTGATGCGTCCGGAAAGCATGTTGCAGATCATCAGCGAGTATCGTTGCACGTTAGCGTGGCTGCCGAATTTCACCTTCCAGTTTGTGCCGCGACGGACGCCGCAAAACCGTTGGTCGCAATACGACCTGTCGTCTGCGCGGGCGTTGATCAACTGCTCCGAACCGGTGCGTGCGGCCAGCATGGATGAGTTCTACGCAGCGTTCGCCTCGATTGGATTGCGGCGTGAAGCATTGCAATCGTCCTATGCCATGGCAGAAAACGTTTTTGCTGTTACCCAGTCGGGAATCAATGGCCGCATGAGCCCGGCTCGCATCTGGGCCGATGGTCAGCGCTTTCGCTCCGATCATTGCATCGCGCAAGTTTCCGAAGAGACTCCAACGGCCGTCTCGTTTGTTTCATCCGGACAGTTGCTGCCGGGTAATGAAGTGCGGATTGTATCGGACGATGGTGCGACGCTGCCCAACGGCCAAGTCGGCGAGATCCTCATCAAGAGCGATTGCCTGTTCGACGGTTACTACAATCGTCCCGACCTTACCGCCGAGGCCATTGTCGGCGGCTGGTACCACAGTGGCGATCTCGGTTTCTATCTCGACGAAGAGCTGTACGTCGTGGGACGCAAGAAGGATCTGCTGATCATTGGGGGCGAGAACCTGTACCCGCAAGACATCGAAGAGATCGCCGGCAGACATCCTGCAGTTCATGATGGGCGAGTCATTGCGATGGGTCTGTACAATCCTGACTTGGGGACCGAAGACATCGTTCTGATTGCCGAAGTGGAACGGGAAGACTTTCTGGAAAATGCGGCCGCGATTGAACAGGAGATTCGGGCCAGTGTTGTTGCGGGCATGGGCGTAGCCGTGCGAACGATTGTTCTCAAGCCGCCGAAATGGCTGGTAAAAAGCACCGCAGGCAAGCCTGCCCGCTCCACCACGCGCGAGAAGTTGCTGCGCGAACATCCCGAGTTGCACAAGGAGAGAAACGATTCGTGACCGTCGAAGCACAGCAGATGATTGAACATGTTCTGGAGATCATTCGTAAGCCGAACCTCGCGATCGACGAGAACACGCGGCTGGTTTCGTCAGGACTGATCGATTCGATGGCGCTGGTTGATCTGCTGATCAAGTTGGAAGACCTGACGCATCTGCGAATTCCTGCCGGCAAAGTTCAGCCCAAGGACATGGACACCGTGGCGCTGATGTTCGCGACTGCGCAGCGTGTGGGCAAACTGCGCAAGTAAGAGTTTGGTACAGAAGCTGGTTCGGCAACAAACTTGACATTCGTCAGCGCACTGCATGAGCAGAGAGTCGAGCCCGTAGGGCGGTATAGTTTAGCCCAGTACGCCGCCGTAGGCGGAGTGCTGGGTACTGCGAACAATCGATCCGAGTCCGGTACGGACGGCAGAGTTTTCGCAGAGATTTTGAAAGGCCGCAGATACACCCGTGCTGCCGTTCCACGCCGCCTGGTAATTTCCGTGGCTTCAGCCCGGTGACATATTGACGGAGACCTTGAGTAGCACCGCGACCAACACGGAGGATTCCAATGCAATTGCCTCAGATCCCAAGCGGCATTTGCGGCTCATGCTGGCGTTGTTTGTCACGTCTCTGGTAATCAGCATTGCCGGCTTCATTACCTTCGATTACTTCTACAGCGCGGCAATTCTGGGTGCGGCAGTTTCCGGCGGCCCGCACGGATTTTGCTTCAGCCGCGATCCGGTGCGGAGTTTTGGCTTCCTGCCGAACTGTTCGTGCATTCGTCCCTGGCTGGGGAATTCGTACGAATTCAAAACGAACAGCCTCGGATTTCGCGATGAGTACATCCGCCAAGTGCCCCTAACCAGCGCGCAACCTCGAATCCTGATCCTGGGCGATTCGGCACCGGAGGGCATGACCAGTTGGCAAGACAGCTTTATCGGGCGCCTCGCAGCCAATTTCCCGCAATACGAATTCCTCAATGCCAGTGTGGAGGGCTATTCGCCTTCGAACTATCTCAATACAGCGAGAATGCTGATCAAAGAAGGTATCGAATTTGACGAAGCCATAGTGTTCATCGATATCTCGGACGCACAGGACGAGGCAGCCTTCTTTCACGATGTCGGCACGTCGGGAGCGGTCGCGACCGCCGGTCAGAAGACGGCCAAAACCGGCCGGTATTCCAATCTGCGGCTCTGGATTAATAACCACCTGCTGCTGACCAACGATGTCTTCGATTTCTTCGAGAAAGGGCTGGTGCGCTTCGGCTGGTATCACCTCGATCTCGGTCATGGAGGCAACGAGTTCGACCTCGAGCGCTCGGCTTGGACCTACCGGCAAGTTTCTGATGCACAACCGTACGAGACCGGCTACGCACCACTTGGACTGGAAGGTGGAATTCGCAGAGAAAAGCAGAAAATGGATCTCCTGTGGCAGGAGCTAAAGGAACGGAACATTCCGATCAGCGTCGTGGTCTACCCATGGCCGGCGCAGTTGGCGCACGACACCGTGGATTCCCGCCAAGTCCGCATCTGGCAAGATTGGTGCTCGGGTAAGTGCAAGCGGTTTGTCACGCTGTTTCCGGCTTTCTTTGCCATCAAAGATCAATGTCCGCCGACCCAGCCCGGGTGCTGGTATTTGAGTCATTTCATTTTCGGTGACACGCACTACAACTCGACTGGAGACGCCGTGGTTGCCCACGTGATCGGCAACGCTCTGCTGGAAAGTCCTGCCAACAAGCGCCCAGCACTGACCTCGACTCAGAACGAAGACCATCAACCCGGACGCAGGCCCGGCGATCCATCTGGCGGTCGCCAATGAACTGGCAGCACGACATGATGCTTCGAGTTTTGTTTTACTGTGTTGCACTGCTACTGGGACTGCTGGTCTTAACCAAAGTACGGTCGCGAGAAGTGCGGCAAGCCGTGCTCCTGATTGCCAGCTACGCGCTCTACATCACTTGGGGGCCGTGGTTCCTGGCTGTCCTTCTCGCCTCTACGATCATCAACTTCCTGGCAGGCCGATGGATGAGACGCAATCCATCTCTCGTCGTACTCTGGGCAGGTTTGGCCTTCAATCTGATTCTGTTGGCGACATTCAAATACGTTCCCGGAATCGCTGTCTCAATTCCGATTGCCTCGCTGCAGAAGTTCTCTCACCTTGCGTTGCCGCTCGGCATCTCATTCTGGACCTTTCAGGCAATGAGCTATCTCTTCGACTTGTACCGTGGCGAAGAACTGGATCCATCGTTCGTCGAATTCGCGCTCTACATGGCATTCTTCCCGGTCGCGGTATCGGGCCCGATCTGCCGCATGCCCGACATGCTTCCGCAATTTCGCTCTGTCGAGCAACCATCGCGCGACGACATGAGCCGCGGTCTCTGCCGCATCGCAACCGGGCTGCTGATGATGCAGATTGCGCAACTTCTGGGCAAAGGAATTCTGAGCGGACAAGGCGTTAACGGAGGCTTCGATCAAGTTACAGGCTGGAGCGGGCCGGATGTGTGGTGCCTGGCGTTCGGCTATGGCTTGCAGGTGTTCTTCGATTTCGCCGGCTACTCGCACCTCGCCATTGGCGCTGCCCGGATGCTGGGTTTTGTAGTGCCGGAAAACTTTGCGCGGCCGTTCGCTTCTACTACACCATCGATTTTCTGGACGCGCTGGCACATGTCGCTTTCGTTTTGGATACGCGACTACGTATTCCTTCCCCTGGCCATGCTGGGCCGGCAGGAGTGGTGGCGAAAATTCTGCCTGCTGATTGCGATGGTCTTGTTCGGGATTTGGCACAAGGGGACACTTTTGTTCGTGCTTTTCGGCTGTTATCACGGCGTGCTTCTGATCCTGCACCGTCAGGCCCAACAGGTGGAACGAAAATTTAATTGGCAGCCTTCGGCGAAAGCCTGGACAGCTTTTTCGTGGATGCTGACGATGGCGCTCATCAGCCTGGGCTGGATCTTCTTCCGCGCCAATTCTCTGGCGGAATCGGGAAATATGTTTTCGGCTTTACTCTCGCCTAAGACCTACTCTCGCCATGTCCTACATTCGAGCCTGTATTTGCTGGTACTCGGCTTGGCGGCATCTTACGCTGTGGTACTTCTTACCATCGACGCCCTTGACCGATACTCGCAGAGGATGGAAGCGACAGGCATGGCATCCCGCTCGCAGTTGATCGTGACCGCCGTGCGCGACCGCTGGGTCTGGATTGCCCCCATGTGGGCGACGGCCTGCGTGCTCGTAACCACGCTGCTGCCCCAGACTCGCGCCGCCAACGTGTTTATGTATCGCTTCTTTTGAAGTGCAAAGCCCATCGGTCGCTGGCATGCTCGTGCCAGGCTGGAGTAAGATTCCGCCATGTCCAAGAATCGCGCTCCCTTCGAGGTAGCCTGCCCGTGCTGTGGCGCCATGCTCAAAGTCGACGCCGAAACCAAGGCTGTGATTGCCCACACGCCCAAGGCCGTGCCCAAGACCTTTGAGGACCTTGAAGCGGCAGCGCGCGCCATGAAAGACCAAGACACTCGCAAGGAGTCGCTCTTTCGCCAGTCAGTGGAGGCCCAGAAACATTCAGGCGATCTGCTGGAGAAGAAGTTTCAGGAGGCGCTCAAGCGCGCCAAGGAAACGCCTGATACGGGTAAACCACTACGGGATTTCGACTTGGATTGAGCGCCATTTTGCTCCCGTCGCCGGGCTTCATTTAGATTGTCTGTAATGGCAACCACAGGGGAACGATTTGAGCGCGCCGTGTCCATCATGGCGCGGTTGCGTGGCCCGGGCGGATGTCCCTGGGACCGCGAACAGACCTTCGACACAATTACGCCTTACACGCTGGAAGAAGCGTACGAGGTGGTAGAAGCCATCGACGCGCGCGACTGGGATGAACTGACCGGCGAACTTGGCGATTTGCTGTTGCAGGTCCTCTTTTATTCGGAAATGGCAGCCGAAGAAAAGCGCTTCTCCATCGATGATGTACTCGATCGCCTCTCCAACAAGCTGATCGATCGCCATCCGCACGTCTTTGGCGACGTGAAAGCTGACACGCCGGGAGAAGTGTTACGTAACTGGCAGGCACTCAAAGCGGAAGAAAAAAAGAAACGGCAGATGGAATCCGGAGAAAGCGCAAAGTCACAGGACCACCCCGAGTCCATATTGGCCGGTGTCTCTTCGGCCGTGCCGTCGCTGATGGAAGCCTACAAAATCAGCTCGCGCGTGGCTCACGTGGGCTTCGACTGGCCCAACATCGATGGCATTTTCGACAAGCTGCACGAAGAGACGCAGGAACTCCGCAAGAATCTGGAGGATTATCCCGCACCCGGTCCGCGCCCCGAATCAGCCGCAGGCATAGCCGGCGCGCGCGGTGAAAAGATCTCTCCCGAATTGCGCGCCCGCCTGGAGGACGAAGTAGGCGATCTGTTCTTCGTGCTGGTGAACCTGGCTCGCTATCTCTCGCTCGATCCCGAGTCGTCGCTGCGCAAGACCAATCGCAAATTCCGCCGCCGCTTTGAATATCTGGAGTCAAAGCTGCGCGAGCGAGGCCGCAAGCCGGCCGAAGCCTCCCTGGATGAAATGGAGATGCTTTGGCAGGAAGCCAAGCAGCAGGAAAAGCCGTGAACGACGCTGTCACCTTGCGTAATTGCACTGAGCTGGACGAGTATCGTGCCTGCGTTGCACTACAAAAAGAAGTCTGGGGTTTCGCCGACAACGAACTGGTACCGGTGAGAATTTTCTCGCTGGCGCCGAAAATTGGTGGCCAGGTGATTGGCGCTTGGGACAGCGGAACCTTGGTCGGCTTTGCCTTCTCGATTCCTGGTACCCGCAACGGGCGCTCGTATCTACACTCGCACATGCTGGGCGTGAAAAGCGATTACCGCAACACCGGGCTGGGCCGACGCATCAAGCTGTTTCAGCGTCAGGACGCTATCGCGCAAGGCTACCAGTTGATGGAGTGGACCTTCGATCCACTGGAGATCAAGAACTCCTATTTCAACCTGGAACGATTGGGCGCCATTGCGCGCCGCTACAACATCAATCAATACGGCATCACGTCTTCACCGTTGCAGGGATTTCTGCCCACCGATCGTCTGGTGGCCGAGTGGTGGCTCGACTTCAAGGCGCGTGCAGACGCTGCTCGCAACCGGAAAGAACCCTCGATTCGAAGTGGAATCCCGAATCGAAGTGCCGGGCGAGATTTATGCCTGGAAGGCTGGAGCCGACACGCGCCAGAAAGCCAGCGACACGCAGCTACGGAATCGAGAGCAATTCCTTCAGGCGTTCTCTCGCGGCCTCGCATGTCTGGGCTACGAACGCGATGACGAGGGCAACGGCAGGTTCTTGTTGGGGAATTGGGATGAGGACCGGTCGTACGCCAGCAAGTAACCTAATGAAGATTGAAGCCATCACTCTGCGCGAACTGAAGATACCTCTGGTCCACTTCTTCGAGACCAGCTTCGGACGTACTTATACCCGTCGCGTTCTGCTCTTCACATTGCATTGTGATGGTCTGGAAGGCTGGGGCGAGTGTGTTGCCGGGGAAGATCCGTTTTACAGCGAAGAATACATTGAGGGCGCGTGGGACGTGACTACGCGCTACCTTGCTCCAGCGCTGCTGGGCAAGACGATACAAGAAGGACGCGAGGTTCCGGCGTTGTTGGCACGTGTGCGCGAGCATCGCATGGCCAAGGCAGCCGCTGGAGAACGCCGCCTGGGACGCTGAGGCACAAGCGAAAGCGATTCCGTTGTGGAGGCTGCTGGGCGGCTCGCAACGGGAAATCGCCTGCGGTGTCAGCATCGGCATTCAGGATTCGCACGATCAATTGTTGCAGAAGATTGAAACTGAATTGGCTGCCGGGTACCAGCGCATCAAGATCAAGGTAAAGCCCGGTTGGGACATCGAAGTGCTGGATAAAATCCGCGCTCGCTGGCCCGACATTACGCTCAGTTGCGATGCCAACTCTGCTTACACCCTAGCTGATGAAGCGCACCTGAAAAGTTTCGAGCGCTTCAAGTTGCTGATGATCGAACAGCCCCTTTGGGCCGACGACTTCTATTTTCACGCGCGTCTGCAGAAACAGCTACGCACCGCGCTATGCCTGGACGAAGCGATTCGCAGTGCCCGTGACGCTGAAGCTGCTCTGGAACTTGGCGCTTGCCGCATCCTCAACATCAAAGTGGGCCGTGTCGGGGGCTTCTCCGAAGCCATCGCTGTTCACGACGTTGCGCAGCGATTCGATATCCCGGTGTGGTGCGGAGGCATGCTGGAGTCAGGCATCGGCCGTTCCCACAACGTGGCACTCTCAACTTTGCCCAACTTCAAGCTTCCGGGGGATGTCTCGGCTTCGAAGCGTTATTGGAAAGAAGACATCATCGAGCCCGAGGTCGAGGTCTCACCCCAGGGAACGATCGCTATCACTGACAAACCGGGTCGCGGTTACGATCTGCGCTCAGACTTGATAGAGAAACTAACAGTAAGGAAGGAACTGCTAAGAGGCTAGAACTCCACTGGGCGTATCTTCCGCCCCAGGGGCACATGAATTCTTGGTCCTATTTGTGATTGTTCTGCGCTTCCTTGATGCCGCCGCCATTTTCAGCGACCACCTGGTCGCTCTTATGCAACAGATCAAGTGCCTGCGCGGTGGTAAGGTCGGCCGGCACCGGGCGGAAGTCGGTCATCGTCTCGGTGGACCAAATGGTCAATGGCTTGATCATGAGAACTTTGCCGTTGAACTGCAGGGTTTCCTGCACCTCTTCCCAGTGGCCGCCGCCTACATCTCGCTGCACAATAAGAAACTTGCCGCCCGTGTAGAGCCGGCCGAGAATCCCCCAACCAAAATCTACATCCTTGAACAGGGTGCCATCGATCTTGGCGATGCGCATCGCCTTTTGATCGATGATCATATCGCCTTGCATGCCCTGATAGACCGCGGTTTCGTGGTTGGGAGGGTTGAAGCCGGGATTCGGTTTGAACTTCAAATGGACCAGCGGCTCGCCGCTGGTCCCGCGATCGGTGCCGACATAGGTATAAAGGAAAGCATCCGGAAGACTGCTCAACATGGTCTCAGCACGTTTGTCATCTTCTTTGTTGGAGTCTCGCCGTTTGCGCCGGGCGGCCGGATCGTTGGCGAACTTCTCGAGTTTTTCGTTGTCTTTCTTGCGCTCCTCGGCGGTTAGCGGATGGCCATTAATCAATAGCGTCGTGGTCAGCCCGCCCTCTTTGGTCCGGATAATTTCTTTAGTTATCGAGTGGTCTTTGTACTCGGTCGTGTCCTTGAACATCGCATAGTACTGAACGTCGCCGGCCTTAATTTCATTTCGCGTAGCCTCGCGCACCAGTTCTAGAGGATCTACAGCCGATTTTTGTTGAGCCCGGCCGGCAGCAGTAGCAGCAAAGAACGCGACGAAGATCGCAGCTACAGTACGGCGACGATGATTTTCTGGCAACTTCACTGAACCTCTTGCCGGATTGTAATAGACACGATCACATTTGTTAGA
The DNA here is from genome assembly GCA_963833305.1 of uncultured Acidobacteriaceae bacterium. GTDB lineage: Bacteria > Acidobacteriota > Terriglobia > Terriglobales > Acidobacteriaceae > Bog-257. The sequence goes on along the minus strand of CAWHXN010000011.1, from coordinate 728,623 downwards.
CGAGGTAAAGAATCTCCCAGTTGCTTTTTTAGCAGGCTTTCTCTCTTTTTCTCGGCTTACCGACAGCTATTTCTTCGCAAGGGGACTCACGTCGTCTAAGGCCAAGTTCACCTCCAACACGTTGACTCGCGGTTCGCCCAGAAATCCCAGTTGCCGTCCGTAAGTATGTCGCAGGATGATCTGCCGCACCTGGTCTTCACCCAGCCCCCGCTCTCGTGCCAGGCGTGGCACCTGGAATTCGGCCGCCGCGGGTGTAATGTCTGGATCTAATCCCGAAGCCGAGGTGGTCACCAGATCGATCGGAATTGGCTGCCCGGGGTTCTCCGCCTGCAGGCGCGCAACATCGCCATTGACTCGCTCAATCAACTTTTGATTCGTTGGGGCGAAGTTCGTTCCGCCGGAATTGGCTGCATCATAGCCATTGCCGGCTGCCGAAGGCCGCGAGTGCAAGTACCCTGCACTTGCAAACGCCTGCCCGATAACTCTCGATCCTACGATCTCGCCGTGACGCGTAATCAGCTGGCCGTTAGCCTTGTCGTGAAACATCACCTGCGCCAGACCGGTGACCACCAGCGGGTAGATGATTCCCAGCAAGACCGTAGTAACAATCGTCATCAGAATTGCGATCTTCAAATTCTGCTTCATACGCCCCTTCCCCAAATAGCAAAACCGTTTTCACCACAGAGACTCAGAGAGCACGGAAGTTGAATGATTTACTGTCCGTGAAATCCACTCTTGTCGAGATAAACATTTAGCAACCGGATCCCTTAAGACACTGCCAACCAGGCAATAAGTTGACTGCTCTTGATGGTCGAATCCTTCTCCGTGTCCTCTGTGCCTCCGTGGTGAATTATTTTTCACGCCAACCGTACTCCGGTGATCAGCATGTCGATCAGCTTGATCCCGATGAACGGCACGACAATCCCGCCTACCCCGTAAACCCACAGGTTCCGGCGCAATAGAGCGGCTGCGCTCATGGGGCGATACTTCACGCCGCGCAGCGCCAGCGGAATCAAGGCAATGATGATCACGGCGTTGAAAATCACCGCCGACAGAATCGCCGACTGCGGCGTCCGCAGATGCATGATGTTCAACGCATTCAAAACTGGAAACGTTCCGGCGAACATTGCTGGAATGATGGCGAAGTACTTCGCCACATCGTTGGCGATGGAAAAAGTTGTGAGCGAGCCGCGCGTCATCAGCAACTGCTTGCCGATGGCGACCACTTCGATGAGTTTGGTTGGATTGGAATCCAGGTCCACCATGTTGCCGGCTTCCTTGGCGGCCTGCGTGCCAGTGTTCATGGCCACACCCACGTCAGCTTGCGCCAGGGCGGGAGCGTCGTTGGTGCCATCGCCGGTCATCGCCACAAGTTTTCCCTGGGCCTGTTCGCGGCGGATGAGGTCCATCTTATCTTTCGGCGTCGCCTCGGCCAGAAAGTCATCCACACCCGCTTCACGCGCAATCGCCGCCGCAGTCAGCGGATTGTCGCCGGTAATCATGACCGTCTTGATCCCGATGGCGCGCAACTGATCGAAGCGCTCACGCATTCCCCCTTTCACGATATCCTTCAGGTGAATCACACCCAGCGCTCTTCCCTTTTCCGCCACTACCAAGGGCGTTCCGCCCGACCTTGCTATCAACTCCACGCTGGCTTGCACTTCCGGCGGCATGACCGATCCGTTTGAGGCCAGATACTTCGTGATTGCATCTACCGCGCCCTTGCGAATCTGGTTGCCGTTCATGTTGACGCCCGACATCCGCGTCTGCGCCGTAAAGGGAACGAACTCCATCTCGTGCGAGCTAAGTTCCCGACCGCGCAAGCCATACTTTTCCTTCGCCAGCACTACGATTGAGCGGCCTTCGGGCGTTTCGTCCGCCAGAGACGAAAGTTGCGAAGCATCAGCCATCTCAGCCTCGCTTACGCCCGGAGCTGCTATAAACTCTGACGCCTGACGATTGCCCAAAGTGATGGTCCCGGTCTTGTCGAGCAGCAATGTGTCGACGTCTCCGGCAGCCTCAACCGCACGTCCCGACATGGCGAGCACGTTGTGCTGGATAAGCCGGTCCATGCCGGCAATGCCGATCGCGGAAAGCAAACCGCCGATGGTAGTAGGAATCAGGCACACCAGCAACGAAACCAGCACGAACACCGACTGCGGTGCTCCTGAGTAAATGGCAAACGGCTGCAACGTTACCACTGCTAACAAGAAAATGATGGTCAGGCCCGCGAGCAGAATGTTCAGCGCGATCTCGTTAGGCGTCTTCTGCCGTTCCGCGCCTTCCACCAGGGCGATCATGCGATCCAGGAACGTTTCTCCCGGATTCGAAGTCACCTTTACTTTGATCTCGTCCGAGAGCACGCGTGTGCCTCCGGTTACAGCCGAACGGTCACCGCCGGCTTCGCGGATGACGGGCGCCGACTCCCCCGTGATCGCCGACTCATCTACCGAGGCGACACCTTCGACGATCTCGCCATCCGAGGGCACGAATTCCCCAGCTACGACGCGAACCATGTCTCCGGCCCGAAGCTGTGAGCTGGGAATCTTCTCGAACTTCCCGTCCGCAACTATGCGGTTGGCGATGGTTTCCGAGCGCGCCTTGCGTAGGGTATCCGCCTGCGCCTTGCCGCGTCCTTCGGCCATGGCTTCCGCGAAATTGGCAAACAGCACGGTGAACCACAGCCACAAAGTGATCTGCAAATTGAATAGGAAAGCTCCACCACCGCGCAGCAGCAACACCGTGGTGATTACGCTGCCGACCTCGACCACGAACATCACGGGATTGCCCATCATGTGTCGGGGATCCAGTTTCACGAAGGAGTCCACCAAGGCGCGGCCAACGATCTTGCCTTCCCAAATTGCTTTCTTGGAACTCTTGCTTGCCATTGTCGAACTCCTCAGAACGTCTTTCCGGCCGCCATCAGCAGGTGCTCCAGGATCGGCCCCAGGCTTAACGCGGGGAAGAATGTCAGCGCTCCGACAATCAGAATCACTCCAATCAACAGCGCACTGAACAGCGGCGTAGTCACGGGAAAGGTTCCCAGCGAGGGCGGAACATATTTCTTTTGCGCCAGGTTTCCGGCGATGGCCAACATGGGGATGATCATGAAGAAGCGGCCGATCAGCATGGTCACGCCCAGCGTGGTGTTGTACCACAGCGTGTTAGGGTTGAGTCCGGCGAACGCGGAACCGTTGTTACCGGCGCCCGAAGTGAACGCATACAGTATCTGCGTGAAGCCATGCGGCCCGGGATTGCTGATGCTGGAGGTCCCGAAGCCGTTGACCGAAGAAAATCCGGTGAATACCAGAATCACCAGCGGGAAGACCAAGGCCACCAGCATCGCCATCTTCACGTCGTAAGCTTCGATCTTCTTGCCCAGATATTCCGGCGTGCGGCCTACCATCAGTCCGGCTATAAACACCGCCAGTACGACGTAAATCAAGATGCCGTACATGCCCGCGCCTACGCCACCGAAGATCACCTCGCTCAACATGATGTTGACCAGAGGCACCATGCCTCCCAACGGCATGAAGGAATCATGCCAGCCGTTGATGGCACCACAACTGGCGTCGGTGGTCACGGTGGCAAACAGTGCGGAGTTGGTAATACCGAAGCGCACCTCTTTGCCTTCCATGTTGCCGCCTGCCTGGGTCGCGGTCACCTGTTGGTTGGCTCCATGCAGTAGAGGATTGCCGCGAGCCTCGGCCCAGTACGCGGTCGTCACCCCGGCCAGAAACAAGACCGCCATCGCTCCCCACACTGCCCAACCGTGGCTCTGCGATCCCGTCATCCGGCCAAGCGCATAGGTCAGTCCGGCCGAGATGGCGAAGATGCTGAATAATTCGATCAGGTTTGTGAGCGGATTAGGGTTCTCGAAGGGATGGGAGCTGTTAGCGTTGAAAAAACCGCCGCCGTTGGTGCCCCACTCCTTAATGATCTCCTGCGAAGCGACTGGTCCCTGCGCAATCGTTTGGGTTGTGACCGTATCCATGACCGGCTTGCCTGCCGCATCGACCGCCGGCTTGCCATCGGCATTCACATGCTGAACTTGTTGTGGTTCGACCAGCTTTACGGCGTCGTAGGGCTTCAGGTTTTGCACCACGCCTTGCGAAACCAGCACCAGTGCGCCGACGATACAAAACGGCAGCAGCACCCACAGGCACGCGCGAACCATATCGACCCAGAAGTTTCCGATGGTCTTCATCTGCCGGCGCGCAATCCCGCGGATGAAGGCGATGGCCAGCGCAATGCCCGTCGCCGCTGAGATGAAGTTGTGGTACGCCAGACCAGCCATCTGAGTGAAATAGCTCATAGTCGACTCGCCGGAGTACGACTGCCAGTTGGTATTCGTGGTAAACGAAGCTGCGGTGTTAAACGCCAAATGCGCTGGTGACACCGCGGTAAATTTTTGCGGATTCCAAGGCAGGTAGAATTGAACTCGCTGAATCAGGTACAGCAGCAGCATCGACACCACGCTAAACAGCAGCATGGCGAAGGCATACTCCGTCCACTTCATCTCATGATCTTCATCCACGCCGGTCAAGCGGTAGAGCAGGCGCTCGACGGGACGCAGGACAGGATCCATAAACGTCCGCTCGCGATTGAATACCCGGGCCAGGAACACACCCATCGGCTTCGTGACCGCCAGAATCAACCCGAGAAAGATCGCGATTTGAAACCATCCATTGATAGTCATGTCAGAACTTCTCCGGGCGTAACAGCGCGTAGAACAGGTAGATCATCATCAGCGCGCAGATGGTCATCATGACGATGGATTGTGTGTGCATGGGTCCCCCTCACTTAATCCGGTCGCAAAAGTGAACGTACCCCAGCGACAGGGCGAAGAAAGCAATCGTGATTGCGACAAATACCAAGTCTTGCATTGCGAACTCCTACGCCGTGCTCATTACCACGGTCCTTGTTTGCGGCCAAACCACCAGATCACTCCGAGCGTTGCCGTGTTCTGATCCGTACTGAACACTCCCTGCGTGTTCGTCAAAAAGATTGGGCGATTGGAAAAATCCCGCCGGTACTCCCACCGCATGTCGAGACCATCAGCCAATTGGAAATCATAGGTCGCCGTGACTTCCTTCAATGCCTCGGTATAGCTGGTGATTCCAGTAAAGAGTCCGCCGGTATCGGAAAGGTATTCAGTACGCCCGGCAAGATAGGTTCGCGGCGTGATTTGATACTTGGCATAAGCTGCTCCACCCCATACCTCCGACGGAGTGGAAGGTTGGCTTAAAGCTCCCAAGCGCACAATTTCATAATCCCCTTCCAGCACCAGTGATAGCTTCGGAGTGGTTTGCCAGGCGACATAACTATCAAAAATATTGGTCTTGCCATTGGGGGCTGGACTGATCTGCTGGAAGCAGAGTCCCGGCTGTACCGGCACCGGACCGCAGGTCGCCACGGCAAGAGCATTCGGATGTTCCTGGCCTAAGTAGTAGTTCACAGTCCAACTGATGTTCTTCGTCGGCGTCACTACAAAACCAAATAGTTCGTCTTTGAAGCCATTGGTCGGTTCGGTTTGATTCGTACCGTTAACGATCCAGTAGTTGAATGCGAGCTTGCCGTTTAACTTGTAGTTGGCATTCACTCCCATGTGGTAGAAAGGCAGAACGTTAAACCAGTAGGAGCGCGAATAGTTCATTTGAAATTGCGTGTAATTGCCTTCGTAACCTAGCGAACTAGCCCACTTACCAAAATCTACAGTCAGTCCGTTTCCTAGCGGGACAACATATGTTCCGTATGCCTGAAAGATGTTGCGGTAAATATCCGGGCGAGGCTCGTTGAGGGGATTGCCTTGCAAGGTTGCGGTTGCCTGTCCGAATTGCAGATCGAGACGGGCTCCATAGCGACGACCGGCAGCGATATCGGGAGCCCGCTCGATGACCAGTCCGGCCTGATTCAGACTGAACGCGTTACTGCTGACATCGTAAGCTCGCAGCAAGTTCACCCGGCCAACCGGATCGTTGAAGTTATATTCGTAGTAGGTATCGACCACTCCATTGATCGTTGTGCCCTTCAGATAGTTCAAGACACTGCGATCTTCACTGGAAAGCGAACTCGCGGCTTCAGCGCTGTTCGAAGCAACAGCGCCTTCGGCCACACCATCTGCCGTGTCGTGCGCAAGTCCGGTGGTGGGACCGGCGCCCGGCGTCGAAGCAGAAGCTGAGCGCAATTCTCGTACTTGCGTCTTCAACTCCGTCACTTCGGTTTCCAGTTCCGCGAGATGTTGTTCCAGCCGTTCCATAGTTTGTGCCGAGACGGTTACCGTTCCGGCGGATTGGGTCTGCGGTTGTTGTGCTTGCGCTAGCTGCATGAGTGTCATAGCTACGCTGGTAACAATCATCGCCCGCGCCACTTTCCTAATGCGTTTTCCAATCGCTCCGAACATCTCTCACCTCTGGCTTACCGCTCTAACTCCGTACACTGTACATCGCGGAATCGCCAGAGGCTGTGATAGGCGCTCTACTTTCGAGCTTGCTAAAACATAACCATGATGGCCATGTCCAGCGTGTTCTGTGTTTTGACCAGGTCAGGCGCGAAGCCCGGAACGATCGACCCCGGATCGCCCGTATTGCCGCCTGGAGGTGTGATTCCGCCCGGCCCCGAGAAATACGGCACGTTCGAGGCACGATGGTCATACTCAAACTGAAACGTGATGTATTGACTCGGCATATAGCTAAAGGTGGCCGACGTATCCCATGCCTTGAAGGGCTGCCCAGGATTTTCTGTGAAATACGGTGTTCCCGAGATCGCCGTGGCGCCGTTGATTGGCGGCAATAAAACAAGGTACCGGCCAGGATTGTTGATCTGGCCGCCACCCAGAGTTACACCGTAGAGGTCCTTGTGGAACCAGAAGCGGTTATAGAACATGTAACCGATAAAGCTCTGCTTGGGACCTTTTGCGGAATCGCCGGCGCAACTCACTCCCCCGCCGTGTTCGCAGCCCATGTCGCCAGTAAGAGAAAATGCCATCTTGTCGAGCGTACGGCCAGGATGGTCGTAATACTTCCACTGAATGCTGTCGTCGGTGTGATAGCGCACCCGGCCGGGAACGCCCAACGTGTCCTCGCCCAAAGCGTATTGGTTACCCACAAATTCAAACGAACCATTTGGCCGCCACAAGATCTGCGCCCCAATGCCTGGCCGATTGTTGAATCGCCCATACGATTGCCATCCATTGATGAGCCACGGCTCAATCTTCAAGTGCTCGTTGGGATAAATCTGGACGCGCATGCCATTGAAGAACCATGGCGTATTAGACGACACATAGGATGGCTGGTACGCCCAGTTGTCGAAGTTGTAATAGCTGAACAGGCCGATGTAAGACATGAAAATGCCGGCTTGCACGTTGATCCCGTCCCACGCGTTGAAGTGGTACCCGGCATACGCTTCCGAAATGTAACGATAGGCATCAGCAAGTTGCCACTGCCCACGTGCCGGGCTGGCATCATTGCGTGGAGTGGTCTGGGAGTACATGCCAAACTGGGTCATTAGCCTTGCCTGGACGTTGTCCCAGTGAAAGTCGCCGCCCACACCCAGTTGCGTAACTTGGAATTCGTTGGTTCGAAAAATTTCGCTGGATCCGCCAATGGTGTCGTCCTGCGGGATGGGCGAAGTCGTAGATGTAATCGACGTCAGCCCTGATCTCTGGAGTGAAGAACTTGCTGTCGAAGGGAACCTCTTTGATGCGTGAGTTGCCATTCAACCAGCTGAAATCAGCAAACGAAAACGGTGCTGGTTTGCCCGGACTTTCCGGGGTGGCCAAAGCGGATTCGGCAGGCGCGGAAGCGGGCGCTGTTTGCTCACCGATCACGTGAACCGGGGCAGTGGCCTTCGAGCTTAGAGGCGTACCTTCAGGGGCCCGAGTGTTGAGTTCCTTTTCCAGCTGATCGATCCGCCTTTGCATGGCCTCAAGCTGCTTTGCGACCGCGGGGGGAATCGACGGGTCGGTTACAGCCGATTGCTGATCGGTTGAACTGGCAGGCTGCTCGCTCGACGGGCCGGTCCCATCCTGTCCCTGTGCCATTAGCGGCAACATTGCGGTCGCAATCAGCAAGACCGCCGCTGTGCGACCATGTACCGAAATGAAGTGCGCCATCTGCTCTTCCAGATGGACAAAGAAACGGCGCCCTGCGGCTGCGTCAACCGCTTGCGATTCAGGCGGCGCCTTGCGAACGACCGGCACATGTTTTGACTTGAGCCTGGGCGTCCAACACGCCACAAGAAAAATTCCGAAAAACACTACACTCACTGCGCAGATAAAAAAGAATAGTGTTGTCATAACTTCCTTCGGCACACTCCTACGTGTGCGTTTTCCAACCAACTGATTGGAGCATTTCGCTAGTAAGGCGTGGCTAAGGAAGTCGTAAGTTTTTCGTAAAGGTACTGGATCGGGAAGTCGGGGTAAGAAGAAATGAGAACGGCGAAGCAGCTGGTTGAGCGATTCGCCGCGGTAGAAAACGCTGGGGCAGAAGGAATTAGGCAGGCAGCTCTTCTGACGAGGGGAAATGATGTTGTTCCCGGCCTACACTCCCGTCGTATTTCTTGGTGACCTTGAACAATTCAAAGCGGCCATCGGCGGCAAAAGTCTTGCAACGCTCGCGCAGCGCCTGCATTTCGGCTGGTGGCATCGGCTGGAAGCCGCGGGCGATGGCCAGGTTCTGCTGCAAAATGTCCATCGAATCCACGCCACTGATGGTCGCGGCCACGGGCAAGCTCATGGCATACCGCAGGGCTTCTTCTGGGGTCGCCGCTCCATGCGTGATGATCTCGCCGCTGCCGCCCATGCTCTTCATTCCCAGCACGGCAATGCCCTGCTTGCGCGCTTCGGGGAGTACATTCGTCTCGAAACTTCGAAACGTTGCATCGAGACAATTCAGCGGCATCTGCACGGTATCGAACGGGAAATTGTGGGAAAGCATTCGCAGATGGATGCTTGGATCTTTGTGACCGGTAAATCCGATAGCTCTCACCTTGCCCTGCTGCTTGGCTTGTTGCAGCGCTTCCGCCGCTCCGCCCGGCGCAAAGATCAGGTCTGGATCGGTCTCGTAGATCACTTCGTGGATTTGCCAGAGATCAAGATGGTCGGTCTGCAAACGACGCAAGGATTCTTCCAGTTGTTTCATCGCCACATCCTTGCTGCGGCCGTGGGTGCAAACCTTGGTCATCACCACGGCTTGGTGCCGCTTGCCTTTGAGAGCAATTCCCAGCACTTCTTCACTGTGACCGTCATGATAGTCCCATGCATTGTCGAAAAAGTTGACTCCCGCGTCCATGGCCTGCGCGACGATCTCGTTGGCCTCCTGCTGATTCTTGGCGGAGCCCAAGTGGTAGCCTCCCAGCGCCATCGCAGAGACCTGGATGTCCGTTCGGCCCAAGGGGCGATGCGGCACCGACTCGCCGGAATGAGTCTCGCCTGCACCACCCGCCTTTTGTTGTTCCTGCGCAAAGCTCATACGATTGGCAACCGTGGTTGCTCCCAGTATCGCCGCTCCCTGCATGAAGCGTCGCCGACTCGAGTCGTGACTGTGGCCCATGATTTCATTGCCCTTAGGAAACTTTAGGGAACGGGTGTCCCGTATTCTTAGTAGCCTGCAACATCTCTTTCACTTCCACCGATTGCGTGTCGAGCGGGAATTGGTGCGCCAGTCGTGCCTCGGGATTATCGAACTTCAGCGACAGCTTATATAACTCAAATCGGCCGTCGCCCGCCTCGGGCTTGACGCGATCCCGCAATGCCTGCATTTCCTGCGGCGACATCGGCTGAAAACCCTGAGCGACCGCAAGATTTTGCCGCAAGACTTCCAGGCTTTCCATCCCGGTAATCGTGGTTGTGACCGGCAGGCTCATGGCGTAGCGAAGGGCTTCTTGCGCGGTTACCACGCCAGCCTTTACCGGCTCGCCATGACCATTGATCGGCTTCATGCCCAAGGCCGCGATGCCGCGCTTGTTCAATTCCGGCAACACCTCAGTTTCGAAACTATGAAACTGCGAATCGAAGGCGTTCAATGGCATTTGAACCGAATCAAAAGGGAAACCCACGTTCAGCATTTTCAAATGAATCTGGGGATCTTTATGACCGGTGAATCCAACGAACCGAACCTTGCCTTGTTCCTTGGCCTTGCGGAGGGCCTCGGCCGCGCCATTGGGTCGAATAAATAGGTCGGGATCGTTTTCGAAGGACACACCGTGGATTTGCCACAGATCGAGATGATCCGTCTGCAGCCGGTTCAGGGACTGCTCCAGCATCTGCATGGCAAGGCTTGCTTCCCGCCCATGGGTGCAGACTTTCGTCATCAGGAACACCTGCTCGCGGCGGCCCTTCAGGCCTCTACCCATCCAGATCTCGGACTTGCCGCGATGGTATTCCCAGCAATTGTCAAAGAAGGTTATGCCGCCGTCGCAGGCCTCCTGCACGATGCGCACGGCGGTCTGTTCATCGGGAGCATCTCCCAAGTGATGTCCGCCCATGCCAAGGGCAGAAATCTTCACGTTTGTTTTTCCAAACTGACGAAGAGGAATGCTATTGCCGGAGTTTTGGGTCATCGATCAATCAGCCCGAATTCAGACGTGGTTTGCTATCCCACGCTAGCCGAGATAGATGCTAGCCAGCGGACAGGAGATGCTGCCCCTAATTCCACGATTTTCGGGTCGTCCGATCCTCGGTTCAGGCCCTCGCGCACAGGTCCGGCGAGCCGTTACGGCTTGACCACGCGGAGATTGTTGGTGACCGAAAAGACCGACGGAACCTGCTTCACGCGCATCGTACAAAGCCCCTTATCAGTCTCGTTATTGACCACTCCTTCCAGAGTCACGTGGCCGCTCTGCACAATGATGTGAATGGGCGGTATCGAAAGATTGGCGTACTTAAAGAGCGGCCCGTAGCCATAGATTGCCCGGTACACCTGCTCGCGAATCCGCTGATCCATTGGAGAGGGCGGAAGAACTTGAATGTTGTTAACAACCTTTTCCACTCCCTCAACTCTCTTCACTACATTCTCGGCGTCAGGCTTCAGGATGGAGTTCGCCACCTGACCCTCTAAAATAACGGTGCGGCCCTGCAGCTGAAAAGCAAGGTTGTCGAACACGCCGTAATACGGCAGCATGATCAGCTCATGGCGGATCTCTCGCACCAACTTGTCTTGGCTCTGGGGAGATAACGCCTCGTCCGCGGGCTGCGAACTGGGGGCGCCGTTCGGGGCGGTCTGGACCGACTGGTTCGACTGTGGTGCTTGTGCCGACTGTGCCGCGGCCAAACCAGCCAGGCTCAGGAACAGCACGAAAATCGTCGCCATCATTATTTGCGTCTTGTGCATGCATCCTCCTGCTTGCCAAACTTTACACCTGAATCGCAGACTTTACGATGCCCGCCCGGGAGAAGCCGTCGCCTCGCATTCGCCGCTTGTTTCCCTTGTTCTAATCGGAACCAGGGCCCCGCTGAGGCGAAGAGAATCTTAATCGAACTCCGCGCCCGTCGCCCGTTTTCAGCCATCCGGCCGGTGGCGCTCATGGAAAAATTCGCTCCCCTTTCAAAGCTGAAAATGGTTTAATTCCTTGCTAGCAAAACGCTGATTGATTGCCGTTCGAGGAGGGTTGTCCTGCACAGCCGGGATACTTTCATGCCACGATCGCTGACCTCCGTCGGCAGGCTGCTGCTTTTCGGTTTGTACCTCTGCTCGGTTGCGGACGCAACGATGCAGGACGAGAGCCCCACCCCCGATCTGCTTACGATCGATCAGGCGGTCACGATAGCAGTCGCCAACAATCGCGACTTGAAGATTGTCACCCTCAGCGTCGACAGTTCCAAGGACAAGGTTCTGGCTGCTAAAACCAAGCGGCTACCCTCCTTCAACTTCTACGCGTTCGGATCTCAATTGCTTTCGCCGATCAGCTTCGATGTTCCGGCAGGACAGTTCGGCACCTATCCGGGAATCGGCCCGATCCCGGCCACCAACACTGCTATCACCACGCCCAGCCAGCCGACCGCTTACATTTTCGCGACCGCGTCGCAGCCACTGCTGACCTTGTACAAGATCAATCTTCATGTCCACGGGGAGCAATTGTCGGTGGAACAGTCGGTGCAGCAGTTGCGCGAAGAAAAAAACACTGTGGTGAATGATGTGCGGCAGGCATATTACTCGGTGGTCGAGATTCAAAACGTCATCGAAGCCACGCAGGCGAGTATCAAACAGTACGAAGAACTGGACCGAATCTCCACCGAGTACGTAAAAGAGAAAGTCGTTTTGTTGTCCGAAAGCCTGGATGTGAAGACCAAGCTCGCGCAGGAGCGCTTGGAACTGCTGCAGGATCAGGACAAGCTCCAGACGGCCAAGGAAACTTTGAACAATCTTCTGGGACGCGATATCACGATCGACTTTCGCGCGACCGAAGACAAGGAGTTGTCACCGGTTGAGACAGACCTGAAGGCCGCGCAGGCAATTGCCGTCGCGCAGAATCCCAATATCAAGGAAGCCGAGATCAAAATCCTGCAGGCCGACACCGTCAGACGTCTGGCGAAGTCCGAGTACATTCCCGATATTGGCGCTTCGTTTCACTACATTTCCCCGTTCGGCGTTAACTTCGTGCCGACCAACATCATGGGCCTTGGCATCGAGTTCAGTTGGGAGCCCTTCGACTGGGGCCGGCGCAAGGATGTGGTCAGCGAAAAAACGGTCGCCGTTGAGCAGAGCAAATTGAATCTGGATCAGACGAAATCCAGCGTGCTGATCAATGTGAACAAGCAGTTCCGCGCGCTGCAGGAGGCCCGAATGGCGGTGGATGTAGCCAGCACGCAGCAGGAGGGGGCGCGGGAGAAGCTACGCGAAGTGAATCAAAAGTACGAACAGAAGACAGCGCTGCTTCGTGACGTGTTGCAACAACAGTCTGCGGTGCAAAAAGCCGACTCCGATTACAACGAGGCAATCGCCTCCTTCTGGACGGCTAAAGCCAACTTCCAGAAAGCGCTTGGCGAGGATTAGCATGAAGATTCCTGAGGGCAAAAAGAAGCGTCTGCTCGCCACACTTTCTCTAGCGGCTGTTACCGTTATCGCCGGCTTGCAGATAGCTTGCGGAGAAAAGACTGCCGGTGAGGCGCCGCCCGTTCCAGTGCGTACCGCCGAGGTGCGCAAAATCGATACCGGCACGACGAATACCTACTCCGCCAACATCCAGCCTTATCAGCAGGTGGACCTGTCGTTCAAGTCGAACGGCTATCTGGTCAGTATTCGCCAGGTGCGCGACGCCGAGGGTCATGTCCGCAATATCGATCAGGGCGACTATGTGACGAAAGGAACCGTGCTGGCTACGGTGCAGCAGGACGACTTCCAGCAGAAGCTGGACCAGGCCAAGGCACAGCTGGCGCGCGCAAAGGCTGAGCATGAGCGCGCTGAGTTATCCTTCGGCCGCATGTCGGCACTCTATAAGGTTGGCGCTGCCACTCAGCCTGATTTCGACGATAGTCGGGCACAAGACCAGAGCACACAAGCTGCGGTCGACAGCGCCAACGCTTCGGTCGCGGAGGCCCAACTGGCCCTCAGTTACTGCGAACTGCGCGCCCCGTTCGACTCCTGGGTGCTCAAGCGAAATGTGGATGTTGGAACTCTGGTAGGCCCCGCTACCAACGGCTTCACGCTTGCCGATACCCGAACCGTGAAGGCAGTTTTCGGCGTGCCCGACACTGCGGTCGCCCGCATCAAGCCTGGCAGTCCGCAAACGATTACCGCGGAAGCTTTGCCGAATGGATTCTCCGGCCACGTCACGGCGATTTCAGCCGCTGCTGACCCCAAGAGCCGGGTGTACTCAGTGGAGGTTCGCATCGATAATCCGCAAAACCTGCTGAAATCAGGAATGATCGCGTCCATCACGATTGGCACGCCATCGCCGTCCGGAGGAGTCGCGGTGCTGCCGATTAGCTCGGTCGTCCGAAATCCATCGAATCCGGACGGCTTTGCGGTGTTCGTGACCGAAGGCTCGGGAGACACGGTGAAAGTTCATACCCAGAATGTGACCCTGGGCAATACCTACGGCAACATGATTGCGGTGCAGAGTGGCGTCAATGTTGGGGATCGTGTCGTCACCTCCGGAACCAACATGATCAAGAATGGCGATCAAGTGCGCATCATCCCGTAAGTGTCGGTAGTAGCAGCGGCGTGCTGCCGCGGAATCCGAAGAAGCGTATGGCAACCCATCACAAGTCGGACGCAGAGATTATCGCCACCACGCACAACGTGGCCCGGTTCTTTACCGAGCACCGGCAAGTCGCGATGATTCTGCTGCTGGCGACTTTCCTTTGGGGCTGGTACGGCTATCAGCACATGCCCAAACGCAAGGACCCGGACATTCCGGTCAGGGTGGCGTCGGCGCAATGCCAATGGCCCGGCGCCACCGCTGAACAAGTCGAGCAACTGGTCACTCGTCCCATTGAGCAGATGGCCGCGCAGAACTCCACCATCCGCCCGTCCAGTCCTTCCAACTTCGGCATACGCTCGCTCAGCTTTCCCGGGCTCTCGGTCGTCTACATCCAACTGGACGACAACGTAAAGGACAAACAGAAACAGTTCAGCGACATCAATCTCAAGTTGAACCAGCTACAGCTTCCGCGCGGCGCCGGGCCGATTCAGTTCAACAGCAACTTTGGCGACACGGCAGCGCTGATGCTCACCGTGGCGAGTCCAAACGTCACACCCACGGAAGTCGCACTGCGGGCCATCGCCATCAGGAAGGCCATTGAAGCCACTCGCGCCGCACTCGCAAAGAATGCGCCGCAGCCTCGCGTCAGCGTCATCTATGCGTTCCCGCTATCGGTAGCGGCGGGCCCGGTGCGCAGCAATTTCGAAAGCATCGCTGAAATCGGCCGACGCAATGGCACGTTGAAGGATCTGCACTTTTTTGACGGCCCGGGATACGTCGGCCTTGATGCCAGCACCGCCTTTGATGACGAGACCATTCGCCAGCGCGGCAGACAGTTGATCAAGGACAACCTTCACCAGTCCGAACTCTATCCCGATGCCTGGCAGCCGGCTATCATCCGCAATCCGGCGAACACCGAGGCTGAACTCGCGAAGGTCGCGGGTGCGAAATACTCCTATCGCCAACTCGACAATTACACCGACCTGATCCAGCGGACGCTGCAGGGCGTTCCCGAAACTTCGACGGTTACTCGCTCTGGCGTGCTGCAAGAACAGATTTACCTCGATTACTCCCAGCAACGGCTGGCGCAATACGGATACGATCCTTCAAAGCTCAAAGACATTCTCAACGCTCAAAACATTACTCTGCCCGCGGGCTCCCTCGAGGTTGGGCCGCAAGACTTGGTAATCAATCCTTCCGGTCTGTTTCCCGATGCGCCCGCCATCGGCAACGTAATCATCGGCGTTTCGTCGTCTAACAGCCCCGTCTACTTGCGCGACCTGGTCGACATCTCGCGCACCTATCAGAGCCCGCCGACATTCCTGAATTACCTCACTTGGCGCGATCCCGCTGGACAGTGGCTCCGCAGTCGCGCCATTACGCTGGGCGTCAACATGCGATCCGGCCAGCAAATCGATCTGTTCGGCCGCCACGTAGAAGAGAAGCTGGCCGGCATCAAGCACTATCTGCCTGACGATTTGGTCATCGTTCCTACTTCCAGCCAACCCGTCCAGGTAAAAGAGCAGATCGACCTCTTCATGGACGCGCTCTACGAAGCCATCATTCTGGTAGTCATCGTTTCGCTGATCGGCTTCTGGGAGTGGCGCTCGGCGGTACTGATGGCGATCTCCATTCCGATCACGCTGGCCATGACGTTCGGTACGATCTACTTGCTGGGCATCGATGTGCAGCAGGTTTCGGTGGCATCGCTGATTATCGCGCTGGGACTGCTGGTCGACGATCCGGTGGTTGCCGGGGACTCCATTAAGCGAATGCTGGCCGAGGGACAGCCGCGAATCATTGCGCCCTGGCTTGGTCCCACGAAGATCGCGACCGCGATTCTGTATGCGACCATCACCAACATCGTCGCCTACCTGCCCTTCCTGATGATCACGGGAACCACCGGCGAATTCATCTATAGCCTGCCGGTGGTAATGACGGTTGCGCTGGTTTGTTCGCGGCTCGCGTCGATGACGTTCATTCCCCTGCTGGGCTACTATCTGCTGCGGCCGGGCAAGAAGCCGGAAGCTCCCATTGAAGAGCGCCGAACCACCGGCTTCACGGGGTTCTATGCTAGTGTCGCCAAGTTTGCGATCGAGCATCGCTGGAAGGTCGCGATTGGTTCGCTCGCTTTCCTGGTGCTGGGCGGATTTCTCTTCTCGCAGTTGAAGACATCATTCTTTCCCGACGATGTGCAGTACTGGTCCTATGTTGACGTCTGGCTGCCCAACGACGCCAACTTCGATGCCACCAACCAGGCGGCGCAGGGGGTCGAACAGATCATTCGCCAGCAAGCGGAGGAATGGGGAAAGCAGCATCCCGACAAAGATGGCAATCCCTCCCAAGTTTTGAAGTACGTGACCACATGGGTTGGGGGTGGCAGTCCGCGTTTCTGGTTCTCGGTTTCACCGCAGCCGAAGCAGCTCAACTATGCGCAGGTGCTGGTTCAATTGACCAGCAAAGACCTGACGCCGCAGTTCGTCAACCAGGTGCAACCGGTCCTCACCGCGAAATTGCCCGGCGTTCGCTGCGATTACCGACAGTTGCAAACCACGCCAGTCAACTATCCAGTTGAAATTCGCGTCGTTAGCGAAGCCGACGTGAGCACGTCGCAGAGCGCTCAGGATATCGCCGAACTGCGCCGGTTGGCGTCCCAGGTCGAAGATATTATTCGCTCCGCCAACGAAGCCCGACGGGTGCGCAACGAATGGCAGAAGGAAAGTTTCCAAGTCACGTTGAATATCGATCCCGATCGGGCCAATCTGGCGGGCATCACGAACATGGACGTGGCCAACTCGGCCACCAGCGCCATGAGCGGGGTCACCGTGACTACGTTGCAAGACGGAGATAAGAACATTCCGGTGGTGGCCCGTCTGCAGATGAGCGAGCGGTCGAGGCTGTCCGACATCCAGAATCTCTACGTGTACTCGTCATCCTCGAACGACAACACCAAGATTCCTCTGGTGCAAGTCTCCGATATCCAGAACAGCATGATGACGGACCGCATTATTCGCATCGACCACTTCCGCGAGATGTCGATTTATGCCTTTCCGGCGCCGGGCCATCTGGCGTCGGAAATCACCAATGTCGCTCTCCCCAAGCTGCGAGAGTTCGAGAAGACCATGCCTCCTGGCTATCGTTTGACGATCGGTGGCGAGTACAACAAGCAGCAGGATGGCTTCCGCAACTTGTCGGTCGTGCTGGCTATCTCCATTGCGGCAATCTATCTAGCGTTGCTCTTCCAATTCAACAATGCGGTCAAGCCGATCCTGGTGTTCGCGGCCGCGCCCTACGGAGTGGCGGGCGCAATCTTTGGACTGTGGATCATGCACACCTCGTTCGGATTCATGGCATTTCTGGGAATCGCAAGCCTGATTGGCGTGATTGTCAGTCACGTGATCGTCCTCTTTGACTTCATCGAGGAGATGCACGCCAAAGGAGAGCCTTTCGAGGAAGCGGTGATCGATGCCGGAATCATCCGCCTGCGTCCGGTGCTGATCACCGTAGGCGCGACCGTGCTGGCGCTGTTCCCGCTGGCGATGCACGGCGGCCCGTTGTGGCAGCCCCTCTGCTACGCTCAGATCGGTGGATTAACGGTCGCAACCTTCATCACATTGTTGATGGTTCCCGTGCTGTACTCGATCTTCGTGCTCGATCTGAAGATTCTGACTTGGGAAACCAAAGAGAAAGAGGCGCTTGAGCAGAAGCGCGACCCCGGCTCAGCCGCGATCACTGCACCCGCACAGAGCTAATCGTCTGACACCCCAGAAATTTATGTGCCGGCACCGCGGCGTTATATCGTTCTGATTTATACTGCGCTCAAGCGGAACCCTTCCTCGAAGCCAGCGCATCAACTAGCTTTGTACGGTTGTCCTGCTGAACATCAATGGCTGATACCTTGCAATTCGTAGTTCAGTACGGCTATGCCCTGCTGTTCGTCTGGGTACTGATCGAACAGGGCGGGTTGCCCATCCTGGCCACACCTCTCTTGCTGGCTGCCGGGGCGCTCGCCGGTCAGCACCGGATGAGCCTGCCTTTGGTTGTACTGGCTGGAACCGCCGGGTGCCTTGGTGCTGACCTCTTCTGGTACCACTTCGGCCAGCGCCGCGGAGCCGTGGTGCTGAATTTGCTCTGCCGCATCTCCATGGAGCCCGATTCTTGCGTTCGCCGCACTGAAACCATCTTCAGCAAGTACGGCCCGCGCACGCTGCTTATTTGTAAGTTCGTTCCTGGTCTCAATACGGCAGCCCCCGCACTTGCCGGAATGGTGAAGGTCGAGTATCCCCGCTTCCTCATTTTCGATTTACTGGGCGCGCTGCTCTGGACGACCGGCTACGCTACGGTTGGCTTCCTCTTCAGCAAGCAACTAGACCGGGTCGCCGCCGACGCTCACCTGCTCGGTGGGGGCTTCCTGGTACTGTTTGCCACCGGAGTCGTTGCTTACGTGCTCTATCGCTGGCGCGAACGGCAACGTTTTATCGAGCAAGTTAAGGGCGACCGCATCACGCCCGACGAACTCAAGCATCAACTGGAATCGGGCGAACGCCCTGTCATCATCGATCTGCGCCATCCCCTGGATGTGCTGACCGACCCCAGAACTTTGCCTGGGGCGGTGCAGATATCGCCTGAAGATCTGCAAAAGCGGAACAATGAAATCAGCCGCGATGGCGAGATTATTCTTTTCTGTACTTGACCAAACGAAGCCACCAGCGCCCGTGTGGCGCTGCAACTGAGGAAGCTGGGGATTCACGGTGTGCGACCGCTGCTGGGCGGCTTTCACGAATGGAAGGCACTTGGCTTTCCTCTAGTGGATGTAGCTTCGAGTGAAGAGCAGACCGCGTCCGGTTCTCCGCTGGCGGCACAGGGATCGGCCTAGCTGAATGCATGCCTGAAGGGACGCTACCCCCTATTATCACCAGCCCGAGGATTAGTCGGCTACCTGCTTGCTCTCCACCTCGGCAGAAGCCTCGCTGGTGGGTACCGCTTCCGTGGCTGTTTTGAGGGGAGCGACGGTGCGAGCCGGAACCTTGACAGCCCGCGCCTTACTCTCGAAAGGTCCAATATGCCAGATGTCTCGCGCGTACTCCAAAATGGTGCGGTCGCTGGAAAACTTACCGATGCGGGCAACATTCAGGACGGCTTTGCGCCACCAGCTTTCCTCGTTCAGGTAGTCAGCGCCGATGACTTCCTGCATCTCCACATAGCTGGGAAAATCGGCGATGTGAAAGTAGCGGTCTCCGCGATGCACCAGTTCATCGAAAATCCAACGGAACAAACCATGCTCATTCGGGCAGAAGCGATCTGAGGTCAACGCGTCCATTACTTCCCGGACCGAGGCGTCGGCATCGTAACGTTCATGGGGATTGTACGAACCCTTCTGCTGCATTTCGCGGATCTCTTCAGCGCGCAGCCCGAAGATATAGATATTGTCCTCACCTACTTCTTCTGCGATCTCGATATTGGCGCCGTCATACGTGCCGATGGTCAGTGCCCCGTTCATCGCCAGCTTCATGTTACCGGTTCCGGAAGCCTCCATTCCCGCCATGGAAATCTGTTCGCTGAGATCGGCTGCCGGAATAATCACCTGTGCCAGGGAGACGCGATAGTCTGGCAGGAAGGCGATCTTGATCAGGTCTTTGGCCTTCTCATCGTTGTTCACCACGTCGGCCACGCTATGAATGAGCTTGATGATCTGCTTGGCGGCCCAATATCCAGGGGCAGCTTTGCCGGCGAAAATGTAGGTGCGCGCCACGGCTGGCATCTCGCCTCGCTCGACAATGCCGAGATAGTCGTGGATGATGCCCATCACATTCAACAGTTGCCGCTTGTATTCGTGAATGCGCTTGATCTGGACGTCGAACATCGAGTCCGGATCAACCGACACGCCGCTCAGGTCCTGAATCACGCCGGCCAGCTTTAGTTTGTTCTGCCGCTTTACTTCCTTGAACAATTCACGGAATTCCTCATCTTCCGCAAACGGTTCCAGGTCGCGCAGCTTGCGCAGGTCGGTGATCCACTTATTCTCGTCGAGGGTACGGCTGATGAGTTCCGTGAGACCTTCGTTCGCCTTCATCAACCAGCGGCGAGGGGCCACGCCATTCGTCTTGTTGTTGAATTTCTCCGGCCAGATCTGCGCAAATTCAGGTACCAGCGAGTTGACGATCAGGTCGCTGTGCAGCTTGGAGACACCATTCACCGAATGGCTGCCCACCATGCAGAGCATGCGCCATCCGCACCTGCTTTTCGTACCCCTCCTCGATGATCGACATCTTGCGCAGCTTTTCGTCGTCCAGGAATGAGTATTGCTTCATCTCGCGCAGGAACTTGTGATTGATGTTGAAGATGATCAACATGTGCCGCGGCAAAACCTTCTCCAGCAGCGGCACCGACCACTTTTCCAGCGCCTCCGGCAATAACGTGTGATTGGTATAGGCCAGCGTTTGCCGGGTGATGTCCCAGGCGTCTTCCCACGACAGCTGGTCTTCATCCAGGAGAATCCGCATCAGCTCCGCTACGGCCAGGCTGGGATGCGTATCGTTCATCTGGATGGCGACCTTGGAGGGCAGCAAGCCCGATATTCTTGTGTTGCTGGCGGAAGCGCCGCATCAGGTCGCCGATGGCACAGGCCACCAGAAAGTATTCCTGTATGAGACGCAGTTCCTTGCCGCTCATCACCGAATCGGATGGATACAGCACGCGCGAGATGTTTTCCGATGCGATTTTCTGTTCGACGGCGCGGATGTAATCCCCGCGATTGAAAATCTCGATATCGAAATCTTCAGAGGCGCGCGCAGTAAATAGGCGCAGCCAGTTCACGGTTTGACCAAGGTAGCCGACGATGGGCATGTCGGTGGGGATGCCGACCACAATCTTGGAGTTAAGCCAGGGTTGCTTCAGGCCGTCTTCGGCCTCCATGCCACCGGCGTCGACCTTTCCATACAGCGGAATATTGACTGCCTCTTCCGGATGCTCGATCTGAAACGGAGTTCCGTCAGCCTTCCAGCGGTCGGGCTTCTCGCGCTGGAAGCCGTTGAAGATTTCCTGCTTGAACAGGCCGTATTCGTAATCGATACCGTAGCCGAAACCCGGCATACCCAGGGTTGCCAACGATTCCAGGAAGCAAGCCGCCAAACGGCCAAGACCGCCGTTACCCAACCCGGCGTCGCTCTCGCTGTCTAAGCACCTCGTCGAGGCTAACGCCGAATCCAGCCAGCACTTCGCGGCAAAGCTCCTCGACCCGCAGGTTCGACAGGTTGTCGCCGAGCGACCGGCCCATCAGGAATTCCATCGAGAGGTAATACAGCTTCTTCGAATCCTTATGACGGTAGCGGGACTCGGTCTCCAGCATCCGGTCGACGATGCGGTCGCGGATGGCCAACGAGACCGGCTTGAGATAATCGGCAGGCTTGAGCTCCGAGGTAGGGCGGACCAAGGTGTAACGGACGTGCCGCAGTATGGCCTCGCGCAACACTTCAGCGGGCCGTGCCTGCGAAAGAAATTCAGGGGATGACATAGATAGTGGCGGCCTGTCCGTTTACGAACGAATCGTCTCCTGGCGAGCTGTCCTTCTGCCTTTGGGGTGGTTTAGCAGGAGGGACGGAAAGCATGTCCTGGTCATTGCGAGCCCCGCCGGGCAGATTTCTCCCATGGGCGCCAATCCTGACTTTGCCCTGGTTCATTCTACTGCTAACCATCGCCCCGAGAACACTCCAATTGCAGGAGTTGCCCTCTCGGTTAATTTCGGCAGGGTCACCCCAAACTTGAAAGGGACTCGTCGCCGGAGAGATCTGTTCCTGGAGTTGGCGTTACGAGATTGTGGAGCGATCCGGCTGCCGCTATCAACGCAATCGCGAATGATTCTCGCGGTAGAACACGGGTCTTCCGCGTGAAAAGAAATGCATGACTTTAGCTCGGAAAGTCAGCATAATCTTGCCGACCGATTTCACCTGCTATCGCCCTCAACCTTAGGTTGACCTGCTCGGCGAGCAGCCGCGGGTATTCGGACTGGAGAAATTTATGGCGGACCTTTCTCTCACCATGACCATGCTGAACGGCTTCATGAACGGCGCTCGTACGCAATCTCAGTCTGAGATCTTGCAATGGTTCTTGCGCATGATCGTGCTTGGCAAAGATCGAGATGGAGCGGACCTCTGCGAGTCAGGTTCTGTTCTGGTTTACCGGCCCGACGGTAAGCTTCACTTGTTCAATGATGGCGACTTCCTTTTCGAAGAAGGGCTGCTCGATCGGAGCAAGTTCAAGAAGACTGAATTTGCCACCTATGAAGGCATGGCGGGACGGGCGTTTTCTCAGAAAACAATTCAGTACAGTTCAGATGTGAAAGTAGATCCTGGCTTCATCAACGAAGGCGAACCGATCAAGACCATGTTTTGCGCCCCGATCATACTGCCTTCTCGTCGTGGGCGGCCCTTCGGCGTCGCTTCCTTCCATAACGGCCCAGGATCGCCGGAATTTTCTCGTGAGACACGAACTGCGATGGAGTTCGCCGTAAACAGCTTGAGCTTCGCGTTGGATCTTGCCGCACGGATGCCGACCAACTCGGTCTTCATTGTGCATGGCCGCAACACCTTGGCGCTTACGAGCCTTGAACTGATCCTGGAACGGCGAGGCATTCACCCGAAAGTCCTGGCCGAGCAGGTGGGCAGAGGCAAAGAACTGCTGCAGGAGTTGGAAGAATTGTTGGCCGACTGTTGCGCTGGATTTGTATTGCTTACTCCGGATGATGAGGGCCGACTCGTGTCTATGTCAGACCCGCCTCCTCATAAGCCCCGGGCCAGACAAAATGTAATCTTCGAAGGTGGGTGGCTGACCGGGCTTTTCCGCCAACATGACCGAATTTGCTTCCTCAACACCGATCCCTCGCTTGAGCTGCCATCTGATCTTGGAGGACTCAAGTGCGAACCTTTCGATCCTGCACACCCCGATGTCTCTAGAATTGAGGCTATTCTGACTGGATGGAGTGTCACCTGGAGCGCTCCGGGCGCGCGATAGCAATACTCGCATAGCGGTCACCCGCAGCGGCCTGGGACTAACACAGTCACTTTCCGATTTCTTCCAGGTACTTCTCGGCTTCCAGCGCCGCCATGCAACCGGTACCAGCGGCAGTAACCGCTTGGCGGTAATGACGATCGGCCACATCTCCGCTGATGAACACACCCGGCGCGCGCGAACAAACATAGCCCTGCGGGATCAGATAGCCTTCGCCGTCGCGATCGAGCTGATCTCCGACGAACTGCGCATTGGGAGTGTGGCCGATGCCCAGAAACATCGCGCTGGTCGGAAGATCCCACTGCTCACCGGTCTTCAGGTTACGCAAGCGAAGACCGGTCACTTCCTTCTTGTTGACGTCCATCACTTCGTCCACGACGGTGTCGGTGAGGAACTCGATCTTGTCGTGTTTGTGGGCGCGATCAAGCATGATCTTGGAAGCACGAAATTCGCCCCGACGGTGAATGAGAGTTACCTTCGACGCGAAGCGGGTCAAAAACAAGGCTTCTTCCATTGCCGAATCGCCACCGCCGATCACCGCGATCTCCTTGCCGGAAAAGAAGAAGCCGTCGCAGGTAGCGCAGGAAGAAACACCGTGGCCGATCAGGGCCTGCTCGCTGGGCAGCCCCAGCCAGCGGGCTGAAGCACCACTGGAGATGATCAGCGTGCGCGTCAACAACGTTTCACGCCCCAGATTCACTTCGATCGGCTTCTTCCCCAAGTCAACGTTCTTTTGGCTGAGATCAACACTGACCACGTGTCCGGCGACAAATTCGGCACCGAAACGCGTGGCCTGCTGGCGCATGTTCTCAATGAGTTCCGGGCCTTGGATCCCTTCGGGAAAGCCGGGGAAATTCTCTACCAGCGTGGTGATGGCCAACTGGCCGCCGGGTTCATGTCCGTCGATGACCAACGGGCGAAGATTAGCGCGGGCCGCGTAAATTGCGGCTGTCAGGCCCGAACATCCGGAGCCAATGATAACGACATCACGAACATTTTCAGACATAGGAGTCGGTTTGATTCTCTTCCCCGCAGGAAGATGCAACCGGGTGCGGACGACCAGTTGCACTTCGGCTGCAACATCTTCCCTCTCAAGGATTTAAAGGTAAGGTATAGACCTTTCGGATTCTATCAAGTGCTCCAACTTTGGGAAACGGCTAGAATCGTGAGATGGCAAAGCTTACTCTGATTTACGGACTGCGTCTGCTGCCTTCAGACGAGGTGGCTGAAGTTGGCGAAGGCACGATTAAGCTTAAGAATGGGCGAGAGGCGCACGTTGCGCTGCATTTGCTCGAGGGGTCCAAAGACGACATCGAGAAGCAGTTGCGGCAAAGCGTGGAGGCCTTCTTCGACCTCTATCCCGAGATCTAAAAGTTAGGCTGTTGCAGCCATCTGGCGACTGAACCTTTCTGCATGTCCATAAGACTTCCAAAATCCGAAGAAGTGCGCGCCTCGGTGAAGCGCACTCTTCATCCGCGGACAAAGCTGGGCCGCACCACGCTATGGTTCGGTTATCTGGCGCTGGCGCTGGAGGTGTTGCGTCTCATTACCCGTTCCCCCGCCGGAACCATGCTGAGCGGCTGGGCCAGCTTTATCGCCTACATTTTCGTCCTCTTCGCAATGTTTCTGGGCTTCCGCTGGGTGCGTAAGCGCCTGATGTGGCGACTGCGCAACCGGCTGATCGTTACCTACGTGTTCATCGGCGTAATCCCGGTGATTTTGCTGGTCACGATGGCGCTGCTCGCGGGGTACCTTTTCGCGGGACAGTTCGCCACCTATGTCGCCATGTCGGACCTGCAATCTGAGCTGCATCATCTGGAAGCAACCAACAAGTCGTTGGCGACGCAGTTCCGCAGCCTGGCGCGTTCCGACAAGCTGAATCCCCAACTAGCGGCAGAGATCGCCAGCGCCTCCGACGAAAACTTTCGTCACCGTTCGGTGACGGTGTGGGATGGCGACAAGAGTTTCATGCTTGCCGAACCCGGACAAGGCGCAGCGCAACTACCGATCAAGTCGTCGCCCGCGATCAAAGGAGATTTCGCCGGATTTGTCCTCGATGAAAACCGCGTCCAGCTCAGAGCGGTGAAGCGGGTCACCGACGGGGCTCACCAACTTACTGTTATTTCCAACGTGCCGGTCACGCCGGAACTTCTACGCCAGGCTGCGTCCGAACTGGGAGAGGTAACGCTGTTCAGCCCTGACGTAGAAATCAAAGCCAAGCCGAATGCGCCTACGAACCCCAAGAATGCTGAGGTATCGACCGACAACAATCGTGTCACCACCAAGTTCGGTGGTTCGACAGTGACCATCAGCACTTCCCGAGATGGAGCTACGGGGCCGAAACGGGTTGAGGCAGGAAAGCTGCCGCCACCGGCGTACGCGCTGGACTTCCCTTTTCCCTTCGCCACGCGCTTCAACGCGATCGAATGGCAGACGGGACAGTCGATGAGTGGACTTATAGCGGTCGACACGCGGGCGTCGCTGCTGTACGGAACCCTATTCAGCAGCCTCGGCGAGAATGCCGGAATCTTCATGCAGGCTCTGCTCGGCATCGGCATTTTCTTCGGAGTCATCGAGCTGATTGCCTTGATCATCGGCGGACGGCTTACGCGCAGCGTCACACGATCCGTCGCCGAGCTATACAGCGCGACCCAATACGTGAATCGTGGCGAGCTGACGCATCGCATCGAAGTGAAAA
The DNA here is from genome assembly GCA_963833305.1 of uncultured Acidobacteriaceae bacterium. GTDB lineage: Bacteria > Acidobacteriota > Terriglobia > Terriglobales > Acidobacteriaceae > Bog-257. The sequence goes on along the minus strand of CAWHXN010000011.1, from coordinate 702,777 downwards.
GCTTGGACCAGATGGCGGCGCTGGAGCAGTCGTTTAACTCGATGACCCAATCGCTGGGCAATCTGATCGCGGAGCAGAAGGAGAAACAGCGACTGGAAGGCGAGTTGGCTATCGCCCACGAAGTACAAGCACTGCTGTTCCCTGCCGATTTAAGCGGACTATCCACGCTTGAGGTCCACGGAGTATGCAGCCCGGCGCGCACCGTCAGTGGCGACTATTATGACTTCATTCCACTGCGGGAAGACCGGCTCATGATCGCTCTCGGCGACATTAGCGGCAAAGGAATCTCCGCGGCGTTGCTGATGGCGACGGTCCATGCCTTCGTTCGCGCTTACTCGCTGGAGCCGGAGCGTACCCTGGCTTCCGTGGCGCTCGGCGCTGGAGTGTCGGAGAGCAGCGTTCTGGCGATGCACTGTCGCGACAACGGCGATGGCGATTCCGAACTGTCGCCCTCGCTGCTGATGGCGACGCTGAATTATCAACTCTTCCGCAGTACTCCTGCAGCGAAATACGCAACCATGTTCCTGGCCTGCTACGACGCCAGATCGCGCTTGCTGACATATTCCAATGCCGGCCATCTTCCTCCGCTCGTGCTCGGCAGCAACGGGAACTTCACCCGGCTGGAAACCTCCGGCACCGTGGTGGGACTCTTCGACGGCATGACCTATGAAGAAAGCACGGTGCCCCTGCAACCGGGCGATGTATTCGTAGCTTATAGCGACGGCATTACCGAGCCGGAAAATGAATTTGGCGAATTCGGAGAAGAGCGGCTCATCGAGTTGATCCAGAGGCACCGCGAGCAGTCGCTTTCGCGGATCAGCGACGTCGTCACCGGCGCGGTCACCGATTGGATCGCCGGCGGTGAGCAACCCGATGACATAACTCTGGTGCTTGCCAGGGCGAGGTAGAGCCTTGGCGCAGGTGTATAAAAGAGCAGGCGCATAAGACGGGTGCAGCTGAGAAAATGCTTCACTAGAGTTATCTTGGCGATGGAAGGCAATTTCCCGAAGTTCTGTACTTGCACGCTGGCTTGAAAAGCGCGCTACACCCACGACCTGACAAAGGATGGCTGTCTTCTCATATGGCACATGCCCAGGGCACGCGAGAGATCAACCAATTGCGCCGGCAAATCGAGCAAAACTACGTTGCCTTCAAAGCCAAAGGTCTCAAGCTCAACCTGACTCGCGGAAAACCATCGTCAGCCCAGCTTGACCTAAGCGTGGACCTGCTCTCTCTTCCAGGCTCGGCGGACTATATTGCCGAGGATGGAACCGATTGTCGCAACTACGGCAATGTGCAGGGAATCGCAGAGGTGCGCCAGTTGTTTTCCAGAATGCTGGGCGCTGGTCCTGAACAGGTCGTAGTCGCGAATAACTCCAGTCTGTCGCTGATGCACGACGCAGTAGTTTATTCACTTGTCAAAGGCACGTGTGACAGCGTCTCACCCTGGTCGCAGCAAGGAGAGATCGCATTTCTGTGTCCCGTACCGGGCTACGACCGGCATTTCAGGATCTGCGAAGACTATGGCATCCGGATGATTTCCGTGCCCCTCAGAGATGATGGGCCCGACATGGATGAGGTCGAGCGTCTGGTGGCACAGGACGCGTCGATCCGGGGAATGTGGTGCCTTCCCAAGTACAGCAACCCTACGGGAGCGATTTATTCCGATGCGGTAATCGAACGCATGGCCGGCATGAAGACCGCGGCTGCGGACTTCCGGCTCTATTGGGACAATGCCTATGCGGTCCATCATCTGACGGACGAGCGCATCGAGATCGCTAACATTATCGAGTTGTGCGCGCGTCACGGAAACCCCAACCGCCCGTTTGTCTTCGCCTCCACTTCAAAGATCACCCTGGCTGGAGCGGGCTTGGCCTTGTTTGCGTCGTCGCCGCAAAACGTAAAGTGGTTGCTGGCACGATTGGTCCCCCGGACCATTGGTCCCGACAAGATCAACCAGTTGCGTCATGTCCGCTTTCTGAAGGATGAAGCGGGGATTCTGCAACTGATGGACAAGCATCGGGCCATCATCGCGCCTAAATTCCAGAAGGTGCTCGATATCTTCGATGAGAAACTCGCTCATGTCTCTGATGTGGAGTGGACGCGCCCCAAGGGAGGTTACTTCATCACGCTCGACGTTCCCAAGGGATGTGCCCAGCGGGTCGTCGCGCTTGCCAAAGAGGCGGGCATCGAACTGACACCGGCTGGTGCGACTCATCCCTATGGCAAAGATCCCGATGACCGCACGATTCGGATCGCGCCCACATTTCCTGCGCTGTCGGAAGTTGCCCAGGCCGCCGAGGGCGTCGCTTTATGCGTTCTGCTGGCGGCCGCGGAGAAATCCGTTGCTCGAGCGGAACTGGAGTTACAACAGTCCGAGATGAGTAGGACTTTGGGCAGTTAGCCATGAAGCAGTGGCCTGTGGTCGGGCGTCGCTGGGCCGGCGGCGTCTGGGACTGACAATCGAGAACCTCCCGGCCTGCCCCTGCGACGAACCCCCGTGCGTGCATAGCTGTTACATTTACTGGGTATGCCCGCCGCCCGCGAGCGATCACTCGCCGACCCGCTGATCAGGCGGTCCGAAATCTTTACGGGCGCGACCTCGCCCAAGTACACAATTCTTCTTTTGGCGGTCTTGACTCTCGCCGGAGCATGGCTGCGTCTCTCGCATCTGGGCAGCAAGAGTTTGTGGCTCGACGAAGGCGCTACGGTGGCGTTGGCGCGAGCCTCATGGCAGCATTTCGCGTGGGTGTGGTGGTATGGCGAAGCGAATCTGCAGACTGTTTACTTCCTGCTGATGCGTGGCTGGATTCATCTGGGCCAAAGCGAGGCCTGGATCCGGCTGCCGTCTGCGCTGTTCGGAATTGCATCTGTACCTTTGATTTTTGTGGTGGCTCGCAAGTTCTTGGGAGACGTGCCGGCCTTAGCGTCCGCAGCGCTATTGGCGTTCAATCCCACGCATGTCGTGTACTCGCAGGAAGCCCGCAGTTATACGTTGACGATTTTCCTGGTACTGCTGTCGAGCTATTGCTTCGTGCGCGCGGTAGAAGTGGGCCGGCAAAAAGATTGGACCGCGTGGACTGTGGTCAGCATTCTGGCGTTCTACAGCCACGATTTCGCTGCTCTGGTGCTGGTGGCACAAGCGTGTTCGCTATTCTTCAAAGCCAAGCCTGCACCCTGGCGACCGGTCGTGATCTGCGGCGTTGTGATTCTGCTGGCCGCTCTGCCCGGCTTGACGTATGTGTTCCGAGCGTCGCCGGAGAACCTGCACTTCCTCTGGATGCCGCGTCCCAGCGCGAAAGAGTTTTGGCATCTGGCCATGTTCTTTGGCGGAGGCGGCGCAAAAGTTGCCGTTGCCGTGATCTTGTGGATAGCTGGTCTGCTGGCTATTTGGAGAAGCCGACGATTCTCAGCTAGCGACGAATTCTGGCGCGGAATGTTGATCGTGCTCTGGGCCGTTTTGCCGCCCGCAATCACCGCCCTGACTTCGCTGCTTCATCCCATGTTCCTGCAGCGCTACATGATTTTTTCGCTGCCGGCGACGATTTTGCTGGCAGGGCTAGGAGTGAGCGTACTCGGCAGATGGCATGTCGGATTGGTGCTGGTCGCCGCACTCTGCGCGATGTCGATTCCGACCATATTCAGGGATTACAGCAAGCCGCGCGAAGACTGGCGGGCGGCCAGCAGCGCGATTCTCTCAGCAGCATCGCCGGGCGACGCTGTGGTCTTTTTTCCGTTCTACACGCGGGTTGTGTTTGATTACTATCGCGATCGGCATTCTGAAAACGCTCCTGTCCTTCATGTCTTCGCGCCTCCGTACTACGACGGGGGCGACGATGTGGTCACCTTGCTGAAAGCGCTCGATTCGAACGCACATCAATTCCCACACGTGTGGGTCGTCGTGTATGGACCTGGTGCTCAGGTTGAGAATTTCGACTACGGTTCAGTTGCGAAGGGCAAACTTCAGGCGGTATACGGCCCACCCGAGATGCGCAAATTCACAGGCATCCAAGTGTTGGAATTTGGTCCTTAGGTTGTGGGCGCCGGCGTGGGTAGAAACCGATAACCGACTCCACGTACCGTCAACAGGTGCTGCGGATGCGACGGGTCCTTCTCGATGTACTTACGCAGCCGCACGATGAAGTTATCGATGGCCCGCGTATCGGTGTCTTCGTGCAGACCCCAGACCTCTTCAAGAATCGATTTGCGGGAAACGATTTTGCCGCTCTTGCCGATCAGGTGGCGAAGCAACTCGGCTTCCATCAGGGTCAGGCGAAAAATCTTGCCGTTAGCGCGTAGTTCCAGCGTGCCGAAGTCAACCTGCTTGTCGTCGAAAACGTAGACATCGAACTCCCGGAGCGAAGCGGCATTTTCTGGCTCGGCAACCCTTACGTCAGCCGGTGGATCGGTCAGCAGCGTGCGGCCCCAATCGCGACGGCGCAGCAAACCGCGGATACGCGCCAGCAGGATGGCCAGATCGAAGGGCTTGGGCAGGTAGTCGTCTGCGCCGGAGGCGAAGCCTTTCAACACGTCTTCAGGGCGACCGCGGGCAGTCAGCATCAGCAAAGGAATGTAGTTGCTGGCCTTGCGCAATTCTGTGGCAACCGCAAACCCGTCTTTGCCGGGCAGCATGACATCCAGCACCAGCAGATCGAATTCGCTGTGCTGCTCCAGCAGCAGATCGAGCGCAGCTTCGCCGTCTCCCACAACCTTGGTCGGATATCCCTCAGCTTCGAGGTTGAACTTCAGGCCTCGCGCCAGATGCTCCTCGTCTTCGACCAGCAAAATTCCGTTCACTGCGAGTTCCTCGGCAACTGAATGGTAATGGTGGTGCCGCGGCCTAAGCCATCGCTTTCGGCATAGGCATTTCCTCCATGGCGGCGTGCTATGGCGCGCACAATGAACAGCCCTAGGCCACTTCCTTTCACTTGCGAGGCGCCGGGCGTAAGCACGCGATAAAAGCGTTTGAAAACCCGCTTCAACTCGCCGCGCGGAATGCCCACACCATTATCTTGCACCCGAATTTCCACGTGATCTAAATCAGGCGTGACCGCGGCTACCCGAATACATGGTTCCTTCGGCGAGTACTTTACGGCATTGTCCAGCACATTAGATAGGGCGGTGAAAAGTTCTTCGCGGTCCCCCATGACGGTGAGCTGCTCTGCAGGTCGGCCGTCGCGCGCCCAATCCAGAGACTCGACAGAGAAATGGTGACGCGAACGAGCCAGGTCGATGGCGTCCTGCACCAGCGGGCCGATGGCGATTTTCGTACGCGATAGCAGAGCGTTCTTCTGCACCACGCGCGCGGCACGCAGCACTCCTTCGACCGTTCCTATCAGCCGCTGCGTGTCGTCCAGCATGACCTGGTAAAACTCGCGGCGCTGCTCCTCGTCGAGGTTGCGCTTCTGCAAGGTTTCCAGGTAAAGGCGGATGGAAGTGATGGGCGTTTTCAGCTCATGAGTGACGGCGTTCAGAAAACTGTCTTGTTGCTCATTACGGCGCACTTCGCGAACCAGAAAAATTGTATTGAGAATGACTCCGGCGATGATGAAGCAGAAAAAAATGACGCCCAGGATGAGTGGCACAATCTCGCGCCAGTTGAGAATGATCCAACTGGTGCTGAGCACCGTGGCCGCCACCGCAATGCAGACGCCCAGCGTAATGAAAAACGCGATTGTGGTCTTGCGGCTGGTGATGCGCATGGGCATGGGACGCGGTCAGGATAGCAGAGGAAGAGAGTTGTCAGTTGTCAGTGTGGTCAGTAGTCGGTAGTTATGGCCAATGAAACTGCGTCGCTGCGGCCTACCTATGGTGTGTGTGTGAACCTCTGGCGTCCCTACGGGACTCAGGTCAATTTTCAACCTGACCCAGCATCCCGCCTTCGGCATGCATGCTGGGCTACGCTCTTCCGCGCCTGCGGCGCTCGTTTCTTGACGGATCGCATTCCACTGTCGAATCGCGCAGCTAGCACTCACGCAGACCCTGAAGCCGGTCACAGGAAACTAATCTGCGGTGACGTCTAATGAGGTACCCTGACACTGAAGTCATCGAGCGTCCCTGATTTACGAGATAAGTTTTAGCATCCCATTGCATGCTCTGAGCTAGTTGACCAGTCAGTAACGTCGATGAAAGAAACCGACAACTGACAACCGACAACTGCGTTACTGCAGTCCCGCTTGCGCCAGCATCTCTAGAAATTGCCGCTGGGTCCGCATGTCGATCGATTGGGCGACCAGCTTCCCTTCGCGATCATAGACAAAGCTCTTGGGAATGCCTTCCACCTGGAAGAGGTTGTTCACTTTGCTGCCTGGATCGAGCAGGATGGGATAACTGATCTTGTGCTCGGCAATATAGGGTCCGACCTTGGCGGTTTCTTCATCCTCTGAAATCGCCAGGATCACGAAGCCCTGATCCTTGAAGCGATTGTAAAGAGCGTCCAGATCCGGCATCTCTTTGCGGCACGGAGGACACCAGGTCGCCCAGAAGTTCACCAGCACGACTTTGCCCTTCAGATCTCTTAGTGTCCAAGTCTTGCCTTGCAGATCGGTCAGCGTAAAGTTGACTTGCTGGCGCTGCTCGTCGGCGGCTTCCAGCTTCGCCATCGCTGCTTTGAATTGCGGCGCGTCAAGGGAAACCTGCATGTGCTCGTAGCGGGCCAATTGTGCCAGCTCATCGTAGGCCGCGGCAGCGGTCTTGCTTTGCGGATCAGGCGGCGCCGGCTGCACTGCACCGGCCAGGGTGGTGGTCACCTCCTGCAGCGTGTCGTGCCCGACAGTCGCCCTCGGTCGCGCGGCTGGCCAGATAGACCGCCAGGCGGAGCTTGTTCTCGCTCGCCGGCAAGGCGCGAATCTCAACCGCAATGTCTTTGGTGGTGCGAGCCCGTACATCATCAGGCAAGCTGCGCAGAGTCTTGATCTGATCGAAGATCGGCTTCTCCTGCGCATCCCACTGGACATCCTGCTGGGCAATCGCGCTGAGCGGAAACAGAAGAAGCATCTGGACGAGGACGGCCGTGAGTGAGAAGAAAATAGTCGTGCGAGTAAGACGGGCGCCGGAAGACCGTGGCATCAGGTTCATCAACGCAATACCCTCAACGCCATTGTAGCTGGAGCGCGTTCCTCGTTGAGGTAGGCAGCGCAGTTCCGCCAGAGCAAACAAAAAGGACAGCGCCTTGCAACGCTGTCCCTCCCGAAATCGACACCAGAAAAATTGTTCTAGTCGCCGCTGTATGCGACGGCCACAGCCTCTGCTTCCGCCGGCTTGATCTCCGGCTTCACAACCGGCTGAATGCGTGCCGAGCCCAGCTTGGGCAGCTTCACATCCCACGCCAGCCCGAGCGCCTGCAGCGTCTTGATGCCATACCAGTTCATATCGAGCTCATACCACGCCAGGCCATGACGCGCCGACTGCGGATGCGCGTGATGATTGTTGTGCCAGCCTTCTCCGAAAGCCAGATACGCAACCCACCACAAATTACGCGAGTCGTCGTCAGTGGCAAAGCGCTTGGAGCCCCACATGTGCGTCGCCGAATTCACGAACCAGGTCGAGTGCAGCAGCAATACCGTGCGCAGGAAAACTCCCCAGAATACGAATGGCCAACCGCCGATCGCCAGCAGCAGAAAGCCCGACGCGGTGATCGGTACCCAGTGATACTTGCTGATCCAGAGATGAAACTTGTCTTTGCGAAGATCGGGAACGTAGGCGTGCAGATCGGTGCTCTTGTTGTGGAAGGTCTGGCCGGTCAGGATCCAGCCCATGTGCGCCCAGAAACCGCCATCGCGCGGCGAGTGCGGATCGCCCGGCTTGTCGGTGAGCTGGTGATGAACCCGATGCGTGGCTACCCAGAAAATCGGGCCGCCTTCCAGCGACAGCGTGGCACAAACCGTCAGGAAATATTCCACCCACTTGGGGCACTTGTAACCGCGATGCGTCAGCAGGCGGTGATAGCCCATTCCAATGCCGAGGCTGCCCGCGATCCAATAGAACAGCAGTCCGACGAAAAGCGCTTTCCAACTAAACATGAACAGAGCGGCGATTGCGCCCATGTGAAACGCGATCATGAAGCCGGTAGTAATCCAATTGATATTCTTTTTTGTCTGAGCCATGTCTCCCCTGACTTAGTGCGTGCCATCCTACGCGGTGCGCGTGAGAACTGACTTCAGACTAACAACTCAGGCGAGTTTCGTTTGTAATACTTTTGTCAGGGCGATTTGTGATGCGTATAAAGCGACTGGCTCAATGGCCCGCACGCGAGCAGGTTGCGGATAGCAAAATCGCGCTGGCTTACTCCAACTTCTCGCTGCCCGGACCCCATTTGAAGCTGACGGACACCGTGCAGCCCTTCCCTGCAACTTTGATCGTCGCTACTCCGGAGTCCTGCCCGAAAACCTTGGTTCCAACGATCGCCTGCCACGTCCCGTCGGGTGCCGCGGTCGGGCTATGCACGGCGCTGTCTGCGCCCAGATTTCCCGTAACCGACAACATTTCGTAAGGAGTAAATCCGCTGGCGCGCACTGCTACAACTTCGGCCTGCGGCTCCTGGCGAACTACCGACAGCTTGCAATTCTTGTCGGTGGCTTCGATGGGAAACGGTACCGCTTCAGCAAAGCCGGCAACTCTGCCATCGCGAGACACCACCGCAAAACGTTTGGGTTCGCCCCGCACCGCATTCGCCTTGATGTTGATGGGATCGTCCGTGCCTTTGCCAGTACAAAAACCCGGCTTACCCGAACAAACCAGCACGCCGCGCTTGTCGAAGCTGACGCCTTCAATAGCTTTTTGAGGCTTCTTTCCTACATTCCAAAACCAGAGGTCATAAGCCTTGTCAGCGGCAAAGCCTCTGCCGATGATGTTGTAGTACAAGACCGTGGCTGCCGAGTCGTGCTCGCGCGGCCCCTCATGAATACCAAGTTCGACCCCAGGACTGTTCTTGCCCCACATTTTTTCGTCGAGTTGCTGAGCCAGCAACGGGACACTCAACCACCAGGCGAACAGCACCGGCAGCGTGAAACGTCTAAACATTCTCATGATTTATTTTTCGCCTTCGCCGGACTTGCGGGCAGTGACATTCCGTAGAAGTAAATGTCTCGGGCCTTCTGCCGTACGCCGTCGTCGTAGCCTTCCATGATGAGCAGATCGTTGCCCTCGGCTTCCAGAGTAGCTTTGCCTTCCTCGGTATCGAACACATACTGGCTTTGCGCATCCCCGGCGTTCGCAGCAGACGACTGCCGCAATACCGCCTTCTTGTAGCGCTTGGGCAGATAATCCGCGTAGAGCTTGGCGAAATCGCGAGCAGCTTCGGGCGAATCAAAGCGGGCGAAATACATCATGGCGATCTGATCTTTTGGAGCGCCTTTCGCATGGGCCGCGTAGTAATAGCCGCCGCGCCAGTGCGTGTAGTACTTCTTCAGATCGGCCGCACCGTACTGCTTGGCCAGCAAGTACACGTCGAACTCGCCCATGCCTCCGAAATCAAACCGCTCATACGCCGGACCAACTAACTTGTCGAGGTCGGGAATGGTGAGCGCTGCCACAGCCTGATCCAGCAAATAAGTTTCCGGCTGCATGATCTGGCGAGTGTCGATGGGAGGATTCAGCAACATGCCGGCGTAAGCCGCTTGCTTGCCCTTGTTCGCCAGAACCGTCTGCACAAAATCGAGCCCGAACGTGTAAGGCATCAGCAACGATTCCTTTAGGAACATGGGCGCCGCAGCGAATACGGGAGAATCATTGCTGTCGGCCATGGTGGCCCGCATCTTCTGCACCACCTCGGGCGCGGTCAGGATGTCCTTTCCCAGCGGAGCCAGCGTGTAGTCGAACAGCACCGCCATGGCCTGGCCTTCGGTAACGCATTGCCGCGCCGCCTGCGCTTCTTCCACCGAATACTCCTGCTGATCTGGCAGAGCAGCGTCGTCCTTGGCTCCCGCCAGCTCCCACTTCTCCAGACCCACTTTCTGGTCTTGCAGGGCGTGCGTCAGTTCGTGAGCCAGAATTGGTTTCTGCGTGTCGGGCTGCACCCAGTCGAGCAGATTCACACTTTGCGTCTTGGGATCGTAATAAGCCGCGACCTGTTCGCCCAGCAAACGCAGGAACTCGGCGTGCAAATCGTAGCCCGGCGGCAACAGCCCAAATTTCTGCAGGACCAGGCGCGACTGCTCCAGACGCTTGGCGTCCTTGTCGTCTTTCATGCGCTTGTCGACATATTTTTCTACCGACTCGCGCGTGATCAGGTTGCGCTTCACCTTGTGTTCGATGGGCAGCCCGGTGTCCTGACTGGCAAACTGCAGAATCTGATCAACAGATCGAAAGAGCTCCTTAGCCTGCGCCTTGGTGATCCGAGTTTCTTGCTGAGGCTGCTCGGCTTCCGTCTGACCATTTGCCGGTTGCTGATTGTCTCCGGCGGCTCCGGCTCCCGGAACTTGCGTTGTACCGGGCTGGGCCGGCTTCTGCGGCGTCGCGGGTTGTGCGGGCGTCGCAGGCTGGTTGGTTTGCTGGGCGGAAGTACTGGATTGCGGTGTCGATTGCGCCTGGCTCGAAGCGGCTTGACTCCAGCCCGAACCCAACAGCAACAGCACTACAAAAATTGCGGCTGCGACCGTCGTCCGACGACCTGAAAACGTGAAACGGGGTAAATCGATGGCTGACATGCAGAAGCACTAAGCATACAGGAGAAATAACCGATACTGGGCTCGATCGACGCCTTGGGCTGCTCATTCCAGTAGCCAGAACCTTCCGTGCCGCTTTACACTGCTGCCGTCCTCTGGCAGAGTAAATAGTGGAAACCCAATCGATCGTCGTCCTCGACTTCGGCGCGCAATACTCGCAGCTCATTGCCCGCCGCATCCGCGAACAGAATGTCTTCTCCGTGGTGCTTCCCTGCACTGCGTCCTTAGAAGAAATCAAGAGCTATTCCCCGGCCGGAATTGTCCTGTCTGGCGGCCCGTCCTCGGTCTATGACGCCGACGCGCCTCCGGCTGATGAGCGCGTGCTGCATCTCGGCCTGCCGGTGCTGGGCATCTGCTACGGCTTGCAATTCATGGTCTACAAGCTGGGCGGCAAAGTCCGCGCGGCCGACAAGCGCGAGTACGGCCACGCTCAAGTCGAACTGTTGAACGCGTCATCCCCGCTCTTCAAAGGGCTGCAAGGCCCGCTGCCCGTCTGGATGTCGCACGGCGATGAAGCTGACGAGCTGCCGCCCGGCTTCGAGCTGATCGCCAGAACCTCGAACGCTGTGGCGGCCATCCAGAATCCCGCGCAAGAAGTATTACGCGGTGCAGTTCCATCCCGAAGTCCATCACACGCCGCAAGGCACGGAGATCCTGCGCAACTTCGTCTTCGACATTTGCGGGCTGAAGCCGAACTGGACGCCGCAAAGCTTCATCGACGAAACCATCGCCAGCGTCCGCCAGACCGTCGGCCAGGGCCGCGTGATCTGCGGACTCTCGGGCGGCGTCGATTCGTCTGTTGCGGCCGAACTGGTGCATCGCGCCGTCGGCGATCAGCTCACCTGCATCTTCGTGAACAACGGCGTGCTGCGCAAAAACGAGTTCCAGAGCGTGCAGAAAAACCTGCGCGACAAGCTTGGCCTCAACATCGATGCCGTCGATGCCACGGACCGATTCCTCACCAAGCTGGCCGGCGTGACCGATCCCGAGAAGAAGCGCAAGATCATCGGCAACGAATTCATCGCGGTCTTCGAAGAAGAGGCACACCGCATCGAGCAGATGCACGGCAAAGTCGAATGGCTGGTGCAGGGCACGCTTTATCCCGACGTGATCGAGTCGCGCTCGGTGCGCGGCCCGTCGCAGGTCATCAAGAGCCATCACAACGTTGGCGGCCTGCCCGAAAAGATGAAGCTCCGGCTGATCGAGCCGCTGAAAGAGCTGTTCAAAGACGAGGTGCGACGGATTGGCCGCGACCTCGGCATGCCCGAAGACATCCTGCAGCGCCAGCCGTTTCCCGGGCCGGGCTTGGCCGTGCGCATCCTGGGCGAAGTCACCGCCGACCGCGTTGCGCTGCTTGCAGGAAGCCGACGACATCGTGGTCACCGAAATCAAACGCGCCGGACTCTACAACAAAGTCTGGCAATCGTTCGCCGTGCTGCTGCCGGTGATGTCGGTAGGCGTGATGGGCGACATGCGCACCTACGCCTACACCTGCGCCATCCGCGCCGTGCACTCCGAAGACGGCATGACCGCCGACTGGGTTCCCCTGCCGCACGAAGTGCTGAAGACCATCTCCAGCCGGATTGTGAACGAGGTCAAGGGCATCAACCGCGTGGTGTATGACATCACGTCGAAGCCGCCGGGGACGATTGAGTGGGAGTGAGGCAGACCTCTTTGCGCCTTTCGCCTTTCGCCTTTCGCCTTTCGCTTTTTCGCTTTTCGCTCTCAGCTCTCAGCTATCAGCTGTTGGCCATCGGCTAAGAAAAACATGATTTCAGTTGTCATCCCGAGCGGAGCGAAGCGGAGTCGAGGGATCTGCGGTTCGTAGACGTCGGTGCCGATCAACTTCGCCGACAGTATTGTCAAAAATAATGACTGTAATTAGCATTGACTGTCTTGCTAATTGATAGTATTGTCCCTCGCATGGCGAACGAAACGACCGACAAGCCCTGGTTTGAAGAGGTTGGCCTTCCTGTGCTACTCCGCCACGCGCGCACCACTTACGGAACCGCCATGCGCCGGGCCTTGGACGAAGCCGGCTATGACGACATCCCTGCAAACGGCCTTTACGTGATTGGCGGGCTCGCCTTGGGTGTTCCCGACATTCCCCTTGGGCAGTTAATCAAGGAATTGCGCATCTCCAAGCAGGCGGCCGGACAACTGGTCGACGCGCTGGTGACGCGCGGCTATCTGGAGCGCGCGGTGGACAAAGACGATCGCCGCAAGCTGACGGTAACGCTTACCGAGCGCGGCAAGGCCGCCGCAGCAGCCCAAAAGACTGCGCGCGAGAAAATCGACGCCGAACTGCTCGCCAGCGTCGGAGAAGACGACATCAAGCGTACCCGCCGGACGCTGGCCGTGTTGTGCGATATCGGCCGCCAAGGCGAGGGCGATCAGGACGATGAGCACTAACCACAGCTGAACACTCCCATCCTTTCGCACGCTACGGACGGTAAGTTCGTTCCTGATGGCTGAGAGCCGCTCTTCCGCACGTGCAGACGTGACGCACTTCCTAGTCACCTCCGCCGGGGAGTGTGATACATAGGTATGTAACGCCAAGCTGGCCGAAGAGCCGGCCGCGAGCCAACTATGAGCCATTCCGTTTCGCGGAGCGCTTGCTCTGCCGTTTCATCTCAACCCACACAATTCCATAACTCATTCAGCGCTCCTCTACCGACCGTCGAGGAGGCCCCATGCTGAGATCGCTCTTCATCGGGCTCTCCGAAAGCAAGGGACTGCGCAACTTCGCGGAAAAATCCCCGCTGGGACTTCGTTTTTCTCAGCGTTTTGTTGCCGGCACCGACCTGTCCGACGTGATTCACGCTGCCCGGGTCGTCAACGAGTGGGGCGCCGGCGTCAGCATCGACAATCTCGGCGAGAACGTTACCAATGCCGACGAGGCCAAACATAGCGCCGAGCTGTATCACAGCATGCTCGACGAAATTCACCAACGCAAACTGAACGCCAACATCAGCCTCAAGCTCACCCACATGGGCCTCGACGTGAGCGAAGAGCTCGCCTTCCGCCTGGTTACTGAGCTGGTGGATCACGCCGTTCGCATCGACAACTTTGTTCGGGTCGACATGGAAGGCTCGCCTTACACCCAGCGCACGCTGGATTTCGTGCGTGGACTGCATCGCGAACCGGGCCACGCCGGCCGTGTGGGCACAGTTATTCAGTCCTACATGTACCGCAGCGAGAAAGATGTAAACGACCTGCTGTCAGAGCGGATTCGCATCCGGCTATGCAAGGGCGCTTACAAAGAGCCGCCCGACATCGCCTTCCCCAAGAAGGAAGATGTGGACGCGAATTACCTGAAGCTCGCCCGTACTCTAATGAAGAGCGGCGTCTTTCACGGCATCGCTACGCACGATGAAAAGATCATTGCCGAGCTCAAACAGTTCGCCAAGGCCGAAAACATTCCCGCGTCCGCCTATGAGTTCCAGATGCTTTATGGCGTGCGCCGCGATCTGCAACAGCAACTGGTGCGCGAGGGTTATGGCCTGCGAGTCTACATACCGTTTGGGTCGGAGTGGTATCCGTACTTCATGCGCCGCTTAGCTGAGCGCCCAGCAAATGTGCTGTTCATCGCCAAGAATATGTTCCGGCAGTAGAGGGATTTGAAGGGCGAGGGCTCGACAACCTGGCTAAGACTCGGCCAGACCTCCAGGAAGGCAACCGGCATACGTGAACCAGGCAACTCGAAAAGACGCTTGGAAGATCGCTAAGAGCTAATGGCTAGAAGCTAATTGCTAGTCGCTAGTTGCTTCATCTAATCCCCCGGCTCGAAGCGGTACCCCACCCACGGCTCGGTAAGAATGTATTTTGGCGAACTGGCCTCAGGTTCCAGTTTCTTGCGCAACTGCCCAACGAAAACCCGCAGATACTCGTTCTGCTCCACGCTGTTGCTTCCCCACACCGCGTTCAATATCGCTCGATGAGTCAGCACCTTCCGTGGATGCTGCGCCATGTACAGCAGCACATCGAACTCCTTGGGCGTGAGGTGAACGTCGCGCCCGTCAACGCTGACGGAATGGGCATCCAGGTCGATCTCGAAGTCGCCAGCTTCGATCCTCGTCTGCGGCGCGCTTGCATTCGGAGGCGACCGCCGCAGTGCCGCGCGCACTCGTGCCAGCAGCTCGCCGGTGCTGAACGGCTTGGTGATGTAGTCGTCCGCGCCCGAATCCAGCGCTTCAATCTTGCTTCGCTCTTCGCCCCGCACCGACAACACCAGAATCGGCACCTGCGAGATTTTGCGCAGATTCCGGCACAACTCAATGCCGTTCATGTTCGGCATGGCTAGATCGGTGATCACCAGGTCCGGCGCGAAGTCTTTGACGATCTCCAGCGCTGTGTCGCCGTCATTGGCTACGCGGATTTCGTAGCCTTGCGCGTTCAAACTGGTGCGCAAGACCCGCGTGATCTGCGGCTCATCGTCAACCACCAGGATGTGCGGACGAATGTGCATTTTCCAAAACAGTTTCGAGTTTCAAGTTTCTGGTTTCTATTTCCGAATAATAGTCTCGGCTCTTCTCAATCCACCCGCTGGTTATGGAACCGGTCGCACGAGTGACGCTATCAAACCGTTTAGCATTCGGAGTAGTTCCTCAGTCTTGCCAACGAGCGGCTTTGTTTGATCGGCCCTCAGAAATTCCAGGTCCGCCGCGATCTGAAGTTGAGTTTCCAACTCCAAGAGAGAACCACGAGATAGCGCTAGAAACTGTTTGAATTCCTTCTTCGATGCGCGCCCTTGACCCTCTGCAATATTGCAAGGCACGGAAACCGCGGCCCGGCGCATCTGGGAGGTCAAACCATAGGCTTCTTTCTTCGGAAAACTGCGAGTCTCCAGATAGATTTCCTTTACCAGCACCATACTTTTCTGCCAGACCAGAAGATCTCGGTACGAATGAGACATAGAGACCTTACTCTCCGAACTTAGCCGCTCGAAACTCGACACTCGAAACCCGAAACTTGAAACTCGAAACTGCATCTAAGCCTCTTGCTTCACGATGTGGACATCCACCGCCGGCGCATCGCGCAGAAAACGATGTACTGCCGACAGAAACAAATAACGCCGCCAGCCGCTGGTGGCCGAGTGTCCGAAGATCACCTGGGTGATATGTTTTTCGCGAACAAACTCCGCCATGGCATGCGCCACTTCTTTACTCTTCAGCTTGACGATTTGCGCGCCCAGATTTTCCGCAAATCGAAAATTAGCCTGCAGCGAACGCTGCCGCTCCGGATCGTCATCGGCACCGATGTCGACATACACTACGAAAAGCTCGCCGTTGATGGCCTGCGCCATGCGCGAGGCGCGTGCCACCAGGTACTGTGCCGCCGGATTGGAACTGATCCCGACGGCAATGCGTTCGCCCA
Organism: uncultured Acidobacteriaceae bacterium; assembly: GCA_963833305.1. Taxonomy (GTDB): domain Bacteria; phylum Acidobacteriota; class Terriglobia; order Terriglobales; family Acidobacteriaceae; genus Bog-257. The sequence continues at coordinate 686,737 of CAWHXN010000011.1, read as the reverse complement.
CCTGCAAGTCCCGTCCGGTATCGGTGGTTTCCCGATCCGATGTACGGTTCCAGGCTGCGATCCACCACTTGCGCCACGTGGCGCAAAGCGATTTCGCGCAACGCGATCAGGTTGCTCGGGCGAAAGAAACTGCCCAGGGCGCGATCCACACGCTCCATGGGATAGATATCGCCGCGGCGCATGCGGGTCTGCAACGCTTCCGGCGTCACGTCGGCCAACACGATCTCGTCCACCCGCTTCAGCACCCAGTCGGGAACCGTCTCGCGCACCACCACGCCCGTAATCTTGTGGACCATGGGGGTGACGCTCTCCAGGTGCTGCACATTCATGGTTGACACCACATCGATCTTGGCGTCGAGCAGCTCGAAAACGTCTTCATATCGCTTGTGGTGCTTGCTGCCTTCAATGTTGGTGTGCGCCAGTTCGTCCACCAGCACCACCTGGGGATGACGTTCGAGGATGGCATCGACATCCATCTCCTCGAAGATGGTGCCTTTGTAGTTGATCTTCTTGCGCGGCACGGTCTCCAGACGCGCAGCCAGCTCCTGCGTGCCTTTGCGGCCGTGCGTTTCCACCACACCGATCACTACGTCTTCGCCGCGGCTCTGGCGGCGAATCGCCTCGCTCAACATGGAATAGGTTTTGCCGACGCCCGGCGCGTACCCGAGAAACAGCTTGAATACGCCGCTTTTCTTCTCTGGAGCAGTAACCTCCAGCCATTGCTCGGGCGTCTTTTGCATGCGCACTTATTCTGCGGCACAGGAAGCGAAAAGTCGATTCGATACAATCATGCGGTGCCTATGCAGCGACAGGGCGGGCAAGTCCAGCGGTCGCGGTTCGCTGTCTCATCCGCGCAGTTGAAAGCCACTCTCTACCGCTATGCCGTCGCGATTGGAACCATCGCCATCGTGGTGGTTGCTTATCTTCGTCTGCCGGTGAATCCCACAACCGTTGCCCTGACTTTCCTGTTGGTGGTACTCGGAGTCGCCAGCCGATGGGGTCTGACTCTCGCCACCACCACGGCAGTCATCGCGACGCTTGCCTTTAACTACTTCTTCCTGCCACCGGTTCGCACCTTTACTATTTCCGATCCTCAGAACTGGATTGCGTTGCTGGCATTTCTGGCCAGCGCCATTTTGGCTAGCCGGCTTGTCGGAGCGTGCGCGCCGCGAGACAGAAAATGCCACCCGCCGCCGCAAGGAAGTGGAGCGGCTCTACTTCCTGAGCCAGCAGTTGCTGGCCACGGAAAACGTGATGGAGTTGCTCAACTCCATTCCCCACTACGTGCTGCGATGCCTTCGGCTTGCAAGCTGCCGCCATGTACCTGCCCAAGCGCAGAGAGTTTTATCGCACCGGGCTCGATCATCCCGAGCTCAGCGAGGATCAACTGGAATCGGTAAGCGGTCGGGGCGAACTTGTGGTCGATGAGGAGCGGCAACTGTGCTTTGTGCCCTTGCGCATCGGGGTGCGGCCGGTAGGCAGCATCGGTCTGGAAGGCGCCGTGCTTTCGCGCGAAACTTTGGAAGCGGTCGGCAGCCTCATCGCCATTTCTATCGAGCGCGCCGGAGCAGTCGAGACATTGACCCGCGCGGAAGCGGCTCGCGAGAGTGAGAAGTTGCGGTCAGCATTGCTGGACAGCGTTACTCACGAATTCCGCACGCCGCTGACCGCCATCAAGCTTTCGGTCACTACGCTGCTTTCGACGGACCCCGTCAGCCCGGACGCGCGTCAAGAATTGCTCACCATCATCAACGAGGAATCCGACCGGCTAAACCGGCTGGTGGGCGAAGCCGCGGAAATGGCTCAGCTCGATGCTCAGCAAGTGGAGTTGCGCCGCGAACCTCGCTCGGTTCGCGAAGTCATCGATGCGGCACTCGAAAAGTCTAAGCAGGCGCTGGCTGAACGCGAGGTGAAAATTGAGCTTCCCCGGACTTGCCGCCGGTCCGCGTTGATCTGGGACGGATGGCCGAGGTTCTGGTTCAGCTCCTGGAGAATGCAGCCAAATATTCGCCTGCCGGAACTCCGATTACCATTACCGCGGAACACAAAGGAAAAATGGTGAGCATCAGCGTGGCCGACCGTGGGCCGGGAATCGATGACATGGAGCAGTCGCTGATTTTCGAGAAGTTCTATCGCGGCCGCGATCAGAGATATCGGGTCCAGGGGACTGGTATGGGTTTGGCGATTGCCAAAGCCATCGTCGAGGCGCACGGTGGAACGATTGGCGTGACTTCACAGTTGGGCAGCGGCTCGGTGTTTCACTTCACGGTTCCGGTGGCGTGAGGAGCTCTTTCGCTGTTCGCTGTTCGCTTTTCGCCCTTCGCTCGGGTCTCCGTTGCCGAGAGCTAGCAATTGCTCGGGCCCTTGTAAAGCGACCTGAACCTCTTACTTCACCGACGAACTATGAGGGCCCATTCGTCGCGGCCTCTCTCGTCGATCCGCAAACAAAGGTCTAGTCCGCTAGTGGAATGTGCCAGCCGACAATCGAGCCCGTAGGGCGGATCCGATTTTAGCCCAGGACCTAGCCGCAACCGGGGCCCCCGATTCGCGCCGCCTTTGCGCGAATTGGGGTGGTCAGGCGGATTCCTGGGTAAAGTCCAAAATGAATTCGAGTCCTGCGGGGACGGCCCGCGTTTCCCGATATCTTGCTACCCCCATCTCGCGGCCAATTCGAGAACGAAAAGCGAATGGCGAACAGTGGCTTCTCAGTATCCCTTCTGCTTATCCACCATCCACAATAGCGGCTTGCCCGTCAGAAAGCGTCGCAGATTCTCCGTGTACTGTTCGTAATGTCGTTCCCACATGAGTTTCGTCAATCCCGCAATATGAGGAGTGATGAGCACATTCTCCATCTCCCACAGCGGAGACTCCGGCGGCAATGGTTCCTCGCTGGTGACATCGAGCGCCGCCCCGGCGAAGCTCTTCGCGCGCAATGCAGCCGCCAGCGCGTCTTCGTCGATGAGGACTCCGCGGCCAACATTGATCAGGTAAGCCTCCGGCCGCAGCCTCGCCAAGCGTTCCGCATTCATGAGGTGGTGGGTCTTCGGCGTGACTGGCAGAGCCAGCACCACGAAGTCGGCGCGGCTCAGCGCCTCATCGAGTGCGTCGAACCCGTAGGTGACGTTCACGCCGTCGCACTGCCGCTCGGGATGCTCGCGCACGCCAATCACTCGCAACCCCATGGCATTCGCAAGCTTGGCGAGGGGTCGTCCGATTCCCCCGAGTCCCACAATCGTCATAGTCGCGCCATGTAATTCACGCGGGCGCGGACTTGCCTCCCACAGATCGTGCTGGGCCCAATGCTTCTGTCGCTGATGCCGCACTGCCTGCGGCAGCCGCTTCGCCAGCGCCAACACGAGAGCCATTGCATGTTCAGCGACGACGGGCCCATGCACATCGCGCGCGTTCGTCACAACGATATCGCTGGCACACAACTCGGGCGACATCAGCGCATGCACGGCGGTCGCGGTCGAATGGATCCACTTCAACTTCTTCGCAGCCTTGATTTGTTCTCCGCGCAGCGACCAAGACATCGCGATGTCAGCGTCGGCGATCTCTTCGGTCACCCGGTCGTAGTCGGAAAGATGTACCACTTCGAGCTGCGGAAAATCTTGCTGCAGTTTTTGGGCAAACCACTCCGGCGCCTGCCAAAGTCCGAAATGATGATGGATCGCGATGAGAAGTTTCATGAGGGCAGCAACTAGCAACTAGTGACTAGCAATTAGCGCGTGCGGGCTCCCTACGAGCCAGGAGTTCTAGTACCTACCGACCGAGTTCTCTTACGCAGTACTCTAATATTTTTCTCCGTGTCCTCTGTGCCTCCGTGGTGAATTAGGGCTTCTCTACCGCGAACACCCGCAGATCGCGGCCCGTCATCTCCTTGGGCTGGGCGACGCCAAGCATGCCCAGCATGGTCGGAGCGATGTCTTGCAGAGCGCCTTCAGGTCGCAGCGTGAAGCGGCGCGTGTCTCCTTTGAAGTTCGCCGGCCTCACGGCGTGCTCGGCGACGACGATGAACGGAACTGGATTTGTCGTATGCGCCGTCTGCGGGCCGCCAGTTGCGGGATCGATCATCTGCTCGGCATTGCCGTGGTCGGCTGTGATAATCATCGCTCCGCCGTTTTGCTGCAAGGCCGTGTAAATCTGGCCGAGGCAGGCATCGACCGTTTCGACCGCAGTGATCGTTGGAGGAATTTTGCCCGAATGTCCCACCATGTCGGCGTTGGCGAAATTCACTACCATCACGTCGAAGGTCTTGTCGGCGATGGCCTTCACCACCGCGTCGGCAATTCCCTGCGCCGACATCTCGGGCTTCAGATCGTAAGTCGCGACCTTGGGCGACTGCACCAGCACCCGCTCTTCGCCGGGAAACGGCTTCTCCACGCCGCCATTGAAGAAGTAAGTGACGTGCGCGTACTTCTCGGTCTCGGCCACGCGCAGGTTTCGCATGCTGCGTTCGGCCATCACGTTGGCCAGGATGTTGGTCAGCGACTCCGGAGGCGACACGACCGGCAAGGTGAAATGCTTGTCATACTGCGTCATGCAGATGTAAGTCAGATCTTTGGGAACGCGATTGCGCGGAATCTCGCGGTCGAGGTCGTCAGCGCCTTCCAGTTCGCGGCCATCCTGCGGGGTGAAGTGGCTGTTGCGCGCCAGGCAGCGCGTGATTTGGCGGGCGCGATCGGCGCGAAAGTTGAAATTGATGCAGACATCGCCATCGCGAATGTTGCCCAGCGGCTCGCCACGATTGTCGGTGAGCACGAACGGAATGATGAATTCGTCGGTTACTCCCCGGTTGTAGGACTCCTTCACGCCCTGCACGGGATCAATGTAGCGGCCGCCCTCGGCGTCGCCAAGAACCATCGCATCGAACGCTTTCTTCTCGCGGTCCCACTTCTTATCGCGATCCATGGCGTAGTAGCGACCGCTGACGGTGGCGATCTTGCCGACGCCATACTCGCGCATCTTCTGCTGCAGCTGCTCGATATAGCCGGCGCCATTGGTGGGCAGCGTGTCGCGTCCGTCCATGAAGCAATGGACGAAGACGCGGTCAACGCCATTCTGCTTTGCCATGCGCAAGATCGCGTAAAGATGATTCTGGTGCGAATGTACCCCACCGTCAGACAGCAGTCCGAAGAGATGCAGCCGCCGCCCGCCAGTGCGTGCCTGCTTGATCGCGTTGACCAGCACCGGGTTGGAATAGAACTCGCCATTCTCGATCATGAGATCGATCTTGGTGATGTCCATGTAAACCACACGCCCGGCGCCGATGTTGAGGTGGCCGACCTCGCTGTTGCCCATCTGCCCGGTCGGCAGGCCAACGTACCGTCCGCTGGTGTGGATCAGGGTGTTGGGATACTCGGCGAGCAGGCGATCGTAGGTAGGCTTGCGCGCCAGCGAAATGGCGTTGGCCGGCGACGGCGGAGCATAGCCCCAGCCATCGAGGATGATGAGGACGAGCGGTTTAGGAGGAATCGTCATTGGCCCGGCTCTAAGCCTTCGACTTCCCCGCCGACTCTCCCCGATAGTTCAGCGCCTTCAATCCCAAATACCTTGCCGCCGGGCCCAGCTCTTCTTCGATGCGCAGCAACTGGTTGTACTTGGCGATGCGATCGGTACGCGAGGCTGAGCCGGTCTTGATCTGCCCTGCTCCCGTGGCCACGGCGAAGTCGGCGATGAAGGTGTCTTCCGTCTCGCCCGAGCGGTGCGAGATCACCGTGGTATAGCGGTTCTGGTGCGCCAGGTTAATGGCGTCGAGGGTCTCGCTGACCGAGCCGATCTGGTTCAGCTTGATAAGAATCGAGTTCGCGATGCCCGAGTCGATGCCGCGCTGGAGAATTTCGATGTTGGTGACGAAGATGTCGTCGCCCACGAGCTGAATCTTGCTGCCCAGTTCGTCGGTCTGCAGCTTCCAGCCTTCCCAATCGTCCTCGGCGAAAGCGTCTTCGAGCGAGACGATGGGATATTGCCGCACCCAGTCGGCCCAGAACTTCACCATGTCTTCGCTGGAGTGCTCGCTCTTGTCCGACTTCTTGAAGACATATTTCTTCTTGGCGCTGTCGTAGAACTCGCTGGCCGCCGGATCGAGCGCAATGCGATCTGCTCGCCCGGCTTATATCCCGCCTGGGTAATGGCTTCCAGGATCGCCTCGATCGCTTCGACATTCGACTTGACCGACGGCGCGAATCCGCCCTCATCGCCGACTGCGGTGTTGTAACCGCGCTTCTTCAGCACGCCCTTGAGCACGTGAAAAGTCTCGACGCCCCAGCGCAGTCCTTCGCTGAACGAGGTCGCGCCTACCGGCATCACCATGAATTCCTGGAAGTCGACATTGTTGTCGGCGTGAGCGCCGCCGTTCAGGATGTTCATCATCGGCGTAGGCAGCAGGCTGGCCGTGAATCCGCCGAGATACTGATAGAGCTCGATGCCGAGGTGATCGGCCATGGCGCGGGCCGTGGCCATGGAAACTGCCAGAATCGCGTTGGCGCCCAGCTTGCTCTTGGTCGGCGTGCCATCGATCGCCAGCATGGTGTTGTCGATCTCGCGCTGGTCGCTGGCGTCCATGCCTTCCAGTTCGGGCGCGATCACTTCATTGACGTTGTCGACCGCCTTCACCACGCCTTTGCCGGCATAACGGGACTTGTCTCCGTCGCGCAGCTCCAGCGCTTCGTGTTCGCCGGTCGAGGCGCCACTGGGCACGGCAGCGCGGCCGCGGGCACCGCTCTCCAGGATGACATCGGCTTCGATGGTGGGATTTCCCCGGGAATCGAGAATTTCACGGGCAAGAATCAGCTCAATCTGAGTCATAAAAGTCCTGTATCTCTCGCCGGGAATTTGCTTGCGCGAAGGCGGGAGCGGGAGGAAACCAGCCATTATACGGGAGCCCACGTGCGATAACGGTGACGTGTGACCTGCCTGCAGCCGGTCCCGGTCATCCCGAAAGTCACTGCATATTTACGATGGCGCGGGAAAAGGATTTGCGGCTATGCTTGGGGTTGAGTATCCTCTTCGGAGCGGTTAGATGCACCCAGGAAGGTGCGTCCCCTGCGCCTGCTGCCCCGGCGCTGCGACCGCCCGACGGAGTTCACGATATGTGGAAGCGTAAGGAAGACGAATACGTACCCCCTAGCGAGCCTCTCCAGTGGCTCCCCATCCATCCCGGCCATGGCCCCGCCCTCGCGCCCGGCAGAACCTGTGCGCAGCGATTCTTTGCGCAGCAACGAGATCGCATCCATTGGCAAGTGCGTCGTGGTTAAGGGCGAGCTTTCTGGCAGTGAAGACCTGATGGTCGACGGCGAGGTGGAAGGCTCGATCACCTTACGGGGGCAGACCCTGACGATCGGGCCCAATGGCCGCGTGCGCGCCAATGTTGAAGCCCGCAATGTGGTCGTGCACGGCCGGCTGGACGGCAACATTCATGCCACCGAGCGGGTTGATTTGCGCAAGAGCGCTTCGTTGACCGGAGATATCGCCACCGCGCGGATCTCGATCGAGGACGGCGCTTTCTTCAAGGGCGGTATTGATATTCAAAAGACAGAACCTGCGCCCAAGATTGAGGCCAAACCACAAGCGGTCGCGGCAGCGGCCCCGGTGCCAATGGCGGCCCAGGGCACCCTGCTGGAACCTAAGAAGATCTAGACTGCGGTACTGCTTCCTGACTGGGCGCACCGGATGCGCCCTGCGATTTTCCCGCCTGCCGCGAGTCATCCCCGGTCTCGCCGTTTAACAACATTGATGGCCCCCCCACTCTGCCCATACAATGGAGCTCTGTGGCTCCCGGCATCTTCAGTAGATTATTCGGTGGCTCTGGCCGGCAGGGTGTAGACGAAGAAATCGTTTCCGGACAGAAGATCAGCCGTCGTTCGACGGGCTTCAACGAATTCATTCGCGCCATCTCGCGCGAGGAAGGCTTGAAGATCCTCGACCTGGGTTCAACCTCGCCCGCCAATATCACCTTTATGACTGGCCTGGGACACAGGTTCCATCAGGAAGACGTGTTGCGCTTATCGAGCGACAAGTCTCTCATCATTCCCAACGGCGACGGCGGTACCACCATCGATGTCGAACGCTTCCTGCGCGAGAACCTTAACTTCGGCCGGGAGGAATTCGATGCCGTCATGTTCTGGGACCTCGCCGACTTTCTGCCCGAACCGCTGGTGAAGCCGCTCATCGAACGAATTCATGTGGCGATGAAGCCGGGTGGCATCATGCTGGCATTTTTCCACACCAAGGACGCCGGCCCCGAAGCGCCGTTCTACCGCTACAACATCGCGGCCAAAGACACGCTGGAACTCCAGCCGGTGCGCGCCTTCCGCCTGCAACGAGTCTTCAATAACCGGCATGTCGAAAACCTCTTTCGCGATTACTCCTCCATCAAATTTTTTCTGGGACGAGACAATATCCGCGAAGTGCTGGTCATCCGGTAGAAATCGCTTTTCGTCTTTCGCTTTTAGCCTTTCGCTCTTCGCTCTTCGCTCTTAGCCATTCAGCGCATCGGCTTTAGACATGCAGTGCATTGGCTCTTGTCTAGCTATTTCGCCGTTCACAGATTGCGCCGCTCGAGTGACGGCTTGTCTGAGCCAATAGCCACCCTATGAGTGGGACGCTTACGGCACGGCTAAAGCCATGCCCTTCCACCATTCACGGCCGGCGCTCTGCGGCCAACCAATTCGAGTCACTATCCGCCAGCCGACTTGCCGAGCGCCTTGGCCAGAAATCGCGTCGGCCTTCCGGCAACGTGTTCCGGCCGCACCAGGTCCGGGTTCAGCCATTCGATCACGGCGGCATAACCGAGGCTATCGGGATCGTCGCTCAAATAGTGTGGGACGACGGCGAGAACGTGGAACCCTTCCTGCAACTGGAAGCTAAGCGTGGGGTCGTATTGCTGGCCTTCGACTACCGCAGTCACGTAGTCTTCCGGCTTCAGACGGGTCGCACAGGTGTGGTAACCACGGAGGCGCGATCCCGCCCGAATGCGCAGCAAGTGCAGCGATTCAGTCAGGCCGCGCCGGCTGCGGTACAACTTGTCGCCGATGCCGTGGTGCTGCAACGTGGGATCGACGATCACCTCGGCGCCATACAAAGTCTGCCCCTGGGTGGGATCGTGATTGGTGAACATGCCATCCGCGGTGAACTGCTCCCAGTTCTCCAGCAAGTCGTAATGGTTCCAGTCGACGATCAGGCTGGCTGCCATGCCGACAACTTTTTCCTCTGCGCCATGCACCGCTACAAATTGACCTTCGGGAAACAGACGCAGGTGCGATGAAAGCTGCTCGGCGTTCCAGGGTGGTGTGTCGGGATAGATCCGGCGGCACAAGTCGGTGATGCCGGCGAAATCACGCGGCGCGGTATTGCGGACAGACACTTGATCGTTCTGATCAGGCATAACGGTTTCAGCCTTCGTCCATTATTGTCGGCAAACTGCGTCCGGCAGTTTACTTCGTCACCCGTTCGGCATCAGCATCATCCGGCGCGGCGGGTCTTGCGGATGACAAAGGGCATCACTCCCGGAAATCGTAGCAGCTCGAACACGGCAGGTTTAGCGAATTCCGGCAACGACATCAAGGAACGCACCCGCGCCGCCGCCGACAAGAGCGGGGCGAACTGCCGCGAATATTCTCGCTCGTAAGCCCCAACCGATTCCGCCAGGGTGGTCTCGCCGCGCAAGAATCCGGCGGCACATTGACCCGCAAGCTGGCCGCTGCGCAGTGCAATGGAGATGCCATCGCCAACGAAGGGATCGATGAACGCCGCGGCATCGCCCACGAAGAGAACATTTCCGCGAACCGGTTGCGACGGGCGATAGATCAACGGCGAGGTGCTGACCGGTTGGGTCGCGACCGTCCACTCAGTCGCTCGCTGGCTAAGCCGGGGATGCAGCGCGAACACCTGCGTCAGAGAAGTAGCGGCATCAGATCGCACCATAGCGGAGGCGTTCACAAGGTCGCTGGAGATGGGCTGAACCCCGCAATAACCGTTCTGGAAAAAGTAGAGATCGGTGGAGAGCCTGGGGTTGGGCTCGTGAAAGTGCGCCTTGAGCCCAATCCACTTGGGCCCGGCTGGAACCGTGCGGTCTGAGCTGAATTGCGACCATCGGCCGGCAGCGACGATCAAGGCCGCGGCGGTGAAGTCACCGGATGCCGTTTGCAAACGGAACGGGCCATCGCCGGCACTGCCCAGCACTTCGCAGTTGGCTCGCGTCTCGACATTGGCCGTCTGAGCTGCTTTCCACAGATTTGCATCGAGGTCGTATCGGGTAATGCTGAGTCCGGGGGGGACGACTGGCGCCTCAACGACGCGAGTTCTCAGAAACAGGCGGGTACGGTCAATGGGGAGCGCCGCGTCGAACAATGGCCTGGCTGATGGGCGGTCTCGAAGTAGTTCGGCGAGTATGCCCAAGGCCTCAGGTGAAACAAATTCTCCGCATACTTTGTGACGCGGGAAGTCGCGAGCCTCCAACAACAGCACCCGCGATCCCAGACGTGCCGCCGTGATAGCTGCCGAGGTCCCCGCAGGACCAGCCCCGATGATTGCGATATCGAATTGGAAAGAGGCGTTTGGCATTTTGGAATTCGCAATTAGCACTTAGCATTTGGCAATTGGCACTCGGCAAGCTCTTGGCTTTTGGTTTAGCTCTTAGCCTTCGGGTGTTGCTTGGGTGGTCCACAAATTGCGCTGCGGCAAGAAACGCTCCGCTCTCTGAACTTCTAACGGCTAATTGCCAAATGCTAATTGCCGCCTTTCCACAGCAACACTCCCATTCGATACAGATAACGTCGCGACACTTCAAGTTCGCGCACCGGCGAAGCTCTTAGCATGTCTCGCATTTCATTACGAGTGTAAGCCCGGCGCACCGAAGCCGGCGCGTCATGCCAGGTAATCGAGCTGCGAAAGAGCGGCAGCCCTGCGTAGACCAGCGCCAGATGCAGGCGGCTGCGTGTCAGGTCATTGATCAGCACCGCTTGCCGGCACACGCGTAAAGCCTCCCCGGCAAATCGCTGCATCTCGTCTGGTTCGAGATGATGCGCGAACAGAGAACAGCTCACCACGTCGAAGCTGTCGTCGCGGAACGGCAACTTCAAGGCATCCCCTGCAACCGCTGCCACGCCGTTGTTCGGCAAATGCGACCACATGCGGTCCAGCAGGGTTATGTGCAACGCAATCCCCCGCGAGGCCAGCTTGCGCTGTGCGGCAAGCGGAACGTCACCGGTTCCGGAACCAACCTCAAGCACAGATAATTGCCGGCAACGGGCTTCGGAGGCGACTCGCCTCAGCATGCCGATGGTGGTTCGCGTCCCGCCAAACCAGTCGTTGATGTGCTTCAGATCAATGAATGAGGCCGCCACGTCGTCGGGGGTGCCCCCGTCTTCGTCAAGCATCTCGGCAATAACTTTGCGTTGCATATTGGCGAACTGCCGCAGAACTCCTGTTTGCCGCTCGGGGCAACTCTTCGATGGTATCAACCTTGGCGCAGCAGGCGATGCACAAGCCAGCGAAAGCTTAGTCAGTTCGAGCCGTTGATGTCCCGGAGAACGATTTGTGTGACGTTGCCCTACCGGCTTCGTGCCCTAACGAAAACCCTATACGTTTGCGAAGACCACCTGTCACTTTCATTTTTTGCTCGCAGTACGGCGCTGGACGGTACAATCCGGTTTGCCTGTTGCCCGGCCGGGATTCGCGTTACGGCGATAATCCTGTTGGACGTACGGCAAGAACCTGAGATGCTTACGTTCCCGCAAACCTCTAGGTCCGTCGGGTACGAATCGTCCTAATCAGAGGAGGCTCACTTTGTCCCAAGATCCGGAATCAGCCAGGCTGGAAGAGGCGCGTACCGCCAAAGCGCCCTGGAAGAAATGGGGTCCTTACCTTAGCGAACGCCAGTGGGGGACGGTCCGCGAGGACTATAGCGATGACGGAAACGCGTGGGACTACTTCACGCATGACCAGGCCCGCTCTCGCGCCTATCACTGGGGTGAGGATGGTATCGCCGGAGTCAGCGACGATCAGCAGTTGTTGTGCTTCAGCCTGGCCCTGTGGAATGGCAAGGATCCGATCCTGAAAGAACGCATGTTCGGGCTAACGAACAGCGAGGGCAATCACGGCGAAGACGTTAAAGAATATTACTTCTACCTCGACAGCACGCCGACCCATTCTTATATGAAGTACCTGTACAAGTATCCGCAGGCGGCCTACCCTTACGCCGATCTGATCGAGACCAGCAAGCGCCGCGGTCGTGCAGACATGGAATATGAACTGCTCGACACCGGCATCTTTAGGGATGATCGCTATTTCGACGTCTTCGTCGAATATGCCAAGCAATCGCCGGAAGATGTCTTCATCCAAGTCAGCATAATTAATCGTGGGCTTGAGCCGGCTACGCTGAACCTCCTGCCGACTCTATGGTTCCGAAATACCTGGACCTGGTGGCCCGGCACACCTAAGCCGTCTTTGAAACAGGTCTCGGGCCTGAAGGGTACTCAGGGCGTTCAGATTGTTGCAGCTTCGCACGCCGAACTGGGTGAACGTTATCTGTACTGCGAGGGAGATGTTCCGTTGCTATTCACCGAAAATGAGACGAACAACCAGCGGATATTCGGAACCGCCAATTCCTCCCCTTACGTCAAAGACGGTTTCGACAACTACATCGTTCACGGAAATCGGGACTCGGTTAACCCCCTCAAAACCGGGACAAAGTGTGCGGCAAATTATCAGTTGCAGGTGGGCGCAGGACAGACGGCCACGATCCGTCTTCGGCTGAGCAATCTGGCGCCTGCTGCTATCGGCGAGCCGTTCAAGGGCTTCCCTGCCATCCTGAAGACTCGTCAGGCCGAGGCGGATGAGTTTTACAAATCCATCACCCCGAAGGGTGTCAGCGAAGACCAGGCCCGCGTCATGCGCCAGGCCCTGGCCGGCATGCTCTGGTCGAAGCAATATTTCTTCTTCGACGTAGACAAATGGCTCCAGGAGCACGGTGTCGATCCGATAAAACCTGGTGGACGCTTCATGCGCAACCGCGAATGGTTCCACATGGTGAACCAGCACATCATCTCGATGCCCGACAAGTGGGAGTATCCCTGGTACGCGGCCTGGGACCTTGCCTTCCACACCATTGCGCTTTCCACGGTCGATACAGACTTCGCCAAGGACCAGCTCGATCTGATGTTGCAGGAGTTTTTCATCCATCCGACCGGTCAGATCCCGGCTTATGAGTGGAACTTTAGCGACGTCAATCCACCAGTACACGCCTGGGCAACTATCTTTCTATACCGAACGGAGCAGGCATTTGAGGGAAAGGGTGACATCGACTTCCTCAAGCGCTCTTTCGCGAAGCTGACGATGAACTTCAGTTGGTGGGTGAATCGCAAAGACCGCTTTGGTAAGAACCTGTTTGAAGGCGGCTTTCTCGGCCTGGACAACATCGGCGTCTTCGACCGCAGCGCCCCGCTGCCAACCGGCGGAAGTCTCGAGCAGGCTGACGGTACGGCGTGGGTTTCCATGTTCGCCCAGAACATGCTGGAAATCGCCATCGAGCTGGCCGCCCACGACCCTTTCTATGAAGACATGGCCCTGAAGTTTGCGGAGCATTTCCTGTGGATCGCGGCCGCCATGAATCAGATGGGGCCAGAGGGTATGTGGGACGAGGAGGACGGGTTCTACTATGACGTTCTTCGCCTGCCCGACGGCAGCGCCAAGCGGCTCAAGGTTCGCTCCATGGTTGGACTGTTGCCCTTGTGCGCTACCACCGTGATCGAGCCGTGGCAGCGGGAACGGTGCCCGCGACTGCTGAAGCTCCTGCGTGATCGCCTGGAGCGCATGCCCGAACTGCGCAACAGCATTCATGCGACCGGAATCGGTCATCTGGGGTTCGCCGAACGCGGTATCGCTGCGCTGGTGAATGAAGACCGGTTGCGCCGGATTCTGACGCGCATGCTCGACGAGAACGAATTTCTCAGCCCTTATGGAATCCGGGCCCTTTCCCGCTACCACGAAGACCACCCCTATGTCGTCCAAGTAGAAGGACAGGAATACCGGGTGAACTATCTTCCGGCGGAATCCGATACCGGCATGTTTGGCGGAAACTCCAACTGGCGCGGGCCGATCTGGATGCCCGTGAATGGAATCCTGATCCGTGCCTTGCTGTCTTTCTATCTGTACTACGGCGACAACTTTAAGATCGAGTGTCCCACTGGCTCCGGCAAGTTAATGAACCTATTCGAGGTAGCTCATGAAATAGCCAATCGGCTGGAAGCGATCTTCCTGCGGGATAAATCCGGCCGCCGGCCCGTATATGGAGGCACCGAGAAGTTCCAAAGCGATCCCCAATGGAAGGATTACGTCTTGTTCTATGAGTACTTCCACGGCGACAACGGGGCGGGCCTGGGAGCTAGCCACCAGACCGGATGGACCGGGCTGGTCGCGAAGCTAATCGAGATCTTCGGTCGTCTGGATGCAAAGCAGTATCTGGAAGCCGGCAAGGCAGGCGGCTTTGCGAAGGGACAGTCCAAGACTTAGGTACACGTTGCTTCCACCTGAGGATGTCGGCAAAGTCTGACACCGGTCGAAGAGAATTAAGTGCGGCAGTGGTGCCGCAACAATCATTGGTGAGCGGCGTCGAAGAGAAGGAATGTTTAAGCGTCATGTCCCTTCGCTCTCACAACACTAAACGCAGACCCACCCTGCCCGGGTGAAAGTTTTCCGACTCCGCCGCACTCCGGCACCGGTGAATCGTCTCGCGCGAGTATTGCAATGGAAAATGATGAAAGAGGAGCCTGATCTTACAGTGCCGGCCTAACCGGCAGGCCGATTCAGTGGTGATGTTTCCCGCCGCCGCCGGAGTGTCCGCCGCCGAAATGGCCTCCCCCACCCGAATGCCCTCCACCGTAACTCTTAGGCGCTTTCATTTTCGGTGCGTGAAAGCTTTCAGACTTGGGAGCATGGAAGCTCGCCGACCGCTGTCCGCTGCCGAAGCCGTGAAGACCGCTCGAACGCGCCTGCGTCTGAGGGGCGACTGAATACCCTCTGCTCCCGAACCCAGAGCTGGAGCGCTGTCCGAAAGTCGGACTTTGCGCTCTTGCAGAGAGAGTCGGAGGACGAGGAACATTCGGTGCTACGCGACTTTGCTGGACTCCGCGCGGATAGCCGGAGCCCTGAGAACCGCGGCTTGTGGGAGCCTGCGAAGTTCGATAGCCCGAATAGGTTGACCGCTGATTATCCAGTCCCACGCCCCGGTGCCGCTGAGTATGTCCCGCTTCCGCGTGCGTAACTACTGGGAGGGCGTGGCACATTTGCTTGTGCAACGTTCGGCGGCCGATGCACCAGCACATTGTTCGGGCCAGTGGTGTACCCTCCATGCGCATAGTTATAGCTGCTCGGAGGTCGATGGAGAGAGCCGTAAGCCGGCGCCGAATTGTAGCCGCCCTGCGTTCGCGCGTAACTATTTCCCCCTCCGGCGGACCCTTGCCAGGCTCTCGGTCCTCCGTTCGGGAAGCCCCAGTCGGCGACCGCAGTGCTATTGGAGTAATAGTTGGAGTTGTGGAACAGGATCGCTTGAACCAGCCAACTTACACCCCATGCCAGCAGGCCCCATGGCATGCCGGTGAACCCTGTCATCGCAATGCCCGGCCCCCAATGAATTGCGGCTGAGCCGATGAAGGAGCCGATCGAACCCAAAGTAGCGGCCAGCGAAAATCCGGGATAAGGTGACACCGGCTGCCCGTAGACATTCCAGGGATTATAAGCAGGCACGTAGACGACCTGCGGATTCACCGGCGCGACTTGAATGTTGCCGTCGACGTAGTTCACCGCTTCCTGAAGAGTAGGCTGCAAGTTGCCGGCCGCTTGGGCCCTTGCCCGCATTACCTGCACCGCCTCCAGCACGTCTGATGGCTGATTGAAATAAGCAGTGCCCAGATCCGTAGTCCACGGGAAGGTTCTGGTCCATCAGCGCCAGAACTTGCGGAAACGCGGTCAGCGCCTTCACGCTCGGGTCCCAGTTCTGTACGTTAGCTCCGGCCGCAATCTGTTCGGAAGGGACATTGCCCTGTGAATGTAACCAGGCATCGGCGTCCTGCACTTGCGCGGGATAAGTGGAGGCAGTCAGCAACAGTCCAATGAGGGAATCGGGATACAGCGCTATCGGCGCCACCAGTTGCTGCAGGCGATCGGCAGCAAGCGGCTGAATCGCCTGCGGGTTCGATTGCTGCGGATATGTCTGTTCCTGGTACGGCGAAGCTTGAGGTGTTTGATACGTAGGGGCGACCGCGGGATAAGCCTGCTGCGGTGAATACGCAGGGTCATCCGATTGAAGCTGCCCGCTGTAATCCTGTCCCGGATGCCCCAACTGCATCGGCGCGGCTTGCTGTTGCGCCAGCGATTCAACTTGCCAGCAGGGCAGGAGTAGTGCCATGAGCAGCGCAAGGCTGCTTCTGAGGGTTGGCAGCATCGTTGCCCAATGTCCGCCGTAGCGCTTTGTGAGGCGTAGAGGCGAACGGGTGACACCAGAGATTTGCGATGCCGATAACTTCGAAAGATTGCTCATTCAGCCTCACTGGCCGATACAGGTGCGCTACCTGTATACAAGCCGCCGTAGGCTGCCACTTCGCGCGGGCAACATAAAGCGGAAACGTGTTGAGCTCGAGCGGCCGATGAACGCCAGTCGGGCCAGTGCACCAGCCGAAGGAACACTGCCTTGTTTGAACCCCAAAGCTGGATTCTAGTTGCACAAAATGAAAGCACGCCAGGCGAAATCCTGCAACCTACAGATGAATTCTTCTACTGGGACTGATAACAAAGAAGATCAACAACCCGCCTCGGAAGAAACAGGCAAGGGACGGCAAAACCCCAACCGCCAGCGCAATCAGAAACGTGGCGCTAAATGTTTCCCGCGAAGAAGTAGGCTTCACTGTTTTCCCGGCCGCGGAGACGCCAGCATCCTCGAGATCCCGCCGGGCGACCTGTCGCCATTCGGACCCGGCATCGAAGCCGCGCACCGCCGCGAGTGACTACGCCTGGACAAAACAAGGACCCGCAACCATCACGGTGCCATCCGGCAACGATGTCGTGATAACCGTCAGTTGCCCCCCTCAATCGTAATGCCAAGATTGGCGGAAGCTGTATTCATCACGGCATCGGTCGCGGTGACCCCGAAGGCATAAACTCCGGCTGCCGCCGGATCGGGGGTTCCAGAAATCACACCCGTCGCGCTGAGAGTCAGGCCCGGAGGTAAGCTGCCAGCAGTGATGGCCCAGCTGTAGGGCGGCTCTCCGCCCGCCGCCATGAGTTGAGTCGGGGGATAAGGCTGGCCCGCCATGCCCTGGGGCAGCGTGGTGGTAGTGATCATCAACAGCGGGAGCGGCGCAAAATAACTGCTGGTGTCCAGCACCAGTTGCGTGGTGCCGTCGGCGTAGGCGTCGATCTTACCGTTGTTGGTTCCCACGATCGCCATATTCGAAGTGATGGCTCCATCAAGCGCATTCAGCGTCGAAACCAGGGGCCGCGTGGTGCCGTCCGGCCATAACGTCAAGTAACTCAGCGGTTCTTGAGGAACCACCGTCGCGTTGAACACATAGGCCTCGGCGATTGCGGGAAGGCCACACGGGCTGCCGAGAACATTCACTACCAACTCCCCGTTGAACGGGCCTCCGCTCTGGCGGGTGTCCAGCACGCGACAGGGAATGAGCGAATAAAGCGCCAGTCCAGTTTGCGCCGGAGGGGCAAAGTATCCATCGATGTCGATGACCAGGTCCGTATTCCCGTTGGGATAGACCGCGACGCCCCCTTCGGTGCCTGCAGCCACGATTGCGGCGTTGGCAACGATTGTTCCGGTCAGGTTGTTTAACGTTGAAACCACCGGGCGCGTTTCACCCTGGGGCCAAACCGTCAGATAGCCAATACCAGTTCCGGCAGGATGCGGTACTGCGGTGACGTTTAACGAGTATGCGGTCGCAGTTATACCCTGAAGGCAACTGCTGCTCAGCACCGGGAAGTCGCGCTCGGTATCGCCTGACAGAAAAGGCCCGCCCAGTGGGCCGTTGGGTTTGCGCGTGTCAGCAATCCGGCAAGGAGGCGTCAGCGGATAATACGCCAGCGCGGAATCGGTGGCGGCAACGTAGTAACCGTCAATGTCGAGCGCCATATCGGTCGTGCTCGTCACGTAGACACTAACTGCTTGGTTGGGCGTTCCCGCCGACACCGTGGCCGCGTTGGCTTTGATCCGACCGTCCAGCGAGTTCATGGTGGAAATCTGAGGGCGCGTCTGTCCGGTAGGCCAGATCGTCAAGTAACCCAGTGACCCATGAGGGATAACGGTCACATTCAGCGAATACGCGGCTGCGATCGCGGGAATATTGCAGGCGCTCTGCGGGATGGCAAAGCTGCGCGTCGCTCCGCCTTGCAGAGCAGGACCGCCAAATGGGCCATCCGTCAACCGCGTGTCAGCTACCCGGCACGGCGTTATGGGAACCAATTGCAGCGGGGTTTGCGCGCAGGCAGCGATACCGGCTGCTAGCAGAGAAAAGAATGACAAAAAGACACGATGAGTCGTTCGCATGTTTGGTCCCTCCGCAGCTCCGCGACTCTGGGCTAGCTGGCAGGAGAGTGGGGGAGCGCTCGATGCCTTAGCTTTGGCCTTGACTGGCTGGTCGGCCCCATCCCGGATGCAATTCTGGTCTGAGTGCCGATGAACATACACCTACGTGCGGTCTGACACAAGACAAAAGCCCAAGTTTTTGTTGTTGACGTTCCCACAAAGGCACGGGGTCCATTAGGGAAATCTCCTGCCAGAATAGCTGCTAAGATCTGCCCGCTTGCGAAGGAAATGGTCGGATTCATCGCCGCGCAGGAAAAAACTGATATGCAAAGTAGCAGGGCACCTAGGCTCTTCCGCGCCTACCGCGCTGTCATGCAAACCATCCTGGAGCATGACGCCGCTGAGGACCAGCACAAGTCCGAATGACATTTGGAATGTCGGAGTCGGCGGGTGCCGACTCCGATCAAGCGAAAGGATAAATTTCATCATGAATATTTCAGGATTTCTTGCGTCTCTCAACACTCCGAGCACAGAGACGCTGCGTGCTTATCGTCAAACGCTGGAACGGTTCGAAGAGTTCCTTCGTCACAAACACCTTCGCGTAACGCAAGTGAAACCCAGCACGATCACAGAGTTCATCAACTATCTTGAAGAGCACAAGGGGCGTACGGTTGGCGATTCTTTGGCGCCAGCAACGTTGGGACGGCACCTGGCGATACTCTCGAGTTTCTTTACTTATCTTCGCCAGGACGACTTGAATAGCGACCTACGAAACCCAGTCGATCGGGTAAAGCGGCCAAAGATTGACAACGATCTTCCGCGCGCGGTTGACGATCCCGTACTGGCGACATTAGTCAACGGAATCACGAATCTGCGGGACAAGGCACTCGTGCTGTTGTTCGTCTATTCCGGACTTCGGCTCGACGAGTTGCATCGGCTGGACAGAACTACGATCACTCCGCGCAGGCGAAAAAGCCGCGATGGCACTTGGGGCAAGTATTACGGGTCCGGAGAAGTCATAGGCAAGGGCAGGAAGTGCCGGAAGATTATCGTCGGCCCTGCAGCCTTGAATGCAGTGGCGGCTTATGTGAAGGAATGCCGTTCAGCGGACGACAATGCCGCCCTGTTTCTGTCTTCGCGAGGAACTCGCATGAGCTGCCGCGCCATCCAGGAAAGGGTGAGCAAGTGGTGTAAGCAGCTGGGGCTGAGCCACATCACCCCGCATCAATTTCGCCACAGCTACGCAAGTAACCAACTGTTGCAAGCAATTCCGCCGAGGCGGGAGCCTTGGTGGGACTACCCTCAGTCGTTAAAGCTATTCGGGCGCTCCGCGCTTCCGGACCAAAGCCGCAGAATCCACAGGTTACGTCGTCGCGGTACGGGAAAAGCTCGTAAGATCGAGTCCGTTGCGTTTGCCAAAGCCCAGGAACTGGGACCTCAGGCTGTCATAGCTAAGGCTCCAAGACTCGTTGACTTTGGTGAGAAACGCTTCTTGCCCTGGGTGAATGAAGCCCGGGGGCTGAAGCCAAAATCCCGCCGTTACTACAAGCGCGGTTGGGCACTACTGAAAAAGACTCCACTCATGGCTATGCCCATGGACGGTATCAGCAGCGAGATCATTGACCGCCTGTCTCTTTCCGGAATCAAGCGGCAGGAGATCTCTCCGTCATACCGGAATCAGGCGCTACGGACTTTGGCCCGTGCGCTCCATCTGGCAGTCGAGTGGAAAGTCATGCCTCAGGTTCCGCGCATCCACTTGGAAGAAGAGAGCGGACGCGTGGAACTGATAACACCAGAACGCGAAAGGCTGCTTTTGCAGTACGCGGGGCCTACTCTGCGAGCAGTGATCATCATTGTTCAGGATACGGGCAGACGGCCTGATGAAATCTTCCGCCTCCGCGTTGAGGACATTGACGCGGAACATTGGCAGATATTCAACCGCTACGGCAAGACAAAGAAGTCAAGACGGTACCTGCCGATCAGTGATCGCATGTTGGACGAACTCAAACGGTTAGTGTCCGGTCGAACTGAAGGGTGGCTGTTCATCAGCGACTCCAAGTGCGGACATTTGACCACGGTCTCCAAGATGTTCGCGATCGCGCGCAAGGCGGATACCAGAGGGCGTCGTGCTCTACTCCGCCCGGCATACCTTTGGCACTGACGTTCTGGACGGAACAAAGAACCCGGCCGTCACCATGGACGTGATGGGCCACACAATCCAAAGATGATGATGCGCTACCAACATCCGGAATACACCCAGGCGGCGCGTCAGGCTATCAATCGGCGGAATTCGCGCAATGGAGTTGGGCCAACTCTTGGCCCAACCCAAGGAGGGCGTTCGAGAAAGCGCCTAAGTACTTTGGAATCTGGAGCCGACGATCGGACTTGAACCGATGACCTGTCGATTACGAATCGACTGCTCTACCAACTGAGCTACGTCGGCTTGGTTTCGATTGTAAACGTCGCTGGAGGTTACCGTAAAGGGACCCAAACCCCGGTTTTCCACTACTTTGCGCAGATTTCCACTTGCACCAAAACTCATGTCCTCCGATAATGACAACAAGCTCAGCTGGCGACTCCGAGCTTACATGAACCGATATTGTCGAGCTGATGTTTTGCGGATCCTGCATATCACTGCCCAGCAGCTAGTTGGCTGGCAACGTGCCGGACTCGTCCCCATTTCTGAGACTTTCACCTTCTACGACCTGCTGCAACTGAAGAAAGTCCGCGACCTCCGCGCCAAGCGGGTGCGTTCGGCCGTGATCCGGGAATCTCTCGAGGCCATGCAGAAGCAGGTCGCCGGCATGGAGAATCCCCTGATCGAGGCCAGCGCCTTCAATGTGGGCTCTCGCGTGGCCTATCGCCATGAAGGTCACTCGTTCGAACCCATTGCCGGACAATTTGTTATGGACTTCGGCCCCGTCGGTACCGTCGTTTCCACCTCCAAAGTGAAACCGATTGGCACCTTCGACACGGTCGCCGAGCTGTTTGCCCGGGGCATCGCCATGGAGGAACATCCCAGCACGCAAGACGAGGCCATCCGCAGCTACCTGGAGGTTCTGGAACTCGAGCCCGATCATGCCGCCGCGCATATTAATCTGGGCACCTTGCATTACAACCGCCAGGATTTTGTATCCGCCGAGAAACACTATCGCCTGGCAGTTCAGTCAGACCCGCGTTACGCGCTGGCTTACTTCGACCTGGGAAACGTCTTGGACGAAACCGGCCGCATCCCAGACGCCGTCATCGCCTACAGCACGGCGATCCAGCTCGCGCCCACGTATGCCGACGCCCATTACAACCTGGCGCTGGCTTACGAACGTTTGCGCCTGCCACGCAAGGCGCTACGCCATTGGAAGTCGTACCTCAAGCTCGATAACACCGGGCCTTGGGCAGTTCATGCCCGGAATCAGGTCGCTCGCATCCTCGAAGGCGACCGGCTGAAGATCGTCTACAAGCAACCGAAGTAGTTCCGATCGCCTCGGCCGAAATCGGCTACCTCAGCATCACTCCGCCCGGAATTTGCGTTTCGTAGTCGTCGTGCGCGCAGGAAAAGATTGTCCAGAACGAAGCTGCCGGTTCCTGTCCGTTGACCCGCTCAGTCAGTATGGCCAGATGACTGTGCCAGCCGGAGGCGACATCGACCATCATGGTTCGTCCAGCGAGGCGGCGATGCGTCAGAACCAGCAGAACTTTATCGCCCTGCGGGGTCAACTCGAATGTGACCTCCGAAGGGCCGTCAGCGCCGCCGCCCCAGGTGAGGCTCAACAGGCGAGGCGGTTCATAGCGAACAACGTCATGGGATGTCACCGAGCCGCAGCCACCTTCGCGGAAGCGCTCCGGCACAGGCGACTGATCCTGCGACAGGCTGTCGTGATCGAAGTGCAGTTCGAGCGATGCGCCGGCGCGCGGCTCCATCTCGCCCGCTGCCAGCCACTTTGCGCGCTTGTCTGACTCTGTCAGATACGCCCACACTCGCTCGATTGGCCCCGGAAAGATGCGGCGAAAGCGTACTGTTCCCGGCTCGACGATAACGCCGTGACTTCCCGCCGCGCCGTCCAACTCGGTCGCCAGTCCATCGAGGATCATGCCCCAGCCCTGCTGAGTTTGGCTGACCCATTCCTCCAACACTCCTTCGTGCGTCAGGGTGAGGTTGCAGCCCGTTCCCGCAGGCACAATGTCGATGCTGACTCGAGTGCTTTGCGGCGAAAATGCCGGCACGGCAAATGTGAATACGAGGTGAGTCGGCCGATCGATTTCCAGATATTCGCCGATGTGCTCGATGTCCTTACCATGACGGCGATCGATCAACAGATACTTACCGCCGACGCGGGGATCAATCTCGACCCGTCGCATCTCTCCCGTGGCTGTGGTGAACAGCCATTTTCCAACGGTCTCAGGATTCAACCAGGCGTCAAACACGCGCTCGGGCGAAGCCTCGAAATGGCGGGTAATTCGCAGCCTGTGGCCGGCATTCACGGTCATGAGAGTTTTCCTTTCTTGTGCAGATGGGTCGCAGCCTCCGCATCTTCGGCTTTGAGCAACGCGTCGAGAGCGTCGAGGCGTTTCGTCCAGAATTGTTGGTAGTAGCGCAGCCACCGCTCCGCGGCCGCCAGCGGCGAAGGCTCGATGCGGCATACATGCGAGCGGCCCGCGACCTTGCGGCGCAGCAACCCTGCGGATTCCAGCACCTTTACGTGTTTGGACGCCGCGGCAAACGACATGCTGAAAGGCGCCGCCAGTTCCCCGATATTGCGTTCGCCAGCGGCCAAGTTGCGGAGCATGGCGCGCCGCGTGGGATCGGCCAGGGCATGAAAGACGCGATCAAGCGACGGCGAATGTTGTGAAACCATATGGTTGAATATAGATCGCAGGCAAACGAATTGTCAACCATATGGTTTAATAAATTTCGCGCCTCTGATTTCAGGATGAATCATCCACATCTCTTCCCTGGGCACACCTCGCTCTTAAGCTCGTGATAGATTCTGTGGAGTGCCCTCCTAACGCGAGATGCAATCTTTGCATCCCATAATCCAGACCTAAATTTCCAGTGAGGACAAGTTTTGGCAAGATCGAAATGGAAAGCCTCCTTTGCCCGGCGCGGGCTGATCGTCTTTTTATTCCCAGTTATCGTGCTCTTATCCGTGGGATGGGCGCAAGAAACCCAAGCCCCACAAGTGGACAGCAACGCGGTTCTTAATCATTTGAATGCCGCCATCAGCTGGTACCGGCACGTCGCCAGCCTGGACGCGACGGCGGGAGAGCCCAGCGATGCTCTGTACCTGCAAAACGCGCGCAACTCAGCCAGCCAGGCGCTTCAACTGGCATTTCAGTCGGCATTGGCTGAAGCGACGCTGGCTGCGAAAGAGAAGAATAGTGTCGCCAACCAAGGCGCTGGCACCAACGATCAAGGCGCTTCCGAGCAGCAGCCCGGAGCTACCAAGGCGTCTGTGGAAGTCGCCGACCGCATCACTCAGGCGCAATCGCAAATTGAGAGCTTGAACCGGCAGATCGAAGACGCGCGCGGAAAAAAGCGTGAGGAGTTGACGTCGCAACGCGATGCCCTGCAGGGCCAACTCGACCTGGACAAGATGATCGAGGACGCGCTGCAGAGAGTTGCCAGCGTTAACAACAATGAAAACGGCGGGAGCGCGCTGGCCAAGCAGATCAATCAGCTGAAACAAACCGTGCCGGAAGCGTTCGCTACGGCCTCGTTTAAGTCCCAGGGTTCATCCTCCAATGGACAGGGGTCGAAGTCCAGTAATGCCGAAAGCTCAGGCTTGTTCGGCAAGACGTCGATTCTGTTCAGCCAGATGAGTGACATGCACGACATCGATCAGCTGATGTCGGAAACCACGCGCCTGCGCAGCACCGCCGACAAACTGGACATTCCGCTGCGCGAGTCGCTGAAAGATCTGATCCGGCAAGGACGCGACCTGGTGAATCAGCCTCCCACCCCGGATCCGGCTCAAGTCGCAGATCGACGGAAACACTTTGAGGCGCTCACGGCGCAGTTCAAGCAAGTTGCCGCGGCCGCGGTGCCGCTGCGGGAAGAAATTGTGCTGCTGGATCAGTGTCACGGCGAGCTGTTGGAGTGGCGCAACTCCATCGGGACCGAATACGGCCGTGTGCTGCGTTCGCTGCTGACCCGGGTTGGCTTGATTTTCATTGCGCTGCTGTGTGTGTTCTTCCTGTCGGAAATCTGGCGGCGCGCTACCTACCGCTACATCCACGAAACCCGCCGGCGTCGTCAACTCATGCTGATCCGGCGGGTGGTGACCGGATTCCTGATGGCGGTAGTCATCGCCATGGGCTTCATCAGCGAGTTCAGTTCGCTGGCAACGTTTGCCGGATTCCTTACCGCCGGCATTGCCGTCGCATTGCAAACCGTCATCTTGTCGGTGGCAGCCTACTTCTTCCTGATCGGGCGCTATGGCGTGCGGGTGGGCGATCGCATCACGGTCGGCGGCGTGACCGGCGACGTGATCGATGTCGGGCTGGTGCGCCTTTACCTGATGGAACTGTCGGGAACGGGAATCGATTTGTATCCCACCGGACGCGTCGTGGTGTTTTCCAATTCCGTCATGTTCCAGGCTGCGCCATTCTTCAAGCAGCTTCCAGGCACGGCCTATGCGTGGCACGAAGTGGCGATCAGTCTAGTACCTGACACCAACCATGCTCTGGCGGAGCAAAAGCTGCTCGACGTGGTCAACTCTGTCTATTCGCAATACCAGCACAACATCGATCGACAGCACGCGCTAGTCGAAAGGCTGATTGATGCGCCGGTTGCTGCGGCCACGCCCAAGGCGCAACTGCAATTCACCGACACAGGCTTGGAGTTCGTGGTGCGTTATCCGGTTGAGATTCCGCGCGCTGCCGAGATCGACGATGAGATGACCAGAAAGCTGACGGAGGTGATCGCCGGCGAACCGGAATTGAAGGCCGCCGTGGCCGGCTCGCCGAAGTTGCGCGCTCCGATCAAGGCGTAATCTAAGAATCGTTTTGTATGTGGGCGTTCTATCTCCGCCACTTGTGGACATACGGCAGCACAAACAAGTACAGGCCGGTGAGCAGGAGCAAGGCAAGTATGGCTACTGCCGATAGGCCCAGTCTGTTGTTGTACTTCCCCTCGACCACAGTAACGCCGTTGATGATGACGGCCAGTGTGAAGATTATGGACACCCAGCGGTGGGTCTGCCGAATCCACTTGCTCCAGTTCACTTGAACCTCCTCGGCAACTACGAATTGCGTCTCTTACTATTTACCCAGAAGCGCGCTCGAGATGACAAGTCTGCTCCAGATGCTAAAATTAAGGGTTTCCTATCCCACCGCGAAGGATTGCCCTCATGTCAGAAGCTAGTGTTCAAGCCGCTGCAACTGCTCCCGCTCCTTTAGTCTCGCTCACCGAAGATGAAATGTTGTTTCGCGATACGGTACGCCAGTTTGCCGACGAGAGCGTGCGTCCGCACGTGAAGGAGATGGACGAGAAAGGCGTGTTCGAGCACTCACTCATCGACCAGTTCTTCGAGCTGGGACTGATGGGCATCGAGGTGCCCGAGCAATACGGCGGAGGAGCAGGCACGTTCTTCGAGGCCATCCTGGCGGTCGAAGAACTGTCGCGAGTCGATCCTTCCGCGGGAGTTGTGGTCGATGTGCAGAACACGCTGGTCAACAACGCCCTGCTGCACTGGACGACGGAAGAGCAGAAGAAGCGCTACCTGCCGCGCATGTGCAAAGACACCGTGGGCGCTTACGCGTTGAGTGAAGCCGGTTCCGGCTCCGATGCCTTCGCCTTGCAGACGCGCGCCGAGCTCAAGGGCAGCGAATATGTGCTCAACGGCCAGAAGTTGTGGATCACCAATGCCAAAGAGGCGGGCGTATTCATCCTGCTGGCAACCGTCGATCCGTCGGCCGGATACAAGGGCATCACCGCGTTCATCGTTGAAAAAAGTTTCCCCGGATTCACCGTTGGCAAGAAAGAAGACAAGCTGGGCATTCGCGCCTCCAGCACTTGCGAACTGATTCTGGAAGATTGCCGAGTCCCTAAAGAAAATGTGCTGGGCGAAGTCGGCAAGGGCTACAAGATCGCGATTGAGACCCTGAACGAAGGCCGCATCGGCATTGGCGCGCAGATGCTCGGGCTGGCGCGCGGCGCGTGGGAATTTGCCGTGAAGTACGCCCAGGAGCGCAAGCAGTTTGGCCGCGCCATCGGCGAATTCCAAGGCATTCAGTTCCAGATCGCGCAGATGGCGACCGAGATCGAAGCCGCCCGCATGCTGCTCTACAACTGCGCCCGCATGAAAGACGCCGGCATGACCTTCCTGAAAGAAGCCGCGATGACCAAGCTTTACTGCTCGCAGGTTGCCGAGCGCGTGGCTTCGTTGTGCGTCGAGATCTACGGCGGTTACGGATTCACCAAAGACTACCCGGTGGAGAAATTCTTCCGCGACTCGAAGATCGGCAAGATCTACGAGGGCACGTCAAACATGCAGCTGCAAACCATTGCCAAGCTAGTGATGGGAAAGTAGGCTTCAACCTCGGATCACTTCGTGCTGCCCTGAGTTTTGGGAACCGGCGGGTATCGCGGCTTCGCACGGCAGCCCGGTCTGGCATTTGCCGCAACCGTAACGCGGTTGATATCGGGCTTTCGTTTCCTTCAGATATTGCGCGCAAACCGCATTGTCCTTGCCCTCTTCACTGATGGCATGGGGCGGACAGCGAAGCCGGCAAGCGCCGCAGTAGTTGCAATATTCGTCGAATTCCGTGTAGGGGCGAGGCTTAGGTTCCAGCGCAACATCAGTGATCACACTGCCCAATCTTCCCGCCGAACCTGCCTGGGTGATAAGTGAACGGTTGAGGCTGAAGGTGCCCAGCCCGGCGATAAAAGCGACGTGACGCTCGGACCAGTTGCTGCGCAGATCGACAATCCTGAAGCGATCGTCCAAGCTTGGCGCAATTGCCCGTCCGCCCGCCTGCTGCACGGCATCGCGCAAGAAAGCGCAAGCTGCGTCCATGAAGGCAGCGCCCTCATAACGCCCATAGAGCCATTCCCTGGCCGGCTCACCGGGCGCCCGATTCGCCATACGGACTCGCTCGGTGAAGGGGAAAAAAACAGCAGATGACCGATCGCGCTTCCGGCAACCATTGCACAGGCGAGAAATGTTGCGCTCCGACCACCTCGGGTCGCCTGAGCGTTTCCCACAGAAAGTCGTCGGCGCTAGCGACCGCGAAAAATGGCCGCTCGAAAATATGCATGCGGTCGAGCTCCGGCACGACATTTTCTGGACTGGTCAGAACAAAGTCATCGAGTTGATGAGCAAGTTCCAGAAGAAGGGTTTGGTTGTAAGACATACTTCCTCACTTCCACTATTTCTCGCGCATGCGTGTTTGGCAAGGACGCAGGACACCAGACGAGTGTGATGGCGCCCCACAAACATTTCTGAGGGCACAGCAATTGCGATCCCGCACCGGATTGTGGCCGAAGAATCAGATCGCTTGCACCCGCTATTTTGTCGGATCTGGTGATATGCTTCCACCTAACCAGGCTGACTGTGGGGGAATCCAAGCGAAGGAGCATCACCATGCACCGGAGATCCCTGCTTTGTCTGTTGCTGGTTACCGCATTCTTACTACTCACAAGTCTCGCATCCGCCCAGGCCAATCCCTGCAGCAGACTCACGCTGGGGCAGGAAGGAAGCTTCGGCGGATTCGTTCCCTTCCCTTCCAACAGCCTGTGGAACACCAACATCGCCAATGCGCAGGTCGATCCCAACTCTGCGGCCATCATCAACTTCATCGGCAGCAGCCAGCCGCTGCACCCCGACTTCGGCTCCGGTCTGTACGACAATCAATCCATCGGCATCCCCTACATTGTGGTACCGGCCTCCGAACCAATGGTAAATATTAACTTCACCGCCTACGGCGACGAAAGCGATCCCGGCCCAATGCCGATTCCTTTCAATGCGCCGATTGAGGGTTATCCCAATCCAGGCAACGGTGATCGTCATGTCCTGGTGGTCGACAAAGGAAATTGCTGGCTGTACGAGCTCTACGGCGCCTACGAACAGAATCCTGGGCTATGGAATGCGGCATCTGCCGCAGTGTGGGACTTGACGGCCAATGAGCAGCGTCCGTACACCTGGACGTCGGCCGACGCTGCCGGGCTGCCGATTCTACCCGGCCTGGTACGCTACGACGAAATTGCTGCCGGCGCGATCCGGCATGCCATCCGCTTCACGCTGCAATACAGCCAGCAGGCGTTCACGCCGCCGGCGTCGCACTGGGCGCCGAATTCCAGCAATCCGCTGGCCGCACCCATGGGCATGCGACTACGACTGAAAGCCAGCTTCGATATTTCCGGTTACTCGCCCACCAACCAGATCATCCTGACCGCGCTCAAGCAATACGGCATGATCATGGCCGACAATGGGAGCTCACTTTACATCACGGGAACGCCCGACTCGCGCTGGAACAACGACGACCTGGGCGACCTGCATCAGGTAACCGCTTCCGACTTCGATGTGCTGCTGATTTCGCCGCTCTACACACCACAGAACGTGCCGACCGGTCCGAATCCTACGATCAACACCTTCACCGCAACTTCGTCGAGCGGCCCCGGACAGCCGGTTAAGTTGAGCTGGAATGTGACGAATGGCGAGTACAACATTGTGTCGCCTTCGGTGGGAGCGATTCGCGGGATATCCGTCGTGGTGAATCCGACGGTCACGACTACCTACACGCTCTATGCGACCAACCCGTATGGCCGCAGCACGGCGCAAGTCATCGTGACGGTGCCCTAGGGAAACGCTGATCAAGTAAAAGCGACGTCCCGCAGCGGCTAAAGCCGCATGATTTCGGGTACGTAACGGACGACCTGAAGGCCGTCCCCTTCAAAAATGGGACTTGATCAGAGTTTCCCTAGAAGCTGCTTCTACTCCACCTCGTGCTTCGCGGTGTAACCGTCGCGGGCGACGATGGTGTATTTGATGTCTTTATTCTTCTCGTCCTTGACGATCAGCGGCTTGTCGTCTGGGCCAACGAGTTCTACCTTCAGCTTGCGATAGCTACCGTCTTGCTTGGTGTTGGTGGGCTTGTAGGTGATGGTGTACTGATCACGAATCGCCTGGGCGACTTCGCGGAAGATGTCGGGCAATTCGCCCATCATGCGCGGAGCATAGCTGCGTCCGCCGGTCATCCTGGCGAAGGCCGCCATCTGGTTCTTGGCTTGGATGTAATCCATCATCGCCATGCTGGTGTTGGGATTGGCTCCCGAGGCCCGTTCCAGAAAAGCTTCGCCCGTGGCGATGGTATAGATGGTCACGTTGGGCGTGGCCTTGATCTTCTTTAGGGTCTTGTCCAGCGTAAGTTTGCTGAACGTGTCGCGACCGCTGGCGACAACGACCAGTTCCTTACGTCCCGGAACGCGGTCGATACGATCGAGGGTGTCGACGATTGCGTCGAAGATGTTGGTCTCGCTGAAACCCGGGACGCGCAACGTATTCAGAGCGCCAAAGATGGCCTGCTTGTCCTGAGTGAAATCCACCAGGATGTGGGTCTTCATGTCGAACTCGACGACCGCGACCCAGTCCTGGGGCTGCAGGCTTGACGCGAAGGCGTAAGACGAGTTCAGCGCGTCATACATGAAGTTGTAATTCGTCGCAGCGAACTCAACCAGCAGCACGGCCGTTATGGGAGCTTTGCTGATGGTGACGCTCTGAATCTTCTGCGGTACGCCATCTTCCCAAATCTTGAAGTGCTCTTTGGCGACATCGACCGGCAACGCCAACGGGCGCCCGTCTTTCTGCAGGACATGAGCGTCGACGGTCACGACCGGGACGTCGACGTGCAGCGAATATTCCGGATTGTTGTCGGTCACCTTCGGCTTGGGAGGAGGCGGCGTTTCGTCCGAGTCGCTCTTCTTGGGAACGGCGATGGGGCCGGAATCGCCGGTCGGCCCACCCGCGGCTGCCGGCATGTGGTCTTGCTGGCTCTGGCTGGGCTGCGGTTGGCTCTGCGACGAATTCTGGTCGCCACCGGAAGACTGCGCCACGCTCGGCAACGAGCAAAAAATGAGACTCAGTGCAAACAGCAATCAGCGCTGCCTGGATACCACTAGAAGCCACAGGTAAATTACCCGGGCATTTAAGGTGTTTCTCAGAATACATCGGGATGCCTCTTGGGCCAGACTGTCTGGTAGTATAAATGCAATTTCATCCTCTCTGTTTCGGTGTGGGGCCAGCAGAATTTTCTGCTTGCTGCTTAGACGTACGTCTATCTGCATTGGAATACCTGGGGAGCAAAGATTTCCCGGCCGCCGCGGCTGGGCGTCATTGCAAGGAACAATCAATGCTTTGCCGCGCGCTTTCGTCAGCTCGTTCTGTGCCTCGCGTCTCTCTCTGCCTTCTGCGTCGAACCCACTGCCAAAGTTCAAATCATGCCGGAAGACCAGGTCAAAGCCGGCATGCACGGCGTCGCCTATACGGTATTCGAAGGCGTCACGCCGGAGGCGATGGACGTTGAAATTCTTGGCGTGCTGCGCGACATGGCAGGCCCGCAGGCCGACGTCATTCTGGCGCGGCTGCACGGCAAGAAGGTTGATTACACCGGCGTAGTCGCCGGCATGAGCGGCAGCCCGGTTTATATTGACGGCAAACTGGTCGGCGCCATCGCCTATCGCATCGGCGAATTCTCCAAAGAGCCCATCGCCGGAATTACTCCCGCGGCTTCCATGCTTGAGATCAATGCCATGGACAAGTCGCCCGCGACCGATCTTGCGCAGGGTTCTGGCCACGAGAAGCAAGCAAGTCAGCCGCACTTCGGGACCGGGCATGCCCAGTGCGCCGAGTGCAGCAATCCGGATACGCCAACCTGCTCAAGCCTATCGAAACTCCTCTGGTGTTCAGCGGATTCAGCCAGGAGACTTTGCGGCTGTTCTCCAAGGATTTTGCTTCAGCAGGCGTTGTTCCGGTGATGGGCGCAGGCTCGGTCAGCAACGACAAGCAGCCTGAGCCGCTGCAGCCGGGATCGGCGGTCAGCGCAATTCTGGTTCGCGGCGACATGAATATCGCCGGAACTTGCACGGTCACCTATCTCGATGACTCGCACTTGCTGGCCTGCGGACATCCGCTGCTGCAATCGGGCAGCGTCGATATGCCGATGACCAAGGCGACGAGTACTGGCCACGCTGCCCTCGCCGGAGAACTCCTTCAAGATCGTCAACACCACCGAACCGGTCGGCGCGTTCGTGCAAGATCGCCGCGCCGGCATCATGGGCCGCTTCGATCGCGAGCCCCACATGATTCCGGTGACGCTGACGTTTCACGGCGTCTCGCATCCCAAGCAGTTCCATTACGAAGTGCTGAACAACGCCAAGATCACGCCCGCCGCGATGATGGCCACGGTGTTCAACGCAATCCAGGGCATGAACGAGTACGGCGAAGACACGACGTATCGCCTGGCGGGCGACATTTCTGTGCTCGGCTATCCCAAGCTGAGCGTGAACAATATGTACGCGCCGCTGGACGGGTCGACTCCGACGGCTTACGGAATCGCGCTGTCGATTGGCGAGCACTTCAGCCGCATCTACGAGAATCCTTACGACACGCCGAAGATCGAAGGCGTGGAACTGAACTTCGATCTGGTTCCTGACCGCCGCACGGCGCGGCTGGAAACGGCGCGCACCGATGTGACCGAAGCGCGTCCCGGCGACGAGATCACCATTGAAGCGCTGCTGCGTCCGTATCGCGGCGAGAGCATTCTGCGCCAGATTCCGGTCAAGATTCCCACCTCGACGCCGAAGGGCACGCTGCGCATCCTGATCAGCGACGGCGACACGCTCGACAAAATGCATCGCGTTTCCGGGCCGATGAGCCATCACCTCGACCTGGGCTCGACCATTGCCATGCTCAACAAAGAGCACACCAACTCCGAAGTCTACGTCTCGCTGCTCGAGGCCAATCCTGCAGGCGATGGTGGAAGACAAAGTCATGCCCACGCTGCCGCTGTCGGTGATGAACGTGATGGACGGCATGCGCGGCACGCAGGACATGATCGTGGTCGGCGAATCGGCTGTGGATGAAGCCGCCACGCCGATCGACTACGTCGTCTCCGGCTCGCAGATCATTACGCTGACGATCAAGTAGAAGAGCCGCTTTTCGCTTTTCGCTTTTCGCTTTTCGCTTTCCGCTTTTCGCGATTGCCTTTTCGCTGTTTGCTCTCTGCTACGTGCTTTTTGCCGTTCCCCTGGGGCTCGCTTTCGGCCACCATCTTTCAGCCATTCCCATCGATACCAAAGTGGTTAACCAGGCCGGGGCTTGTGGTCGAGTAGTGCATGGCCCAGAGGCGCGACTGCTGAGTTTGCGCCCAAAATGCAACGGGACGGTGAGGAGTTTCTGCGTGGCGCCCAGCGGTCATTAGCTTCTCCAGGCGCCGGGCGGCGACGCAAGCCCTAACCCTTCCCGCCGCAAATTGTCTCTTCCTCGCTCACCTGCAAGCCCAAGCGCCCTGATATCAAGCCCTTAGCCGCTCATCTGCAATCCACCCAGAATTCAGCCTCCATCCATTGAACCAGAACGCGAACCGGCGCATTGTGCCTCTCACGAGAGCGGAAAGTGAGAAGCCTTCAAGGACCCGCTCAAAGGGGAACGCTTTCCGGAGGCCGGAAGGATCCCGCCTCCGGAGAGCGAAGCAAGCAGCCGCAGCGAGAGCGGCCAGCGACAGCAAGCAATGACGCGCACCACTCCAGCCTCTTTGTGATTGGGTGGGCAATGAGGAGCAGCTACACGGTGAAGTTCACTCCTCATTAACAGATACGAATCGCCGACATAACCCGACCATAAGGAGGTCACCATGAAGAAAGTAACTTTGCTCGCAACCATCGTTCTGGCTCTGGCAATGTGCGCCAGCGCCCAGCAGTTCGTCGACTTCACCCAGCTGCCAGCTAGCGGCTCGCCGCAAACGGTTCCCAATGGATACGGCGGTCTGCGCTGGGATGCCATTAACTTTGTGTCCGCTCCTCTGTATCCCGATGCGAACCTTTATATAGGCGCTGGCGGCGCCATCAACAGTGGCCGTGGATTTTACACGGGCAATGAGGCCATGGTGGCCTTCGGAGGTGGGCCGATGTGCTACAAGAATTACGGCGCGCCGGTGCAGGATGGCCAGGTGGACAAACACATCTGTGAATCCACCATCTCGGCTTTCGATACGGCTGTCTTCCAGGTCGATTCCATGACGGTCTCCGACGGCTGGGATGCCAGCGGTGACTTCATCACTGTGACCGCCTATAACAATGGCGTGCAAGTGGGATCATCGGTCCGATACAAGCTCAGCACGACGGCACAGAAGCTCGACTTCACCAAAAACGGTTGGGGGAAAATTACCGAACTGGTGATTCATCCCAATCCGGCAGGCTCGTTCGTGATCTACACCATGCAGATCAACTAGCGCAGCGGTTATTCTCCGTGCTAAACGGCATGGGAGCTTTGCGATCCCGGAGCGGCTAACTCCCCGCCCCGGGAAATTTTTCCCAGCAATAGGCAGAGGGCAGCTCAGCGGTGAGGCTGCCTTCCTCACGT
Source organism: uncultured Acidobacteriaceae bacterium (assembly GCA_963833305.1). Classification (GTDB taxonomy): domain Bacteria; phylum Acidobacteriota; class Terriglobia; order Terriglobales; family Acidobacteriaceae; genus Bog-257. Next base: position 652,636 of record CAWHXN010000011.1, on the reverse strand, counting down.
CACTCCCCACTGCGCCAGGCGTCACTGACAAACTATCTACTGCAGGCGTGAAATTCTGGTGGGTGTCTCGGGAGAAGATTCCCTGGCCTTTTTCCCACCCACATCCGTCGCTCCCAGGCGGCGGAAAACAAGTCTGACTCTTTCTTCTCCTGACGTCCGATTGCGCCCGTCCCTGGTTTGCAGTTTCCGTCCGATGGCAAGGAGGCGAAAGCCATGCAAAGCGAAAGTCAGCTCTCCCACTTCCACCTTCCGCACAATCTTGCTGATTATCTTATCACGCTAGTGGTGGCTGTGATTCCCGCGCGGGCGCAGAATGCAGTTCCACCCACGGCGCGGCAGGCAGCAGCCATTCCGGCTTTCGCGCATCGGCTTAAGCCTGCAGCTACTCAACAATCGCCACACAGGTTCGCCGCTTCGACACGCGCCCGGATTCGCCCAGGCTTGCCGCTCGATACTGTCGTCGCTTACGACAACGGCCCCGTCAATGGACAGGTCGATGCCTGGGAAATCAACTTCGGCTTCACGGTCAGCGACACCATCCAGGTCAATGCGGCCGTCACGGGCATCCAGTTCTGGGCGTGGCTGGAGCCGGGTGACACTGCGACGAGCGTCGAAGTACAGATCGGCGGCAACGGCTTTTTTTCTAACAACCTTTTCGACGGAGTCGTTACCCTGACTCAGTCGAACTGCTTCACCAACGGCTTCGGGTTTGACGTTTGCCTTCTATCGGGGAACTTTACTGGCCCGAACCTGAGCGGCAATGATTGGATAACGCTGGCCAACGCCAATACTGCGGAAGGCAATCAGGTTTACTGGGATGAAAACAGCGGCGTGGGCTGCCAGTCTCCGGGCTGTCCGTCACTGGCCCAGGAAAATACGTTGGGAACCTTACCATCTGAAGCCTTCACTCTGACGGGCGGCGCCAGCAGCACCAGCGGCGTCGATTGCAGCCATGATGAACGATTGCAAGTAATCCACGACTTCACCGGTGGAGCAGACGGAGGTGACCCCTCCGGCGTAGTGACAGATAGGGCGGGAAACCTCTACGGAACAGCCGGCGGCGGGGGAAGCCACGGTGCAGGCACGGCATTTAAATTGGTTGAGGAAGGTTCCAACTGGCTGCTGAACACGCTGTATAGCTTTGCCGGTGGCACCGCATCGTGGGGAACCGCAGGTACACCCTTTGTCGGCGCCAATGGCAGTCTATATGCCAATTCAAATGGAGGGATCCGAAACTGCCAGGGCTACGTCGGAAACTATTGTGGCCAGGTCATCAACCTCACCCCGCCGCCGACGGCCTGCGGCAGCGTAATGTGCAGTTGGAGGGAAAACGTACTGTATCAGTTTACCGGCGGCGCTGACGCACCCGGCGTGGTCTCCACCTACGATCAGGAAGGCAATCTCTATGGCACGGAGGGTGGTGCTGCATCTGGACAAGGTGATGTCTTTGAATTGTCGCCTTCAGGCGGCGGCTGGACGAAGACCGTCCTCTACAGCTTCACTGGCGGGAACGACGGCCAGAATCCCCAGGCCCTGGTCTTCCGTAGCGACGGAAATCTATACGGAGTGGCTGAGGGCGGCGTCTACGGTTCTGGGCTGATCTTTCAGTTGGTGCGGTCAGAAAACGGTTGGACTCAGAATATTCTTTACCAACCCTCTGGCTACAGGGACGGCTTATATGGATTCCTGGTTCAGGATGGCTCCGGCAATCTCTACTTCGCGCAATCAACCTATAGGGGAAATGAGCAGGAATTCTATGTCGATGGAGACATTTATGAGCTCTCGTTCCTGAATGGCGCCTGGAATGTCAACGAGGTCTACTCCATCGCCTCCCACAACATATAACAGCTATGTTGTCATAATCGACATAGCATCAGACCCGTTTGGGACTGTTTGGACCTCTGCATACGCCTGGTGCTTTGATTGCGCATCTCCGTATCAAGGAGTGCTTCTATTTAACACAATCACCAATTTTGGGCACCCCTACATCTACCTGGGCGCGAACTTTATAGGCTGCTGGAATGACCACCGATGCACTGGGTAACCTCTATGGCGTTAGTAACTGCGGCGCCTATGGCAAAGGTACGGTCTGGAAGTTCGCTTCCCAATAGAATTAAACTTTTATGTATCAAAGGCGGCCGGCATCCGCGATGGGTGCCGGTCATTCTTGTTGTTGGCTTTGTCACTCCCTACTGCGGTAGAGGTCACTGACAAGCCACCTGCTGCAAGCGTGAAATTCTGGTGGGTGTCCCAGGAGAAGATTCCCTGGCCTTTTCCCCGCCTACGCCCGTCGCTCCAAAGCGGCGGTAGAACAAGTCTGACCCTTTCTTCTCCCGACGTCCAAGCGCGCCCGTCCCTGGTTTGCAGTTTCCGTCCGATGGCAAGGAGGCGAAAGCCATGCAGAACCCGAATCAGTCTTCCGCTCCCACTTCCACCTTCCGCACAATCTTGCTGATTATCCTTATCACGCTGGTAGTGGCTGTGATTCCCGCACGGGCGCAGAATGCGGTTCCTCCGACGGCGCGACAGGCTGCGACCATGCCGGCTTTCGCTCATCAACTCAAGCCTCCAGCCGCGCCACAGTCGCCGCGCAAGTTCGCCGTTTCTACACGCGCCCGGATTCGCCCAGGCTCCCCTCTCGATAATACCGTGGCTTACGATAACGGCCCGGTCAATGGAGAGGTCGATGCCTGGACTATCAACTTCGGATTCACGGTCAGCGACACCATCCAGGTCAACGGTCCGGTCACCGGTATCCAGTTCTGGGCTTGGCTAGAGCCGGGCGACACCATCACCAACGTCGAAGCGCAGATCGGCAGCACCGGCTACTTTTCTAACAACCTGTTTGACGGAACCGTCACTCTGACTCAGTCGAGTTGCTTCACCAATGATTTCGGGTTTGACGTTTGCCTCGTGTCCGGAAATTTCACCGGCCCCAACCTGAGCGGCAATGATTGGATAACGCTGGCCAACGCCACCACCACGGAAGGCAATCCAGTTTACTGGGACGAGAACAGCGGCGTTGGCTGCCTGTCTCCGGGCTGTCCATCAATGGCCCAGGAAAACACGTTGGGAACCTTACCTTCCGAAGCCTTCACGCTTACCGGCGCTGCGACTACCACTACGGGACCTCCTTGTTTCAGCGAGCAGCCGCAAAACGGATTCCAGGTAATACACGACTTTACCGGCAATGGAGACGGAGCCCAGCCGGTTGGTCTTGTTAGCGACAAGGCGGGAAATCTGTACGGAACGGATAAGGGCGGGGACGACAACGCGGGCATGGCGTTCAAGTTGGCCTCTGAAGGTTCCGGCTGGGTGTTCGATCCTCTCTATAGCTTCACCGGTGGATATAACGGATATTCGCCATCCCCGCTCATGCTGGGGCCTGAGGGAGCTCTATACGGAGCGGCCTTAGGTGGCATTTCAAATTGCAATGATGATGATGGCTGCGGTCTGATTTTCAAACTGACACCACAGCCGACCGCCTGCCACACCGCATTGTGCAGTTGGGCGGAAAACGTTCTCTATCGCTTCACTCTTACTGGAGTCTCCGACGTGTGGGGTGGTGGAGTTGCGGCCTTCGATCAAGCCGGCAATATATATGGCATCGGCTTCCCTGGAGCCTACGGGCAAGGCGCTGTCTTTGAATTGACTCCTTCGACCGGGGGTTGGACGGAAAAGGTCCTCTTCAGTTTCCCCGGAGGAGTTGACGGCACCGACCCTTCCTCGTTGCTCATGGGCAAAGACGGGAATTTGTACGGAACGACATGGCTAGGCGGCGCTTACGGCTATGGTGTGATCTTCCAGTTAGTCCACTCAGCCAGCGGCTGGACAGAGAACGTACTTGGTAGCTTCGGAGTTCCTCCCGGGCCCTACGGAAAGCCTCCTATGCTTTTGGCTCAGGATAACGATGGGAATCTATTCGGCGTCTATTACTACCAGTTCGACGTTAGGGAGGGTACTGAGACCGATGCCATAGGCTTTATGGTGTCCCTCAATGGCAGCATCTCTGAGGTTTTTTATCTTACGCCTGAAGGAGACTATAACGATTACGTAGGCGTGGGCGGATTGGGAATAGACCCGACCGGGGACCTTTACGGCACTGCGTCTGCATGGTGCTTCGACTGCGGATGGGGTGGGTGGCCCATCTATGGTGAAGTCTTTAATGTGCTACATGAAGGCAACAATTGGCAATTTGGAATCGAAGTTAGTTTCCAAGGCCAGAATTTTCCAGTTTCAGGCAATTTAACGCTGGATTCGCAAGGGAATGTCTATGGCACCACATGGGGGTGTGGAAAGTACGGTCGCGGAAGCGCCTGGCAACTCTCACCCTAGCCAAAAACTCTGACGCTTCGAATGGCCGGCATCCCGGGTGAGCGTCGGCCATTCTTGCGCTCACTTCATCACTTCAGCCGCGGCAATCACTGACCGCCCGGCAAACCGCTTTCGATTGGGTGAAGCTTATTGGCCTCGATGAGCTGTGTTACGCTCTCCTTATCCCCTGCCAATCGGCCGAATCAGGAACATGATGAAAGCTTTTCGACTGGCGCTCTTGTGCCCTTTGCTGCTTGCGACCTGCTGGGCACAATCCACGCGCACCTGGGAACAAACCAAGTACGACGACTTTGAGAAGGGCACGGCGCACGGCGTTGCTATCAGCAGCGACGGTAACCTTACGCTGGCTCCGGCGTTCGGCGCGCTCTACACTTCGCCATCTACCTATCTGTGGGACCTGGCCTCTGACAACCAAGGCAATGTTTATGCCGCGGCCGGATCGCCCGCGCGCGTTTACAAGGTCACTCCCGATGGCAAGGCCCGCATCATCTTCGCGCCGCAAGAACTGCAGGTGCAGGCGCTGGTGGTCGACAACCATTCCGGCGCCATCTACGCTGCAACCTCGCCTGACGGCAAGGTGTACAAGATCGTGCATGGCGGCCCTGCTCCCGGCAAAACTCCCGAGGGACATACCACGGCCGAAGTTGCCGCAGCGCAGGAGGGTGCTAAGCCCGGCCCCGCCGGCGAGAATCCTCCCGCGTCGGTCGCAGTAGATTCCAGCTATAGCGCCAGCGTGGTCTTCGATCCCAAGACGAAATACATCTGGGCGATGGCCCTCGATCGTCAGGGACAGCTCTACATCGGCACCGGCGATCGCGGCGAGATCTTTCGCGTTGATCGCAATGGCAACGGCAGCCTCTTCTTCAAGAGCGACGAGGCGCAGATACGCGCTCTGGCTTTCGACAATCAGGGCAATCTCATCGCCGGCACCGACGGCAGCGGATTGATCTATCGCATCTCGCCGCAAGGCGAGGGCTTCGTGCTGTACAGCGCACCTAAGAAAGAGATCACCGCACTGGCCGTGGATCGCCAGGGAAACATCTACGCCGCCGGAGCAGGTGAGAAGCGTGGTTCAACGCCTCCTGCGAGCGCGATCCCGGTTCCGACAGTCGGGGCCGTAGTTACCGCTTCGCCAATTACGATCGGCCAGCCAAGCAGCCCTCCAAGTTCGCCGGCTGCGGCTCCCGCCTCAACCTTCACGGCAATTCCCTATCCCAACATCACCAACGTCGGGGGATCGGAAGTTTATCGGCTGGTGCCCGACGGTTCGCCAAAAACGATTTGGTCGTCGCACGAAGATCTGGTTTATGCGCTGGCCTTCGATCACGATGGGCGGTTGCTGGCAGGGAGCGGAAATCGCGGCAGGATTTACGTTATCGTCGGCAACCAGTACACCGATCTGGTGGAAGCCAGTGCCAACCAGGTGACGGGTTTTGCGCCTGCGCCCAAGGGCGGCCTTTATGCTGCCACCAGCAATCTGGGCAAGGTCTTTCTTCTCGGCCCAAATGCGGTAAGCGAAGGCACGTACGAGAGCGACGTCTTCGATGCCAAGAATTTTTCCCGCTGGGGACGCGTCGAGGTTCGCGGCAGCGGCGACTTTGCACTGTTTGCCCGCAGCGGCAACGTTGACAATCCCGACCGCAACTGGAGTCCGTGGAAGAAAGTCGATCTGCAGAAGGACCTGCCAATCGACGCTCCGGCGGCCCGGTTTATCCAGTGGAAAGCGGTGCTGCAACCTGGCGGCTCCATGCCCGTAATCGACAGCGTCGTCATTAACTACTTGCCGAAAAATGTGGCGCCCGAAGTTCAGGACGTAACCGTCATCGTCGGCGCTCGCGTGCCTAATGGAGCTCACAGCGAGCCCGAGAGCGCGGCCACCAGCGCCTATGAACTGCCCGTGCCCACGGTTAAGGACAAGAATTCGATCGCAGTGAAGTGGAAAGCGCACGATGAAAACGAGGACACGCTGGTCTACAACGTCTACTACCGCGGCGATGGCGAAACTCGTTGGAAGCTGCTGCGCGAGGACGTCGAGGAGCGGTTCGTGAATCTGGAGTCTGACGTGTTTCCCGATGGCGGCTACACCATTCGCGTCGTAGCCTCCGATTCGCCGTCGCATTCTGCTGATGACAGCTTGACCGGCGAGGCCGTGAGCCCGCGCTTCGAAGTCGACAACACGCCGCCGCGTATCGAGGCCCTGAGCGCCAAGGTTGAGGGCGGCCAGATTCGCGTCACGCTGCGCGCGGTCGACAGCTTCTCTCCGATTGGTCACGCCGAATACTCGCTCGACGCAGGTGATTGGGAGTTGGTCGATCCTGTAGGCCAGATCTCGGATTCGAAAACGGAGAATTACGATTTCGCCGTGCCAATTCCTGCGACGAATGGCGAAGCGGATTCGACGAAAGCCGGCGGCAAGGGCGCTGCTGTCGCTGCTAGCTCGGGCGAGCACACTATCGTCGTGCGCGTGTACGACCGCTTCGAGAACATGGGGATAGGCAAGGTAGTGGTGAATGTGCCCGCGGGTCGATGATTGCGCAACTTTTGAAGGGGCGTAGCTTTAGCTGCGCCGTATGAGACCTTTTTATTTTGTCATCCCGAGGAGGCCTTCAAGCCGACGAGGGATCTGCTTTCCCATCGCACGAGACTTCACTATTTCCGCATAAATGACCCTCCACGCCATCCTCGACCTCCTCGCCATGCTGGTCTGCTCCGTCTACGGCACCATTCCTCTGTTCTGGCTGGTGGTGCATCCCTTCATCGACCGATGGCGCAAACGCGGCCGCCGCGCCTATGCGTTGATTTTGCCGGTCTGGGGATTCTTCATCGCCGTCACTTTTCTGATCTTGTGGCCGTTTCGTTTCGAACATCTCTACAGGACCTGGTTTGCCTGGGTGCCGGCCGTAACCCTGTTTTACATCGGCTTCTCCGTCTATTCAGAAGCGTTCCAGAACTTCGATCGCGCGCAAGTCTCCGGCCTGGCCGAACTGGAACCGAGTCGGCATCGTCAGGAACTTGTCACTACCGGGATTCGCTCGCGCGTGCGGCATCCGATTTATCTTGGACATCTGTGCGAGATTCTGGGTTGGTGCGTGGGAACTGGACTGATTGCGTTGTATGGCTTGGCGGCATTCGCTATCGTCTCTGGTTTTGTGATGATCAGAATTGAAGATCGCGAACTCGAAGCGCGCTTCGGCGAACAATATCGCGCTTACCGGCAGAAAGTTCCTGCCGTGATCCCGCGCTTCGGGCCCTGAACGGAACGCCACTTCGCTACAATGAGTTTTCGCTGAGCTCTTCCGAATGCAATTCGAACTCTTCGTAGCGGCGCGTTATCTGCGGGCCAAGCGGCGTCAGGCGGTCATTGGCGTCATCACCGTCATCTCCATCGTCGGAGTAGCGGCGGGCGTGGCTTCGCTCATCATTGCGCTGGCCATCAACAACGGATTTCGCCAGGACTTGCAAGACCGCCTGCTGGGTTCGACCTCGCACATCAATCTGCTCCGCATCGCCAGCGACGGCATTCGCAACTGGCAGCCGCTGCTTGAGCGACTGGAGAAGCAGCCACACGTCGTCGCCGGAGCGCCCGCTATCTACGAGCAAGTCCTGATCTCCCGCGGCGCGCGCGCGCAAGGCGCCATCCTGAAAGGCATCATTCCTCAGGATGAGCGCAAGGTCAGCGCCATCCTTGATTCCATCAAGCAAGGCTCGGCGACTTCTCTGGATGAAGCTCTGGCCGAATCTTCACCCGCGACTACGCCCAGCGATGACGAGTCCGACTCGGCGTCCGCTCGCGCCGCTTCCCTGCCGCCCATCATTCTTGGCAAAGATATGGCAGACGAGCTGGGAGCGACGGTGGGGTCGCTGGTGACCGTTACCAGTCCGCAGGGCGAGCTGACTCCGTTCGGCATCGTTCCCAAATACAAGCGCTTTAAGGTGGCCGGCATCTTTGCCTCCGGCTTCTTCGACTACGACAACACCTGGGCGTTCATTCGCCTGTCGGACGCGCAGCGGCTGTTTGATCTGACCGACGTGGTTTCGGTGCTGGAATTCAAAGTCGACGACATTTACCAGGCCGGCGTGATCGGCCAGCAACTCGAAACCGAGGCGGGCAAAGGCTTCATGTCGACCAACTGGATGGAGCAGAACCGAGCGCTGTTTCATGCGTTGCGACTGGAACGCATCGTGACCTTCATTACGATCGGGCTGATCGTTTTCGTGGCCGCGCTCAATATTCTGATCTCGCTGATCATGATGGTCATGGAGAAGACGCGCGACATCGCGGTGCTGGTATCGATGGGCGCGAAGCGCCGGCAGATCCGCCGCATCTTTATGTATCAGGGAATTCTGATTGGCGTGATCGGCACGATGCTGGGATTGATCGCCGGCTTTGCGCTGTCATGGGCGGGCGGACACTACCATCTTTTCTCGCTCTCCGCCGAGGTGTACTCCATCGACTACGTGCCTTTCGCGCCGCGGCCGATCGACGGCCTACTGGTAGCGCTGGTCGCCATTGGCGTGTCGTTTATCGCGACGCTGTATCCTTCGTGGTCTGCCGCCGGCGTTCTGCCTGCCGAGGCGCTACGGTACGAGTAGCCACAGCGAGCCCGGCAAGCACAAAAAATCCCGGCACCGCAAGTCCCGCTATCACCTCTATCTGGTTGCAAGTCTGCGATAGAATCGCTGACTTCCAGCCCAAGACATGTTCTAATTCTCCCAAGGCTGATTGCTGGCGGCTTATTCCCAAAAGGGTCTTGGTTCCAGCGTGTTGGCCGGATTTTGTGTCGCGCGGGAGCGCCCCTGCATCAAACTGTTCAAGACGTGTTATTGCGAGCGGTCAATCTGAAAAAGGTATTCCGCTCGGGCAATTTGGATTTAGTGCTCTTTGAGAATCTGTCTTTGCACGTCAAAACGGGGGAGATGCTAGCCATTGTCGGGGAGTCAGGTACCGGAAAGAGTACCCTCCTGCACATACTCGGAGTGCTTGATAGGGCTTCGGAAGGTGACGTATACTTCGCGCAACTCGACTTGGGGAAACTTTCCGAGGATGGAGCAGCAGAATTTCGCAGCCGCGAGCTTGGGTTTGTGTGGCAATTTCATTATTTGCTGCCCGAGTTCAGCGCCTTGGAAAATGTGGCTATGCCATTGCTGATGCGTGGCATAGGCAGGCGCGAGGCTGAGCAGCAGGGCCTGCAATGGTTGCAGGAGGTTGGTTTGGCGGATCGTGCCAGTCATCGATCCGGCGAGTTGTCGGGTGGCGAACAGCAACGGGTAGCGCTGGCCCGGGCTCTGATCACCCGGCCTAAGATCCTGATGGCGGACGAGCCCACAGGAGACCTCGACAACCGGACAGCGGAAGCGGTTTTTAATTTGATCGCCAGGTTACATCGCGACTATCGTCTGACCTCGCTCATCGTTACTCATAATCTTGGGTTTGCGCGGCAGTGCGACCGGGTTCTGCGTCTGGAACAGGGCCGCTTGGTCGAGGTGTCTCCGCAGTCGTTGTTAGCCTGAAGCAACGTACGTGCGGAAGGCGGGTTTGTAGCAGGAGAGGGCCTACGCGGCCTTAACAAATCGGTCCCAAGGTTAATCTGAGGACCGGCGGTGACGAGCGAGTCAGGAGATGGAGCTTTATCGGGAGAAAAAATCCCTTAGAGTTCTTGGAGAGGTTCCATGTTTGAACGGTACACGGAAAAGGCCCGGCGAGTAATTTTCTTCGCGCGCTACGAAGCCAGTCAGTTCGGTTCTCCTTACATTGAGACGGAGCATCTGCTGCTGGGACTTCTGCGCGAAGACAAGGCGCTCACCAATCGGTTCCTTCGGTCCCATGCTTCGGTCGAGTCGATCCGGAAACAGATCGAAGGACATACTACTATTCGGGAAAAGGTTTCCACTTCCGTGGACCTGCCTCTGAGCAACGAGTGCAAGCGGGTGCTGGCCTATGCAGCTGAGGAAGCCGAGCGGCTTTCGCACAAGCACATCGGAACCGAGCATCTGCTGCTGGGACTATTGCGCGAAGAAAAATGCTTTGCCGCCGAAATTCTGCACGAGCGCGGCTTGCGGCTTTCCACCATTCGCGAGGAACTGGCGCGCACCTCGCAGGAAAAGGCGCAGCCATCGTCGCAGCGTTCGCGCGAGTCGTCGCTGCTGTCGGAGTTTTCCCGCGACCTGACCCAGGCCGCAATGGACAATCAGCTCGATCCGCTGGTCGGCCGTGATGGCGAGTTGGAGCGCGTCATCCAGATTCTCTGCCGCCGCACCAAGAACAATCCGGTGCTGATCGGCGAGCCGGGCGTCGGCAAAACCGCCATCGTCGAAGGTCTGGCGCAGCGCATCGCCGATGGCGAAGTACCGTCATTCCTGGCGGACAAGCGCATTCTGGCGCTTGATCTTTCGCTCATCGTGGCCGGCACCAAGTATCGCGGCCAGTTCGAAGAGCGGCTGAAGACCATCATGAAAGAGTTGATGGAGTCGCAAAACTCCATCATCTTTATTGACGAGCTGCACACGCTGGTGGGCGCGGGATCGGCGGAGGGTTCGCTCGACGCAGCCAACATCCTGAAGCCGGCGCTGTCGCGCGGTGAGATCCAGTGCATCGGCGCGACTACGCCGGGCGAGTATCGCAAGTCGATCGAGAAAGACCGCTCACTGGAGCGCCGCTTCCAGGCGGTAAAAGTTCCTCCGCCGAACGAAGCCGACGCAGTCAAGATTCTGTTTGGGATCAAGGAGCGCTACGAGAAGTTTCATGCCGTCAGCTATACCGACGAGGCGATCACCTTCTCGGTCTCGCACTCCAATCGCTATCTGCCCGATCGCTTCCTGCCTGACAAGGCCATCGATCTGGTCGATGAAGCGGGCGCGCGCGTTAAGCTTCGCCAGACATCCCTGCCCGAGGACATCACCGAGGTGCAGAAGCGGATCAAGTTCATCGTGCATCGCATGGAAAACGCCATTGCGAACCACGAATTTGAGAAGGCCCGCTTCTACTCCGATGAGGAGCGCAAAGAGCGCGAGAACCTGCGCGCACTGCGCGAAAAGTATCATCTCGATGAGTCCTCGACTGGCGTCGTCGGCCGCGAAGACATTGAAGACGTTGTCTCGCGCTGGACCGGCGTCCCCATCGCTTCCATCAAGGAAGAAGAAAGCGCGAAGCTGCTTCGCATCGAAGAAGAGCTGCATCGGCGAGTGATCTCGCAGGACCGCGCCATTTCGGCGCTGGCTCGTGCGATCCGCCGCTCGCGTGCCGGACTGAAGAGTCCCAACCGACCCATCGGTTCGTTCCTCTTCCTGGGTCCCACTGGCGTCGGCAAGACCGAAGTCGCTCGCACCTTGGCGCAATTCATGTTCGGCAGCGAAAAATCGCTGGTGCGTTTCGACATGTCGGAGTTCATGGAGAAGCACTCGGTATCGAAGCTGATTGGTTCGCCTCCGGGATACGTTGGCTACGAAGAGGGCGGCCAGTTGACCGAGCGCGTGAAGCGCGCCCCGTATTCCGTCGTGCTGCTCGACGAAGTCGAGAAGGCGCATCCTGACCTGTTCAACATCCTGTTGCAGGTATTTGAAGATGGCCAGCTCACCGACGGTCTGGGCAACACGGTGGACTTCAAGAACGCCATCATCATCATGACCTCGAACATCGGCGCGCGGCATTTGCAGAAGCGCACCGGCCTGGGCTTCCAGTCTGAGCTGGACGAGAACACGTCGACCAAGGTCGAAGACATGGTGCGGAACGAAGTGAAGCGCACCTTCAATCCCGAGTTCCTCAACCGGCTTGACGAGGTCATCATCTTCAACGCGCTGACCGAAGTCGACCTGATCCAGATCGTGGAACTGATGGTGCAGCACCTGAACACGAACCTGGCGCAGCGCTCGATCACGGTCACAGTAACGGAAGAAGCGCGCAAGTGGATTCTCGACAAAACCGTCGTGGATCGCACCTATGGCGCTCGGCCGTTGCGGCGCGCCTTGCAGAAGTACATCGAAGACCCGCTATCGGAAGCGCTCATCCAGGGCACCTTCGAACAGCGTCCGGCCTTCATCGAGGTCTACCTCGACAAGGACCAGCTCTTCTATCGCCCGGTCGGCGAAGAGAAGACCGAAGGGGTGCTGCTGTACAGCGCCTGATCGAGTACAAACAGCGATGCAAGAAGGGGAGCGATGGCGCTCCCCTTTTTTGCCGCTCCGTCATCTAGCGTGAGGGACGCCGCGCCCGCGGGCCAAAGGACTTCTTTCCGCGCCGTTAAGACGCGTTCACCTCGCTGCCGGGGGCTTGTCATAGAATCGAAACATGAAGTTGATCGTTTACTCAGCGTGGTGGTGCCCCGACAGCCGGGCGGCCAAGCGCTTCCTCGACAAACACCGCGTCGCCTATACCGAAATCGACATCGAAACCACACCGGGTGCGGCGGACGAAGTCATTCGTCAGACCGGCAAACGCGCTATCCCGCAGTTTGTGATCGACGGCAAATGGGTACAACCCTACCGACCCGGCGAAGGATTTCTGTACGAAGAGATGACGGAGTTGCTCGGTTTGGCCGACGAAGGCTAGTGTTTTATCGTTTGCTGAAGGGAAAAGCAGATCCTCACCGGCTAAAGTCGGATTCGTGATGACAAAAATAAATAAAGGACTTGGACGCGGCGCTGAAGCGCCGCACTACCCGAACGACGAATCGAACAAAGTTTTTCGACAAACTGTAAAGCCGGATTCGTGAATTACAAAATAACGAGCCTTTTACGGCGTAGGTAAAGCTACGTCCCTTCAAAGCTGCGCCACTTCAAAATCACCGAGGCTAAGTTTTTCCGCGAGCTGCTCAGCCGGCGGCAGGCCGTTTTCTTCCCTGCATCCATCCTGGCTCGCGCACAAACTCTTCTTCCAGCCGGCGCAAGCGCGCCGCCATAATTCCCGATCTTCCCAGATAGCCGACCACCCGCCTGGGATCTTCACGCTTGACTACCGGCAGCCGGCCTACATTGGCGCGCAACATGCGCGCCGCCGCGTCGTAAAGCACCTCGTCCGGATAAGTGACCACGAGGTTGCTCGAGCCGGCGTCCAAAACGCTGATGTTGCCCGACGAATCCTTTTCGAAAGCGCGCATGATGTCGGCGCGGGTGATGATGCCAACCAGTTTTCCACTTGTGTCGACGATGAATACGCCCTGATGCTTGGTCACTGCGGGATCGTGCCGGGTGATTCGCTCTGCCAGTTCGGCCGCGCGCGTATTCGCAGGCACCACATCGAAGTCTTTCGACATGGTCTCGCCCACCGTCACCTGCTGCAGGACGTCTGGCTCGTAATCCGTGATGGATGTGCATGCCCCGGCGCGCCAGCTTCTCGGTCATGATGGAGTTCTTGGCGTAACGCACGGCAATGGCATCGGCAATTACAGTCACCAGCATGAGCGGCAGCACCGAGTTGTAATCGCGGGTGATTTCGAAGGCGAAGATGATGAAGGTAAACGCCGCCCGCGAGGCTGCTCCAAAAACGGCGCCCATAGCGACCAGCGCGAAGGCGCCCGGCGAGAGATTTGCCGCAGGCCAGATCTTGTCGACCACCATGGCGAAAACCGAGCCCATTGCCGCCGAAGCCATGAACATCGGCGCCAGCAAGCCGCCGGAAGTCCCCGACCCCAGCGAGATGACCAACGCCGCCGACTTGAAAACCATCACCGCCAGCAGCGCGCCCAGCAGCATCCTGGCATTCAGAATGTCAGAGATGGTGTCGTATCCCACGCCCAGCACGCGGGGCACGAAGTATCCGATAATCCCCAGGCCCAATGCGCCAATCGCCGGCCACCACATGTTGTGAATCGGCAGCTTTTCGAACTGGTCTTCCACCCAGTACAGCGTCTTGCTGAAACCCAGCGCCGCGACGCCACACAGCAGTCCCAATACCAGGTAGAACGGCAGGGCGTGCGGGAGTCCGAAGTCGAGCGCGCCCACCTGGAACATGGGGCCTCGTCCCATCAGCCGGAAGTGGACACTGGTCGCCAGGGTGCTAGCGATAACCAACGGGATGAACGATCGCGACTTGAATTCAAACAACAGCAGTTCGATGGCTAGGATGACCCCGGCGATCGGAGTGCTGAAAGTCGCGGCCATGCCTGCCGCCGCGCCGCAGGCCAACAGTACTTTGCGTTCCGCGGCAGTGGTGTGCATCAATTGGCCGACCAGCGATCCCACCGCTCCGCCGGTCTGAATGATCGGGCCCTTCCGCGCCGAACGGTCCGCCCGTCCCGATGGCGATGGCCGCCGAGATCGGTTTCAGGATGGCAACCTTCGGTTCGATGCGGCTGCGATTGACCAACACCGCTTCCATCGCTTCGGGGATGCCATGGCCGCGAATCTTGTCGGAGCCATAGCGGGCCATGATGCCAACGATGATGCCGCCAATCACCGGCGTGACGATGACCCACAGCCCAAGATGATTGTTGCGTGCGCTGACGAACGCGAAGGAAATCCGGTGGTAGAAGAAGATGTTGGTGAACAGCCCGATCAGGTTGTAAAGCAAATAGGCAATGACGCCGGCCATCGATGCCAATCAGCGCCAGCCAGCAACGATACAATCCCGGTGCGAAACTTCGCCTCTTGGCCGATCGGCGTTTGCGTCGCCGGCTGCTCGGCGCTTAGCGGGTTAAGTCCATCGACGCCCAGGGTCTCAGTGTGCTCACTCATGGCTCAATCCTCCCGTTTTTGTCAGCCGGGATCTGCGGCGTGCGCTTGGAGGTTTTGCCGCTGGCAGTCAGCTTTGCCAGAGCAGCCGCCAGCATTGGTGCGGCCGAGCGCAATTCTGACCGCGTGTGCAGAGTGAGTTCGTCCAGGATGTGCTGGCCACGTGGAGTAAGTTGCACATGCACCTCGCGGCGGTCTTCGTCTCCGCGAGTGCGGGTGATCAGCCCTTTCTTCACCAGCCGGTCCACTAGCTCGACCGCGCTGTGATGCTGGATCTGCAGGCGTTCGGCGAGATAGGCAATACGCGGCTCCTCGCCATCCGGTTTGCCCTTGATGGCCAGCATGAGCTGATGGTGCTGGGGCTCTAGGCCGGCTTCACGTGCCGCTTCCTCGCTGAAACGCACGAAACGGCGGATCTGGTAGCGGAACTCGGCCAGCGCCTGATAGTCGGATAACTTCACATCATGGTGGTTAGTCATCGGTAGGTTAGATACTATAATATCGTATTACGATACATATTAACAGGCCGCTATTCGCACTTCGCTTTCCGCTTTAGTTCTGAGTTTTGACATCGTTTCTAACCGATGCCGGGGCCTACTAAGAGCTAAAGGCTAATAGCTAACAGCCAAAAGCCAGCGAAGAGCGGCCGCCCTTGTACAATTAAGGGTTTCGTCGACACTGAAATCACGACCAAGGAGTCTCGCTTGATTGCCCGTTATACCCGCCCGGAGATGGGCCGCATCTGGAGTGATGAAAACAAGTTTCAGACCTGGCTTGACGTGGAACTGGCGGCCACGGAAACCCTCGCCGACGCCGGGATCGTGCCGCAATCGGCGGCCAAGGCCATTCGCGAGAAAGGCGCCATTGACGTTGCCCGCATCAACCAGATCGAAGCCGAAGTGAAGCACGACGTGATCGCTTTCACCACTGCGGTGGCTGAGAAGGTTGGACCCGAGTCGCGCTGGCTGCATTACGGACTGACTTCGAACGACGTGGTCGATACGGCTCAGGCGCTGCTGGTCAAACAGGCGTCGGCCATCATTCGCGAAGATCTGGTGAAGTTGCGCGAAGTGCTGAAACGGCGTGCCTGGGAGTTCAAAGACACGCCCGCCATCGGCCGCACCCACGGCATTCATGCCGAGCCCATCACCTTCGGACTGAAGCTGGCGAACTGGTATTCCGAAGTGCAGCGCGATATCGATCGCTTCGAGATGGCGGCGGAGCAGATGCGGGTGGGCAAGCTGTCGGGCGCAGTGGGAAATGCCGCGCACCTTGAGCCGGAATACGAAGAGGCCATCTGCCAGCGGTTGGGACTGAATGTTGCGGCGGTTTCGTCGCAGGTGATCCAACGCGACCGGCACGCGTTTTATGTCGCCACGCTGGCGGTAATCGCGTCGACGCTGGACAAGATTGCCACCGAGATTCGACATCTGCAGCGCACCGAAGTGCGCGAGGCGGAAGAATATTTCAGCGAGAAGCAGAAGGGCTCGTCGGCCATGCCGCACAAGCGCAATCCCGTTACCTGCGAGCAGATCAGCGGACTGGCGCGCGTGGTGCGTTCCAACGCGCAGGCCGCGCTGGAGAATGTTGCCCTGTGGCACGAGCGCGACATCTCGCACTCGTCGGTCGAGCGCATCATTCTGCCTGACTCGACCATCCTCGTCGACTACCTGCTGCACAAGACGACGAACCTCATCGACACGCTGCTGGTCTATCCCAAGCGCATGCTGAAGAACCTGGAATCGACCGGCGGTCTGGTATTCAGCGGACAGTTACTGCTCGACCTGGTTGAGGCCGGCGTGCTGCGCGAAGACGCGTACCGGCTGGTGCAGTCCAATGCCATGCGTGCGTGGAAGGACGACCTGAATTTCCGCGAGCTGATCCTGAGCGACCCGGAAATCACGGCGAAGGTGAAGCGCGAGACGCTGGAGCATGCGTTTGATCTGAAACGGCCGTTAAGGAATGTGGATAAGATTTTCGGGCGGGTGTTCGGGGAAGAAGTGAAGACCGGTAAGACTTCTTGAGCTTGCGGAAGTCCGTTGGACCGCAGATCCCTCCACTTCGCTTCGCTGCGGTCGGGATGACAAACGACTTGGGAGACCAGCAGCCGCTGACAACAGGCTACCGACAACGGACAACTGCGTTTCTACTCCAGCCTGTTAATAATCGACGCCACATATCCCGCACCGAAACCGTTATCGATGTTGACCACCGTCACATTTGACGCGCAGGAGTTCAGCATCCCCAGCAGCGCGGCGATGCCCTGGTATGACGCTCCGTAGCCTACGCTGGTAGGCACCGCGATCACTGGCACGCCGACCAGGCCGCCGACCACGCTGGGCAGCGCGCCTTCCATTCCCGCGCAGACGATGATGACGCGCGCCCCGGTCAGCGCCTCGCGCCGCGCCAGCAGCCGATGAATGCCGGCGACGCCGACGTCGTAAACATGCTGAACCTCGTTGCCCATGATCTGCGCCGTGACCAGCGCCTCTTCAGCAACGGGGATGTCGCTGGTCCCCGCGGAGACCACGACAATCTTCCCCTTGCCGTAAACCGTCTTATCGCGGGTCAAAGTGATGGCGCGCGCCAGCTCGTGAAATTCGGCCTTGCGGAATTTGCGCTTGACCGCGCGCACCTGCTCTGGAGTGACTCTCGTTGCCAGTACGTTGTGGCCGTGCTTGCCGAGGCGGGCAAAGATTTCTGCCAGATGTTGCGGCGTCTTTCCCGGACCGAAAATTACCTCGGGCATGCCGACTCGCAGCGCCCGGTGATGGTCCACATTGGCGAAGCCTAGATCTTCGAACGGCAGATGCCGCAGCTGCTGCACCGCCTCGTCGGACGAGAGCTTGCCGCGCTTCACCTGGTCGAACAGTTTCTTGATGGCGTCGGAGTTCATGGTGGAGCAGTTTCAAGTTTCAAGTTTCGAGTTGCGAGTAAGTCGACAAGCTCGGTGGTACGATGAAAAAGCTCGACGCATGTCGGCTCACGAACCTTAGATGCTAGCGCAGACGAACGCAAATCCCCGCATATTGACCGTCGCCATCACCGGCGCCAGTGGCTCGATTCTTCCCAGGCATTTGCTGGACGCACTCGAACGGGATGAGCGCGTCGGGACGATCAATCTTATCGTCTCCGACAGCGGATTGCGGGTGATGGCGGAAGAACTGGGCGTGACCGGTCGCAACGAAATCGTGGCCAAGCTGCTGGGACGCGCGTCCAGCAAAATCCAGCAGCAAAACAATGCCGATATCGGCGCCAACGTCGCCAGCGGATCTTACGCGACCGACGCCATGATCGTCTTGCCTTGCAGCATGGGAACGCTGGCGCGAATCGCTAACGGCATGGCGATCCAGCTGATCGAACGCGCCGCCGATGTCTGCCTGAAGGAGCGGCGGCCGCTGATTCTGTGCGTGCGCGAGACGCCGTTCAACCGGATTCATCTGCGCAACATGACGCTCGCCGCCGAAGCCGGGCGCGACCATCTTTCCTGTCATTCCGGCATTTTACTTTCGGCCGGCATCGACCGACGAGATCGCGCGCGAATATGTGAATCGCGTGCTGGCGCATGTGGGATTGCCGCAGGCCGGCGCGTATCAGTGGAAGGCGGAGTAGTATCGGCTCGCTCCGGAGAGAGTCTCCAAACGATAGAGGTCCTTCGACTCGTCGCTGCGCTTCTCGCTCAGGATGACACCACTTTTCGCCGCGCTCTTGACCCAAGAATGACCAATCGGATGGTATCCAGCTCTTTCTTTTTCAATAACATAGGCCTGTGATCTGGGTCACCATTCAATGTGCCAGAAGCCCGCTAAGCCGCTAAAATTCGCCCGTTTAGCCCATCCTGCTTGGCCCTTTCGGCTCTCCGGTAATTACCTTATAAACATCGATAAGTGTGGAGCTTGGCCCCGCGTGGGTAGGCCACCATCGTCCAATTTTGAGAGGCGTGAATGCATAAACCGATTAAGTATGTTGAAAAGGCTGTCACCGTCGCCGCGAAGGGCGCTTGGGCAGTCTTCGACAAGCTGAACAGCATTAATCCGAATCCGTCGTTTACGCCCAAGTGGTCCGATAAGCCTCTGCTTAAGTCCTATCAGAAGTCGAAGCCGCCGCTGGGCTGGCCGCGCGCGACCGACTCGCTTTGCCCCAAGTGCGTTCCCGAAATTCGCCAGCAGATCATCGACGGCAAGCTGCCAGTCGAAGATCCTGATGAACGAAAAAGCCGGCGAGATCAAGGCGACAGATCATCGAGCGCGACGGCAAAATCCTGATGGTGAAAGATTGCCCGACCCACGGCCACTTCGAAGACGTGATGGCCATGGACACCGCGTTCTTCAAGCATCTGGAAGACGTATTTCCCGGGCCGCGACATTCGCGCCCACAACGATGAGAAGCTGCATCACCACGGCAGCAGCACCGTGCTGCACGGCCGCGGATCGGTGCTGACCATCGATCTGACCAACCGCTGCAACATGATGTGCGATCCCTGCTTCATGGACGCCAACCAGGTTGGCTTCGTGCATGAATTGACGTGGGACGAGATCAAGACCATGCTCGACAACGCCATCACCATCAAGCCGCGGCGCCAGATGTCGGTGCAGTTCTCCGGTGGCGAGCCCACGTTGTCGCCCTACTTCCTCGACGCGGTGGCTTACTCGCGCAAGGTTGGCTACAACAGCGTGCAGGCGGCGACCAACGGCATTGAGTTCGCCAAGAGTTTCGAGTTCGCCAAGAAGGCTGCGGAAGCGGGTCTGCGCTACGCCTATCTGCAGTTTGACGGTATCGGTAACGCTGCCAACTCGCATCGTCTGGTCGGCAATTTGTTCGATGTGAAGTTGCAGGCGATCGAGAACCTGCACAAAGCCGGCGTCGAGATTGTGCCGGTCGTGACCATCGTCAACGACCTGAACAACGAGCAGGTGGGACGCATCATTCAGTTCGCGCTCGACAATCCCAAGCGCATTTCGTTCCTCTCGTTCCAGCCGGTTTCGTTTACCGGACGCGACGAGGCCATCACCGATGAGCGCCGTCAGGCGCAGCGCTACACGCTGTCTCATCTGGCGCACGACGTGAAGAACCAGACTGGCCTGGGCGAGCCCACGCGCGACTGGTTCCCGATTTCGTTCATGAGCACCTTCTCCGATTGGGCCGACCTGGTTCACGGTCCCGACAAGGATTGGGGATCGCTGAGCTGCGGCTGCCACCCGAATTGCGGTGTCGGCATGGCCGTCATGATCGACAAGGAAACCAAGGAAGCGGTTCCGGTCACGGCGTTCCTGAACGGCGACACCATCGCGAAAGACATTGCGAAGGTGAACGACGCGGCCCGCGGCAAGTGGATGTCGATTGCCGGCATGACGCTGGCGCTGCTGAAGAACTACGATCCGTTCAAGTCGCCGACGCACTTCAAGTTTACCGATCTGCTGAAGAAGTTCGACAAGACCTTCGGCGCGACCGGCAAGAGACTACGGCAAGGTCAGCGGCGACCGCACCGAGACCGACATCGAGAAGCGCCGTCGCGATCGCTGGAACTTCCTGTTCATTGCAGGCATGTGGTTCCAGGACCTGTTCAACTACGACTTCCGCCGCACCGAGCAGTGCATCATTCCCTACGCCACGCAGGAAGGCGAGATCAGCTTCTGCGCTTACAACACCGGCGTGGGCTGGCGCAATATCGTCGAGAAGATGCACATGACGGCGACTCTGACCAAGTGGTACGAAGAGCACGGGCGTCACGAGATCTTTGCCGGCGGCAAGAAGGTCGCGCTCGGGACCACGGAACACACGCTCAAACTGGTGGACGAGCACGTCCACGCCGAAGCCAATCACACGCTCGACGATCTGCGGCATCGCCAAGAACGCGCGCCAGGAGAAGTTCGAGGCACGCGATGCGAAGGTGAAGGCAGAAGCGGAGAAGGCGCGCATGCTGGCGCTCTACAAGGAGCACGTGCTGGGCGAGAAGCCGGTCAGCCAGGATGGCTTCGTCCCCCTCGGCAGCATTGGCGGCATCAAGCCGGCCACGCCCGCGGTGGAAGAGCGCGAAGCGGTGTACGGAGACTAGTTCGTGGATCGTGAATAGTGGATGGTGGATAGTAAAAGCCGGTCGCGAAAGCGGCCGGTTTTGTTTTGGGTGATAGGTCTCTACCCTTCGACATTGTCATCCCGACCGAGGACTTCAGTCCGAGCGGAGGGATCTGCGGTTTTTCGCAAGAATCAAAGCCAGACAGGCCCCTCATGTGCCGCCCCTGAAGGGGCTCAACCATTGACTGCAGGCTACCCAGCGCTGAAGCGCTGGGCTATCTTGCTCCCGTCCCGCAGCGCGGGACTCGATTCTCACCTGAAGAAAAGTGATCGCCAGGAATGCAGTCGCATCTTGATATAAGAATGCCAACAATCCAGCTGGGGTCTAGCCACTAACTACTTACCACTAACTACTTACCACCAGCCACTATCCCCTAGCCACTATTCACTGCCTTCTCACCATCTCTGCGCGACGTGCTGGTGCTGTAGCCTCGGTTCTTCGTAGCCTTTTGGCTTCTGACGGCCCGGAAGCTTGGGCGGCGTGTAGTCAATTTCCTCGTACGGAATCCGGCTCAATATATCGGCGATGCAGTTCAGCCGGGCGCGTTTCTTATCGTCGGAGGGAACGATGTACCACGGCGCCAGGGCGGTGTCGGTCGCGGCCAGCATGGCATCGCGAGCCCGCGAGTAGTCGTACCAGCGGCGATGCGATTCCAGATCCATGGGGCTGAGCTTCCAGCGCTTGGTCGGGTCTTTGATGCGCGCCTGAAACCGGCGATGCTGCTCCTTCTCGCTGACTTCGAGCCAGTACTTCAGCAAGGTGATTCCGTCGGAGATCAGGCTGGCTTCAACCTGCGGACAGCCTTGCAGGAATTTCTGGTATTGCTCTTTAGTGCAGAAGCCCATCACGTACTCGACCCCGGCGCGGTTGTACCAGCTGCGATCGAAGATGACGACTTCTCCGCCCGACGGCAGATGCTCGATATAGCGCTGCCAGTAAATCTGGCTCTTCTCGCGCTCAGTCGGAGCCGGCATCGCGACCACGCGAAACACCCGCGGACTGACGCGTTCGGTGATGCGCCGGATGACGCCGCCCTTGCCGGCGGCATCGCGTCCTTCAAACAGAATCACCACCCGCGCTTTGGTCACCTTCACCCAATCCTGCAGCTTGACCAGCTCAACTTGTAGCTTGGCCATCTCGCGCTCATAGTCTTTCTTGGTGAATTCCGGAGCGGCGATTCCCTTCTTCGCGGAATCCTTGATCGCTTCTCGTGCGAAGTCGCCTGCATGCTTCTTCTTGGAGCTCTTGCCCATAGGACCTCCCTGGCCAGCTGGATTGCACTTGGAAAGACGCAGATGATTCTACGCCCCGGAGGCAAGTCGAAACGGTGCCGAAGGGCTTAATCCGGCGGAGCCAAAGTAAGATGCCTCCTTTGCTTGATAGAATCTGCAGCTAGGTTCATTGCCCGATGCATCTCACCTTCCGCATCGCACGCCGATCTGCACAGGAGAGCCGTATGGCGATTGCTGCCCGGAAATGCCGACGCTGGTCACACGGTTACCACATCGCCGCGGGCATTTGGCTCGTGATCAGCGCGAGCAATGTAGTGGCTGCGTCATCGCAATCCGAGCAGACGCAGTCATCCCAGGACGCGGTGCAGACTGCGCCGATCAACGAGCCTCGGGCTGCCCAGCATAAGCCGCCGGGACCGCCAATCGCGAAAGGTGCTGGAGCGATCAAGCAGGTGGACGCGAAATGCTCCACCACCTTAACCGTGGCCGATGATGCGCTATTCCAGCCCAGGCGTTGGACCTTGAATCCGGATGCGGGCCAAACCATGAATGCGCTGGGGCCGATGATCGCAAAGGCGGGCAAGCATCCGGTACGCATCGAAAGCTTCACCGATTCGGCGGGGTCCGACAGTTATACCCAGATGCTCAGCGAGAAGCGTGCCATCACGGTGCGCGGCTGGCTGGTAAATCATGGTTACGTGCCGGAGGGCACGCCGATCGAAGGACTCGGCCAGAGCAATCCGGTTGCTCCCAATACCAAGCCGGATGGCTCCGACGATCCCGAGGGCAGGCAGAAGAACCGCCGAATCGAGATCGTGATCGACACGTGCGGCGAATCGAAGTAGTTCGCAGAAGCCGGCTCCGTTCACCGCCTGATTTGAGCCGCCCAAACGCCGATACCGCCGTTCACTGCCGACCCGCTTCACTCACACAGGTGAGACAGGGCACCGCGCCGAACCCCTCATACGGGCGACAATTGCACCTAGAGGAGCGCGGCGGTGTGCCTTTCATACCCCTTTACTACATTTCTATTCATCCGCCGTCGCGCCCATTCCACTCTCCGAGGTGATTAAGACTGTGAGCACCCAGACGTTTTCGCCGGAAGTTAAGCTTCCAACGTTGCCCACCGATACTCCGAGCCATCGTTCGTCGCCAGCCAAGCGCCCCGGACTGCACATCCTGCAGCCGGAAGTTACCTACACGGGCGCGCCCATCAAGCCGCTGCAAAAGGGTCTGCCCAAGCAGACGGAGTCGCTCTGTCCGGAATGCAACCAGGTCATCGCGGCCGACATCTTCGCCGAAGATGGCAAAGTCGTGATGCAGAAGCGCTGCGCCGAGCATGGTGAGTTTCGCGACATCGTGTTCAGTGACGTCGAACTCTATCTAAAGATGGAGGAGTGGAACTTCGGCGACAATCTTGGCCTGTCGAATCCGCAAGTCGAGGGAGGCAAATCCTGTCCTGACGATTGCGGCCTGTGCGGCATGCACACCTCGCACACCGCGCTGGCCAACGTCGACCTTACGAACCGCTGCAACCTTACTTGTCCGGTATGCTTCGCCAACGCCAACACGGCGGGCTATCTCTACGAGCCTGATTTGGAGCAGGTGCGCGGCATGCTGGCGACGCTGCGCGGCGAGCGGCCAGTCGACGGGCGCGTAGTGCAATTCTCCGGCGGCGAGCCGACCGTCCATCCGCAATTCTTCGAGATCCTGACCATGGCGCGCGAGATGGGATTCACTCATATTCAGGCCGCGACCAATGGCATCGAGCTGTCGAATCTGGAATTCGCGCAGAAGGCGAAAGAGGCCGGGCTGGCCACGCTCTATCTGCAGTTCGACGGCGTGACCGACGACATCTACCTGCGCGTGCGCGGGAAAGCGCTGCTCGACACCAAGATGAAGGTCATCGAGAATTGCCGCGCGACCGGCATGAAGATCGTCTTCGTGCCGACCATCGTGAAGGGGCTCAACGACCATCAGATCGGCGACATCGTTCGCGTCGCGATCGAGAATATCGACACCGTTTCGGGCATCAGCTTTCAGCCGGTCGCGTTTACCGGACGCATCGCCAAACATGAATTGCTGGCGAAACGTTTTACCTTGTCGGACCTGGCGCGCTGCGTCAGCGAGCAGACCGGCATCACCGATCCGCGTGCTGACTGGTTTCCGCTGGCCTGCGTCACGCCATTCTCCAAGCTAACGGCGGCGCTGCGCGGAACGGGCGTGCCGACAATCTCGTCTCATCCGCATTGCTCGCTGGGAACGTACTTCTTTGTCGATGAGAAGTCGAAGAAAGCTGTGCCGATTACGCAGTTCGTCGACGTGCCCAATATGCTGCAAGACATGGAAGAGCTGTCGCGATCGGCGGGCAAGGCGCGGTTCAAGCTATACAGCAAGATGAAAGTGTGGAACGCGCTGAAAAAGCATTTCAAACCGCAGCTGGCGCCTCCGGGGCTGACGTTCACCAAGTTCCTGCAAACCTTGCAAGGCTTGACCAATAAGAAGCTGGGGCGCGAGGGCAAGGACGGAACTTTCACCTATCGCACGCTGCTGGTGGCGGGCATGCACTTTCAGGATGCCTACAATTACGATATCGAGCGGGTGAAACGCTGCGTCATTCATTACGCCACGCCTGACGGAAAGCTGTATCCGTTCTGCACGTATAACTCTGGCCCGTGCTATCGGGAGAAGATCGAGCGGCAGTTTTCGGTGCCGTGGGAGAAGGAAGCAATTAGCAATTAGCAGTTGGCAAAAGGCAGATTCCTCCCATAGCTTTGTCGTCCCGACCGTAGCGAAGCGGAGCGGAGGGATCTGCGGTTTCAACAATGTCCACTTGCGAAAAGCCATCCGGTTTGCGGGCAGACCTGTGCCAACCTTCCTAGATTCCCGGCCATTTTGCCAGTGCATTCTGTTGGTTTAGACTAACCAGTCTTTTATCCTTTATTAATGCGCCATAGCTCATCACGCTTCTGATCTTTCAGGGCCGATGATTTTGTACTTCGCGGGCTACGCATGTGCGCATGGAGGCTTGATGCTACGCCGTATTTTTCTTTTCCTTATCTGCTGTTCGCTCACCATCTGCTGTTCGCTCACCGGATTCGCGCAAACCAAACACCCCTTTACCTTCGAAGACATGATGCAGCTCAAGCGGGTGGGCGAGCCCATCGTCTCGCCCGACAGCAAGTGGGTCGCGTTTTCCGCGGTCGACGTCAACCTGGACGAGAATACGCGCAAGCCGCATCTGTGGATTGTCGCCGTCAGCGGTGGAGAAGCGCGCCGACTGACTCCGGCAACCGGGCCGGGCGAAGACCGCATTCGCTTCGCGCCCGACGGCAAGCGCGTCCTGTTCGAGTCGTCGAAGGACGGCGCATCGCAGATCTGGGTGCAGGACTTCGATACGGCTAACGGAACGCTCACCGGCGAGGCGCGGCAGGTGACCACGATTTCGACCGAAGCCTCAGGCGGGGTGTGGTCGCCCGATGGCAAAAGCATTCTCTTCCAGTCGTCGGTGTGGCCCGATTGCAGCGACGATGCCTGCAACAAGCAACGCGATGACGAGGCAGCCAAGTCGAAGGTGAAGGCCAAAATTTTCACTCAACTGATGTTCCGTCACTGGAACCATTACTGGGACGGTAAATACAGCCACCTGTTCGTGGTCTCGGCCGACGGGGGTGTTGCGCGCGACCTGACGCCGGGCGCGCACGATGTCCCGCCGTTCTCGCTGGGCGGGCAGGACCAGTATCAGTTTTCTCCCGACGGCAAAGAAGTCGCCTACAGCAGCAACATCGACGAGGTACAGGCCACCAGCACCAACAGCGATATCTTCATCGTGCCAGTAGCAGGCGGAACGCCGAAGAAGATCACCACCAATCCCGGCAGCGACAGCACGCCCATGTATTCGCCCGACGGAAAGTACATCGCCTATCGCTCGCAACTGCGAGGCGGATACGAGAGCGACCGCTTCCGGCTGATGCTCTACGAGCGCGCGACGGGCAAGATCACCGACGTGTCGCCGAACTTCGATCGCTGGGTCGATTCCATGGCGTGGGCGCCGGACTCGAAGACGATTTATTTCACCGCCGAGAACGCGGGCGACTCGCCGATCTATCAGATCAACGTGACCACGGCGAATCCCTGGCCACAAGAACTGGTCGCGGGATTCAACGACAGCCCCATGCCGACGCCCGACGGCAAGATGCTGGTCTTCGATCGCATGGCAGTCACCGCGCCCAACGAGATCTATAGCGCGGCGCTGGAGTTCCCACAATGTAGGATGGCGATTCCGCCGAACGCCTACAGCATCCCCGATTGCCTGCTGTCGAAGGCGCAGCCAGTAACGAAGTTGAACGACTCCGTGTTGTCGCAGGTCGAGATGCAGCCGCTGGAATCGTTCTGGTTCAATGGCGCGATCAAAGACAAAGTCCAGGGCTTCGTGGTGAAGCCGCCGAACTTCCATGCGAACAAGAAGTATCCGGTGAAATTCCTGATCCACGGCGGACCGCAGGGCGCGTGGGGCGATGACTGGTCGTATCGCTGGAATCCCGAGCTATTTGCCGCCAGCGGCTATGTCGTCGTGATGGTGAACTTTCACGGCTCAACTGGCTATGGACAGAAGTTTATCGACGCGATCAACGGCAACTGGGGCGGGCCGCCGTTTCAGGATCTGATGCTGGGCCTGGACTACGCCGAGAAGACCTATCCGTTCATCGATAAAGATCGCGAATGCGCGCTGGGCGCCAGCTACGGCGGATACGCCATCAACTGGATTGAAGGCCACACCGCGCGTTTCAAGTGCCTAGTGTCGCACGACGGCATGTTCAACACTGAGTCGGCGTACGGTACGACCGAAGAGTTGTGGTTCAACGAGTGGGAGTTCAAAGGCACGCCGTGGACGGATCGCGAGATGTATCGCAAGTGGTCGCCGGCGCTGTCGGCGACGAACTTCAAGACGCCGATCTTAGTTGTACACGGACAGCTTGATTACCGGCTTGATGTGTCGGAGGGATTCCAGTTGTTCACCACGGTGCAGCGGCTGGGGATTCCGTCGAAGATGCTGTACTTCCCCGACGAGGGCCATTGGGTGCTGAAACCGCAAAACAGCCGACTGTGGTATCAGACGGTGAATGGCTGGGTGGATCAGTGGACCAAGGGGAAGTAGGGCAGCACTAATTTCGGCGAAGATTGCCGACAGATCGACAGCGATGTAAACGGAGCCGTCGGAACCGCAGATCCCTCCACTCCGCTTCGCTCCGGTCGGGATGACAAAGCTGATGGCGATTCAGCACACCGGCAACCTAATGCCGTTTGAAATACTGCACCGCGCGCTCGTGGGCTTCGGCTTTTTCGCGGCTGCCGAAGGTGCCCAGGTTGCGACGCTTGCCGGTCTTGGCGTCTTTCTTGCGCGAGTACAGGCGGTATTCGCCGGACTTGAGTTTGCGGATCATGATTTCCGGACCTCCGAAACAATTGGATGGCAAATTTTGTGGGCGGGAAGCTTGGGTCGGGGGAAGTTCTGCCGTCCCTACGGGACTCTGACAATTTTTGCTCTTACCCAGCATTCCGCCGTCCCACCCCAATTCGCGCAAGGGCGGCGCGAATCGGGGGCCCCGGTTCGGCTCCATGCTGGACTAAGCTCTTCCGCGCCTGCGGCGCTTGATTTTCGTGCTTCGCCATCTAATGGCGAAATGCAAGGTTAATTCCCACACCGTCTGGATTTTTCGACTTCGGGTTGTGCCGCCCCCGAGGGGCTCGACCCGAAACGGCAGCCCACCCAGCGCTGAAGCGCTGGGCTATCTTATTCCGTCCCGCAGTGCCGGGACTTGGTCATCGTTCATCCGAAATCTTTCCGACTTCGGCCTTCTACTGTGGCGCTTGTTTTTCGAGCCGCACGCTGCGTCCACGGAAATGCGCGGCCAATTCTCCTTCTCGACTGATGTATGCCATTCGCCAATCCAAGATTAGGCCTATCCGATGGGCTTAAACTAACCGCTTCCGGTTTTTGCAGACACTTTGACGGTTTGGCGAAAAGTGCCGGAGCACATGCCGCCCGATGATATCCTGATCAGGACTTTCCAACCGCGAGGCAGTAGCAGTTTCATGTCGAATCCAAGCACTCCTGAACCCGATTCCATTTCTGAATCGCAACCTAACTCTGAGTCCAACGAATCTTTTGGAGATTTGCTAACGCAGTTTGAGCGGAGCCATTCGCACAAAATCGAAAATGGCAGCCGTCAACTGGAAGGCACGGTGGTCACCGTCTCTGCCGAGTCGGTGCTGCTCGACATTGGCTACAAGACCGAAGGCATTTTGCCGCTGACCGCGTTCGAAGGCGCGGGCCAGACGCCCAAGCCGGGCGACAAGATTCCGGTCACGGTGAAAGGCCGCGATCCGGAAGGCTATTACGAACTCACGCGCTTCAAGATTGCGCGGCCCACGGACTGGTCGTCGCTGGAGCGGGCGTTTGCCGAGAAGTCGACCATCGTTGGCACTGTGACTGGCATGATCAAAGGCGGCTTCAGCGTCGATGTGGGAGTGCGAGCCTTTATGCCGGCGTCGCGCAGTGGAGTTCGCGATGCAGCCGAGATGGAGAAGCTGGTGGAGCAGGAGATTCGCTGCCGGATCATCAAGCTCGATACCGCCGACGAAGACGTGGTGGTGGACCGGCGCGTGGTCGCCGAGGAAGAAGAGCGCGCGGGCAAGGACCGCAAGTACGCTGAGCTGAAAGAGGGCGACGTGGTGACCGGCACGGTTCGGACGCTGGCGGATTACGGCGCCTTCGTCGAAATTGGCGGAGTCGACGGCTTGCTGCATGTGTCGGACATTTCGTGGGGACGCGTCAACAAGCCGGCCGACGTGCTGTCGGTGGGGCAGGAGATCGAAGCGAAAGTCCTGAAGATTGATCTGGAGAAGCAGCGGATTTCGCTGGGCATGAAGCAACTGCAGCCTCACCCGTGGGATGCGGTTGCGGAAAAATATCGGACGGGCGAACGGGTACGCGGCACCGTCACTCGCATTGCGGACTTCGGAGCGTTCGTCGAATTGGAGCCCGGAATCGAGGGACTGGTCCACATCTCGGAGATGTCGTGGGTCAAGCGGGTGCGAACGCCGAGCGATGTGGTGAAGCCGGGCGACACGGTGGAAGTGGTGATTTTGGCGGTGAATGCCGGCGAACAACGGTTGTCGCTGGGACTGAAGCAGGCGCTGGGCGATCCCTGGGTCGATGTCGCGAAGAGATTTCCGGCGGGCACGGCGATCGAAGGGCCGGTCACCAGCATCACCAAGTTCGGCGCATTTGTGCAGCTGGCTGAAGGCATCGAGGGCATGGTGCACGTCAGCGAGATCAGCGCGGAGAAACGCATTAATCATCCGCAGGACGTGTTGAAAGTGGGGCAAGCGGTGAAGGCGCAGGTGCTGGCGGTTGACCCGGAACGGCGCTTGTTGAAGTTGAGCATGAAGCAACTGATTCCCACCAGCATCGATGAGTACCTGGCGGAACATAACCGGGGCGACGTGGTCACTGGGCGCATCATCGACGAATCGCCAGGGCAGGCAAGCGTGGAGTTGGGCGAAGGGATTCGGGCGACGTGCCGCATCGTGGACAAGGCTCCAGCGAAGGAAGAGGCTAAGCCTGAGGCGAAAGCGAATTTGTCTTCGCTGAGTTCGATGTTGCAAGCACGCTGGAAAGGCGGCGCTCCGGCCGGCGGCGCGGCGAAGCCGGAGGCGGTTCATGCCGGACAGATTCGCAGCTTCCGCATTGCGGCGCTGGATCGGGATGCCAAGAAGATCGAGTTGGAGCTGGCGTAGTTCGCGGCGGCTGGATGAGACCGTCGCGTGCCAGCCATTAAGGGGCCCGATTCTGAGAATCTTGCCTGGCGCGGAAGATCTGTCGTGAGAACTTCTGCCGTCCCCACGGGACTTCGACTCAATTGTTGGCGCTCTACCCAGCACTCCGCCTTCGGCTATGTGCTGGGCTAAGCTCTTCCGCGCCCGGCGGCGCTCGCTCTTCGCGATTTCCGCCTCTACTGCCGAATCCAAAGTTAATTCTGACGCAGGCACAAACGCTGAAGAGCTTCGCTGACGGCCCCACCCAAGCGAACGAAGCCTGGGTGGGTAGGTGGCAATTTGGCAGCAGCCGCCGCTAAGGGCCGGATCTTTGCGCCTATTTGGTAGTGTCTCAGTTTGAATTTGGATGCGTGCCTTTCGCGCGTCGGCGCTCACCCCATCAAACGCAAGAGCGGCGTTTGCTGGGGACCCCGAGGCGCGAATCGGCACGCCCATATCCTTCGCTGCGCGAAAGAGGCTTGTTCAGGATGACAATCAAACTGGGACGCTACCGCTTATTTCGCGGGTTTCCAGAAGGCAGGATCGGCTTTGATCCAGTCGTCTGAGACATAGCTCAGCTTCGGGTTGAACAGGAACAAGTTGTCCTGGCTTGACTCGATGCAAGCAGCGGCCAGATCTCCCGCCTTCTTCATCCAGTCGTCGCCCATGGCGCCCATGAACTTTTTCGAGTCGGCAAAGTTCTGGTCAACCTCCGCCGCCGACTTCATCGGAGTAATGACGATGTACACGCCACCGTTGTCGGCGCCATATGCGCTTTCATAGGTTGCCCAGTGCGCATTGGGCACGGTCTTTTCATAGCCAGTGACGTACATCTTCACCAGCGTGTCCCACTCTTTGTCGTGCCCGGGACGAATCTTGAAACGCTGGATTTCAAAATAACGCATCGTCGGGATATTGACCGGGGCGCGCAGGCTGTAATCGTCGCGGTAAACGTATGCGCTTGTTTCCGAGGATTCCAGCAATGCGCCATCGGCGATAGCGGCACGATCCAGGGCTGCCGAGAGCGTGGCATCGTGCTGGGTAGCCATGGCGTCCTTCTCCCAGGCGGCGAAGGAATCGTAGGGGACAAAAAACAGCGATCGTGGCGAGCCCGTCATAGAATCCATTGCCAGGTAGTGGGTTGGCCACTTGGCAGACTGGAAAGCCTTAACAAAGCCGCTCTCGGTTGCCTCATGCGGGCTGCCGGATTTGCCCGGCTTTAGAAATTCGCGGATGACTTGAAGCACCTTGGGCGGCGGCATCGCGCCGTCGGACATCTGCTGCGCCGCAACCGTACTCAGGCCGCCAAACAGCAAGCCAGATCCCAGCAATAACCCGGTAAGCCTCTTCATGGACACTTGCCTCCAAGAATCAATTTAGCTACAGAAAATGCCGAGCCGGAAAAACAGAGCTCCGGTATGAATGGCAGTAGGGTAGAACGTCAAGTTCGCGCTCATCGACGAGCTGTAGGCTGATGCTTTCTCCAGTTGGGAACGAGGTACACCGTCGCCCAGCGTCAACCCTGTCGGGAAACTGATCGACTTTCCGTCGTAGGAAGGGCCTTAAGAACAGAAGCAATGCTATCCAATTTCTGCCGCTGGTCAAGGGGATAATCAGGATACAGGCGCTTTCGCCACATCCGTGCGCGACGGGGGCACAACAGTGACTTCGTCGTCGCGCTTTGTGTCTGCTGAGATTTGGATGGGAAAACTAGAAGTTTTCCCAGTATCCGTCGGCATCGGGAAGGTGAATAATCCGTAGGCGCCATTCAGGGGAGGCGTTGCCATGGCAAAGGACGTCAAGAAACACAAAGACAAGAAGCACAAAGTCAAGAAAAACAAGGTCAAGAAAGACAAGGAGCCCAAGCTTAAGAAGAAGGCAGCCAAGCCTGACAAGGTGGTGGCCGGGATTTTGCCCGACGTGCCCCGCAGCGCTGCAGCGGCCAGCTATAGCGATGGGCATCCGCAGGACACGGTCCAATATATCGAGGCCAAGCTCATTCTGAAGCCGGACCGTTTTGTCTCGGCGGAGAGCCTGCGCGACTTCGGCAAGCTGGTGCAGCGGTCGGCAAAGTCAGCCAAAGTCGGCTATATCGCGGCGCCGCAAACCGGACTCAGGCCCGAGATTCGGGAAATTCTTTTTGGCGACACGTCTGACTTCCGCCTGTACAACAGCGCTTTCATCTTGCGCCGCCGCATCTGCTATATCGACGGCTTTCCAGTAGGCGATCCAGAGATTGTCTTCAAGTTTCGGCATCCCGACGAGAAGGCCGCCGCAGCCATGGATGTGCGGCCCAAGATTGCCGGCAAGTATCAGATCAAATTCAAGGTGGAAGTTCTGCCGCTGAAGGACGCGCTGGGCGGCTATCGCCTCCTGTATTCGCATAATTGCCAGTTCGGCCTGAGCCAGATGCACGAAGGAAGCGCACTGGCCATGGGGACGCTTGCCCGCGTGTTCCCGGCGCTCGCCGACTTGAAAAAAGATGACGATGAAAAAATCAGCCTGGTGAACGAAGGCATCGTGGAGGAAGTGCTGTTGCCGCTGGGACAACTGGACTTCGGCAAAGGCATTGTGGCCAAGTGCGACGTTTCCCTGTGGCGTACTCGCGGGGAACACCTGTCACTGGTGGGAGAGTTTGCCTTCCAGGCAAAGTTCGACCGGGCCGACGCCGTTCATCAGAAGACGCGCCAAACCATGGAGCAGTTTTACATTACGTTGCAGCGGGACGTGCAGGACTGGATCTCGCTGGGCACCACCAAGACGGGCATGGTCTACCGCCTGAAAGGCAACGCTCCCCAAAGCCACGAGTGACGGATACTGACGATCATGGGTGAGGGTATTCGGGCGCCCATGATCGTTGTTCCGGAAGGGCCGAAGCAGGATTTGTATCAGGGCCGGGTTTTGGCTTGCTGAAAAACTCCAAAAGCAGATCCCTCGCCGGCTGAACTTCACCCCAACAAGCGCAAAGTCGGCGCTTGTTGGGGACCCCGGTCCGCCAGCTCGTGATGACAAAAATAAAATGACAGGGACGCGGCGCTGAAGCGCCGCACTACCCGAACGGCCGATCAAACCGAGTTTTTCAACAAACTGTAAAGCCGTCCTACTAATAAACACCTCGATCCGAGCTGCAGTTTTTTCATACCTTTTTCATCTCTTGCCCTATAAAATCTTCAGACGCTTTAGTCTGCGACCCTTATTGCGCCCAAGAGTTCCCTCCCATGAGCACCATAATCTCGGCCCGAAAATCCTTTGAGCAGCATCTGGACGACACGCCTTTCACCAAAACCCAGCGCAAGGTCTGGATCTTGTCGGCGATGGGTGTGCTGCTGGACGGTTTCGACTTCTTCATTATCGGAGTGGCGCTTCCCCTGATCGCACACGACTTCCACATGAATGCGGCAACCAAGGGCCTGGTAGCGGTTGCGGCCGTGGCGGGCGCATTTTTTGGAGCGCTGGTCTTCGGACAAGTCGCCGACCGAGTCGGGCGCAAAGGGATGTTCATGGTCGACATCATTCTCTTTGTGATTTTCTCCGCCGCATCGGCTGCGGCCTGGAATCCGGCATCGCTGATCGTCTTCCGCTTCTTTCTGGGAGTCGGCATTGGCGCCGACTATCCCATCGGCGTTTCGTACATTGCCGAATCCGTTCCCACCCGGCTGCGAGGGCGGTTGATTGTCGGGGCGTTCGCCTTTCAGGCGTTGGGATCTCTGCTGGGAGTGCTGGTCGGCCTGCTCATCCTGAAAGCCGACCCAACGCTAAGCGCGTGGCGCTTCATGCTGGCGTTCGGAGTGCTTCCGGCGGTGGTGGTGGTGATTATGCGCGATGGCTTGCCGGAGAGCGTGCGCTGGCATCTGGCTCGCGGCAACTATGAGAAGGCTTCGCACGCGGCCAGTGCTTTGCTGGAAGCGCCCATCACGTTGAATGCGCAGAATTCGCCAGTTGTCCCGTGTGGAACGTCGTTCGCATCCCTGTTCAAGAAAGACTGTATCCGGCGTACGATTTTTGCTTCGGTGCCGTGGTTCCTGCAAGACATCTCGACTTACGGCATCGGTATCTTCACACCAACCATCATGGCGGCGATGGCGCTGGGCACCACTTCCAGCTTCATCGCTAAGGATATGGGAGCCACCGAAGGCGCAGCCGCCGTCGATCTGCTGCTGGTGGTCGGCTTCATGCTGGCCATTGTGCTGGTTCGTTACCTGAGCCGGGTGACGCTGCAGATCGCAGGCTTTCTGGGGATGGCGCTGGGCCTGCTGATGGTCTCTGCATCGTCGTTATTTGCCGCGGCATCTGCTAGTCAGATGGGGCTGATCTTCGGCGGATTTATGGTGTTCAATTTGTTTATGAACATGGGACCGAACGCGACAACGTATCTGCTGTCGGGCGAAACTTTTCCCACCGCGATTCGCGCTACCGGAGCAGGATTTGCGGCGTCGATGGCGAAGTTGGGAGCGGTCCTGGGAACTTTCTTCTTCCCCATCCTGAAAGCGCAAGTTGGAATTCCCGCATTGCTGATTGGCTTGGCCGCGGCCAGTGCGCTGGCGGCTGCCGTTACCTACGGCTTCCGGGTGGATACGCGGGCTTCGCTGGACGGCGTGCCCGTTCAACAGCCAGTGCCTCAATATGCTGAGGCCGCGGCAGGCTAACTGGGACCGACGAGAGGTTAAATCATGGCGACTGAAACCAAGACACAGGAAATAATATCTCCACTGGCGGGCAAGCCGGCGCCCAAGAGCATGCTGGTGAATCTGGCTGAGTTGGAGCGCGACTATTACGAAAAGCGTCCCGACGTCAGCGATCCCAACCAGATGGTCATCTTCGGCACCAGTGGACACCGCGGTTCTCCGCTGCACAGCACTTTTACCGAAGCGCACATCCTGGCCATCACCCAGGCGATTTGTGAATATCGCAAGAAACAAGGCACCGATGGGCCGCTCTTCATGGGCAAAGACACCCACGGGGTGTCGGGTCCGGCGCAGCGCACGGCGCTGGAAGTGCTGGCCGCAAACAATGTCGAGACCATCATTCAGGCGAAAGATGGCTTCACGCCGACGCCGGTCATTTCACGCGCCATCCTGGTTTATAACCGCGGCCGCAAGAGTGGCTTGTCGGATGGGATCGTGATAACGCCTTCGCACAATCCGCCGGAAGATGGCGGCTTCAAGTACAACCCGACCAACGGCGGTCCGGCTGACACCGATGTAACCGGCTGGATTGAAGACCGCGCTAACGCGTTGCTGCGAGCCAACAACGCCGGGGTGAAGCGGGTGCCGTTTGAGCAGGCGATGAAAGCGGCGACGACCCATCAAGAAGATTTCGTGATGCCCTATGTTAACGACCTGAAGAACGTGGTGGACATGGACCTCATTCGTTCGGCGGGACTGAAGATGGGCGTCGATCCGCTGGGCGGCGCGTCCCAGCCGTACTGGGAGCCGATTAACTCAGTCTACGGGCTGGATATCAAGATAGTGAATCCCGTGATCGATCCGACATTTTCTTTTATGACCGTGGACCACGATGGCAAGATTCGCATGGACTGCTCCAGCCCGTATGCGATGGAGCGCCTGGTCGGTTTGAAAGATCAGTATCAGGTGGCGTTCGGCAACGATACGGACGCGGATCGGCACGGCATTGTGACGCCGTCGGTGGGATTGATGAATCCGAATCACTACCTGGCGGTCGCGATTCAATATCTGCTGACCTATCGCGAGCAATGGCGGCCGAGCGTGGTAGTGGGCAAGACGCTGGTCAGCAGCAGCATGATCGATCGCGTAGTGAAGAAGCTGGGGCGCAAGCTGATGGAAGTTCCGGTGGGATTCAAGTGGTTCGCGCCCGGACTGTTCGATGGCTCCTGCTGCTTCGGCGGCGAAGAGAGCGCGGGAGCAAGCTTCCTGCGCCGCGACGGCACCGTCTGGACCACCGATAAGGACGGCCCGATCATGGATCTGCTGGCGGCCGAAATTACTGCCCGTACCGGCAAAGATCCGGGCGAGCACTTCCTCGGCTTGGCGCAGGAATTCGGCACGCCGTACTACACTCGCATCGACGCGCCCGCAACTCCGGAACAAAAGGCCAAGCTGGAAAAACTTTCGCCCGAGTCAGTAAAGGAGTCGGAGCTGGCAGGTGAGCCGATCACCGCGAAGCTGACTCGCGCTCCGGGGAATGACGCTCCCATCGGCGGCCTGAAGGTCACCAGTGCGAGTGGATGGTTTGCGGCTCGTCCCTCGGGCACGGAAAACATTTACAAGATTTATGCCGAGAGCTTCAAGGACGAAGCTCACCTGGACGCGATTCTGGACGAGGCCCAGCAGATCGTGAACAACGCGTTGCGATGATGACAACTTCGGCAATGCAAGGCAAACAACCTGATTGGGACAAGCGCATTCGGCGGGCGATTGAGCTGGGCGAGCGATTCTCGTATGCGGCCGAGATCCTGGCTTTCTATCGGCAAGTCCTGGAATTTCAGCGCGCGATCTATCTGGAAATTCCGGCGCTGGATCCAGCAGTTGCGAAGCCCGGCGCGCCTTTTCGCGAACGATTGGACATCGAGGTTGCTGCGCGACATTTGCCCGCGTTGCTGTCGCTGGTCGAGCGAGGCGGTCCGGCAAAACTGGCAGAGCAGGCGAAAGAAATCGGCGGATTTACCACGGCTCAACAGCGCGAGATGATCAAAAACTTTCTGCGGCCGGAAGATGGCGGCGTGGCGGCGGCGAACTCGTTCTTCGCGCGAGTCTTGCTGCAGCCTTACGCCGAATATCTGGCGACGTTTGAACCGGCGCGGCCCGAGGGATCGGCCGGTTCGGTCTGCCCGGTATGCGGAGCGCGGCCACAGGCGGCGGTGCTGCGTCCGGAGGGCGATGGGGGCAAGCGTTTTCTGCTGTGCTCGCTGTGTCTGACAGAGTGGGAGTTCCGGCGGGTTCTTTGTCCCATCTGCGACGAAAAAGATTACCAGAAATTGCCGCGCTATTCGGCTGAAGACCCGGCCGCGGTCCGGGTGGAAGCCTGCGACACCTGCCATTTCTATCTCAAGTCGATCGATATGACGGTTGATGGTCACGCCGTTCCCCTGGTGGATGAGGTGGCGACTGTGCCCCTGGATCTGTGGGCGGAGGAGCACGGGTACAAGAAGGCGGAACGGAATCTGATGGGGTTCTAGGGCGCATCATGCCATCCCAGAAACCCTGCCAAGGTGAGGTTTGTATCAGGGCCCGGCTTTAGCCGGGCCAGTGCTTCCCTTCTACTCCGGGCTTTAGCCCCTGTCCTCAGCGGCTAAAGCCGTCCTCTTAAGAGCACTGCTGCGGCACGACTGAAGTCGTGCCCTGATACAGAGCAATTTCTGCGATAGCTTCCAGGGAATTGCTGTGTGCCACCGGCTGAAGCCGGCTCCGGATATCAAGGTAAGACTGAGACGCAACGCTAAAGCGTCGCTCTACCCGACCGCCTTCCGACCCGGCCCTTATCCAAGAGTGTCCATAGGGCGGATGAGCCCCTCCACTCGCGTCGCAAGCGCTGTCCTGCTACTCTGGGACGTCCAGCATGACGCCGCGCGAGTCCTCCCATCCCATACGGTCGTTTTTCAAGCAGCTGCCGATGTACTCCGGCTTCAAGCAGCTTGGCCATTATCCCGATTACTGGTATTGGAAGTTGCGGGGCGAGCCTCGCCGCATTCCTCATCTGCTGAAGCAGCGGGTCGTGTTGGAATACGCGCAGGCGTTCGGACTCAGCACGCTGGTCGAGACAGGAACGTACTACGGAGAAATGGTTGCTGCCGTGGCGCGGCGCTTTGAGCGAATCTATTCCATCGAGCTTGATCCTCGGCTGGCCGAACTGGCGCGCAAGCGATTTCGCAGCTACTCGCACGTGGAGATTGTGGAAGGCGACAGCCAGGCGGTGGTACCGCAGTTGTTGCAGCGGGTTGATAAGAGATGCTTGTGGTGGCTGGATGCGGGCTATTGCGGATGGGTCGGACGGGTTGGCAATACCAATCGCTTGAGCACGGAACTCACCGCCATTCTGGATGATCGCATTCGCGATCATGTGATCCTGATGGACGATGCTGACGGGGTGAATGGGGAAGGTGGTTCTCCGACGCTGGAAGAGTTGGTTGCGTCGATTCATGCCAACTTTCCCGAGCGGCAGGTCGAGGTGGCGCGCAATATTATTCGAATTACGCCGAAAAGCAGATCCCTCGCCGGCTGAAGCCGGCTCGTGATGACAATAAACTAAGAAATTGAACGCGGCGCTGAAGCGCCGCACTACCCGAACGAATCGAACCGAGTTTTTCGGCGCGGCCGGTGAAGGCGTGCTCACCCTCGCTCGATTAAGCAAAGCGGGCGCCGCGCTACTCGGGGAGTAAGACACGGCGCCCGTTCATTTATTGCGCACATATTGATTGTGCGCGGCGGTTTACAGCTTCTAGCGAATTCCAATCGGATAGTTTCTTGAGGCGATGCCGTTGACTACGACCTGCAGGTTCGTCGCTCCGGTTTCCATGTTCGCCGGAATGTCCAGATGGGTATACGAAGGTCCGACATATCCCACGGCCATGGTGTTGTGGTCATGCGTTTTGCCATAGAAAACGTGGCCGGTAGCGATGTTGGTGAAGCGCACGATGGGATAGTTCGTAGCGCATTGGGCGTCGTCGCCATAAGCACAAGCCGCCGACAGACCGTTGAAGTTTCTGCCGTTCAGCGTAATCGTGGTGCCGCGTTGCAGAGTAGTCGTGTTCAACAGTACGGTGGCCTCCCAGGAAGGATTGGCGCTTCCAGTCGGGGTGTAGATTTCGACATCGTCGGAACCGTCGGTATAGAGAACCTGTCCGGTGGGAAGGACCAGCATGCGACCGTACCAGGATGAATTGCCGGGAGAATTCGGCGTAGCGGGAACCGGAATCAGGTTGGTTCCGTTCCACTCGAAGAACGACGTGGGGATGTTATAGATGCCCGGGCTGGCGCTGACCAGCACGTTGCCATCGGGCAGCAAAGCGGCGGGACCATCGGCGACATCCAGTCCATCGGGGAAATCCGGGCCAGGCGTCCAAGTTCCGTTGGCGGTGTTGTAAACGGAGGTGTGCCCTGCTCCATCGCCATTGGCGCCGGTGGCGAAGACAGTGCCGTCGGGACGCAACACCATGGGACCGGTTTCATAGGAGCCGTGGGAGTCCCAGAGCTGCACGACGGTGCTGCCGGCACTCGTCCACGTGCCGGTGGTGGGATTGTAGAGTTCCGAGTTCGTTC
Source organism: uncultured Acidobacteriaceae bacterium (assembly GCA_963833305.1). Lineage (GTDB taxonomy): Bacteria > Acidobacteriota > Terriglobia > Terriglobales > Acidobacteriaceae > Bog-257. The sequence goes on along the minus strand of CAWHXN010000011.1, from coordinate 613,271 downwards.
CCGTAGGATCGTTCACGTTGGTGTAGCAGTCGACGGTAAGGACCTTGCCTCCGGGAAGCAGCGCCCAGCCTTCCTCGTCGTTGCCATCGAACTTGCCGGAGCCGGTCGGGGTATAAGTCATGGTGGATAGATCAAGCAGCGCCTGCTGTTCGGTGAGAGCGTTCGCCAGCATGAACGTTCCATTATTGAGAACTATGCCCGAAGCGTCGCCGATGTTCTCCCAGCCATTTGGCGGATTCACCGGCGTCCAGGTGTTGGCGACAGGATCATAGATCGCGCCTTGATTGGTCCAGACGTACTGCGAGAAATTCTGTTCGCCGCCTTCGATAATGATGCGGCCGTCCGACAATACCACCGAAGCGAAGTACAGTGGACCATAGTTGGAAGCCAGAGAGGCCATTTGGGTCCAGGTGCCGTTCACATAGCTGCCATTGATGTCGGGAGTCAGTTTGTACCATTCGATGTAACCGTCGTTAGGATCTTCCTGGTGAACCATTACGGTGCCATCGGTGAGCAAAAGGGCCGTCCCGGCGGGAAATGTAGGTTGATGAGTCAACGGCTGCCATGATTGCGCGCTGGCCACGCCGGTGGCGGCCAACAACACGACTGCAGCGAAGCTGAGCGTTCGCAAGAACTTCATTTTTTCTCCTCAATTGATCGCTTCTGGCAAAGGTGGAACAGAGGCTCACCGCAAGTCTGTGGCAAGGCCGGTCAATTTTTGATGGAAGCAACAGCTTGAGAAACTTACCCCGAGCGATTGGGGGAAGTCAATCGCAGTCGAGGGCTGGTAGTGTCTCAGTTTGAAATTCAAGGGTCTTGAATCTCTGCTTCCGAACGGCCATACTTAGTTCGTGGCAAAAAGACCGCGCAATCCAAAGCGGAGTGCGGCATGAAACCATTGGTCGCAGGCGGGTTGGTCGTGGCTGCAGCATTCGCCTTCACGCTTCTGATGGTAGCAGGAGCCGTAGGAAAGGCTGGCCTTCCGAGACTAATCAACTACTTCTGCGGCTATCTCATATCGCCTGGTATGGCAATCACAGTCGATTGGCTGCATACCCCAGTGCTCGGGCATAGTAATTTTTTTCCCCTCACTTTGTTTTTTCAACACATTGATTTACAGCGTGCTGTTTGGATTGTTTCTCTGGCTCTTTAGGTCTATCACCCGCCGTAAAAGAAACATTTCAAACTGAGACGATACCTGAGCGCTGTGTAATTGATCGGCGGCGTGTCACCGTAATGTGGTCCTTCAGCACTTTCAGCCCGTTATAATGAATTCCGTTCGGAGCGCGGGTGATATCGGTTGGCGAAGAGAACCAGCAGAAAGACTCGACCAAGCGGAAAGCGTGAAGAGTCGAGTTCCCCAACCGCATTTTTTTCTTCGCAGCCAGCGCGGATTTTCCTCGATCTATTTCGTGCTCGCCCTGGCGACGATAGCAACTTACTATCCGGTCAGCGGCCATCCTTTCATTGATTTCGACGACGGCAAGTATGTGACTCAGAATGCCCACGTGCAGGGCGGCTTGGATTGGAGCACCGTCAAGTGGGCGTTCACCACTTACTACGCATCCAACTGGCATCCGCTGACCTGGCTCTCGCACGCGCTCGACTGCCAGATGTTTGGGCTCGACCCGGGAGGCCCGCACGAGATCAATCTTCTGTTGCACGTCGTAAACGTGCTGCTGTTGTTTTGGGTGTTGCACGGCGCGACCGGCAGGCTGGGACCAAGTGCTGTGGTGGCCGGCCTGTTCGCTCTTCATCCCATCAACGTAGAAACCGTGGCGTGGGCGGCGGAGCGGAAGAATCTTCTCAGCATGTTGTTTCTGCTGCTGGCGCTCGCCGCTTATCGCTGGTACGCAAAGCAGCCGCGGGTTGGACGCTATCTTCTGGTTGCGCTCTTATTTGCGCTGGGGCTGATGGCTAAGCCCCAGGTAATCACTCTGCCGTTCCTGCTGCTGCTTTGGGATTACTGGCCGTTGCAGCGCTTGTTCCCGCACAGCCAGGGTGAAAACGGTGAGGTGGTTTTTCCGCAGCGCAGTTTCACGCAACTGGTGGTGGAAAAGCTTCCCTTGTTGGCGATCAGCGCCATCAGTGCAGTCGTTACCGTCAAGGCGCAGCAGGCCGGCTCGTCAGTGCAGTCGCTCACAAAATTTCCCTTCTCCCTGCGGCTGGAGAACGCGATCGTTTCCTATGCGCGTTATCTAGGTAAGGCGGTGTGGCCTTCGTCGCTGGCGGCTTTCTATCCCTTCTCACGGACTTCGCCGCCGGTATGGCAGATACTGACAGCCTTGCTGCTGTTGCTGGCGATTACCGGACTGGTCGTCGCCGGCAGGAAATATCGATACCTCACGGTAGGTTGGCTTTGGTTTCTGGGAGCGCTGATACCGATGATCGGGTTGGTACAAGTCGGCGTGCAGTCGATGGCCGATCGTTATGCTTATCTGTCGTTCATCGGCCTCTTCCTGATGCTGAGTTGGGGAGTGGCCGAGTTGGCCGAAGCGCGTCATCTTTCCTATGCCTGGATGACGGGCATCAGCGCCGTCGTGCTTCTGATTCTGGCAGGAGTTACTCGCTATCAGCTCAGCTACTGGAGCGACGAAGTCAGTTTGTGGTCGCATGCCATCCGGAGTTACAGCTGACAATTATGTTGCTGAGGACAATCTGGGCACGGCCCTGCTGGCCCGACAGCAGATCGACGAATCTATGGTGCACTTCCGCCGGGCCGCTGCTATTAACCCATCCGATTCCGTCAGCCTGTTGGATCTTGCTTTCTACGAGCAGCGGAATCACCACTGGGCGGAGGCTATTGCAGCGTATCAGAGAGGCATCAGCCAATCCGACGATGTCGATATTACGGCCCGGGCCTATAGCAATATGGGGTATGTCTATCACTACATGGGCGACGATGGCGACGCGCGCGCCGCGTTCGAGCGGGCTGTACAGCTGGCGCCGGACACGGAACAGGCATGGATCGGATTGGGCGTGCTGGCGCAAAACTCCGGCGACTTCGACGTCGCGATTCAGCAGTATTCTCACGCCAATCAGATTCAACCTTCCGGCCTGGGGTATCTGTTGCTGGCGCGCGCTCTGCACAAGAGCGGCCGCGAGCACGATGCGGTAGCGGCGCTGCAGATGGCGCGAACGGCCCCCGGCAGCTTCAACGACACGCAACAAAGGGCCGATGGACTGGTTGGCCGTTAAGGTTCGACGGCGGCGGATCGGCGCGACATCCTTGTCTTCACTTCGTGTGGTTCCTGTCAGGTATGGAGCCCAGCCTTCTACCGTTGCAAGAAACTTGGGGTGATCGGTCGTTCGGGTAGAGCGGCGCTTCAGCGCCGCGTTTAATGCGGGGAAATAAATTACTTGAGGCACCACGGTCATTAGAATGACCGTGGTGCCTCAAGCTTTGTAGTGAGGGGTCGTCTTGGACGCCAGCCTGAAGGCTGGCTCTACCGGTCTGTGTCAGCCGAACGATTATCGAAGTTCCCCGGAGATATGGCTGAGCGTAATAACGCCCAAAAAAATTTGGCGCCATGCCCTGCTTAAAGAAGCAGGAACATGGCGCCGTTCAGTCTGCAGTTTGTTTGTGTTTCTCTACTTTGCTAGTTCGCTGCGCGAATTCCGATCGGATAGTTCTGCGAAGCGATACCGTTTACAACCACCTGCAGGTTATATTCGCCGGCCGGAACGCTCGGGACATCCACAGACGTGTAGGTGGGGCCAACGTATCCCACTGCCATGGTGCTGTGATCATGCGTACGGGCGTAATAGACCGTACCGGTGCTCTGGCTGGTGAAGCGAACGATTGGGTAGTTGGTGGCATCCTGGAAGTCGTCGCCGTACATGCTGTCCTGCGAGACACCGTTGAACTTGAAGCCACTCAGTTTGATGGTGGTGCCGCCCTGGATCGTGGCCGAAGTCAAGATCACGGTCGGGTTCCAGCCGGTGTAATCGCTGCCGGTAGAGGTGAACAGTTCGACATCGTTGCTGAAGTCGGTGAACATGATCTGTCCCGTGGGGAGCATCAGCATGTGACCGTAGTAAGAGGAGTCGCTGGGGCCGTTGGGCGGACCGGAAATTTCATTCAAGGTGCTGCCGTTCCACTCGAAGAACTCGGCGCCCGTGTCGCCGAATCCGGGGCTGGCCATGAGCAGTACGTTGCCATTCACTTCCAAGGCGCCAGGACCATCGGCGATATTGAAGTTGCCGGGGAAATCCGGTCCAGCAACCCAGGTATTGGCGGCGTAGTTATAGACCGCGGTATGGCCGGCGGCGACAGAGTTTGCTCCGGTAGCGTAGACCGTACCGTTCGCCATCAGAATATCCGGACCTTCTTCATAAGTACCGTGAGAATCCCAAAGTTGGACCGGGGTGTTGCCCTGGCTCGTCCAAATCCCAGTGGTTGGGTTATAGAGCTCGTAATTCATACCGTTCGAAACGTAATGAAATACATAAGCATCCACGTCGAGCACCATGCCGCCGGGCAGCAGGGTCAGGCCTTCCTCGTCATACACGTCGAACTTGCCGGTGCCGGTAGCGGTCCAGGTCAGGTTCGAAGCATTCAACAAGGCTGTGTGAATGGGCTGATCGCAGCAGGAACCCTGCATGTAAGTTCCGTTCGCCAGAACCGTGGCAGAGCCGTCACCGATGGAGTTCCATCCGGCCGGAGGAGTGACCGACGTCCAGGTATTGGCAACCGGATCGTAGATAGCTCCCAGCTTGGTCCAGGCATCGTTACCGTTGTTGTATTCTCCACCCTCGATGATGTAGCGGCCATCAGGCAGAACCGCCGAGCCGAAGTACAGCGGACCGTAGCTAGACGCCGTGGAAGCGACCTGGGTCCAAGTACCGTTCGCATAGCTGCCAGTAGCACTTGGAGTCAAAGTCCACCAGTTCTGCCAAGTGCCAGGGTTACCACTCTCGTCATGCACCAACACGCGGCCATCGGTGAGCAATGCCATCGCACCGGCTCCGATGTTGGGAACGTTTTGTACAGGTTGCCATTGGGACTGCGCGCTGGCGGCACTCACTGCCACCAGAGCGGCCAAGGCTATTCCGAGCATTCGCGAAAGCTTCATGATTCTCCTCAATTGTTTTGACATTAATCTGAAGGAAGGGTTTCGATGCAGACTGTCGGCTCCGGGGGGAACACCGCAGTTGTACATCTCGACTCAGCAACAGCTTCGGAAGGGTACTCCGGATTGTAAGTGGAAGTCAATCATGAGTTTTAAATACTACTGCTCCTAGTATTGTCGCAAAGCTGCTTCCGGAAATGGGCGCAAGCTATAGCCCGAAGTCCTCAAATGGGCCTGGGATAAAGAGGTTTGGCGTCTGGGCAGGGATACTAGCGAGTAGCTACGGCTTACGGTAGGGGCTAGTAGTAACCTCAATGTTCACAAAAGTTTTACAAATGAGTGACCTTATCGCGTAGTGAAGGCCTGCGCGCCAGCAGTCGGAGCCCACGCCATCCTAAGTTCGCCCGCAGGAAAATTCTATTGAGCCGCGCCGGAGTTACTTAAGCCAGCCCGCGGGGCGAAAAGCGCATTCACACTTTTCTCGGCTGCGGGAAAATTGCGCGAGTTACGTTGAGCCTCGGCGGTCGCGGCTTGCGCCTCATCGTTGTGGCCGGTTTCCTGGAACGCCCGGGCCAGCAACAGGTAGCCAATGTCGGAAGGCTGGATCTTCAGACCCTGCGAGTAGGCCGCGATGGCGTCGGCCGGCTTTCCCGCCAAATGAGTAACAATTCCCAGAGCGAGCCAGACCTGCGGATCATTGGGATTGATATCCAGCGCCTTCTGAAAACTCTGACGGGCCTGCTCATATTCGCCCAACTGACGATAGGTTGAACCCATGCGGGCGAAGGTTGAAAAGCGCAGCCAGAGGTTGCGCCGAACCGCTGAGTCGCTGAAGGCAATCGCTTGTTGATACTGCTCGATCGCCTGCTGCAACTGGCCATGCTGCTGATCGTAGGCGCCGATCGACATATAGGCCGATGGGTCGGATGGATTCATCTGGACGGCGGCTTGAAAGTGAGGCAGCGCTTGTTCGGGGTGACCGTCATCCATCAAGGTCGAGCCCACAATATTCTCCGCCAGGTAATTGCCGCTGGTGACCTCAAGGGCGTGCGACCAGAGAGTCATGTTGTCGCTCCAGAAACCGATCTGGCGATAGGTTACGATCGCCAGCGCCAACAATACTGCGATGCCTGCTCCGCAAAGCCCAATCGGAGAAAGATGCCGTTGAGCGGCGAGATCCGCCGCTGCCCACACCACCAGAATGAACAAGCCAATGAAGGGAATGTAGGCATAACGATCGGCCATCGCCTGATGGTTCAGCTGCACCAGGCCGATCATGGGTACCAGGGTTCCAACGAACCACAGCCAGCCTACCAGCGGATATCGGCGGCGGCTTACCGCAATCACCAGCCCGGTAATCGCCAGCAGGACGACCAACGATGCAAGCACTTGCCATGTCTGGAGCGACGACCCGGGATGAGGATAGAAGAGCGCCAGACGCGAAGGCCAAAACGCCTTTCCCAGATAGCGAACGTAGGAAACGATCGCGTTGCCCAGACGAATCGCAAGAGACATTCGCTTGTCGCTGTCGATGTTGCCCACCAGCAGTTGCGACTTCATGGTGATGATGGCGCTGACGGCGGCCAGCGCGAACAGCGGCAACTTTTCCACGACCAAGCTGGGAAAACTTTTCGCCGGATAGGCCGCGCCGGACGGTAGTTCCGCTGGAGCGCCGTGGCCGGCAGGAAGCATCCTTCGCAACGGCCAATAATCCCAGAGCAGCAGAACGAACGGCAAGGTGATGACCTGGGGCTTGGCCATCAATCCCAGCGCATAAAACACAGCTACCACAATGTAGGAGCCCGACCCGCGGCTTGCGCGCATACCAGCCATAAGCCGCCAGAGCCAGCAGGAAGAACGTCATGCTGAGAAGGTTCTTGCGCTCGGCAATCCAGGCTACGGATTCGACATTGATGGGATGCAAGGCGAACAAGGCGGCGACCATCGCGCTACGTCCGGTCGAGCCGGTGGCTTGTTGCAAGATCCAGAACAACAGCACCACGTTCAAGACATGCAGCAACAGGTTGACGTCGTGCGGCCCGGAGGGATCATCGTAGCCAAACATCTGGGCGTCGGTGGCATGGGAAATCCAGGCCAGCGGATGCCAGTCGGGCACGTCGGGCGTGACGGAACCGATCGAGGTGAACGCCCACTTGACCGTGTCCCAACTTAAGCCGGAGCGGACGTGCGGGTTGGCAAAGAAATAGGGGCCGTCGTCGAAGTTCGCGAACGGATGATTGTGCACCGGGTAGTAGACCGCGACGGTGGCGACGACCAGCAGAAGCCCAATCCAGAGTGGCCAGCGGACGTGGCGAACACTCGTGACTGGCTGTTTGCTAGCGGGCCCGTCTCCGGAGCGAGAACGCCGCTTGCTGGCGGGAGCAGACTTCACAAGAAAAGGCAGGTCCTTTGCACGAGGAGGCGTTAGGGAATATTTGCCGCGAAGCGATGTCGCTTCGACTTCCAACCTGAAGTGGATTATAGCAAGCAGAATTGCGACGGGCTGAGCGGCGTTGTTCGCGCCGATGATTCCAGGTGTTTCGTAAAGTGCGGCTTGTATAATCTGCTGACTTTTTTGCAGCAACCGGTGACGTGCAGTTCTAGCAACAAGTCTTGCGAGCCGAGGAACTAGTCCCGCCGGGCGGGACGTTAGAGCTTAGCCCAGCGCTTCAGCGCTGGGTTAGCGTCTAACAAAAATGGAGTCCCGCAGGGACGGCAGAGAGAACATCGCGAAGACGCCGTCATCTGCCGTGCCTACGGTACTCGGGTTCTTCGTACCGGCTACCCAGCTCTGAAGCGCTGGGCTAAGCTCTTCCGCGCCCTCGGCGCTCATTTCCCACAATTCGCACTTCGGCAGATTCCATCACAACAAGGTCTCGTAGCGTAAAATGTGCGGTGCCTGCGGGCGACGGCTCTGCGCGCTGCGAGCGTTGAGTCAGCTTGCAGGCCAGATCATCCCAATCGAGTTGTAAACGAGGAAGTCACGGCGACCACGAAAAAGCCGGCGTTGCAGATTCGGCCGCAGATGAGCCTGGAAGAAGCCATGGCGGAAGTGCGCCGATATCTGGAGGCGAGCGGCAGCTTGCCGAGGACAACTCCGAGTTCCGGCGCAGCGACCGGAGCCGCCGCAGGGCAGGCTCGCCAGTTCACGTTGCTGGGATCGTCGATCGCGCGATTGTCGCGGGTGTCGGCTACCTATGGCGAGATCGCACCTGACGGCAAGGGCGGCGCTTTCGGCTCTTACCTGAAGCGGATCATACGGAAGGCCATCGGCTGGCATTCGCGGCCGGTTTACGAGTTCGACCGCACCGTCATCGAAGCCTTCGAGCAGACTCGCCTGGACATGCAGGGCCTGCAACAGCAAATCAGCGCCCTCACTTCCAGCCGCGGACAACAACCGGAACAGGCGGAACTTCTGCGCTCGATGATCGAACTGCTGTTCGCCAATATCGCCACCGTGCAAGCGTTGCGGCAGGCGTTACAAGGCGAGCGACCAGAGTTTCAGCAGAAATTCGAGGAACTGCTGAACCGTTCGGAAGCCGAACTCGCCGACATCAAGAGCGCGCTTCTGGAGCAGTTGTTGGACAAATGATGGTGGAAGGGTGCGGCTTTCGTCGCGCTGACAGGATGTAATGAAGAATGGCTTTAGCCTCGGCCGTGGCTAAAGCCATTCTTATGTCGTTCGATTTCGCCGGGCTTAAAGCCCGACGCTTTCACCCGATCTGGTCGGTCAGGCACTCGCGCCTGGAAACAACTTGCCGAGAGTCGAACAGCAGATCCCTCGCCGGCTAAAGCCGGGCTCGTGATGACAAGAAATAAGAGGACTGTGACGGCGCAGCTGAAGCTGGGCCCCTTCGAACTCGCATCGAATTTCGAGTTTTTCAGCCGTGTCGAGTGCAATCGGAAACGGCTTTAGCCCCGGGCCGCGGCTAAAGCCATTTCTTATGTCGTTCGATTTCGCCGAGCGTAAAGTCCGGCGCTTCCACCGATGAAGGACCGGGCGACGACTAATTCGTATCGCTGTCGGCCTGGTCGGGAACTTCGGCGGTTACCCAGGTCTTGTCGGGATTGTAGGTGGTCATCGCTTTGGCCAGATCGACAGTCTTGGGTCCGAGGTCTTTCTGGATGACAATGCCGCTTTGATCGACCAGGAAGGTCATCACTCCAGAATTGCGGTACTCCGCCGGATAGGCGACGAAGGCGAAACCGCCGTCATCTTGCCGTCGACCAGATAGCTCTTGGCGCCGCCAATTGCGTTTGCGCCCTGGCCGGTCAGAATGTGGAAATAGTAGCCGTGGAAGGGCTGCGGCGTGTCGTGTTTTCCGCCGTACCCCTCACCTGCCGCGTAGGCTACCAGCGGACCAATCGGGCTTTCCGGCTGTCCTTCTTCCACCTTCCAGTAGAGTCCATTCTGCTTACCGGGCTCGCTGATGAACTTCTGGGCATATTGCTGAACCGTGTCGCCGTCGTGCGTCTGCTGGAAATAATCCTGCTGCCCATCGACCAAGGCATCGCAAACCCGAATCGCGGCAATTTCATTTCTGCCAATGCGGCGATACAGAATCTCCGCCACTCCCGCCTTGGTAGCAAAATACCACTTCCCGGCTGCGCTCTTTTTCACCGGAAAAGGGAACGGCCAGTTGTCGGCGCCAATGTAAAGGACCTGGTCGCCACCAACTTCCTTTTCCCAGCGGTTCATCTGCTCATAGCGCTTGATGAAAGTATCGCCGTTGTTCTTGTCCTGCACGGGATCGCCGGAGGTGATGACGTCGGAAGCCGATTGCCCCAGGACGGCCAGCATCGCCGGTTTATCATCGGCCTTCACCGCTTCGTATAGAGCCTTGCCGGCATCCTGGGGAGAGGCGAAGGTTTTCTCTCCCGGTTCCTGGGCGAAAGCCATGGTCAGGGTAAGTGCAAGTACGGTGGCAGCAATTAGCAGCGCTCTCGATTTCATCACGATTTTTCTCCAGTCTCTGGCAGACATCCGCCAACCTTCATCCCCATTCTGATTTCCTGGGGATGGTTTCAATCTTCGATCCGCCGAACGGTTCATCTCCGCCGTCCGCCGCCGCCGCCACCCGATCGAGCAGCGCCGCCGCCGCCGCGATTGGCGCCGGCGTTACCCATGCTCGAACGTCCGCGGTTGCTGTCGGCACGCGCGTTTCCTCCCGCGCTGTAATTACCCGTTGCACTGCTCTTAGCTGCGCCCCCCTGCTGCTGCCCATATCCGCGATAGGCCGAGTTGGACGGCTTGGCAGCGTTATTCTGCGGGCGATTGTTTTGCTGCGGACGATTAGCATTGTTGTTCTGCCCCGGCTGGCGATTTCCCTGACCATTGTTCGGCCGATTGGCGTTGTTGGTACCGTTGCCGATATTGTTCTGCCGGTTGCCGTTGTTGTTATTAATGTTGTTATTCGTGCGGTTGCCGTTGTTGTTGCCGTTGCCGATGTTGTTGCGATTGCCACCGTTGACGTTCACGGTGTTGCCGCTGATATTCGTATTACGATTGCCCGAGCGGTTGTAGTTATTGCTGCCGTAGGGAGTGGGACGAGTGTAGTTCCCGTTGCGATAGCGGTTGCCGTTGGCGTAGACGTTGCTGCGCGAAACGTAGGTATTGCGGTTATAGACCACGGTCCCGCCGTGCCAGTTGCTGTTCCAGTTGTTCCAGCCCCATCCGCAGCAACCGCCGCTCATGGCCGCACCCACGGCAAAGCCCACGCCGAAAGAAATCAGGCCGGTAGCCACCACGGCGCCCGTGCTGTAGCCCGGCGGATAGTACGGCGTCCCGTAAACCACGGTCGGACTATAGGTAGGCACGTAGACCACTTGCGGATTGGCCGGTGCGATCACGATGGTCTGTGGATTCGGTTGCGTCACTGTCATCTGGGAACTGGAATTCAGATTCCCGGCGGCCTTGGCCTGGGCGCGAAGTCTTTGCACCGCAGCCATCACATCGGCCTGCTGGTTATAAAACGCGTCGCCCAGCGAGGAGGTCCACGACAGGTTGTTCGCCATCTGGTCCAGTACCGAAGGAAACTGGGTCAAGGCTTGCACGCTGGGATCCCAGGGCTGCTGATTGACCGCCTGGGCCAGCGCGTCGCCTTGCAGGCTGCTGTGATCTTTCAGCCACTGATCGGCCTCGACCACTTCATTGGGATAGGTGGAAGCGGCCAGCACCTGGGCCACCAGGGCATCGGGATAAAGCGCGATAGGCGCGACCAGCGAATCGAGCTGGCTGGCGGGAATCGGCGCCGGCGCAGCGTCCTGCGGCGGCAAGTACATGCTTCCGTCGGGCGCGGCATAGGCCGGTGAAGTTGCGAAGACGATTCCACAGACAAGGACGAGCGCCAGAACCTGCTTCAGGCGAACCATGATGGGTTGCTCCAATCTACGGTCCCGGCTTCAAGCCGGAACCATTTCACAGCTACATCGCGCGTGCGGGTTGACCCGCAAATCTACTGATCGAATTGCAATTTCAAATGACGTTGTAATGCCCGGACCCGGTTAGGAAGACGATAGAAAACTTTGACAGGACTGACGCGCAGTTTTTTGCTCAAACGCGCTTAGCCTACCATGTGGGAGACAAGCCAACCGTCTCCGGCTTGCTGTGGTGATGTGGTTCAGCCATTGTAGTGACTTCTGTCCGGTTTGTGAAAGCGCTTTGTCATCTGCCAGGGAAAAGTCTCAAGCGATCGGCACATCGGTCCGGCACCGGCGGCTGGAAGTCTATCTTCTGCGCCGCCACGACCTGTAATTGTTGAAGTCTCGGTATTGCCGCCTGCGCGGACCAGCATCGTCCCAGGTAAAGGCTCCCTTGCGCAACGACATGTGAAGTTCACCGGCTGCGCCGAGCGGAACGATGCTCAGAATGTCGAAGCGGCAAGACGGCCGCCGGGTTCCGGTTAAGCGCCGCAGATAGCGTTTCGCTACCGACAGGATGTGCTTCCGTTTGGCTTCGGTTACGGCAGTCGACGGCGGCGCGAACGAGGCGTCGGTCCGGGTCTTGACCTCGATGAAACACAACGTGTCGCGGTCCCAGCCAATCAGATCGATTTCGCCGCGACTGTAGGGAACGCGAAAGTTGGTGGCGACGAATCGGTAGCCCAGCCTCTGCAGATAGAAGAGGGCCTCGCTCTCGCCGCGCTTACCCAGAGCCAGATGAGCGGCTCCGCGCGAACGGCTGAACATCCTCAAGGTACGAAGGACGAATTGGGTGAACCACGGCATAACAGAGGCGAGGGCTGTTGCCACTCTAGTATTTCTTTGCGAGAGTGTTTGTGATGACGATCACGCGACCGTGGTGAGTGGGCGGGTTCATGTTGGATCGGCATAAGTGAGTCGAGTCGCAGGTTCCCCTGTGGGATCAGCATGAGTGAGTCGAGCCGCCGAGTTCCATGTGGGATCGGCATGAGGGTGGCGAGCCGCCGAGTTCCCATGTGGGACCGGCATGAGGGTGGCGAGCCGCCGAGTTCCCTACATGGGTGTCATCCCGACCGGAGCGAAGCGGAGTGGAGGGACCTGCTGTTCCGCCCGCGAAGACCTCTGGCCTACGGCACTCGGATTCTTTAGACGCACGTTTCCCAGCGCTGAAGCGCTGGGCTAAGCTCTTCCGCGCCTGCGGCGCTCGTTTCTTGCGGCTCGCATTCCGCTGCCGAAGAGCGAGTTAGTACCAGTCGACATAGCCTGACTTCCGATTGCATAGAATGTCCTTGTGGCCGAAATAGAGAAAGACATTCTCAAGTTGCTGCCCGCGCCCAAGCGGCCGCCCAAGCTCACTTCGCGGCGGATCGGCATTCATACGTCGACGGCAGGAGGCCCGGCCAACGCCGCCGAACGCGCTTATCGCCTGGGCTGTAACACGCTGCAGATTTTTTCCTCCAGCCCGCGCCAGTGGAAGCCCTACGAGCTGGCCTGCTCGCAATGCGAAGAGATGGCGCTCTTGCGTGGGAAGTACGGACTAAAGCCGCTGGTGATTCACGCCAACTATCTGGTCAACGTCGCCGGCGGCAATGCTGAATTTCATGCGAAATCGATTATGGCATTTCGCGGCGAGGTGGAACGCGCCCTGGCGCTGGCCGCCGATTTTCTGGTGCTGCATCCCGGATCGTTTCGCGGCGGCAGCCGGGAAGACGGCCTGCAGCGGGCGGCGTTGGCAATCGAGCAGAGCGTCGACGGCCTGGATCTGGTGGGCGGCAATCTGCGAATCCTGATCGAGAACACCGCGGGCTCGGAGTTTTCGCTTGGCGGCAACTTCGAGCAGGTTGCCGAGTTGCTGTATTTACTGGCGAAGTTCGTGCCTTCGGGCGCTTGCATCGACACCTGTCACACCCACGTGGCGGGATACGACATCGTCAGCGAATCAGGATTTGCCGACACGATTGATCAGCTCGATCGCACGGTGGGGCTGAAGAATGTTTACGTCTGGCACTGCAACGACGCCAAGGCCGAGCGCGGATCAAAGCTCGACCGGCATCAGCACATCGGCAAGGGAAGCATCGGTCTGAAGCCCTTTCGCCGATTGCTGAACGATCCGCGAATGGCGCACGCCGCCTTCATCGCGGAGACGCCTATCGATGAGCCGCTGGACGACCTGGCGAACGTGAATGCGCTGAAGAAGCTGGTGGGAAAGGCGGCGGCGAAGTGAAATCGCGGCGCCGTTCGGCAGATCATTCTGCTTTCTGTCAGGGCACGCCTTCAGGCGTGCCGCAAAGTCGTCTTTAAGCGCCTTGTCATCCCGACCGATCCCGCTTTAGCGGGTGAGTGGAGGGACCTGCTGTCGTGTGAGCCGCGTCACTGTGCCCGGCGGGACCGTCGCGCATGATGAGCCGATGGAACACCGCTACTTCGTCTACATCCTCGCCAGCAAGTCGCGGAAACTCTACATCGGGATTACCGGCGACCTGGAAACTCGTATTCGCGAGCACCGTAAAGGCACCTACGGCGGATTCACCAGCGAGTACAAGGTGAATCGACTGGTGTACTACGAACAATTCCAATGGGTTGATGCAGCGATCGGCCGGGAGAAACAGCTGAAGCGGTGGCGGCGGGAGAAAAAGGTCACGCTCATCGAGCGAGAGAATCCGACATGGGAAGATCTATCGGCTGAGTGGGGAAAGCCGGCGCAGATGCAAATCCGTGCTCCTGCCCGCTGAAGAGACAGCAGGTCCCTCCACTTCGCTTCGCTCCGGTCGGGATGACACCTCGAAAAACTTCGCTTCGCTCCGGTCGGGACGACAAACGAGAAGGGGGACTCCTTCGGCGCGACTTGAAGTCGTGTCCTGATGCAAATCTGTTCATCAGAGCAAGTCTGCTCATCAGAAGTCAGAAATGGCTCGAACGACGGGCCAGCCTCCCGTCGCCTCAATCTGCGATGACCGCCCCTGCGTTTGAATCCCGCCGCAGCCTGTAGAATCAAACTTTATCCCGGCACTAATTATGAAGAGCAGATATGCCTAAGTCCAAGAAGCAAAATCCCGCAACCAGCGCCACGCAAACCGAAGTCGCTAACGATGACGCCGCCACTCACTCCGGCCGTTACGATCCGCAGGCGATCGAGCAGAAGTGGTTCGAGCGCTGGGCGCAGAATCCCGATCTCTACCGCTCCGAGCCGCCCACATCCAAGCGCAAGAAGTATTACGTGCTGGAGATGCTTCCCTACCCTTCCGGCGCGCTGCACATGGGACACGTGCGCAACTACTCCATCGGCGACGCGCTGGCGCGTTACATGTGGATGCAGGGTCACAACGTGCTGCATCCCATGGGCTGGGATTCGTTCGGACTTCCGGCGGAGAACGCGGCCATCCAGAACCAGACTCCGCCGAAAGAATGGACGCTGGGCAACATCGCCAAGATGAAGGCGCAGATGAAGCGCCTGGGCTTCGGCTACGACTGGTCGAAAGAAGTCACCACTTGCCTGCCCGACTACTATCGCTGGAACCAGTGGTTCTTCCTGAAGTTTTTCGAGCGCGGCCTTGCCTACCGCAAGAAGAGCAAGGTGAACTGGTGTCCCAAATGCGCCACCGTGCTGGCCAATGAGCAGGTGCTGGCCAACGGCTGCTGCTGGCGGCACGAAGATACGCTGGTGGAACAGCGCGATCTGGAGCAGTGGTTCCTGCGCACCACCAACTACGCCGACGAACTGTTGCGCGACCTGGACACTTTGGACGGCTGGCCGGAAAAAGTTCGCACCATGCAGCGCAACTGGATCGGGCGCAGCGAAGGCGCGCTGGTCGATTTCAAACTTGAAGGCGCGGCCGGCCCGGCGGGTGACACGATCTCGGTCTTCACCACGCGCATTGACACGATTTATGGCGCGACCTCGCTACAGTTGGCGCCCGAGCATCCGCTGGTGACCGACCTGATCGCCAACAATCCCGATTTGCTGGCCAAGGCCGAAGACATGATTACCGAACAGCGCAAGGCCAAGGAAGCCGGCGACATCGGCGCTATCGAAAAGCACGGTGTCTTTACCGAGCGCTATGCCCTGAATCCCTTCAACGGCGAACGCGTGCCCATCTGGGTAGCCAACTATGTGCTGCTCGATTACGGCACCGGCGCGCATCATGTCGGTTCCGGCGCATGACGAGCGCGACTACGAGTTCGCCAAGAAGTATGACCTCGACATTAAGATAGTCATCTTGCCGCGGCGCGAGGGTGACGCTGCCGACGGCGGTCCTGACGAGCCCGTCCTGCCGTTCACCGAAAGCAACAGCCTGCTCATCAACTCGGGCGAGTACAGCGGAATGCCTTGCCAGGATGCGATCGGTCAAGATGTCGAAATACGCGCGAGGAGGAGGGCTTCGGCAAGCCGACGGTCACCTATCGCCTGAAGGATTGGGGCATCAGCCGGCAACGCTACTGGGGCACGCCCATCCCGATGATCTACTGCGCGGCCTGCGGCATCGTTCCCGTGCCTGAAGAGGATTTGCCGGTCTTGTTGCCGGAAAATGTCGAGATCACGCTGGCCGGAGGATCGCCGCTGGGCAATGTGCCGGAGTTCGTGAACGTCGCTTGTCCGAAGTGCGGCGCCCCGGCGCGACGCGAGACCGACACCATGGACACCTTCGTCGATTCGTCCTGGTACTTCTATCGCTACACCGATCCGACATTGTCTGACAAAGCTCTTGACTCAGACACTGTGGGATATTGGTTTCCCGATCGACCAGTACATCGGCGGAGTGGAGCACGCCATCCTGCACCTGATCTATTCGCGCTTCTGGACCAAGGTGATGCGCGACATGGGATTGGTGACGAACTCCGAGCCGGTGAAGCGGCTGTTCACCCAGGGCATGGTGATCAAGGGCGGCGCCAAGATGTCGAAGAGCCTGGGCAACGTGGTCTCGCCTGACGACATGGTGGCGCGCTATGGCGCCGATTCCACGCGCATGTACACGCTGTTCGCGGCGCCGCCGGACCGCGATCTGGATTGGCAGGATGCGGGAGTGGAAGGAGTCAGCCGGTTCCTGTCGCGGGTGTACCGGTTTGTCGCGCGCAATGCGAAGCCCGAGCGATCCGGCGTGGAAGGGCAAAGTCGAAGGACAGCTTTCGCCCGCAGCCCGCAAGGTGCAGCGCAAGTTGCACCAGACCATCCAGCGGGTGACGGAAGATTTCGGCGGCCGCTGGCACTTCAACACGTCGATCGCGGCGATCATGGAGCTGATGAACGAGCTGTACGCCTATGAAGACAGCCTGAAGCGTGAGAATTCCCAGCCAGGCAAAGACGGCTTGAGTGGGGCACCCGCCGCTCCGTTGGCGTTGCTGGCCGATGCGCAGCGCAGGCTGGTGCTGATGCTGGCGCCGTTCGCGCCCTATCTGGCGCACGAGCTGTGGGAGACGCTGGGCGAGACCTCCGATCTGCTGCGCGCGCCGTGGCCGCAGTACGATCCCGCGCTGGCCAAAGAAGAGGAAGTCGAGATCGGCATCCAGGTGAATGGCAAGATCCGCAGCCGCATCGTGGTTCCCGCCGATGCCGCCGACGAGCAGGTGCAAGCGAGCTGGCGCTGGCCGACGAGAAGATCAAAGCCGCCATCGAAGGCAAGGAGATCGTGAAGGTGCTGGTGGTGAAAGGCAGGCTGGTGAATATTGCGGTGAAGTAAGAAGGGCCTCATGCGTAAGATGGCCGAGTAACGAGCATGAGCATTTCTAAAGAGCGAGAACGTCTGCTGGATTCTTACTTGGCTGCAAGGCATCGCATTAAGAACTTCATTGCGATAACCCAGATCTATCACGATTTTGTCGTGGCGGGGCGCTTCCCAGAAAACACGCTCGGATTGGAACACTCTGATTATGCCCGAGTGTTACGCGACATGTGGGTCGGTTACTTTGTCAGTCTCATCGACAAAACGAGCGGTGGAACCAACATATTGACATTATGGAAGACCCTGTTCCCGGACAAAGTTGATCGCATAGAACTCTGGGAACGAAACTCGAAAGAATGTTTGGCTATTTTTCGCAAGTATAGAAATGAGTGCAGTTTTCATGCGAACAAGAGCCTTGTACGCCAAATCAAAACATATGGGGAATACAGCAATGCAAAAAAAGCTGGTACGAAAGTAATACAAGCTTTCAACGAAATCGCGATCGAAATCGTCGCCGAAGACACCAAGATAGAGGGATTTGCCGGGCGCATCGAGAGTTACAGCCGCGAGTTGACTCCACAATGGCCTGCGTTCACGCCCGAATTTCTTAGCCAGTACATCTTCGGTACCGATGCCGCCCTATTGGCAGCCGAAAGTCCCGCCCGGCGGGACGAAAGAGCTTAGCCCAGCGCTTCAGCGCTGGGTGAGCGTCTCATCAAGATTGAGTCCCGTAGGGACGGCAGATGAAATCCCAGAGGACGCGAGAAAAGCCCTGCCGTGCCTACGGTACTCTGGTTCCTTAATGCGAACTTACCCAGCGCTGAAGCGCTGGGCTAAGCTCTTCCGCGCCTTCGGCGCTTGTTTCTGGTGGCTTCGTGGCTTCCTTGCCGAAACGAGAAATTCGCACGCAGCTCCGCGGGCTACCGTCGTTGCATCGGCGGTCTCGCACCGCGTTTCATTCTCCGGCGCCGAAAACGGGCAACCTCGTTCTCCGGCCGTCACCCGAAGCGACTCGAGGATGGGCATTCCAAAATGATCCTTCGACTAGGAAAAGGGTTTTGGTCATCATGCGCCGCGCGGCGGCCAATCCCGAGCCTGAATCCCTCCCAAATCGGGAAATCGCGTTTAAAGCCGTTTTGACGGCCCGGCTCTCGGCCCGACGGCCCAAAGGTCGTCCATACCCTTGAACGTCGATCCTGGGGCATCCTGGAGCGATTAAACACCACTTTAAGATTGGCTTGTAATGGCAAAATGGTGATGAAATTAAATCTCAAATATGGCACTAAGATGGTTAATTAGCTGCATGCCATTCATTCTTCAGCCAATACCCAAGTCTTCGGGCATTTCCAGAGGCGTACCGCAGACCCGGCATATCACGGCCGAACAGTCGCCGCAGGTGAGGGGGTCGTCGACTTCGCGAGCGCAGTTGGGACAGTACAGCGACGCGCGGTCGCGGCCGTTCGAGGGCGTAGGCGGCGTTTGAGCCATAAGTTCCCGCGAATGTACCATACGATTGCGAGTCGCATCCATTGCGCCCCCAACTTAGGCGCAGTAGGTTGTCTTTTTCGCTTTTAGCTTCTAGCTGTTAGCTCTTAGCAAAAGAGGGATGGTGGTTGCAGGTAGCGCAAGCCGAGGAGCCGGTGTTCTTGATTGCTAAGAGCTAATGGCTAAGAGCTAAGAGCCCGTAACGAATCAGAATGGAGGGATGAGCCACGAGATGACGATTTCTACCGACGAGAAAATGCGGCGCGAGTTCAACGAGTGGGCCGAGGCCGGCCGCGGCGAGGAGATGGAGCAGCATCACATCAGCATCACCCAGCAGACGCTGGCGTTGATGAACCTGAAGCCGGGAGAGCGCGTGCTCGATCTGGGTTGCGGCGCGGGATGGGCGAGCCGGCTGCTGGCGCAGGCGGTCAGCGGAGCCGACAAGCCCGGGCAGGTGATCGGGCTGGATGTTTCCGACGAGATGATTCGCCGGGCTCGCGCTACCTCTTCGAATTACGAGAACCTGATGTTCGTCGTCGGATCGGCACAGCAGATTCCCTGGGAAGAAAACTTCTTCGACAAGGTGCTGTCGGTGGAATCGTTTTATTACTACGGCGATCAGGACGGCGCGCTGGACGAACTGTTTCGCGTGATGGCTCCTCTGGGCGAGTTGTTCATTCTGATCAACCTTTATAAAGACAATGCATACTCGCTGCGCTGGGTCGAGGAGTTGAAGGTTCCGGTGCAGGTGCGATCGGAGCAGGAGTATATCGATCTGCTGAAGGAGCACGCGTTCGAAGATGCGCGCGCGGTACGCATTCCTGATCTGACGCCGACTCCGGAGGAGTACAGCGGCAAGTGGTTCAAGAACGCCGAGGAGTTGCGCGACTTCAAGCGCATCGGCGCGCTGCTGCTGATTGCCCGCAAGCCGAACGTGGTGTCACCGCCGAAGGGATTTGCGGTGGAGTAGAGGGCGCTCAGGCTCGGGTAGAGCGGCGCTTCAGCGCCGCGTTCGCTGTCATTTTATGATTGAGCCCCTTCAGGGGCGGCACACGCCTTTGCCTCGGGGGCAACAGAGTCGGCCTGGGCTCGTGATGACATGTCCTGGCGAGGATAGGGGTCCTTCGACTCCGCTTCGCTCCGCTCAGGATGACACCTCAAAAATGTGCTCTGAACGCTATCCCCGAACGCTGTGCCTGAGCGCTGTCGCTGAACGCTGTCCCTGAACGTTCTCCTTGAAACTGTGCCTGAGCGTTCTCGACGGGCACCGCTATTCTGGTGACCTACCGCGTAGACGTCAACTCGGGTTCCGGAACGGTAGCACGGCGAAGCTTCAGCGCGTGGGTCGAGAGAAAATAAATCATCACCTGCACCACCAACCCTCCGCAGCTGTCGAGCACTACATCCTGCCAGCGGCCGGTGCGTGATGGAATGAAGGTCTGGTGGATCTCGTCGTAGGAAGCGGTAACGATTGTGGTCAGCATGCCGATGACGACCCACTCCATCCGCCACAAATCGCGCAGATGAATTCCCCAGCTGCGGGTCAACAGCGCCCGCACTCGATCGCGATTGGTATTGCGCAGCGCCAGAAAGACCAGAGCGCTCAGAATTCCGTAGCCCAGGAAGTGGCCGGTCTTGCGCAGCACCTCGTCGAGTTGCGACACAAACGCGGGATCGACGCGCGGCGCCACAAACGATATGACGTTGTAGAGCAGGTTCGACGTGTTGTGCGCCGACGCCATGTCGGTCGATTCCAGCCGGATGATCCCCAGCCAGACAATCACCAGCCACCAATTGCGGACCAGAGATCGGACTGATGGCTTCAACATGCTTTTGAGTCGTGATGCTTTGAAGGGGCACGCCTTCAGGCGTGCCGAAAAAGTCTGACCACAGAAGCGGCTTTAGCCGCCGAGGGAAAGGCCGCCTCGCGTTGGACGGCTGTCCGCCTCGCTGCTGAACAGCGGAAAAGCAGATCCCTCACCGAGCAAACAGGCTTCCGAAAAACTCGAAAAACAGTGGCTGCCGCCGGCTAAAGCCGGCTCCGGATCAAAATAGACAACCTAAACGCTGGCCTGAAGGCCAGCTCTACCCAAGCTTTGACGTCCAGGTTCCGGCACAGCTAAAGCTGCGCCCTTTCAAAACTCGGGCCAGCAACCGAAACATCGGAGTCGGCAACTTCTTCAGCAATCGCTCAGCCTCCGCCTGCTAAAAGCTAAAGGCCAAAAGCTAACAGCGCGAAGCCCACCAACTATTCCACCCGGTAGTTCGGCGCCTCGCGAGTGATCATCACGTCGTGAACGTGGCTCTCGCGCAAGCCCGCGCCGCTGATGCGCACGAAGCGCGCCTTCTGCTGCAACTCGGCGATGCTGGAGCAGCCTACGTATCCCATACCGCTCTTCACCCCGCCGACCAGTTGATACACGATCATGCCAACCGTGCCGCGATACGGAACGCGCCCCTCGATGCCTTCGGGCACCAGCTTCGCCAGACGATTGCCTTCCGTGCCATCTTCCGACAGAACCGGAACCGAAGAGTCGGAATCGGTGGTCTGGAAATAGCGTTCGCTCGAGCCTTGCGCCATCGCGGCCAGCGATCCCATGCCGCGATAAGCCTTGAACGACCGGCCCTGATAGAGGATGGTCTCGCCCGGACTTTCTTCAGTTCCAGCCAGCAGCGAGCCGACCATCACGCAGTGAGCTCCCGCGGCGATGGCCTTGGTGATGTCTCCGGAATACTTGATGCCGCCGTCGGCAATGACCGACACGCCGCTGTCGCGGACCGCGCGCGCAGCCTCGGCGATGGCGGTGATCTGCGGCACTCCCGCGCCGGTGACGATACGTGTGGTGCAGATCGAACCGGGACCGATACCGACCTTGATGCCGTCGGCTCCGGCGCTCGCCAGCTCGCAAGCACCGTCGAAGGTTCCGACGTTGCCGGCCAGCAGATCGACTTGCGGCAGAGCGGCCTTGATCTTCTTAATGGCCTCGATCACGCGAGTCGAATGTCCATGGGCGCTGTCGATGGCCAGCAGATCGACCTTGGCGCGAACCAGTTCCTGCGCCCGTTCCAGGTAATCGCCGGTAGCGCCGATGGCCGCGCCCACGCGCAACCGCCCATGATCGTCCTTCGCAGCCGTGGGATATTTCAGCCGCTTCTGGATGTCTTTGACCGTGATCAGGCCCATCAGGTTATAGCGATCGTCGACCACCAGCAGCTTCTCGATGCGATGCTGATGCAGAATTGCCTCGGCATCGGTCAACGTGGTGCCGACCGGAACCGTGATCAGGTTTTCCTTGGTCATCACTTCGCTGATGGGAATGTCGGTACGGGTTTCGAAGCGCAGATCGCGATTGGTGAGGATGCCGACCAGCTTCTTGTTCTTGGTGACCGGAACGCCCGAGATACGATAGCGCCGCATCACCTCCAGCGCATCGCAGATTTTCTCCTCCGGCGACATGGTAATGGGATCGACGATCATCCCGCTCTCCGAGCGCTTCACCTTGTCGACCTCGGTGGCCTGCTGCTCGATGGTGAGATTGCGGTGGATGATTCCCAGGCCGCCCTGCTGAGCCATGGCAATGGCCATGCGCGACTCGGTCACGGTGTCCATGGCCGCGCTGATCAGGGGCACGCGAAGTTCAATGTTTCGGGTCAGATGGGTTGAGGTGTCGGCCAGCGCGGGTACAACATCCGACTTGCCAGGCAACAGCAACACGTCATCAAAGGTCAACGCCTCGGGCACAGGAAAATGGATCATGATAGCGGTTCCATGGAGGGGTAAACGTTTATTGTAGAGTTGCGGGGGTGGTTAGGCAAACGGAGCGGGAAGCCCAAAAAGGCATACAAGTGGAGGCTCTGCTATCAGCCGATCGTAGGAGCGCGTGCATCTGGAAGCTAGCTCGTGAGACTCGCGACGTTGCTTTGTGTCAGGGCCCGGCTTCAGCCGGGCCGAAAAGCCCTCCCCTCGATTGTCATCCCGACCGGAGCGAAGCGGAGGGATCTGCGGTCCCGTATGCGTGGAGACATCGATCGCAGTACCACGCTCCCGTCCCGCCCGGCGGGACGACTCAGTCAGCCCAGGACTAAGTCCTGGGTATGCCTCGTTACGAACTTCCGATCTCGGCAGGGACTTTCGTTCTTGTCGCAATCACAGCCGTCAGGCTCTAGCCGCCGCCAAGAATCAGACCTCAGGGGCGTGAAGCTCGAGTCATAGGGCGCCAACTTCGTCACGACTAAAGTCGTGCCCGACACAAATCACGAAATAGAAGGGAAAGGGCCTTAGCGCCCGCGACTTATGGCGCGTGCGTGCTCCTTGAATTCCCGCCCACCTCTGGCGTATACTTAACCAAGTACTGCTGTGTTTTGGGGGTCCTGTCACTCAGTCCCGGCGTGACGGTCGACCCGCGCAGATTCGGCGAAGCACATCGGTGGGCGAGAGCCCACTTTTTATTTCCACTCCGTAATCCGCTGTGCACGGCGAGTCCAGGCGGCAGCAAGAGCCTGACGGGCGCTCTTTGCTCAATTGCCGGGACGGCTGGAAAACGATGGCTGGAAGCGTTGAGAAAGTTCGGGAGATCGCCGAGCGGGTGGCGCAGTCCAGCGGCCTGGAGCTGGTCGATTTGGATCTGCTGGGCGCCGGCAAGTCCCGCATGTTGCGGATCTACATCGACAAGCCCGGCGGGGTGACCCACGAGGATTGCGCCAGTTACAGCCGCGAGGTGGGCACGATCTTCGACGTTGAAGATGCGGTGCCGGGCAGCACGTACACGCTGGAAGTTTCGTCGCCCGGTCTGGACCGCAAGCTGTCGAAGCCGGCAGAGTTTCAGCGGTTCGTGGGCAGCCTGGTGAAGTTGATGACGCGCGATCCGGTGAACGGCAACCGGCACTTTGAAGGCCGGCTGAAGGGATTTCACGATGGACATCTCAGCCTGGAGCTGACCGGCCGTAAGCAGTCGAAAAAGCATCAGGCGGTAGAGGCGGGAACGGAAGTTGAGATCGCGTTGTCCAACGTAGAGAAAGCGAACCTGGTGCCCGAGTTCTAGAGGTTTTGATTTGGGTCCGATGGCGCTGTTTGCTGCGCGGAAGAGGCGGATTGCCGATCAGCCAGCCCGACAGGGCGAAACTAATTAGCCCAGTGCGGAAGCGCTGGGTCCAGACGAATCGAAAATCCGAGTCCCGCAGGGACGGCACAAGACGCGTTGTCTTTGGAAGAAGCGGGTACCGCGAAACGCGAGCGCCATAGGCGCGAAAGAGTTTAGCCCAGCGCTTTAGCGCTGGGTGCGGTCAAGAATGATGCCCGAGTCCCTTCAGGGACGGCACAAGATTCAGAAGCAGGTCCCTCACCGGCCGAAGCCGGTTCGGGATGACAACAATAAAGGGTTGGTGAACGCGAACCTGAAGGTTCGCTCTACCCAACACACCGGACGCTTACTGCGGAGTCGCACGAATAACAAGGTGGCAAGAATTTATGGCGAGTGAACTGTACAACGTAATCGACGCTCTCAGCCGGGAAAAGGGTATCGATCCGCAGATCGTCGTGAGCGCGGTGGAGGATGCGATCGTCGTAGCCACCCGAAAGTATTACAAGACACAGGAGAATCTGCGCGCCGAACTCGACAAGGAGAGCGGCCAGATCCGCGCCTTCGCCGTGCGTTCGATTGTGGAGAGCTCCGACCAGATCGAAGATCCGCTCTCCCAGATCACGCTCGACGATGCCAAGCGACTGGATCCGGCGGCTGAGGTTGGCGGCGAAGTCCGCACCTACAAGCCAACCGACGTTCTGGGACGCATTGCGGCTCAACTGGCCAAGCAGGTCATCTTTCAGAAAGTGCGCGAAGCCGAACGCGACACGATTTACAACGAGTACATCGGACGCGTGGGCGAAATCATCAACGCCACCATCAAGCGCCAGGAAGGTCAGGACGTCATTGTCGACCTGGGCAAGGCCGAAGGCCGCATGCCGCGCAAAGAACAATCGCGTCTGGAGTCGTTCGCTCCCGGCGAGCGGGCGCGTGTAGTCATCTCGCGCGTCGAGAAAGCCTCGAAGGGGCCGCAGGTTGTCGTGTCCCGCGCGGTGCCGGAATTGGTGTCGCACCTGTTCCAGACTGAAGTGCCCGAGATCTACGACAACACGGTAGTGATTCGCGCCATTGCCCGCGAAGCCGGCGAGCGCACCAAGATCGCCGTCATGTCGAAGGACAAGGATGTCGATCCGGTAGGCGCTTGCGTCGGCATGAAAGGCATGCGCGTGCAGTCCATCATCCGCGAGTTGCGCGGCGAGAAGATCGACATCATCGAGTATCACGACGATCCGGTCACCTTTGCCGAGAAGGCGTTGCAGCCCGCCAAGGTCAGCCGCGTCACCGTTCTTGAAGGGCAGGACAAGCACCTGGAAGTGATTGTCGACGACAGCCAACTGTCGCTGGCCATCGGCAAGAAGGGACAGAACGTTCGTCTGGCTGCCAAGCTGCTGGGCTGGAAGATCGACATCAAGAGCGAGGAAGAAAAGCGCCAGGAAGTCGAAGAGCAGATGCGCGGCGTGTTGAACGTGACCACCACTCCGCTGGAGTCGGTGCCTGATCTGGAGCCGAACATCATTGAGAAGCTGGTCGCGGCGGGAATCACCACGGTGGAATCGGTTGCCGACATGACTCCGGAACAACTCGAAGAGGTCCCCGGCATCGGCCCCAAGACGGTGGAAAAAATCAGTATTGCGGTCAATAATTATTTTTCCAGTCTGGATGCAGCCGAAGCCGCAGCCTCCGGAGAGCCCGCGCTCGCCGACGCCGAGGAAGTAGCCGGCGAAGAAGTGGCGCTGGCCGACGAAGAGGCGGCGGAGGCCGGCGAGAAATCGCCCGAGGAATCCGGGATTGCGGAAGACGTCGCGAAAGAAGTCGCGGAAGAGGATACCGAGCTGGCCGACGAAGAAGCTTCGCTGGTGGCGGCTGAGGCCGAAGGCGCCGGCGATGATGAAGAAGGCCCGGATTCTGCCGGCCAGTCCGGCGATATCGAAGGCCTGCCGGACGAGCCCGAAGCGGATTCGGAAAGCGTAGAAGAGTTGGTCGAAGAAGGTCAGTACTTCGAGGCTGAAGTGGTCGATGGCGTGGAGAATGCTCCGCTCGCTGACGAACGTGAGCTGATCATTCATGAGCGCCCGGCTACGGAAAATGAGAATGTTCCCGACGAAGAAGAACCGGGAGAGAAACGTTAGGCCAGAGGCCCGCACTTGGCAGTTAGCCTTTGGCTAAGTGCTAAATGCCAAATGCTAACGGCTAAATGCCATCGGCTATTACACCTGAACCGTGAGGATGCTATGAACGCGTAACCAGACGGGACATAACGGAGGAAACAGGGCGGAATGCAACATAAGATTCGAATCAACGATCTGGCTAGAGAACTCGAGGTCAAGAGCAAGTCGATCCTCGACGTTCTTATCAAGGTCGGCGTAACTGAGAAGAAAACGCACTCCAGTTCTATCGAAGTAGATGAAGCCGAGCGCGTTAAGAAATATTTTGCGGAGCAGTCGCCCAGCAGCAGCCGTAGCTCGCGCGCTCCCGCAACGGCCGACGAATTCAAGCCGAAGATTGACTTGTCGCACATTTCCAAGCCCGGGGATGTGTTGAAGGCCATTACTCAGCGGGCTGCGCAACCTGCAGCCCCGTCGCGTTCCGTTGCGCCTGCAAGTCAGGCTACGTCTGCCGCACCGCAGTCCACGGTTGCACCTCCGTCAGCCGTTCCGCCGAAGCCGGCTCCGCCTGCTTCCCATTCGGTAACCGCGAGTACGCAACCGGCAGCTCCGCTGGAGCCGCCCAAGCCAGCGCCACGATTCATCACACCGCAGTCGGTGGCACGTCCGCCGGCCGCTATTGTCATTCCACCACCCAAGCCGCCGACTCCGCCCGCGGCCCAGCAGACTCATGCCCCATCTGTTTCCCAGGCAGTGAAGCCTTCAGAGGCAACAATCGATAATCAAGTAGCTGTCCTCGAACCTGAAATCGAGATTTCCACGCCGGAAGCTTCGGCGGATGAGGTATCAACCGCCATCGAGCCCGCCGATTCGGCCTCGCTCTCCACAGCTCCGCCGTCACCGGCCAATCGTGTAGCGCCGACTCGTCCCGGAGTTCCGGGAGCGACGACTCCCGCTGGATTGCGTCCGCCTGTCCCTGGAGCCCCCTTACGTCCGGGACAGCCGCTGCAACAGGGTGCCGCTGGGACTGGCGCGCCGCACGTTGCTCCCCGGCGATTGATTGTGCCGCAAACCGGACCGCGTCCGGTCTATACCGCGCCCATCCGGCCGCCGGCCGCCGCCGCTCCGCCGCGCGGAGCCATGCCCGAACGGGGCAAGCCGATCTTTCAGCGTCCGCAGCGTCCGGGAGGTCCGCCGATGAGCGGCGCTCCGGGCACTCGTCCGCCGATGCGCCCGGGCGAACGCCGCGGTCCGCATCCTACGCGTTCCGGAGCTCCCGGCGCCCGTCCCGGATTTGGTGCGGGCGGACCCGGAGTTGGTGCTCCGCCTCCGCCGACCGGCCAGCGTCCCATGGGACGTCCGGCGCGTCCGGGACAACGCTATGTTCCGCGTGGGGTGAAGGAAGGCCCGATGAAGGGCTTCGTTCCGCCACCGCGGCTTTCGCTTTCCACCGAGCCGTTGCCCATCACTCGCGCCATCACCATTCCTGAAGGCGTCAGCGTGAAAGACCTGGCCGAGAAGCTGGGCATTCGCGCTAAAGACCTCATCGCGCGTTTGCTGGCGCGCGGCGTGTTTGCCACCGTCAACCAGACTCTCGATTCCGATCTGGCCAGCGATATGGCTCGCCACTTCGGCGCGGAGACTTCGGTCATCACTTTCGAAGAGCAGTTGGCCAAGGACGAAGGTCCGGCCGAAGGCGCTGGCGAAGATACGGAGCGCAGGCTGTAACCCGTCCTCCGGTGGTCACCATCATGGGCCACGTCGATCACGGCAAGACCAGCTTGCTCGATGCCATCCGTTCCACCAACGTTGCTGAAGGCGAAGCCGGCGGTATCACGCAGCACATCGGCGCTTACAAAGTTGCGATCACCGATCCCAACTCGCCCGCCTTTGGGCGCGAGATCGTTTTCCTCGACACCCCAGGTCACGAAGCGTTCACCCGCATGCGCGCTCGCGGATCGAAGGTGACCGACATCGTTGTCCTGGTGGTTGCTGCTGACGACGGCGTCATGCCGCAAACTCTGGAAGCTATCGATCACGCCAAGGCTGCCAATGTTCCCATCATTGTTGCGGTCAACAAGATCGACAAACCCGATGCCCTGCCCGAGCGCGTCAAAAAGCAACTCGCCGATCGCGGCTTGATGCCGGAAGACTGGGGCGGCAGCACGGTGTTCGTCGACGTTTCCGCCAAGCAGAAGACCAATCTCAATCTGCTGATGGAAATGGTTTGCCTGGTTGCCGACCTGGGCGATCTGAAAGCCGTTCCCGACCGGCTGGCCAGCGGCACGGTGCTGGAAGCCAAGCTCGACCGCGGTCGTGGTCCGGTAGCGACCGTGCTGGTACAGAACGGCACGCTTGCACAACAGCGACAACTTTGTCGTCGGCAACGTTTTCGGAAAAGTGCGCGCCATGTTCAACGATCGCGGCGTCGCCATGGATGCCGCCGGTCCCTCCACTCCGGTGGAGATCCTCGGCCTGGAAGGCTTGCCGCAGGCTGGCGATCAACTGGTCGCGGTGGCCGATCGTGAGAAGGCGCGCGGTATTTCCGAATATCGCGAAGCCAAGGCACGTGAAGCCCAGCTGGCCAAGAGCTCGCGCGTCTCGCTGGAAGGCCTGGCCGAGCAGTTGAAGTCGGCGGGGCAGAAAGAACTGTTCATCATCCTCAAGGGCGATGTGCAGGGCTCGGTGGAAGTGCTGAGCGATGTTCTGACCAAGCTGTCGAACGAGCGCGTGAAGATCAACATCATGCGCGGCAGCGTGGGAGCGATTACCGAGAGCGACGTTCTGCTGGCTTCGGCGTCGAATGCCGTCATCATCGGCTTCAACGTGCGGCCGGAACGCAAAGCGCAGGAACTGGCCGAGCAGGAGAAGGTCGACATCCGCTTGCACTCGATCATTTACGAAGTGCAGGACGAGATCAAGCGCGCCATGACCGGCCTGCTGGAACCCATCATCAAGGAAACCTATCTGGGACGCGCGGAAGTTCGCGATACCTTCCGGGTTCCGAAGGTGGGCGTGATTGCCGGCTGCCTGGTAATCGACGGCGTGGTCAAACGCGATGCCGAAGTTCGGTTGCTGCGCGACAACGTGATGGTCTTCAAAGGCAAGATCGGCTCGGTGCGGCGCTTCAAGGAAGATGTCAACGAAGTGCGCAACGGCATGGAGTGCGGCATCTCGATCGCCAACTACGGCGACATCAAGGTAGGAGACATCATCGAGGTCTTCGTCACCGAACGCGTGGCCGCCGAAGCGTTTGTCTAAAGGCAGTTGTCAGTGGCTACAGCCGGCATCTCGCCGATAGTCAAGGTTTGTGTCAGGGCACGACTTTAGTCGTGCCGTAGAAGCAGCCAGAATGGTCAGGGCTTTAGCCCCGAGGTAAAGCCCGGGTAGTGCGGCGCTTCAGCGCCGCGTTCCCGAGTCATAATTGCAAACCGGGCTTCAGCCCGGCTGGCGCGGCTCAGGTTTGTGTCAGGGCACGACTTTAGTCGTGCCGAACAATGGCCCTTTGTTTTTTGTCTATTCCGAGCCGGGCTTTGGCCCGGCGGCACAGAAACGCTCGAAGGGAATGGGGCTGGAGCCCGGATCATTAAGCTTGGACGCAGGTCTGAAGGCCCGCACTACCCGGGCACCCGAAATCATCACTGCCTAACGAGAACCGAAAATGATTGCGTATCTCACGCTCGAGATCCGCATTGAAGCCGCGCACTCGCTGAAAGACAAGCGGCAGGTGGTGCGCAGCGTCAAAGACGGCCTGCGGGCGCACTTCAATGTCGCCGTCGCCGAACTCGATGCCAGCGATGCCTGGCAGCGCGCGACCCTTGGCGTAGTCAGCATCTCCGACTCGCGCGACTATCTCGATGGCCTGATGCGCAACGTGGAGCGGCATGCCATGCGCGTGGCCAACAACAGCGGCGGCGAGATCACCGATTCGTTTCTCGACTTCCTGAGCGAGGCGGAATTCGGCGAACGCTTAACCGGGGAATCGTGATAGTCATCACCGCAAACTTGACCAGTAGGCGTATGCTCTAACGTTCCCCTTCTGCAGCTTTTAGCTTTCGGCTTTTAGCTCTTAGCAAGCAGGAAAAGCTGGCAGCGGGAGCAGGGCTGGTTTTTTCACAGAAGGGCCGGAATCTAGACGATAAGCTAAAGGCTAAGAGCTAATAGCTAAGAGATATGGAGAACCGGGGACAGAAATATCATCGCGAGCGCGTCGGCGAGGCGCTGCGCGAAGAAATCGGCGCCCTCGTCGAGGGAGAACTGGGCGATCCGCGCATCGGCCTGGTGAGCGTAAGCGAGGTGCATCTGGAGGGCGGCAGCAGGACCGCGCGAGTCTTTGTGGTGGCCGCCGGCGACGAAAAAGAAGCTGCCGCAGAGCATTGAGGGATTGAATGCCGCTCGCGGCTACATTCGCCACGAGCTGACCAGGCGGCTGGGCGTACGGCAGGCGCCGGAACTGATTTTTGTGTTGGATCGTTCGGATCAATACGGCGGCAGGATCGAAGAGTTGTTACACAGAATTCAGAAGAGGAAAAAGGGCACGTAGCTTTTGGCCGTTAGCTCTTAGCCGTTAGCTCTTAGCAAGAATGCATCGCATTCTGTCCGATTGCGCACTGTGTCCGACTGCTAAGAGCTAAAAGGCTAAGAGCTAAAAGCTAAGAGCGGTTCTCAACCAGGCCATGCTCGACGAAGTACTAGATCAGATCGGTAGAAGGCAGACGTTTATTCTCACCTCGCACGCGCGGCCGGACGGCGATGCGGTAGGCTCGGCCCTGGCTTGTTGCCAGATTCTGCGCAGCATGGGCAAAGCAGGCCAGCGTAGTCCTTAGCGACGGCGTTCCCGGCATCTATCGCCCGCTTCCCTTCGCCGATACGGTATTGCACGACACCGACCAGGCTCCCGAAGCCGAAGCGGTCATCATCCTGGAATGCGACAGCGTGCAGCGCACTCGCCTCGCCGGGCTGGAGCGGCACTACCTCATCAACATCGATCACCACGCCACCGCGCGTCCTTTCGCCGATGTGAACTGGATCGACCCCAGCGCCTGCGCCACGGCCGAGATGATCTTCCGGCTGGCGCGCGAAGCCGGCGTCAAGATCTCGCCTGAAATCGCCACTTGTTTGTACACTGCCGTGCTTACCGACACCGGCTCCTTCTGCTTCCACGGCACGACCGAGCGCACCTTCGCGCTGGCGCAGGAATTGGTGCGTTGCGGCGCCGATCCGGTCAGCATTGCGCAGAATGTTTACTTTTCGTACTCAGCTATCCAAGATGCGATTGCTGGGAGCGGCCTTGAGCGGGCTGCATCGCGAAGGCACGCTGGCTTGGATGCACGTGGAGCGCGAGACCATGGAGCGCTGCGAGGCCAGCGAAGAAGATTGCGAAGGCCTGGTGAATTACGCGCTCGCCATCAAGGGCATTGAAGTAGCGCTGTTCTTCCGCGAGCAGCCCGACGGCAGCTTCCGCGTCAGCCTGCGCAGCAAGGGAGCGGTGAACGTAGCCAAAGTCGCTCAGGCCTTCGGCGGCGGAGGTCACGAATGCGCCAGCGGTTGTTCGGTTCCAGGCCCGCTGGCCGCCGCGACCAAGAGCCTGCTCGCCCAGTTGCGGATCAGCGGCTATCAGGCGCATGTGCAATAAACAAAAGTCATTTCTTCAGGACCTGCTGCCAGCGACATTCGGGTAGCGCGCAGATTTGTGTAAAACTCGGCGCTGCCTCCCGGTCTTGTGTCAGGGCACGGCTTTACGCCTGTAGCCGTGCCGACCGCAGTCCTTTCTAATTTGTCATCCCGAGGAGGGCTTTAGCCCGACGAGGGATCTGCTTTTCTACACTTTTCCGCAAACCCGCTTTCTCAGGTACATTGGAATTGCACCGCTGAAGCGCTGCTCTGCCCTCATGGGCGAGGCCGGGCAAACTCCTGCGCAGTAGACTAGGTTATCGCTGACGGAACGATCCAATTTGCGACCAACTCCTCCCAGCCTCAACGAACGCACTCGCCGCGCAACCGATACCCTGGCCCTCATCGCCTTTTGCGGATTCCTGTTTCTTCTCGGACTGCAACTCGTAGGCCTGGTCGGCGCTGACGAGCCTCGCTATGCCCAGGTCGCACACGAGATGCTGGCCCGCCACGACTGGGTCACGCCGACGCTTTACGGCCATCCCTGGCTGGAGAAACCGCCGCTCTACTACTGGTCCGCCATGGTGGCCTACAAAGCCGCCGGCGAAGTCAGCGACACGGCTGCGCGTCTGCCCTCGGCGATGCTTTCTTCCCTGCTCATCGTCTTCGTATTCGTTTGGACGCGCCGCTTCCGCCGCGGCATGCAACTGGATGCGGCGCTCATCACCGCGTCCTCGGCGCTCATCATCGGCTTCGGACGCAGCGCCTCTACCGACATGCCGCTGGCTGTGATGTTCACCGCGGCCATGTTGTGTTGGTATGGATGGTATGTCAGCGCCAACCGCGGATGGCTGCTCGCCTTCTACTTCTTCAGCGCACTGGGAACCTTAGCCAAAGGACCAATCGCGGTTTTCCTCGCCGGACTCATCATCGTCCTCTTCGCCGTGTTGCGCCGCGATGGCAGGCTGGTGCTGCGAACCTTGTGGCCCATCGGCATCGCGCTTTATCTGGCGCTGGCCGTGCCCTGGTTCATCGCAGTGCAGCACGCCAATCCCGAATTCTTCCGTGTCTTTTTCCTGCAGCATAATCTGGAGCGCTTTGCTACCAACGTTTACCACCATCCTCAACCTTTCTGGTTCTACCTGCCGGTGGCACTGCTGGCGCTGGTGCCGTGGACGGTGTTCGTCGTCGCGGCAGTGGTCGATGCCATACGCGACTGGCGTTTCTCGGTCCAGCAGCCCGCCGGGCAAGAAGACTTTCGAACCTACCTGACCTTGTGGCTGCTGCTGCCGATCATTTTCTTCTCGCTTTCACAATCCAAGCTGCCAGGCTACATACTGCCGGCGATTCCTGCCGGCGCCATCCTGCTGGCCGACTTCATCCGCCGCCGCGAACAGGAAGCCATCAAGCCCGCGATGTGGATGGTGTTGCTGCACGGTATCCTTTCTGCCACTGTGCCGGTGGCCGCGCTCATCGTGCCCTTCAAGCTGCTGCACCTGTCTCTGCCTCGAAATGTGATCGTCGTGGCCGGGGCCCTGGCCATTATCACGATCCTCATGCTCTGGCTGACGCTACAGAACCAGGGCTACCGCGTGCTGCGCTTTGCTACTCTCGTCCCGGTGGTGATTGCTTTTGCCCTCATTCTGCGCGGCACTGCGCCCATCATTAACATTTTGCGATCGGAGCGCCCGGTGGAAGCTACGCTGGCGCAAACCGAACTGGGCCACCTTCCCAGCATCGCGGTATACGATGTGCCGCCCGGCGTGGAGTACGGTCTGGCGTTTTATCGCAATCATGCCATCTTCAACTACGGACGAAATGAAATCCCCACCGGCGACCATATCGTGGTCGCTGCCGCCGGCACCAAGACCGAATTGGAATACCGGCTTCCCGGACGCAAGGTCATCAAGTTTGGCGGCTTCGAGCTGCAGCATCTCGACTTTTATCTGATCACCGGCAACGGCGCCGCTCCGCAGCACCCCTGAACCCGCTGGGTGCAATCTGTCGCCTCTGCCGGCGCTCCCGTGAAATTCACCTGAACCTATTCCCATCGGCTTAATGTTGCGCGTGATCGCGCGGCGCTGATTGTTAATTTCTCGACCTCACCCCCAAACAAACTCTTGACATACTTGCCGACATGTGGAGAATCACCTTAATCATTTTTACTTAATCAGTTTATGAACTGATTAACTGTTGTGCGCCGCTCTTCAACCCTCGTGTTCAGCCAAGCGAGGGCCGCATCGAATGCCGCTTCCCGGAATGTACAAATCAAAGGGCAGCTTGCCTGCACGCTGGCGATGACCTGTGTTTATCGTGCCGGTATGCGGAAAGCGTGGCCCTGCCACAACTTCGTCCCTTTGTCAGTGAGCTGGCCGGTTACGAAAGATCAATTGGCCCTCTTGTACTTTCGTAACTTTTAACACGCGCTGAACCCGAATACGCTGTTCTTGATGACCCTCATAGATGCCCGGCCGTCGCGCCTGCTCCAAATCAAGCTGCACTGGAGAAGCCGCGATCAGCTGGCGTAAGAACTCGATCTGGCCGAACACGATCTGGTCGAGAAAGATAAGGGCAATGACGCATCATAAGCAGTTTCGTATTTCGATAGGCAGTTGTAAATGGCTGGCGGCAAGAGGCGCCACGCTCGCATTCATAATCGCATTTACCTTCATTTGCCTGGGCGTGACCACGCGCGCGCAAGCCCAGACCTACCACGTGATTTACAACTTCACCGGCGGACAAGACGGGGCCTATCCGTTCACCGGCTTGACCATCGATTCTGATGGAAATATCTACGGCACCGCATTCACTGGTGGAGCAGGTGGCTTCGGCACGGTATTTTCCCTGGACAACGATGGAGGAGGCTGGGTCCTGAGTCCACTCCACAGTTTTGCCGGAGGCAGCGACGGCGAAGGCCCGGCGGCCCGGCTGGTACTGGGACCCAACGGCCTGCTCTACGGCACCACCTCGGCCGGCGGCGGCGGACATTGCAGTGACCCCAACGGTAACGACGGTTGTGGCACGGTATACACGCTGCAGCCGCCGCCCCGGGCTCCGGCTTCCGTCTTTGTTAGTTGGACTTCGAATGTGCTTTACCGATTTTCCGGCGATGACGGAGCTTATCCTCAGGGCGATCTCATCTTCGATCAGGCCGGAAACATTTACGGCACCACGGTCAATGGAGGGTCGGGCGGCTGGGGCACAATCTACGGCTTGACTCGCTCCAACGGCGGCTGGACGGAAAACGTGATTTACCAGGTTAGAAATGATGGCGATGGCCAGTATCCCTGGGGCGGAGTCGCGCTCGATTCAGCCGGCAATCTCTACGGCACTTTTTCGCAGGGTGGCCCCAGCGGTTACGGCGCGGTATATAAGCTGGCCCAGTCCGGTTCCGGCTGGACCGAGAGTACGATCCACGACTTTACCTACCATGGAAACGATGGCGCGTCTCCGCAAGGGGGACTCATCTCCGATCAGGCCGGCCATCTTTACGGCACCACGGTGCACGATGATAGCGGCGGAGGCACGGTGTTTGAGCTGACTCCCTCGGGAGGTAGCTGGACATACGACTACCTGTATGGCTTTACCGGCGGCATCGATCTAGGTCCTTACGACAAGCTGGTGATGGATGCAGCCGGAAATCTTTACGGCACAACTTTCGCCGATGGGCGCTACGGCTACGGATCTGTCTTCAAGCTGACGCGCTCGGGCGGCGGTTGGAACTACACTTCGCTGCACGACTTCACCGGAGGCAGCGACGGGTCGAATCCGGTTTGCAGCCTGGTGTTCGACGCGAGCGGCAATATTTATGGCACAGCGTCTGGCGGGGGGAGCGATCAGGATGGAGTGGTTTTCCAGATCACGCCGTAGATGCGCCGAGCGCGGATCGCTCGAGCTGTAGCCTGCTTCGAAACGCAGAAAAAACGGGCCTGCCTTCAGGCCCGTTCCCAATCACTTGCTTTCAGCGCTAGCCAAGCTTCGGCTCTATTTTGGTTCGGAGCGAGGTTCGCTCTGATGAGGCGCGCTTTCATGCGGCGCAGCGGCATGCTGCGCAGGCGGCTGGCTCGCATGCGGAGCTGCGGCGTGCTGGGCCGGCTCGCTCGGATGCGGAGCTGCGGCGCGCTGAGTCGGCTCGCTCGGATGCGGAGCAGGCCGCGAGGCCGGCTGGCTGGCATGCTGAGCCGGCGCACTCTCGTGAGCCGGAGGACGCGGTGCCGGTTTCGGTGCTGCCTCAGTGGCTGGACGTTCCGTGTTGTGTGCCACCGTGGAATTGTTCGGCCGAGGAGCAGCAGCGTTATTGGTATGAGTCGTGTTCTGCGCCGGCGGACGAGGAACATTATTGGGGTGTGACGTGCTGCTGTTCGTCCGTTCCGCAGGCGCGCTCTCGGTTGGGCGAGCCGCTGTATGCGAAGCCGGCTGCTCGGTATTGTGCGCCGCCGTAGTGTTATTCGGATGCGGAGCGGCTGCGTTATGGGCCGCCGTCGTGTTGTTCGGATGCGCGACGGTCGCATTGTTCGTCGTGGTTCCCCGTTCCGGAGGCCGCGGAACCGTGCTGCCCGGATGAGCAGCGCTGGTGTTCGTGCTGGAGCGCGGCTCATTTGCGTTATGCGTCTCATTCGCATTGTTCGTAGCTCGTCCATTGGCAGCGGTTGAATTGTTCGGACGGGCATCGATCGCAGGATTATTGGTTACAGGCGCGTTGCGTGCCGTTACCACGCCTGCTCCGTGGAATGCTGCCGGCTTGGGAGTCGCCGCAACCGCGGGCCGGCCATGGTTTACCGACGCCAATTGCGCGCGATCAGTACTGGCCATCTGTTCGTGCTGCTGCTGCGTTTGAGTTGCCGCAATGTGACGCTCATTGGCTGCCGCTCGCTGTTCTGCCGTCGGCTGCGCCTGAATTCCACCGTTGCCGCCGTTATAGCTCACGCGATTCACAGTGGTGTTATTGACTACCGTGGTGTTGTAGGTGTTGTGAATGTTGGTGACGTTAACGTTGTTAACCGCGCGGTTGTAATAAAACTGCCCGTTGCGCCACGATCCGCCATAGTAGCCGTTGCCGGTATAGCCGAATCCGTAATTGACGCCTCCGTAGAAGCCAATCGTCGGACCCCAATACCCGGCGTTCCACACAAAGGCCGAGCCGCCCCAGCCCCAGTAACCCGGCGTCCACAGAACTCCAACTTGCGGAGCCACTACCCAGGTTCCCGGTACCCAGAAATATCCTTCCGGTCCGTATCCCCAATAACCCGGGGTCCAGATATAGCCGGCGCCTGGGCACAACGGCTGAGAGTACACCGGCAGCGGCGGCGGAGCGATTCCCACCGAGATGAAAACACCGGCGAAGGAAACTGCAGGCACCGCCAGCATTAGAAGAGCAACTACTAACCACCGACTGGAGCGGAGGAAACTCATTTTTATCCCTTTCATGTCCGATCGTCCAGCGCTTGGCCAGTCGCGCGAAGAACGGCAAAACCTTGTGATTTCAGCTAAATTTGTTCAGCTGTGCACCATGGTAGGAACCGCAGTGGCGAAAATTAGTTGCTAGTCTGAACAAGATTTCTTGGATCTCTTTGGGCTCACATCGCCTTTCGTGCTTTGTTTTCACCCCCTAACCTGCCAGAACTTAACTATCACTTCCAGGTGGTTTTTTGCCCGCTTCCCAGCGTCCAAGAAAGAGCTTCTGAGACTGTGCAGTTATCATGCCAAGATTTTGTAACCTATTTCGTCCTATACCGGAACTTATCGAAGTCTTATTCCGTTTAATTTGAGACCAGGCCAAATCTTGCCTTACCCTTTGTCGGTGGTATAAGAAGTGATAACCGTCTCAAAATGGAGTGTGTATGACACGATGGTTCGGTAGCACGCTATTTGTTGCGCTGGCAGTTTCGGTTTGTCTGGCCAAGGGACCGAGTCCCGCCACTCTTCCCGGCCCCGCACCACAGTCCTCGGCAGCGAGCACTTCCCATCCGGTGAATGGACTTTTCATCGTCGAGTTGAGCAAGGCCGTCGATTCCAAGAAGCTCAAGGATGGCGATGAAATAGACGCCAGGCTTCTCAGCGACGTCCATGCTTCCGACAACGTTACCTTTCCTCGCGGAACCAAAGTGATTGGCCATGTCACTCAATCGAAGGCCCGCTCGAAAGGCGATCCGGATTCGTCCCTCGCCATTAGCTTCGACAAAATCAGCCGGGCAGATGGAGATACGCCGATCAAGAGCGTCATCCAAGCCGTAGGTCCGAATCCGAGTGAAGGAGTCCAGACCGGCGGTGGGGTTGAATACGGAGGTTTGAGGGCAGCAACCGCAGCCCCGCCAGCGCCTTCCTCAGGGCCGCACAATGTACCGATGCTGACCGAAGAGTCCACGGGCGTCCTGGGGATCAAGAACCTGCAACTCGGCTCCGATGGCACGCTTACTTCCACGAACAAAGAAATCAAACTCGACAGCGGAACGCGCATGTTGCTCAAGGCATCCACGATGTAGCTTGCCGCAGTGACTCGTTCAAGACCCGAATTTGCAACTCCTCATTGTTGCGGGATACGATCAGGCTGGAGACCGGTGCACAAATTGCTGGTCTCCAGCCTTCAATCAAATCAACCCGTCACGCCAGCGCTTCTCCTGTCGCGACCTGAATTCCCGGCACTTTCCCGGCAGAGTTTGCCTGAATCTCCCGCCCCGCACTAGACTGGCTCAGCGCCCTTGGACGACGCGCTTATGGCCGCAACGGTATTTCGCCGGTCGCATCATTTAACTACTGTGGAGATTCTCGACCTCAGGCATTTCTCGTCGACCGACCTGCGCCCTCTGCTCGACCAGGAAGTTGAGGCGTGGGGCCGCATGTTGTGCTGGGACTATCGCAGTTCGGCCGACATGATCCTGCGCTACGTGGATGCCAAAATCCTGCCCGGCTATGCCGCCGTGGAACGCGGCAGCATCATCGGCTACTCGTTCTTCGTCTATGAGGGCAGCAAAGGCGTGGTCGGCGACCTGTTCGTCTCGCCGCGCCGCAGCGACGCCCGGCAGATCGAGTCGCAGATGGTCGAGCACGTCATCGAAACTTTGCAGCAGTCGCCGGGCATTCATCGCGTCGAAGCTCAGCTGCTCACCCATCCCACCGGCTTGCTGGCTTCCGACTTCGCTTCTGCCGGCTTCCAGCGCTACCGCCGGTTGTTTCTCTCGCTACGGCTGCGCGGTCCCGACGCTCCCCAAATTCCGCCCATGCGGTTGGCGCCCGATATCCAGGTACGCCGCTGGATGGAACAGGACTATCAGCACGCGGCCGGTGTGATCACCGCCGCATACCGGGCCCATATCGATTCCGAGATCAACGACCAGTACCGCACCAACGCCGGCTCCATCCGCTTTCTCAACAACATTGTTCGCTTCCCCGGCTGCGGCGTTTTTGATGTGGAGTCATCGTTTGTGGCGATCCATCGCCCCAGCAACTCGCTGGTCGGCCTGATCTTGTGCTCGCGGGTGAAAGACGATGTCGGCCACGTCACCCAGGTGTGCCTGGTTCCGGAATATCGCCATCAAGGCATCGGCGAAAACCTGATTGCCTCTACTTTCAATTCGCTGCGCAGCCGGAATTTCAACCTGCTGACGCTCACCGTCACCGAGATGAACGAGCGCGCCGTCGATCTCTACAAACGCCTGGGCTTCGTCGAGATGAGCGTCTTCGATGCGTTCGTGTGGGAAGGGTGAAAGGCAGGGGCTAGGGGTTAGGGGCTAGCGGCTAGTTGGAGCTTGGCTCTTGGCGCGAATCTGCCACTTTCTTGAGACAGCCGACTGAACCAGATCGTCTACTGTGATGGGGATCTTACTCTTCGGAAACCACGACGTTACGGGATTGAGCGAGGCCTCAGGCCCGAAATGTTCCAAGTAAGTTAGACCTTTTGGTCCAACCTGAAATTTCTCCGAAAACGCGATCAGCAAACCGTAGGCATCGTCACCATCAACGCCTAAATCTTGATTCAAGCGACTGTCCGGGCGCAGCTGCTCACGAGGGATTCTTAGCCGTTCTACGAGAAACTCTACGACCAATTCGGACAGCGGCGCTGCGTTGGCGTCCATCCTGAAACTAGCCCCTAATCCCTGAGCCCTAGCCCCTGCCCTCTAGTGTTTAATCATCCACATCGCCCACGCCGCCACGATCACTCCGCCGATGAACAGTGCGAAGCAATAGGCGCCGTAGCGGAACATGTCGCGCGGGGTGCTGCGCTGGGTGATGCCGAAGACGGTCGAGGCGCAGAGCGCGAACAGCAGTGCGGCATTGAAGTGCGAGAGTTCGAAGGTCATGGTTTCTTGCCGATCGCGATATGGTGAGCGTCTACTGCAGCGATGAAGTTCAGCAATCCCGCTACCACGATGTACTTGGTGCCGTAGTCAGCCACGGCGCGATGAATATTGCCGATGCCCCAATCCATCATGCGCGCCACAAAGTAGAGCAAGCCCGTACCCAGGTCGCCGATAAACCCCAGGATGTCGAGCAGGTCGCCGGTGTTGAAGGAGTAAACTTTGCCCTGCATTCCCAGGCCCGCGAAAAACATGATGAATACCGACAACATCAGCAGCAGTCCGCGAATGTAGCGGCGTTGAATGAAATGTCCCAGGCCGGGAAAAAGCCATCCCGCCAGCGGCGCGATCGTGGCCATGGAAGTTGTCTGCGCCGGCGCCGTCTTGGCTGAGCGCGGCAGGGCAGCTGTGTTTTGCGGGTTCGCCATCAGATCAGCACCAACTCGTTCTGCACCCGCCCCGTCACTTCGCCCTTGCCATTGCGGATCATCATATTGATTTCGCTGCGTACCCCAAATTCCGGCAGGTAAATGCCGGGCTCAACCGAAAAGCAGGTGTTGGGCAGGATCTCGCGATCGTCCTTGGTTTCCAGATTATCAAGGTTCGCGCCATTACCGTGAATGTCGCTGGTAATCGAGTGGCCGGTGCGATGGATGAAGTATTTGCCCCAGCCTTTGCTGTCGATGAACTCGCGCGTCGCCTTGTCCACTTCCCAGCCGCGGATTTTTTTCTTCGCGTCGAACGCCTGCTGCACGGTGCGAATGCCCTCATCGCGAGCGCCTCGCACGATCTCAAAAACCTCGCGCTGCTTGTCGCTCGGCGTGCCAATCACGCCCGTCCAGGTGATGTCGTAATAGACGGAATCGGGCTCCTTGCGTTTCGCCCAGATGTCGAGCAGCAGGAAATCGCCTTGGCGAATCGGCGCCGAAGCTGCCGAACTGGGCTCGTAATGCGGATCGCCGCTGTGCGCATTGACGCTGACGTTCGGCGGATCGCAAGTCTCCAGGCCTTCCCGGGCGAAAGCTTCCATGATCCACTGCTGCATTTCGAACTCGTGCGTGCCGCCGTTGCGGACCCGCCGGCCGACTTCCGGGAAGAATGCTGCTACGATTTTGTCGACGCCGTCGCGAGCTTTGAAGTGCGATGCGATCTGCGCGTCGGTAAGCGTCGCTTCGAAGCGCGCTACCAGGTTTGCCGAGCTGACAATTTGTTTGTCAAAGCTGCGCACCAGTTCCAGCGTTCCCGCGTCTACCAGCGAGATGTACGGGATCTGATTATTCGGCGAGTACTGCATCGTGATCTTGTGGTACGGCTTGAGCATGGCTTCGAGGTTCTTCCACAGCTCCTGCCACGCCGAGTACTCCAGCTTGCTGCCGGGCAGCGAATCAAGATGATGACTCTCGATGCGGTGTACCAGCTTCACCGGCTCGCCTTGAGCCGGGACCAGGTAAAACCAGCGGCGGGTGACCATCATGGTCGGCGACAGGCCGAGCACACGATAAGCGATGGGATCGCGGTGATGGTGATCGTAGAACAGCCAGCATTCGTGGCCGCCATCGCGCAGCGCGGCCTGGATTTCAGGAAGATTCATTGCGGAATCCATTGTAAATGAAGGGAAGGCCGCAGTTCGCTCCTGGCCATTGGCTTTTAGCTCTCAGCCATTGGCTCTCAGCAGTCGGGCAGCGATTCGATTGGTTCTTACGCACT
Organism: uncultured Acidobacteriaceae bacterium; assembly: GCA_963833305.1. Classification (GTDB taxonomy): domain Bacteria; phylum Acidobacteriota; class Terriglobia; order Terriglobales; family Acidobacteriaceae; genus Bog-257. Next base: position 571,837 of record CAWHXN010000011.1, on the reverse strand, counting down.
GTGATCCTGAGCGGAGCGCCGTTTTAACGGTTGTCATCCTGAGCGAAGCGGCCCGACTTTGGCCGCGCAGTCGAAGGACCTGCTGTCGTGTGCCCCGCGACGATCATCGCTTGGCCGAAAACCGCAGATCCCTCGGCTTCGCTCGGGATGACAAACAACAAATGGGATGCTAACCAATTGCAAGGGGCCGTCCTGTAATAGGTGTCATCCTGAGCGGCCGACTTTGGCCGCGTAGCCGAAGGACCCTATCCCTGCGATGCTGATCAGGACCTCTGGCCGCTGTTCCCTCGAAATAATTGTCTTCCCGACCGAGGACTTTAGTCCGAGCGGAGGGATCTGCGGTTCCGCGGAGCCGCAATGTCTCAATGGGCTCTCGACGCTCTCGCCTTCGCTAGCACCCGCTCCCGCGTCGCCACCGGCAGCGTTTCGCACGCCGTGCGCAGCACCAGCCTCGGCGAGCGCTCGCGAATCGTCATCAGATACTCGACCGTCTGCTTCGGATTGGCTTTAGCAGCTTCTCGCAGCAGCCAGCCCAGCCCCTTCTGCACCATGTCGTCGTCGTCGCCCAGAAGCATTTCTGTGATGCGCTGAATGTCAGCGAAATTCTTGTGCTGCCGGGTGCAGTGGATAAGGCTTACGGCGGCGGCGCGTCGATGCCACCGCTTCTTCGACTTGGCCCAGCGTGGCGGCCGGCTTAACAGCGTCGCATCGGCGGCCAGGATTGGCCCGATCAAGTATTGCACCAGCCCATCATGATCGGCCCAGCTGCTGATGCGATCCAGCCAGCCTTCAAACATTTTGAACTCACGCTTCCCGAACTCGCCCACAATTCCCTGCAGCATCAGGACAGCGAAAACTTTCTCTTCCAGCATGTTTCCGCGAAACAGTTGATCGGCAACCTCCAGCAGATACGACAGATCATGTTCGGCAAGAATGGTTCGCCGAAAGCGCACAGCGACCTTGCGAAGTTCGCCGGTGTACCAGCCGCGCGACTTGACTTCCTGTTTGAAGAACCACTGCACTTCTTCAACGTGCGGGGCCGAGCCGCCGTTCTTGAGCACGGTGCGAATGTGTGTGGCGATATAGGCCGGAGTCTTGCTCATGTAATTTCCCGATTGTGATCCTGTTTCAAGGTGTCATCCTGTAACAAGGTTCCATGCTGTTTCAAAGTGTCATTCTGTTTCAAGGTGTCATCCTGAGCGCAGCGTCCGCCTGGGTTTGGCGGACCCGGAGTCGAAGTGCCTGTCCCGAGCGCAGCCGAGGGGACCTGCTGTCTTGCCCGCCGCGAAGATCACCGCACTGCCGAAAACCGCAGATCCCTCGGCTTCGCTCGGGATGACAAAGATAAAACGTGGATGCCAAAACATTAAAAGAGCTAACAACTATAAAACGCACCTATCAGCTAACAACCGCCGTTTTCGGCAGCACAAATCTGTCATAAATCCACAGCAGCAATGCTGTAAGAACGCCTATCGCCGTGATCACCACCCACATCATTCCGGGCTGATGTTTCACTTCGCCGTAATGATGAATCAGAAATCCGCCAAAGCTTCCGCCAATCAGCGAACCGATTCCCAGCGGCAGAAAAGCAAATCCCATGTAGGTTCCCTGCTGTCCCGAGGGCGCCAGCCGCGAGATGTATTCGTAGTAACGCGGAGACTGCGTAATCTCGCCCAGGGCGACTACCACCAGGGTCGCGATCACGCCGGTGACAGTGGGCCACACGATAAGGATGATCCAGGCCAGGGACGTGATCAACGTGCCCAGTATGACGGCACTGAAGGCGCGTATCTTCTGCGTGAAGATATTGATCGCCAGGGTCAGTGCGATGACCACCAGCGGCCCGGTGACCAGCAGGCGTTCGGTGTTGGTCAGCGGATTCACATAATCGTGAACGTAGATCGGCAAGGTAATGAACTCCTGCCAGAAGACGATCCAATAGCCGGTAAAGATCAGCAGGAACAGCATGAAGCGCGGATTGGTAAGAACGGTCCAGAAATTCCGGGCCGATTGTGCGAGGCTGGTGGTTTCAGTCTCGTCGTGCTTGCGCGGTTCGCGGAAGAACAGCAGCACCGCAATGAACATCAGGAATACGCTGAGCGCAGCGACCCGAAAAACGCTCTCCACCCGCAAGTGCTGGTGTACGTAGGAGGCGACGAGCGGACCGGCGGCGCCGCCGATATTCACCAGCGTGTAGTAAATGGAATAGCCGATGGAACGAACATTTTCCTTCGAAGCGCGCGCCGTGGTGCCCACTACGCTGGGTTTCACTAAGCGCGATGCCCAGCGCCGGGAGAGCCAGAACGAAGGTTGCCAGCGCCACCAGCGGCACGTTATCGCGAATCGGCGCCAGCCACGGAGCTCCCAACGATCCCAGCAGGAAGTAAGAGCAGCTCAAGATCAGGTAGGCCAGCGAAAGCGCGCGGCGGAAACCCATGCGGTCGGCAACCGTTCCGCCGAATACTGCCAGAAACCACACCAGGCCGCCGAAGAATCCGGTGAGCGTGCTGGCCTGCTCGGTGGGGAAATGCAGCGTCTCGTGCAGATAGCGCGCCAGCGACGCGAATGCCGCGTAGTAGGAAAGCCGCTCGAACAACTCGCTGATGTTGGCGACCCAGAAGGGACGCTCGAATCCGGTGCGAATGTCGCGCCAACGCTGCCCAAAGCTCAATAGGTTCTCCTCGATAGAACAGTTGTCCGTGGCCGCTGGTCAGCCACAACTTGCACTGCGCTCTCTTGTCACGACAGCTTCGTATCCCGTTACAGAGCGGATTTCACCACGGAGGACACGGAGATCACGGAGTTTAATTAAAATGGGCTCCTTATATTTGGTTGTTCTCCGTGTGCTCCGTGAACTCCGTGGTGAAATGACACATTCCTCGCTCCGTCACCCGACAAGGGGCTAGCTACCTTTCGAGCCGCGCCGCGACTTCGGCGGCCGACATTCCGCGCACGCGAATCACTTTATTTCGGCTGCTTTCCCCGGCGGCTATCGTAACTGACGAACGCGATACATTCAAAAGTTCCGCCAGAAATGCGATGCAGGCCTCGTTCGCCCGGCCTTCCACGGGCGGCGCAGTCAAAGCCAGTTTCAGCGCGTCGCCTGCCTCGCCAGTGATGGCGTTTCTCTTCGCACGCGGATGCACCTTCACCAGAAATGTCGCGCCCGACGGAGTATCACGAACCGGAATCATGGCTTCGCGCGCGTTCCAAAGATGGCTGTGCCGATCCGTACGCAGGTCGAGCCTTCTTCGATGGCGACCTCGAAGTCGTGCGACATTCCCATGGACAGCACATCCAGCCTGACCGCCGGCAGATCGCGCGCCGCGAAGCGATCGCGCAGCTCGCGCAGTTGCCGGAAGTAGGGTCGCGCTCCTTCGGGATCGTCGGTGAACGGAGGCACGGTCATCAGCCCGCGAACGCGCAGATGTTGCCACTCGGGTGCACCAGTCAGAATCTGCTCCAACTCGGGCGAGTCGGGCGCGATGCCGCTTTTGGCCTCTTCGCCGCCGACGTTGATCTCGATCAGGACGTCGATTGTCTTGCCCAACTCTTCCGCAGACGTGTTCAGGCGTGCGGCCAGCTTGGACGAATCCACGGAATCGATGGCATGGAAAATATCAGCCGCTTTACCTGTCTTGTTGGATTGCAGATGGCCGATCATGTGGAACTCGGCGTCGAGCAGTTTCGCCAGCGCCCCAGACTTATCCGCGAACTCCTGCACACGATTTTCGCCGAACAGGCGCTGCCCCGCGTCGTAAGCTGCAACGATTTGTTCCGCCGGATGAGTCTTCGTCACCGCCATCAGCGCAACGTCATCGACGTTTCGCCCGGCGCGTTTAGCAGCTCGCGCAATGCGTTCGTGGATGGCGGAGAGATTAGCGGCGATGGACATTCGGATGCATGCGGAAAGGTCTTGCGCAGTGTGTCCTAGAGGGTGCAGCTTCGACATAACGGCAACGAAGAAACGGGCTCAGCCCCTAGGTAACTCGCTTAATCGGCCATCCACACAAGGATTCCGTCGAGCCCGGAGACAAAAGCTCCTCAGCGGCTGAAGCCAAACCTATTCGTCTTTCGGCACGCCTGAAGCATGCCCCTTCAAACCAAGCTCGAGACAAATCGTCTGAACGCTTACATAATCGCCGTCGGCGGAGCCGGCTCATCCGGGCTGCCGGCGCTGGCCAGCGGCACGCGAATCATCACCACGGCCAGAATAACCAGAACGATTAATCCAGAAATCACGCTGGGGTGCTGGAAGATCACCGGCAGGTGCCACTGCTTGTAGGCAAAAACGGCGATGACAATGCCCATCAGCGCCTCGCCGGCAATGAATCCCGAGGCCGTGAGCACCCCGGCATTCTCCACCCGGGCCTTCTGCGCGTCGTTGAAGTTCTTGCTGTCGCGAATCTTGTCGGTGATCCAGCGAATCATGCCGCCCAGAAAGATGGCGAAGGTCGTCTCCAGCGGCAGATACATTCCGACGGCGAACAGCATCGGGCTCTTGACTTCAATCATGATCAGGGCGATGCCCATCAGGACGCCGACGACGATCAGCGGCCATGCCATCTCTCCGCCAACAATACCGCGCGCCAGCATGGCCATCAGGCCGGCTTGGGGAGCGGGAAGTTGGCGGTCTCCAAAACCTATGCCGCCGCTATTAATGTTGGCCTGGTTCAACAACAAGAGCACCGGCAGCAGCGCGAAGCTGGCGACCGTGACTCCCATGAAATCGCCAATCTGCATCTTTGACGGAGTGCCGCCCAGGATGTGTCCGACCTTCAAGTCCTGAAGCATTTCGCCCGCCACCGCCGACGAGATACAGACCACTGCGGCGACCCCAAGCACCGCGGCCACGCCGTGAATTCCAGAGACGCCCATCAGCACCATCAGCAAGGCTGCGATCACCAGCGCCGCCAGGGTCAGTCCCGAGATCGGATTATTCGACGAGCCGATCAGTCCCACCAGGTTTCCTGATACTGCCGCGAAGAAGAAGCCGACGATAATCATCACGATGGCGGCGACCATGCCCGGAACCCACGCATCGGCATAGCTCTTGTAAAGGAACACCATGCTGATCAGCACCACCAGCAATCCGCTGAACACAAACTTGGCGTTCAGGTCGCGCTCGGTGCGTGCCGTGCCGGAGTGGGCTGCGGCCGATTTCTTCAAGTCAGAAACCGCCCGCGCCATGCCCGAGCCAAGACTCTTGCGCATGCGGAAGAGCGTGAAGCAGGCGCCCACCAGCATGCCTCCGACGGCGATCGGGCGCACGATGAAGCTCCACACCGCGACCGCCTGTCCAGTCCAGAACGTGGTGTCGGGAAGCGTAGTGCCCGCGGGCGCGAATTGAGCCACCAGGGTGGGCCCGCCTAGAAACAAAATCAGCGGAACCAGCAGGCCCCAGGCAATCACGCCGCCGGCGAAGTTCAGCGAGGCCAGCCGCGGCCCGATGATGTAGCCCACACCCAGATACGCCGGGCTGATCGCCGGAGCCGACACCATGGTGACCGCCCCAGCAGGCAGCTTAGGCGAAGTTGCGCTGCGGCCCATGCGGACAAAGCTGGAGCCCAGCGAGCCCACGTTGACGATGAAGTTGCGGCTCGCCGTGAACAGGCTGAACTGGCCCAGAAGGTAAACGATGCCGGCGAAACCCATGTTGCCGAACAGAATCTTGGCGGCCCGGCTGCCCTGTTGTCCGGCAATATGAATCTGCGAGGCGGCCACTGACTCCGGAAATGGAAGCTCTGGGTCCTCGACCATCACGCGCCGCAGCAGGGTCACGAACAGAATGCCGAGCACACCGCCTACCAGCATCAGGATCGACGATTTCCAGTAAGCGTGCTCGAAGTCGAACACTGGCCACGCGCCGGAAATGACAAACGCCGGAATGGTGAAGATCGCGCCCGCCGCGACCGACTCGCCGATCGAGCCCACGGTTCGCGCAATGTTCTCTTCCAGGATCGAGCCCTTCATCAGCCGCAACACCGCCATGCCAATGACTGCGGCGGGATATGTGGCGGCGATGGTCATGCCGGCGCGCAGGCCGAGATAAGCGTTGGCAGCACCTAGATATGACGGTAAGAACCAGGCCCAGCAGCACCGCGCGGAGGGTGAACTCCGGCATGGTGGTGTTGTCGGGAACATACGAACGGAACTTCTTTGGGGCAGCAGTCGTGGTCGTACTCATGAACAAAGCCTCACGCGGCACTCAAATTATGGCGACGGCGCAAGTTAGCACGCCAGCGGCACTTGTTACAAGTGCGGGAAAAATGCCAGAGCGCGCCAGCGTTTCAAACTGGCTCCGCCGTTGCGCCACGACTTACGTCGACCACCATGAAATCTCGGTGAAATCGCCGCCGGTATCTCGTCCGGCATTGCGCGGGTATCACGAAGCTCATATACTGATTCAGTCACGGTGCTTTGGGACCGATCGGCGTTAACCATCGCTGGTTCGGGCCCGTAGTACCGAGACATGGGTCTTCATGTGTGCCCCGCGCACCATGAGATGGTTGGAGGGTCATCTTCAGCAGTCGTGAGACGCTAAGACGAACTCGACGAGATCCGCGCGCCCCGCAACGTGCAATCCTCGTCGCGCCCTTGCAGACTTTGCTGGAAAGCGTTTTTGGCATCCTGTTCCCTTCCGATTGCAGGCTTTGCCACACTCCTCTCGACAACATTTCCCGTCTTCCCGTGTGCCGCGAGTGCCTGGGCGAAATCGAGCCGGTGCGCGCGCCACAATGCGTTGTCTGCGGAGATCGCCTGGCCAGCGCCCAGTTGCTGATGGGCGATGGCCGTTGCCCGAACTGCCGCGACTCTGAACCCGGATTCGAACGCGCGGTCTCGTTTGGAGAATATGAAGGCGAACTGCGCGGCCTGATCCATCTGCTGAAGTACGAGGGCGTCGCCCCGGCTGCCGGTCCGCTGGGTGGCATGATGGCTCAGGCGATTCAGGAACTCCTGCTGGGACGTAGCCAAGTCAATCCTTTGTTGATTCCCGTGCCTCTGCACAAGAACCGCCGCCGGACGCGAGCTTTCAATCAGGCGGAACTCATCGCCGAAGCCGCTGCCAAGCGCCTGTCTCCCCGCCTCGAGGTGGCTGGCGGCATCTTACTTCGACAGCGAGACACGATTTCGCAGGTCGGACTTAGTCGCGAAGAGCGCATGGAGAACATGCGCGACGCATTTCGCGTCAACGAGCCCAGGCACGGGTCAAGGGTCGCATCATCATTGTGGTGGATGACGTCATGACGACGGGTACCACATTGTCTGAGTGCGCTCGCGTGCTGAAGCAGGCCGGAGCCGAACGAGTTTGGGCAGCGACCGTGGCGCGTGCCTTTCAAGGTGCGGCGTCGCACGAGACTGCCAATCGAGGGGAACAGGAGGCGATCGAAGCGGAAGCGTTGGTCCTTACCGCTTCGGTCTAATTGCGGGTTATGTCGATGCCGGTACAAAGCGCAGCGTCCCGATACGGCAAGTCTCTTGCCGGTTACATGCACCACGCCCGGGTAGCGGGGGATGAGCCGGCACCGTGGGCCACCTTGCACGCTCCGGTGCTGGTGCTGAACGCGTCCTACGAGCCCATCAACGTGTGCGCCGCCCGCCGCGCCATCATTCTGGTGCTGAAGGGCGTCGCCATGATGGAAGAAGCTAACGGCCACAACCTGCACGCTGCGCGCATCGCCATGCGCGTGCCCTCGGTGATTCGCCTGCTGGAGTATCGCCGCATTCCGCACCAGACGCGCGCCCTGTCGCGCAAGAACATTCTGCTGCGCGACCGCAACACCTGCCAGTACTGCGGCAAGATTCTTGCCGCCGGTGAGCTGACCCTGGATCACGTGATTCCCCGGTCTCGCGGAGGCGCCTCGACCTGGGAAAACCTGGTTGCCTGCTGCCACTCCTGCAATCGCAAGAAGGGCAATTTGCTGCCGCACGAAACCAACATGAAGCTGATGCGCGAGCCGCGCGCCTTCAATCTGCACACCAGCCGGCACATCATGCGCATGATGGGACGGTCGGATTCGAAGTGGCGGAAGTATTTGTTCTACTGAGCTGCCGAACTCCACTTCGTTTCGTCACCTTAACCCTAAGGCTGACACTACCAAGAGTGTGCACCCAAGTGCTCAAGTTCCTACCCGATTTGCCTCCGGCATCGTCGCTGACCGCCAGCTTCCTAAAAAATCAATAGTTTAGGTGAGTTCTCCGTCACATTCGTGGAACCGAAACTGCATCTAACTTGTTAAGTCGTTCTTGCGTGCCACTCAGGGCTTAGGGCGGCCAACTTGCACGATCAGCCTCACGAAATTGGAGAATGCATTGGCAGATAACGTTCTGGACCAGATCGTCGGCAATTTACGGAGTTCGGGCTCCATCTATTTCCCTGGGCATTCCGAGTTGAAAGCAGTTCGGGTAGTTGGCCATACTCCCAAGCCTGATCACTACATCTACGAAATCGTTTTGGACTTTGCCGAAGGCAGCGAGCGCGTCAACGCGAAGATTTATCGTGGCAAGACCGGGTCACCGGAAGTGGCGACCCGGGAGTTTCAAAACCTGGTGTTTGCTCATGAAGCGGCCGAAGAGCGGAAGCTCGAGGGTATTCCGCGTCCTATCGGAGATTTTGCCGATCAGGGTGCTGTGGTCAGCACCAAAGTCAATGGACTGCCGCTGCAGAGCATCATCATGAAGGTCGCGCTGTTGCCCGACTCCGGCAAGAACGGTTTGTTGCAGGTGGCGGCCAGGCGGGCGGGCGAGTGGCTACAGCAGTTCCACAAGGCCACAACTCGAACTCTGGCGCCGATGGACGGCGCCGAGGTTCTCGCCGAAATGGAAAAGCTTTGCGTTCGCGCGCAAAAAGATGGGCTGCCGGAGGAGTCGACTGCCGTCATTCTAACCAATGCCAAGAGCGCCCTCGGCAGGCTGAAGAAGAACACGCGGTTCTCGGCCGTGCTGAATGAATTTATTCCGCTCAACGTACTGGTGGCCGAAAACGGAATCGGCTTCTGCGAGTTTGCCGGCCTCAGTCAAGATGGTTATGCGCTGTCGGATATCGCCAAGTTTCTGGCAGCGGTTGAAGCTCTGGAAAAATATCCGTTCTGCAATCGCGGCCTGACAGCGCTGGTGCAAGATGCCTTCGTGGAAGCCTACGGCTTAAGTGCGCAGGAAGAAGCAGTAGTGGCCACCTTGAAGATGAAGGTGCTATTACAGATGTTTGCCCAGGGCCGCACGGTCAAGGAAAGCGCGGTACGCAAGAAGGTGATGTGGGCCAACGTGATGAAGCGATTTATCCAGCAGGCAGCCGAGCGATCCATGGCCCCGGCAGCGTGAGGAGATCCGCTATTCGCTTCGCATTCGCTTTTCGCTTAGAAAGGGCCAACTCATTCCGCCGTTAAGACAGCTTTCAAATGACCGCGACCGTCTGTCCCGCCGGAGAACCGCGGCTACAGCGGGTTTGGCGAAGAGCGAAAGGCGAAGAGCGAACCGCGGCCCTTCTACTGTTTCGGCGGCGGCGTTGTGTTGGCCGGCGGCGGCGGTGCGGACTGATCTCCCTTGGAAAGCTCCTGCCCATCGTAGGTGATTCTCGACTTCGCACCGAAACGTTTGTAGTTGGTGTATTTCACCTTCTGAACGATGTGTATGTCGCCGGTTGAAAAGTGCAGCTCGTCATCAACCTTGGTATAGGCGGGAAACCAGTATTGGCCGTCGATCTGTGCGCGCCAGGTCGTGAACTTGGGAAAAAGGTTTTCGCCCTCGCCGTGCTTCTTCCCCACGCCTAAGTCAGGAACATTCTTCCCATAGCTCTTCACGATCTGAAAGTCGTGATCGTCGACCCAAATGCGTCCCTGGAAGTAGCGCTTGTTCTTCTCCATCTGCTTGGGCGCTATGTCGAAAACATAAGTCCCCAGCTCATCTTCTTTCTGCTTGCCGACGTAAAGAATCTGGTACTCAGAAATCTCGTCGCTGGTCATCACGAAGGGCATGCGGCGACGGATGTCGTCGAAATCCTCTTTGGTCATGGTGATACCCACCAGCGTGGATTGCGGCGCGAACACCACGTGCTCGATGCGATTCCCCTTGTCATCGAACAGCACGTCTTCGACCTCGTGGTAGTCGCCGTTGACCGAGTCGCCATCCAGGGTTTGAACCAGCACATCCTGGCGATAGGTGTACTGCTCACGGGCGACCTTGAACTGCTTTTCTTTGGCGGCAAATCTCTGGATGATTTCATCCACCGTGATGCCCTGCGGCTGCGACGGATCCAGCGGGCCTTCGCCGCGATCGTCGGACCAAGCCGGCATGGCAAGACATAAAGTTAGCAACGCAAAGCTAAAGGCCAGATAGAGCTGAGATCGGCAGTACTTCATTGTGGTGGTAATCCTGGATCCATTGTATTCGATGCCGGCGGACGTGACAGACGGGCCTGCGATCCACGCCTTCCGGCTTAATCAATTATTGCCTCCCGAAAAAGGCAAAGGACCGCGTTAAGCGGTCCTCAAAGCCAATACGCTGCGATTACGGATTAGCCTTAGGCGGCTCCGGACTGGCTTCTTCGGCTTTCTTCACTGCCGCTTCCGCCGCTTGGAAGCCCATCTTGGAATGCGTCCCATCGCAGAAGGGCTTATTGACCGAGCCGCCGCAGCGGCACAGCGAAAACGCTGTTTTGCCGGTCAAATCGTAAGGGTTGCCTTCGGCATCCACCAGCTCGATTGTGCCCTCGGGGGCTTCCACCCGGAACGGCCCATCCTTGCGAGCCGTGATTTTCACTTGCGCCATTTTTTCCTCACTCCTGCCGGCTTGGTGTATGCCGTTCGTCCATTGTAGCGGAGTGCTCACCGCACCGCTGTCGCCAGCCGTGGACGACTCGAGGCTCCGACGAAATCACGCGACCTTTGCCGATCAAGAAGGCGGCTTCCATCGATGCAGATTATGGTGGCCCAGCGGATTGCGAAGTGTATTCTGGCTTGACCGGGTCACCAGCGGGTGTGGCGGGAGTCACCGACAAAAGATCATCAATGGCATGAAATTCTGTTCGTGGTTCCGTGCGCCCATCGGCAGCCCTGACCGGGGACCGTCACCCCCGGAGCAGATCAACGGCAGTGACCGATCAAGCAGTGACAAGTGTGGTGTCTGTTATCCGCTTATTCGTGAGGCGGGTTCTGGTTTTCCTAAAGCCAAAACGAGGATTGCGATCGTGAAACGCACCAGTATTAGGCTAACCCTCCACGGGTTACTGACCTTGACGGTTCTCTGCGCGTTTGCCCGAGCGGACACCAGAGGACCGGCACCAGAGTTCACGGCTCAGACTCTGGACGGTGAAACGATCACCAATGCATCCCTCAGAGGAAGGGTGACCCTGCTCCAATTCTGGGCGACATGGTGCCCGTACTGCCGTCGCGACCAGTCCGTCGTGGACAACATTGAACGTATGTTTGCCGACAAAGGGTTGACGGTGCTTGCTGTGGATGTCGGCGAATCAGAGACAACAGTCAGAACATATCTGCAAGGGAACCCGAGGTCCTGTCCAGTCGTGGTCAACGAAGGCGCTAAGCTTGCCTCCCGGTTTGGGGCACGCGGGTTTCCCTATTACGTGCTGATCGACGGCGAGGGCAACATCGCGGGAACCCAGGCTGGTGCCGGTGGAGAAGCCTCACTCCGGCGCCTATTGAGCCGCGCTGGCCTGTCGTTGCGCTCTGGCACGCTGGACGCCGGAAATCAGAGCTCAGGGGCCACTGCAAGGATTGGCAAGTCGACCTTGATCGAGGCGCCAGGCGCACAAAACGCGCAGCCACCGAAGCCTGACCCCAAGACGATTTTCGTATTCGCCAATGGCGACCGGCTCGAGGCGGATCACTACACGCTTTATCCAACCTATCTGAATGTTTTGGTGGAGGGAAAGGAGCGCACAATCGCGCTTAGTGCGCTGGATATCAAGACGACTATCGCGGTGAATCACGAACGCGGAATTGATCTCAAAATTCCCAAGAGCCGGAATGAGGTTTTTATAGCATTCTGACCCCGCCAGGTAGGCGCGCTACTTCTTGAACGCGACATTCACCAGCAGCTTGTCGCCTTCGACATCGACCACGTTGCAGAAGGTGCGATCGCCACGGCGGCTGAAGTCCAGACCAACGCGGCTGCGGCCGATGCGCAGATTGCGGATGTGCAAGTGATCGAGCCAGTCGGGCAGCTGCGGGATTGATGATGTTCGAGTTCTTTGCGCGGCGCGCTGGCATGCATTCCCAGCACCGAGGCCAGAATGAGGAACATCGCACCCGACGCCCACGCCTGCGGCGAACACGACACGGGATAGTGCACCGGCTCGTCATACTCGCGCCGCTGCACGCCGCAAAACAGCTCGGGCAGGCGATAGTCGCGGAAATGCGATGCCGCCTGGTACAGCGACGTCAGAATGCGCAGCGCGCCATCGCGCATCTCATTCACCGCCATGCCGTGAGCGATGATGGAATTGTCGTGCGGCCACACCGATCCGCGATGGTAGCTGAGCGGATTGAAGACGCGCTCTTCCTGCGACATGGTACGCCATCCCCAGCCGCTGAACATGTCGTCGCGCATCAGCCGGCTGGCCACCATGCGCGCGCGCTCCTTGCTGATGATGCGGGTAAACAGCAGATGCCCGGGGTTCGACGCGATCACTTCCAGCGGCTTCTTATCCGCATCCAGCGCCATGGCATAAAAGCCGCGGCTGGGAACCCAAAACGCGCGATCGAAGCGCCGCGCCAGCTCGGCTGCCTCGCGCTTCAGCCGGTCGGCGGTCTTCATGTCCCCGAAATTGCGCAGCAGCGACGACATGCGGTACTTCGCGTCGTAAACGTAGCCTTGCACCTCGCAGAGCGCGATGGGCGTCTTGGCCACGCGTGCCGTCGCGATGCATGTTGGCGTCCCAGGAATCCTTCCATCCTTGATTGATCAGCCCCTTGGGCGAACGCCGCTGATATTCGACGAAGCCGTCGCCGTCCAGATCGCCATATTTGTCGATCCACTCCAGCGCAGCGTAAGCGTTGGGCAACAACTCTTCGACCAGTTGTTCGTCGGCAGTCCAGTTGAAAGTCTCGCTCAGCAGGATGAGAAACAGCGGCGTAGCGTCGATCGAGCCGTAGTACGGACCGAAAGGCATTTCGCCGTCACGCGTCATCTCACCATCGCGATACTCGTGCAGAATCTTGCCCGGCTCCTCGTCGCGCCAGTCGTTGTATTCTTTGCCCTGATAACGCGCCAGCACGCGCAGGGTATCGACCGCGAGCTGCGAATTGAGCGACAGCGACTGATAGGCCGCGATGATCGAATCTCGGCCGAAGATGGTGGCGAACCAGGGAATGCCGGCAGCAATAATGTGCTGATCGCCGTCGGGAATCTGCAGCGCATGAAAGTCGCCAATGCCGGTTTTCAGCAGCGCGTCGAAGACATCGTTGTCGGTTTGGAAATTGGTGGAGCTGCTCTCCCAGCGAGCGAAGTTCGAACGCCGCTGCCGCAGGTGATGATCAAGATCGTAAACCTGCGCGCGCGACTCGCGGCCTTCCACCCAGGGCGTCATCGACACTTCCAGTTCGCACCCGCTTCAGCGGCTCCAGGCGGAGCTCCCAGCGCGCCACGCGCTCCTGGATTTCGTTCGGTGCGGGATTCAGCTTAATCAGCGTCTGGCGCATGACGCCATCGAGCCCGCGATAATAAAACGCGATGCCGTTGTCGCTGAACCATAGGCTGGTAGTACTGCCCATGCTTCTGGCGCGCTACGCCGCGCACCTGGAAGACGTCGACGAAGTCGGCATCAAACAAGAATTTCGACCGTGAAATCGACCGGCGTGAGGTTGAAATTCTCGAAGGTCAGCCGGTCGAAAAATATTTCCGACGCCAGCAGTTGCTCGCGACGAATGTGGACGGTGTTTTCGGGCAGATCGAAGGAATCGCGCAGGGTGATATTGCCGGTGGTCAGCTCGATCTGCGCGGAAAATGTCTTCTCGGTTGCCGACGACAAGCACCACCGTGCGATGTCCGCCGATGCGCAACTCCAGATGGCTGAGGAACCGGGTGTCGTCGTGGAAGAACCCGACATCCGGCGAGCCGGGCGGATAGATATCTCCGGAAACATTGGTGGCGCTGAAGGTCTTGCCGTCGATCAGGGTAAGATTGTCGACCTTGCGCGGCTCCAGCGCCTGGAAGGCGAGCCGCGGCTCAAGGTGCGGCGACGGAATCTCAACTAACTGGTTGTAAGGAATTGTCAGGTACGTGCTCATGCTTTCCTGGCTACGCTCTTCCTCACGCGATCAGCGGCAAGCTGATCGTGGTCTTACCGACTGGGCTGTCCTCCTCGGCCAGTTCCTGATACAGCGCCATGTAGTCCGCCACCATGCGGTCTACCGAGAAATATTGCTGGCAATATTGGCGCACATTTGCGGGGTTGAAAGCGCCCGGCGAGCGCCACCGCACGCTGCACCATCTCATCCGCCGTGCTGCAAATGTAATCCTGAAATCCCGTCGCAGACCACTTCTTCGACCGCGCCGCCAGGCAATGCCAACACCGGCGTTCCACAAGCCATGGCTTCAATCATCACCAGTCCGAACGGCTCGTTCCACTGGATGGGAAAAAGCATGGCCAGCGAGTTGCCCAGAAGCTCATTCTTCGCCGCCAGATCAGCCTCGCCAATATATTCGATGAACTTGCCATCGATATGGGGCTTGATCATGTTGTCGAAATAATCCTGAAAGATGGGCTGAACCTCGCCCGCAATCTTCAGCGGAATGCCAGACTTCTTGGCGACTTCGATGGCAAGATGCGTTCCCTTGATGGGCGCAATCCTGCCCAGGAAACTAAGATAATCCTGCTTGTCGGTTCTGCGAGCGATACAGATTCAAATCGATTCCGTGATGAATGGTGCGCAAGCGAGGCATGCTCTCGCGCCGGCGCTGAAATTCGCTGATAGTGACGAACTCAACTTGGGGAAAGAAGTTGTAGATTTCGCTCAACGGCGCTTCGTGTACGTGATGCATGGTGTAGACGAACTTGCAGCTGGCACAAGCCGGCGTGAACATCAGTGCCGGAGACATTATGCAGATGGATGATGTCGCAATCGTTGGCGGCATCGGAGATGGCCCAGGACGTGTGATTAAAATCCTTCAGGTTGTCATACACTTCGCCGCTGATCGGCCATTGCTGCTTTTCGTACAACCACCGGGTCTCCACGCCTACGGTCGACTCGCCGTTGGCATAAACCACCACATCCACGCCTGCGTTCTGCAATCCTTCGGCCAGTTGGGCGATAAACAATTCCGTGCCACCGTATCGTGGCGGGGGCACGGGCAGGAAGGGCGGGGACACCAGAGCAACTCTCATCTATAAAATCCTCTTATGGATCGAGCGTTTGGAGTGACTTTCTCGTTTGAGCTGGAGAGCTTACTCATTCCATACAGATGCAGAGAGCGCGCGCGGGTGTGCCTGCCAGAAGACGGGAAATGTGGGGTTAGCGGAAAATAATCTAAGGTTATACGAATTACTAATGCGAGGACGACGGGATGGAATAGTCTGCCATCCTTGCGGGGCTGTGGCATAAACGATGACGCCTGCTTGAACGCTCATCCTTCGCTTGCTAGTTGCCTCGTCTCAAATCCGACGCCAGCAGACGATGGAAGAGATGCTCGCCGGCTTCGCGGCGCACAGACAGGCGTCCGGCGCTATAGGCACGCGAGTGCAATCCGCGTTGCACTGCCTCGCAGATACCGATGTCCTCATCGTTGACACGCTCTCCGACGGCGATGCTCTGCCGGTTGCGCTCGGCGGCCGATGGGCTCACGTCGTCAAAATAGAAATCGAAGACCACGGTGCAGCGATTAACGCCATCCGGCAGCACCAGGTTGGTATCCATGTAGCCCTGGTAAAGGTTGATCATGAAGTTTGGATATTGCCAGAAATACCAGGCACGATTGCCGGTGCGAGTGGCCGCGGTCGCTGGATCGTCACCGGACGCTACCATCGGGCTCGACTGCAGACAGTAACGGTCCTCGTTCTCGATGGTGTACTGCTTGTAGTCGAGAACGCTGTTCAACCCTTTGTGCAGATGCGGAACGTGATAGCCGCCGTCGAGATAGTTGTCGACGAAAACTTTCCAGTTGCAATTCAGGCTGTAAGCTCGGCGCTCGAAGAAATGCAGCGAGCCGAGATTCAATGCCGCCACGCGATGGATCAACCGGCCCAGAAAATCGCTCAGCGGCGCAGCTTTGGGATCAAGATTGACGAAGACGAACTGCTCCCAGGTGTCGACCAGCACGGGCACTAGCCCGTTCTGAGCGCGATCGAACGAACAGACGCCTTCAAATTCAGGCGCGCCCTTGAGCGATCCGTCGAGACCGTAGCTCCAGCCGTGATAGGGACAGCGAAAGATGCTGGCTTTGCCGCACTCTTCTGTGACCACCGCAGCCGCGTGATGGCGGCAGACGTTGTAAAACGCGCGCAGTTGGCCGTCGGCGCCGCGAACGATCACCAGCGGCTCGCCTGCTAACTCCGCAGTAACGAAATTCCCCGGCTGCACGAACTGATCAACTCGCGCCACCACCTGCCACGTGCCGCCGAAAACACTCTCGCGTTCCAGTTCGGCGATGCGCCCGTCAACGTACCATGAAGCTGGAATTGTGGAGGCCTGCTCCAGCGGGTCCCGATCGTTGTACGAGGCGAGAAGATCGTGCAGCGAAGGCTCCATCAACAGCACTCCCGTGGCATTGCGGAACAGATCATAGCAGGCTTGTCGCTGACGAAAAGAGTTGACGCAAACGCATGGCCGTGTTCCCTTGTCCCCATGCCTTCCGTGCAAAGCGCTTTAGAGATCGTACATGCCACGCCGGCCGACGTCGGCGAAGTCGCGCCCCTTTTCGATGCTTATCGCCAGTTCTACCATAAGCCTCCTGACGTTGAGGCGGCGCGCCGCTTCCTGTTCGCGCGGTTGAGCAAGAATGAGTCGGTGCTCTTCCTGGCACGGCATGAAGGCCAGACGGTAGGATTCGTTCACTTGTATCCGGTCTTCTCGTCGGTGGGCCTGACGCGACAGTGGATTCTGAACGATCTGTACGTCGTGCCTGAGGAGCGGAAGTTGGGTGTTGGTCGCGCGCTGCTGGAGCGCGCTAGAGAATTGGCCGAGGCTACGCGGGCCAACTGCCTGACTCTGGAAACCGCCGCCGACAACGTTCCCTCGCAGCGGCTTTACGAGAGCCTGGGCTGGAAGCGCGACGATGAGTTTTATCGCTATTTCTTGCCGATGTAAACCGGGCCTCCATGCATCAACCCTCTTTGAAAGTCGATCCAATTTTGTCCCCTGCCACGGATCAACCCGGCCAGCCGGAGCCGAAACGGGTTCTCGGTCTTCGCGACCTGGTGATGTTCTATCTGGTCGCGACCCTGAGCCTGCGGTGGATCGCTGTCGCCGCCGCTGCCGGGCCCAGCAGCGTCATCATCTGGCTGGTAGGACTGGCGACAATTTTCATTCCGCTGGCACTTTGTGTGATGGAGCTTTCCTCGCGCTACCCGCAGGAAGGCGGCATGTACGTCTGGAGCAAGCATGCTTTTGGCGATTTCAGCGGCTTTCTTACCGGGTGGGTTTACTGGGCCAGCAATCTGCCCTATTTTCCCGCGCTCCTTTACTTCGCGGCCAGCAACGCGCTGTATGTCGGCGGCAACCGGTGGAAGGGACTGCAGGGCAGTGCAACTTTCTTTATTGCATTTTCACTGGCGGGCCTTGCTCTGGCGCTGGTGCTGAATATCGTGGGGCTCAACGTCGGCAAGTGGATGAGCAACCTGGGCGCGGTCGGCACTTGGGTTCCCATCGGTTTGCTGTGCGTCATCGCAGCCATTGCCTGCTGGAAATTCGGCTCCGCTACAAGCTTTAGCCCTGCAGCGCTCAAGCCCTCGCTCAAACTGGGGAATTTTGGCCTTTGGGCGACGTTGCTGTCCGCATTCGCCGGAGCGGAGGCGGCTTCGTTCATGGGCGCCGAGATCAAGAATGCGCGCCGTATCGTGCCCCCGGCACTGATCGTGGCAGGAGTTCTGATCACCGCCGGCTACATCCTGGGCACGGTCGGCATCCTGGTCGTGTTGCCCCAAAGCAAGTTGAACGGCCTGGAGGGAATCATGCAGGCGATTACCAGCAGCGCCGAGCACGTGGGCTGGCGCGGACTGGGACCGGCGGTTGCGCTGTTGATTTGCGTGTCGAATCTGGGAGCGGTAGGCGCTTACCTTGCGGCCGTGTCGCGCATTCCTTTTGTCGCGGGAATCGACAGGTATCTGCCGCCAGCGTTCGGCCGGGTGCATCCCCGCTGGGGGACGCCTCACATTTCGCTGATCGCCCAGATGCTGTGCTGCGTAGGTGTTGTCTTGCTGGGACAGTTAGGCAGCACCGTGCATGGCGCCTATCAACTGCTGGTGAGCATGACCATCATCACTACGTTTATCCCGTACCTGTTTATGTTCGCTGCTTTGATTCGCTTGCAGCGGGAGCCCGTGGAGCCGGGTGTGGTCCGCATTCCGGGCGGGAAGCCAGTGGCCATCGCGCTTGCCATTCTGGGTCTGGTGGCTACGCTCGCCGTCATTGTCGGGTCGGCCATTCCCGATGCCGGCGAGCCAAATAAACCGCTGGCAGTCGCTAAGCTCTTGGGGCTCAGTGTCGCGCTCCTGGGCGCAGGAGCAGCGTTGTACGCCCTGGGAAAGCGCAGGGCGAGAGCAGCTCGCCCGGCGTGAATCGCCGCTATACCCCTGAGCTTCGCGTACCGCAACTCTGAAACTGCCAAGGAAAGCTCTACTCGCTCCACACCGCCAGCTCATTGCCGTTCGGATCGGAGAAATGGAAGCGGCGGCCTCCCGGAAATCCAAAAGTCTCGCGCACGATTTTTCCGCCCGCTTCCGTAACCTTGGCGTAGGTGTCTTCCAGCGACGTCGCGTAGATAACAATCAACACGCCTTGAGTTTGCGCGCCGCCGGCTCCGGAAGTTTGCGCGGCGGTATTGAATCCACCGGCCAGCCGGCCATCATGAAAGCTGGTGTAATCCGGACCGTAGTCTTGAAAATTCCAGCCAAAGACCTGGCCGTAGAAGCGCTTCGTTGCCTCGATGTTAGTGGCGGGAAACTCGATGTAATCGATCTGAAGGTTGTGCTCTTGCTGGGCCATTCTGACCTCACTGCCAAGGATAGCGACCGAAGAAGATTAGCACAGCGGCAAACGCAGGCGGGCAGTGACGGAGCTCTCAAGGAGCGGTGGAAAGGCCGTGAGGCGCATACGCGCCACGCCCCAGGAATACCGAGCTTCAGAGGTTAGCAGCAGCTTATTGCTGGTCCGCCGCTCCTCCGGGCTGCGTTTCGCTATCGACGCCGAGCTCATGGGGCGACGGGATATTCGCCGTCTCCGGATTCAGCAAACCCTTGTGGTCGGGACCAAGTCCCAGTTTGATCAGCGCTCGCGAATCAGGAGTGATCTTGGTTTGCCAGCCATTGGCTGACTGGTATCGCAACATGGCATCTTTCGAAGCCGTGTCCCACACTCCAGTGGGTTCGCCTGTCAGGTAGTGCTCCCGAATCAAGGCGCTTTGAATAGCAACCGTCCGTTCCTCATCGATGCCACGCTGGCCGCGAGTGTGGGCAACAGCCTTCGTCGGATGCTTGGAGGAATGATGGCTGGATGATGGTGTGAGCGCTGGTAAGCTGCGCGTGTTTGGGTTTGGAGTTGGTGGTTGTGGTCGCCGATGTCAATCCGGCCATGACCAGCAACACGAAAATTAATGAGGCCAATTGAAATATACGAGTTCCGATAGGCAACGACCACCTCTCGAACAAATTTATGAACACCTGAATTATCCCGCTATTGTAATGAACCCTTAACCGATTCGGGAACTATAAAGCGACCGAAATTCCCAAAATAAAACAGCGGTGCCAGGTACCACTTTGGTTCGATGCCTGGACACCGCACTTTGAGTTGCCTATCTAATTAACGTCGCTTGCCTGGAATACCTTCGATTACGGCAGCGTCCCTCCCATGAACACCGTGGTGTTGTCTCGGCTGCCGCGGGGGCGTACCAGGAACACGATGTCTTGCCCGCTCTTGGCCTGCGCTTCGATGCGGTGGAAGTCTGCTTCGCTATTCACCGGCTGCTTGTTAATTTCGACGACGATGTCTCCACGGCTGAGTCCTGCCGTCTCGCCAAAACTATCGGGCTTCACATCTTGCACAATAACGCCCTTGGTATTCGGCAACTGGTAACGATCAGCCAGGTCTTTGGTGATGCCGCGGACAGTCACTCCAAACTTGCTTTCCTGTGGCTGGCCTTCCTCGTTGCCTTCTTCCTGTCCACCCAGACGGGCGGCAAAGAGCTTGGCACGATCCGCAATGGTGACCTCCACGCTCGATTGCTTGCCGTTACGAATGTAGCCCAGCTTGGCAGACGTGCCGGGCTTGAGGGCAGAGATCTCGGCCACTAATTCGTCGCCATTCTTCACGGTCTTGCCGTTCACGGACACGATGGTGTCGCCGGTCTGCAAGCCAGCTTTCTCAGCCGGGCCGTTGGGAGTGATGCTGGCGATGGTCACGCCACTGTTCACGCCGTAGACTCGGGCCACCGCTGGATTGGGCACGGCATTGAACTGTACGCCAATGGACCCACGCGAAACCTTGTGGTCGGGCCCAATCAACTGGTTGTAAACCGACACCACGGTGTTGGAAGGCATGGCAAAGCCAACGCCCTGATAGCCGCCTCCGCTGGTGTAGATAGCGGTGTTGATGCCGATGACTTCGCCGTTCATGTTGACCAGCGGCCCACCCGAGTTACCAGGGTTGATGGCAGCATCGGTTTGAATGAACTTCTCAAATTGACGCTGGGGAATGATGTCGCGGCCAATCGCTGACACGATGCCCGCAGTCACAGTTTCGTTTAGTCCGAATGGGCTGCCGATGGCCAGAACCCAATCGCCAACTTCCATAGCGTCAGAATTGCCAAGCTTGGCCGCAGGTAGCGGCTTCTTCGCGTCAATCTTAATGACCGCCAGATCGGTTTCGGCGTCGGTTCCAACCACTGTCGCGGTGTAGGTCACGGTCTCAGGATCGCCCATCAGATTCACGCGGATGCGATCAGCTTTGTCGACCACGTGATTGTTGGTCAGAATGTAGCCTTTGGAATCGACGATCACGCCCGAGCCCAGCGATCGCTCGTGCATGTCACCGCCGCCGGGAGCGCCCTGTCCGCCTTGCCCACCTTGTCCGCCGAAGAAGCGGTTAAAGAAGTCCTGGAAAGGATTATCCTCGTCGCCCCCGCCCGCGCCCGGGCCTTCATCCGGTGCCTGGCCTTGTCCTTGTCCAGGAGGCATCATCCGTTGATGAGGATTCTTGATGGTCGATTCGGTGTTGATGTTTACTACCGTGGGCTCGAGTTGGCGAGCGATGGTCGAAAACTGGTTCGACATCTGGACCGGCGAGGGTACCTTCAGCGGCGTCGCGTCGGAGGAAGAGTTCTGCTCTTTGCCTTTTACGGCCCCAGAAACCACGGTGCCAATCAAAATGCCCAGCGTAAGAGTCGCCAGGATCACCAGGGTCGAGGCAAAGCGATTGGCCTTGAATCTTTGCCCTAAACCAGAAACTTGCGGATCCATTCAGTATCCTCCGGCTAACCAGCCAGTAGAAATTATACAGTCGCCGCCACTTACTGCTTGAATTGTGTGGGAAATCACTGCCGGTTTGCTCACTATATAGACGCAGGCGGCACGCAATTGGTCACCTGAAGCAGTTATCAGTTGCCAGTTGTCAGTTGTCAGGAAAAGCAGGGACTTGCGGCTTTTTGGTGTCATCCCGACCGGAGCGGAGCGCAGTGAAAGGGCCTACCGCCTTTCAGGTGTCATCCCGACCGGAGCGAAGCGGAGTGGAGGGATCTGCTGTTCACCGACACCTGACTACTGCCCACTGACAACTGTCCTTCCAGCCTGATATACCGTTTTCCCGCCCACCACGGTCCTCAGCACCTGCGTCTTGAGGATTTCCGCCGGAGCAATTTTCGTCAGATCGCGATCCAGCACAACGAAATCGGCCAGCATTCCCGCAGCCAGCGTTCCCTTCTCTTTCTCGGCAAACTGGGCGTAAGCCGCTCCGGTGGTATAAGCCGCCAGCGCCTGCTCGATCGTGATTTTCTGCTCGGGAAAATACTCCTGCGTCCCAGCTTCGTTCTTGCGGGTCACCGCCGCATAGATTCCACGAAACGGCGTGATCGGCTCGACTGGGTAGTCGGTCCCAAATGCCAGAGGAATCCCGTCGTCGAGAAACTGCTTCCACGGATAAGAAGTCTTCGCCCGTTCCGCTCCAATGCGCTCCATCGCCCAATGCATGTCGGTCAGCAGATGATTGGGCTGCACCGATGCAATCACTCCAAGCGCCTTGAACTGCTGAAACTGCTTGGGCGCGATCATTTGGGCGTGCTCGATTCGAAAGCGAAAATCTCGCCATTGATTGTTCTCCCGCGCAGCACGCTCGGCTTCCGAATAAGCGTCCAGTGCCATTTGCGTGGCACGATCGCCAATCGCGTGAAATCCCAGCTGAAATCCGGCCGCTGCGCGCTCGATCGCCATGCGGTTCAATTGAGCTTGCTGGTAGCGCGGCAATCCCGAGTTGCCGGGATCATCCGAAAATGGCGCCAGCAGTGCGGCCGTGCGCGAACCCAGAGAACCATCCATGAAGCCCTTCAGCATCGCGGTATGCAGCATGGCATCGTCGGCCGGATGCTGGGCGCGATGCTTTTCCAGCAACTCCACCGAGCCGTTGAAGTTGAGCCACTCGCTGATACGAATCGGGAGCTTGCCATCCCGCTCCAGCTCTTCGTACGTCAGAAAGTCTTCCCAATCCGAATAGTCTTGCGCCGAGGTGATGCCCCACTGGGCGGCATTCGCCAACGCGTACTCGGCTGCCCGACGTCGCTGCGCAGGAGTGGGCGAGGGAATCTTGGCCCACACCAGCGTCATTGCCGGATCTTCGCGGATGATCCCCGCCGGCTGGCCCTGCGCATCGTGATCGATCTTCCCGCCCTGCGGATCAGCCGTGTTGGCTGTAATTCCTGCCG
Organism: uncultured Acidobacteriaceae bacterium; assembly: GCA_963833305.1. Classification (GTDB taxonomy): domain Bacteria; phylum Acidobacteriota; class Terriglobia; order Terriglobales; family Acidobacteriaceae; genus Bog-257. Next base: position 548,758 of record CAWHXN010000011.1, on the reverse strand, counting down.
CTTTCAACGCGGCTGTATTGGCGATGGAGATGTGGCCGTCCACTCGGCTCAGAAACGCCGGATGCTCACCAGTCACGGCGTCCAGATCCTGCCGCGTAGGCAAAATCTGTTCTGTCCAGAGCGTGTGGTCCCAGCCGCCGCCAATGATCCACTCGCCCGGCGCCAGGATCTTTACATGCTCGGCAATCCGCTGCTGCATCTCCTGAAGAGATCGCGATCCGGTCAGATCGACTTCGTAGTGGCGAAAACCTCCCGACGCCAGATGGACGTGCGCGTCGTTGAAGCCGGGCATCACGAAATGTCCGCCCAGATCGACGACCTGGGTATGGCTTCCCTTCAGCTTGCGAACATCATCGTTGGATCCAATAGCGATGACCCGGCCGCCGCGGACTGCCATTGCCTCAGCACGTGCGGGAGCAGCCTGAGTGTAGATGTCGGCGTTAACGAAGAGAATGTCGGGAGCTGCGGCCGGAGTCTTCGCAGTCGACGCTGGATCGGCAGGATTCGTGTTCAACGCGGCCAATGATAACCCAAGCGCGGCGGCGAGAGCGATCTGCAGGCCCGCATGACGCGCTCTCGGCCTCAGCGCCTCGCGCTTTGGCAACCTGTCGCAAGTTCCAATCGCTGCCAACTGATCACTGGCAACAGGCAACTGACTACCGCTTTTAAAGGCAACCTCGATTTGCGAGTTCATCGTTACTCCCGCTATGCTGGCCGAAATCCGTGACCTTTATGAAATCTTTATATCTCTATTGCTAGAATCTCGCCCCATGAAACGCGCAATAGTCTCACTCCTGCTAATTACGGCCATGTCCGGTTTGGCTGCCTACGGACAAGCTGCACAGTCCAAACCAAACTTCTCAGGCACTTGGGTCTTCGATCCTCAAAAGAGCAGCCTCAAAGTACCTGCACCTTCCAGCATGACCATGCACATTGACCAGAACGATCCGCAGGTTCGCTTCGCGCGCACCCAGGTGTACGGCGACCAGAGTTTTGACTGGAAGCTCGATATCGTCGCGGACGGAAAGAAGGAGGTTGTTCAGAAATTGCCCTCCTACACTGCCAACAGTCGCGCCTATTGGGAGGGCAGTTCTCTGATCGTCGATCAGAAGATGACCGCTCCCGACGGCACCACCGTAACCGACCTGGTCACGTTTAGTCTCGTCGACGACGGCAAAACGCTGGAGGGGGTCGAGCGCCAGGCGACCGCCGGTGCGAAAGGCAGCACCACCAATAAGTGGGTCTACCAGAAGAAAGCCCAGTAGAGTTCTTGCCTTCCTTGGCGCATCCTGCACAAGCCTTCGGAAAGCCGCGCACGGGCATTAGCGACTATGTTCCCCACTCAAGATCTTTGCTTGAGTGGGTGTCTTCTTTGTGATCGTCGAAAATCTACATCTCAGCGAAATTTTTCCTCGGCGACGGACCTGCCTTCTCCACTTCACCCACTGGGACGGACTTTCGCAGCAGCTTTTTTGACTTTGCTTTCGGCGGCCGCGATTACCTGTTCCTTCAGCAATCCCAATAGGTCATCCTTATCGGCATAACGGACAGGCTCCAGGACCCATGGGAAGCTGCGAATAAAATCAAACATTCCCGGCTCTTCTTGCGACACCAGCAACAAAGGCTGCACTACAATCGAAGGGCTTATCGGGACGATCGCCTGCAGTTCCTGAAGTACGCTCTTGGCATCCGTCAGGTCTGCGATGACGTAACGTGCCATGTGCGCCAGGGTCGAGACGGTTTCTACGGTGGTCTGCCCCGGTTTTTCAAAATCGAAGATAACCGGAACGTAATTCTGTTCCCGCAGCGCCCCTCGCATGGCATCCAGCACCGCTTTTCTCTCGCTGGAGAAGCGCCCCAGAATGAGTACCAGCTTCGAAGTCAGGGTATCGAGCGCATCGCGGATGTTTTCGTTGCGCAGCACCAGGTCTATGAATTGAGCCATCTCGAGATGGTCGGCGGTGACTTTCGGCTGGTCGGGCCCCGTCACGACTAAGCCGGACTGAGCGGCTCCCTCGAGCTTGGCGTTCCAGGCCGAGACGCCGTACACCCATGATTCGGTCAGGTCAGCCCCGGTCAAGTCAGTCTCCACCAGCACCGCTCCCATGAGTCGGGCTCTACGCATACGAGCACCCTGCATTCTGGCAATCGCGAAATTCGCGCAGAACAGGTTTGCCCCATCTAGGTTTGCGCCGTTCAGTGTCGCATCCATCAGATTCGCGCAGGTCAGGTCGGAGAAATGAACGTCTGCGCCGCTAAGGTCGGCTCGCATCAGCAAGGCGGCGACCAGATTCGTGCCAGACAGGTTAATGCCGGCCAGAGGCGCTCCCACCAGATTGGCATGCGAAAGGTCAGGCCTTTCTTGCGGGTTCTCCACACGCCACCGGTTCCAAGCTTCGAAACCCTGAGCGAGTACTTCAAGATGGCTGGAATTGGGCATAGGGTCTCATTGCGCCGGGACGGGATGCCCTTGCTTGTTCGGTACCGGCACGTACCCCTTAATATGGCTGGGACCGAACGGCGGAAAATCGACTTTGCCAATTGCCTCGGAGATGTAGTCCTTCAAAGTGCTCATTCGTACCGTAGCGCTATCTGATCCCTTGCTGACCTTCAGGGTGTCGGGCAAAATCCAGCCTGTCTGCAGATCAAGCTTCAGCTGCTGCGGCGGCGCCAGGGACTGGTTTTGCCTCTGTAAAGCATCAACTACCTGATTGTTCGCGGGCGCCTTGAATAGAGCTCCAGAGTGAGCTTGGCGAATGGAAATGATCGCGTCGTCGACCAGACTATTGAAAGGTTTTTTTAGTTCCGCGGAAGAAAACCAGCCGTAATATTCCCGGTCGACGGCAGAGTACTTTTGATAGAACTCATCGCCCTTGAACAATTCGTCGACGGTCTTCTGGTCAAGCTCCTTACCGGCCTTGTCCTTACCGATCTTCCCAGCTTCTTCCGCGGCGACTCGTCCCGCTTCTCTGGGAATTTCCTGGGCTGGAAGCGAAACGCCAGTGGCCAATAGTACCCAGAAGATGGCCAGCAGGATTCTTCTATGGCGAGACATCCGGGTATTGGTCCTTTCGTTGGAACAAGTCTGTCGAATACCGTCGCTCTATTCAGATTGCGACCGTTATATCGTCGCCGGGAATACTTGGTTCTACTCTCCCGTCACTCCAGCGAGCGCCAGAGTTAGCAGCAGAATACGCTTCAGCCCCAGATCGCGCCCGACAGGATCGTACCACTCGTGAATCGTATGTGCTCCGCCGCCGCTGCCTCCGGCGCCGATGGCGATGGCTTCACGCCCCAGCGACAGCGGGATATTTGCATCCGTGGAGGCGCGCTGAATACGGGCCGTGTTGTTCAGTTGAACATCCACGGCACGAATGGTTTTCAGCAGCTGCGATTCCATCGGCAAGTCGGCTGCCGGACGATTACCAATCACACGAACCTCGGCGGTCAGCAGTTCCTGTCTCTTACGGCTGGTGATCTCGGGAATCACGTGATCGATGGCTTCATGCAGGGCGCGCTCTAGGCGGTCGAGTTCTTCCACCGATGCCGAACGTGTGTCCACCCGCATGGTTGCCGACTCAGGAATGGAGTTAACCGACGTGCCTCCGCGAATGATCCCCACGTTGTAGGTAGTCTTGGGAGAGGTGGGTACGGGAGTGCGGGTAAAGCGATCGATCATGCGCGCCAGGGCAACGATGGGATTGGCCGCGCCAAAGTCGCTCCAGGAGTGTCCGCCAGATCCGCTGACCGTAACCTCGTACCGCCGGCTGCCTAGCCCTTCGGCGATGATGGTGTCGGTTCCCGCGCCATCAAGCACAATCAGCGACGCAATCGTCGCCGACCACCGCGGCTGTTGGTAGATGTGGCGCATGCCGCGCAAATCGCCTTCGCCTTCTTCGCCAACGTCTCCGATGAAAAGAATGGGCGCGGTGTTTCTCAGTTCCGCCGCACGCATGGCGCCGGCAATCGCCAGCAGCGCCACGACGCCCGAAGAATTGTCAGAGATGCCGGGGCCGTAGAGTTTGCCGGCATCGCGGCGAACTTCGATCGGCGTTCCTGGCGGGAAGACAGTATCGATGTGAGCGCTAAGCGCAATAAAGGGAGCGGTGGGATCGGTTCCGGGACGAATGCCAAAGACGTTGCCTAGCTCGTCGCGATGCACGTCGGCCAGCGCCAATTCTTCGAAGCGTGCGGCCAGCCACTGGCTACGTGCCGATTCGCCCCAGGGCGGCGCGGCAACGGCCGTCACCTCAAGTTGCGCGTCTTCCAGCTCGCGGCTATGCGAGCGAAACCACGCGAAAGCCTGATGTACACGGCGTATCTCCGCGATCCGAGCCACCTGTTGCTGGGCAGAACGGGAGGCTTGCGATTCGCTTGCGGAAAGCGTTCGTACTGGAGAGCCCGGGGCCATGGCGATGCCCCATAGTAATACACGCGACGAAAGAGAGGTGTATTGCAGGAGGCTGCAGCGAAGCGCCTAAAAAAGATCATCTGAATCTAGAAGCGGCAGGACGGACTGCGCTTCGATCCGGCACGTGTTGGATCCAGAGAGGTACGTGAGCTACAATGTAGCTCAGGAGAAAATAAATGGCTGCCAATGCTGTCGTTCGCGCACGAATTGATGAAAACGTGAAAGACGAAGCTACCGCGGTTCTCAAGGCCATGGGGCTCACTGTGTCCGATGCATTCCGGCTATTGCTGGTACGCGTTGCTGCGGAAAAAACGCTCCCCTTTGAAATTGGGACGCCAAACGCGGAAACCATTGCCGCCATGAAGGCTGCGCGGCGTGGCGAACTCACAACCGTAAGGAGCGCGAAGAATTTAATCGCCAGCCTGAATGAGAACGATTAAATATACTGCCAAGTTCAGGCGGGATTACAAACGCGAGCGCGCAGGACGCTATCGAGCCACGCTGGATGATACCTTGCTCGAAATTGTCGAACTTCTCGCGGACGACCGGTCTTTGCCGCGGCGAAATTACGATCATCCATTAGGTGGTAACTGGAAGGATCATCGCGACTGCCACGTCAAACCTGACTTGATTTTGATCTATCGAAAGCCCGATGCTGAAACCTTAGAGTTGGTCCGTCTGGGTTCGCACAGCGAACTCTTGTAGCGTGCAGATGCGAAACGATGAATCTACGAGGCCAGCTCGGTCCGCACGCCGTTCGCCCTCTGGATGCACTCCATGATCTCGGCATCGGTCAGCGTACGGTCAGACTCCTTGGCCCGCTGGTAAATCCTGTCGACTAGGTCTTCGGTCGACGGAATCTTATGGCGTTCCAGCCAGAACTGCACATTCGATTTACCGCTCATGGGGCCGACTTCGATGATCTGCTGCATGCCGAAGAAATGCGAGGGCACGCCGGAATAAATGCTGTTGGCCAGCATCACATCGTTCTTGCGATAGGCTTTGATCACCGCGGCGGCATGGACTCCGGTTCCGGTGCGGAACGCGTCGTCGCCGACTACCGGATAGTTCTTCGGGATGGGAACTCCGGTGGCCTTGGAAACGGAGTCGCAAAGTTCTTTCAGCCGGGTCAAATCCTGGCTCTTCCAGGGTTCAATGCCGAGCAATTTCAGATTCACCAGCATCTGGTCCATCTGAGTGTTCCCCACCCGCTCGCCAATGCCCAACACCGTCGCGTGCACAACTTCGGCTCCGGCGACCAGGGCGGCAATCGAATTCGCTACTGCGAGTCCGCGGTCGCTGTGGCCGTGCCACTCGACGCGAATATTCTCACCCGAAGGTTTCACCACCTCGTTGATGACGAAGTGCATCAGCGCGACCACGCCCATCGGCGTCGCATGTCCGCAAGTATCGCAAATGACGATCGCCTTGGCGCCGTGGCTGATTGCAGTGCTGTAAAGCCGTTGGATCGTTTCCGGATCGCAGCGCGTGGTGTCTTCGGTCACGTACATCACATCCAGGCCGAGCGACACGGCATACTTCACGGCATTTTCCGTGGTGCGCAGCAGGAAATCGTCGGTCCAATCTTCGGTGTAGCGCCGGATCGGACTGGATCCGATGAAGGTCGCTACCTCGATGGGAACGCCCGTGCGCTCCACAATTTCGGCAACCGGGCGGATATCGTTCTGGTGAGTGCGGGCCGCGCAGTTCGGCTTAATCTTCAACTTCGCCCGGCCGATCTCACGGGCCAGAGCCTCTGCGTGCGCCACGGCGCGAGGGCCTGCGCCCGGCAGCCCGATATCGAGCATGTCGATGCCAACGCCTTCCAGCAGGTGAAGGATTTCGATCTTCTCTTCGATCGTGGGATCGCGCACCGACGGCGACTGCAGCCCGTCGCGCAGCGATTCGTCATTCAGCAGAACTCTGCCGGCCGGCACCATCGACCGGGCATAGATCGTGTTCCAGTCGTAAATTAACTCTGAGAGATTGGCAGACACGTTAGCTTGGCACCCCGTTTTCCATCCACCTGATCCAAATTGATGCCGACGCCCCACAGCGCCGTCCCACTAGAATTGATGCGGGACCACAGCCCGCTCGACAGCTGATGTAACTACCTTGAATTATCGCCCAAACCAGGCCTATTGCTTGTCTTTTTCTTCCGCGGGCTTCGCCGCCAGAGTCAGACCAAATACCGACTGCCGTCCCAGACCGGCGACATTTCTGCCCCGCGGCTCCTCGTCGCTGGGCAAATACAGCGTTCTGCAATGCTCGCAGCGATAGATCTCCGCCTGATCACCGAAGTTTTGCCTGACGTCGCCGCATGCCTGCTCCAGAACGTCGGCCAGGTAGAACCAGCGCTTCAAATGCCCGCCACACAATTTTCCCTTCGCGTCAGGCTCGTTGCACGCTCGCTGAAAAGCCTTCTTGTACTTCACTTTATGGTTGGGAAGCTGGGGAGCTCCGTTGGGGCCGTCTTCAGGCATGAGGAAAGTATCGCTGGTTGCGCCAAATATCTCAATATCATAGAGATCCTTGCCTGGCTCATGTCCCCAACGCTGCCAGGAATTATCGCGAAAGTACCTGATTGTTCACAAGTTATGAGGCCACTCCCAGCCGCCAGCAACACTCATACTTGATGGAACCTGGGCCGAGTCTTAATGGGGAATCGAAAACACAGGGATGTTAAACAATTGCACGATCGGCGAGGAAGCCCATGGCCCGGAAATGGGAGTCAGGAAAATCAGCCGGATCCCCCAGCCTGTGCTCGCAAGTACCTTGAGCTGGCCGACATGATGATGAAACCGCTGCGGAGAGAGAAGAAACGGAGCCCCGGTCTAAAGGCGGCCTGAAGCCGCACGGCTTCTCCGTCAGATTCGAGTGGAGCGACGGAATAATCCGGCCGACCGCAAAGCGCCCTTTAGTCTCGCACTCAATCGCCTGGCAAACAGGAAGTCCACAAATCCACCCATCTGTTGCTGGTATTGCTTTCCGTAGCCGAACCACCAGACTTTCGGCACTCGCGGCAGTAGGTCCACGTCCAAATATTTCACCTGGACCATCTCCTGCAATCCCATCTCGCCATGAGTGCGGCCGATGCCGCTCTGTTTAAATCCCCCATGCGGCGCTTCGGCGATCCCGAAACACGAGATCATGTCGTTGATCATCACGGTTCCAGCTTTGATGCACCTGGCCATGGCTTCACCGCGACCCCGGTTGCGGGTCCAGATGCTGGCGGCCAGTCCGAAGTCGCTGTCGTTGGCCAGCCGGATGGCATCACCATCGCTGTCAAAAGGCGCAACCGCCAGAACCGGCCCAAAAGTTTCTTCCTTCATCAGGCGCATCTTGTGATTCACATCCGCCAGCAGCGTCGGCGCATAGAAGTTCGGCCCGAGTTCGGGGAGCCGCTTTCCGCCCGCCAACAAACGCGCACCCTGCGCGATTGCGTCCTGGACCTGCTCCTCGACGATGCGTAGCTGGCGCTCATTGATCATCGGCCCGATCTCCACTTCGGAGTCGAGGCCGTTTCCCACCCGCAGCTTTGCGATTTTCACCCGGCAAGCTTCCACGAACGGCTCATACAAGCTGCGATGAACGTAACAGCGTTCCAGCGACAGGCAGGTCTGACCGCAGTTCATGAACGCGCGCCCACAAAGCGCCGCTGGAGGCAATGTCTATATCCGCATCCTCGAGCACGATCATGGGATCTTTGCCGCCCAACTCCAGCACGACCGGCAGCAGCCGGCGCGCCGCCGCTTCTCCCACTCGCTTTCCGGTGGCAACACTTCCGGTAAAGATCAGCTTGTGGATGGGCGACTCGATGAGCGCCGCTCCGGTCGGGCCCTCGCCAATAACGATCTGCATCAGGTCGTGATCGAGGCCCGCGGCATGTAACAACCGTTGCAGCTCCAATCCAACCAGCGGCGTGAGTTCCGAGGGCTTCAGCACAACCGCATTGCCGGTGACCAGCGCAGCCAGCGTCTCAATAGCGGGAATCGAGAAAGGATAGTTCCACGGCGCAATAATGCCGATCACGCCATAGGGCTCGCGAATCAGCTTGCCGCGCTTGGTCTTCATGGCCAGGTTGCCGTGCGGCAGCGGCTGATCGCGGAGAAATCGATGCGCATTGCGAATGCAGAACTCGGCCGCATCCAGCACCACCAGCACCTCGGTCGCCAGCGCCTCGGCCGTCGGCTTACCGGCTTCGCGGCAAATCAGGCTGGCCACCGAATCGCGCTTCCTCTCGCAACAGTTGCTGGAATCGCTTCAGCACGGCGATGCGCTCGCTCACCGAAATGGCTTGCCATTGCGACTGCGCCATCTTCGCGTGGAGCACAGTGCTATGCACAACATCGGCACTAGCCGACGCCAGCTCCGCCAGTACCTCGCCGGTAGCGGGATTCGTGCTGACAATCACGCCGCTGCTTGCGATCTTTACTTCACTTGCCATATTCAATATTCGACGCTGACCAGATACAGCCCGCGGGCGGCAGCCGTAGGTCCGGCGGCACTGCGATTGCGGGCCTCCAGGATCGCCGGCACGTCTTCGATTTTCAGCGATCCTTTGCCGACGAGCAGAAAAGTTCCCACCAGATTTCGCACCATGTGGTGCAAGAATCCGTCTCCGCGCACAGTGTAGATCAGCTCCTCCTCGGTGCGCACCCATTGGGAAGAATGAATCGTGCGGATGTTGGTCGGAGTTCCGAAAGGGGAAGCTTCGTCTTCTTCGCTGGCTTCCTTGATGCGGACGCTGCGATCAGGATCCGATGCCGCAAACGAGGTGAAATCGTGCTTGCCGACAACGTGCTCGGAGGAGCGCATCACCGCTTCCTCATTCATCGGATAAGGATCGTGATAAACGTAATTTGCCAGAAACGGCGGACAAACATCTCTACGATAGATGCGATAGCGATACGTCTTCGCCTTCGCGGAATGCCGCGCGTGAAAATCATCCGGCACAAGCTCGACCGAGTTCACCCGCACAGACGGCGGCAGCACATCGTTCAGTGCGATCACCAGGTTCCGCTCCGGTATCGGGCTCTCGATCCGCACCGAGGCTACTTGCGCCAGGGCATGCACCCCGGCGTCGGTGCGGCCCGAGCCTTGCGGCAAGACATCTTCGCCGGTTAGCCGCTTGAGACAGTCTGCCAGCACACCTTGCACCGTCCGCAGTCCGGGCTGGACTTGCCAGCCGTGAAAGTCTGAGCCGTCATAGGCCAACGTGATTTTCAGATTACGGCTCACTGATTTCCTTTAACCCAGGGTTTCCGGGCTCAACGTTTTCGATCTGTTAAGCAGTGTAAAGGTATGTAAAGGGGCCAGTTGTCGCGGCATTGTGTCAGCTATACTAACTTCCTGCGACGTTCGAGGTTGAAATCAATTTCCGTCCCCCTGCGACGTTATCTTGAGATCGAATCTCCGCAAACTGTCACGAAATCTATGTCCGGCGACAGCATCTTGCCGCAAAGGCATCTAGAACTCTTATCGTCCTTTCTAGGAGAACGAAAGAATGTCTCTTCTTAGTCCGATTTCGAAACCTGTTCCATCTCTAGCGCCGAAGCTGGTTGCGTTGCCCCTGATCTTCCTGCTGGCTATCTCCGGCTTCGCCCAAAATCCGGCACAGCAAACTCCTGCGTCACAGAGTACAACGCCAACCGATGCGGCGATCGGAACGCAGCTGACGCCTTTGCCCCAGGCGCCCGCACCTCAGCATAACGCGCATCCTTATTCCGATCAGGACTACAGCCGAGGGAAAAGGCAATGGCCCAATCCCTTCGTCATATACACGGCTCGCGAGGTCGGGCCGCTGCGCGTGACCAACACCGCGCGCCTCGATCAGCTGCTGAAAGACGGCAAGATGTATTTGTCGATCAACGACGCCGTCGCCATGGCTTTGGAGAACAATCTCGACATCGGCATTCAGCGCTACAACCTGGCGATTGCCGATACCGACATCCTGCGCACCTCGTCAGGCGCGGTGGCACTGGGCGTTAACGCCGGCCTGGTGTCTGGCACGCCCGGCGGCACTACCGGCACGACTTCAGCCGGCGGCACGGGAACTTCCACCACTGGCTCAACCGGCGGCGGAGCTGGTGGCACCACCATCGGCGTGGGCGGAGCCGGTTCGGGCGCTGCCGGCATCGTTTCCTCCACGCAGGGCGAAGGTCCGCCGCTCGACAACTACGACCCGGTCCTTACTGGCACCATGTCGGTGCAGCGGGCCATTACTCCGGAATCGAACACCATCATTTCCGGTACCGATGAATTGAACGCCAACACCACTACCGCTAACTACGCCTATACCCAAGGCTTCTCCACCGGAACTTTAATGACCGTAGGCTTCAACAACAGCCGCGTGGCGTCAAATGCATTGTTCAATACGCTGAACCCTACCCTGACGCCGAGCTTCAACTTCGAACTACGCCAGCACTTGCTGCAAGGCTTTGGCTTCGATCCAAACTTGCGCTACATCCGCATCGCCAGGAACAACAAGGCGAATGCTGAGATCGCCTTCCGCAACCAGATCATCAACACGGTTTCGCAGATTGAGAATATCTATTGGGACCTGGTCAATGCTTATGAGAACGTAACCGTGCAGCAGCGCGCGCTCGACCTGGCCAACAAGACGCTCTCCGACAATCAGAAGCAGGTTACCGCCGGTACCCTCGCGCCGCTCACTGTCGTTCAATCGCAAAGCGCCGTGGCTACGGCGAAGCAGAACTTGATTGCGGCGCAAGTAAATTTGCAGCTGGAACAGCTGTTGATGAAAAACGCCATCACGCGAAACATGGCAGATCCCATGCTCGCCATCGCACCTGTGATCCCCACCGACACGCTCAACACTACCGAGGAATACGAGGTAGGACCCGTGGAGACGCTGATCGCCGAGGCCTTGCAGCAACGTCCAGAGATTGCTACCGCCCGCATCAATCTGACCAACAGCGATGTCACCAAGAAGTCGATTCGCAATGAGCTGAGGCCAGTCGTCGACGTGTACGCTTTCTACGGTGCTTCGGCGCTGGCCGGTCCAAGCAATCCGCTGTGTACTGATCCAACCCAGTGCGTCAATCCGGGATTTCCGGTGGGTTACGGCGGTGCCTTCAGCAATCTGTTCAACAGCAGCTTCCCCAACAAGGGCGTGGGAGTTAACGTCAACATCCCGCTGCGCAACCGTCAGGTGCAAGCCGATCAAGTGCGCTCCGACCTGGAATACCGCCAGGCCCAGTTGAGCTTGCTGCAAACCGAGAACACGATTCAGTTGCAGGTCCGCCAAGCCCAGTTCACTCTGCAACAGAATTATGTTGCGCTGCAGGCTGCAATTGCTGCCCGCGACTACGCAGCCGAAGCTCTCGACGCCGAACAAAAGAAATTGCGCATGGGAGCGTCGACCAGCACTCTGGTTTTGCAGGCGTCCAGTAACCTGACCCAGGCCGAGTCCAACGTGTTGGCAGCCGCCACCAACTACGAAAAATCGAAGGTCCAGCTTGATCTGTCGACTGCTGAAACCCTGACGAAACTTGGTATCGACATAAAGGACGCCGAAGCCTCTCAGGTGAAGCAGGAGCCCAAGGTGCCAGGCGTGGTTCCGGCAAATAACAATGATCTGACGACGCCGAAGCTGCAGCCGATCGGTCCCGGCGGACCAGATACGGGCCCAACCATGGCGCCTCAGCCCGGAGCACAGCCGCCGGCAACCACGCCTCCCGCGACAATTTCGCCGCAGCCGCAGCCGCAACAGTGAGCGATGGGGCAACGTTGCGATTATTTTCTCGGGAGCAGGGATTGTTTTGAAGGGGCGCAGCTTTAGCTGCGCCGTGCAAGCCCTTTTTCTTGTCATCCCGAACCGGCTTTAAAGGCTGCTGAAAGAGGCGGGTTCGTGCGGTTTTGAATGGGCGTAGTTTTAGCTACACCGTCGCAAGTCCCTTATTCTTGTCATCACGAACCGGCTTCAGCCGGTGAGGGATCTGCTTTCCCGTCTGCTGCACGAAATTTGCCGGGTGGCCCACTCATTCCTGCTCTTGGAATGAGTGGGAACTGAGATATTTAAGACCACAGGCACCGGCAGGTTTGCTTGGGTAAACTCTTGATTTCCCCACACATTCGAAAATCGCGAATGTATGGGGCACCCCGGCGCACCGGCCGAACTTAAGGCCCGAGAAAGTCCTTCGAACTCGCCCTGATCCAGCCGCGAGGCGGCACCTGTATTAGCTGTGGACGTCGCACAAATTCAGCCCAGCAGGGCGAAACTAATTAGCCCAGGGCGGAAGAGTGTGTGTGAGAACTGACTTTGCGCTTCGGCACTGCGGCGCAAACGGCAGAAAACGAGCGCCATCCGGGGTCCCCGATTCGCGCCGGGTTTGCGCGGATTGGGGTGAGGCAGGCGCGGAAGAGCTTAGCCCAGCATGCCGGGGTCCCCAAGTCGCGCCGCTATTGCGTGAGTTGGGGTGGATGGAGCCGCAGGCGGAATGCTGGGTAAAGTTGGGAATAGATCCGAGTCCCGTAGGGACGACAGTCTTTCAGCCGGTTACGACATATGGCCAGTTGTTGTCGGCAACCGGGCACAATCACAGTACACTCGTTTGAGGGAAGATAAAATGCGGACCCTAGCCGCTTTGATTCTGATTCTGTGGTCATCTCTCGCCTCCGCGGCTTGCCCAAACGGTTATCCCACCATCAGCGAAGAATATGGCAGCTCTGTCATGGTGCTTGTTGGAAAGGTCGTTGCCCATGCCGCAACTCCGGCTGGGGGAGATTTTTATGATGGGGACACCTACAGCGTGATGCCACTTCGTGTTCTCAAGGGTAGCCCTGGCTCCAAAGTCGATTTGTTCAGCGAGAACAGCACCGGTCGATTTCCGATGGATATGTACCGCGAATATTTGCTGTTCGTCTATGAGGACGGTGGACGGCTCATGGTGGACAATTGTGGAAACTCAGACTTGATGCCCCACGCGAAAAACGCTTTGGCACAGGCAATCGCAGTAGTTCGTCACGGCTCCGTTTCACAACCTGCCCTAAGCTTACTGCGCAATGCCGATCCGGAGGTAGGTTGGAGTGCCAGTTCGGCCGAAACCGCAGATTTCGATTGCGATGGTATGGCTGATACCGTGATGCTCGGTTTGGAACAGGGCCGTGTCGTTGTCGGGGTTGCGTGGGGGTTACCGAAAAAACGCCCACAGATTTTCACCTTCCCGATAGGAACAGCCGCGCAAGACGGATTCAGCGAGCAGCCCAAAACAATCGAAACTTACCCACTCGACTGCAAAGGTCAAGACGGGCGAATATTGCCGGGTTGTAAAACCACACCCGCGTGCAGGGCATTCTCTATTCGGGATGATGACACCGACCCTTTTAACTTCTATTGGGACTCGTCGCACGGCACTGTCAGATGGTGGCGACAGTAGCTGTTGATACATCCCCCTATCCCCAACCATAACCCCTCTGGACAACCGGAAGACGCGTTTCTCCTTCCCGCCGACACCGCTTGCGGTTAGCATGGTCTGCTTGAGCCTCTCCGTCGTCATCATCACGAAGAACGAGGAAGCCAACCTCGCGCGCACGCTGCAAAGCGTGGCCTGGGCCGACGAGATCCTCATTGTCGATTCCGGCTCGACCGATCGCACTCGCGAGATCGCTGAGTCATTCCACGCAAAGTTCTTCGTCGAAGAATGGAAGGGCTTCGCCGCTCAGAAAAACTCTGCGTTGCAAAAAGCCAGCGGCGATTGGATCCTCTCGCTCGACGCCGACGAGGAACTCGAGCCTGCGCTGGCAAGCGAAATCCAGCAAACGCTGGCGGCGAATCCTTCTGCCGCAGGCTTCTGGATTCCGCGCAAGAACTTCTTCTTGGGCCGCTGGATTCGCCATGGCGGCTTCTATCCCGATCCTAAGCTCCGCCTCTTTCGCCGCGGAGCAGGCAAGTTCGAAGATCGCCTGGTACACGAAGACGTTCAGTTAAGCGGGACGACGGCCAAGCTAAAAAACCACCTGCAACATCACGCCTACCCCACGCTCGAGAGCTATCTGGAGCACATGAATCGCTACTCGTCACTGGGAGCGGAGATGGCCGTTTCGAAGAATCCCCGCACAGCCTTCAGCTTCCTCGACATCGTCATCCGCCCGCGCCTGACCTTCTTCTACAACTACGTCCTGCGCGGAGGCTTCCTCGACGGCCGCGAAGGCCTGCTGCTGCACCTCTACCACGCCGACTATGTGAGCTGGAAATACGCCAAGGCGTGGGAACAAAGCGAACAGGGCCGACGCCAACCGCGATAACCTACCCCGCCTTGCTCGCATCCCTCGCATCTACTAGCATGGAAGGTTCGCCTAATTGTGGGGTAGCTCATGGCTAATAGCCGCAAGTCCGACGGGAAAGCTGTACCCGAATCGCCGGTCACCGATTTGTTCGAAGCCGGCCGTCATCCTTCTGCCTCCGAGAAGCAATGGGCCGAGAAGACTCTCGCGCCTACGCTGGAGAAGGCTCCGGAGAAGCCCATTGGCGCGCCTACCGGCATCAATCTTGACGAAGCACGGCGACGCCCGCTACACCACCATCTCCGGCCTGCCGATTCGCCGCCTCTACACGCCCGCCGATTTGCCCGAGGACTGGAACTACGACGAGTACCTCAACTATCCCGGCCAGCCGCCTTACACGCGCGGCATCCACGCCTCCGGCTATCGCGGCAAGATGTGGACCATGCGCCAGTTCTCGGGCTTCGCTTCGCCCGAGGAAACCAACCAGCGCTACAAATATCTGCTGGCGCACGGCGGCCAGGGCCTGTCTGTCGCTTTCGATCTGCCCACCCTGATGGGCTACGACAGCGATCATCCTTTCAGCGAAGGCGAAGTCGGCAAGTGCGGCGTCGCCATCGATTCGCTGGAAGACATGGAGATCCTGTTCGACGGCATCGACCTGGAGAAGACAACGGTCTCGATGACTATCAACTCGCCCGCATCGATTTTGTGGGCGATGTATCTTGCTGTCGCCGAGAAGCAGGGCGCCGACTGGAAGAAGATTTCCGGCACTATCCAGAACGACATTCTGAAGGAATACATCGCGCAGAAGGAATACATCTATCCGCCGGCGCCGTCGATGCGGCTGGTGATTGACACCTTCGAGTTCGGCTCCAAGTTCACACCGCGCTTCAACACGATTTCCATCAGCGGTTATCACATTCGCGAGGCCGGTTCGACGGCTTTGCAGGAACTGGCATTTACCGTTTATGACGGCGTCGAGTATGTAGAGTGGGCGCGCCGTCGCGGGCTCGATGTCGACGAGTTCGGTCCACGCCTCAGCTTCTTCTTCAACGCGCATAACGATTTCTTCGAAGAGATTGCCAAGTATCGCGCGGCACGTAAAATCTGGTATCGCCTGATGAAGGACCGCTTCGGCGCTAAGAATCAGCGCTCGTGGCTGATGCGCTTCCACACCCAGACGGCAGGCGTCTCGCTCACCGCGCAGCAGCCGATGAACAACATTGCTCGCGTGGCCATTCAGGCGCTGGCAGGAGTGTTGGGCGGAACACAGTCTCTCCACACCGATAGCTACGACGAAGCGCTGGCGCTGCCGACCGAAGAAGCGGTTCGCATCGCTCTTCGTACCCAGCAGATCATCGCTTACGAATCGGGGGTGGCCCAGACGGTCGATCCGTTGGGAGGCTCCTACTTCGTCGAGCGGATGACGCTCGATATGGAGAACGGCGCGTTTGATTACTTCAACAAGCTCGACGCCATGGGCGGCATGGTCGCGGCCATAGAGAAAGGCTATCCGCAGAAGGAAATTGCTGAGGCCAGCTACCAGTTCCAGCGCGCCACCGAAGCGCGCGAGAAAATCACGGTCGGCGCCAACGAGTTCGTGGTCGACGAGCCGTCGCCCCACATTCTCTACATCGGTGAAGAGGTGGCGCAGGCACAGACTAAGAAACTCAATGCCTTGCGCAGCCGCCGCTCGAACGAAGAAGTCCGCCGCCGACTCGACGCGCTGAAGAAAGCCGCGGCCCAGGAACCCCAAGCCGGCGACAACGGCCAGATCTCGCCGGCCAACACCATGCCGCTTATCGTGGAAGCGGTGAAGGCCTACGCGACGGTAGGCGAAATCTGCGAGGCGCTGCGCGAGGTCTACGGGACGTACACGGAGACGGCGTTTGCGTGACACAGCCGCTCTTCGCGATTCGCTTTTCGCTCTATCAAACCGGCTTATGAAAACGAAGCAGAGCAGTCCCACGTGGCAGGCACAAGGCTACTGTCTGTGACGGTCCTCACTTACGAAAGTTTGAACCAGGGTTTATGATTCTCTGTTGAGCTGAGGGTCGAACCGCAGGTCCCTCGCGCCGGGCAAGTCCCAGCTCGGATGACAAGCGAAAAGCAAGAGCGAACGGCGAAGAGCTAACATTATGTCCCCAGACCGCAAAATCCGTGTACTTGTTGCCAAGCCGGGCCTCGATGGCCACGACCGCGGCGCCAAAGTCATTGCCCGCGCCCTGCGCGATGCCGGCATGGAAGTCATCTACACCGGCCTGCGCCAGACTCCCGAGATGGTCGTCAACGCCTCACTGCAAGAGGATGTGGACGTCATCGGCCTCAGTATTCTCTCCGGAGCGCACAACGCCATCGTGCCTCGGGTGCTGGACCTCTTGAAGCAGAATCAGATGGACGACGTGCTTTTGCTGGTGGGCGGCATCATACCCGATCAAGACATCGCAGCCCTGAAAACGGCAGGGGTAGCAGCCGTGTTTCAGCCGGGAACCCCGATGGATTCCATCATCGAGTTCATCCGAGCCAACGTGAAATCGCGCAGCGTTACCGCCAACAGCTGATCGCCGGGCGAGACGGCGCCGGGAAAAACGCGGTCACGCCCTTACCACGTACCCGTCTAACTCCCACTCGGACCGCATATTCTCAGGATTCAATCTTCCGGTCACTGAGCCGTTCATCACTTTCTGAAAAGCTACCTGGAAGCGGTCCATCTCTTCGCGGGTGCCTACCGTGATCCGTGAATAGGTTGGCATGGATGGCCAAGCTCGCCCGATGATGACGTTCTGCTGCGCCATGGCGGCAATAGCCTGCTTAGCGGGCCGCCCGGTATTGAGCAGGAAGCAATTCGATACCGATGGGATATACGAGTATCCGTTGCTATCGAGCCAGGCAAAAACCTCGCTGCGCACCTCGGCGTTGCGGCGTCGGCGATCGGCCACCAATTGCGGATCTTGCAGGCTGGCCGACGCTGCCACCACTCCCATAACCGGCATTGGGTTGCCGCCGCCATAGTTTTCGAGCTTCTCGATCAGGTCGGGCCGGGCAATGGCAAAGCCGCAGCGCAGACCAGCCAGTCCATAGAGCTTCGAAAACGTACGCAACACCACAATGTCGTTTCCCGCTTTCGCCAGATCGATCGTCGAAGGTGCATCGGAAAAGTGAATGTAGGCCTCATCGACCAGCACGACTGCCTTCTTCGGCTTATTAGCCAGCAACCACTCGACATCCGCGTGGCTGGTCAACGTTCCCGTGGGATTGTTGGGCGTGCAGATGTAGAACACTCCGGCATCGGGCGCGGCGGCCACCATGGCTCTTACGTCATGCGCGTAGGTTTTGGTCAGCGGGACCTTGACCACTCGCGCGCCGGCTCCCTGGGCGGCATGCCATCCGGCCTCGTAGCTGGGATCGGCGGTAACCAGGCTCGCGGTTGGCGAGCAGAATTGCATCACCGTGTAATGCAGCGGATTGCTCGATCCGGGAAAAACGCTGACGTAATCCTCGGGAACACCAAGACTCTTCGCATACAGCTTGATCAAGTCGCCGGTCAACTCGAAGCGATAACGCCCACCTTGCGCAATGAATGGCACCAGCGCTTCCTGGGCGGCCGCACACGGGCCCAGCGGATTTTCGTTAGCGTTGATCATGACAGCGCCATTCTGGGCAGGCCTGGGCAGCGCTGCGTAGGCAAGCTCCGGCTCGATTACAGCACGCAACGCTAGAGCCGCGGATGCAGCCGCAGACAGTTGCAGAAACGATCTTCGGGAAAATGAAGCGCGAGATGCTTGCGACGCCATGATTGAGACTCCGTTCGGCCAACCGCCGACATCTTAACCTTTGTTTCATGGCGATGTATAGAAGGCGGATGGAGCATGGCTTTTCAGAGGCGCCGATACTTTGCTGTTGTCATCCTGAGCGCAGGCGGCGCGCCGCCGGAGTCGAAGGACCTCTATTTCCGCGCCACGCGACTGGGGGTGGAAGAATGTTCCGCGCCGCGGTTTGTTAACCTGATCCACCGTGCATTCCACTCACCAGGAAGATCTATATGCGATCGAACTACGCAGCGACGCCGTCATCTTACGGCTGGTTTCGGGCGATGATACCAACCGCCTGACACGCGCCCGGGTGAAAGCCCTTACTGCAATTATTGAAGAACTGGCAAGCCATCCGCCATCGCGCCTGGTGATCGCCGGCAATGCACGCTTCTTCTCTGCCGGAGCAGATCTCAACGAGATCGCAGCCCTCACCGGTTCGGAGGCCTTTGCCTTTGCGCACATGGGGCAGAGGCTGATGAGCGCCGTTGCAAACTTCCCTGCTCCGACAATCGCCGCGATTCACGGCTATTGCATGGGAGGCGGGCTGGACCTGGCATTGGCGTGCGACCGCCGCATCGCCGGTCCGCATGCTCTGTTTGGACATCGCGGAGCGGCGCTCGGCCTGATCACTGGATGGGGAGGCACGCAGCGGCTGCCGCGCTTGATCGGCAAGGGTCGCGCGCTGCAAATGTTTCTGGCAGCGGACAAAGTTCACGCGGCGCAGGCGCTGCAGATAAGGATGGTGAACGCTGTGGTTGAAGACCCGCTGGCAGCCGCGCTTGAGCCAGCTTCCTGAATTCCGTGCATGGCCGATTCCTGACGCGTTATTCGCATGGCTTCCAATTGTCCTTGCATCAGCCCCGGCTTTCGGGGACAATGCAGACCTCTTTAACCACGACAACGAGGCTGAATCCAATGGCAAGCATCGCGACGGCGCTGTGGCTCAACGCGTTCAGAAGTCCGTGGTCCCCCATGTTCAGCGGCGGGTTCCTGTTCTTCGGCCTGATAGTGCTGATCATTGTCGTGGTTGGCGGCTGGAAGGTGTTTGAAAAAGCGGGGCAGCCGGGCTGGGCCATCTTGATTCCAATCTTCAACGCTTACATCCTGTTAAAGATTGCGGGCCGTCCAGGATGGTGGGTGCTGCTGTGGTTCATTCCACTGGTGAACATCGTGATCGCGATCGTGGTCGCCATCGACGTAGCCAAGGCGTTCGGCCAGAGCGCCCTGTTCGGGTTCGTGCTGATCTTCCTTTTAGGCGGCCTCGGATATCTCATCCTCGGGTTCGGCGACTATCGCTACCTGGGACCACAGAGCTGATTGGCCGCCAGGCGTTCAGCCGATCGGACGTCAGCTATCGGCCACCAGCTTTTAGCTTTTAGCTTTTAGCTTTTAGCTTTTAGCTTTTAGCTTTTAGCTTACATCCGTCATCAATCATCAAACAGTCGTTCATGGCGCATCTCTCATACACACTACTTATACTCATCAAAGTTCGATTTCGACGGGGCGTAGCTTTAGCTACGCCGTAGCAAGCCCTTTACTTTTTTTGTCATCCCGAACCGACTTTAGTCGGTGAGGGATCTGCTTTTCGAGTTTTTCAACAGGCTTCCAAATCTTCTGCCTCGAGAAGCTTGCGAAGCTCCCCATCCGCAACTGCGCTATTCTCTTGGCATGCCTGTCCTTCCGCCCGGCGATCAGCAACTGGTACAAATCATCGATTCCGCTCTCGCCGACACGGCTCGCCGCAGTGGCGAGTGGCTGGTCTGCAAACTGGGCTGCACCCAATGCTGTATCGGGCCTTTTGCCATCAATCAACTCGATGTCCTTCGCTTACAGCAGGGGCTAGCCGACCTGGAAGTGACCGACCCGAAGCGCGCTGCCCGATTCGCGAACGGGCTCGTGCTTCCATCGGCCGCCTCGCCGCCGATTTTCCCGGTGATCTTTCGACCGGAATTTTGCACGAAGGAGATGCTGCCGAGGCGCGCTTCGAAACATTCGCCAATGATGAGCCCTGTCCGGTGCTCGATCCAGCGACCGGAGCCTGCGACTTATACGCGGCTCGTCCCATGACCTGTCGGATCTTTGGACCTCCGGTGCAATCAGAAGATGGATTGGGAGTCTGTGAACTTTGTTATCACGGCGCTACCGACGAGCAGATTGCGGCCTGCGAGATGAAAATCGATCCTGAGGGCGTGGAGGATGTCTTACTGGAGGATCTTGAGCGGACGACCGGCCGCCGTGGAAGGACGATCGTGGCCTTTGCGGTAGGGTTGTAGCAGCCGAAAACCAGATCCCTCGCAGATGACGCCTGCTCGTGATAACAAATTTACAGGTCTGGTCGAGCCCCTGTTCGGCAAGCTGGACGGAGCTCTGTAAACCTGCGCTCCTTCCAAATATCATCAGCGTCCTTGCGATTTTCACCAAATCTTCTCCGTGTCCTCCGTGCCTCAGTGGTGAATCCGCCTTCCCAACATTGCGCGCCGCGCCTCCCTGCTTTATTGTTGATGGTTTGCCCCTGACCGAATATGACTGACCATCACCAGCCCGCCGGATCGCCCTCTGAGTTCCACAGCAAGGTGAAGACCGACTCGTCCCGCTTCGAGCGCAACCAGAAAGCCGTGGCCGAACTGGTCACGCAGATGCGCAATGACGGCGAGATCATCCAGCAGGGTGGGGGCGACAAGGCCATCGAGTCGCAGCACAAGAAGGGCCGGCTGACTGCGCGCGAACGCATCGCGCTCCTCATCGATCCGGGCACGGAGTTCTTCGAGCTCGGCTCCTACGTGGCTTGGGGCATGTATGAAGAGTGGGGCGGCGCGCCGTCGGCCGGCGTGGTCACCGGGCTGGCGCGAGTGCAGGGACCGGCTGGTCATGCTCATCGTGAACGATGCCACGGTGAAGGCCGGCGCGTTCTTCCCGATGACGGCCAAGAAGGTGATCCGCGCGCAGAACATCGCCATCGAGAATCACATTCCTACGATCTACCTTGTCGACTCCGCCGGCGTTTTTCTGCCACTGCAGGAAGATGTTTTTCCCGACACCGACGATTTTGGCCGCGTCTTCCGCAACAATGCCGTGATGTCGGCCATGGGGATTCCGCAGATCGCCGCCATCATGGGCATGTGCGTCGCTGGCGGAGCGTATCTTGCCGCTGATGTGCGATCACATCCTGATGACCGAAGGCAGCGGGCTGTTTCTGGCCGGACCTGCGCTGGTGCAGGCCGCCATCGGCGCAAAGTACACGGCCGAAGAATTAGGCGGCGCCAAGATGCACTCACAGATCAGCGGCACGGTGGATTTTCGCGAGCCTGACGATCCGTCGTGCATCGCGCGCATCCGGCAACTGGTCGACAAGATGGGCAACCGCCAGTTAGGCGTCTTCGACCGAAAAAAAGCCGAGGAGCCACGTTACGCCGCAGATGAGGTTTACGGCATCTACGATAGCGATCCTGGTCGTCAGTACGACATGAAGGAGATCATCGCGCGCATCGTCGACGACAGCCAGTTCGGCGAATACAAATCGGAATACGGCGAGACGGTGCTGTGCGGCTACGCGCGCATCGGCGGCTTCGCGGTCGGCATCGTCGCCAATCAGAAAACGCACGTGCAGCAGGTGGACCACGCCGGCAACAAGCGCATGGAATTTGGCGGCGTCATCTATACCGAGTCGGCGGAGAAAGCCGCGCGCTTCATCATGGACTGCAATCAGAATCTGGTGCCGCTCATCTTTTTGCACGACGTGAATGGCTTCATGGTCGGCCGCGATGCGGAGTGGAGCGGCATCATTCGCGCAGGGGCGAAGATGGTGAACGCGGTATCGAACTCCGTGGTGCCGAAGATTTCGGTGATTATCGGCGGCTCGTTCGGTGCGGGACACTACGCCATGTGCGGCAAGGCTTACGATCCGCGATTTGTCTTTGCCTGGCCGACGGCGAAATACGCGGTGATGAGTGGGGCTTCGGCGGCAGGAACGTTGGTCGAGATCAAGATCAAGCAACTGGAGCGCGGCGGCACCAAGCTGAGCGAGGAAGACCGGAAGAAGCTGTACGACGAAGTGAAGGCGACCTACGACGAGCAGATGGATCCGCGCTACGGCGCAGCACGGCTGTGGATCGACAAGATCATCGATCCGGCGGAAACGCGCGAGGTGCTGATCACGGCACTCGAGGCGGCGGCGCTGAATCCCGACGTACCGAAGTTCAGCGTGGGCGTGTTGCAGACGTAAAGGCTGCTATTCGCGGTTCGCTCTTGGCTTTTGGCTATTCGCTTTTCGCGGTTCGCTATTGGCCCTTAGCTTTTAGCCGTTGGCTCTTAGCAGCCGGTGCGAGTTTTAAGTTGTCATCCCGAGCGTAGCGCAGCGAAGCCGAGGGATCTGTGGTTCGCCGCGCGGGGGAGAGATTGCACATGCCGGCGGAGACTTCCGGTCGCGCTGCGAAGCAAAAAGGACTTTTTCTGCCACGACGAGCGACCGCAGATCCCTCGGATTCGCTCGGGATGACAAAATACTGAATGATGAGATTGTTGATGGCTGATCCGATGGCCGATGGCTGACGGCTAATCGCTAGTTGCTAATTGAATTCTAAATGACTGATTCCATCAAACTCATCGAATGTCCTCGCGACGCCTGGCAAGGCTTGCGCGGCCAGATTCCCACCGCCATCAAGGTCGAGTACCTGAAGGCGCTGATTGCCGCTGGGTTCAAGAACATCGACGCGGTATCGTTTGTCTCCCCGAAGGCTGTTCCGCAAATGGCCGACTCGGAAAATGTTCTGAGCGAACTCGATCCGCCGGATGACGTCGAGATTATCGGCATCGTGGTTAACGAGCGGGGCGTGGAACGCGCTATTGCGACCGACTCGGTACAAACCGTGGGCTTTCCGTATTCGCTTTCGCCGACTTTTCTGAAGAACAATCAGAACCAGACGCTGGAAGAAAATCTCGATATGCTGGAGAAGGTTAAGCAGAAGGCCGACGACGCCAGCCTCGACACCGTGGCTTATATCTCGATGGCATTCGGCAATCCGTATGGCGATTTGTGGAATGCGGACGAACTGATTGAAGGCGTCAGCCTCCTGGCCGACATGGATCTGCAGGCCATCTCCCTGGCTGACACCGTTGGACTGGCAACTCCGCAAGAGATTGCCGACCTGCTAGGTCCGGTACTGGAAAAGTTCGATGGAGTGGAGATTGGTGTGCATCTGCACAGCCGGCCCGATGACGCAGCGGCCAAGGTCCTGGCAGCCTACGATGTTGGCTGCCGTCGCTTCGATTCCGCGATTGGCGGACTGGGCGGATGTCCCTTTGCGCAGGACGTGCTGGTGGGCAACATTCCGACCGAGAAGCTGCTCGATGCTCTGAGAAGTCGCGGCGCAGAGTTGCCGATACGCAAACCGATTACGGAACTGTTGCGACAGGCGGCCGAGATCGGCGACAGGTTCAGCGGACCGAAGATGTAGAAGGACGGTTGTCGGTAATCAATTTTCAGTGGCTCGAAGCTTTTAGCTGTTAGCGCCCGAAAAAAATGCCTGCTTATTCCACTCTCACTCTTGCCTTCGATGGCCCCGTGGCCACCATCACGCTGAACCGGCCCGACAAGCGCAACGCCATCAGCTACGAGCTGATTAACGACATGCTGCGCGCGCTGGAGGAGGTTGAATCTTCTCCAGCCCAGATCCTTATTGTCACTGGCGCGGGCAAAGCTTTCTGCTCCGGCATGGATCTCGACAATCTGCGTTCGATTACGGGGCGCACGCCGGAAGAGAACCAATCCGACTCCGCGACCATGGCCCTGCTGTTCCGCACCTTATACGAGTTTCCCAAGGTGACGATCGCCGCGGTCAACGGCCCGGCAATCGCTGGTGGCTGCGGAGTGGCGACGCTGTGCGATTTCACCCTGGCTTCCAGCGAAGCGAAGTTTGGTTATACCGAGGTACGCATCGGGTTCGTTCCAGCCATTGTTTCCACGTTCCTGCTGCGCCAGATCGGCGAGAAGCAGGCGCGCGATCTGCTGCTCACCGGAAGGATCATCAGTGCGGAGGAGGCATTCCGGCTCGGCCTGACCAATGAAATCGTTGAACCCGGCAAACTACTCGCCCGCGCGCGCGAGTTAGCAGACAGCCTCTTGCAGAACAGTCCGGCATCGCTGCTCGCCACAAAACGCCTGCTAAATCGCATTTCCTCAGACGCGCTTTCCCGGCAGATTGCCGCCGCGGTGGAAGAAAACGCACGCATCCGCACCACGGCCGATTTTCGCGAGGGAGTAAGTTCGTTTCTTGAGAAGCGCACTCCTCGCTGGACCGGTAAGTGAAT
This sequence comes from uncultured Acidobacteriaceae bacterium, assembly GCA_963833305.1. Taxonomy (GTDB): domain Bacteria; phylum Acidobacteriota; class Terriglobia; order Terriglobales; family Acidobacteriaceae; genus Bog-257. The sequence goes on along the minus strand of CAWHXN010000011.1, from coordinate 523,981 downwards.
CAGCTGGGCCCAACGCCGACCAGCCATTTCTTCACAAGTGCGGCTTCAGTTTGGTGCGGCGAAACCGCTCAATCACACGCAAGGGACGGTTAGGCGCAGCAGCATTCATGCTTCTCTTTGGTACAATGCCTTTCTTCGAGGAATAATCATTTTGTGAGACTCGAAAGACAGTCGGCTGCGGCTGTCGCACGCAAAACGCGGGTTGGGAACCAAATACTAAAGAACGCGGAAGCTCGTGGCTGGGAAGGGCCAACCGCAGCGAACACAGGGAGAAAATGATGAGATTTTGTCTGTCTTGCATGCTTGCAATCTTCATTGCAATGTTACTTTTACCTACGCTGGGAGTCGCCCAGCAATCGGCCTCGCCATCATCTGGAACCAGCCCGTCTCAAGACCAATCGAGTACTTCTCAGGAAGAACAAACGGTTGCGCCGGTTATGGGTGGTGCTTACCCGGTCATGAGTAAGGCGGCCGAAGCCCGTGCACGGCAGATTTTTCAAATGTTCGACAAGGCCGAGACCGCTGCCTTTTGGGCCACGCTTTCTCCCGGATTGAAAAAACACTACGGGTCTGACGCCAAGTTGGCGGTAGCTAACAAGAGACTGAGCGAGCACCTGGGGAAAGAAGACAAGGTGTTGGGAGAGAACATCGTCCCCTATGTTATGGCTCCCGATACTGTGTATTCGCGCCGCTCCGAATTCTCCAACGTTCGAGTTCCGGTAGTTACCACCATCACCCTGAATCAACGGGGCGAAGTCGATCTGTTTACTATCGGTCCTGAGGCGACCATCGCCGAAGGCCGGTATGCTGGATATACTGATGTAACCAAGCTGCACCTGCCGTTCAAGGGCGAGTGGCTGGTCTATCAGGGCGGCCGCACGCCCTTCGACAACATATACGCCGGATCTGATGATCTGCGTTTTGCGATGGATTTTGTCTACGTGAAAGATGGCCGGATTTTTTCAGGCCCGGGCGGAGTTCGCAGCAAGAACACGGACTACTATTGCTGGGGTCAACCCATCCTGGCTCCTGCCGATGGAACCGTGGTCAAGGCCGAAGCCGGCTATGACGACAACGATCCGGGCAAGTCTACCGGAGACTCGCCGGATGGAAATATCGTCGTCATTTCACACGGGAACGGCGAGTTCTCGCAGATGAACCACCTGAAGCAGAACAGCCTCAAGGTCAAGCTGAACGACAAAGTGAAGCAGGGTGACATTGTGGGCGAGTGCGGCAACAGTGGCGCTTCCCCCATCCCGCACCTGCATTATCAATTTCAGAGAGGCCCCGGTTCGCTGCTGCCGGCGCAATTCAACGATTACATTGCCGACGGAACTCCGGTGGCGAATGGCGAGCTTAAGAGAGGACAACTGGTGAAGAACGCGTCTGCTTCAGCTCAAGCTGCAGCCCCGGCAGCTTCCAGCGTTCCCGCCAAGCCGGCCAGCAAGTAGAGGCCCGACGAGCAACCTGAATCGAGTTTTCGCGGGCGCATACAACTCAAGGCGCCCGCTTCTTTTGTGTGGGGAGTGTCTGGCTTGAAAACCGAAGATCAGCAACTGTCCCATGCGATTCAACCCGAAGTGTACGAAACCAAGCTTCGGGTACGCTATGCCGAGACCGACCAGATGGGCGTGGTTTATCACTCGAACTACATTGTCTGGTTCGAGGTAGGCCGGGTCGAGATGATGCGCCAACTGGGTTTCACCTATTCCGAAATGGAAAAGCAGGATGGAACGCACATCGCGGTGGTGGACGTACGCTGCCGTTTTAAAGCTCCTGCGCGTTACGACGAAATGGTTACCCTGCGAACTCGGCTCGTAAATGTCCGCGAATCGCTGCTGCACTTCGGATACGAGGTGGTACGGGATGAGGATGGCACGATCCTGGCGGAAGGCGAGACCATTCACATCGTGGTGAATTCAGCGTTTAAACGGATTGCGCTTCCGGCGAAATATCTTCCGGCATTTCGCCGGGCAGCGGGGCAAAGCTCGGCTTGATTTACTGCCCTGCAGGCGTTCGCCAAACATCATCCTGGTCGGCTGTGGCACACTTGAGAAGCCATGCACGCACTGCACATTAACGGCAACGATCTCACGCTGGAAGACCTGCGGCAATCGGTTTACGAGCGCCGTCCGGTTCTGCTGCAACCTGAAGCGCGGCAGGCGGTGGAACGCGCCCGCGCTGTAGTAGACGATCTGGTTGAAAACCAGCGGGTCGCCTATGCCGTGAACACGGGAGTCGGTCATCTCGCCGACCTGCACATCTCGCGCCAGGACATTCGCAAGCTGCAGGTCAACCTGCTGCGCTCTCACGCCGTCGGCGTAGGTGAGCCGCTGGCTGAAGATGTGACCCGCGCCATGATCCTGCTCCGCGCCAACTCGCTGGCCAAAGGCTTCTCGGGCGTGCGCCCACTGATCATCGACACGTTGTGCGAGATGTTAAACCGTGGCGTCCACCCCGTCATTCCATCTCAGGGCAGTGTTGGAGCCAGCGGCGACCTTGCTCCCTTGGCGCATCTTGCGTTAGTGCTCATCGCCGAGGGCGAAGCTGTCCATCAGGGCAAGCGCATGCCGTCGGCCGAAGCGCTGAAAGCCGCCGATATCCAACCGCTGCTTCTCGAAGCCAAGGAATCCATTTCCCTGATCAACGGCACTCAGGGCATGCTGGCCGTCGGCGTTCTGGTCACCCTTCAGGCCTACATTCTGGCCGACACCGCCGACGTTATTGGTGCACTCACGCTGGACGCACTGAAAGGCACCGACGTCGCCTTCGACGAACGCATTCAGAAAGCGCGGCCGCATTCGGGGCAGTTGCTGGTGGCACAGAACCTTCGGCGCATGCTGGAAGGCAGCGTAATTCGCGAGTCGCATCTGGAATGTCAGAAAGTGCAGGACGCCTACTCATTGCGCTGCATGCCGCAAGTGCATGGCGCGGTGCGCGATACCCTCGGCTATTGCCGGGGAGTATTTGAGATTGAGATGAACTCGGCGGTCGACAACCCGCTCGTATTCGCCGAGGAGAAGAAAGTCGGCGCACCCAAACGTACGGTGGGCTCGGCCGTTCCCGGCGTCATTCTCTCGGGAGGTAATTTCCATGGCCAGCCGCTGGCTTTCGCGCTCGATTTCCTGTCGATTGCACTCAGCGCTCTAGCTGGTATTTCAGAGCGACGCCTGGAGCGACTGGTCAACCCCGCGCTCAATGAAGGGTTGCCGGCATTTCTGGCGCCGGGCGCCGGCCTCAATTCCGGGTTCATGATGCCTCAGGTTACGGCTGCGGCGCTGGTGAGCGAGAACAAAGTGCTGTCGCATCCCGCTTCGGTTGATTCCATCACCACCTCGGGCAACAAGGAAGACTTCGTCTCCATGGGCATGACCGCAGCCAACAAACTGCTGCGCGTGGTCACAAATGTGCGGAATGTCTTGGCGATTGAAGCGCTGGCAGCGGCGCAGGCGCTTGATTTTCGTGCTCCACTGGAAACCAGCAAACGCGCTCAAAAGGCCATTGCGGCTATCCGTTCGGTGTCGCCGCCCATTGTCGAAGATCGTATCTTCGCTCCCGACTTCGCCAAGGTCGCAGGACTCATCGCCAGCGGCAAACTGGCCGAAGCGCTGCGGTAGGGTCTTGGACGCCGCCGGAGCAGGCAGTGTCACACTAAATCTGGCCTAAGGAATCACAGTCAGCGAGCGGTGCCTCACGGAAGGTTCAGCATGGTGTTTTCCGGCACGACTTTGCTCTGGTTCCTGCCGTTCCAGTTGTAATAAATCGTCAGCACCTTGTTCGCTCCGACAACCGGGTCGCCGCCCATATTCTGTGGAGTGACGCCGACGGAAAGCCGATTATTGCGGACCATGCTCTGCAATCGGTTGGTTACGTCTTGCTGGCGAGATCCCAAGCCCCACATGGCCGACGTGATGCGCAGACCGTAATTGTTGCCCCCGCCTATCGGCCCGCCCCCTCCGCCCGGAGTTCCCCAACCAGGACTTCCGAAGCCCGGTCCGCCGCTAAACATTTGGGAGTTCACTGTCTGTCCTTCCCGGTAGGAGAAATCGCGAACGTTGCCGCGCGAGTCCTTGGCCACGATGCGCAGCGTCTTGTCTCTGCCAATAGCGGGATCCGTGCCGAGAGTGGCGTTGTTTACTCTAAAGTTGGGACCATTGACCAGGCGGCGAACCACATTGGTCACGTCCTGTCGCTGATTGCCGGCCCCGTAGTCGGCGCTCTGCACCGACCAGGTTTGAGCCAGGGCGTCGGAGGCGCCCAAAACGGCGCATATCGCTATCACCAGCGTGATGAACAGCAAGCCTACGGGGCGCATGGAATTGCCACCTTTCTAAGTCCGGCGAAACAAAAACCGCCCGCAATGGTACTACGAAGTATACGTACTTATCCACAATGTTTTCAGCGACTTAGATTGTCGCAGCGAGTTTCTTATAAAGAGCTAGCAACCATCCACTCACTCGGTCTGCGCGATGCTTGGCCTCTGCTTTACAATGAAGTTTGCTTTGGCTGTTGTCTTTTACCTCGTCTGTTCGCGCGCTTTTCGTGATTGCGCCTGGGCAGTGAGTCGCGCCCACGACGGCAGGCGAAGGTGGCGAGGATTTGAATCAGCAAAATGGCATCCAAGATAACGAAAGACGCCATTTTGCCGTCTTATCCTCAAGACCCTAGCGGCTTCTCTGCGTATTCATAAACGTGGCAATCAAACTGAGAGTTCCTGATCGTCGGCCGGTCGCTCGTGGCGCGCCTGGGGGCAAGCTGCGCCCGCCGTCGAGACCCGTGCGAGTTGGTCGCTTTTCCTTCCGTGATCCGCTGGTGAAGTTGGTTTCCGCCGGATTCCTCATCGCCTGCATCGTCGTCCTGGGCACTTTTGCTTATTTCTACATCAAGTACGAGCGAGTGGTGGATCGCCGCATGGCAGGAGGCGTCTTCAGCAACGCGGCCAAGATCTACGCTCGCCCGAGTACTGTTTCAATTGGCGAGAAGCTTGATGCGGAAGAAGTCGCGGCTGAATTGCGTCGCGCCGGCTACAGTGAAGAACATAAGGGCGGTGATTCGCCCGTCGGACATTACGCCTTAACCAACGATGGCATTCGGGTAGTTCCGGGCCCGCAGTCGTTTCATGGCGCCGACAGCGCCGTGATTCACTTCCGCAACGGCAAGGTCGCGTCGATAGCAGAAGCCGGTGACAGTAACCAGGATCTTGGAGCTTACGAGTTGGAGCCGCAACTGGTGACCGCGCTCTTCGAAGGCTCAGACCGCTCCAAACGCGAGCTCATCAAGTTCGGGGACATTCCGCCAATCCTGGTCAATGCGGTACTGGCGATCGAAGATCGACGCTTCTTTCAGCACAGCGGCGTGAACTATTACCGTCTGATCGAAGCCGCTGCCGTGGACGTGCGCGAAGGCCGGCACGGACAAGGCGGCTCAACCCTGACCATGCAGCTGTCGCGCGGCTTCTTTCTGACTCCTGAGAAGACCGTAAAGCGCAAGCTCATCGAGATGATGATCGCGATCGAACTGGAGCAGAAGTTCTCAAAGCAGCGCATCTTCGAGATGTATGCCAATGAGGTCTATCTGGGGCAGCGCGGATCGTTCACCATCAACGGATTTGGCGAAGCCTCGCGCGCGTACTTCAACAAGGACGTGAAGAACCTGACCCTGCCGGAAGCTGCCTTGCTGGCGGGAATGATTCAGCGGCCGAACTACCTTTCTCCGTACAAGAATCCCAAGCGCGCCCTGGAGCGCCGCAACCTGGTGCTCGATTCCATGGTGGAAACCGGAGCGATCACTCGCGAGCAGGCTGACCGCGCTAAGGCCGCTCCCATGAAGCTAGCTACGCCGAACGTTGAAGCCAGCGATGCTCCGTATTTTGTTGACCTGGTGAAGGACCAGCTATCGGGTCAGTTCAGCGAGGGAGAACTGAACGATCACGCGCTTCGCATTTACACCACGCTCGATCCCGACTTGCAACGCGCAGCGGCCGAAGCCGTGGATGAAGGCATGAAGCTGGTGGACGAGCAGGTCGCCAAGAAGCGCACCCACAAAATCAAGGTTGGCGAGGGCAAGGACGCCAGGACGGAAACCAGCATCGACGCCGGGCCATTGCCGCAGGTGGCGCTGGTGGCCATCGATCCGCACACCGGCGAAGTGCTGGCGCTGGTGGGCGGTAGGAACTATGGTATGAGCCAGTTGAACCATGCCATTGCGAAACGTCCCACCGGCTCCATCTTCAAGCCGTTTGTTTACGCTGCCGCCGTGAACACCGCGGTCACTGGCCAGTCGATGTTCGCTAACACCAGTTCCGATCCCAATACTGGCGTCGTCAATAACAACGACGGTGTCTTTACCCCGGCCAGCCTGATTGACGATTCGCAGGTCAGCATCGCCATCGGTGGAGATCAGGTTTACGAACCTCGCAACTATCACGAAAATTTTCACGGCGAAGTGACCGCCCGCTATGCGTTGGCTGAATCGCTGAACAACGCTACCGTCCGTTTGGGACAGGAAGTTGGCTTCGAGAAGGTAGCGGCTCTGGCCAAGGCAGCGGGCATCACCAGCGCGAGGGCGACACCGGCGCTGGCGCTCGGCGCTTATGACGCGACGCCGATCGAAATGTCGGGGGCTTACACCGTCTTCGCTAACGGGGGCACGCGACTGTCCCCCATTATGGTCAAGTCGGTGCGAGACGCTCGGGGCGCTGTGCTTAACAACTACCAGAGCGACAGCAAAGCCGTGCTCGATCCGCGTGTGGCCTATGTGATGACCACCATGATGGAGGCGGTAATCAACAGTGGCACCGGTTATCCCGTTCGCGCTCGGGGATTTGAACCTCCCGCGGCCGGCAAAACCGGTACTTCACATGACGCCTGGTTTGCCGGATACACGTCGAACCTGCTGTGCATCGTCTGGGTAGGCAACGACGACTACACCGACATCAAGCTAGCCGGCGGCGCGGTGGCTGCGCCTATATGGGCTGAGTTTATGAAGCGCGCAGTCAAACTGCCGCAGTACGCGAATGTGAAAGATTTTCAGCAGCCTTCCGGCGTGGTTCAGGTCCAACTGGATAAAGTAACTAATCGCCTCGCCACTCCTTCCTGTCCTCAGGACTACACCGTTGCTTTTATTGCCGGCACTGAGCCCAAGGAAACTTGCGATCAGGCCGCCGGCGACCACCGTGGATTCTTCACCAAGATTTTCGGACTGGGATCGCCTCCGGTCGCCGAGCCGCCCGCAACGACCAATGGAGCGGTGCAATCTGCAACCGGCGGCCCACCCGGGCAATCCTCGCCCAACGACGATTCTGCCCAGGCTCAGGACAATGCGCCGAAAAAGAAGAAGAAGGGATTTTTCAGTAAACTTTTCGGCAAAGGCGATAGCGGGGATGAACCACAGAATAACGGGGCCAGCACTACAGAAAATGGGAACAATACCAGCCCGAAATAGGTCTATTATGAGAGCATTACCGGACTTTCAAATTCCTTCGGCGTAAAGACGCCGCGCCGACGGAGCCCCGGAGCTCGAGGTTCGCCATGAGTCGGCACCTAATGTCGCGGATTCTGTTCCTCAGCTGTAGCTTTCTTCTCTGTCTCATCGCCAGTGCGAGCGCCGTTGCGAACGCTCAACAACTCTCGCCGCCGCCTACACCCAACCCCAACGCCTCTGCCGAAGACCTTGAACTTCAGGGCGATCAATTGCGCGCGCAGAAGCGATTCCTCGATTCCATTGATTTTTATAATGCCGCGCTGGCCAAACAACCCAGTGCCCTGGTGTGGAACAAAGAGGGCATGTCGTACCTGCTGCTGCAACGTCGAGAGCAGGCAGCCAAGTGCTTTGATCGGGCCATTAAGTTAGACAAGCATGCTCCCGAAGGCTATAACAACCGCGGCTACATTGAGCAGATGGAAAAGCAGTATGACAAAGCGATCAAGTACTACACCAAAGCCTTGAAGTTGAAGCCAAGCGATGCAGTATTCCAGTACAACATGGGCTCATCGTACTTTGGCAAACATGACTACGTACACGCCGCGCAAGCCTACAAAGCGGCTTTCGCCCTTGATCCCGATATCTTTAACCGCGTCTCGCGCATGGGCGTGATGGTGCAAGCGACTTCGCCCGAAGATCGCGCTGCCTTCTCCTTCATGGTAGCCAAAATGTACGCTCAGGCCGGAGACTTCGATCACTCGCTGGAGTATCTGCGCAAGGCGATGGAAGACGGCTACAAAGACATCAACAAGGTCTACACCGATTCCGAGTTTGCCACCATGCGCACTGACAAGCGCTTCGAAGAATTAATGGCGCAACGACCGCAAGCGATTCAATAAGGAACACGCGCTCTAGCTATCTGCGCGTTTCCTCAGGAACGCCGGAATCTCCAGATCGTCAGCATCATAATTGATCTCGACACTGCTGCTGGTGGTGTCCATGGCCGCTACTTGCTGGGTGTCGGCTACAGCAGCAATTCTCGGGTCGGGAAAATCGTCTATCGGCGTTGCGTGGCGAACAATTTCGGAATCGATGTCGTCGAGATTTTCGGGAACGTAGGGAATCACGCGCGAGCGCTCTGTGATTCGCGGCTCCGGCTCCGCTGCCTTCACCGGCTCCGGCCGGGTCGCCGGTTTCGCCGGCTGCGGCTCGCGCATCGCAGAAACTTCATAGGTCGCATGAACGCTGGCCGCTGCGGCACGCGCGTTCTGCAGAACCACTGCGGAATCCGGTTGCTCGCGCCGGCGATGAAGTTCCTTAAAGCCGGTCGCGATCACGGTGATCTTGACGTCATCTTTCATCTTCTCATCGAGCACGGCGCCGAAGATGATGTTGGCGTCTTCGTGTGCGGCGCTCTGGATGATGGTCGATGCTTCATTCACCTCGGCCAGCCGCAGCGAGCTGGACCCGGTAATGTTGATCAGGATGCCGCGCGCCCCGTCGATAGCCCCTGCCTCAAGCAGCGGAGAAGCAATCGCCGCCTGTGCCGCCGCTGTCGCCCGGCCTTCGCCCTTCGCGGTCGCCGTCCCCATCACCGCATAACCCATTCCCGCCATGATGGTCTTCACGTCGGCAAAATCGCGGTTGATGATGCCGGGGATGGTGATGATGTCGGAAATGCCTTGCACGGCTTGGCGCAGAATGTCGTCTGCCACGCGGAACGACTCGAAGAATCCCGCGTCCTTGGCGACGGCCAGCAGTTTTTCGTTTGGGATCACGACGGTCGTGTCCACTGAGTCAATCAAGTCCTGCAAGCCGCGCTCCGCCTGGTTCTGGCGACGCTTGCCTTCGAATGCGAACGGCTTGGTCACTACCGCGACGGTGAGTGCGCCCATCTCGGTCGCCAGAGAAGCGATGATTGGCGCCGCGCCGGTGCCAGTGCCGCCACCCAAGCCAGTCGTCACAAAGACCATGTCCGCGCCTTCCAGCGCCTCGATGATCTTGTCGGCATCCTCCAGAGCAGCCTTGCGCCCCACTTCCGGATTAGCTCCCGCACCCAGGCCATTCGTCAGCTTCACGCCAAGCTGGATCTTCACCGGCGCCTTGCAACCCTTCAGCGCTTGCAGATCGGTGTTGGCGACCACGAACTCCACGCCTTCCAGGTGCGATTCGATCATGCGATTGACGGCGTTGCCGCCGCCGCCGCCAACGCCGATGACCTTGATCTTGGCGCTGTTCAGCAGCTCTTCGTTGAAGTGAATGCGAATGTCGCTTTCCGGCTGGCTTTTGTCGTTGAAATCTTCAATCATTTTTTCCCCAGTAGGTGCCCTTGCTGTGGGCGCCTGTCAATTACAAATTTGGTGATAAGCGAATCGCGAAGAGCGAACAGCGGCTCCTCACGCCCCTTGCCGGGCAAACAACGCTTTGATCTTCGCTCCCAATCCGCGATCCAGATTCATACGCGCCTGCCGCGCCCGATGCCCATACAACACCATGCCGATCGCCGTGCCAAATTCCGGCTCCAACAGGTTCGACGGCAGCTTGGCAATCGGCACGGGATATCCCTGGCGCACCGGCCGTCGCAGGATGTCGTCAGCCACCTCCAGCAAACCGTTCAGCCGCGAGCCACCGCCGGTGAAAACCATTCCCGCGCCCAGCAATTCCGCGACTCCCGCCTGCCGCAGATGATCGCGCAGCAGTTCCATCAACTCGCGCGCCCGGGGCTCCAGAATCTCCCCTAGCATTCGCTGTTGCATCAGGCGCGACGGCCGGTCCCCCACCGACGGAACCTCAATCTCGTTGCCCTCGGGAATACGCGTGACAATGGCGCAGCCAAACATTTTCTTAATGTTTTCGGCATCGGGCACCGGCGTGCGAAAACCTACGCCCACGTCGTTGGTGAAATGGTCGCCGCCAATCGGAATCGCGCCTGTGTGGATAACGACCCCTTCGTAGTACACGATCAGATCGCTTGAGCCGGCGCCAATGTCAACCAGGCAAACCCCAAGTTCGCGCTCGTCCGTCTGCAAAACGGAATCGGCACAAGCTAACCCTTCAAAGACGGTATCGTCGACGTGGATGCCCGCGCGGTTCACCGCCGAGACTACGTTCTGCGTCGCCGTCGCTCCTCCGGTGACGATGTGGACCCGGACTTCGAGCTTGCGGCCCATCAGGCCTGCGGGATCGCGAACGCCGCCTTGGCCATCGAGAATGAATTCCTGCGGCAGCAGGTGCAGGGCCTCGCGATCTTCGGGCATGGCGATGCTGCGCGCCTTTTCGACGGCCAGACGCACATCATCGCGACTGATCTCGCGCGAACGCGACCCTAGCGTGATGCCGCCGTGACTGTTGACGCCGCGAATGTGCGAGCCGGCGACGCCCACCACCGCATGCTCCACCGGAGCTTGCGCCACGTTCTCGGCCTCTTCCACCGCCTTCTTGATGGAAGCCACGGCCTTGTCGAGATCGGCAATGACACCCTTGCGCATGCCTCGCGAATCGGAGATGCCGTGTCCGCGATAGCGCAGGGCATAGTCATTCACTTCAGCGACGATAACGCACGTCTTAGCGCTACCGACATCGATCACCGTGAGCAGGTTTTCTGTTTGACTTCCCATGTTTTAAGTGTGTTTCTTCGTCTTCTTCGGTATCGCAACCTTCTTCTTGTTTTGCGGAACCGGAGCCGCTCCGGCTGAAACCTCATTGCCAGTATGGTCAGGAGCACCCAACTTCGCGTTAGCGCTGGTGGAATCAGGGTTGACGATCACCTGGTGCTGGTAACGCAAGTCCACCGACTCCAACTTCTGGAATTGAGTTCTCCATTCCTGCACGTGAGCTACATAAACTTTGAAGCGCTCCAGAAAATCCGACGATCCCAGATGCACCAGCACCGCTCCGTGGGGATCCGTAACCGTGGCCTTCACATCATCGGGATCGGAAAGATCGACATCGCTAAGATTGCCGGAATAATGCGCTCCGCTTGAGTCCAATTCCCGTATCAGTTGGTTGTAGATCTTCATGCGCGCCGCCCGCGTGGAGAGCGGGTCGGTGTCTGTGATCCCCACGATCACAGGAAATGAATACTTGCCCGTCTGGTTGGAGGGCAAATCCATGATGACTCCGCTGGCATCGATCAACTCGATATGCGAGTTGATTTCGACAAACGCCACCGGAGTCCGCTCGCGGATCACGATCTTCAACCGGTTGGGAAGCAGGCGCATCACCGACGCCGACTGCACCCACGGAATCTGTTCCAGCTGTTTCTTGCGCTGATCGAGCGGTACGAAGAAGATGTTGCGATCGATGTCGCTTGCCAGCACATCCATGATTTGTGAGCGGCTGACGTTGCCGGTTCCTGAAATTGCGATGTCGTCGCTGGAATCGAGCCGAAAACGCCAGGACTGGGTCGCATACTGGTGAAGCACAATCCACGGCACCGCAATGCCGGCTCCGATAAGAATCACTGCCAACGCGATCTTGACCCGGCTTGCCGCTTTTCGCGGCAGCGTACCCCGGCGCACGGGAACGCGCTTCTGTCCGCGCAGAAATGGCGACTCAGCCTCGTCATCGAGGTCGAGCATGCGCGCGTCTAAGGGCGAGTCCTCGAGATCGTTTCGGCGTGCCGCTTCGGCCGCCCCGACTTCAAGTTCGTCGTCCGCTATGGTCGATGAGTTTTTTCGGGCCATGAAAACCGGGTGAAAACCCCTACAACTTCAGCCTATCCGCCTCACTATAACTGTTTTCTTCCGTATAAAGGAGACGCTTTTGGCCATAGACGAGCGCAGAAGAGAACAGGAACCACAAAGGTAAACCTGAAGGCTGATTGAGGAAAGAAAGGCGCTCGCTTTGCGGTTGTCTAGGCAGAGGCTTGCGACTTAGCTTACGTTTCGATCGTCATGTTTTGACTTGATTGAGCAGGTCTCCAAAACTGATTTTCTTGCCTTGAGGTCTATCCGATGCTTTTCGGCGTCCGGCTTTCCAACTCTTCCAGCACTTGCGGTCCGAGCTGCCAGATGCTGCCAGCGCCCAGCGTCAGGATCATGTCTCCTGGCCGTGCCGCAGCCGTGGCCAATTCCACTGCTTCCCGAAAAGAAGGAACGTAGAGCGCTTCCTGTCCGCCAGCTTCGGTGATGCGATTTGCCAGCGCCTCGGCGGTGATTCCCGGGATCGGGGCTTCGCTGGCGGCGTAGATGTCGAGCAACAGGACGGAATCCGCATCGCGAAAGGCGGTAGCAAAATCCTCCATCAGCAGCTGCGTTCGGGTATAGCGGTGCGGCTGAAAGATGACGTGGACCTTGTTGAAACCGCATTGCCGCGCCGCCGCCAGAGTAGCGCGAATTTCTGTGGGATGATGGCCGTAGTCGTCGATCACGGTCACACCGTTGGCACTGCCAACTAATTGGAAGCGGCGATCAACGCCATTAAAGGTTTCCAGCGCGCGACGAATCGCCTCGACCGGCACATCCAAACCGATCCCGACGGCAATGGCTGCGGTCGCATTCCTCACGTTGTGAGCGCCGGGAACGCGGAGCTGAAATCGTCCGAGATCGTTGCCGCGATATGTGACTTGAAAACCACTCAGCGCCACGCTGTCGCGCGAGGGTCCACATTGCATGTGCGATATGCAAAAATCCGAATCTTCGCGTGTGCCGTACGTAACGGTCCTGCGCTGCACGCCTGCGAACAGACGCCGCAGTTCGTCATTATCGTTGCAGGCGACCACCATTCCGTAGAACGGAACAGAATTCATGAACTGCAAAAACGTTTGCTCCACGTCTTCCATGTTGCGATAGCAATCCATGTGCTCGCGATCAATGTTGGTCACTACCGCCAGAATCGGCGACAGCTTCAGAAATGAGCGGTCGCTCTCATCTGCTTCGGCGACCAGGTACTGCGACTTGCCCAGGCGCGCATTCGAGCCCATCGCATCAACCCGGCCTCCGACTACCACCGTGGGATCAAGCCCGCCAGCCGCCAGCACTGCTGCCACCATCGATGTCGTGGTGGTCTTGCCATGCATGCCGGCCACGGCGATCCCGTACTTCAGCCGCATCAGTTCGGCCAGCATCTCCGCCCGCTGAATCACCGGGATGTGCCGCTCATGGGCAGCGACGACTTCCGCATTGTCGAGTTTGATGGCGGAGCTAACGATCACTACGTCCGCGCCCGTGACATTCTCCGCGAGGTGTTCGCCACAAATCACCGCCCCCATCCCAGCCAGGCGCGCCGTCACCGCCGAGGGCTTACGATCGGAACCTGAAACCTGGTATCCGAGATTGAGCAGCACCTCGGCAATTCCGCTCATACCGATGCCGCCAATGCCCACGAAATGAACTCGCTGAATCTTTGCAAACATGCAGAGGTGTATCCAGCCTATCGCGGGCTACCCGGCGATTCCAGCCACCCGCGCGGCAAGAGAGGCAATCTTAGCAGCTGCATCAGGATGGGCAAAGCCGCGCGCGGCTTCCGACATTCTTGCCAAAGCTTCACGATCGATCAGCAAGGAAGCAACTTCTGCCACTAACCGCTCACCTGTGAGTTCTGCCTGCGGCAGCAACCGGGCTGCTCCGCCGGCGGCCAGGGTCGCCGCGTTGTGACGCTGATGGTCATCGGCTGCAGTGGGTAAGGGAACAAAGATCGCCGGCTTGCCCGCAGCGGCAATTTCCGCTACCGTGCTGGCCCCCGAACGGCAGAGAACCAGATCGGCGCGCGCGAAGGCGTGCGGCATGTCATCGATGAATGGCGACACTTCGGCCGCCAGTCTGGCCTGCAAATACGCGATTTGGGCTTCGGGATAATCGCGCTCGCCGGTTTGATGAATGACGTAAACCGACGGCACAGCTTCCATCAATCTGGTCAGGGATTCCAGCACCGCGCGGTTGATGGCGGTTGCTCCCTGGCTGCCTCCGAAGACCAGCAAGGTTGGACGCGCGTCCTTCGGTCGTCGAGCTAGGTCAAAGAACTCGCGCCGTACCGGCACACCGGTCACATGGCAGTTGCGGAAGTAATGACAGGTCTGCTCGAAGTGGACCGCGGCGGCTCGCACCATGGGCGCGACCATGCGATTGGCGAATCCCGGAACCACATTTGGCTCGAAAGCGACCGTCGGGATGTTCATCATCGCGGCTGCCAGCATCGCGGGCCCGGAAGCATAGCCTCCCACACCAATCATTACGTTGGGTCGAAACTCGCGAATCAGTTTGGCTGAGGCCATCACGGCCCGCGGCAGATCCAACACGGTTTTCAAACGCGTGGCAAAATCCACGCGATTAAGTCCACCTACTTCGATGAGATGCAATTCAAATCCGGCGGCGGGGACCAGTCGCGTCTCGATGCCACGAGCCGTACCGACGAACACCACGTGCGCGTTGTAGCGCGAACGCAACTCCTGCGCGATGGCCAAGGCAGGAATTACATGCCCGCCGGTACCACCTCCTGCGACGATCGCACGCATCTTTATTCCGCTTGCTGGGTGATGTTGAGCAGAACTCCAACGCTGGCCAGAGTGATAAACAGCGAGGAGCCGCCATAGGAAATGAACGGCAGCGGAATACCCTTGGCCGGCATCATGGCCAGCACTACGCTGATGTTGAACAGCGCCTGCACGACCACCATTGCCGTAACCCCGGTGGCGAGGAATTTTCCGAACATGTCATCCGTGCGCAAGGCCGTGCGAACGCCGCGATACAGGAAGATGCCAAACAGCGTCACCACCAGCAACGAGCCCCACAGGCCCAACTCTTCGGCGGTCACGGCAAAGATGAAATCGGTATGCGGCTCCGGCAGGTAGAACAGCTTCTGCTTGCCTTCCATCAAACCCAAGCCAGTCAGCCCTCCGGTGCTCACGGCAATCATCGACTGGATGATGTGAAATCCCTTGCCTTGCGGATCTTTGAAGGGATCGAGAAAGGCCTGCATGCGGGCCCATCGCCAGGGCACGCGCACGATCAGGAAATACAGCGGCAGCAGAGATGCAGCCAGGGCATACCACAGATACTTCATGTTCATCCCCGCCACAAATAACACCGCAGCAGAGATTGCCACACAAGCGATTGCCGTGCCCAGGTCGGGCTCCTTCACGATAAGCAATGCGAAAAGGATGGTCGGCGCGGCGGCGGGGAGCAGCACGTTCTTCCAATCGGTGATTTGTTGCCAGCGCGACTCCAGAAAGTACGCGAGATACAAAATGAGTGCCGGCTTGGCGACTTCCGAGGGCTGGAACGACAAGCCTCCAAACTTGATCCAGCGATGCGTGTTGTGCGAGTCGCGAAACAGGAAGACGGCGATAAGCAGCAGCGAAGTAATGCCGAGAAACGTGAACACTACAGGAGGGCGGCGAAACTTCTTGTAGTCCACGTTCATGATCACGATCATGGCCAGAAGGCCTGCCGCGGCCCATGCCATCTGCCGTACCAGAAAGCCGTAGGGCGAGCCAAAGCGTTCCTTGGCCATCACCGCAGACGCGCTGAACACCATTACCAGTCCGATGAAGACCAGCAACAGGGTCACCGTGAACAGCCACTTATCGACGCTGACGCGTTTGGCCATTTATGAATTGCCTCCAGGAGCGCCGCTTTCTGCGCGTTCGCGGTCCTGCTTCCTCGACGCCAATTGCCGCACAAGATCTTTGAAAGCGTGCCCGCGATGTTCGTAGCTCTCGAACTGATCGAAGCTGGCGCAGGCAGGAGCCAGCAGAACGGTATCGCCCGCGGTCGCGGCTTCACTGGCGCGCCTGACGGCTGCTTCCAGCGTTTCGACGCTTACGATCTCGGTGCCGGCGGCCTGTGCTTCGATCTTCGCCGGCCGCAGCGCCAATCGTATAGACGCGCTTCACCCGCTCTTTCAGCAGCGGATTGAGGACGCTGTAATCGCTGCCTTTGTCCTTACCACCAAGAATCAGGTGAATGCCGCCCGGGAAACGACTCCAGCGCCTTGATCGTGGCATCGACATTGGTCGCCTTGGAATCGTTGTAATATTCCACTCCGCGAACCGTTGCCACGTACTCCAGGCGATGCTCCACCGCTTTGAAAGCGCCGACAGCACTGCGAATCTGCGCCGGCTCGACTCCAGCCAGCATGCCGACGCATACCGCTGCCAGCACATTCTCCACGTTATGCGCGCCTTTCAGCGATATCTCGCTTACCGGCATGATTTCGCGGTCGCCTTTCTCATCGCGCCATACAATCTGTCCTGCGCGCAGGAACGCTCCGCTGCCGACTTCGTCCAGACGACTGAACCACCGCGCCGGAGGCTTAGCCTTGGCTGCCGCATCGGCAGCAAGCTTCGTTGTCGGCGTTCAGTACGGCAAAATCTTCCGCAGTTTGATTTTCGAAGATGCGAGCTTTCGCGGCGGCATAGTTTTCGAAGGTGTGATGACGGTCCAGATGGTCGGGCGTGATGTTCAGCACGACCGCAATGTGAGGATGAAAGGTCTCGACGGTCTCGAGTTGAAAGCTGCTGATCTCCAGCACGAGCCAGGTATCCTCGGTCGACTGATCGACAAAAGTGATCGCCGGAGTGCCGATATTTCCGCCCACCAGCGTCTTGCGCCCACCCGCTGACGAGGATCTCGCCCGCCAAGGTCGTGGTCGTCGTCTTGCCATTTGAGCCGGTAATGGCGACGATCTGGCCCTTCAAGAACCGCGCTGCCAGTTCCACTTCGCCGATCACCGGAATGCCACGAGCTCGCGCCTGCACCAGTTGCGGAACGTCAAAGGCCACGCCCGGACTGACGACGATCAAGTCCTGATCGCGAAAGGTTCGCTCGCTGTGCTGCCCGGTCTCAACGCTGATGCCGTGATCCAGCAAGACCGGAATCTCTTCGCGAAGCTGCTCCGGGGACTTCGCATCGGAGACCGCAACCCGGGCCCCGCGTTCCGTGAGAAACAAAGCGCTGGCCACGCCGGACTTTCCCAGCCCGACCACCAGCACGCGTTTGCCCTTAACGTCCATGAATATTTCGCCCAATCAGGCGCTCGCCACCCGACATTGTGCCACGTTCTTGGCCCACCTACCGCAACTTCAACGTGGTGAGAGCAAAGAGTGCAAACACCAGAGACGCGATCCAGAAGCGCACAATCACCTTCGACTCGCTCCAGCCCAGCAACTCGAAGTGATGGTGGATGGGCGCCATCTTGAAGATGCGCTTCTTGCGCAGCTTGTAGGAGCCCACCTGCAGGATCACCGACAGCGCCTCGATCACGAAAATCCCGCCGATGAAGGGCAGCAGCAGCTCCTGCTTGATGATGACCGCGACCGTCCCGATCGCGCCACCCAGTGCCAGCGAGCCAACGTCGCCCATGAAGATCTCGGCTGGATGAGCGTTGTACCAGAGAAAGCCGATTGCCGAACCGACCATCGATCCGCAGAAAATCGTCATTTCCGATACCTGGGGCATCTTGGAAAGCTCCAGATAGTCGGCAAACACTGCGTGACCGCTGACGTAAGTGAGCACGGTGAGCGCGCCGGCTGCAATCACCGTGCAGCCGATCGCCAGACCGTCGAGACCGTCCGTCAGATTTACCGCGTTGCTCGATCCCACGATGACGATGGACACAAACGCAATGAACGGCAGAAACGCCAATGGCGACAGATATCCGTGATGCAAGTTTGCTGATGACCAGGTCGGGACGGAAATGCTTCAGAAACGGCACGATCAGGCGCGTCGAATATAGGCCGTGAGTCTCCAGCGCGCTCAAGGTTGCAGCTACGGCAATGGCTGCCAGAAACTGGTACCCCAGCTTGGCGCGGGCGGTGAGGCCCAGGTTGCGGCGGTGCACCACCTTTAGATAATCGTCGGCAAATCCGATAGCGCCAAAGGCCAGCGTCGCCACTACTGCGATCCAGACGAAACGATTGCCCAAGTCAGCCCAAAGAAGCGTGGGGATAATCATGCCGACAACGATCAGGATGCCGCCCATGGTCGGCGTGCCAGCTTTCTGCTGATGGGCCTTGGGACCGTCTTCGCGAATGTATTGGCCGATCTGGAATTCGCGCAACCGGCGAACCACCGCCGGGCCAATGATGAGGCCGATGAACAGTGCGGTAAGGCTGGCGAACGCGGTACGAAAAGTGAGATAGCGAAAGATTCGGAACGGACCGATATGAAAGACGACGAATCCCTTTTGATACAGCAACCAATAAAGCAAGTGCTTCCCCGTTCCTAATGTTTCACAAATCTGAATCTACCGCAGTGACGATGTGGTGAGCTTGCACCGGATCAATGACCGCCCGCACTTATTCTGCCCGTCCACACTTCCAGCGCGCGCTCCAGGCGCACGCCCCGCGACGCTTTCAACAGAACCACATCGCCCGGCTTGACCTCGCGGCGCAACCACTCGCCCGCTTCTTCCGGCGTCGCCACAAACTCGGCGCGCATTCCTGCCCGTCTTCGCACCTTCGACGATAGCCTCCGCCAGCCCGCGAACTCCGACCACAAAGTCGATGCCCGCCTGCGCCATATGTCGTACCGGCATCGCGATGCAGCGCCTCCGCGGCGGGGCCGAGTTCCAGCATTTCGCCGGCTACAACGATCCGCCGTTGCGCCGGAATCTGCGCCAGCGAACGCACCATGCTGTCGAGGGCCTTCGGATTCGAATTGTAGCAATCGTTGATGACGGTGGCTCCGCCGATGTTGAGAATTTCTCCCCGCTTGTCACCAGCTGATAACGTGGCCAGCGACTCGGCGGCTGTCTGAAGCGGTACGCCATACTGCAATCCCACGGCTACCGCCGCCAGAGCGTTGTAGATATTGTGCTCGCCCAGCAGAGGCAGGTTCGCACGCGCTTGCTCGCCATCGGCGACAATGTCGAACGCCGAGCCCAGCGGGCCTCGCGATTCGATGTTCTGGGCCGACACATCCGCAGGCTTGTGCAAGCCGAAGGTCACCACCCGGCCATGAAAGTCGCGGCCGAACTGCGAGACATATTCGTCGTCGGCATTCAGAACCGCGATCCCGCCGGCATGCAGCGATTCGATCAGCTCATACTTGGCGCGCGCGATGGCGGCAATCGACTCAAAAAACTCCAGGTGGACCGGCGCAACCATGCGTGACTACGCCGCAGTCGGGCTGCTGCCAGCTTGGCCAGTGCGGTGATCTCACCCGCATGCGACATGCCCATCTCGATTACCGCGATCTCGTGCTCGGGCTCCAGCTTGAGCAACTGCAGCGGCATGCCGAAGTGATTGTTCAGATTGCCCTGCGACTTCAGCACGCGATGCCGGGTTCGCCAGCACATGCGCGATGGCTTCCTTGGTCGTCGTCTTTCCCGCCGAGCCGGTCACGCCAATCAGCGGCTTGCCCCACAATCGCCGGACCGCCGCTCCCAAACGCTGCAACGCTGCGAGGGAGTCGTCTACCGCCAGCAAGCGCGACTTTCGAGGCGAATCGTGACAGCCTGCTGACGCTCGACTACCGCAGCAACCGCGCCCTTGGCCAGCGCAGCTTCGACATAATCATGACCATCGAGCCGCTCGCCGCGCACTGCGAAGAACAGTTCGCCCGGTTGCAGAGTACGGGAGTCGATGGAATATCCGCCGGCGACTGCGGCTGGATCAAACTCCCCAGTGGCCTGCATGAATTCGGCGGCACGCGCGAGGCTTAGCTTCATGATTTCGCCGGCTGCGCCTCGGGCGTTCCGTATCCCGCGGCATGCAGGGCGGCGAGCGCCACGTCGATGTCGTCGAACGGTATCGTACCGGTCGAAGTGACCTGGACTTTCTCGTGGCCTTTGCCGGCGATCAGGACGATGTCGCCGGGTTGCGCTTCGTCGATCGCCAAGGCAATGGCCTTTCGCCGATCCGGCTCCAGGACGTATTTCGCGCCGCTGCGCTGCAGGCCTGGCATGGCATCGTTCATGATGTCGAGCGGGTTTTCGCTGCGCGGATTGTCGCTGGTCAGGATCACGAAATCGCTGCCGGTGCCCGCCGCCTCGCCCATCAATGGACGCTTGCTGCGGTCGCGGTCGCCTCCGCATCCGAAAACCGTGATGACTCGGCCCGCGCCTCCACGCTGTGCCAGAAAGTCTCTGGCCAGAGCAGTCAGATTGCGCAATGCGTCGTCGGTGTGAGCGTAGTCCACGATCACGGTGAAAGGCTGACCGACGTCGACTCGTTCGAAGCGGCCCGCAACCCGGTCGAGATCGTAAGCCGCATCCACCATGGCGCGGGACTCGACATTGCGCGCGTAAGCAGCTGCGAAAGCGGCAAGCAGATTGAAAACGTTGACTCGTCCCAGCAGCGGGCTCCAGATCAGGATATTCGCCGGTCGGCGTCACCAGAGTCGAATCGGGTTCCATTCGTCTCAATGCTGATGTCTTTGGCGTGGAAGTCGCCACTGCTCTATGCCGTAGGTGATCAGCTCTTGCTGCTTCTTGCATAGCTTGATCAGCCGCTGCCCGTATTCATCTTCGATGTTGATAACGGCGGCCCTGGGCGGCTCAGTGCCAGCGCCCTGGAAGAGAATCGCCTTTGACGCGAAATACTCTTCCATGGTGCCGTGATAGTCGAGATGATCGCGCGTCAGATTCGTGAACACGGCTACATCGAACGGGATGCCGTAAGTGCGTTGCTGCTCCAGCGCGTGCGACGAAACTTCCATCACTGCTTCCGTACACCCCGCCGCAACCGCGCGCGCAAAGAACTGGTTCAACTCCAGCGCTTCGGGAGTGGTGTGCGGAGCGGGATAGCTCTCTTCCTCGATGCGATATTCCACCGTGCCGACCAGTGCGGTCTTGCGTCCGCCTTCGCGCAGCATGGCATTCAACAGGAATGATGTCGTGGTCTTGCCATTCGTGCCTGTGATTCCGGTAATAAAGAGCCGCTCGGCGGGGCGGCCGTAGAAGTTTGCGCTTAAGCGGGCCAGAGCGCGGCGTCCATGCACAACCTGCGCCCACGCCACGTCGGGCCGGGGAGGCAAGGAGTCGCTGACGATGGCAACCGCTCCCGCGTTGAGCGCGGCATCAATATGCTGGTTGCCGTCGGTGGTGTCGCCGCGCATGGCGACGAAACACCAGCCCGGCTTTACCCGGCGGCTGTCGTAGTCCAGCCCGGCAATGGGCGGATTGCCTTGCTGGGCGACGTATTCCGCACCATCCAACAGCTTGAGAAAGTTCATTCTACCCGCATTATAGCTACGTTTTCCGGCACCGCGGCCCGGTACCAAGTTGTGCCAGGGACCACCACAGAATCTGCGAACTTATGGGGAAGACTTCCTAGTGCGTAAACCGCACCGTGATGTGTTGTCCCGAAGGCAAGTGACTGCCGGGGGCGGGCCACTGCTCGCGGGCCACGCCGCTGCCGATCGCATTGATTTCCAGCCCCGACTGCTGAGCAGTTTCGACTGCCGAACGCAGCGGCTTGCCGAGAAACGATGGAACCACCACGCCGCTGTCAACATCAAGGACCACCGTACCGTTCGCGGCGGTTTGTCCTGTTGGCGTCGGCGGCTGAGGGACCGCGGCCTGCGCGATTTCAGTTTCGTCAGGTAACTGCGGTTTGTTCTCGGGCGCTTTGGCTGCCGTTGCTGGAGTGGAAGCATTAATCTTCGCGGGCTTGGCTGCGGCGGTTGTCGTCGGCGTGGTTGAGCCCGTTGCGGCATCGTCGTGCAGCGGAGTCCCAACGTGGTCGGGCGATTCATCGGTCAGATCGCTGTCTTTGGTCGCTGCCATCAGCGTCTGCCGCTGCGTCCCTTTGACGTCGAGATCGTGCGGTACGTGCAGGTACTCCAAAACCTGCATCGCAATTCGCTTGAACACCGGAGCTGAGACCTGGCCGCCCTGGTGTAATCCGATAGGAGAATCCAGAATTACGGCAATCGTGATCGCAGGATTGTTGACCGGCGCGAAGCCAATAAACGATGCCACATATTTGGTCTTGGAATAGCCTCCGGTTGCCGGATCGACCTTTTGCGCGGTACCGGTTTTTCCCGCGACCGTGTAACCATCAAGGATGGCGCGGCGCGCGGTCCCGAACAGCACCACGCCTTCCAGCATCTTCTTCATCTGCGCCGCAGTCATGGTGGAAACCACGCGATGCTGCTGCGCGGGATGGAAGACGACTGGCAGCGCCTTACTGTCGGGCGGCAGCTCGCCAGCGACGATGCGCGGAGGCGTATACACTCCGTCGTTAGCGATCGTGGATACCAGCGATATGGTTTGCAGCGGCGTCACGCCGATCTCCTGGCCCATGGAGATTGCGCCGATCGAAACCTTTGACCAGTGACTGACCGGCTTGGCCAGTCCGCGGGTCTCGCCCGGCAACTCGATTCCTGTCTGCTGTCCGAAACCGTAATCGTGAATGTAGTGATAGAGCCGCTCATCGCCCAGCTTCATGCCGACTTTGATCGCGGCCACGTCGCTGGAGTGGGCCAGCGCTTCGGCGATGGTCACCACGCCCAGGCTCTCATGGTCATGGATCTTCATGCCGAATACATCAATCGAGCCGTGCTGGCAGTCGATGTGATCCTCCGGCGTCACCACATGCTGGTCGATGGCCGCGGAGTAGGTGACGATCTTGAACACCGAGCCCGGCTCATAAATGTCGCTGACGGCGCGGTTCTTCAGCGACTCTGCGGGAACGTTGTTGAAGACGTTCGGATTGAATGTGGGCCGATTCGCCAGAGCCAGGATTTCGCCGGTGCGAGGATTTTCCACCACCACGGTTCCTGCAATCGCCTTCGTGTCCTCCATGCCTTTTTGCAGTTCCGTCTCGGCGATGTACTGGATGGTCTGGTCGATGGTCAGCACCAGGTTCTGCCCGGGATCAGGCGGCCGCTCCACTCGGCTGAACCACTTGCGCCGGGCATCAATCGAGATCAGTTCCTGGCCGGGAATACCGCGCAGATCGTCGTCGAATTCGCGCTCCAGGCCGCCCAGTCCCTCGTCGTCCATGCCGACATAGCCGAGCACCTGCGCCGCCAGTTCGCGCTTGGGATAAAACCGTTTGGGCTCCTTGCGAAAATAAATACCGCGCAGATTCAACTCGCGAACGCGATTGCTGGTCTCTCCGTCGATCTTGCGTTTGATGTAAACAAAATTTCGCGAGGCCTGCATGCGGGCCACGATGTCTCGCGGATCCATGTCCAATACTTTGCCCAGCAGGGTCGCCGTGTTTTCCTGATCGTGAATCTCGCTGGGAACCGCGAAGACCGAGTCCACATCAATGGACATCGCTAGCGCGTAGCCGTCGCGATCGTAGATGTTTCCGCGGCGAGGTTCGGTGGGGATGGTGCGATTCTGCTGGCGCTGAGCGCGCTGGACGAAGTCACCGTACTTGACGACTTGAAGACGGACCAGGCGGAAACAAATGGCGAAAATCCAAAGGAAAAGCAGCGCACCAAAGATGTAGAGTCTTCGACTCGGCGTTTTAGGAGCGCTCGCCCGCATTCCTTCACTACCCCGTTCGGTGCTTTCGGCCTCTTGCCTGCCGGATAATGCTTTAAGACTCGCGTCGTCTTGCTAATTCTAAGACTGTCTTAACAGTAAGATTTTTGGTCATGATCTTACTGGTAAGACGCCGCTCTTACGCGGCGAAGGCGGTCCGTTGCCGGACCGCCGGTTGAAACCCTAAGTTGTGGCTGGAGCTTAAACTCCTGAACTTATCGCCTTTGATTCGGACCGGAAGACCAGCTCCACCAGCGACCGTACTCACTCATTGCATTGCCGAGACCACCATGATTCCATTCACCCTGGCCATGACGGGCGTGGCCGGATCGGTCGTCGCGGTATCCATAGGCTGCCACTGACCTTCGACCGGACGCTGCATGCCCAGCTCGCGTGCCATGCGATCGATGCGGGGCAGATCCTTCAATGAAGCCTCTTCCAGACTCAAAGCGCGGTTCGACTCCGAGATGGTATCGCGCTCCAGTTTGAGCTGCTCGATTTTGTATCCGTATTCGATGGCGCTGAAATGCTGCCACAGATAGACCATGACCAGCAGAAACAGCATGCCCAGGGTGATACCGAAGGTAACCATCTCCCGGCGGCGCTTCGGGTCGGTGACCTTGACCACTCGCGAGTTGTCGATGCGCTTGGTGAAGTAGATCTCGGGCGTGCCGATGAACATGCCGCGCGGCTGCATTGCCGCCTGGTCGCTCCACTCACCCGCCTGTAACATCGTTGGATAAAGAACTCCGGCTGCCATTTCTTTCTCCTGCCAGACGGCGTCACCGCTGCGCCAGCGTCCAGCGTTAAGCTTCTTCCGAACGAACGAGCCGAATTTCAGAGGCCCTGAGCTTATTCACATTCTTCACAGCTTTTTCCGCAGTCCGTGGGAATTGTCTGTGAAGTCAGTTCACAACTTTCGAAACTATCTGACTGCCCCAGCAACTACCGCCGGCTAAAGCCAGCTCAAAATCTAAGACCAGCCCGAGACGCTGGCCTGAAGGCCAGCTCTACCTAAATCGCTACGCCCGCCCGTCTCTCTACGTTCTTTCCGCCGCTCGCAGCTTCGCGCTGCGCGACCGCGGATTGCGATCGATCTCTTCCTCTTCGGCGGTCACCGGCTTCTTGGTCAGCACGCGATAAACACCATCTCGCGCTCCATCGCGCAGCGCATCTTTCACGATGCGATCTTCCAGCGAGTGGAAGCTGATCACCACCAACCTGCCGCCCGGCTTCAGTACCTGCGGTGCCGCGCCTTCACTCAGCAGCGCTCGCAGGTCGTCCAGTTCACGGTTCACCAGAATTCGGAGTGCCTGGAAAGTTTTCGTCGCCGGATGAATTCGCCTCTCAGCCTGGTTCATTGGCCGGGCCGCGGCCGAAATCACCCCCGCCAGTTGTGCGGTTGTGTGAATCGGCCGCGCCCGAACAATGGCTCTGGCGATTCTCCGCGACCTCCTTTCCTCACCGAATTCGTAAATCGCGTCGGCAAGCTCGCGCTCGTCGAAGCGATTTACCACTTGTTCGGCAGTCAGCCCGGATATGCGGATTCATCCGCATATCCAAAGGGCCATCCGCCTGAAAACTGAATCCGCGCGCAGCGTCTTCCAGCTGCATGGAACTGACACCGAGGTCGGCAAGCAATCCGTCCACCGATGCTGCCGCCACATGCTGCGCCACTTCGGCGAACGAGGCATGTATCAGTTCGACCTTGGGCCAGTCACTTGCCATCTCCGCCGGCGGCTTGGTCAGCCGCTCGCGCGTGCGTTCCAACGCTGCCGGGTCCTTATCGAAGCCAATCAAATGACCCTGCGCGCCCAGGCGAGTTGCAATTTCCCAACTGTGTCCACCCAAGCCCAAGGTCGCGTCGATATAGGTCCCGCCGCGCCTCACGGCCAGGAATTCGATCGCTGGTTTTAAAAGAACTGGCACATGGCTAAAACGACTGCGCTCGCCATGTCCGCGCCCAGGGGCGCTGTTCGCTTCTGAAAATCCTTCGTCCATTCACTCCCAATTCCGAGGTCGCGAATGGAAGCCAAAACCTCTGTCGCTCTAAATCCCCAATCCGCTGAGGATGGTCTCATCGTCCTCGGTGAAGGGCTCCGCCACTGACTTGCGAAGCTCTTCGGCATTGCGCACCACCAGGTGCTTCAAATTGCCCATCACCGCTACCTCGCCTTTCAGGTTCGCGGTGTCGCGCAGGATCTGCGGCATCAGCAACCGGCCTTGCCCGTCGAAATCCACAACCTGACCGTAGTAGCTGGTGCGCTCCAGGAATTTCTGCTTGGTCTTGTGCATTTCTGGAAGCGCCGCCAGCTTGCGCTCGATCTCTTCCCAGGCCTGCATGGGATACACTTTGGCACTCTTGCCGTCCCAACTGGTGATATAGAATTGAGCGCTGAAGTTCTCGTCGATTTCGCGCTTGAATTCCGCGGGCATCTTTAAACGCCCTTTGTCGTCCAGTCGGGTTAAATGGGTGCCGCGAAACATAGCGCTCGGCCTTAACTTCCAATCCCACAACGGAGGTCAATATCAACGTTCCTACTCGACAACAGCGATCCGGGTTTATAGCCATGCCAGCGATAAAACCATTTCGCACTAATTTCACCCCGTGAGGAACGATCCGCTTACCACAACTTACCACTTCATCCCACTTTTGACGTATCCTACTCCTAAATAGTTGTGTGTCAAGAGCAAAGTGTGGGTTTAGTGGACTAAATTGCAGTTCCTATCCTCAGCACAATTCCTAGTATTTGGGGACGTACCGAGACCCAACAAATTGCGTTTACCGGCGGGGTTCGCGTCGCAAAATTCACAATGATTACAGGGGAAAAGCGGCGGGATGGAGGCACGAACCCGAAAGTCGGTCGCCAAGCCGCGTCACGCCGAGGAAGAGACATCCTCAAAACGGGCTCGCGCTGGGACGAAGTGGAACCACCAGCACCAGAGCCGGCAAACCGACCTCCTGCATCCCGAATCGACCTGAAACGGTCGCTTTTCGCCCCAAAAGCTCCAGCTTGAACCGGCCGCACTCTCTCCCGAAATCTTCGAGTCTTCTGCGTCTCTGTAGCGAAATCGGGAAATGCTCTATCCTTGCGAAATGGAAGTTTTCGCTCTTACTCGCAGGCTCATGGACATCGAGTCGACCACTGGAATGGAGGCCGCGGTCGGCGAAGCGCTTGCCGCAGAGCTGACCCAGCTTGGCTACAACGTCGAGCGCATCCCGGTGGAAGGCGATCGCTTTGACATTTGGGCAACAACTCCCGGACATCCGACGCCGGAACTGGCGCTGTCTACGCACATGGACACGGTGCCGCCATTCATCCCGTCCTCTGAGACGGCCGACCGCATCTACGGCCGCGGCTCATGCGACGCCAAAGGCATCATCGTGGCGCAGATCGCAGCCGCTGAGAAGCTGAAGACAGACAGCATCCATGTTGGCTTGCTGTTTCTGGTGGGAGAGGAACGCGACAGCCAGGGCGCGCAGATGGCCAATCAGCAGCCGCGCGGCGTGAAATTTCTCATCAACGGGGAGCCGACCGAAAACAAGCTTGCTATCGCATCCAAGGGAACCCTCCGGGTCGAACTCGTAGGGCGGGGCAAGATGGCGCACTCAGCATATCCCGAGTTAGGCGAGTCGGCCATCGAGAAACTCCTCGACGCCCTCGAAGCCGTGCGCAAACTAAAGTTGCCCACCAATCCGAAAGCTGGACCTTGTACTTTGAATATCGGCCAGATCGAGGGCGGTCGCGCGCCAAATGTCATACCCGATCGCGCTGTAGCCCAGTTGCTCTTTCGGCTGGTCGGACCGGCGGAGGAGTTGCGCCGTCAAATCACCCAGGCCGTCGCGGGCAAAGCGGAAGCTGACTTTAAACTTGAGATCCCTTATGTGGAACTTGGCACGGTCCCCGGCATTCAAACCATGATTGCGGCTTTCACTACCGATATTCCGGCGCTCACCCGCTGGGGAACGCCGCTCCTGATCGGCCCCGGATCCATTCATGTCGCCCACACCGACGGCGAGTACATCGAAAAGAAGCAGCTCCTGGAGGCGGTTGATCTGTACGCACGTATCACGCGTGAACTTTTAGGG
The DNA here is from genome assembly GCA_963833305.1 of uncultured Acidobacteriaceae bacterium. Classification (GTDB taxonomy): domain Bacteria; phylum Acidobacteriota; class Terriglobia; order Terriglobales; family Acidobacteriaceae; genus Bog-257. The sequence goes on along the minus strand of CAWHXN010000011.1, from coordinate 496,089 downwards.
CGAGGATGAGCATTCGCTCGTCTGGTGAAATTTTCGGCCACAGCATTCTCTCCGTGAGCCTCGTGTCTCCATAGTGCCAATCGGCAATAACTCTTTGCCGCGTGACTTTTTGCTGTTCCAAAGCGCCACCTCTGGCGCACAATGGTCGGCGCGAACCATGCCACTCAAGCCCTTTACCCAACATGCACCGAAGAAGGCGCCGCTCACTACCTCGCCCGGGCAAACTCTAAGCCGCGGAGTGGCGCTTCCGCTAGGCGTCACCGTACGCCGCCGCGGAGTGAACTTTGCGATTTTTTCCAAGCATGCCACCGCGTGCACGCTGGTGCTCTTCCAACCGGGAGCACAAGACCCGTACGTCGAGTTCGCGCTCGATCCCCGGGCCAACCGGACCGGCCAGGTGTGGCACGTCTTCGTCGAGGGGCTGGACGCCGGCGGCCAGTATGGTTACCGCTTCGACATGCAGCCCAATCCCGATCCGCAGGTGTATCGTTTCCATCCGGCGCACGTGTTGCTCGATCCCTGTGCGCACGCGCTTTCCAATGGCGGCGCATGGGGTAAATACAAGCCGGGGACGCGGCCCTACCGCAACGGTTTACTGGTAGAGCGGGCATTCGATTGGGGAGACGATCAGCCGCTCAATATCCCTCTGGCCGACAGCATCATTTACGAAATGCATGTCCGCAGCTTCACCCGGCATTCCTCATCGGGGGTGGCACATCCTGGCACTTTTGCCGGCGTCATCGAGAAGATCCCGTACCTAAAGGAGTTGGGAGTAACTGCGGTCGAACTGCTTCCAGTCGTTGAGTTCGAGGAATCCGATACCGAGCGCGTCAATCCTTTTACCGGCGAAGCGCTGTTGAACCTGTGGGGTTATCAGCCGACCGCCTTCTTCGCGCCCAATGCGGCTTATTCTTCCAATCCGGAAGACGGCGAGCAGATTCAGGAATTCAAGCAGATGGTTCGCGCCTTTCACCAGGCCGGAATCGAAGTCATCCTCGACATGGTGTTTAACCATACGGCCGAAGGCGATGCGACGGGCCCGACGTGGTCGTTCCGCGGCATCGATAATCCCACCTACTACATTCTTGAGCCCGGCACCGGCAAATACGTGGACTACACCGGCTGCGGCAACACGGTGAACGCTAACAATCCTGTGGTCCGCGACTTCGTCGTCGACTGCCTGCGTTATTGGGTGATGGAGATGCATGTCGACGGATTCCGCTTCGACTTGGCATCCGTCCTGGGTCGCGGCCAAGATGGCTCGGTGCTGAAAAATCCGCCTCTGCTGGAGAGCCTGGCCTACGATCCCGTGCTCGCCAATACCAAGCTGATTGCGGAAGCCTGGGATGCGGCGGGGCTTTACCAGGTTGGCGCCTTTCCCTCATGGGGACGGTGGGCTGAGTGGAACGGCAAGTACCGTGATGACGTCCGCAAGTTTGTGAAGGGTGACGCCGGAATGACTTCGCCGCTGGCAACCCGTCTGCTCGGAAGTCCCGACCTTTACTTGAGCAGCGCGCGCGAGCCCTATCACAGCATCAACTTCGTGACCTGCCACGACGGATTCACGCTCACCGATCTGGTTTCTTACAACGACAAACACAATCTGGCTAACGGCGATAACAACACCGATGGCAGCAATGGTAATTACAGCTGGAATTGCGGCGTAGAGGGACCGACGAACGACACCGCCATTAATGAACTGCGGGCGCGGCAGCGCAAGAATCTAGCCGCAATTCTGCTGGTTGCGCACGGCGTTCCCATGATGCTCTCGGGTGATGAGCTGGGGCGCACCCAGCAGGGCAACAACAATGCCTATTGCCAGGACAACGACATCAGCTGGGTCGACTGGCGCATGGCCGAAAGCAATGCCGGCCTGCTGCGCTTCTTTCAGTTGATGATCGCCTTCCGCAAGCGCTGCGGCCTGCTCCGACGCGACAGCTTCGAGTTGAACGGCGAAGGAGGATTCCACATCACCTGGCACGGCACAAAACGCGTGAAGCCTGACTGGGGATATGAATCACGCAGCCTGGCCATGCAGCTTACCCAACTTCACGATCACGGCTCGCGCGACGACATCCATTTCATCGCCAATGCCTACTCAGGAAATCTTGATTTTGAGTTGCCTCAGATTGGGGAACGGGAATGGTTTCGCCTCGCCGATACTGCGTTGCCCTCGCCGCAGGACATCGCGGAGGATGGCCTGGAGTTCCCACTGCTGTCGCAGGAGAGCTATCCCGTGCAGGCGCGCAGCGTGGCCATCTTCGTAGCGAAATGAGAAAATGAAGGAGCGTAGCCTTAGCTATGCCATAGCAAGCCCTTTATTTTGTCATCCCGAACCGACTTTAGTCGGTGAGGGATCTGCTTTCTTCCCGACCGAGTGCCTCGAACCTTCCACTCTCCGGATCGGCCTCCCACACCGAACCATCGCCAATGTTATAAATCCAGCCTCGAACTTCGAGCTTTCCGCTCAACAGTTGCGAGGCCACGGTTGGATGGCTCTTCAGGTTTTCCAGTTGAGTCAAGACGTTGTATTCGGTGAGAAGCTGGAGTCTCTGTTCTCCGGAAACCCCGGGATGCTCCCTGAGCAGCCGTTCCCTTGATCCCAGCGAGTGCCGCATCCAACTCTGCAATGCCGGCATTCCGTTAGCCTGTTCCGGCTCGGCCAGGGCTTTCACCACGCCACAATCGGTGTGTCCGCATACGATGATCAGCGGCACGTGCAGCACCAGAATCGCGTACTCCACGCTGGCCGTTACTCCGCCTACATGTTCGCTGTACTTGGGAACGATGTTTCCGGGAGTGCGCTCGGTAAAGATCTCGCCGGGACCGGCTTGGAGCAGCACATTGGGAAGAATGCGCGAATCGGCGCAGGTGAAGAACATCGCCATCGGCTCCTGGCGGTGCTTCAGTTTTTCGAAAAGCCCGCGCTGGGCCGGATAAACCTCCGTCTGAAACTTCGCCACACCCCTGGTAATTCTTGCCAAAGCTTCCTGACTGTTCACAATCACTCCTGATCTGATAGAGGGCTATAAGCGCCCGGCAAGCCCGAGCTCACAGTCTATCGCCCCCCGCAATTACAGGTGTACGCAATTTCGCGAAACTCGTCGTCCTAAGCTACCTTCTCTATTCAGCGTAGTTTCGACCGGCAACGTCGGGTGCGCTTCCCTGCTAGACTGAACCCTCATGTCTGAAGCTACGAACTCATTAGCGCAAGCCTCGTCGGCCTATCTGCGCTCAGCCATGCACCAGCCCATCCGCTGGCATGAGTGGGGTGAAGAAGCCTTTGCCACCGCCCAGCGCGAGAACAAACCAGTGCTGCTCGACATCGGCGCGGTGTGGTGTCACTGGTGCCATGTGATGGACCGCGAATCCTACGAGAGCGCCGAGATGGCCGAGATCATCAATCTGAATTTCATCGCGGTAAAAGTCGATCGCGATGAGCGCCCCGACGTCGACAGCCGCTACCAGCTTGCGGTCTCGGCCATTTCCGGCACGGGAGGCTGGCCGCTCACCGTGTTCTTGACGCCCGATGGCCGCCCATTTTATGGAGGCACCTATTTTCCTCCAGTCGATCAATGGGGGCGCCCCAGCTTCAAGAAGATTTTATTGGCAATTGCCGATGCTTACCGTGAGCGCCGCGACGAGGTACTCAAGTCCGCTGATGAAGCCATGAATGTGCTCGCCAACGCGGAAGGCTTTGCCGGACATCACATGGATTTCTCGCCGCGCATTGTGGGCGTGATGGTGCAGTCCGCGCTTCCTATCTTCGACGAGAAGAACGGCGGTTTTGGCAGCGCTCCGAAATTTCCTCATCCTGCCTCGCTCGACCTGCTTATGGACTGGTACGTCCGCAGTCGTGAAGAACGCGTGGCAACCGTGATTACAACGACGCTGACCAAGATGGCGCAGGGCGGCGTCTATGACCAGTTGGCCGGCGGCTTCCATCGCTACTCAGTCGACGAGCGCTGGATCGTGCCGCACTTCGAGAAGATGTCGTATGACAACTCCGAGCTACTGAAGAACTACGTGCACGGCTATCAGGTCTTCGGTTTCGAGTTCTACGCTCACGTAGCTCGCGATATCGTGCGCTGGATGGACGAGTGGTTGAGCGACCGCGAACATGGCGGCTTCTATGCCTCACAGGATGCCGATATCAATCTTGACGACGATGGCGACTACTTCACCTGGACGCGCGCTGAGGCTAAAGCAGCCCTGAACGCTGAAGAGTTTGAGGCTGCCTCGCTGCATTTCGACATTGAAGAACTCGGCGAAATGCAACACGACCACTCGAAGAATGTGTTGTGGGTGCGAGCGCTGCCTGAAGAAGTCGCCTCGCGCATGGGAATCGATATTGCCAAGGCACTCGATCTGCTGGCAGCGGCGAAGACTAAGCTGTATGCGGCACGGCTGAAACGTCCAACTCCGTTCGTTGACAAAACGGTTTACGTCAACTGGAATGCAATGTGCGTCTCGGCGTATTTGCAGGCTGCCCAGGTTCTGGGGTTGGATGACGCGCGCAAGTTCGCACTGCGTTCGCTGGATCGCATTCTGGCCGAAGCGTGGGACAAAGACCGCGGCCTGTCGCACGTAATCGCCTACGCCGACCCGCGAGCCGGCGTGCGTTTCATTGGCGGATTATTGGATGACTACGCTTTCACCGCGCTGGCATGTCTCGACGCCTACGAAGTGACCGGCGCTATAAGCTATTTCAAATTCGCCCAACAGATCGCAGACGAGATGATTCGCCGCTTTGGCGATCCGACGTCGGGCGGCTTCTTTGATACCGAAGCGTCGCTGGCAGAGAAGTTGCAGTTGGGCGCGCTGACGGCGCGGCGCAAACCGTTTCAAGACGCTCCCACGCCCGCCGGAAATCCGAGTGCGGCGATTGCTCTTCTGCGGCTTCATGCCTATACCAACGAGGCGAAGTATCGCGACAAGGCGGAGGACACGCTGGAAGTTTTTGCTGGTGCGGCAGAGCAGTTCGGGATCTACGCGGGAACTTACGGCATAGCTGCGACCTGGATGTCGCGACCGCATACTCAGGCTGTGGTCGTCGGGAAAGACGATGCGGCGCAAGCACTGCTGAAGGCTGCAAACGCTCCCTTCGCCGTCAACAAATCTGTGGTGCACCTGACCGACAGCGAAGCTGTTGCCCAGAACCTTCCGGCGGTGTTAGCGGAAACTGTTCCGAATCTCCCTGCGCTGAAAGAGAAGAAGTCGTTTGCGATTGTGTGCACCAACTTCGCGTGTCAACCGCCGGTGACGACGCCAGAAGAGTTGTCGTCGACGCTGAGGACTGCCATCGGCAGCCAGTAAAGTCAGCCCTGGTAGGCTTGATCCAGCAACTCGATCACGTGCTTGACTTCGGTAACGAGACCCTTGCGTTTGGCACCTGCAGCCAGTTGCAGCATGCAGCCCACGTTCGCTGTTACCACGATCTGCGGCTCGACCATGGCTACATATTCCATCTTCTCGTCCAGGATCTTCATCGAGATTTCGTTCTGCACCACGTTGTAGACGCCCGCGCTGCCGCAGCAGGAATCGGCCCGGGGCATCTCGATCAGCTGCACTCCAATCGCTTTCAACAATTCGCGCGGCTGTTTGCGAATCCCTTGCGCGTGTGCCAGATGGCATGGATCGGAATACGTAACGCGAGCCTTTAATTGTCGCTTGGGTTCCTGCAGGCCAATGTCGGCCAGATATTCGGTCACATCGCGAACTCTCGCCACGAACTCTTGCGCCCGACCGGCATACTTGGGATCGTGCTCCAGCAGTTCGGCATATTCCTTCATGGTCGCGCCGCAACCGGCGGCATTGGTCACGATCGCATCAAATTCAGGGCTGAGCATGGCATCAATGTTCTTACGAGCCTGAGCGCGAGCCGGGTCGAGCAGCCCGGCGTGGGCGTGCAAGGCGCCGCAACAACTTTGCCCTTGGGGAATACAAACTTCGATGCCGTTCTTGTTGAGCACTCGAATAGTTGCGCGGTTTAATTCCGCGAATGCCACGCTGCCGACGCATCCGATAAGGAAAGCCACTCTGCCGCGCCGAACTCCCTCGGCAGGAAAAGTCTTGCCCAGATCGCGGAACGAAAAGTCGCTCTCGATACGCGGAGACAGAGCGTCTAATTCGTCGACTCCCAAAACCTTCAGCAGTCCGCTGCCCCTCGCGAAAGATTGCAGCCCTGAGCGTTGATAGAAGCGGATAAGCTTTGCCGACCGTGCCAGCTTGCTAAACGATGGCAGCACTTGACTGTAGAAGTGTTCGCGCAGTTTGCGTGCCAGCCATGGACGCTGGTAGTTCTCCTGAATCTGCGATCGGGTGCGCTCCAGCAAGCTCCCATATTTCACGCCCGAAGGACAAGCCGTCTGGCAATTCAAACAGCCCAGGCAGCGATCGATGTGGGTGACGAAAGAGTCTGCCAGCGCCAGCCTGCCTTCGTCCACCTGCAACATCTGATAAATGCGACCCCGCGGCGAATCCATTTCCGTGCCTAGCACGCGATAGGTTGGACATTGATCAAGGCAAAGTCCGCAATGAACACACTTGGAATACAGCTCCCAGGTCGGCTTTTCTCCCGGAGAGAAATTCGAGACCGGCTTTTCGACAGTTGGAGTTGCGAACGTCAGAAGAGGAACCTCCCGCGATTCAGAATGTCTTTCGGGTCGAGCGCGCGTTTCACCGCCCTCATGCTGTCAAGATTGGTTGGCGTCGGCCCCCAGGCTGTAACGTGGTGCCGCGATTCCGGTGGACATCGCAGAACCGCAATGCTGGCGTCTCGCGACAAGCGATTGCGCAGCTCGGAGGCGGCATTGAGGAAGTTCACCAGCGTAACGTCACCGTCGTGAACCGGCCATAGACCCGCAAGGAGATGACCGACTCCCACCCTGCCAATCGCGGCAAACGCGAGGCCGTTCGACTCACTGACGGTTGCCAGGTCGCTGAGAATGGATTGAACTTCGCTGAGAGGAAGCGACAAGGAGATCAGCAGACAGCGTGGGTGCCGCTCCGGAATGCTATGCGAAAAATCACATAGCTGCGCGCCAAAGATCCCGTTCGCGGTCGCCGTCAAGCTCGCGCGAGACCGCTGTTCCCAGTTCAGCGCGATAACGAGCCAGCACAGCGTCGCTTCCCGAGGCCCGAACATAGATCGCCCACGAGACGGACTCGTTTCCCCGGCGGCAACAGAGCGCTCGCGCCGGGCGAAACCAGTTCCAGGCAAATTGGCGATAAGGGCGAGTGCAGCACGCGATTGCGAAACCCAATCGCCTCAGCGGAATCGCCGAACTCTGCGACAAAAGTCCGTGTCTGCCGGAGCGCGGGAAACAATTTGAAGCTGGCGCTGGTAATGACCGCCAAACTCCCCTGGCTGCCGATGAGGAGCTTCATCAAGTCGTAACCGGCAACATTCTTTACTACGCGGCCGCCTCCCTTGCCCTTGCGGCCGTCTCCGGTCACAAACCTGATTCCGATGCAGTAGTCGCGGAGCCCGCCATAACCCTGGCGCAGAGGCCCGGGCATGGCTGTCGCCAGCAGTCCTCCGATGGTGGAACGCTCCGGAAGAGCCGCATCGCCGGCGAAAAGCAAACCATTCGCTCCGACCATGGCAGACAGTTGCGCAACCGTGCAACCAGCTCCGACTCCAACGGTAAGGTCGCCCGGGTCGTAATGCTCCACTTCTGTCAACCTGGAGGTTTGCAGAATGACATCCACCTGGGAAGGCAAGTTGCCAGTCTGCTGCTGGGTGAAGCCTCCTGCCGGAACCACGCTTAACCCGTGCTCATTGGCGAAACGCAGCACAGCCGCGACTTCGTCTGCCGACGCTGGTGCAACCTGCGACTCCTGGAGCGGCGCCAAGGATAAGCCGGTCATGCAACGCGGTGGCATCTTCGATCACGTGCTCCGCACCGCAGATCGCGCGCAGTTCGCTGCCGAAGCGCGTAGCGGAGCCGACGGTGGTCACATTCCCTCCTGCGCCAGCACGGCATTCCGCGACGGTCCTGCTATCTCGCGGCACATGCGTGGGGTGGGAAGCATTTTCTGCGGATTCAGAATCTCGTGGCCGTTGAAGGCATTCCGCAGGCTCATCATCACGTCGAGGTCCTCCTCGGTAAACAGCTGTGGCATCAGCTCGCGCTTTTCCATGCCGACGCCGTGCTCGCCAGTAATCGAACCGCCAACATCGATGCAGTATTGCAAGATCTCGCTGCTGGCTTGCATCACGTGCTCGAACTGCTCGGCATTGCGCATATCGAATAGGATGAGCGGATGAAGATTACCGTCTCCGGCATGAAAGATGTTGCCGATGATGAGATCGTGTTTCCTGGCCACTTCGCCGATGTGTTTGAGCACGCCTGGAATCTGGCTGCGTGGGACGACGCCATCCTGGGTGTAGTACGAGGGCGTGACCCGTCCGAGCGCCGCGAATGCCAGCTTGCGGCCCTTCCACAGCAGCGCGCGCTCCTCATCATTCTTGGCGCGACGAACTTCGCGCGCCTTCTGCTGGGAGCAGACTTCGCTGACCGCAACTGCCTGCTCTTCGACGGCCTCACGCAATCCTTCAAGCTCGATCAGCAGTACTGCTCCCGCATCCAGCGGATAGCCAGCATGACAGAAGGCTTCGATGGTGCGTAAGGTCCAGCCGTCGAGCATTTCCAATGCCGCCGGGGTGATGCCCGCGGCGGTGATTGCGGATACGGTGCGAGCCGCGTCGTCAATCGATTCGAAAATTCCCAGCAAGGTCGCCGCCAATTCCGGCTTGCGCAGCAACTTGACCGTGATCGCGGTGGCGATGCCCACGGTGCCTTCCGAGCCTACGAAGAACCCCGTCATGTCATAGCCACCGGACTCCGCGGCCTTCCCGCCAAACTGCATGATGTCGCCGTTGGGCATCACGACTTCCACGCCGGTCACGTGATTCACCGTGACTCCGTGCATCAAGGTGTGCGGTCCGCCGGAATTTTCGGCGACGTTCCCGCCGATGGTGCACGCCTTCTGACTGGACGGGTCGGGAGCGAAATATAAGCCAAGATGTGAGACGTGCTCGGAAAGCTGCAGATTCACGACGCCCGGCTGCACTACGGCGCGCTGGTTCTCGACGTCGACTTCGAGGATACGGTTCATGCGCGAAAAGGCGATAACGATACCGCCTTGCTGCGAGATCGCGCCGCCACTCAATCCGGTTCCCGCTCCGCGAGCCACCACGGGAATGACGGCAGAGGACGCCAGGCGCATGATCTCTGAAACCTGTTTCGTATTTTGCGGAAAGACGACCGCGCCTGGAGTGCTCTTGCGAATTCCTGCGTCGTACTCGTACAACATCAGGTCTTCAGGACGGTCGAGGACCGCTTCGCGTCCGGCAATCTTGCGGAGGTCGTCAATAATTCCGGGCAGGTTCATGGAAGCACTGCGCCAGTGTAGCACCGCGCCCGTACCGGGTTTGTGTGGCACAGCGTCGCGGTCTTTAGGTGTCGACCGCCGCTAGGTCGAGGTTTGTATGTAAGCGCGCATCATCTCCGCCTCGCCCGATTTCTCATCGAGATGGCAGCGCAGCAGATCGCGCAACGATAGGAAGCCGACCAGGGTTTTGCCATCGCATACCGGCAAATGGCGGACGCCGTGGGTCTGCATCACGCACATGGCTTCTTCCGAGCTGGCGCTGGGAGTCACGGTGCGAAGATCGGTACTCATGACCTCGGCGATATGAGTGGTCAGCGGATTGCGGCCTTCCGTGACGACTCGCCGCATGATGTCACGCTCAGAAAAGATGCCCACCAGCTTGGTGTCGTCGAGCACGGGCACCGCGCCCACGTTGCAGTTCACCATGTAGCTGGCGGCCTCAAACACGGTTTGATTGGGTTGGACGTAATGGATGGTGCGATTGCTCAACAGGTCCCGGATGGTCGCCATAGTGCCTCCTGAAGTCTTGGACTGAAGCGCGCGCGCACTCGCCCGAAGGGCGAATCTCCTGGGCCCCAACGACCCGGTCACGTCGCAAGCAACTTCACCCACGTCAGCAGCACGCCGGTCCCGGGAGCGAGGAACGGAGGCGAGTATAGCCCTAACCGGCAGACAATGTGAAGCATAATTCCGAGGAAATACCGGGAATAATTACCGGCCCCGATGCAACCTCCCGGGCTGACGATGCATGCATTCGAACGCCGCAGCAACCCCGGCCAAGACATCGCGCGCCCGTGGCTGATATTCTCATTCGTTTGATGACCGACACGGAGGAAGAACAGGAATGTCGACTAGCTTGCAAGGGCGGACGGTTGCGGTATTTGGCGTGGCCAACAAACGGAGCATCGCGTGGGCCATCGCTCAGCAAATGCAGCAGGCCGGAGCACAGTTGGCCATCACATATCAGAACGAGCGCCTGAAGCAGGAAGCCGACGACCTGATCGCGGCGCTGCCCAATGCAAAGGCCTTCCAGTGCGATGTCTCACGCGACGAAGAAATAACTCAGCTGTTTGAGCAGCTGAAGTCGAGCTACGGCAAGCTCGACGCGCTGGTGCACAGCGTCGCCTTTGCGCCTGCCGAAGAGCTCAAGGGCGAGTTCGTCGACACCAGCCGCGAAGGCTTCCGCATCGCGCACGATATCAGCGTCTATTCGCTGGTTGCGCTGGCTCGCGCTGCCCGACCTCTCATGACCGACGGCGGCAGCATCATGACCATGACTTACTACGGCGCGGAAAAAGTAGTTCCCAAGTACAACGTAATGGGAGTCGCCAAAGCGGCCCTGGAGGCGAGCGTCCGGTACCTGGCCTACGATCTGGGCAAGAACAAGATTCGCGTGAACGCGATTTCCGCGGGCCCGATCAAGACGCTGGCCGCGCGCGGCATCTCCGGCTTCGGCGAGATGCTGAAGACGCAAGCGGAACGCGCTCCTCTGCAACGCAATGTGGATGTAAAGGAAGTAGCGGACGACCGCCGTTTTCCTGGCCAGCGACGCCGGCAGCGGAATTACCGGCGAAACGATTTACGTGGATTGCGGTTACAACATCATGGGGTTTTGATAAAGAGTAGCTAGCAATGAGCAAAATGCAAACTACCGCGGTGAGCAATCAAAGTGATCGAGAGCTCAAGAGTTTCCGTCGACGCGGGCGAACCGCAGATCCTTCGACTCCGGCGGCGAAGCGCCGCCTCCGCTCAGGATGACAGGTGAGGAAACCGGGTATTCGGAACTTGCTTACTTCCTCTTCACCACAATCTTTCGTTCCTGATCGCCGCGGCGCTCGATAACGATTTCCACGTCGCGCTCTTTTTCGAAGCGGGGAAATTTTTCTCCCCACTCCAGCAGAACCAGATTGCCTTCTTCGGCAAAGAGCTCGTCGAGGCCCAACGTGTCGAGCTCGCGCGGGGCATCGATGCGGTAGAGATCGACGTGATAGAGGTTGACTTCGGGTCCGCGATATTCGTGGATGAGGGTGAAGGTAGGGCTGGTGACGTCGTCTTGCGAGGCGGCCTGGAGTCCTTCGGCGATGCCCTTCACCAGCGTGGTTTTGCCGGTGCCGAGATCACCGCGCAGAATGACCATGCGCGCGTCCTTCAGCGTGGGCGCCAGCTTGCGGCCCAGCGCCATGGTCTCCTCAGCTGAGTGCGTTATGTGCTCGTGCGGGTTCATCGCAGAAGACGAAACATTCTAGCAGGGGCCGTCTGCAGTTGAACGCCTGGGCACAAGACCGGTAGAGACAGATCCCTCGCCGACTAAAGTCGGCTCGGGATGACGACAATAACGCGCTAATACGCGGACCTAAAGGTCCGCACTACCCAAACATTAGTTTTCTCCGCAGCGTCGGCGGAGCGTCCTTCAAACCATTTCCAATCAACCTTCTCAGCGAATCGAAAGATCAGTTCCAGCTAAGCCATCGAGGCGTACTACCCAATGCGGGCGGTGCTTGCTCTCGACCATTCCGCGGCGCGGCGGAACGCTTCTGGCAAACCGGCGAGTAAATCCGTGGCAACCAGTGAGTGCTCGCCCATGGTTTCCGCTGCTACGTCGCCGGCAAGCCCGTGCAGGTAAGCAGCCGCGATGGCGGCGCGCGCATAGTCGTTCGGCATTTGGGCAATGACGCCCGCAGTCATGCCGGTAAGGATGTCTCCGGTGCCGCCAGTGGCCATGCCGGGATTTCCGGTGGGATTCACCCAGGCGCTTCCATTGGGCAGGGCGATGATTGTGCGGTCGCCCTTCAGCACCAATACCAGACCATGATCATGCGAGAATTTGCGCGCCACGTTCAGCCGGTCAGCTTGCACCGCCTTGATAGAGATACCTGCCAGTCGCGACATTTCGCCCGGATGCGGTGTCAGCACGAGCGGTCGACGGCGGCCATCGAGTAGATTCGTCTGGCCCTCAAAGGCATTCAGTCCATCCGCATCGACCACCAGCGGAACCTTTATCTGATGCACCGCCTCATGCACGAACTGCACCGTCTCCGGATTGCGCCCGATGCCTGGACCGATTGCCACCACAGTCATTGGCTTGGTCAGGTCGGAAAAGCGTCCGCTCTGCGCCGCAGCCATGCTGATCGAACCGACAGCGGTTTCCGGAAGCGGCTCGGTCATCAACTCGGCTGCGAAGGCCGCGATACTGGTAAGTACACGCGCGGGAGTCGCGACCGTGCTCAAACCCGCGCCGGCGCGAAGGGCAGCCATACCCGCCATGGCTGCAGCTCCCGATTTGCCGAACGAGCCGCCAACAATGAGCGCGTGACCATACATCCCTTTATTGCTATCGCGGGCGCGAGGCGCAAGCAGCGAGGCAAAATCGCGTGGGGTCGTGACCTCTAGATTCAGAGCGGAAACGATTGCCTCCGGAGGCGAACCGATGGGCGCAACAACGATCGGCCCTCGCGTTAGATTGCCGAACACGTGCGCCGGACGCGGGGCTGTGAAGGTGATGACAGCGTCGGCGTGAACCATTCCCTCACCTGATTGCGGTGTCATCGCATCGGAGTCGGCGCCGGATGGAATATCGACCGCGAGGACTAACTTGTCGCCGCGATTGATCACGGCAATGGCGCCGGCGTATAAACCTGCGACTGGCGGACGAAAGCCCGTGCCGAGAATCGCGTCGACGATAAGATCACAGTTCGCAAGGCTACGTTCGGACTCGGCCTTTAACTCGGCTTCATTGGTTACTTCCACGGGGCGCAGCGGCAGGCGCTCGAACATGGTGAGGGCATCGCCCTTCAATTCGGTACGCGAAGCCAGCAGCAACACTTCAACCACGCGGCCGGCGCGATGCAGCTTGCGAGCCGCGACGAAACCGTCGCCGCCATTATTGCCCTTGCCGCAGACCACCGTGACGCGATTCGCGTCCGCATAGTTGTGCAAAATGAAGTCTGCGACGGCGACGCCGGCGTTTTCCATCAAGCTGAGCGAGGGCACACCAAAACGTTCGCTGGTGATGCGATCAATCTCGCGCATCTCGGCCGCAGTGGTGATCTTCACGCGCGCTCCGTGGCCGATTGTTCCAGCCGCCGCAGACCCTCGGGCTCACCCATAGCGATCAGGTGGTCGCCCTGGTGAATCATTTCGTCGGGCGGCGGATTGAAGCGCATGTGGGAATCTTCTCCTTTAATAGCGAGCACGATCACACCCATCTCTTGCCGGATGCGCGAGCCTTCCAGCGTTTGGCCGGCAACGCGCGATCCGGCCTGGACCTGCACTTCCTCGATCTCCAGCGGCTTTTGCTGATTCATCGCTGTGTCGAAGAAATCGACCACATGCGGGCGCATGAAAGTCTGGGCGATGCGATATCCGGCAAAACTGTAGGGTGAAACCACGCGATCGGCGCCAGCGGTGAGCAGGTGTTTCTCCGCTTCTTCTTCGCTGGCGCGAGCAATGATCTTCAGCTTGGGATTCAGGCTGCGCGCGGTCAGGATGATATAGACGTTGATGGCGTCGGTGGTGGTGGCAGCGACCAGGCCGCGGGCAGTTTCGATGTGGGCCTGCCGCAGAACGTGCGCGTGCGTGGCATCGCCGACCAGCGTGAGCCAGCCTTCGTCGGAGTAGCGTGCCAGCTTGGCACTGTCGGTGTCAACGACGACGAACGATAAAGGCTTGCGAGCCAGTTCGCGCGCTGCGCTGCGGCCGACACGTCCGGCGCCGCACAGAATGAAGTGGTCCGACAATCGACTGATCTCGCGGTCCATGCGCCTCCTGCCGAAGACCGATTGTAGCTCGAATTCAAGCAGGGCCTGGGTCGCGCCTCCGAAGAAGAGCAATACCAGTCCGACACCGGTCATGATGATGAAGGTGTTGAAGATGCGGCCGCCATGGGAAAGTGGATGGACTTCGCCATAGCCGATGGTGGTGATGGTAGTGAGCACCATGTAGAATCCGTCGAACCAGCGCCAGCCTTCCATGTAATGAAATCCGGCGGTGCCGATGAGGACCAGCGACACCAATGCCAGAAAAATGATCCTCAGATTGAAGAAGGCCTTCATCGCACCACCATTCAACCAGAGCTGTCGCCAAAAACAAAACGCCCGTCATACAGCTATGACGGGCGAGGTGAATCGGAGGCGCCAGACTATGGTTGTGCAGCTCCGCATTTCGGGCAAAAACGCGCGTCGGCGGCAAGTTGCTGGCCGCAATGCGAACAGAAGCGCAAAGTAGTTGCCGCTGTCGGCGGGGGCATGAGTACCGTCTCGGGATGCGCCGGTGCAGCGTGGGGGAAATTCGCTTGCAATACAGGTGGCGAAGGCGCCGGATAGGGAGGAGCCAGTGCCGGAACGTTTGCCGCTGGCTCAGTTGGCCTGACAAACGCCACGTAGAATGCCACCGCGGCACCGGCAAAGAAGAGCAACACGCTAAGGAAGTATGCCGGTTGATACTGGACTTGAAGCAGTCCCAGGGCCTGCGGTGGAGCGCCCGACAGGATCGACTGTTGCAGAGCGAGCAGCGCTCCCCCGGCAACGATGCCACACACACCAGCAACGATGTCAGTGCGACGCTGCTTTAAGACCGAAACGACCAGTCCTGCGATGCCGGCGATAAAAGCGATTACGACTGAAGTCTCTGGCTTGACCTGTTGTCTCGGCTGGGCAAACATTCCCACGCCCCCGCCCACTTGCGGTCCGGCCAGCAGTTGAATTCCGGTGAGAGAAACCACCTTCTGCCCATTGCACGAGACCTCGACAAAAGGCAGCAGGAAGCAGATCAAAGCCAGCAAGTAAGCGGCAGGTGGAAGCTTGCGCAACATGGTCGACTCCTTGGGGAGACCCAAAATAGCCGACATCGGCGGGTGAAGCAAGAAGTCTTTGCGGAGGCTTCTCCCGCAACACGCGGCACAACAAAAACGCCCTCCCTAAGGAAGGCGTTTTGCAATCCGATAACGCGAGGTCAGTCGCCGGCAACTTCCACTTTATCGGGCACAAGTTTCTGCACCCGGCTGTGGTGGCGGCTGTAGGTGAAGTAGATGACCATGCCGATGATGAGCCACACGATCAGACGAATCCAGGTATCCTTGGGCAGGCTGGCCATCAAGCCAAGGGATACCAGGATGCCCAGAATCGGCACCACGGGTACCCATGGCGTCTTGAATGGACGATGTAACTCCGGCCGACGTACGCGGAGTATCCATACTCCGAAACATACAATCACGAACGCGAGCAACGTACCGATGCTGACCAATTCGCCCAAAACTTCGATGGGGATGAGGGCCGCGAAAACCGCAACGAATCCACCGACTAGGAGAGTTGAGATCCACGGGGTGCGGAATCGCGGATGCACCGCGCCCGCCCACTCGGGCAGCAGGCCATCGCGCGACATGGAATAGAACACGCGCGACTGCCCCAGCAACATCACCAGCATCACCGTGGCCAGTCCGAAAATGGCGCCAAGCTTCACCAGAAACCTCGCCCAGACCACGCCCGTCGCGTCAATACCCAACGCGACCGGGTCAGAGACGTTGAGGTCAGTGTAAGGAACGATTCCGGTCAACAGCCCGGATACAAGGATGTAGAGGACGGTGCAGATAACCAGCGACCCCAGGATGCCCATCGGCATGTCTTTCTGCGGATTGTTGGCCTCTTGTGCGGCGGTGGAAACGGCATCGAAACCGATATAGGCGAAGAAGATTACGCTGGCCGCTCGTGCGATACCTGACCAGCCATAGTGTCCGAAGGCCCCGGTGTCATTGGGAGGAATAAATGGGTGCCAGTTGGCACTTACCAGTGCGGGATGCTTCAGGGCAAACCAGCCGGCGATGATGATAAACATCACCACGATCGCCAGCTTCACAATCACGATTCCGGAATTGAAGTTGGCCGATTCCTTGATGCCGATCACCAGCAGGATACTCACGCCGACAATGGCCAGAAACGCGACCAGATTGAACAAGCCGGTCTGCATGGGCAACGTGTTGGGATTGATGTGTTGGGTGGCCAGACTGTCTTTGATTCGCTCCAGGTGTTCCCAGTGGCCACCATAGAACACGAGCTTCTCGCTGGGCGCCAGAGTCAGCCGGGGAGGGATTCGAATACCGAAGTCCTCCAGAAAGCTCAGCAGGTAACCGCTCCAGCCCGAGGCCACGGTGGCCGCTCCGAAGGCGTACTCCAGAATCAGGTCCCAGCCGATAATCCAGGCGAACAGCTCTCCCAGGGTGGCGTAACCGTAGGTATAGGCCGAGCCGGCGATGGGAATCAGCGAGGCAAACTCCGCATAGCACAGCCCGGCAAAAACGCAAGCGATACCGGAGAGTATGAAGGAAAGTACGATGGCCGGCCCCGCATATTTGGCGGCGGCCGAGCCGGTGAGCACAAAGATTCCCGCGCCGATGATTGCGCCGATCCCCAGAGTAATAAGGTTGATCGGACCCAGGGCCCGTTTCAGACTATGTTCGCCCGTCTCGGATGCCTCGTGCATCAACATGTCGAGAGGTTTGCACTTCAACAGATCAGCCATTCAGATTCGCCTCTTCTCTACAACTAGGCTCGCGCACGCGTTTGCGGATTGCGCCTCGACCACAGGAAATACACGGGAATCCCAAGCAAAACGATGATGAGGCCGGGCCACGTGTATTGCGGCTTATAACGCAATAAGACTACATCAATAAATGTTGCGATCAAAATATACATTGCCGGCAGCACCGGATATCCGATGGCGCGATAGGGACGCGGCTCGTCGGGACGCTTCACCCGAAGCACGAACAGCCCGGAGATGGTCAGGATGTAAAACACCAGGACGGCAAAGATGATGTAGTCGAGCAACTGTCCGTAGCTGCCGGAGATGCAGAGGACGCAGGTCCACACGCACTGCATCATCAGCGAGTGAGCGGGAGTGCGGTACTTGGGATGCAGCTTGGCAGCGCCGCGGAAGAACAGCCCATCCTTCGCCATGGCGTAATACACGCGCGCTCCTGCCAGGATTAATCCGTTATTGCAGCCGAAGGTAGACACCAGAATTGCGGCCGCCATAATCTTCGCTCCGCCCATGCCGAAGATCTGTTCGATGACGGCCGTGGCCACGCGTTCTTCCGAAGCATGCTGAATTCCACGAGCGAGAATTGTGGCTCCGTGCGCATCGCCGTGGAGCGGCAGAACACTGAGGTAGACGACGTTCGCCAGTACGTAAAGCAGCGTTACCGCGCCCGTGCCGATCGCCAGCGCCAGCGGCAAGTTGCGCTGCGGATTGCGGACCTCGGCGGCAGTAAAGGTGATGTTGTTCCAGGCGTCCGAGGAAAACAGCGAGCCCACCTGCGCAACGGCAAGGATGGTCAGGGTTCCAACCAGAGCGATCGGGCCGCCAACACCGACCTGCACCGGATGAAGCGCGTGCCATCCCGCATTGCGCCAGAACTCGGCTCCAAAGTTGGCGGCGATCGCTTGCGCATTGCGTCCAACGAAAATCCCCAGCAACACCAGACCAAGCAGCGCCGCCGTCTTGGCGACGGTGAAGACGTTTTGGACCGCTGCGCCGGTACGCACTCCGAAGATGTTCAGCACAGAGAGGAAAATCACCAGCAGGATGGCGGCAAGATTTTGCGTGTTCAGGCCAACATCCATGTTGCCCAGGACCATCGGGCCGATCGGGATGGGCGGCACGTGCGCAATGTGGATGAGCCAGTGCGTGGACGAGACCGAAGGAAAGAAGATTCCGAGAAACTTGCCGAAGGCGATGCCGACAGCGGCGATGGTTCCTGTCTGCACCACCAGGAACAACGTCCAGCCGTAGAGAAATCCCCAGAGCGAGCCCAACGATTCGCGCAAGTAAACATACTGACCGCCGGCGTGCGGCATCATCGCCGCCAGTTCTCCGTAGGCGAGGGCGCCGGTGATGGTCAGAAATCCGGTGACCAGCCAGGCGCCGATCAGCAGCGCGGGAGAATCGACCAGGCGAGAGATCTCGGCCGAGACGATAAAGATGCCCGAGCCGATCATGGAGCCCATGACCAGCGTGGTGGCGCTGGTCAGTCCCAACCCTTTGACGAACTCGCTTTCGCCGGAGGCGAGCGATACGGTTTTCAGTTCGGTGGCCAATGAGCCTCTTTCAGGCTTAGACGTTGCTGGCAAGAATTTACACCAACACTCGCAAGAATTCCGCAGCAACTTTGGTCGGCGAGCTTAGAAGGTCAGAGATAACCGCGACCGAGTCGGCGCCGGCATCGATTACCGAGCGGGCGTTGGCGCGAGTGATGCCGCCGATGGCGACCAGCGGCTTCTTCGTAGCAGCCCGCGCGGCGCGAATCCCATCCAGCCCGACGACGGGATCGGGATTTCGCTTCCCCGAGGTAGGAAATACCGGGCCGTAGGCGATGTAGTCCGCTGGACCGGCGTCGGCTTCCTTCAGTTGTTCCAGGTTGTGAGTGGAGACGCCGAGGATGCGGCCCGGACCGATCACAGTGCGCGCGCCTTCGGGCGACAGATCGTCCTGGCCGACATGCACCCCGTTGTAATCGGCGGCAATGCAGATGTCGGCGCGGTCGTTCATGATCAAAGTGACACCTTCGCCCAGCGCGCGCCGGAGCTCGCGGGCGTGGCTCAGCATTTCGCGCGTGGTGCCGACCTTGTTGCGATATTGAATGAGAGTCGCGCCGCCAGCGGCGACTTCGCGGGCATACTCCACGATGGCAGCAGTGGTGCGCAACGGCGCAGCAAAACAGGAAACATCAATGATGGCATAGAGCTTGGGTAGATTCATCTGTAAGAATATTTCAACACAGAGGACACGGGGCGCACGGAGAAAATAGAAAGAAAAGCATTTTAACCACAGAGACACAGAGGCACAGAGACTTACTCAAGAAATAAAACCCTCTATGTTTCGATACCTATCTGGTGGATAAACTCGTCAGTGTTCTCCGTGTGCTCCGTAGTGAAAAATGACGCTTACTTGGCAGTCTCTTTGCTCGGCGCAAGGAAGCGTTCCATGAACTTCGTATCGAAGTTGCCGGCGCGGAAGTCGGGATCGGCCATGATGCGCTTGTGCAGCGGAATGCTGGTGTAAATGCCCTCGACCACGAACATGTCCAGCGCCCGCGACATGCGCGAAATGGCCTCGTCGCGATCGCGTCCGCGCACCACCAGCTTGGCGATCAACGAATCGTAATAGGGCGGAATGACGCCCTCGGCGTAAGCGGCCGTATCGACGCGAACCCCGGTCCCTCCCGGCGTATTGAACACCGTGATCTTCCCTGCCGACGGCGTGAAGCGCTCGGGATGCTCGGCATTGATGCGGCACTCGATGGCGTGCCCGCGAGAGCAAACCGCCTGAGGGATGATGGTGCTCAGTTTCTCGCCGGCGGCAATCATGATCTGCGACTTCACCAGGTCCACGTCGGTGGTCATCTCCGTGACCGGATGCTCCACCTGGATGCGGGTGTTCATCTCGATGAAGTGCAGGCTGCCGTCTTCGTCCATGAGGAACTCGACCGTGCCGGCGTTCATGTAGCCGATGTTGCTAAGCGTCTTGACGAGAATTCCGCCGATGCGCTCGCGTAGCTCCGGCGTGACCTTTACTGAGGGCGCTTCTTCCACCAGCTTCTGATGGCGGCGCTGGATGCTGCACTCGCGCTCACCCAGGCTCATCACGTTGCCGTGCTCATCGGCCAGCACCTGAAACTCGATGTGGCGCGGGCGCTCGATGAACTTCTCCATGTAGAGATCGCCGTTACCGAAGGCTGCCGCCGCTTCCGACTGGGCTGAGTGAAATAGATTCGGCAGCTCTTCTTCGCTGCGAATCACACGCATACCGCGTCCGCCGCCTCCGGCCGAGGCTTTCACGATCACCGGGAAACCCACACTGCGCGCCCATTCCAGGGCCTCGTCGGCAGAGGCGATGATTCCGTCGGAGCCGGGCAGAATCGGCACGCCTTGCTTCTTCATGGTGGCGCGAGCTTTTTCCTTTTCGCCCATCAGCCGCGTGACCTCGGGCGGCGGCCCGATGAACTTGATGCCGCAGGCCTGCGCGACCTCAGCGAAATTGGCGTTCTCACTCAGCAGACCGTAGCCGGGATGGACCGCATCGACATTGGCAATTTCGGCTGCGCTGATTACGGCCGGGATGTTGAGATAGCTTTCGTTCAGCCGGGGCGGGCCGATGCAGATAGCTTCGTCGGCAAAGCGCACATGCAGCGAGTTGCGGTCGGCTTCGCTATAGATGGCAACCGCCTTAATGCCGAGTTCCTTGCAGGCACAAATGACCCGCAGGGCAATCTCCCCACGATTCGCAACTAGGATTTTCTTAAACATGGAATATAGATCGGCAGCGGCCAGATCGAGGCATCGGAACTATTGTTTGCGAATGCCGAACAGCGGCATTCCGTACTCAACCGGGCTTCCATTGGCGACAAACATCTTCGCGATCACGCCCGAAACCTCGGCCTCGATCTCGTTCATCAGTTTCATGGCCTCGATGATGCAGAGCACCTGTCCTTCTTTCACAGCATCGCCAACTTTGACGAAGGGCGGAGTGCCGGGCGAAGGAGCTTCGTAGTAGGTGCCCACGATCGGCGACTTCACGATGTGCAGATCAGCATCGGCAGAGGCTTCGCCCTCAGGAACTGGCGGAGCGGATGCCGGCGCCTTCCCTGCCGCCGCTGGTGCAGGAGTGGAAGTTGCTGGAGGCGCGGGTGCCGCGACGGCAAGCGGCTGCACCGGTGCCATCGCAGGCGCGACGTGGACGACGGGCGCCGGCGTGCTGCCGCGCTTTACATGCACCTTCATATCGCCACGTTCGAGCTCGAATTCGGTGATGTCCTTCTCCACCAACAGCTCGATAAGTTCTTTGATTTCCTTCTGATTCATCAGATGTGCCGTAAGACCATTATTCGATCAGATTTGTAAACAGTTGCCCGAATGCGGACTGTCCAGGATAGGCCCTTTACTGACCCTCGATGCAAACCTTGCAGCGTAACGCAATCAGCCATTATGAACGTTACGCCGGAATTTGGGAAGCGTCGGGAGGGACGCCCTTTATCCCGCAAGGAAACTGCCGATGGCGATAACGTGGAGAACGGCCGCTATGGCGATCAGTTGCCACGCCGTTCGCGCCCCGATCCACTGCTCTTTAACCGCTCTCCGTAGAACGTAGATGCCGAATGGCAGGTTGATCAGCACGGCCGTAACTACTCCTGGAGCGTAGCCTCCCCTCACCAAGGCAGCGAGCATGTGCCAGCCTGCATTCACCAACAGAACGGACTCCAGGAAAAGCACCGCTATGAGGAAACCTTTGTTCGGACGCAGAATTGCCCATCCGATTACGACGAGGGGCAGCACGGTGGCCATCACCAAGGCTAAATGAATGTCGTGCGCGTTCGACAAGAGACCAGGTCGAGGAAGCCACTGTGGCAATGGGCTAAGTGACCGCAAAAAAGCCGGGAAGGTCACATATTCTTCGGTGTTGTGCAGCACAAGGCTTGCGCCAACCAGAGCCAACACCGCATTGCGTGAAAGAGAATGCATGACGGACTGAAGGCCGCTCTTCCTCCGAGTGATTGGAATACGAACTACGAAACTAGCGGTCGACGTCCGCCGGATTACTCAAGTCTTGTGCGGCCTGAAGGCACTGGTTCGCACGCTCGTAATCGCCGAGATCGCGATACGCGTAGGCCATGCTTTGCAGCGCAGCAAACCGCACCTTGGCGGCAGCCCGGCCGTAGCTTTGAGTAAGGTCCAGTAGCTTTTTGGTATTGCGCGATAGCTTGCTGCAAGTCGCCGCGTTTCTGCTCAGCATAACCCAGGAACAAATACGCTTTGGGTCCGGCGGGAAACATCGCGATCGCAGCCTGAAAATGCGGAATGGCGGCGTCGGGATTTTCGCGGCGCACCAGCGCCTGGCCTAGATACGTTTCGGCCTCGTGATTTCCGGTTGTGACCTGCACGGCATGCGACCACAGGGTGACATCATCTTTCCAATACTCGATTTGCCGATGAGTAACCACCGCCAGCGCGATCAGGATTGCAATACAGGCTATCGCCACAACTATGCGAGAAGCATCTGATTTTGCCGGTAGTCGGTTTTGGACCTGCTTAGGCAGCAAATCCGCAACGCCCCAGCAGATCATGATGAAAAGTCCGAGAAATGGCAGGTACGCGTACCGGTCAGCCATGCCCTGACCACCCACTTGTACCAGACCGATCATGGGTACCAACGTCCCCAGGAACCAGAACCAGCCGACCAGCAGATAGCGGCGCTGCCGATTGACGATGACTAGCGCCGTCACCCCCAGCAATAGAAGAGAGCACGCCGCCACGTTCAAGGCGTTCAGCGAAGTCGATGGATAGGGGTAAAAGGCAGCCAGGTGAAGCGGCCAAACCGCTTTTCCCACATATGAGACGTATGAGACGATCGCGTTCTCGAGGCGAACAGGCAGGCTGTAGGAGTTCAGAGGATTGATTGCGCCGCCCGCCCGTTGCGCTTTCATGGTGACGACAGCGCTGGCAGCAGAGAGCGCAAGGAGCGGAACTTTCTCCAAAATCAGCCACGAGAGTTTTTGGCGTGGAATCTCCGCGGCAGTCGCGCTGACTTCGGAAGCCTCACGAGTCCCGGCAAACATCCGCTGCAGCGGCCAATAATCCCATAGCAAAAGTACAAAAGGCAGGGTGATCACCTGCGGTTTCGACATCAACCCTAAGGCGAACAGAAACGCGACCAAAAGATAGCGGTCAACTCGGGGAAGCATCGCATACCAGCGATACGCGGCCAGCGCTAACAGGAAGAACAACATGCTTAGCACGTTTTTGCGCTCGGCAACCCAAACCACAGATTCGACGTTGATGGGATGCAGAGCGAAGAGTCCGGCAACTATAGCGCTGCGGCCGAGGTATCCGGTGGCACGCAGCAAGACCCAGAACAGCAGCACCGCGTCCAGGCCATGCAGCAGGACGTTCATGTTGTGATGGCGGCCAGGATTCAGGCGAAAGAGCTCGCAGTCCAAAGCATGGGACAGCCAAGTCACCGGATGCCAGTTCGCCACATAGTAGGTGGTGAACGCCCATTTCACGCCGTCCCAGTCCAGACCGTATTTGATGTGCAGGTTATCGGTCAGATAAGCCGCATCATCGACGTCGGCAAAGTCGTAGCGATTAACCGGCGAATAGAGCGCGACCGTAACGATTACGAGAGCGAGTGCGATAAGCGGCGCGCGACCGGATCGCGAACGCGAGGCGGCAGGGGACCCGGATTGGCCGCGCTTTTCATCATTCCAACCCATGCCAGCTTTTTTCTCTCTCCATATTCCGCGATTTCTGATTGGTGCGCCTAACAGCTTGCCGAAGACCTCGAAGTGCAGATCCCTCGCCAGCTGATCACCCCGGTTCGCCGGCTCGTGATGACAAGAAATGCAGGACTTGGACACGGCGCTGAAGCGCCGCACTACCCTAATGACGGATCAAATCGACGTGCTCAGCAAACTGCCAGGTTGTTATTGACGTGCCCTTCCAACTCTCACCTAAATTTCAATAAGTTCTTTGGTAACCGGCGTGAGCACCTGGCAACCGCGGGCGGTGACTACGACCATGTCTTCGATGCGGATGCCACCCTTGTCTGGAACATAGACTCCCGGCTCGATCGTTATCACCATGCCCGGTTCCAGCCGTTCTTCTTGCTGCTTACCCAGGCGCGGCGGCTCGTGAATCTCCAGACCGACGCCATGCCCGGTGGAGTGAGTAAAAAACTTGTCCAGCCTGGCTTTGCGCAACACTTCACGGGCAGCATGATCCACGTCGCCTGCGGTTGCGCCCGGCCTCACTGCGGCGATACCTGCCAACTGCGCCGCCAGAACGGCCTGGTACCAGCGTCGCTCTTCCCTGCTCACCGGGCCCACGTGAACGGTTCGAGTCATGTCTGAACAATAGCCATTCAGAACGACTCCCGAATCCACTACGACGAACCCGCGTTTCGGGATTGACTGGCTGGAGGCGCGCCCGTGGGGCAAGGCCGAACGCTTGCCCGCAGCGACGATGGTGTCAAACGACATGCCGTCAGCGCCTGCCTCGCGCGCAGCAAACTCCAACCTGCCGGCCACTTCAGATTCTCGGATACCGGGGCGAATCGATGGAAGCGCCTGCTCATAGACGGTTGCTCCCAGCTTTACCGCTTCCCGGATGATGCGCAGCTCGTCGGCATCCTTGCGCATTCTCTGGCGCATGATGAGACCGGAAGCCGGCTTCCATGCAACTTTCTTGCGCGCCAGCTTGCGCATGTCAGTGGCGGCTACAACCGTGGTGTGATCGGCCTCGAAACCCAAGTCAGCCGATTTCAGACGGCCGAAGAGCTTCACAGCTTCGTTGAGCAGCGGGCCTTTCGCAATTGCGATTCGCGCTCCCCGCACCTCCTCGCGCGCCTGCTGGGTGTAGCGCCCATCGGTGAAGAAGACGCGGCTTCCCGCCAGAAAAAGCAGCAGACCGTTGCTGCCGGTGTAGCCGCACAGGTAGCGCAGATTTGCGGGATGGGTGACGACGAAGCCGTCGAGGCGCTCGTCATCGAGAGTCAGTTGAAACTGGTTCTGCCGGGATCGATAGTCCATCAACGCTCCAGTATGATGGGAAGTTGCGAAACGCGGAGTGGAATAGGCACGGGCAATGTGATTAGGTTCACGGCATATCTCGGGGCCAAAGAGTGTATGAGAATCCTGTCGTCCCTACGGGACTCGGGATCTCTTTACCGGCTACCCAGCGCTGAAGCGCTGGGCTAAACTCTTTCGCGCCTGCGGCGCTCGTTTTCTGCGCTCCGCACTCCATAGCCGAAACGCAAAGTTAATTCTCAAACTGGCTTTAGAGCCCTTACCTCATATCGAATGTTCGCGGACGGCCTGAAGTCCATCCCCTTCAACATACGAGGTTAATCAAGTTTCTTCAGAACTGAGTAACTTTAATCGTGTCCGAAGTCTGCTTGCTGGCCCGGTAGATATGTTGATGTCCAGGACGATGCGCGGCCGCATCAGCTCGAACATAATAGGTCTCCGGACCCGGACTCGATCCAAAAGGAATTACCGGGCTAGTGGTATGGGCGCCCAGCATGAAATGCTGATATCCAAGTGTCGTGGCGCGACCGATTTTGTTCACGGCAACAATGACCACGGTCAAATCGAAATCGGTTCCGGTCTGATTGGTCACTACTGCGGAGCCGGAGACGGCGGTGCCATGAACTGCGGGAGGCTCTTTCCAGTCGATGGCGAGTCCGGCAATTACCTGAATGATGACGTCGCGCTGAATTTGCAACTTCGGAACGCTGTAGTCCACCAGTACCAACGTGAAGTGATACTCGCCCGGCGTTGTCGGCACACCGGAGATGTTCCCCGTATGAGAGTGCAATTTGAGCCCGGGAGGAAGATTGCCGCCCTCGACTTGCCAAGTGTAAGGCTGCGACCCGCCGGTGGCGGCCAAGGGTAAGGCATAGTTCTGTCCCACGATGGCAGTCTGCGGCGGTATCGCGGCGATCTGAAGCGACGTCTGGCTGAATGCGAGACCGTTCGCGAACCACAACAGAACAATCGAAACTGCCAGGCGGATTCGCATGGAGGAACATTATAGGTGGTCAGCAGCGGGTATCGTTGCGGAAAGCGGGTGGGAATTCCGGCATCGCGTGAAGATTGGCATTGAAGCAATCGCCGGCGTCTACTGGATCCTGTCGCTGAGTGGCTCACCCCAGGACTCGCGCCAGGTGCCAAAGCTCTCTTCGCAGGAATCGCAGTACCATTCGGGACTGTCTGGGCGGATACAACACCCTCCGAGGATGTACCCTTCCGCACCAACATCCTTGGGCATTTCGCAAGGCAGACGCCCGTATGCGATCTTCTTTACGCCTTCGTTGCTGTTACACCTGGGACAGGTGGGCGGGCGGTGGTGCTTCATATCCTCTAATAATTCTATTCTGGGGCCGTGGCCGTCAAGGTGCGTTTGTCCGTCTTGCCTGTGATAGTGCGGGGCAGACTATCGACAAAAGTAAAGGTCCTGGGAATTTTATACGCTTCCAGCAAGTCGCGGCTGGCGGCTCGCAGAGTGGCTTCGTCGATCACGGCTCCCGATTGGCGCTGCAAAAACGCATGCAGCCGAATTCCATACTTGGGATGAGGCAACGCGATAACCGCAGCTTCCTCCACTCCCGCAATGCGTTCCAATGCGTTCTCCACTTCGGCGGGATAAACCTTTTCGCCACCGATCTTCACCATTTCGTCGGCGCGTCCCGCAAGATACAAGTACCCCTCCGTATCGAAGAATCCCTTGTCACCGGTATGATAGACGCCGTTTCGCAGCTTACGAGCAGTTCCCTCAGGATCGTTTAGATAACCCAGCATCACGTTCGGGCCTTCGACGCAGACTTCACCAATCTCGCCAACCGGGCAAACGCCGTCGTCTTCTCCGCGAATCGTGACTTTCAAGTTTGGCAACGGACGGCCTACGCTGGCTGGATGGTTTGATTCCGGAATGTTTAAGGAAATCACCGGCGCAACCTCTGTCACGCCATAGCCGGGCAAAATGGCATGTCCAAAACGATCGCTGAATTCGCGCTCTGTGGTTTCGGGAAGGCGTTCGGCTCCGGCTATGCAAAGCCAAAGCGAACTGGCGTCGCAGGGAGTTGGGTCGCGCGCCAGTAGCCGGTATTGGCTGGGCACCGCGACCAGAGTAGTCACACGATGCCGTTCGATCGCGTCCAGTACTGCTCGCGGAGTAAAGCGTTCGAGTATCACCACGGTTGAGCCGGCCATCAGCGGCAAGAGAATGGTCACGTTCAAACCATAGGCATGAAACAGCGGCAGAATCGCCAGCATCACCTGACGATCGTCAAAGCCGGTGGCTGCCATACAGCCTTGAGCATTCGAAATCACATTTTCGTCGCTCAGGGCCACGGCCTTCGGACGTCCCGTGGTTCCCGAGGTATACAACAGGACGGCTGCTTCCGTCTCTTGCGGCTGGCGTTCAAATTCCGAGGCCGACGGATACGCGGTATCAATCAGAACGTGCGGCACTCCAGCTTCGGCCAGACGGGGAGCCAAGTCTTCCGAGGTAAACACGGTTGACAGTTTTGCCTCGGCGAACATCAACTTCAGCAACGGAACCGGGGCCAGCGTGGGCAGCACGGCAACCGTCTTGCCGGCCCATAATGCTCCCAGAACCTGCGGAGGAAAATGAAGGGAGTTGGGCAGGAAGATTCCAATATTGTCGTCGGGCGATTGCCTGGCGATGTGGGCCGCAGCAGATTGCGCGCGCCTCACCATTTCCCTGTAAGAAATTTGCTCTGCCCCGGCGATTAAGGAAGGGCGATCAGGATAACGCTCTGCCGCCCGGAGAACCGCCTCCACTATGGCGCTCGTGCTCATGACTCACCTGAAGAAAAAGTCCGCGATATCGACGCGAGTTTAGCACTTTGCGCCATGATGAGTTTGTGAGATCGAGAGGGAGCATGGCTATTCGGAAGGCTTTCCTACGACTCTTTCGATCAACTCGTGATCGACTCAAGGGGAGTCGGTTGATGGGAGGTCGCGGCGCAGCCATGGCGCCCCAGACGTTACGCTCAGATTCTGTTTCGTCTACTAAACCGGACAGGCAATCGGGAATTGAGGACTATTCAGTCTCACCCCTGGTTTCGCGAGCGGCTTCGCGGGCCGAACGCTCCACCTGCGTGGAGATTTTATGATTGCAATGCACACGGGTAGCCGTTGATACCTGATCGGCGTAGTCAGTGTCGGCGAAGGAAACGTCGGGAACGGTGAAGCGAACCGAAGTGGCCTGCAGCTTGTTGGCCGTAATTTGCAGCCTTACCTGTTGTTCGGCAAGGTGCGAGGCGAGCGTGGCCATGTTGAGGGCGAGCTGCCGATTCACTTCGTCAGGCACATTCACCTGAAGTGAAATTGGGGTTGGCATAGCGCCGGGATAGGCGCGCATCATCTGCTCGCGCATGTGCATTGCATCCCGACGGGCGCGTTCGGCTTGGCGCACTGCGGTAGCTTGAGCACATTGGGCGGCTGCCATGTCTCGCGTGACCATCTGCTGGGCTACCTTTGCCTCAAGGCTCGCGATGGGAACGTTCATTTCGGCAAGCAATTGGGCTTCTTCGGGATATCCCGGCCTGAGGTGGGTCCGGATCTTAGCCGAAGCACGCGAGGCGAAATCCGCGTCACCTTTCAATCTCGACAGGTGCACGGGGTGCTTCAGCGCAAAGCACTGCAGGGCTCGGAGGCCGTGGGAAACTCCAACGAAGGTCGCTATGATCGCCAAGGCCGCAACCAGGTATCTGCGCTCCATACTGCCTCCTCATATCCGTTTAAGACGTAGTACAAACTGAATGGATAGAGAGTTTGAGATTAATTGCACTTCGAGCTACGTCGGATACACAAAGTACACGTCGAGCGCCATTGGGCTACTTCTTCAAGTGCCTGCAGCATATGAACTTATCGGTCGAAGACGATTTTCACGAAAGGGCGCATCGTCCGATTTCAGAATGGGTTGTCCGCTGGCGGACAGGAGGGTCGCTCTTCGCTCTTCGCCAGAGGACTGTTGCTTAGGAACTATAGTGGTAAGAGCGAAAGGCCAAAGGTTAAGTGCTAAGAGCCAGCGGAGCCTCATCGCAAAAAAAGAAAGGCGAAGAGTGAACAGCGGCTCCTCTCAGCTGGCGCCCCGCGATGCGGCGCACCAGGCCTGAGCGGCATGGAGATGTTTCAGACGGCCGTCGAGGCGGGTACGGCAGCCGACTGCCGACTCCTGCATTCGGGCCAGCTCGTTACGCAGACGCAACAGATTTTCGCGATAGCGGGCCAGTTCCTGGCGAATCGCTTGATCCGCACTCGCTTGCAATCGCCCATCGAGCAACGCGCCAACCGATTGCAGGGCGCGCTCCAGTTGAAGTAGCGCAGCAACTTCTTCGCCCGATCCCATCACCGGAGCGCCGGAAAACCGTTCGAAGAATCTGCCCAGGTGGCCATTGGCCCGCCGCAGCAAATCCAGACTTTCGTCGTTCTCTATGCGTCCCATTCGCTTTTCGGACCTTCCTCTGCGGCCGGGCTGGTGACAGGCGGGGGCGTGAGTTCCGCAGGAAGCGTCGGTTGCAGGATTCTCCTGGCTTGAACCCAGCAGTCTCGCACCTCCGACATAAAACGAACTTGCTTCTGCATCAGGTCGGGCGAGTTTCTCATTTGGGCTTCCAGAAGCTTGGCCCGCACCAGGTTGTAGAACTGTTCGAACTGCCTGGCAGCGCCTCCGCCGTGCTCGAAGTCCAGCGTTCCCTGCAATTGATTAAGCACCATCAAGGCATGACCCACCCCCGCCGACCGAGCTTCCACATCGCCATTCTTCATCGCCGCCAGGGCGCGCCGCATGTCCTCGATTGCCGAGTCATACAGCAGGACCACTAACTCAATCGGAGTGGCTCCGCGTACAGCGCTGTCCTGATACATCTTTCTGGGATCGATGTTGGTTTTCATAAGCCTCTAGCTGCTGCTACTGCTGCTGGTGGACGCGCTTGGCAAGCTGCCCAGCTGCGCCGCGACTTGCTGCATCTGCATGGGATACTCTTCCAACAGCGTGTTCAGATTGTCGTACTGGGTGGTCAACTGCTGCTGGGTGGCCGTCATACGTACTTCGAAGTCGTTGATTTCGTCAGTCAGGCTGTTGTTCGTCTGGTTCAGGCCGTTGATGTCGGCTGAGATCAGGCCCTCAGTGGGATCTGTCATCTGCTGGAGTTGGGTGCTGACGGTTTGACCCCACCCCGCCGGCGAAGTGGATTGGAAAAAACTCTGAACATCAGAATAGTTGCTGCTCAAGGCGCTGCTTAGAGCCGTGCTGTTGATCTGCAGCGTGCCATCATCCTGCATCTCGATGCCCATCGACTGCAGATTGACGTATTGGCCTACGCCAGTAGGCGATGTAGAGACCATACCCAGTAACTGGCTCTGCAGACTTCGCAACATGCTGTCGCCGGCCAGCACTCCTTCGTTGCCGGTAGTCGGATCCAGCGTGTACTGGCTATTGATTGAACCCATCAGGGCGTTGTAGTCGGTAACGAAGGTTTGGATCGCAGTGGAGGCCTGAGTCGTGTCAGGCTGCACGCTGATTAATACCGATGTGTTCGGATCGGCGCTGCCCAGACTGAGAGTCACGCCCGAGATGGCGCCGGTCAAAGTGTTGGTGGCGCTGTCGACCGGCACGCCATCAACCGTCAACTTCGCGTCCACACCGGCTGCGCTGGTGAAGCTTGGTAGAGGAACTGCTCACCGTAAGGTTGCCGGCGGCCCCGGAAGTCTTGCTGGCCAGTACCAGCCGGGACCCGGTTGAATCGGTCACTACACTTGCGGTCACGCCGTAGCTCCCGGAGTTGATGGAACTGGCGGCCTGCTGCAAAGTACGTGTCGCTGCTGGGAATGTCGATGGTGTCGGTGCTTACGGGATTATTGGGATCGCTGCCGTACTTGATGTCGATTTCGGCTCCTGCCAGCGAAGTGCCGGAAGGAATGTAGCCGGAGTAGCTGCTGGAGGTCGTGGCCAGGTTACTGACGACAACGGTATGAGTGCCGGCCACGGCAGTATTGTCGGCGCTGGCCGAGACCAGGGAATCGTCGCTGGAGGCCGTCGACATCTGGCTGAGCGGCCCCAGGATGTCTTTCAGGTTGTCCACATCGGTGTTGATAGTGGATAGCTGGGTATTCATGGTGGTCAGCGCGCTGACCTGCGAGCTGATGGTGGATTGCTCGTTCTGCCATACCGTCTCGGGTTGACGCTCCACCTGCATAAGTTCGTCGACGATGGTGCCTACGTCGATGCCGCTGGTCTTTCCGCTGAAAGCGTCGTTCACGTTGCCGAGAATGCTGCTGATGGTGCTGCCATAAAGGCTGGCGCTGGAAGTACTCATGATTTGGCCCCGGCTCCTTTCCCCAGAATCGTTTCACCTCACGTGTCTGCCACTTCCAGCTAAGAAAACCTGCTGGGAGAGAAGGGGGACCCGAAAGCCCCACCTTCTCCCCCGTGCAACTTGGAGCCTGCCGATGGCGGAGTTGTTCCGCCGGCAGCCGTCCCGATTACTGGAGCAGCTTGAGCACGTTCTGCTGCATCTGGTTGGCCTGCGCCAGAGCGGAAATACCGGTCTGGCTCAGGATCTGATACTTGGTCAGGTTCGCCACCGTCTGGGTGATGTCGGCTGACTGAATGCCGTCTTGCGCAGAAGACAGGTTCTGCGTCTGGTTTGCCATGACGTTGCTGGCAGCCTGTAGCCGGTTCGTTCCGGCGCCGATCGAACCGCGCAGTGCCGCTACCTGCGCAATCGCATTGTTGATGTCGGTTAACGCGGACTGGGAAGAGCCGGCAGTCTGCAGGTTATCGTTGGAAATGCTGATGCCATTCATGTTGCTGCTGTCGAAGGTGCCCAGAGTGACCCCGATGGTGCTGCTGCCAGCCGTGGTGGAATCGCTCAGATACACGTCCATGGTGCTGGAGTTGGTGGTGTTGGCTAGCGTGTCGGCTGCACCGTCGCCATTGATCTTGAGGGTGGAACCACCGTCGGCCAGCGGATCGGTGGCATTACCGCGATTCTGGGTGTCGGTCACGACCACGTTGCCGGTGTTGTCCAAGGTAGCGATAAGACCTTTGCCGGAACCGTTGATGTCGTTGATCAGGTCGCCGACCGTGGCGTCACCGGTGGAAGCACCGTAAGTCTGCGTGGTATAGGCGGGCACCGCCAGGGTGGTGTCCCAATACTTGATCTTCATGTCGCCCGTGATAGCGCTCGAGGTTCCTGCCGGGTTGGTAACCGCAGTGGTGACCTGGTTGTCATTCGTCGATCCGCCCTGGAAGATGGCTGCGCCGTTGTACGTAGTGTTGGTGCCGATGCGGTCGATTTCTGCCTTGATCGACTGGAACTCCGAATCCAGCGCCTCGCGTTGCGAGCCGTCGTTCACGGTTCCGTTGGCCGACTCCGTCGCCAAGGTGACGGCACGATTGAGCAGGGTTGTCACCTGCGACAGTGCGCCGTCGGCGACCTGCAGTTTTCCGACACCTTCATTGGCGTTCATCGCTGACTGGGTAAGGGCGGTAACGTTGGCCTGCAGTCCGTCGGCAATGGCCAGACCGGCTGCGTCGTCGGCACCGGAATTGATCCGCGAGCCCGAAGCCAACTGCTCCAGGGTCTTCTGCAAGTTCGCCTGGGTGATCGACAACTGGTTCTGCGCGGCAAGGGATGGAATGTTATTCAGAATACTGATTGCCATGGGATAGCTCCTCTCTCATGGTTCCACCTTGCCCGAGCTCCACTGGAGTCCGTTCCCGCAGGTGCACTGCCGGGGTTTTTCTGACCGGCGGAACCTTCTGCCTTTTCACCCACTCCATCGGCCCAGGCTTGGCGCTGCTTTAATCGCGGTATAGCTTTCCAACTAGAAGCCATCTCATGAATCCCTAACGCTTCCACCCCGAGTGACCTCAGGGGCTAAAGCCCGGCATTCAAACGATGCGTACGGCACGGCTGAAGCCGTGCCCTTTCAAACCCGATTTATGAGATAGCTCCTAGAGATCCTTTGTCGTCAAGCCGCAGGCCGGCCACATTAACGCGTTCTTATGCCCGCAGCCCGTCGCGGTTTCCCAGCTAATACTATGCATGCGTATATCCAGATCACCTCAAGCACCCGGCAACTTTTGCCGATGAGTTGGCTGTTCCACCCCCCGGCGGAAGAGTCTCGATGATCCAGCTCACCCGCTTGAACAATTCACGCTTGGCCGTCAACTCCGACCTCATAAAGTATGTCGAGCAAGCGCCCGACACGGTCATTACCCTGCTGAGCGGAGAGAAGCTGCTGGTGCGCGAGACGACCGAGCAGGTCATTGAGCGGGTTCGCGACTTCCGCCGCTCGATCTTGACGGGCACGCTGAGTCCCTCGCAGCTTCAGGAATCCGCCGACCGGGCTGAGCATGGTCCTTCCCTCTCCAATCTGAGTGCGCCAGGGCCCGACCGTGGATAAGAGCAGCTTCGCGGGATTGATCGTGGGCGTAGGCGGCATCGTCGCCGGACTGCTGCTGGAAGGGGGCAAGCTCTCCCAGGTTCTGCAGCCAACGGCAGCCATCATCGTCTTTGGCGGAACTCTGGGAGCGGTGTTGTTGCAATATCCGCTATCGGTTGTCGCTTCCGCCTTTCGCCGGCTGATCCACGTCTTCTTCGAACCCAAGCTGGACCAGCAGCAGGTCGTACAGCAACTGGTGGTCTTCGCCAATAAGGCACGCAGGAATGGAATGATTTCGCTGGATGCCGACTTGCCGGGCATTCAGGATCCTTTTCTTCGCAAGTCCTTGATGCTGGCGGTGGATGGCACCGAGCCGGAAGAGCTGCGCAAGATAATGCAGTTGGAGATCGACAATCAATCCGAGTACGAGGACAACATACCGAAAGTCTTCGAGTCGGCCGGAGGATTTGCTCCCACCATTGGCATTATCGGAGCGGTGCTGGGCCTTATTCAGGTCATGCAGCACCTCGACAACATCAACGAAGTCGGGAAAGGGATCGCCGTCGCTTTTGTCGCCACTGTCTACGGAGTCGGATCAGCCAACATGTTCTTTCTGCCCAGTTCCGGCAAGCTGCGGCTGCGGATCCGCGAGGAGCAGATCGTTCGCGAAATGACCCTGGAGGGAGTGATTTCCATCCTCGAAGGTATGAATCCACGAATGCTGGAAAGCAAGTTGTTCGGATTTCTGCAGGATGTCCCTCAATCGACGCCCGCGATTCCCGGAGGTTTTCGATGAAGGTTTACTCCCGGTCTGCTCCCCGCATCAGTCATGAGCGCTGGCTGGTGTCGTATGCTGACTTCGTAACGCTGTTGTTTGCTTTCTTCGTTGTTCTCTACGCCTCGGCTCGGATTGACCAAAAGAAAGCTGCACAGTTATCGGGCGCCATCGAAGCTGCCTTTCAGCAGCTGGGGGGATTTGAGAATCACGGCCGAGTGCCTGCCAGTCCCGCGAATCCAGGGTTGCCGGCAGACTCCCCGGCTGGTTGACGACCCGGAAAACCTGCCGCGCTGGACGGGTTCACACGCTGAGCTGCAAGCGGTGAATACCGACCCGGAAGAGTTCGAAAGCATTCGCGTTGAGTTAGAGAAAGCGCTGGCGGCCGAGATCAAACGTAAAGAGGTCGCGCTTCGCATGGACCCTGACGGCCTGGTAATCAGCCTGCGCGAAGTCGGGTTCTTCGACAGCGGCTCGGCGATGATCAAGCCTGGAGCTGAAGCAGCTTTTTCGCGAGTCGCTTTGATCCTGCAGGAGCACAGTTGCGCGGTGCGGGTCGAGGGACATACCGACACCGTACCGATTCACACCTCGCAGTTTGCTTCCAATTGGGAGCTGTCCACGGCCCGGGCAACCGAGTTGGTAAAGTCTCTGATCGAACATCATGGAGTTTCGGCCCAAAAGTTGTCGGCTGCCGGCTATGCTGAGTTCCACCCGGTTGCCGGCAATGACAGCACGCAGGGCAGACAACTGAATCGACGAGTTGACATTGTGATCCTGGCCGCCCCGCTGCGCACGCCGACCCCGGATGGACCGGTTCCAGTTGCCCAGCCGAAGATTCCGATTCATGAAACCGATCTGGAAAAAGCTACGCTGGAGACTCCCTAGGCGGAGAGATTGGGCAAGCCCGCAGCAGGCAGACCTCTTGTGTCCGTTCCGAGCGCTTCGGCGATCCTCGACAATAAGACGTCAACCGTAAACGGTTTTTCGATGTGAATTACCGATTGCCGCCTCATATCTCGAACAACATCGCTTTCCGCATATCCCGACATGAAGACGGTAATCAAGCCCGGCCGCAGGCTTTGCAGGCGCTCCGCCAAATCTGCGCCATTCATTCCCGGCATGATGACATCGGTCAGCAGCAGACCGATTTGTCCTTCGTGCCGATTAGCCAGTTGCAGGGCTTCTTCCGGTCCAGAAGACGGCAGCACGTGATAGCCGGCGTGCTCCAGGACCTCCCGCGTCACCTCACGCACAATCGATTCGTCTTCCACCAGCAAAATAACCTTCGGAGGAATTGTGGTGGGTCGCGAATTACGAGGTAGCACTGATTTGCTTACAGCAGATTTCATCTGTTCACCGTGCCCAGCCGCGGGTTCATAACGTTGCGGCGGCATCTTCTGCAAATGCAAGCGCAGTACCAACTTGCGGGCAAAGTGATGCTTGGACTAAGTGCTGAAGGCTCACAGATGTACGAATGAAAAGCGAAAACGGCCGGTCCTTATCGTTGACCGAATCAGAACCAGTTCCCAAATCGACAGTCGGATTCGGGAAAGTGTCATCTCCGTTTCAGGTTACGATTTCTGCATGCCCTCTGATTTTCAGTGTGCCTATTGCGGCGAATGGAACACCACCGAGGTCGACGAGTCCGCCGGGAATGTGCAGCGGTACGTGGAAGACTGCCAAGTCTGCTGCCAGCCTAACGTCTTGCAGGTGTCTTTTGATCGTCAGGAAGAGAGCTTCACCATACGAACCGAGCGGGAAAGCTGAGGCGGTGCGTTTTACTTCCTGCTACACGTTACCCTTAAAGAAAAATGAGGCAGACCTAGCGTCCCGCCTGTTCGATTCAAACATTGTGGGACGTGCGCAACTGGTTCGTAAGAGGGAATGTCGTTTACATGATGGTCGGTCTGGTCTCTTCGCCGCCACCGCGTTGTTCGAACAATTCCTCGATCTGGGCAATCAAGACGTCGGGACCATCGTCCTTGGCGACGAAGCGGTCTACACAGCCACGCGAAGCTGCGCGTACGCCAAAGTACGGAGAGAGCACAACTGTCAGCATGGTGGGACAAATCGTCTTGACCTGTCTTGCCACTTGCTCAACATCAATGCCGGGATAATTGTTGTCCATCAGCAGCATGTCAGGGCACGAGTCTTTCGCGGCAACCTTCGCCTCTTCCACAGAGCTTGTCGATAAAACCTGATAGCCAAAGTGCTCCAGCAGCATTCCGCGAACTTGAAGCACATCTCTGTCGTGACATAAGCAGAGAATGGCTCTGCGGCGAGATCGCATGTAGACCCCCGGATGAATCACAGCTGTCATAAGCACCTCTGTCGCTAATCGAGACTGTGCGTTTCCTCTAGCGGCGCCGTGCACTCTCATGTGGAGTGCACGGGTCTGGCCAAAGCTGGCGAAAAGAAAATATTGGGGTTAGGCCGATCGTCCCCTGGTGAGGAAGGAAACTTTTACATGAGCCGGGAAAGGGCGTTACGGTCGATTCAGATTTTCGCGAGGTACAGACAACCGGAAGTTGCGCATTCGGTTTCCGTCTGTCGCTGAGGAGCTAGTGCCCGCAAACTCGAACAGCGCCTGCAACCCGTTCTACCGCCAGTTGTCGTGCCGCCTGATTTACCGATTGCTTATTGTCATGAGAGTAAAGAACGATCGAGGCCAAGGTTCGTTCGATGCAGGCGTGCGTCTGGGAGAACAAGCCTTCTGGAGTCGAAGTAATGTGTGCGCCGCAGCTTTCGAACCAGGCGCCCAGCGGTGCGCCGCCGGTCGAGAATGACCAGGGAATCACCGTTATATCTCGCGCTGCCAAGTTGCGGTCCGCTGCCGACGTCACTCCATTCCAACTGGCTTCGATGACCAGCGGCGCAGAAACTGAATTCGCATTATTGCCATGAATTTCGTTCGAGCCTGAGGTGAGAATCAGAACATCCGATTTCAATTGCAGCAACTCGGCTCGGCTGATGTGATCGGCCTGAGAATATCCAAATAGAATTGGTTCGCGAGCATAGCAGGAGCGAATGTCAGTGAGGATGAGGCCGTCGGAGCGATACAGGCCTCCCGAGTTATCGCTCAGGCCGACGAGGATGACCCCTTCGCTCGTCAGCCGTTCGCTGACGGCCTGCCCAAGAGGACCAAAGCCTTGAACGGCGACCCTGGCAGTTGCGGGAGTCTTTCCGATGCGGCGAAGTTCGGCAGCGATGACGGCCGCGATACCCTCGGCGTTGAAGCGATCGAGATTTAACCCGGCAAGACAGTCGGGTTTGCCGGCAATGCTCAGGTTTCCCCTCCCCAGAGTTTCAGTAAACAACTTCGCCATGCACTCGCGACCGCACTCCTCGCCTGGAAAGATGATCGCTTGTTTTCCGGGCGGGAATCGCAAGTGAGGGGCCGCGGCGGTGAGCAAGCGCATCAGTTCCCGTTCGCTCAACTCGTCAGGATCGCAGACTAAGCCGTACGATGCCCCGTCGAGAGGCAGGCCCAGCAGCGCGGCCTCCCAGGTCCGTTCCATGGCGATAGCTTCGCAGGTGCAGAGTTGGAGATCAGGCTGCAGCAACAGGCTCCCGATAGTTGAGCCGAACACCGCGCTGTACTGCACCTGGAACAGAGGCACACAGACCACGTCGCCCGAATCGCGCACCAGTTGCAGGTAGGAAGTCGATTCCTCAACCGGATGGCGAAGGCGATCTACGATCCAGGATTCGAGGTCGAGCGCGGCCGCTGCTTCTTCCAAAGCCAACGAAGGATTGCGCGCCAGTTCGTCGAATGGATCGGAAGTTACCAGTCCCAGTTCTCGAAGCTGCGTGGTGTTCATCGCAAAACCTCCGGGGCCCCGCTCGGCGCGAAGCCCCTAGTGGTCAGGAGGAAAGACAGGCAGAGATCAGGCTTGCGCCGCCAATCCGCCATTCGCCATCCAGCGATTGGCTGGTTTGGGCAGCGCCTTGGGAAGAATGTCGAGGTAAATGACAGCGTAGCGGAACGCGATCACTCCGGCGGCAATCACCAGCACACTCGACGCCAGTTCGCTCCACTTCGGTACGTAGTGCGTTCCCATCGCGGTTTGCAGCGCGTTAATCGACACGTTGAGCCGGTCGACCATGAATCCGGCGACCACAAAAGCGCATGACCAGTACAGCCGCTCGGGATTCGATCGCACGCTCTCAAAACTCAGCAGGGTGATAGGGATGGCCAGGAAGAGCAAGCACTTCCAGCCAGAAATATCCCGCCTCGTTGGTGCGCTGAAAGGCGTAGCCGAAGGCCTGATTGGCGAGCAGGTCGAGCGCTTTGAAAAATGCGTAGACGATGAGCAGCATCTGAATCATGCGGCCGCAATCGCTGAGGATGCTGAAATCGATGCGCACGTTGAGCGAGCGCATGCAGAGGTAGATGGCCATCACGGTCAGCGCCAGCCCCGCCGGAATCGCCGACAGATAAAACATGGCATGCATGTATTGCGAGTACCACAGAGGATGAACCTTGCCGCGGGCGATCAGGAACAGTCCGCCCAGATAGGACTGATGCATCGACGACAGCAGCACGCCCGCCAGCACGACGCCGATCAGGATCTTGTGGTGATAATGCAGAACGGTATCGCGAAAGTGCTTCCACGGCAGCTTCTCGATGAGCGCCGGCGCGAACTCGAAGGTCAGCACGGTGGTGTAGGTCATGATGCAGACGCACACATCGAACAGCACCGACGTGTGGTTCCACATCACGATGGGATGCCAGAAGCGCCAGGGCAAACCGATTTCGTATAGGTACCCGACGCAAACCGTCATGTAGCCCAAGAAACGAAATCAGGATCGCCGCGCGCAGGATGGGCCGGTAACGCTCCATGCCCAGCAGATAAACCGCGGCACTGATGCCGAAACCCGCTGCCGACAGTCCGATACCGCAGAGCGTTCCCAGTCCAACCCACAAGCCCCACGGCATCTGATCGCTGAGATTGGTGCTAGCCCTGAATCCCTGGAAGAACCGTATGTACGTCGCATAAATTCCGGTCACAAAGATGATGGCTACAATGACGCGCCATAAAGTAATTTCGGATTTAATTCGCGCGATCATGGCTAGCTCCTTTCCCCTTTGATCTGGTTGATGGTGGCTTTCTCTTCGGCTTCGGCCAGCGCTACTTCGCGCCGCCGCTGCGTGACCCAGTAGAGCGCCGAGAGAATGGTGCCGCCCATGATCACGACTTTGGGCGAGTCGCCCAAGGCGCTGGCGGTAAGGGTTGGCATCGGCTGATTGCCGCTGGGAGCCGGCTTGAATCCCAGCTTCTCGAAGGGAACGTCGGAGACGAACAGCACGCTGCCTCCGCCGAGTTCTTCGACTCCCCAAATGTGCGGCACGTACGACTTGTCGCCGCGAATGCGGTTCCAGGCTTCGTTGATCAGGTCGTCGCGATTGCCGAAGACCGTAGCCTGCACCGGGCAGGCCTCGGCGCACGCGGTTGACTTGCCGGCCTTGATGCGATCGACGCACAGATCGCACTTCTTCACGAACGGCGCCAGCTTGCTCCACTGATAACGCGGCACCTGATAAGGGCAGGCCAGCATGCAGTAGCGGCAGCCGATACATTTGTCGGCGTTGTAGACCACCGGGCCGAGCGGAGTCTTGCCGATCGCGCCCACCGGGCAGGCCGAAGCGCAGGCCGGATCTTCGCAGTGCATGCAGATTTTGCGAACGAACTTATCGCCGCGCGCCTCGACCACGGTAAAAGCCGTGTCGGAAAGAGTCGGTTCCGGATCGGTGCTGAATCCGTGGAGCTGCTTGCACGCGGTTTCGCAGCTCAGGCAACCGATGCAGCGCTTGATGTCGATGAGTAATGCTTTTTCTTGTGCCATGACGGATCTCCGTGTCCTTGTGCGATTCGCTCTCTATGTCAGGAAGAATTCCTTCACCAGTTGCTCGCGGGCACTGGGATCCACCTGGAACAGCAGACCTTTGACCGGCAGGCCGCCGTCTTGCGCCAAGGCGGGAGTGAGTTGCTGCACCATGGCTCCAATGCGGGCCAGACTGTTCTGCATCCAGGGCACCACGATCGGCCCCTGCAGAAGGTTCTTTACGTTGGTGGCCATCTCGGGAGCTTTGATCACGCACAACCAGCCATTCTTGTAAGGGTCGTCGATGACCAGGTTCGGGTTCTTCAGGACTTCGTGATTCACCGAGGTCATGACGCCCTCGACCGGGGACAGCAAATCGACGCTTTGCCCTTCGCGCGTCACCGTGCACAGCTTCTGTCCCTGTCGCACCCAGCGATTCAGTTCGGCGACTTCGATGGAGTCGATCCTGCCGAACAGGTTGCCGGCAAAGGCATCGATACCGACGCGCGCATTCTGCCGGCCTTCATCGATGACCCAGGTGTGCCCGGGATGGAAGCAATATCCCTCGGGAACTTCAAAGCCTGCCTTCTTCAGCATGACGGGCGGGCGGACGCTTTTTACGGGCGCGACCTGCAGACCATTCTCTGCATCTTGCGGGCGGCGGAAGTACATGACCGTAAGAATCAGGAGAAATGTAAGCAGGACAAATAGGATCGACATAAGGCCTCCTTACTCGCTCCGCTCGAGGTCGTAAGCTGGGACGATGGCGCGGAGTGGAGGGCGATGCGACGGGCGGCCGATCTGGCTGGATAATGCTTGGCTGATCGAGCTTGAGCGGGTCGTCATGACATCGTGCTCCGCTTTGACACGTGCACGTGGGGTGCAAACCGCTTCCCGAAAGGGGCGAGAGTTTAAAGGAGTTAGGGCAAGCAGTGCCGAATGCGGAAGGCCAACCACTGCGTTTTGCAGGGTCACCGTCGCAGTTTGCAGTAGTGAGAGTGTTGGGTTGATCTACACCAGCTCCGGCGTTTTCTTCAGCCGACGCAGCAAAGACGTGGGGTGGATGCCCAGGATGCGGGCGGCGTGGGTCTTATTCTGGCCGGTGGCGTTTAGTACTTCGTGGATGTAGCGGTCGTCGAGTTCGCGCAGGCTGACGAATTGATCGCCGGTGGGTGAGAGGTCGAAGGACGAAGAGATCTCCTCGTGCGCCGGCTCTTCGTGATAGTCGCGGACTTCCTCCGGCAAAGCCTCTTCGTCGATCTCAGTCTCCTTCGACAGAATCATGGTGCGCTCGATGACGTTGCGTAGCTCACGAATGTTTCCCGGCCAGGGATAACGTTGCAGCAATTCGGCGGCGGCGGGGGTAAAGCCGACGAAGTTTTTCTTTAGCTCCTTATTGAAGAATTCCATGATATCGAGCGCCAGCGGCAAAATATCCTGGCGACGCTCGCGCAGGGGCGGGATAAACAGGGGCAGCACATTCAGGCGATAGTAAAGATCCTCGCGAAACTCACCTTTGGCGACTGCTTCCTTCAGCACTTTGTTGGTCGCCGTGATGATGCGCACGTCCACCTGGATAGGTTTGGTACCGCCCAAGCGAAGGAAGATCCCTTCCTCCAGTACGCGCAATAGCTTGGCTTGCAGGCTGAACGATGTATTGCCGATCTCGTCGAGGAAGAGCGTGCCTCCCGTAGCTTTCTCGATCAGCCCTTCCTTGCGGCGGCGTGCATCGGTAAACGCTCCTGGCTCGTAGCCGAACAGTTCGCTCTCCAGCAATGTGTCGGGCAGGGCCGCGCAATTCAAGCGCGATCAGCGGCGCCTGGGCTCGCGAACTGTTGTAGTGGATGGATTTTGCCAACACCTCTTTGCCGGTGCCGCTCTCACCTTGGATCAGGATTGTGGTGTGATCGCTGTCGGCGGCCCGGCGCGCCATCTCCAGCACTTCGCGCATGGCGGGACTTTGGGTAACCAGACGCTCAAAATCGTAGCGGCCCTTAGCGGTCTCCACCGTGTCGTGAACCCGCACGCGCAGCGCGAGCATCTCGGTAGCGCGCTGGATGGTGTTAACCATGTCAGCGATGTGGAAGGGCTTGATCAGGTAGTCATAGGCGCCCAGCTTCATGGCTTCGACGGCGCGATCCACCATGTGGTAGGCGCTCATCATGACCACGATGGTCGAGGGCGAGATTTTTTTTGCCTGCCGCAAAACTTCGATTCCGTTAATGCCCGGCAAAACGACATCGAGCAGCGCAAGTGCCGGGCTTGTCCTCAGCCACCGTCTTGAGCGCTTCTTCTCCGCTGGAGGCGAGCAGCACTTCGTAGCCCTCGGCTTCGAGCGCGCGCCCGATCGTACGCAACGTGAGAGCTTCGTCATCGACGATCAGGATGGAGTGCGCCATGGCTAAGCGATGACCTCCTCGCTGTGTTGCACGGCCTGACCCGCCTGCCGAATGGGCATCGTCACGCGCACCGTAGTACCCGATCCCGGTATGCTTTCGACGCAAATATCTCCACCGTGACTGCGCACATAACTTTGGGTGATGCTTAGTCCTAATCCAGTCCCCTTGCCGCGCTTGGTGGTGAAGAACGGCTCGAAGACGTGCGGCAGAATATCGGCTGGAATTCCGCAACCGGTATCTCGCACTCGCAACTCGATGACTTCGGCAAACTTCACTTTGTCGGCCAGGATGGTGATCGTTCCTCCCGGCGAAGTTGCCTGGGCGGCATTGAGAAGCAGGTTCATCAGGATTTGCGACAACTGGTTGGAATCGGCGCTCAGATTGGGCAAGTCGTGGGGAACGCAGTTCTGCAATTCGATTTGACGGAACATGGGCTGATGTTCCAGGAATTTGACCGTTTCGGTGGTGAGCCGCTGCAGGTTGACCTTGCTGAGCGTCAGCGGTCCTGGCCGGGCATAGTCGAGCAAGCCTCGCACCGCCGAGGAAATGCGCTTGGCTCCTTCAATACACTGTTCGATTTCTTCCCGTCGTTCGTCGGTGGCGTCTCTCCACTCCAGTTCGAGGTGCGACAGGATTCCCAGCAGCGGATTATTGATCTCGTGCGCGGCACCCAAAGCAAGCTGGGCCAGTGAGGCGTACTTTTCGTAGTCGGTCAGCTGCGATTCGAACTGCATTTTTTCCTTGGCCAGTTCGCGCTCCTCGCCCAGTCTCCTTACCAGTTCCTGTTGGGCAAGGTTGCGCTCGTACTCATGATGATTCGCCAGTTCCTTCCATTTGGCCGACTGCCGCTCCAGGCTCTTGACCCGGGTGCGCGCCAGTGCGCCAAACAGAACCGAAAGCACCAAGCCGAGTAAGATCCCGCTGCCAAATCCGGCACCTGCATGCGATGTCGTATCGACTGCCTGCGTATCGGCAGACGACAGCAGTCCAAGCAGAAATAACGATGGGATGTGCCACTGCGAGATACTCCGCACACGGCGGAGTGCGGCCCTGCTGCGGCCATCCAGGAAGGCTGGGAGGAACATCTACCTCTCCTCTATGACCTTCGCTCAGGATGGCCGCAAGGGCAGTGATTAGGGTCACTTGGGCGGGTGATGGGGAATGCGCGTCGCGCATCGCGACAGCCGTAATCGCCGGGCTTGCCGGGTTAACCGACCATTCCGCCCACGATGGTCTGCATCACTTCGCCAGCTTGAGAAAACACTGCGATATCGGCGTCGGCTCCTACCCGCAGGACACCCTTGCGGTTTTCGATACCCAGAACGCGAGCGGGATTTAGTGTGGCCAGCCGGATACTGTCTTGAAAACTGAAGTTGGCAAAGGCCATCACGTTGCGCACCGCGCGGTCCATGGTCAGAACGCTACCGGCAAGCTTCCCATGCGATTCGCACCGCCCGTCGCTCACGTGTACTTCAAAAGAACCAAGACGGTACGTTCCGTCCGGCATGCCAGTGGCGCTGATGCCATCGGTAATCAGGACTGCGCCGTCAACGCCCTTTGCCCGCAGAAAGAGATCGACCACCACCGGCTCGACGTGGATGCCGTCGGCGATAATGTCGGCCGTGAGTCCTCGGTCGGTGAGAATTGTGCCGAGTAGTCCAGGATCGCGATGATCGAGCCGCCGCATGGAATTAAAGCTATGGGTTGCGTGTCGCGCTCCTGCCTTGATACCCACGGTGGCTTGCCCCAGATTGGCGTTGGAATGACCAATGCTGACGCACACCCCGCGTTGCGAAACGTCGCGAATGAGGTCGGGTGCGCCCTCCAACTCAGGGGCGATGGTGAGAATCCGCACTCGTCCGTCGGCGGCGTCCCACATCTGATTGAAAATCTCCGCAGACGCTCGCTGCAGATACATGGAGGGATGCACGCCGCGCCGCGCATGGCTTAGAAACGGACCCTCCAGATGGATTCCCAGCGAGCGGGCGCGTTGCGGATTAGCGGGAGCCTGGCGCTCCACGTCTTCCATGGCTTTTGCCAGCGCCTTCAGAGCGGTCAGAGTTTCATCCATCGGCGCGGTGACCGTCGTCGGACAATAACTGGTCACACCGTGGCGAACCATCAAGCGCTCCATGGCCTCCAGAGCATCGTCGGTACCTTCCATCACGTCGCGTCCCGCGCCGCCATGAACATGGATGTCGATCATCCCTGGCGTAAGAATGGAATTACCGCAATCGATGGTTTGCGCATTCGCAGGAAGCGAGATATCCCCGCGCGGCCCCAGCGCCGAAATGATTCCGTCCTCCATCACCAGCGCGGCGTCGTCGATGCGCTCAAGCGGAGTCAGCAGCTGCCGGGCTAGAAGAACTGTCGCCAAAGTTAGCTCTCAATTGTGCTGATTGGAATTCTAGTGCAGTTTGCGAATTTCTGAACCGCAGGGAGGGCTGCAAAACTGCGCAGACGGAGTTTCGCATTTGGCGGTGCACTTAACTTGCCGCGGAAATCAATCGATTTTCCGCAAGGTGGTGGCGACAAATGCGTCAGGGATCTCTCACCGGTTGGAGTTCCGATGTTTGGCAGACGC
The DNA here is from genome assembly GCA_963833305.1 of uncultured Acidobacteriaceae bacterium. Taxonomy (GTDB): domain Bacteria; phylum Acidobacteriota; class Terriglobia; order Terriglobales; family Acidobacteriaceae; genus Bog-257. The sequence continues at coordinate 451,141 of CAWHXN010000011.1, read as the reverse complement.
ACCCGGCTTACTTGAAACACAACCAAGTTCGTGCGCAAAGGCCAGATAAATTTTGCGCACGAACTTCGGTTGAATCTGCTATCTACTGCACGACCGTAAAGGTCTGCTCCACGGGAGCCGGCATCGCATAGTCGGTTTGGTCCAGAGGCGTAAATGCGACGATGATCCTGTAGACCCCTACGGGGAAGCCCATCGTTGGCAGCAGCCGGAGGATATGTCCGTTGATGCCGACGGAATAACGCCAGCTGCCCGGGATACTGGGAGTCACTGTCGCATCCATCACTCCTGCCGGGCCAAGCATTTCGCCGGGACTAAGTGTGAGAGTCCGTGGGTTCCAGGTGATGACTGGCGTTGCCTGCACAATGGTCAACGTGCCGTTCACGAAGACGAAGGTATAGTTCTGCGCCATCAAAGTTCCCTGCGCAGCCGTGATCGGGTAGTTGCCGACTGGAGAGCTCGAACCCGCTGTCGTGGTCAAGCTCGGCGCTCCGCTCAGCACGCCTTGTCCGTCACCGTTGACGAAGCCGGTGTAACTGGCGGTAAAGGTTGGCAGTGTCGTGCCATAGGTCATCGAAGCATTGTTAGCGATGACCGTCAGCACCGCCGGACCGATGTTCAGCGTGCCATTGACGAAAGCGAACGTGTAGTTCTGTGCAGCCATCGTGCCTTGGGCCGCTGTGATGGTGTAATTGCCGACCGGCGAACCTGAGGTCGCGGTCGTAGTCAAGCTCGGAGCACCGCTCAGCACGCCCTGGCCGTCACCATTCACAAAACCGGTGTAACTGGCCGTGAAAGCCGGCAGCGTTCCACCGTAAGTCATCGAGGCGTTGTTGGCGGTGACGGTCAGCACCGCCTTGTTGATGGTCAACGTGCCATTAACGAACGCGAACGTGTAGTTCTGCGCCGTCAATGTTCCCTGCGCTGCGGTAATCGTATAGTTGCCGGCCGGCGAGCTCGAAGTCGCCGTCGTGGTCAAGCTCGGTGTACCGCTCAGCACGCCTTGTCCGTCGCCATTGACGAAGCCGGTGTAGCTAGCCGTAAAGGTTGGCAGTGTGCCGCCGTAAGTCATCGAAGCATTGTTAGCGGTCACCGTGAGAACTGCCTGACTCACCGTGAAGGTGTCATTCACGGGCGGCGCAGGCTGCCACTGACTATTGCCCGCCTGATTGGCCTGCACCGTCACCGTCCCTGCTCCGGTGATGGTCAACAAGCTGCCACTGACCATCGCCGGTCCCGACAGCACGGTGTAGCTCACCGGCAATCCCGACGAAGCCGTCGCCGTCAGCGTGATTGGCGCTACTCCGTAAGTCTGCGTCCCTGGATTCGGGAACGTGATCGTCTGTGGTTGCTGTTGCGATGAAGTCCCTGTGCCGGTCAGCGCTACCGTCTGCTGGCTCGACGCATTGTTGAGGGCATTGTCCGTCAACGCCACCGTCCCGTTCAACACTCCGGTCGTGGTCGGCGAAAATGCCACCGCGATCTCGCAGGCTCCGCCTCCCGACAGCTGCGTGCTCGAACTGCAATCCGTGCCGCCCGACGGTTGCTGCGTGAAGTTTGCCGAGATCGCCAGCCCACTCGCACTCAGCAGCTGATTGCCGATATTCGACACCTGCAGAATCTGTGAGGGACTGGTCGTCCCCACCGCGACGTTGCCAAAGCTCAGCGGCGGCGCTAGCACGCGGTTCACTTCGTACACATTGCTGCTGTCCGAGACATACACATCGCCTGTAGCATCCAGCGCGATGCCGTGCGGCGCCACCAGTCCCGTCACCGTCAGCACCGATTGCGATTGCCCACCCGGCGCGACTTTCACGATCTGCGCGTTGCCCGTGTCGGCCACATACACCGTGCCCGAGGCATCGACCGCGACCGACTGCGGCGTGCTGTAACCCGTGCCCATCGGAATCGCCGTCCCGCCGCCCGCCGGATACTCGCTTACCTGGTTGTCGCTGGACACGTACATATTTCCTGACGCATCCACTGCAACTCCGTGCGGATTGGTCAGGCCCGAGGCCAGGATTACCGGGGTCCCGTATCCTCCCGGTACTTGAATTACATTCCCCGTGCCGCTGTCGGCCACGTACAGATTCGCGTTGCCGTCCTCTGCAATGCCTTGCGCCAGACCCAGGCCCGCGATCTGCAACGTCGTCATGTCGGCGGCATTCAGCGTCCCGTTTTCGTTGGGCACCATCACCACGCCGCTGCTCTCGGCGATGTAAAGGTTCCCTGCTCCGTCGAGCGCCACCGAGGTTGGCGCGCTCAGTTGGCTCACCACCACGCTCTGCTGCTGCGTGCCGACTGCGATCTTCACTACCTGCCCGTTGACTTGATCGGCCACATAGACATTGCCCGCTCCATCCAGGGCAGAGCCATAGGTGGCCGCATTGGTGATCGTCCCTAACGTCGTCTGAGTTCCCGGATCGATGGTGACCGCCGGCGACTCGCCCACACCGTTCACGTACCAGGTGTTCAGCGGAAGGTTGCTCCCCTGAGCAAACAAAGTTATCGCGCCCGCGCGCATTCCCGGCGCCGTCGGCGTGAAGGCTACCGTTACCGTGCAACTCTGTCCCGCCGTGTACGGCGTTCCCACCGTGCAAGTGCTGCCGCCACCATTAGTAAAGTCCAGGCCCGGTACTCCCATGGTCAGGATGTTGATCGCCGTCAGCTGCGCATTGCTGCCGAACGTGTAACTCAGCGTCTGCCCCGTTGCCGGAGTGCCGACGTTTACGGTCCCGAAGCCGTCATCGGAACTCAACAGCGTCACCGTGATCGGCGGCGAGGTTGAGCCGGAATAGTTGCTGTCGCCCGAGTAAACGGCAGTGATGCTGTTCGGTCCCAGAGTCAGCAGCGACCCACTTAACTGCATGCTGGCCGAGGAATCGTTGCCATCGATGATGGTCAGCGTCCCGGTCCCCAGCACCATGTTGCCCAGCATAAAGTTCACCGTGCCAGTCGGCGCTCCTGCCGAACCCATCACGCTCACCGTCGCGGTCAGCAGCGTCGACTCCTTCGAGTACAAACTGCTCGCCGCTGATGTCACTAATACCGTGCTGGCCTGTTGCTGGCTGGCCCAGTCAATGCCTGAAACTTTGCCGTCAGTCGTATCTGTCCAATCGGGGACCAGCAGTTCGTAGTTTCCACCCTGGGGATTTACGAAGGTGAACGGCGTTGTGGTCACATCGTTATTGGATGGATAGGTATAGGCGGCTCCGGGCGCGAAGATCGCGTTGCCAAAGAACCGCGACGCCATCGGCGAAGGGTCGCCCATGTAATACCCTAAGCCGACTATGCCAAACGTGCTCACGAAACCACAGTCGCCGTCCGGCTCCTGGGTCAATGCGTTGTCTAAGATCCAGACGTTGTGGGTCGACGAGAAGCCTTGCGGCGGCGAGCAGCCCCAGGGCATCTGCGGCATGGAGAAGCCGACCGCTCTCCAGAGTGTCGATTGATCGCTCATCAACACCGTGTTGTGCTGGAAAACGTAGTCGGTCAGTCCGACATCGATCGTGTTTCCGCCGTCTAACTCAATGCCCGAATGCTGGTAAGTATCCTGGCTGGGCCTCAACAGGAAGAGATTGTCGTAGATCTTAACGCGCTTGCTTTCCCCGGGATTGGTACATTGCGGATAGCCGTCTTGTGCGTTGCATTGATCATCTTGCTCCAGGGTTCCCATCCCTTTATCCACGTTAGTCAGCATGTTGTTCTCGAGGGTAATGTCATCCACCACCGCAAGATTTCCACTTTGGCTGGTGCGGATGGTGAATAGAATTGACGAGCCGGTCTGGCCGCTGACCCAGGTGTTCTCCATCACATTCCCGGTGACGATCACCCGCTGCGCACTCTTGAACTCCAGATTGTTTTTTTCCACCCACTGATTATTGGGACTGCTGGGACAGTGTGTGCCGTCGGCCAGCAACCCTCCTGCAGGCACCGTTCCTCCTACGCCGCAGGAGTCCCAGTTGAGCGGCTTGTAGAAGTGATTGTTTCGAATCTCAATATCCGACGGCACATAAGGATTGTTGTAGCCGCCCGCGCCGCCGAACAGCACGTCTTCGGTCGTGGCCGAAAGATAGTTGTCGACGATCTTGATTGGTCCCGGTGTCCAGAAGGCAAGTATGGCCTGCGAGTCGGAGGTGCTGAGGTGAATGTCGGAGATGTAGCTGTCGATGACGGCGAAGTTGCTGCCATTGGCTTGCACGCCCTGGCCGACATCCTGCGAGGGTGAGCCGTGGATGTAGCTGCGATCGATGGTGATCGAGTCGGGCTCGGTAAGTCCAATCGCGGGATTCCAGCAAATCAGACACCAGGTGAAGTTGTTGCTTGGCGGACTATTGTTTTGATCGCTGCCTTGTGTCGAGTTTGAGGTGATTTCCAAGCCCACTAAACGATAGTGATTCGCGCCGGGGGCCAACGTGATCGGAGCAGCCACACCGGGCGATGTGATTTGGGCCATGTTTCCAGCGTTACCCGGACCTACCCTACTGCCCGGAGGCGGCAGGCTGGTGAGGCCAGCGCTTTCAATATAAATCCACAGATTGTTCGGGTTGGTCTTGGCCGGGAGGGTAAAGTTTCCCGAGTAGGGGCCTGTATTGGCCAGGATGATCGTGTCGCCGGGTGCGGCGAGGTTCAGCGCAAACTGCAACGTTGAAGGCGAATTGACTTGCCAGGTCGCCCCGGCGGGTGGGCTCCACGTGGTATCGATATAAACCCGCGGTAACGCTGGGACCGGTTCCTGCGCGGCAGTCAGCGTCGGGAACAGCGCGGCAATCATTAAGAAAATTGCGATTTTTGTTTTAGGTTGGAAGAAATTGAAGCGAGGCAAGACCTGTAATAGGACGACGTGGGAAAAACTCATCTAACACTCCAGTGGCGCGGACACGATCAAAGGCGGAGTTTGGAACGGCCAGTTCGAACAACTCCCCTTTCGAATATCCGGGCACCACTGCGCTCGGAGCAACAGCTAAGTGTCCTTCCAGAGTACGAACGTAACTGCAACTTATTACTAAAACCGATTACTGAGACTTTTCGGGGGTAGGCGTCCGGGTAGGTGATTTCAACGTTCGGCGGATGCTCGGCTACTCTGTAAGCCCTTCGATTAACAACCGTTTTTCGGAAACTGGTTTTCGATACATTCGCGATATAGGGGAGCAACGTCCACCTGCAAACGAGTTCCACCGGGACAGATGACTGAATCGAACACTCCTGAAAAGCAAGGAGCTTCTCAGTTACTTCCGTAATCGTCAACTGCCTGTGGTAGCAGTGTCTTGAGCGATTGCGGCAAGTGACTTAGCAGTTCGAACTCCAGCGTCTCGATCAAAACGACTGGTCGTGGCAGCCCACACGCTGGGTGTGCAAGCTGACCATGGATACGCCGCACGTCGTGCATTCTGCTAGACGCTGGTCGTCTGCCGAGCTGTAAACTACCCCGAGCTTGCAACGAGTGACTCTTCGCGAGCGCTAGTTTTGAGTTTCTCGACACAGTAAGCATCAACGAGCCGAAATCTAATCAGGGCCGTCAAATAGCCTACAGGGAGCCGCACAGCCTTGGGCTCGGGTGGGTATGCACGCCAGCAGCTATAATCGAGAATCGCATGAATTATTGGTTGATCCTGGTTTTGGCGGCGGCGTTACCTTGGGGGCTCGTCGCCCAAGACTCGCCACAACAGCAACTTCCCACCGCACCCTCGGCGACGAAGTATCCTCCTCCTCCGCCTGCGCCACCTGCTCCCGCAGCATCACCGGCAACTGGCCAGACTAGCGCACCGGCGCAAGCTTCAACTCCGCCGACTACGAATAGCGCGGGGTCGACGGGTAGCACCAGCTCGACGCCATCGCAAGCCAACGGACAAACCAACACCAAGTCGGGGCAGCCGGAGTACGGAGTAGGATCGGCACAGCCAGCGGTAACCCCCGGTGGAGACGCGGGCGGGGGCGTGGACGACACGCTTACGATAATTCGCAAGCGCGTAGACGAAGTGAATGTGGTCTTCACGGTCACCGACAAACGCGATCACTTCGTGAAGGACCTGACCCAGAACGATTTTCGTGTTTACGATGATGGCAAGCCGGCGCAAAGCATTCAATCGTTTAATCGGCAGACCAACCTGCCTCTGCGCGTGGGGCTGTTGATCGACGCCAGCAACTCAGTGCGCGACCGCTTCAAGTTCGAGCAGGAAGCCGCGATTGAGTTCTTGAACCAGATTATCCGGCCGCGGTTTGATAAGGCGTTTGTCATTGGCTTCGACACCACGCCCGAGGTTACGCAGGACTTCAGCGACGATCCCGAAGCGCTTTCCAAAGGAGTGCGCATGCTGCGGGCCGGCGGCGGCACCGCCATGTATGACGCCATTTATTTTGCCTGCCGCGACAAGCTGATGCAGGCTGACAAGGGTGTCATCGCCACGCGGCGCGCCATCATTCTGCTCAGTGACGGTGAGGATAATCAGAGCCGTGTCTCGCGCGAAGAAGCGGTCGAGATGGCCCAACGCGCCGAAGTCATCATCTACGCCATCTCCACCAACACCAGCGGTCTGAAACTGCGCGGCGATAAGGTTCTGGAACACTTTGCGGAAGAAACCGGCGGCAAAGCTTTTTTCCCGTTCAAAATCGAAGACGTGTCCAATGCGTTTGCGGAAATTTCCGACGAGTTGCGCAGCCAGTACGCCATCTCGTATAAGCCAGCCGATTTTGAGGCTGACGGCAAGTACCGCAAGATCGAAATCCTCGCCGACAACAAGAAGTACCACGTGCGCGCCAGGAAGGGATATTTCGCGCCAAGACAGTAGCGGAACAGTTTCCAGTTTCCAGTTTCCAGTTTCGAGTTGAGGTCGGGTGAGGGAGGAATGGTTCTCACTATAGTATTTGGTACGATTTGTGGAGCAGTATTCCTCGCTGCCGTATTATTTCTCGCCCGCCCTGATTGGCTCCGACGCTACGAACGTCATCTCAGGCCGGATGCATCGGAGTTTGAGTACGCCAGGCGTAACCCGCAACAAGTAGTTGCGTTACTAATCATTGCGGGCATCGCTTTATCAATGCTGATCGGTGCCCTTTGGCGTTAGCTCTTCAGCGGTCTTCTTCGCGACTTGAAACTCGAACTAGGAACTTGAAACTGTATTTATGGGCCGCATCCACGTTCTCTCCGAAAACGTCGCCAACAAGATCGCCGCCGGCGAAGTGGTGGAGCGCCCTGCCTCGGTGGTGAAGGAGCTGCTGGAGAACTCGCTGGACGCAGGTGCACAGCGCATTCGAGTAAACATCGAAGCTGGCGGCAAGAAGCTGATCCAGGTGACCGACGACGGCTGCGGCATGGTGCGCGACGACGCCATGCTGGCTTTCGAGCGCCACGCCACTTCGAAGATTCGCAACACCGATGACCTGCTGAACATCGCGACTCTGGGATTTCGTGGCGAGGCGCTGCCGTCGATCGCCTCGGTCAGCCGTCTGCGATCTGGAAACGCGCGCCGCGGAAGAAGCCGCAGGCACAGTGATCGAAATCGCCGGCGGCAAGATTGCTCACGGTCGAAGAGGCGGGGCTGCCTCTGGGAACCTGCATCACTATTCGCGATTTGTTCTACAACATTCCCGCGCGGCGCAAGTTTCTGAAAGCCGAGTCGACCGAGCTGTCGCACATTGCTTCGCTGGTGACGCATTATGCGCTGGCTCATCCCGAAATGCATTGGGAGTTGCACTCGGCCACGAATGCGATGCTGGTTGCGCCGCCGGTTGCCGACCACTCGGAGCGCATCTATCAGGTATTCGGCAAAGAAACGCTCGACCAGTTGATTCCGTTGAGCGCGCTGCTGCCGCTGGAGCGCATCAGGCTTGCCGCAGCCTCCGCCATGGCGGCGCAGCGAACTGGAAGAACCACAAGAAGAACCGGTAAAAGGCGAGATCAAGCTGCACGGCTTTGTCTCGCGACCCGAGATCCAGAAGCTCAATCGCAATTCCATCTTCATCTTCGTAAATGGCCGGCTGATTCGCGACCGTCTGGTGCAGCACGCCCTGACCGAGGCCTACCGTAACATCATTCCGCCAACCGTGTACCCGGTCGTCCTGCTCTTCCTCGACATGCCGTTCACCGAAGTCGATGTGAACGTGCATCCGTCGAAGACCGAGGTTCGATTCCGGCAATCGTCGGTGCTGCACGATTTCATTCGCGACTCGGTGCGCGCGGTGCTGATGAAGTCGCGGCCCGTACCGGCATTCATGACCGAGATCCGCGCCGGCGCAACTGCGTCTCCTTCGCTGACTCCAGGAGCCCGCGATTTCGGAGGCAGTGACTTGCAGGTGACCGAAGCCGATGCCGCATTCGCCTTGCGAGCGCGTGAGATTCCGCCCTTCACCGCACCCTTGCAATTCGAGGGCAGCGGATTTGCAGTGGAAGGAAACGCTGCAATTCCGGTAGCGCGATTCGGGCCGCAGACGTTCGGAGGTCCGGCCGCAGCAATGCCGGTACCCGGCGGAAACGGTTGTTCGCCGGAACTGCCCGACGAAGACGCTCCCGTCAGTCTGGAGTCGCTGGCCAGCCTCAAGCCAGTGGGGCAGATTCGCGATTCGTTTATCCTGGCGGTCAATCTCACAGGGACTGTGGATCATCGATCAGCACGTTGCACACGAGCGCATCCTGTTCGAGAAAATCTGCAAGCGGCGACTGGCCGAGTCGCCGGAGAGGCAGCAACTGCTGATGCCGCTCATCGTGGAGCTGACTCCGGGCCAGATGGCAGTCTTCGCTGAAATTTCCGACGAACTGAATCGCAACGGCTTCGAGGTGGAACCCTTCGGATCACGGACCATCGCGGTCAAGACAACCGCCGCCGGAGTTTCGCCCGGCGACATCGAGCACTTGCTGCACGAAATCCTGGAGCAGTTCGAGCGCGAAGAGCAGTCGCTCAACCTCGACAGGATTCGCACCAGCGTTGCCGCCAGCATTGCCTGCCACGCCGCTATCAAAGTCAACATGCCGCTGGAGCAGAACAAAATGGAATGGCTGCTGAGCGAGCTGGCCAAGACGGATTGCCCGATGAGCTGTCCACATGGCCGTCCGGTCGTTCTGCGGTATTCTGTTAAAGATATTCAGCGGGCGTTCAAACGAATCTAGCTGTCAGCTATCAGCCGTCAGCTGTCGGCTTGGGCTCTTAGCCTTTAGCTCTTAGCTTTTAGCAATCCAATCGCAGGCTGTGCCTCTTTCCATGCGGACTTCGGTACGAGGTCTGAGGAATGCCGAGCTTCGCTGACCAAGAGCTAAAAGCTAAGAGCTTAAAGCCCCTAACTGAGAGCTGATAGCTGAGGGCTGATAGCTGCTTTTCTTATGTTCGAACAACAACTCCAGGAGCTGCGCCGGGAAAAGTGGCGCTTGAACGGGCGGCCGGTCCGCACGCTCGACGAGGCGCGCGAATTTATCGATTCGGTGGGTTTCTGCCTGCTCTATCCGCAGCGGCCGGCGGTGCTGGTACCAACGTTTGTCGGCGCTTACGCCGGCAGCGATGAGAAGCTGCCAACAGTACAGATGGCCTTCGCCAATCCCAGTGCTCGCGAGGCCAAGGAGCTGATGGTTCGCCTGCTGCGCGAGAAAGCTGCCTACGAGGCCAACGTTTTTCCGGATAACAACTTCATCGTATCGGCTTCGGCGTTTCCCTATTTCTACGGCTTGGTCGGCGACCGCAACCCGCGGCAGGCGCCAAAGGCAGGGGCACGGTCGGGTTACTCTCCGCTCGCGGTCGATACGTTTCCCATCATCCAGAAAGAAGGCCCGATCTCCAAGAATCGGCTGCGCGAGTTATTGGGCGGCGATATCTCGGAGGCAGCGCTGGACCGCGCTCTGGACGAACTGTGGGCCAAGCTGCGCATCACGCGAGTCGATTACAAGCAGGACGAGGGCGTCTTCTGGGATGTGCTGTTTCGCTGGTCACCCGACGCGGTAAAAGAGGGCATGCACGTCTCGGTCGCGGAATCGCTGACCGCGTTAGTTTCGAAATATCTTGACTGTGTACTGGCGGCGCAGCAGGAAGAAGTTGAACAATTCTTTTCCAATCTGATCGGCCGGGCGCGAGTGCGCGAAGCCATCAACGCGCTGCAGGCGGCGCGCGAGCTAAGCTTTGTTCATGTCGGCGGACGTGTGATGTTGCAGGTGACATCGCTGCAAGCGCAGCAACCGCTGGTGGTTCGCGAAGTCAAGCCCAGACCGAAGTTCGAAGCGCTTCCGCCACGTCCGGGCATGCCGCTGGTCGAGCGGCGTCCGGTGAAATCCAGGACGTCCCGCAAACCCGATCGTTCCGATCAGGATACCCGCAAGAAATGACGGCGCCGCGCAAGTTGATCATCGCCATCGACGGGCCGGCAGGATCGGGCAAGAGCACCATCGCCGCACGCCTGGCGCGCAAGCTTGGCTATATCAATCTCGAGAGTGGCGCCATGTACCGCGCGATCGCGCTGAAAGCTATGGAGCAGCAGGTTTCGCTCCAGGATGAGAAAGCGCTGCGCCAGTTGGCGGAAAATTCCCAGCTTCAACTCGAACCTTGCGGTGAAGGCAATCGGGTACTGTTGGATGGCCGTGATGTATCGCAGCGAATTCGCCAGGCCGACGTCACCGCTGCAGCGTCGCAGGTGTCGGTTCATCCGCAGGTGCGGCAGGTGCTGGTGGCGCGGCAACGCGAGCTGGGCGCCAATGGCGGCGTGGTGATGGAGGGACGCGATATCGGCACTGCGGTGTTTCCCAACGCCGAGGTCAAGGTTTTTCTCGATGCCGATGCCGGCGTGCGAGCCGAGCGGCGAACTTTGCAAAACGGATCAGCCTCCGCCCAGGAAGCCCAGCGCGTGCGGGCCGAGATTGCCGCGCGCGACGAACGTGATCGCTCGCGACCTGTATCGCCGCTGGCCCCAGCCCATGACGCGATCATCATCGATACCACGCACAAGCCCATCGATGAAGTGGTAGCGGAGGTGGAAGGGATTGTAAAGAGAGTGGTTAGAGGATAGAAACCATCAGGCTGGGCTGAGGTCCTGGTCGGCGACGATCCTCTGGCTAGCAAGATTGTCAGACATTTTGCGAATGTCGTAAGTACACTTCTGAATTTCCGCCTGTTGCAGCGAGCTGAGTCAGCCTGCCTGATTCCGTTGTATGATCTTTTCCCTTGTCCTTTATGCTTTGATCGTCTGAAAGTGTGGAGTATCATCATCGCGCTGCGGATGGGGACACAGACAGACTCAACAATTGCATCGAGGTAGCTTATGTCCGCGCCGGCGCCCGGCATTTCTGCTGACACACCCAGACCGGAAGGACCGGATACAACGAACGCTGCGGTTCCGGGGACTGCTGGTTCGCCAGATAAAACGGCGTACGATACAGCGCCGGCCGGCGATTCCGCGGCGTATCCAGCCCCGCCGGACTACTTCATTGAGGCCCTGGTGGATGCCGAGCGGCTGCTCATGTATGCCGCCGAAATTGGGGCCGACATCGATGACAAGACCCGTAACAGCGTTCTGGAAGCGCGGCTGGCGGTAACTGCTGGATGGAACACGACAACAGCAGCTAACCTACTGGCGGCGCTCACCAGGCTGGCCGCGCAGCTCAGGCCGGTCACCGCCGAGAGCTTGCGTACTTTCGATACCCGGCCCACCGTCCGCACTTATTGGACATGGGTAATCTGTCTGGCGGTAGTGATTGTTCCATTTTCGCTGGCGAGTTTTATTTCTTCCGCTATTTCCAACACGATTCGCAGCGACATCGCCAGTGCCAACGATCTGACCGTAAAGTTAACGGCGCAATTCGGGCCTTTTAGCGATCAGGCTGCAGCCGCTACATTAGCGGCCGCTTCTGGAAATACCTCGGCAACCGCTACGCTTCCTCCGGGTCTAAGTCCATCGGATGTGCTTACGGAACTCCAGACCTTCGCGGCTGAGATTCGGGCAATTTACGCCCGTAGCCGGCAATTGAACCGCCTTATATTGGGCAGGGTGTACGACCCCCTTGCTGACCAGGTGAAGGGAAAAGATGGATACAAGAATACGTTCGAGTTGAAGGTGCCGTTACCGCTACCGATCAGCGGAGTGGTTAGCGAACGGGTTTCGGTGTACCAGGACGCGCGATATTTTGGCCAGGAAGTAACCGATGATGTCTCGGTTTTCTACGGCGCGATCGGTACTTGTATCCTTCCCGTTCTTTATGCTCTTCTGGGCACCTGCGCCTTTCTCTTGCGTTCCTTCTCCCAGGAAATGAGCAGTCGGACATTCGTCCCGTCGCACTCCGACTCCGCGCGCTTCCTCATCGCCGCTATCGCGGGAGGAGTGGTTGGCCTGTTTAATAACTTCACCATCACTCAGGGAGCATCTATTCCTCCCTTGGCCCTCGCTTTCGTGGTGGGATATGCCGTGGACGTATTTTTCTCGTTTCTGGAGGGATTGATCCAGGCCTTCACGAAGAGTAAGAACGGACCGAGCACACCCACAACGGCTCCCGCAGCCAGCTAGGCCGAACTGGAGATTATGAGAAGGAACATAAAGATGCGAGGATGAAAATCGCGCCAGGCGAGTGAAAGTTGGCTAGAAAACCGTGACCCGGAAAGACAACATCGAGATGCGAACAAGGCCCACGGAATTTTGTTGATGCAACGAAAAACCCCGCCCAGCAAAAGCAGCTGGGACGGGGCACCCTCAAGGTCTTACCCAAACTTCCAGGCTCCTTACCCAAGACTTCTTTTCTACCCACTAACCACTGGCTTCACCCCTTGCCGATCTTGATGTCGCCCGTATCAGTGTTGATTTGCAACTTGCTGACGCCGTTGCCTACGGTACCGCTGGCGTGCGACGTGCCATTGCTCTCATCAACCTTCACCGCATTGAACTCCGAGGTAATGTCACCCTTACGAGTACCGGCGGTGATCTGAAAACCGGCATTCGACGGCAGGGTCAGGGTAATGTCGCCGTGCGCCGTGTTTACGTCCACCTTGTCCGCCGGCGGCTTGCTGGCCAGCGTCAAAGACACATCGCCGTGCTGCGTGCTCACCGTCATCTTGCCGGGCTTGCCAGCGGTCGACACTTCTACGTTGCCGTTGTTGGATTCCACCTGCAGGTCGCCTGAGATGTCTTCCAGATGGATATTCTTGGAACTGGTCACTACGCGGCTGGGACCGGTCAGATCGCTGCCCCGAACTTCGTCGCTGGCAATCTCGATATCGCCGGGAACGGAAGCGATCTGCATGTCGGAGCGCGAAGTCTTGAAGGTAACGGTCTTGGCAATCTTGCTGAGACGGATGTCGTCGTAGAAATCGCCGTTCAGATGCACTGCGCCGGCAACTTCGTCGATGGTGACGTTGTCCAGGCGGCCATCCACATCCAGATCGCCGGCAATCTTGGAAGCGCGCAACGAACCTTTTTCCAGGCTCACTTTAGCGGCTCCGCCGATATCGTTCAGCTCGATGTCACCATGTTGCAAAGCGATCTTGACGTCGGCCTTGCGCTCATTCACGGTCACGTCGCCGCGCTTGCCGGCCACGTCGAGGGCCGCATCGGCAGGCACAAAAATGTCCAAGTCAGACTCTACGCCGTGTTCGCCAGCGCCGTCGGTGTTGGCGTTCACTAAAACCGAGTTGCCGGTCACCGTGATTTGCGGCCTGGTCTGCTCGTTGTATTTATCCCCGTCCTTCTGATTTTGCGCGTAGAGCTTCTTGTGGACCACCACTCGCACCGTATTGTCGTCGGACGGCGAAATGTTCAGCGTTCCGCGGTCGCACACCACTCGCAGGTTGCCGTGCGCAGGGAAAGGCTGCTGCAGCGTATCCTCGAAGGTGAAGGCCGTTCCGAAGATGCCGCCCAGGTCATCGTCCATCTGGATCTGGTCACGCATACCGCTCCAGTCGACATCGGAGCTGTAATGAGCGGTGACCCCGAGCCCGACCAGCAGCACCAGCAGGAAGATGCCGCCAGCACCGAGATGACGGGTGCGATATCCCATGCGGCTGGCGCTCGAGTGCTCAATCAGCGCGATCACGCCCCACAGGATCAGCAGTACCGGCCACCAGTGTCCGAACCAGTGCCAGAGGGGAAAGCGAAGCCCAAAATTCCGCAGAAAGAAGAGCAGTCCGATCACGATCAGGATCAGCGGCCCCGCAATCGAGCGGCGCTGGGGATACATCGGTGCCGGCGGAGGCGGCGCACTCGGAGGAGGATACAGATTTGGGCTAGCCATTGTGTCCCTCCCTGTCATCGGGTCCTTGAAGCGACGCGCCGGGCGTTATGAATCCGGCCGAAGGCGTCGGCGGCGGTGGCGCCACCGGAGCTTGCGGCTGAACCGGGTATCCCGGATACCCCGGATAACCCTGATATCCCGGAGTCCCGGGCGGAATCGGCTGTCCCGGATTCGGCGGCAACGGGTTGTTGTATTCGCGCGGGACGTGACCGTAGGTCGAAGCGCTATGTTCCAGCAGCTTGATCAAGCCGATCACGATTAACAGCGCCGGCCAGGTGAAGTCGAATCCCATCCAATGGGCGTGGCCCATCTGGTCAAGCAGAAACAGCACGCCGATGGTGATGAGCACAGCGGGTCCCATGAAACCGTGGGCACGACAGCGGGCACAGGAGCAATATTTGTTGTAACGGTATCTCATGATCTTCTCCTCACCAGCCTCTGCGCTGACGCTGCATCAGTACACGAACCCCGATCGCAATCAGGATGAGGGGCCAGAAACGCCAGATCCAGTCAAAGTGCAACGCGCCCAACTCGTCAAGCAGAAACAAAACGCCCAGTCCGATCAGGATGAACGCACCCACCGGCACTCGCGAGTGCGGCTCATCGACCACCGGCTCGGCTGGCGGCGGTGCAACCGCCGGAGCATCACCTTGGGGCACTACATTACCAGCCCAAGAGGCGGGATCAGCTGGCGCACCCGAAGTGGGCCGGGGACTTCCGAAGCCCGAAGAAAACAGATGGTTGAAGCCGAACGGATCCGGCGCCGGCAATCCCAGCTGGCGCGCTTGCGCAGTCTGATAAGCCTCAATCGGCATATAGATCACAAATGCGGCGATACCCAGGCCGAAGAAGCCGCTCAGTGGTCGGCCATCCAGATCAGGGTGGCGAAAATCAGCACGTGAACGAAACCCTTGGCAAACTCGCCGTTGTACATGGCGCCGACGCCGGGAATGAATCCCAGGATGGCGGCCAGCTTTGGGCTGGGTAGACCCGTTGGAGGCACTACACCCGGAGGCACGGCGGTCGAGCCGGGTGGCGGCATAGCGCCGCTCAAATGCGAGGCTAAACATTCCTCGCAGTAAATAACGCCACGGACGTCTCGCGCGCAGCTGCTGCACAGTGGCTTGCCACAAGTGCGACAGTATGCGACAGCGGGAACATCGACATGATTGGCGCAGTTCATGCGGTTCTCCTGTTCAGCCGGGCCTGATTCGTTGCTATCAACATCACCGCCGGGAACGTGGCCAGCATAGGCGGGCCTTCGTCGCGGCTAGTGTTCTGGTTGCTGTGGTTTTGCGGTTGCCGGTTATCGCTCTTGTTGGGATTCTTCGGATTGGGCGCGGGAGCCTCCTGCGGTTGCTGGTTGTCCTTGTTCTCGGGAGTCGTAACCTGCCGCAGATCGCGCACTCGCGACTCAATCTCATATACCAGGCGGATGTTCTCGTAATAACGGATGCACGCGCGCCTGGGTAGCGTAATAAGTCTTGGTAATGCCCTTGGAGCTCAGATCCAGATGCCGCAGGTCGCTCATGTGGAAGCCGGCGATGCCCAGCAGCAGGTGATGGAGAAGAACGCCATACCGAACGACATGGCGAAGCGCGGAGTCACGACGGGCGCGAATACCGGAGCCAGACGTCCCTTCAGCTTTTCGAACCAGCCTTCACCGCGCGGAGCCGGCACAAGGTGTTCCGACGGCAGCGCTCCGATGGTCTGCGCCAGGATGTTATGCACCAGGTTGCGCGGCGGCTCAGCTTCGTCCAGCCCCTTCAGCCAGTGCATTCCTGCCCCAGCTTCTTCCACCATGGTGCGGCAGCCGAGGCAAGTCTGCTGATGAGCTTCGAAGGCCACCAGCGTGGAGCCATGCAGCGTACCGTCCAAGAGCTTCAGCCAGAAGGGCTTCAATCTCGACGCACTGCATTCCGGATTGGTTCTCGCCTGCCATCACCCTACCTGCTTGTAATTACGTTGTAACAGCCTTGCTAGTTCCGTTCGTCCCCGATTTATGCGACTTTTCACAGTTCCCTCGGGCACATTGAGGACTTTGGCAATGTCCTTGTAGTCCAAATCCTGCAAATCGCGCAAAATCACCGCTTCCCGCAGCTCGGGCGAAAGCCTCTTCAGAGCCTCATGGACCAGCTTTTGGGTCTCCTGGCTGCGCATTCTGGCCTCCGGGCTGGCAGCCCCGTCTTCCAGTTGATCGGCCAGCGTCAGCCCGTCTTCCTGGTTGCCGGGAGTCGCATCCAGCGAGTCGGTAATCCGGTCGTACTTTCCCTTACGGAAGTGGTCCACCAGCAGATTGCGCGTGACCGTGGTCACCCAGGTCATGAACGAAGCGCGCGAGGTGTCAAACGTACTGAGCGTGCGATACATCTTGATAAACACTTCCTGGCTCAGGTCCGCCGCGTCATCCGCCGATCCCGAAAAGCGGTAGCAGATGTTATAAATCCTCCGGTGAAACTGCTGGACAATTTCCTGCCATGCCGCAGCGTCGCCGGACACACAGCGACGGACAAGGGCATTGACGGCTTGGTTGTCGTCCAATCAGCGCTCCCAAGGGGCGTGACTCCTGGCCCAAATCCCACTCACTGCTAAAGACTTATACGGCGGCAAGGGGCCAGTAGTTCGATGAATTCGGGCCCGGAAGGGTGTAGCTTCGTCCCACTCCGTTCGCCCCGATTTCGCCTGAATTGTAGCAGGGGAAGAGGGAGCAAACTTTCAGGGACGCCGTAGCCGCGGTTTACCTCTCAGGTGTCATCCCGAGCGTAGCGCAGCGGAGTCGAGGGATCTGCGGTTCGCCGGCCCGAGAAGACATCCGCTGCTTTCTCGAAACTCGATACTAGAAACTGGAAACTCTTGTCACGCTCTATAATGGTTGCCGGGCGAAGATGTGGGTCTGGCCCGCGCTTTTGAAACCACCCGTCGTTCCTTTGCATCAACGCCAACTGGAGGAAGAAACAGAATGGCACATGAAGTTCCTGCGCTGCCCTATGATTACTCTGCTCTTGAACCTTACATCGATACGCAAACCATGCACCTGCATCATGACAAGCATCATCAGGCCTACGTAACCAACCTGAATGCTGCGCTGGAGAAAGCTCCCGAACTGCAGAAGCTGAGCGCCGAAGATCTGATCAAAGGCCTGGAGAACGTGCCCGAGGCCATTCGCACCGCCGTGCGCAATAACGGTGGCGGCCACGTCAACCACTCCATGTTCTGGAAGATCATGGGCCCGAATGCCGGTGGCGATCCCAACGGCGCCATCGCCGATGCCATCAAGAGCACCTTTGGCGACTTCAACGCCTTCAAGGAGAAGTTCAACGACGCCGGGGTGAAGCAGTTCGGCAGCGGCTGGACGTGGCTGGTGCGCGACCAGGGCGGCAAACTGCAGGTCATCAGCTCGGCCAATCAGGACAATCCCATGAGCCAGGGCTTTTACCCCATCATGGGCAACGATGTTTGGGAACACGCCTACTATCTGAAATATCAGAACCGCCGCGCCGACTACCTGAAAGAATGGTGGAACGTGGTGAACTGGGCCGAAGTCAACAAGCGGTTCCAGGACAGCCAGAAGTAGGTTGGGTAGAGCGGCGCTTCAGCGCCGCGTTCAGGTGCTCCCACCTCGACATTCCGCGATGACCTCAGTCGTCGCGGGACTTTGAAACAGGCGAGCAGTTGCAAGTGCGATGAGGGTGCGGATGACGCACCCTTTTTCGTTGGGGTTTATGCCGCTATCATTTCTTGTTTTGCGTTTGAGCCGAGAACAGACGTCACGGGCTGTTGTCCCAGAATCTTCCAAGCGGCCGGCGATTTCTTCCCGACGACTTTCCACACAACGCCTGTGATATGTTACTCATCCCATGAAAATGCCCCTCAGACGTTCACTCGTTCTCCAGTTGAGTTTTTTCCTGGTTCTTGTCACCTTTGCTGCCATTCCCGCCCGTGCCGCTGCCAAGGACGCTTGCAGCCTGATCACTTCCGCCGACGCGCAAGCCGCATTGGGCGAGCCAGTCTCGCCTCCCAGGAACGAGCCGCGGCCGGAAGGCAGCGCCTGCAGATTTCGTTCGGCGCAAGGCTCCTCCCTCGCGGCGAAGACGGTAACGCTCACCGCGCACTACAGCGACACGGATGTCAGCGGGAACGAGAGCGGCATGGCTGACACCCTGAAAGCAGCCGGATTTAAGAATGTCCACCAAGTTTCAGGAGTGGGGGATGCGGCGGTGTGGGGGTCTACCACTATGTTGGGTCGCCCATCGGGCGAACTTACGGTGCGTAAAGGCAAGAACCTGATCCTGACCATTATCATCAGCGGCATCGCCGACGATGCGACCGCGCTGGATCGCGCCAAGGCGCTGGCGGCCACGATTCTTCCGAAAGCGTGACAGGCTTCCTATCTTGTAAGGATTACCGAATTCCCACCTGACCGCGCACGCTGTCGATCAGCTTTTTCGAATCAAAGCCGATTCCGTCTTTGAAGACGGTTTCCACGTTTTCGATGTCTTCGATCTTTTTCGAGGGGTCTCCCTTGATCAGAATCAAGTCCGCCTGCTTGGCCGGCGCAATCGAGCCAATATGATCCTGTTGGCCTAGATAGGTTGCGCCGTTCAGCGTTGCTATCTGAATGGCTTCGGCGGGCGTGAATCCAGCCTCAACCAGCAGTTCGACTCCGCGCTGGTCACCGAAGCCCGGAAGCACTCCGCCATTGCCCGTGGGATCGGGACCCGTCAGCAACAAGCCACCAGCCTTGACGAACGCCAACTCGAATTCCAACTCTTTCTTGTACAAAGGGGCGTAAGGCGAGTCCATCGGGATGCGCCCGCGCATCGTCAGGTAGCTCTGGGCCGACTCGGGAGACATGGCATCCAAAACTCTCTGCTGCAATTTTGGACGTCCCGGCAGAAATGCCTCGAACACCGGCAACGTCGAGGTGACGGCGACGTGATGTGAAATCAGATCGTGGATGAGCGCCTGTACTTGAGGGCCGTTGATGTCGAGCGTCTCCCAACTCTTCCTGGCATCAGGGGGACACACGTCCACTTTCTTGTCTGCCACGAATTCGGTATCGGTGAAAACCGGGCCGTGCTCCAAATCGTCAATGCCCAGCGCGATGGCCTCGTGCCACGTGACGGAACAGAGATGACCGGTCAGCTTAAGATGATGCGCATGCGCCTGCTGAATCGCCGCGCCCAACTCCTCGCGCGTGATGTTCATGTAGGCCTTGTACGACGTGATGCCCTCGTCGGCCCAGTAGTCCACCAGATGCTTGGCGTCGTCGGGCCCGGTGAGTTCATGCATCTGGGCAAAGTGGCCGGCATTGCCTTCCAGGTAAGGAGAGGTCAAATCGATCTTAGGCCCCGGCATCTGGCCGGCATCGATGCGCTGTTTGATTTTGATATCGGTGTAGGGTTCAACACTTCCAGTGGTGCGCATCGTGGTCACACCGGCGCCGAGATACAACCGTGGTCCGGTATAGGCCAGTTCCACGGCCATCAGGCCGGGCTCTTCCACGTCGCCCTTGGGCCCGCGCTGCAAGGAGATGGAGCCGGCATAGAAAAGGTGATTGTGCATCCCGACCAGTCCCGGAATGACGGTGTATCCGGTGCGATCCAGTTGCTCGGCGCCAGGGGGAATCGCCACCGCTCCAAAGTTTCCGACAGCCTGAATCTTCCCCTCGGCGAGCACGACGGTCTGGTCTTCTCTGGCCGCGGCTCCGGTGCCGTCGATCACGCGCACGTGATTCAAAGCCACAACCGGTGCCTTTACGCTGATGAACGAAGTCACATCGCTGGGAGTTGAAGTTTGTGCGCCGGCAACGCCTGCAAACCATATTGCCGCCATCAGCCATCGGCCCATTGGCAACACCTCTTCGAAGTGGTCAAGTGCAAGCCGGGCCCTGGACCTCAGTTAGGTGAAGTCTCGTAATCTGGATCTGGCTCGGGTGGACACACTATATATCCGGCGAGGAGTTACGCGCACTGCTTTTCTCATGCCTTTGGCTCCGCTGCCGGCGCTGGTTCTCCGAAGGAACCACAGCGTCCGCGCATTCCCTGACGAAACTTTTCGCGCTCCTCGGGAGTCATGCTCTCCCAGCGCTCGCCCATGCGCCGCCGCCAATTGGAGCGGTGCCATGAGCGTCCGCCGAAGCTGCCGAACAGCAGCCGGCAAAGCACAAGTATGCCCACGGCTTGCCAGAAGGTGATCATGCGCCATCCGAACAACGGCGGCAGCAGCCAATTCCACAGTTGCAACACTCCCTCGCCAACGGCGCCGATGACCACGATGAGGATGAAAACCCCCAGTATGATCTTCAATATTCTGGTAATCCATCTGCTAACCATGTTCGTGTTCCTCACGTTTCCATAAACTCGTCGTAAATCGCCTGTAGTCTTTGCCGCAGATGCAGCACCGCATAGCGCTTGCGCGACAGCAAGGTATTCACTCCCACTCCGGTCTCGGCCGCCAATTCTTTGAAGCTTCGCCCTTCCAACTCGTGCGCCACAAACACTTCGCGCTGCTCTTCCGGCAACTCCTCGAGCGCAAACTCCAACTCGTCGATCATCACGTTGCGGGCATAGAGGGCGTCGGGCCCGGCATCCGGCGAAGGCAGCAGGTCTTCCAAATGCAGCGACTCTCCGTCGTCATCCACCATGTCTGCATCGCTGAATCCCTCCGGCTTCTTCTTTCGGAAGAGGTCTGTAATGCGATTGCGCGCAACCCGAAATAGCCATCCGGTCACGTGCTCAATCGGCATCAGCAGGCGAGTGGCTTCCACCAACTCGTAGAAGACTTCCTGCAGAATGTCTTCGGCGTCGCGCGGGTCAGGCACGCGCCGGCGAATGAAGTTGCGCAGCCGGGATTGCTCCTGCCTGACCACCTCGGAAATCCGCTGGTCCTGTTCGAGAGTCATCCGCTCCAGGCTCGCCGCGTCGTTCATCTACTGCTGTAGACGAATCAGGGGATGCGGATATTGTAGAGTTTGGAAAATTCTTGCTGCGCGAATACCAGCCGGGCTGATTTCGAGAGTCGATTTACAAATCGCACTTGGAGTAGGAATCGTTGTGTATCAGGCATCGTTGTGTATCTGAGTCGTTTTGTATCAGGGCACGGCTTCAGCCGTGCCTTACGAGTCAATGGAAAACTTGGGCTTCAGCCCCTGAGTGTTCTTCACCCAAGCCTTGATTGCTGGTGTCACGTAGCACAGCCTGCGATCACAGCTTCGCTCCGACCATCTCGCATTGACACTGGCGCGTGGTTACGCGACAATCAACCGCACCTTTGCATCACGCCATAACAGGCTGCCAAGAAAATCCCGATCGATCGCTGGAATTTCACACCACACTATGAAGATGACGGAGGAAGGATGAAAAATCGATTGCTGTTGCCGGCAGTGGTCACGGGCTTGTGTCTGGCGATCGTTAGCAGAGGTACTGCGGCATCAGCCAGCGGTACAAAAGCGCAAATCACGCGCGGCGAGTATCTGGTAAAGGCCATCGGCCAATGCGGCGACTGCCACACGCCCTTCAACGATCACGGCGGATACGTGATGGACAAGTGGCTGCAAGGCAAGAAGCTGGAGTTCGGGCCACTGGCTCCCATGCCGGTCTGGGCCGACACCTCACCCAACATCGCCGGCCTTCCAGGTTGGGATCAGGAAAAAGCGATCCAGTTCTTCATGACCGGCCTGGCTCCGAACGGACAGCCGGCGCGGCCTCCCATGCCGGAGTACAAGATGAATCGCGCCGACGCCGAAGCCGTGGTCGCGTATTTGAAGTCATTGAAGTAGGGCTGGGGAGTAGGGATCAGGGGTCAGATGCTGTCCCTAGCCCTCAGCCCCAGCGCCTGCTCCCTAGCCCCCAGCTACACTTCCAACCCAATCGAGCGCATCAACTGCAGCGCGTTACTGGTCTGTACGATACCCGGACACAGCCGATAGTCGAAATGCAGCTCGCCGTTTTCTAGGTGATCTTCGAAGTGGAAGTTGGCGGCGTGGGGCTTTAGCGACTCAGCAATCTGGGTCAGCGCCAGATCATGCGTGGTGACCATGCCGATTGCGCCTCGGCCGACCAGGTTGCGCACCATCGATTCCGTGCCGATGCGCCGGTCATGCGAGTTCGTCCCGGAGAACAACTCATCCAGCAGAAACAACACGTGCGCCTGCCCTTTGGCGAGATCGGCGATCTGCTTCAGCCGGGTGATCTCGGCATAGAAGCGCGAAACGCCGCCTTGCAGCGAATCGAGCACGCAAATGGAAGCGCTCACCGCCAGAGGCGACATCACCAGTCGCTGTGCGCGTACCGGAGCGCCACACTGCGCCAGCACGGCGCTGACGCCCACGGCGCGAACGAACGTGCTTTTGCCAGCCATGTTGGGGCCGCTGATGATGAGGAGCTGTAATTCCTGATTGAGTGTGAGATCGTTGCGCACCGCTTGAGCGCGCGGCAGCAGCGGATGCGTAAAGCCCTTGGCATCGAAGACCGGCGCGTGATCGGCAATCTCAGGAAAGACATCGCCAGGATTCTCATAAGCGTAGCCGGCCAGCGACGACAGCGCTTCGATTTCGCCCAGCGCTGCCAGCCATCCGCCAATTGCCGGACCGAATTGCCGGCGCCACGCTTCGATGGCGAAACTGAATTGCATGGTCCAGAAGATAAACGGATCGAGCACGCGCAGAATCCAGTTGTGGCCCGAGTCGAGATATTCCATCAGCCGGCTCAGGCGGGCAATCGCACGCGAGGGCGGAACACCCGCGGTCATAAGCGTCGCTTGCAGTTGCCGTAGCTTGGGCGACGAGAAGCTTTGCCGCTCTACTTGTGCGAGGACGGCAGAAAGCAATTTGAGATCGTCCGCAGCTTCCTCGGTAGAAGCCGCAGTGTGTTCGCCCTTGGCGAAGAAAAGTGCGGCAGCCCGCTCGGCGCGAGCGCGGCAAAGATAGCTCACGCCGAGATTGACGAAGCTGATTACGAGCGCGACGTCTCCCAGTCCCCAGACTCCCCAGGCCACCATGCCGCCCAGCCAAAACGCAGCCAGTACAGGCGCGGCGATGCGCATCATTCCAGGCTGAATCGCGGGTTGGTCCATCCCCCAGGCAGCCAGAGCTTCGGGACGAATGGAGCGAATGCCTTCTCCGGCGATCGCCAGCGCTTCGCGAAAATCGATACAGTTTCGCAACTCTGCAACCGCTGCCTGGCGCGCCAATATTTCCTCGGCCGGGGCTGGAGCCAGCAGCCAGTTTGCCAGCGTCTGCTCACCGGCCGGCGTGGATGCGGAGCACAACAGCTCAAACAATGATCCACGACCGAATAGATCGAGATCGCGCGCGTACGGATGATCGGGATGCAAGTACTGCTCACCGCTATTGCCGGTGCCCGGCCAACTGTCATTCAGTCGAGCCAGCCCGCGCTCATAAAATGCGGTGATGCGCGAGCCACGTTGGCGAGCGCGAATCACGCGCTCGTGAAAAATCGCCAGCACCAGATAGATGGCAGCCGGGACGAGAAACCATGCAATGGAATGAGGATGGTATTTGAGCAGCCACACCGCGATGACCAGTGTGGCCAATCCAACGACCAGCTTGGCATAGCCGAGCGTGCGATGCCGGCTATCCAAACGCGAGAGATTGCCGCGCGCCGATTCCAAACGGCTAGAGTATTCGATGTGCGGATCGGCAGAAGGCATGGACATCGGGAATAGTGGCTAGTGATTAGTGGATAGTGGCTAGTAAATCATACTCGTGCATCAGCCTAGAAATCTGGCGTAGGCGCACTGCGGTAGCTCTTGCATGCGACCATTCAGGCCGACTGGAGTCAACCTATATGCTATTCACGATTCACGATCACGACTCTCACCATCCACCATTCACGATCCACCATCCACTTATTCACCACCGACTGCCTTAAACACGCTGCCGCCCTTCATCACGAAGTTCACATGCTCGAGTTGGTCGACGTCGGCCATGGGATCGCCCGGTACTCCCACAATGTCGGCATACTTCCCGGGCTCAAGCGACCCAATCTTATCCTGCATGCCCAGCATTTCGGCCGCAGTCATGTTGGCCGAGCGCAGCGCCTGCGCTGGGGTCATCCCGTACTTCACCATCAAGGGAAATTCTCTGGCCGGATTCACCGTCCAGGGAAAACCGCCGGCATCGGTGCCGAAGGCAATCTTCACGCCTGCAGCCAGCGCTCGCTTAAAAGTCGCGGCATGAATGCTGATCATGTCAAGCCACACCCGCGAGCCTTCGGTGGAACGCCCTTCGGCAACGTACTCGCCCACCAACAGCGTCGGCACGTAGTAAATGCCTTTCGCCACCATCGTCTTCAGGTCGGCGTCGGCGATGTAGAAACCATGCTCAACCGAATCGACTCCGGCCTCCACCGAGTTGTGCACGCCATTCAGTGCGCTGGCATGTGACGCAACCTTGTGGCGCTCGCGATGAGCTTCGTCGACAATCGCCTGCAGTTCTTCCAGCGTGAAAGTCGGAATATCGTCGAGCACGCCGTCGGGCCGCACGCGATAGCTGCGATCGGAATACACCTTCACCCAATCCACACCATTGGATATCTGTTCGCGCACCGCCTTGCGTCCGCCCTCGACACCGTCAACTTCCTGCACTCCGTGCGGCCACTTCAGCTCCCATGAGTAGCCGAGCACGGGGTACGAACCGGTCACATCCATGGCGCGACCCGCCACCTGCATGCGCGGGCCGGGAATGATGCCGTTGTTGATAGCTTTCTTGATGTCTACGTCGGCATAGCCCGCGCCTTCGGTCTCGAGGTCGCGAATCGTGGTGAAGCCGTAGCCCAGCGCCTTCTGTGCCGCTACCGTGCCCAGAATCGTACGATACGGCGTGGAGTATTCCAGGATCTGGACGTTGTAGTCTTCCGTGGTCACGTCGCCCTGCAACAGCACGTGAGTGTGCGCGTCAATCAGTCCGGGCAGGCAGACTTCGCGGCTGAGGTCAATGGCCGTGGCGCCAGCCTCAGGCTGCAGCGTTTCTCCAATCTGATCGATCTTGTCGCCAACAACGCGAATCGTGACGTTCCTGCGCGCAGTATCGCTCCGGCCGTCGTACAGTGTTCCGCAACGCACGTAAGTGATCTTCGGCGGTGCAGACGGTTGCGCCTTCACTTGGGCCACCGAAAAACATGTCGTCAGAACCAGAAAAAGGATTGCCGGGGGGTATTTCATCATGGGCTCCGAGGGAGAATGCACAAGCGACCCAAGACTACACCATGCACACACCCCAAGCCCCAGATTCGCATGCGGATTCGAGCCGACGGGCGCGGCTATTGCGGCTGGTTCTGGTTGGCAGGATTCAGTTGCTGCTGATATTGCTGCTGCTGTTGCTGCATCTGCTGCAACTCTTGCATAAGCTGTTCCGGAGTCTTCGCGCCATTGGACTGATCGCCATTGTTTACCTCAGGATTCGACCCAGGCGGCTGGTTGGCCTGCCCGCCTGGACCCATCATCATGGGGCGACGGAGTCCGCCGGGCGGTGGTGGCGCCTGCTGCTCGGGGGGCGGATTCTCCGGCGTTTCATTGACCGCGACACCTTCCTCAGCTTGCGCCTCATCGTCCGCCTCCGGACTCTGCGGCTGATTATTATTCTGCGCCACGTTCACGTTCGGGCCGGAGTTCTGGCGCGAGGTCAGAATCACTTTTTGTACGGCGCCTGGATTTCCGGTCACGCCCAGAATGATGTAATCGAACTTCGATCCATTGAGCAAGCTGTTCAGCACATCTTTGGGCTGGCCCGGACCCAGGTGGGTTACCACCCGTTCGTTGCCCGCGCTGGACGGAATTTCCATGGACGCCCCGGTCTGCGTTTGCACCGCACGCAGTACCTGCGAAAGGGTGGAATTCTGGGCATCGATAGTGAGTTGTCCGCCTTGATAAGTAACCCGTGGGGGCGTGGGAGCGGTTTGCTCCAGCGTTGGTGGAATCGCCGGCGCCTGCGGAACCTCGGCTATCGGGACAGCTTTCTGTTTCTTATGACGCCCTGGGGTCTTGGAGGAACTGGTGCTCGACGCAGCGGGACTTGCGGGTTTGGCCGCACCAACGGCGGAAGGAGCGCTCTGCGTAGTCCCGGCCTGAGGCATGCTTGCGGGAGTTTGCGCCGACACTTGGAGCGCAAGGAGGATCAGGCCCGCCGCTAGCGCCCACCGCCATCCGAAATCTCTACCAAGGCGTAACATAAAGTGTTGGACGGCCCCGCGCATGGTTAGTTACAGCGCAACGCCATCTCGGCTATTCTAAACCCAGCGGGAGTGTATCAGTTGTTGGAGTGAATCGCGCCGGTTCTTTCGTTCGAAAAAGCCGGTCGAACATCTGATCGCCAGCATTCCGGCATCGCAGCAATAGGAGCCCGCTTGAACCCTAACCGCAGTTGCCTTTTACTGTTAAATCGCCGCCCCACGTTGACGGCAAGGTGATCGAATCCATGTCCCACTTCGCGCGATCGACTCGATGGCTGCGCTGCCTCGGATATTTCCTCCTGGCGGCGTTGGCCTTAACTCCCGGTTTGCTTGGGCAGACCTGCTCCTCCGGAGCTGATTTGGACGCAGCTACCAAGGGCGCTCTGGACACGGCAGCCAAGCAGTATCTCAATATGTCTAAAAACGGCGACGTGGCTGGCCTGAAGGCCAACGCCATACCCGCTATCGCCGGCGACTTCGGCGGCATCGAGCAAGCCGTGGTCACCAACAAACAGTATCTGGCGGAAGGGCAAGCCACAATCACGGGGACCTATCTGCTGGATGCTTCCGACGCCAAAGCGCCTTTGGCGCGAGCGGAATTTTTCTGCGGCATTTACAACTCCGCCGACCGTCAGGCTTTCTTTATCCCCAACTTGCCGCCTGGCAAATACGCCCTTGTTATCCAGAAGGTCAGCGGCAAAGACCCGATTACCTTGACCGTGATTCTCCAAAATATCGGTGGGGCATGGAAACTGGCCGGCTACTATCCGCGCCTCGATTCGATCGGCGGCCACGATGCTTCCTGGTATCTGACCAAGGCGCGCGAGTTCAAGGCCAAAGGCCAGACGCACGACGCCTGGTTTTATTATCTGACAGCGTGGGATCTCAGCGCTCCCGTCAACTTTATGAGCACTCCGCAACTCGACAAGCTGGCTGACGAGATGCAGAGCGCGCGGCCGGCTGACCTCCCGACCGACACGGCTCCGCTCACCTTATCGGCGAACGGCAAGGTCTTCAAGGTAACGGAGCTCGCCGCCGTGCCGGTCGACAACAATCTGGATCTGCGCGTGCGCTACCTGAATCCGGATGCCGGAAATTCCAGCGTGGCGTTTCAAGACAACATGGCTGTCATCAAGGCCGTCGTGACGAAATATCCGGAAGTGCGTGAAGCCTTCAACGCGGTAATCGTGCGCGCCTACGACAGCAGTGGACACGAATTTGGCTCTCTGCAACTGGTGAAGGACATGAAGTAGAGCGGCGTTAAATTGGTCTTGTTGCCAGGCGTTGTGAAAGTCGCGCCTTCAGCTTGTGGGAGCTGTCCGGAAGAGGAACAGCTTTAGCTGCCGCGCAAAGGTCCTTCAATTGACTTGTCATCACGAGGAGGCTTTCAGGCCGACGAGGGATCTGCTTTTTCGACTTTACAGCCAGCTCCGAAGCCTGCCGGCACTACTACACCTCGACCCTCGCCTGTGCCAGCTCGCGCAGCGATTCACTGTACGGCGCACGCGCCACACCGCGTTCGGTGATGATCGCGGTCACGTACTTATGAGGCGTCACGTCGAACGCAGGGTTTTCGATGCCTACGCCATCGGGAGTGACTTGCCTTCCCTGCATGTGCGTCACCTCGCGCGGCGACCGCTGCTCGATCGGTATGCCGTCGCCATCGGCGGTCTCCATATCGACGGTTGAGAACGGCGCCGCCACATAGAACGGAATGCCGTGTTCTTTGGCGAGAATGGCAACGCTGTAAGTTCCAATCTTGTTGGCGACGTCGCCATTGGCGGCGATGCGGTCAGCACCCACAACCACGGCATCGATCTTGCCTTGCCGCATCATTGCCCCTGCCATGTTGTCAGAGATGACGGTGGTGGGAATCTGGTCTTTCATTAACTCCCACGCTGTCAGACGCGAGCCCTGAAGAAACGGGCGGGTCTCATCGGCGAAGACTTGCAGCTTTTTGCCGGAATCGATCGCAGCTCGAATCACGCCCAGGGCAGTACCGTAGCCGCACGTGGCCAAAGCTCCTGCATTGCAGTGGGTCAGAATGCCGCCACTGGCAGGCAGCAGCACAGCGCCGTGTTTTCCCATCGCCTGGTTGGCCGCAATGTCTTCCACCAGCATGCGTTGGGCTTCTGCGACAACCGCTTGCTTGATTTGGGCAATAGGCTGGCTGCTGACTTCCTCGAACTTGTTTCGTATCCGCCGGATCCCCCAGAAAAGGTTCACGGCGGTCGGACGCGTGGCAGCCAGCACATCGGAGATGCGCGCCAGGTCGCACCGCAGTCCAACGAGATCTTTGGCTTGCGAGTCGCGAACGCCGAGGGCAACTCCCATTGCCGCAGTGACACCGATAGCGGGCGCGCCGCGCACGATCATGGTGCGGATGGCGTCGGCTACTTCTTCATAGGTCTTGCAGGTGACGTAGGTTTCTTCCGTAGGCAGCTTCGTCTGATCGATGAAGCGCACACCTGCATCCGTCCATTCCACTGTTTTGATCATGATCTTTGATTCACTCAGCTCCGCGAAACATCGGAAGCAGTTTCTTTGGTCGATAGGGTGGAGCGCCGCTTCAGCGGTGCATTTTCGCAACTCGAACCTTGAAGGCTTTAGCCGCTAAGTGCGCAGAGAATACCTCAGGCGCTAAAACGATCCCAATGATGGCAGCCTACTCTGCATGCCTGCAAGGCGTGCTCCACCCACCACAGTCCGCATCTTCACGCCCTGTGTACCTCGCAACGATTCCCCGGCGAATTCGTCACCGCCGGCCGGTCGCAGAAGTCGCACTTGGCGCTTACCGCAAACATCGGCGGCGGCCCGGCTTTCACATGCTCCGCGCGAACATCATTCGCCGTAAACAGCGCCACAAACGGCGCCGGAGCGGCAGCCTTCTCGACATTCGCCCGGCCGCCCGCTTCTTCCCGCTCCACCAGGCACAACACGCCGGCGATTTCAAATCCATACTCGCGCGCCGCCTCAATCGCCTGAACCGTCGATGCGCCCGTAGTGCAAACGTCGTCGACAATCACCACCCGCGCCGGCCTCTGCCGAAAGCCCTCGATGCGCTGCCCGGTGCCGTGCGCCTTCTCGGCTTTGCGCACCAGGAATCCGTGGATTGGCTTGTCCTGCTGCGCGCTGATCACGGAAGTCGCCACTACGATAGGATCGGCGCCCATGGTCAGGCCACCGATGGCGTCAGCCTTCCAGCCCCGGTTGTGAATTTCATGCAGCACGGTTTGTCCGGTCAGCAGAGCGCCGGTTGCGTCCAGCGTGGTCAAACGGCAATCGATGTAATAGTCGCTGGTAGCGCCGCTGGAGAGGGTGAATTGGCCCAGGCGAAACGACTTTTCCGCCAGCAGAGCCAACAGTTGTTCGCGTGAGCTTGCCATGATTTCACGATACCATTTTTAGCCGGCCACCTTCTCCAGATGGCGGTAGTGGTCGCTCGCCAGCCACAACAAGGTGAACAGCGCTGAGTTGTAGCCGCAATGCATGAGGAATGACGCGGCTACCGACTTCATCCGCACGCGAACCACGGTAAATACCACCCCGACGACGAAGATACTCAGCACCGGCGCCCAGGCATAACCCAACTGCGCGCCATGAATGCTGGCAAATGCCATCGCCGTCAACACCACGGCGGCAATCAGTCCGAACCACCGTCGCAGCAGCGGATAAAGCAAGCCGCGGAACAACAGTTCCTCCAGCAAAGGCGCCAGGGTGATGCCGAAAGCCGCCATCATGTAGGCGCTGGTCGCGTCGCGGAAGTAATTGTCCATGGGCAGCGACTTCGGAATCGGCAAATAGCGTGACAGGCTTTCAATCACGATCGCCAGCACTGCACCGCCGAGCAGAAATCCGGGAGCGAAGATTCCCGGCCAGTTCCATTCAATCGCCTTCCCGAAGCTCTGATGGGAACGGGTTCGCACCAGCAGAAAAATGAATAACAGAACCACCGGATAAGCGGCTGCCTGCGCCCCCACGACCACGCGCGCGTTCATTGCCAGATCGGCAAACGACATGCTTCGGTAGGCAGGAAAAGTCCGGGCGAGGAACACGGCGACCAGGCTGAACACGAAGATTGCTACCGTGGTGAAAACCAGAATCGCCAGCAGGTCCCAACCTGACCACGCCGGAAAGCGAGGTTCGACTGGCGGCAAAACAATTGGCTCGAACGGCGTCACCGGGTAAGCTTCCGCCAGTATCGGCGGAGCCGGCTCAGTCAGGCTCTCGGGATCAGGAATTGGGGTTGGCGGCAGTGACATCGGTCTTCTCTGGTACGTCTATGGATGCAGAAATGTTTCCGATCGGTTCGGGGTTCGGAGAAGTGACTGGCTCGCTTCTCAACTCCAACCCGTCCCGGCTAACTGCTTGTCGCGCCTGACAATCATTACCGAGTTGTCATTACGAACGGCCTTCAGGCCGTGAGGAATCTGCTCTCTTGCCGGCAGACGAGAAGCAGATTCCTCGCTTTGCTCGTAATGACAAATCCTTACTGAACGCACTCAACCTCATCCCGAATTCTTCCTTAGGCCGCGCCAACTGGTTCTGCATTGCTCTTTGCGTTGGACGCGCTGGGCAACAGTTTGGCTAGTGTTTGCCCGGTGTAGGACTTCTTCACCCGCGCCACCTGTTCCGGAGTTCCTTGAGCCACGATGCGGCCGCCCTCTTCGCCGCCCTCCGGTCCCAGGTCAAGAATCCAGTCAGCATTGCGGATCACGTCCATGTTGTGCTCGATGATGATGATGCTGTTACCCAGATCCGTCAGCCGGTGCAATACCTCGAGCAGCTTGCTGACATCGTCAAAATGCAATCCCGTGGTCGGCTCGTCGAGCAGGTAAAGCGTCTTGCCGGTTTGTCGTTTGCTCAACTCGCGCGCCAGCTTGATGCGCTGCGCTTCCCCACCCGACAGCGTCACCGCCGACTGTCCCAGGTGAATGTATCCCAAGCCGACATCAACCAGCGTCTGCAGCTTCTGCTTGATCTGCGGAATGTTTTCCAGGATGGGCAGCGCGTCCGCCACCGGCGTCTCCAGCAAATCCGCGATGGAGTTGCCTTTGTACTTCACCGCCAGCGTCTCGTGATTGTAGCGTTTGCCGCCGCACACTTCGCATAGAACGTAAACGTCGGGCAGAAAGTTCATCTCAATGCGCCGCTGGCCCTCACCCTGGCAGGCTTCGCATCGCCCACCGGCCACGTTGAACGAGAATCGCCCCGCTTTGTATCCCCGCTCGCGCGACTCCGGCAGCATGGCATACAGATCGCGAATCTGAGTGAAGACGCCGGTGTAGGTCGCTGGATTCGATCGCGGCGTTCGCCCAATCGGCGACTGGTCGATGCGGATGACTTTGTCGATGTACTCGGTTCCCGCGATCGATTTGTGTGCGCCGGGTTCTTCGCGTGACCGGTATAGCGCTTTCGCCAGAGCGCGATACAGAATGTCATTCACCAGAGTCGACTTGCCCGAACCCGAGACGCCGGTCACCACCGTCATCACGCCCAGCGGAAAGCTTACGTCGAGGCCTTTAAGGTTGTTCTCGCGCGCACCCAGAATCGTAATGGCTTTACCGTTCGGCGACCGCCGCGCGTGGCGATATGTGATCTGCTTCTGGCCAGAGATGTATTGTCCGGTGAGCGAACGGGGCGCCGCTTCAATCTGGTCAGGCGTGCCACTGGCCACCACCTCTCCGCCATGACGTCCTGCCCCGGGGCCGAGATCGATCACGTAATCGGCGCGGCGGATGGTGTCTTCATCGTGCTCGACCACCAGCACCGTGTTGCCCAGATCGCGCAACGACTCCAGCGCTTGCAGCAGGCGATCATTGTCGCGATGATGCAATCCGATCGACGGCTCGTCGAGGACGTAGAGCACGCCGCGCAGCTTCGACCCGATTTGCGTCGCCAGACGAATCCGCTGCCCTTCCCCTCCGCTCAGCGTCGCCGCCGAACGGTTCAGTGAGATATAGCCCAGCCCAACCGCGTTCAGGAAGCCCAGCCGTTCAGCAATCTCCTTGCGTATTCGTCCCGCGATGCGCTCCTCGCGCTCCGACAACTTGATCTGCGCCGCCGCCTCGACCGCGCGCGATACAGGCAACGCGGTGAAATCGGCGATCGACATGCCGTTCACCTTGACTGCCAGACTTTCCGAACGCAGGCGCTTGCCACCGCACACGGGACACGTCGTGGCCGACATGTGGTCCAGAAGCCAATCCCGATATCCTTCCGACGAACTGTCCTCCATCGCCTGCCGCAGATAGGCAAACACACCCAGGAAGCCGCCGCGCTTCTTTTCTCCCGGCTCCGGGCCGTAAAGTATCAAGTTCTGCGTTTTGCGCGGCAGTTGTTCGAACGGCGTTGTCAGGCTGAATCCGTAGGCTTCAGCGGCGAGCTGCAGAATGCGAATCAAATTCTGCGATGCCGATCCCGGACCCAGCGCCCCATCCAGTAGCGGCTTCGACCAGTCGGTGATGACCTTTGCCGGATCGAAATCATATTTGCTGCCCAGTCCGTTGCATTCGGGACAAGCGCCATAGAGGCTGTTGAATGAGAACGAACGCGGCTCCAGCACCGGAACGTTGATGCCGCACTCCGGACACGCCAGCTTCGACGAGTACAGCCGCTCTTCGCCGCCGACCACCACAACCTGAACCAAGCCATTCGCCAGCTTCATCGCCAGATCTACCGAGGCCGCCAGACGCCGCTCGATTCCCGGCTTCACCAGGAGGCGATCCACCACCAGCTCGATGGTGTGGTTCTTACGCTTGTCCAGCTTCATCTCTTCGTCGGCAATGTTGCGCAGCTCGCCGTCGATGCGGGCGCGTGTGTAGCCCTGCTGCACCAGTTTGTCGAGATCTTTCTTGAATTCGCCCTTGCGGCCGCGGACGATCGGCGCCAAAACCATCACCCGATCCTCAGGCTTCAGATCCATTACCTGCTGCACAATCTGGTCAGCCGACTGCCGCGAGATCTGTCGTCCACACTGCGGACAATGAGGGATGCCGATGGACGAATACAGCAACCGCAGATAGTCGTAGATTTCAGTGATGGTTCCGACCGTGGAACGCGGGCTGCGGCTGGTGGTCTTCTGCTCGATGGCGATCGACGGGCTCAGGCCATCAATGCTGTCAACGTCGGGCCGCTCCATCTGATCCAGGAACTGGCGGGCATAGGCTGACAGCGTCTCGACGTAGCGCCGCTGTCCCTCGGCATAGATGGTGTCAAAGGCGAGCGACGACTTACCAGAGCCGCTCAGGCCGGTGATCACGGTCAAGGTGTTGCGGGGAATCTCGACGTGAATGTTCTTCAGATTGTGCTGCCGGGCCCCACGTACGCTGATGCTGGTAATTCCCATGGACAATGTTGAACCGATACCGTCTATCTTGTTGAAGAGCAGGCTTTTCCCAGAATCAGACGCTGCGTGGCCGCTGCCGGGATGAACCCGCAAGCTGCCGTCTAAGCGTTCTGCACTGCTCTGGAAAGTCTGGAAGCGTATAAGCGTAGCTCTACTCACGTATCTTAGTTGTCAACACCGCAAACCGTCAACGCGGGGTAAAGTAACAGCATCAGACGGGGAATAACTGCTGAACCGCCTGATCAGCACTTTTAGCGATGACAACATTCCTGCTAACCGCCCTGTTCTTACTTACTATCGTCGGGTCCTTCGTCTTTGGAGTAGCGGCCGGGTACTGGGTCATCTGTGGATTTCTAAACTTCTTCAACCCCAGTCGCGCCCGCAGGAAAGCAGAACACCGACCCGTCCTAGCACCAACCAGCGGCGATTAGCTCAGGTTTAGCATCAGAACCTGCGGCCCTGCACGGGGCCCAATCAACCGATAAGAAATTCATCAAGTCCCGCAACCTTAGCCTGTCTTTGTTGAGTTTTGTCCCTGTGCCCGCCTATATTCACCACAGATGTGTGGCAGAGTGCCTCACTCCGTTCTGATGCCTGACCCAAGCTGTTGCGAAATCCATCACGGCCTGGGGTGACTGCCGTCACAGCGCAACCTAAGTCCTTGATCCAAACTGAAATCGTACTCATCGAGGTCACGTAAGCATTAGGTGTGACCTAACCCAAAACAGCGGGATCGTGAGTCGCTTGGTTTTATTTTTTTATCTCTCAACGGAGAAATCATGAAGAAAGTCATCTTAGCTGTTCTCGTTCTTGCATTTGCACTTTTTATCGTGCTGCCGAATCTGTCTTGGGCGCAGGAAGATCTTTACAAGGCCAAGTGCGCCGGCTGTCACGGCGCTGACGGCAAAGGCACGGCCGCTGGCACAAAGATGGGAGCTCCGGCTTTCTCGTCTCCTACGGTGCAAAAGGCTTCGGATGCCGAGCTGGCCGATTTCATTGAAAACGGCGGTCCGCAGAAGAAAGCCATGCACGCTTTCGCTAATAAGGGTGTCAGTGCGGCAGACGCTGCCAAGCTGGCTGTTTACGTGAAGACGCTTAAATAGGATTCGCGTTTAGGTTTGTGTCCGCCCCAGGCCGGCTGGAAATCCTTAAGCCGGCCTGGCGTGGCCCCTCCCCCGATTTATCGCCCGACGGCGCTACCTTCGGCGCCGCTTTAGCCCCTCGGGGCACCGCCTGGGCGATCCCCAGCCTCAACCAGCCCAATCCGCCGGTTAAGGCCCTGGAGAAAGCTCATGAGCAAGGGAATCCTCTACGATGCCACCAAGTGCATCGGCTGCAAGCAGTGCGAGCAGGCCTGCGCCACCGAAAACGGCCTGCCGTACGACGATAAGATCGCGGCCCAAGAGGTAACGTCAGCCCACAAATACACCGCCATCCTCACCAAGGACGACAAGTTCATGCGCAAGTTGTGCATGAACTGCGACGATCCGGCCTGCGCTTCCGTGTGTCCGGTGGGGGCCCTGAAGAAGACTGCCCTCGGACCGGTGACCTACGACAAGAGCAAGTGCATGGGATGCCGCTACTGCATGGCTGCTTGTCCGTTTGGCGTGCCCAAATATGAATGGGAGAAAGCCATTCCTGGCGTGCGCAAATGCATTATGTGCAGCAAGCGCGTCGTTGCCGGTAAACAAACGGCTTGCGCCGAGATCTGCCCCACCGGCGCCACCAAGTTTGGCGACCGAGACGAGTTGCTGGAAGAAGCCAAGAAGCGCATTCACGACAACCCCGACACGTATCTGCACCACATCTTCGGTGAGACCGAAGTCGGGGGCACGTCGGTTCTGCTGCTATCGTCGATCGGTTTCAACAACTTCGGCTTCCGGAATGACCTCACGGAACGCGCATTGCCGCTTTACACCTATCAGGTGCTGTCGCGCATTCCCGACTTCGTTCCTCTCTTCGGCACGCTGCTCGGCGGCATTTACTGGATCACTCATCGCCGCGAAGACGTTGCCGAAGCCGAAGCCCACGAAAAAGATCACAAAGGCGGTGCCCGATGACTGTACCCCGCATTCGATTCACCTTCTGGAAGGCCGTCTTCCTGGTCATCATGGCAGCCGGCGTTTACTGCACCTTCGTCCGCTTCTTCCGCGGCCTGGGCGCCTCCACCAATCTTACCGATCAGTTCCCCTGGGGTTTGTGGATCGGCTTCGATGTCATGTGCGGCGTGATGCTGGCAGCTGGCGGCTTTACCCTGACCGCTGCGGTCGAGATCTTCAACATCAAGCGCTTCCACTCCATCATCCGGCCCACCATTCTGACTGCGTTTCTGGGCTATCTGCTGGTTTCCGCCGCGCTGATGTATGACCTCGGGCTTGCCGTGGAACATCTGGCATCCGCTGGTCATGCGCAATCCGCACTCGGTGATGTTCGAAGTCGCCTATTGCGTGATGCTCTACACCACGGTGCTGGCGCTGGAGTTCTCTCCCATCGTGCTGGAACACTTCAACCTGCAAAAGCCGTTGCGGATCGTACGCAGCGTGATGGTCGTGTTCGTCATCCTGGGCGTGCTGTTGTCGACCCTGCATCAGTCGTCTTTGGGCACGCTGTATCTCATCATGCCCAACAAGCTGCATCCCTTCTGGTACAGCCCGTTGTTGCCGGTCTTCTTCTTCCTGTCGGCGATTGCGGTGGGTCTGGCGATGACCATCTTCGAATCCTCGATGAGTTCGAAGTACTTCGGCCGCGAGCTTGAGCTGCCCATCCTCCGCGACCTTGGCCGCGTACTGGTCGTGGTGCTGGCTCTGTACGGCATCCTGAAGTTCGAGGATTTATACCATCGCCACGTCCTCAATCAAGTCTTCGTGTCGGGCTACGAACAGCGCTTCTTCCTGCTGGAGATGTTTCTGTCCGTGCTGGCTCCGCTCGGTCTTCTGCTGGTGCCGAAGATCCGTGAGAGTGCGCAGGGGCTCTATCTTGCCGCGGTACTGACCTTGCTCGGCTTCGTAACCAACCGTCTGAACGTCGCCATCACTGGAGTGGAAAACGCCGTGGGCGCGCGTTACACCCCGAAGTGGACCGAAGTGGTAATCACAGCCATGTTCGTCGCGCTTGGTTTCGCCATCTTTGGCTTCGTCGCAAAATATCTGCCTATCTTCCCCGAGGAGAAGGCACACATCCCGGCACTCCGAGAACCGGAAGATGTTGTAAGCGAATTCGCGGTGCCTGCTCATGCTGGTGACTGACAACTCGAACGGGCTTCCTGGCACGGAAAAGCGAGGAAGCCCCGGTTCGGCGCCTTCGCGCTGGCTGCAGCGCCTGGGACGGAGCGTCAGCGCCAAGTTGATGGTTTCGATCTTCGTGGTCATGATCATCATCTTTGGACTGCTGGGTTACTTCAGCATTCAAGACCAACGCAAACATCTGGAAGACGCGGCTCTGATCAGCGCCGAGCAGCAGAGCGAGGTTCTGCGCCGCAGCGCTTCCCACTACATGCTGAACAACGACCGAACCGGCCTGTACGAAATGATGGTGAACATGGCCGACCAGCCGGGCGTGGTGCGGGTCCGCATCATGAATCCGGAAGGCGTCATCAGCTACTCCACGGCTCCGGCTGAAGTCGGCAATTCAGTCGATAAGGGCGCCGAAGCCTGTTATGGCTGCCACGACGAAATCTCAGCCGCTCGCTCGTCTGAACCGCTCCGATCGCTTCCGCGTGTATCGGGCACAAGGTAACCGCGTGCTCGGCGTCATCACGCCCATTGAAAATCAGCCAGCCTGCTCCAACGCCGCCTGCCACGCTCATCCCGCCAGCACTCAAATTCTGGGCGTGCTTGATACCAATCTGTCGCTCGCCAAGGTCGACCAAAGCCTAGCGCATGAGAGTCGCGAGATGCTGGCCTCGACTGGCGTGGCCTTGATCGCCGTGGTCTTCCTCAGTGGGCTGTTCGTTTGGATCGTTGTTCGTAATCCGCTGCGTGAATTGAAAGCGGGTACCGAGCGCATCGCTACCGGGAAGTTCGGCTGTCAGATTCCAATCCATTCCCAGGATGAGGTGGGCGAACTGGCCCAGTCGTTCAATGACATGAGCAACCAGCTGCAGGTTGCGCAGGCGGAAATTACCGCTTGGGCCCATACGCTGGAACAACGAGTTGACGAGAAGACGCGCGAACTGAAACAGGCGCACCAGCACATGCTTCACGTGGAAAAGATGGCGACTATCGGCAAGATGGCCGCGGTTGTGGCGCATGAAATCAACAACCCTCTGTCTGGCATTCTGACCTATTCCAAGCTGGTAAAACGCTGGATCGACAAGAACACCGTTACCTCCGTCAAGCAGGAGGAGATGAAGGGGTCGCTCGACCTGATCGCCAGCGAAAGCAAGCGATGCGGCGAGTTAGTAAAAAACCTGCTGAGCTTCTCGCGGGTCTCGCCAATGAACCTGTCCTGGTGCGACCTGAGCCAGGTGATCGACCGCTGTGTCCGACTGGTGCAGCACAAGATGGACATGGGCAACATTCAGCTCAACCTTGACCTGGCTGCCGATCTGCCTCCCGTGCATTGCGATCCCGCACAGATCGAGCAAGTGGTGCTCGCCATGGTAATCAATGCCATCGACGCTTTGCCGCAGGGAGGCAATCTGTGGATCAGTACGCGGGTCAATGCTGACTCAGCGATCGAACTGATCATTCGCGACGATGGCATCGGAATTCCGGCGGAACATCTTCCCCACATTTTCGAGCCGTTCTATACGAGCAAGGAAGCAGGCGGCTCGGGCCTTGGGCTGGCGATCAGCCAGAACATCGTGGAGCGCCACGGCGGACATATCGAAATGACTTCTGCGGTCGGGCAGGGGACGACTTTCAAGATTGTGCTTCCAGTTGACAGCCAGAGACCTGCGATCGCCGGCGAAGCGGATCGCGCGCTGGCTGAGATGAGGTAAGAGAATGACGCAAGGCAAACTATTAATCGTTGACGATGAACTCAGCGTGCGTGACTCGC
Source organism: uncultured Acidobacteriaceae bacterium (assembly GCA_963833305.1). Taxonomy (GTDB): domain Bacteria; phylum Acidobacteriota; class Terriglobia; order Terriglobales; family Acidobacteriaceae; genus Bog-257. Next base: position 412,416 of record CAWHXN010000011.1, on the reverse strand, counting down.
TGGCCAAATGGTTTGTGGAAGAAGGCTATGAGGTCGCGATGGCAGAAAGCGCCAATGAGGCCCTGACGCGGGTGGCCGAGCAGACGTTTGATGTCGCGTTGGTCGACATCAAGATGCGTGGCACCGATGGCATCGAACTGCAGCGGCGGCTGCATGAGATCTATCCCGACATGCTGGTCATCATCATGACCGGTTATGCATCGGTCGAGACCGCCATCGCCGCGCTCAAGAATGGCGCTTACGATTACGTCAACAAGCCGCTCGATCCCGACGAGATCGCTCACTTGATCGCCAAGGCCATCTCTCATCGCCGCACCCAACAGGAGAACACCCGGCTCAAGGAAACAGTCGCCGAGATCGCCCATCCCTCCGACATCATCGGGCAGAGTGCGGCCATGAAGCACGTTTTCGATGCTATTGAGACAGTCGCCGCTACCGACGCCACGGTGCTGGTCACCGGCGAGAGCGGCACCGGAAAAGAATTGGTGGCGCGTGCGGTTCATGCCGGCAGTCCACGGCGCTTCCATCCGCTGGTGGTGATTCACTGCGGTGCGCTGACGGAAACTTTGCTGGAGAGCGAGCTTTTCGGCCACGAGAAAGGCGCCTTCACCGGCGCGCAATATCGCAAGAAGGGCAAGTTTGAAATTGCCGAGGGCGGCACGGTCTTCCTCGACGAGATCGGCGACATTAGTCTGAAAACTCAGACCGACCTGCTGCGCGTGCTACAGGAGCGCGAAATCGTGCGCGTGGGCGGCAATCAGACCATCAAAGTCGACTTCAGGGTGGTGGCCGCTACCAACAAGAATCTGGAACAGCTGATCGAGGAGGGCAAGTTCCGTCCCGATCTTTTCTACCGGCTGAATGTCTTCCACATCGAGATCCCGCCACTGCGCGACCGTCGGGAAGATATTCCTCTGCTGGTGGACCATTTCACGCGCAAATTCTCACGAGAGATGAGCAAGAGAATCACCCGGGTCTCGCCCGCCGCCATGGGCTTGCTGCAGCAGTACAACTGGCCGGGCAACGTGCGCGAGTTGGAGAACTCCGTCGAGCGCGCGATGGTCGTCGCCCAGGAGCCCGAGTTGCGCGAGCAGGACTTCTCGCTGAAGAGCAGGAACGGAGCCGGCCTGGGAGTGGGCGATGTCCGCAATCTGGATGACGTGGAACGCAATCACATCTTGCGGGTCCTGGACGAATGCAGCGGCAATCAGACGCGTACCGCCGAAGTCCTCGGCATCGACCGCGTCACGTTGCACCACAAGCTGAAGAAATACGGCTGGAATCGGAAAGAGAAAGAGCAACTAGCAACTAGCAACTAGCATTTGGCTCCTAGCTCTTAGCATTCAGCGGCCAGCAACCGGGGACTTGGCGCTTGATATTTAGTGGATTACAGCCGTGAATTTTGTCGATTTGTCATCCCGACCGGAGCAAAGCGGAGCGGAGGGATCTGCGGTTTCCGGATACTCGCGCCGAATCGCCACAGGGATGTCTAATACCAAGTGCTAATTGCGAATTGCCAACTGCCGTCTTCCTATGAAGAAACTTTATCTGCTGCCGATTGGGCCTGTGGACGCCAACCTGCTGGACTGGCTGCAGCAGGCGCTCCACGAGAAGTTTCGCGTCCCGGCAGAGGTCCTCTCGCCTGCGCTCGATCCGGCGTTCGCGCTCCATACTGAGCGCCAGCAATATCATTCTTCCGAGATCCTGGCCCGCATGCAGAAGTACATCAGCAGCAGTACCTGGCGACTGCTGGGAATCACGCAGCTGGATCTCTACATTCCAATTCTTACCTTTGTTTTTGGTGAGGCCCAGATGGGAGGCGGCTCAGCGGTTGTTTCCTATCATCGTTTGCAGCAGGAGTTCTACGGGCTGCCGGAAGATATGGACTTGCTTGCCAACCGTCTTCTGGTGGAAGCGGTGCACGAGTTGGGTCACACTCTGCGCCTTACCCATTGTCACGATTACCGCTGCGCCATGGCGCCTTCTCATGCCGTGGAGTGGATTGACATCAAAGATAGCGGATTCTGCGAAGACTGCCTGGCACGTGCTTTGGAAGTGGTATAGCCACGCGGCACGAGATTTGCTCCCTGCGCTTAAGGTGAAGGACAGCCCGCGCCGCCCTTTCGAATTCAGCAGCTCGCTTGCCTTTTACGCATGGCCAGCACACACGATGCCAGTAGGACCGCGATGGCAGGCCAGAACAGCCAGTGGTTCCAGTGCACCCAGCGGTACGAGACAAAGAAGGCGAAGAGAAGCAGTGCGACCGCGCGTGCCCACCACGGCGTAGGCCGCCAGATCGATAGGGTTTTCATTTAGTCAGTCCACGCTGTGAAGTAATCGTCGCCAAACGCTCGGTAACCAGCCATGGGATCATTTGAGCCTCCAGTTGGAGCGCAATGGCGGCCGCTCCAATCGGCAGCACATCATTGCTTGCTCGGCTTGGGCTCGTCGCTCCACTTCCAACTGAAGAGCTTGCCCCGATGTTCCGCCACCATCGCCGTCACGCCCATGACGCCCATCACCAGGAATATCGCAAAGAAAACTACTGCAATCACCAGAACTGGCATACTGCACCTCTGCCTGTATTGTGCGTGGGGAATAACCCTGCTTCCGTGATATTCATCACCGGTTCCTGTGAGCAGGGCGAGGCCGCTAGCGGCAACCGGATATTCCGCATCTAACTGCCAGGCATGAAGCAACAGCGAACCCAGGCCACAGCTGTCACCAACGATCAGTCTGTGCGTCGTACTGCGCGGGAGATTTTCGAGCGCGTCGAATACAACGCGCACGAGGAGTTGCGGCGCTCGCCTCATGGCCTGGCCTTCTCTGGATTTGCCGGAGGCCTTTCAATGGGCCTTACCGGGCTGGCCGTGGCTGCGGCCCTGGTCGCGTTGGGAGATATACCGGCCCGCAACTTTGTCGCCTACTTTGTCTATCCCGTCGGCTTCATCGCCGTGATTATCGGCCGCGCTCAATTGTTTACCGAGAACACCTTGTATCCCGTCGCGCTGTTGCTCAGCGAACGGCGGCACTTTGCCGATACTGCGAAGCTATGGGGAGTTGTATGGAGTTGCAACGTTCTGGGCGCGACTGCGTTCGCTGCCTTAGCCATCAAGACCCACGCGTTAAGCGACGAGATCTATTCCTACCTCGTTCAACTCGGAATTCAGGCGGCCCAGGGCACCAGCTCGCATATCTTCTGGAGCGGCGTGATTGGCGGCTGGATCATCGCTCTGGTCGCTTGGATGGTAACTGCCAGCCACTGGACCATCGGCCAGATTGCCGTCATTTGGCTCTTGACCTTTGTCGTCGGTATCGGTCACTTCGCTCACTGCATCGCCACCACGGGAGAGATCATGTCGGCGGTGTTCGCCGGATTGGTGCCCTTTTCTCACTATCTGTCTTGGCTCGGGCTGGCTACCTCGGGCAATATCTGTGGTGGCGTGATGATTGTGACTCTGTTGAACTTTGGACAAGTCAAAGCCGGCGAAGACGAATAGCAAACCAGAGCACTGTAGGCGACTTCAAAGATACGGTATGAGAGGCAAATAAATGTCGACTTCAACATTTGCGGATAGTGCACAAGAAGTAGTTCTGCGCAGCGATGAAGATCCTCCGATTCCGATTCCTCCCGGCGAAGATCCGCCCCCACCGATTCAGGAGCCTCCCGACAAGCCAGTTATCGCGCCTGACGGCCCGGTACGGGAACCGGGCCCGCGGGAACCCAAGCGGTTGCAAACGTAAAACCGCGACACAAGCTTCGCCGCCTCCACGCATGCAAGCGACGCATCCCCAGACGCCTCACTTATAATTGCCTGACTGACCTGCGAATGAGTCTTCCTTCCGCTTCCGAGGCTGCGCGCACTACTCCGCTTGAAACCCGCAGCCACTCTCATCCGCGATTTCGCCGTTGGATTTGGATCGTGCTCCTCTGGGCGGTCATTTACATCCCCGGCCTGTTTACGCCGCCCCTGTTGGATGACGCCGACTCTGTGCACGCCGAGGCAGCTCGTGAGATGGTGGTCCGTCACGACTGGACCACGCTCTACATCGATGGCCTTCGCTACCTGGAAAAAGCTCCGCTGATGTACTGGACGATGGCCGCGAGCTACAAGGTCTTCGGAGTAAGAGATTGGGCCGCGCGGCTGCCGGTTATTCTGGGCGTGTTGGCGCTCCTGCTGGCAACTTACTCGTTGGGCAAGCGCACGCTGGGTGAGCGCGCCGGATTCTGGGCCGCCATTGTCCTCACAGTGTCCATTGGGCCGTACCTGTTCACCCGAGTGCTGATTCCCGACATGCTCATCGGGCTGTGGCTCACCTTGGGATTCGACTTTTTCCTGCGAACCTTGGACGAACCGACGCCGTCCATTGCCTCGTGCTGGGGATTGGCGGCGACGGTTGCTCTGAATGTCCTCACCAAGGGACTCATCGGGATCGTCTTTCCTGCTGCCATCATTGGGATTTACCTGATTCTCACCGGCAATCTGAAACACCTTTTGCGAATGCGGCTCATCTCCAGCACCCTGGTTCTGCTGGTGATTGCGGCGCCTTGGCATATTGCGGCCGCCCTTGAGAATCCTCCCGCTGGCCAGTCGCGCGGCTTTCTCTGGTTCTATTTCGTCAATGAGCATTTCCTGCGCTATCTGGGCAAGCGCATCCCGCATGATTACGACACCGTCCCACTCCTGGTCTTTTGGGCGCTGGTATTCCTGTGGCTCTTTCCCTGGTCGGCGTTTTTGGTACAGGCAGTGGCCCGAGTTCCGCATCGCTGGAGCGAATGGCACAGTGCACTGAACCAGCGGCAGCGCGCCATGTTGCTCTGTGCAGTATGGGCGGCCGTGATTCTTTTGTTCTTCAGCTTTTCCACGCGCCAGGAATATTACGCAGTTCCAGCGCTGCCGGCGTTAGCGGTGCTGATCGGCGGTTGGTTGCAACAGGAGGAAGAATCGCCCGCCGGATCGGGTTTGCGGCGTAGCGGACGCATCGGGTCGGCAGTGCTGGCGGCTCTCGCGATAGTCGTCTTTGTTGCGGCCATGTTTCTATTGGCGCAAAGCACGAGCACGCCGCCGAACAGCGATCTCGCCGAGCTGCTCAAGAAAAACCCGAATGAGTACGCTCTGGCGTTCGGGCACATCTTCGATCTCACGCCGCGAGCACTTGGACTTTTTCGCGTCCCTTTGGCAACGTTTGCCATCGCGCTCTTCGTGGGCAGTATTTTGAATTTGCTCTATCGGCGCCGCAACCTCGTTACTCGCGCCAATTGGGCGCTGACCATCATGATGGTGTTCGTGCTTTTTGCCGTACATCAGGGTTTGGTGATGTTCTCGCCCATCCTCTCCTCCAAGAAACTGGCCGACGCCGTAGAGCAGGAGTATCGGCCCGGAGATTTGATTGTCTCCTATGGAACCTACGAGGACGCATCAACCCTTAACTTTTACGTGCGCCAACCGATTCACGTTGTGAACACGCGAACCGAAGGCGATATGTTCTATGGATCGCTGTTCCCGGATGCTCCCGCCATTTTCGAGGATGATTCATCTCTAGCCGCGTTGTGGAAGGGCCCTCGGCGGGTGTTTCTATGGGTGGAGGAAGACAAGATCCCAGCCTACATCAAGCAGGACGGCAGCTATCAATTGGCCCATAGTGGCGGCAAACTCATGTTGATGAACAGGACATGGGTTATCCAGCAGCCGTAAAACGGTCTGTGCCGCCGCCGACCCCTGCGGAGACTCTGCGCAGTGCGCCTCGCAAATGGAGAGAAGAGGACAGTCAGAAAACCTCGTCCCGCAGGCGTTAGAGCAACCCTATATGGTCCGGATATTTGGACTGTAAGGAACTTATTAACAGGTCAAACTGCGGGTGTCGGTGCAGATTTTCCAGGCGCGGGTCTTTCAGAAAAAATGGCCAGCATGCGAAGCCCGTGTCCACGCTGCGCTCCAGCCACTCAAACGCGGCTTCGGTCCGGTTGAGCAGGGAAAGAATGGTGGCAATCTGATAGTAGGTGTGGTGAGCGTGGCCGAACGATTTCGGGTTCGTGCAGGCGCGGTTCATGCAGCGCAGCGCCGGCTCAGACTTACCCAACGCTGCGTGCACCACGCCTTGCCCGCTGATAATCAGGGGTTCCTCCGGCATCAGGCTCGCGGTACTGTCCAGCAACTGCTGAGCCTGTTTCCATCGGCCAGTCAAGACTTCAAGTTGTAGCGCAAAGTACGTAGCATATTTCGTCGTGCGATTCTCTCGGCGCCAGCGCTCCAGTTCGTCGCGAGCGAGTTGGTATTCCCCACTCCACAGATAGACCTGAACAATGCTGTGACTGATGGTTGCGCTGGGGTTGAAAGGTCTGCCGCGCTCATACATTTCGCGAGCATGATCCAGTAGACCAATGTGCGCCAGGATCGTGCCCAGGCGATTGTAGGCGTGAGGTAAGTTCTTCTGCAGGGTGAGGGCTCGCTTTAATTCCGCAATTGCCTCCAGGTGCTGGAAGTTCTTCGATGGCCCCCACAGCAGAAAGGCCTTGGCCACATGCCCCTCGGGCAGCGTTGCATCCAGTTCTAAGGCGCGCCGGCAATGCAGTTCCGCCTTCTCCAGCCAAGTGCGGCTAGGATCGAATTCGAAGTGGTGCGCGGCACAGACGAAGGAAAGCGTTGCGTGCGCGAGGGCAAAGTCGGGGTCGCGGGCCAGGGCATTCATCAGGTGTTGGGTCGCGTCTTCCAGCAGCCCGGGATCGCCCGAGGAACTGAGCCGGTAGCCCCGCAAGAATTCAGCGTTGGCCAGCGGATCCCGGCTGTTACGGGCGCGGCCCGCGCCTTCCGGCGTGTCCGCAGCCTGGTAGAGTGCATCGATGACCCGGATAGGCCCGACGAACCGATAGCCTTTTCCCACCACCGTCTCCAGAAAACGTGGCTTCTCCGCATCGTCGCCCAGCGCGTGACGAATCTTTCGCACGATGTTGTTGATGTTTCGTTCAGTATCGATCACGAAATCAGAATGCCAGAGCTGGTCCACGATTTCCTGGCGAGAAACCAACTGCTCGCGGCGGCGAACCAGGAAGATCAGCAGCTCCATGGGTTTCTTCTCAAGCTTCACCCTGTGTCCGGAGCGGCGCAGCTCGTAACGCCCGAGATCGAGCTCAACACCCGCCCCGCTTGCTGCTCTGGAAGCCTTTTTTCTGGATAAACCCATAGACACCAGCTTGTTACGAAGATACACGAAAAATACATAAAAAAGAGTAGTGGCTTATTGAAAGACAACCAAAAGCGAGCGATAGTGTCTTCCACCAAATCGGAGTACCCAGGGAGGAAGAGTATGAAACGGAACCTGTGTTTGCTTCTGTCGTTGATGGCGGGAATGTTGTGGGTGAGTCAGCCTGGCATACCCCACGTGAAGGCGGCGGCAACGGAGAAAAATGCATTTACACCGGACACGATCCAGTATGGCCCGGCGCCTTCGTTCCTTCCGCCCGGGGCGCAACTGGCCGTGCTGGAAGGCAATCCCATGGCCCCGACCGGCGACTATACAGTGCGTCTGAAGGTGCCCGCGGGATATCGCATCCCGCCCCACTGGCATCCTCAGCGCGAAAACGTGACGGTGATTTCAGGGACGTTCAAAGTCGGCATGGGCGACCACTTCGACGAGACCAAGATGATGGCGTTTCCCGCGGGCAGCTTCGCCTATCTCGACCCAGACATGCACCACTACGCAATGGCTACTGACGAGGTGGTCTTACAGATTCACGGCATGTCGCCCGTGCAGATCAATTACGTCAACCCAGACGACGATCCCAGCCGGAAGAAATAATGGAGAAACGGAGGGGAGGTGCCGGTGCCGCACCTTGGGTCGAGGCACTTGGAACCCAGAGACAACACAGCCGCGGCACAAGACCGCGGCTGATGTGGTTGGTTTTGACTAACGGCGACGCTTCTTGGTGGCTTTCTTTTTGGCCGGCGCTTTCTTGGCTGCCTTCTTCGCAGGTTTTTTAGCAGCTTTCTTTACCGGCGCTTTTTTCGCAGCCTTCTTGACTGCCTTTTTGGCCGCTTTCTTTGCGGGCTTCTTGGCAGCCGTCTTCGCAGGTGCTTTTTTCGCCGCTTTCTTAGCCGCTTTCTTAGCCGCTTTTTTAGCGGGTTTCTTGGCCGAGCTCTTGCGCGGCGCGGGAGCAACCGGGGCGAGTGTCTCGCTCGACACTTCCGGTTCTTCTTCTATCTCAACTTCTACCACCGAGACAGATTCGGGCTCCTCTTCTTCTTCCTCTTCTTCCTCGTATTCCTCGTCTTCGAGGGAATCGCCGTAAGCAGCGTCTCCGTAGTCATCCATTTCGTCATCTTTACGAGCATAGAGCTTATCGTCGAACGTCATGTGCTTGTCCTCCTGTTGCCGGACTCCGCATAACTGAACGGAGGCAGCTCACTAGGCAAAATCCAGTTTTATACCAATACAAAGACCGCTTCAATAGGCGCGCGATTATAGCACGGCCAAACCGCGTGCAGCGCTCACCGCGTGCCCGGCAGAAATTAGCAACGCGCCTGTTGTAACAGATCATCCGGCCTAAGGGAAGAGCGTAAGCAGAAATTGGTGATGAATGATGGAGGAATTCGGGGCAACACTACTTTCGGATGAGCAGCACTTCGCCGGCGCGCACGTTGGCCGTGAGATTCGGGTTGTCACGCTTCAAAGCTGCCACCGACGTGTGGTTCGATTCGGCAATGCTGCTGAGGGTTTCGCCCTTCTTAACTTTATGATATTTCGCGGCGTCTGCGGTTTGCGCCTTGTGCAATTCACTGCTTTCGCTGGTCTTGGCTGGGTCGCTCTTTGCGTCGGAGGACTCTGCCTCGGCGCTTTCCGATGAGGTCGGTTTGTAAATGATCAGGCTTCGTCCCGGAGTCAGGGCACTGCCTCGCAAGTGGTTCCATTTGCGTAACTTCTCGACCGGAACCTCAAAATCATCGGCTACCGATTCCAGGGTATCGCCTTTTCGGACCTTGTAATGCGAAGCGCGACGAGAATAGGCGACGGTTTGGGCATCGTGCCTTCCCGGCGAAATCGGAATGATCAGCTTCGATCCGGGCTTCACATCATCGCCCGGGAGATTGTTCGCCTCCGCAATCGATGCCGCCGTGGTGTGGTACTTTCTCGCAATCGAAGCTAACGTGTCGCCGTAATCCACCTTGTGATAGCGCCAGTAGGTCCGCATGTCGAGCGGAACGACGGCGATCGCCGCCTCGTACTTGTCGCGCGAACCCGTGGGAAGATTCAGGGTGAAGGATTGGTCTTTCGGGGTGGTCATACGCAGCAGGCTGGGATTCAGTTCCTGCAGATAGTCCACCGAGGTATCCACACATTCAGCTACCAGGCGCAGGTCCACGGGATAATTAACCGTCACCTGGTCCACCTGCGGCGCTGGTTCCGCAGCCGCGCGGGCCAGTCCATATTGCTCCGGATTCTTGGCGATGATGGTTACGGCCAGAATAATGGGCACGTAGTTCCGCGTCTCCTGGGGCAGCACGCCGCGCCGGTAGAGTTCCCAGAAGTCGGCATACCCGGTGCGCTCCACCGCATGCTGCACGGTACTAGCGCCTGAGTTATAGGCCGCCATCGCCAGATACCAGTCGCCGAACTGGTTGTAGAGGTCCTTCAAATGATGAGCGGCAGCCCGGGTCGCCTTCTCCGGGTCCTGGCGGTCATCAACCCACCAACTGCGCTCCAGACCGTAAAGCTCGCCCGACTGGGCCATGAACTGCCACATGCCGCGAGCCCCGGCCCGCGACAACGCCAGCGGCTGAAAGCCTGACTCGGCCTGGGCTAGATAGATCAAATCCTGCGGAACGCCTTCTTCTTTCAAGACCCGCGAGATCATCTCGTGGTAGCGGCCCGAGCGCGCCCAGGCATGCTCCAGCGTGGCCCGGCCTCGTGGGCTGGAAAAGTAGTTAATGAACATCGCCACCTGGTCATTCAGCACCAGCGGCAGGTCCGACTTCGTTGTCTTGACCTCGGCTTCGGCCTTCGCCCGGATATTCGGATCGACTGGAAAGGTAATGTCGTTGGCCTCATCGATCGGTGCCGGTTCCGAGCGCTGCTCCGTGAAACCATCGCCCTGCTTCAACGCCGTCAATTCCAGTTCGTGGATCGCCTCAACAATCTTCTCGAACTCGCGATCCAGGCGCTCGTCATTACGGACGTCCAGGTTGCTGGTGAGCAGCGTATTGAATGCCTGGTCGAAATTTTCCTTGGCAGCTTCCAGATGGCCTGCCTGGTAGTTGGCTTGCCCGGCGGCATACTGCCTTTCCGCCTGCGCGATCAAGGCTTCGGCGGGATCGGGCTGCGGCTGGGGCTTGAGGGTCTCTTGGACCTTCGCAGGCGGGTTTTGTTGCGGCTTGGCTGGAGCTGAGGATGTAACCTGCGGGGCCTTAGCTTGCTGGGGAAGAAAGGACGATTGCCTGGGAGTCGCTGTCTCGCATCCTGCCAGTACAAACAGGAGCCACAAAACGGCGGCCGGGATTGTGGCGCGTAGAAGTCTCATCGTTCCAACTGAATTTGAACCGCTCTCCTGCGTTCCACCGGTTGCCTCGATGTTACTACCCTGGAATTTCAGGGTCAACGAAGCGGAGCAAATACCGCGTCATGAACGGTTTATCACAGATTCCGGCAGTCCTCACGCTCGGGCCAAGGCTTGCTCAAGGTCGCCGATCAAATCTTCGGGATCTTCGATGCCCACCGACAATCGAACGGTAGCGGCCGACACGCCCAGTAGCTCCAGTTGCTTCGGGCTCAAACCGGTGTGCGAGGTCAGCACCGGATAGGAAACTGTCGATTCGACTCCTCCCAGACTGGCTGCCAGATACCACAACTTCAGGCTGTCGATAAAACGCTCAGCCGCTCGGCCGCCGCCCCGAAGATCGAACGAGACCATCATGCCGAAGTCCTTCATCTGCCGCCGCGCCATTTCGTGCGCCTCATGATCCGGCAGGCCAGGATAGAAAACGTGAGCGATCTTCGAGTGCTTTTGCAGCATCTCGGCAATTCGCATCGCGTTGTGGCAAGCGCGCTCGACCCGGACGTGCAGGGTCTTCAGGCCCCGCAGCAACAGATAAGCGCAACCCGGATCAAGACAGCCGCCAGTCAGGATCATCATCGAGCGTGCCGAGTCCATCCACTCTTTCGAGCCCGCCAGCACGCCTGCGGTGAGGTCACTATGGCCTCCCAGGTACTTCGTCGCCGAATGAATCACCATGTCTGCGCCCAGTTCCAGAGGCTTCTGCAAAACCGGCGTGGCGAAGGTATTGTCGACCAATACGCAGGCTTTGCGCTTCCGTCCTAACTCGCAGAGCGCGGCCAAATCGACACAACGCAAAGTTGGATTGGTTGGCGACTCGAGAAAGAGCATCCGCGTCTTGCGGCTGAAATACCGATCGGCATTCTTGATGTCGTGATGGGGGACGAATCGCACTTTGATCCCGCACCGTGGCAGCACCTGCTCGAACAGCTTCACCGTGCCACCGTACACGTCGAGCATGGAAACGATCTCGTCGCCCGCCTGGCAGGCCGCCAGCACCGCAACCAACTCCGCCGCCATCCCGCTGGAGGTGGCCAGTGCAGCTTCGGCTCCCTCCAACGCCGCCATCTTCTCTTCCACCGCGGTCACCGTGGGGTTTCCGTAGCGCGAGTACAAATACAAATCGCTATTGCCCTTTGCATAGCGGCGCAGGTCTTCCACTTCAGGAACCACGAATACCGAGGTTTGTACGATGGGTGTTGTCAGGGGCCCCGATCGGCCATGGCGATCTTCGCCGGAATGGATGCAGCGGGTGGCGTCAGCTTGCTGATTGGGAGCTTTGGGCTTGCTCATGCGGGATCACCTTCGGCGGGACAGTTGATTGTAAATGGATGGCGGAGGATCCTCGACGCTTGCTCAAACCAACTCTGACTGCTATCCCTCAATCCTGATCCCTGCCGACGCTTTTTTTGTGTGCACAACGCCCATGCCATGCGTGGTGTGTTGTGCGCAATGCCGATCCGGCCACGGGTATCGACCATGATGATTCCACCATGGCCATTGAGCCGCGCTTTCAGGTAATACAGCGCACGCTGCGCCGATTCCTGCGGCGCCAGCCCGTCTTCTACCCGGTCAGCCGCCCACTTGCTCAGCACCAGCTTCATCATCGGCTCGCCCCAGCCCGTAGTCGAGACCGCGGCACTCCGGTTATCGGCGTAGCAACCGCAGCCGATCAGCGACGAATCTCCTACTCGCCCGGGCGCCTTGTTCAGCGTGCCCCCCGTCGAGGTAGCTGAGGCGATGTTGCCGTCGCCATCCAGAGCTACCGCTCCAACGGTGTCGTGCGAGCGGCATGGCCCGAACTCGTCCGGCATCTGCAGGTAGGCTTGCTCCTTGGCTTCGCGCAAACGCTCGACCTCGCGCTCGATGATCAGCTCCTCATTGGCACATAACTCGATACCATGCTCCTGAGCAAAGCGCTCGGCGCCTGTGCCGACGAAGTACACGTGTGGGCTCTCAGTCAAAATTTTCTTGGCGGCGCGAATGGGATTGCGAATGTGTTCGACGCAACCTACTCCTCCGGCGCGCAAGGTCGCGCCATCCATGATGAGCGCATCGAGTTGCACTCGGCCATCCATGTTTAGAAACGAGCCGCGACCGGCGTCGAAAGTCTCGTCTTCCTCCATGGCGACCACCGCGGCCTCAATAGCGTCGAGCGAACTTCCGCCGCCCTCCAGAACCTGCCAGCCCAGGTTCGCGGCAGCTTCCACGCCGCGCAAATGCGCTTCCACCATGTCGTTGGGAATGGCCCACGCACCACCGTGAACCAGAATTACAGGATCGACCGCCAATTCCACACCTTTCGCACAAGGATTGGCCTCATTGCAGAAGCAAACTCGACAGCATACCAGAAGCTCGATGTCGGCAGTGATCAGCGGCCCGTGCGGCGCACCCTTTTGAGAGCGATCCGTATTAAGAGTTTGTTACAACGCAGTCCGGAACTGGGCAGAGAGTCCCTTTCGTGATAAAACTCCCAAGCTATGACCTACAAAATCCCGCTTCGCCCCCTTTTGCTCGCTGCCCTCCTCGTAGTTTGCGCCGTCTCGGGTTCTGCGCAAGCCAAGAAGAAAACCGTCAAGTTGACAGACGCCAAAGGCAATGACGTTGGCACTGCGACCATCGAGTTTCCTTCCACGAAACAGCCGGGAGTGATCGTCAAGCTCGATGTCAAAGACCTGCCCCCTGGCGTCCACGCCGTGCACTTCCATCAAAATCCCAAGTGCGATGCGCCCGACTTCAAGTCCGCCGGTGGCCATTTCAATCCCACCAACAAGCAGCATGGCTTCGATAATCCCCAAGGTCACCATGCCGGCGACATGATGAATTTCACGGTCGAGGAGAACGGTAAGGCCAAGGCAACTGTGAAGAATGACGACGTCACGATGGGATCGCCCAGAGAGTGGAACTCGCTGTTTGTCAATGAAGGCACCTCGATCATCATTCACGCTAAAGCCGACGATTACAAGACCGACCCGTCGGGCAATTCCGGCGATCGTATTGCCTGTGGAACGATTACGCAGTAGGCTGAGTCACGGATTATGGGGACGTAAATTACCATCACGCCAGCAAACGGTGACGACGCATTGCAAAATGCCGGAAGCATCTCGCAAACTCATGCTCCAACGCACTTCCGCGGTGCGCCCAATCCGCTTAGACTAGGGCTATGGGCGACCTCGGCCGCATCCTGGTTTTTGTCGGCGGGCTGCTCCTCGTCTTCGGGCTGATCATCCTGCTCGCCGGCAAGATCGGCCTTCCCATCGGCCGTTTACCCGGCGATATTGTCTATCGCGGCAAGAACGCGACCTTCTTCTTTCCCCTGATGACCTGCATTCTCCTCAGTGTGATTCTGTCGCTGGTGCTGTATGTCGTGAACCGGATGCGGTGAAAAGCCGCCTTTCGCTGTTCGCTATTCGCTTTTGGCCCTCAGCCTTTAGCTTTTAGCTTTTAGCAATCCTCGACCTGTCTCGATTCCTCTGGCATGGCCTGGATAATCCGGCCGGATGCGAACCTCCTTGGTGGCACCCGCTGACGTGTGAACTGAACCTGGCTCTTGCATGCTAAGAGCTAACCGCTAAAAGCTAAGAGCCAAAAGCGAAGAGCGAGAAGCGAACAGCGGCTCCCCCCTTGATACACTGCCTTCAGAACTCTTTCCATGGCCGGCACCGAACAACTCGGACTTGCTTTCCAGGCTCCGCCGCGGAAAATCTATCCAGTGCGAGAACTGGTCGCCTCAGTTCGCACTCAGTTGGAACGTGCTTTTACCGACGTCTACGTCGAAGGCGAAATCTCGAACTACCGCCCTGCTGAATCCGGTCATCTTTACTTCACCCTTAAAGACGGCACTGCCCAACTGCGGGTCGTGATGTGGCGCACCCAGGCGAGGCTATTGCGCTTCCGTCCCGAGAACGGCTTGCAGGTGATTGCTCGCGGTCGAGTGACAGTCTACGACGAGCGCGGCGACATGCAATTCCAAGCCGAACATCTCGAACCCAAGGGCGCCGGAGCACTGCAGATCGCCTTCGAGCAGTTGAAATCAAAATTGGCTGCGGAAGGGCTCTTCGATCAGGCGCGCAAGCAGCCTATTCCTACGCTCCCTCGCCGCATCGGGTTAGTCACTTCACCGCGCGGCGCCGCGCTGCAAGACATCCTGAACATCCTTCGCCGCCGCCACGAGTCGGTGAACGTGCTTATCTACCCGGCGCAGGTGCAGGGAGACGTCGCCGCTTCCGAGGTGAGCGCCGGTGTGCGCCACTTCAGCCAGTACGGACAGGTAGATGTCATTATCGTAGCCCGCGGCGGAGGTTCCTTCGAAGACCTCTTCGCCTTCAACGATGAAGGACTGGCGCGCACCATTGCCGGCTGCGAAATTCCGGTTATCTCCGCCGTCGGCCACGAAACTGACTTCACCATCTGCGACTTCGTTGCTGATTTGCGAGCGCCCACACCTTCCGCAGCTGCTGAACTGGTGATCCGGTCCAAGCATGAACTCGCCGAGAAACTGCATACCCTCTACAAGCGGCTCACCCAGACCATCAATTACAAACTGCTGCGCGCCAACAATGCCCTCTCGACCCTGGCGCAAAGCGCTGTCTTCGCCCGCATGCGGGACTCCATCGCCCGCCGTCAGCAACGCATGGACGACCTGGGATTTCGGCTGGCCCAGGCTCAGTCACGGCTGCTGAAAGACCACTCTCGCCGCCTGCAGACGCTCGAGACCCACCTTCGTCAGCATGATCTGCGGGTGCGCGTCGGCGTAATGCGCCGTGAACTCGACGCGCGCACGGCTAAATTGATCGCAGTCACGTCGCACCTGTTGGGATCAATGGGAATTCGAGTCGACCAACTGGCGCTTGCCCTACAACGCGCGAACGAGACGGTCTTGTTGCGTCGTCGTTCGCGGTGGGAACGTCTGCAGAGCAATCTGCACGCCCTATCGCCGAAAGCAATCCTCGACCGTGGGTACGCACTGGTCTTCGATGCCAATGGGCGCTTGGTCAAGCACGCTGCCCAGCTCAAGCCTGGCGAACGGGTCCGCGCCCAACTTGGCCAAGGCGGGTTCACGGCAGAAGTCAAGGTAGTGGATAGTGAATAGGGAATCGTGGATGGCGCGTTCCCCAACCTGGCATTTGTGAGATAAATCCTGGGTTCTTTAACTATCCACTAACCACTATCCACCATCCACTTCTCAAAATCCCGATGCATTAGAATTAAAGCTGTTGACGCGGCTTCCGCCGCCATTGAAAACCAGGATGCTGCAAAACCTAGGTCACATTCCGCAATTGTCCGTGATCTCTATCATCGACATCCTGGTCGTGGCGTTCATCATTTATGAGTTCCTGAAGCTGATCAAGGGCACGCGGGCCATCCCCATGCTGGTGGCTGTGATGTTGCTGATTGCAGCGTTCTGGCTCGCACACGTCGAACAACTCAAAACTGTCGACTGGCTGATCACCACCCTGTTTCCGTACGCCGTCTTCGCACTGATCGTCGTGTTCGGCGCCGAGATTCGTCACGCCTTGGCGCGACTGGGACGTCGACTGTCAACTTCACGCGGCGGTGTTTTCGACGGCACGGATAGTTACGAAGACATCGTGCTGGCGGCTAATCATCTGTCGCAGACGGTCACCGGCGCGCTGATTATCATCGAGCGGGAAATCGGCCTACGTACCTTTATTGAGAGCGGGGTTCCGCTTGACGCCAACTTATCCTATGACCTCCTGATCACTATTTTCCGGCCCAGCGCCCCGCTGCACGATGGCGCAGTTATCATCCAGAAAGGCCGCATCGCAGCCGCCGCCTGCTTCTTGCCACTCTCCATGAACCCGGTGCTTTCCACGCAATTCGGAACCCGCCATCGCGCCGCCATCGGCATCACCGAAGAGACCGATGCTATTTCGGTCGTGGTGTCGGAGGAAACCGGCTCCATCAGCATTGCGGTCGGAGGCGCCATAGAACGCGACATTACCGTCGAATACCTGCGCGAGCGTCTGAGTGAAGTCTTGCGCCGCTATGTACCACCTGCGGCTTTGCCCACCACGATTACGGACCGCGAGATGGCAGCCGAAGATCGCAAGATCGAGCGCTTGAGTCACGAGAAGGATCTTGCCGACGGAGCGGAACGCTGAGCATGGGAGAAAAGATCCGTAACTTCGTTCGCAAATACATTCTCAAGAACCTGCCATTCAAGCTGGTCTCGCTGGCCATAGCCGTGATGCTCTGGTGGGCCGTGGGTCGCGATCAACCCATCGAAATCCCGATGACGGTGCCGTTGGAATTCCAGCACGCACCCAGTAACCTGGAGATTAATTCCGACTATTCCTTTCAGGCGCTAGTGACGTTGCGCGGGCCCGAGCGGTTGCTGCAAGGAATGCGTCCATCCGAGGTCCACGCGATCCTCGACTTACGTGGCGCCAATCCCGGGGAGCGAACTTTCGACCTCACCGCAGACGACATACACGTACCGCGTAACGTGAAGGTCGTACAGATTGTGCCCTCGCAATTTCACATCAGCTTTGATCGCAGCTCTGCCCGGTCGGTAGAAGTTCAGCCGCGCGTGATTGGTACATTATTGAGCGGGTATGGCATCACGGAAGTGATGGCCGATCCCACGACCATTACCATTGTGGGGCCGGAGAGAAGAGTGCAGGCCATACAAAATGCCATGACCGATCCGGTAGATGCCACGGGCGTCGTGGGAAAGGCAACCTTTACAACTCACGCGTATGTAGCCGATCCCCTGGTGCGGGTGCAAACGCCCGGACCGATCCACGTGACGGTCAACGCAGAGAAGACTTCGGGAAAATCCGGCCAGCCTTAAGCGTGCAAGGTACTTCCACAAAAAGCTATCGTTCGCTTGGTAGGATTAACGGTTCGGTCTCAGTCGGTGAGATCGCGTGGCAGAGGGGGAAGAATCTAAGTCAGATATGCGAAAGCTGTTCGGGACCGATGGAATCCGGGGCGTAGCAGGCGAGTATCCGCTCGACCGGCAAACCGTCTTTGCGATCGGACGCGCCTTAGGGCAGCGGCTATCGGCGCGCGAAACCCATGCCCGCGTCATGATCGGTCAGGACACCCGTGAATCGAGTGGCTGGATCAGTTCCGTCCTGGCTGCTGGGTTGGCGACCTCAAACGTGGAAGTTGTAAGCGCCGGGGTCATCACCACACCGGGAATTGCTTATCTCACGCGCGCTAATCATTTTTCCGCGGGCATCGTCATTTCTGCCTCGCACAATCCCTGGCAAGACAATGGCATTAAGATCTTCGGCGCAAATGGCTACAAGTTGTCGGATGAACTGGAACACGAGATTGAAGCCGACATCTTCGCGCATATTGAGCAGCTAGCGGAAGGCGCTTCCGCGGCGGATTCCACAAGCGATATGCTGCCGGGAGACATGCAGCTGCGGGAACAATATGCCGACTGGCTGGCTGCCTTCGTTGCCACCACCGATTTTGGCAAATTGCGAGTATTGATAGATTGTGCCAACGGCGCGGCCAGTACCATTGCTCCGCTGGTTTTTCGCGATTGCGGGATCGCCGCCGACGTTCTGCATATCGAACCCAACGGCCGCAACATCAACGCGGGCTGCGGAGCGCTCTACGCTGAACACGTAGCACAGGCTGTCGCCGCCGCGAAGGGTAAATACGATCTTGGCATCACCTTCGACGGCGACGCCGACCGCGCCCTGCTCTCCGACGCAGCCGGACATGTAGTCAATGGCGACGGCATCCTGCTGCTGGCGGCGCGCGATATGAAGACCCACGTCAAGCTCCACAATGACATGGTGGTGGCTACCACGATGTCGAACATGGGCCTGGAAGCTGCACTAAGACGCAGCGACATCCGCATGCTGCGCGCCCCGGTGGGCGACAAGTACGTCTTGGAAGAGATGCTCAAGACTGGTGCCACGCTGGGTGGCGAGCAGTCTGGACACATCCTGTTTCGGGACGTGGACACCACCACCGGCGATGGCATCCTGACCGCGTTACGCGTGCTGGAAATCATAGCCCGCACTGGCCAGCCGTTAGCCGAACTGGTTGCCGACATGAAGGTGTTCCCGCAGGAGATCAAGAACATTCATGTCCGCGAAAAAACGCCTCTGGACCAATTACCCGCAGTGATGGAGACCATTCGCGCAGCCGAACGCGAGCTCGATGGCAACGGCCGCGTGGTGGTTCGCTACTCCGGCACGGAAAAGCTGGCGCGGGTGATGATCGAAGCGGAGTCAGAGCAGGTGATGCGCCGGCACACCGACGCCATCGCCAATGCGATTCAGCAGGCGATCGGGATTTGAAGACAGGGGCGAGAGGTCAGGGGCTAGGGGTCAGGGATTTGGGAGGTAGTCCGGCAGACAGCATTAGCAAGCATTCGGATTTTATTTTGCATTCGGGTTGAATGATGTCTCCTGGACCGCAGTTGCCCTAACCACTAACCTTTAACTACATCCAGCCACTAATCCCTGATCTCTAGCCCCTAGAACCTGCCCTCCTTTATCCACGCCTTGACCTCAGCCTCAACGTCAAATCCAACACTGCCCATGATGAACCTGCCGTCGAGCTGATAGGCGCAGACTTCTAACGGCGTACCGTCATACCCGCCTTGCAGATATCCACGGACATAGAGTCGCGCAAACTCCTCGACACCCAGCAGCCGGTACTGAACCACGTGCACCATCTCATGAAAGATGAGCTGTGGAGTAAGGGGATCGTGAAAAACCACCACATCATCGAACGTGATGGCTGCCATCGTGGTGAAGTCTGGCAGCCCGGTGAATCCAAATTTTTCGAGATCCGCGTAAAATGGCGGGTTTGGAACGCGCTCCAGTCCGGGCTGCAACACGCGAATGCGTTCCAGGTCTTGCGCCTGAAAGAAGCGTGACCAGATGTCGGAAAATGCGAGCGGTAAAGCGCGACTATGGTATTGCTTGCGCTGCGCGTGAATGTATTCAACTACCGCCTGCGAGAACTCAGCAATCTGCTGTGGCGTAAGCCGCGCGCCCGGTTGGTCGTCTTTGGCTTTCTTCGCGGTCGGCACGGTTTACTCCAAGTCTCGCCAGTTCGGTCCCACGCCTACGTCGACTTTCAAGGGAACCTTCAACGGATAAACATTCTCCATCAGATTCGTCACCAGACGCTTTACGTTGTCTACTTCTTTTTCCGGCACCTCGAATACCAGCTCGTCGTGGACCTGCAGCAGCATCTTCGCAGATAATTTCCGTTCGCGCAGTTCTGCATCGATCCGAATCATGGCCAGCTTGATGAGATCGGCGGCCGTGCCCTGCAAGGGAGTGTTGACTGCCGTGCGCTCCGCAAAGCCACGCAGGTTGAAATTCTTGCTGTGAATGTCAGGGATAGGACGGACGCGCCCAAACAGGGTGGTGACTTTCTGATCGCGCCGGGTTTGCTCTATCGTGTCGTCTCGAAACCTTCGAATTCCGCTATAGGTTTGAAAGTATGCTTCGATGAAACGCTTCGCCTCGCCCACATCAATGCCGACCTGCTTCGATAACCCGAAAGCACTCAACCCATACATAATGCCGAAGTTCACTGCCTTGGCACGATCGCGTTGTTCCTTCGTGACCGCCATAGGAAGTACGCCGAATACCTGCGAAGCTGTAAGGCGGTGAATGTCTTGCTCCCCAGCGCGATACGCTTCAACCAACAGCTTGTCTCCAGAAAAATGTGCCACTAACCGCATTTCAATTTGCGAGTAGTCGGCTTTGAGCAGGACGTGTCCGGGCTCTGCGACAAACGCTGCGCGAATCTCCCTTCCCAGCTCCGTCCGGATGGGTATGTTTTGCAGATTGGGATTCACCGACGAGAGCCGTCCGGTTGCCGATCCCGCCATGTTAAACGTGGTGTGCAGCCGCAGCGTGCAGGAGTTGAGCAGCGCCGGCAACGCGTCGACATAAGTAGACTTAAGCTTGGACAGCTGGCGGTAATCCAGCACCATGCGCGGGACTTCGTGGTCGCCGGCCAGTCCTTCCAGCACATCCACCGCAGTCGAGATGGTCTTGCCTTTGCCATACTTGATCGGCTTGGGCAGGTTCAGCTTGTTGAACAACACATCACCCAGTTGCTTGGGAGAATTGATGTTGAACTCGAAGCCGGACTTGTCGTAGACCTCGCGGGCCTTGGCGTCGATTTCGCGTTCCAGTCGCCGCGACATTTCCGCCAGCACATCGCAATCAAGTTTGACACCGGCCTCTTCCATGCGCGCCAGCACAGGCACCAACGGCAGGTCGATCTCGTCGTAAACCTTCCGCAGCCCAGCTTGCTCCACTTCATCGCGCAACTTTTCGGTGAGCCGCAGTGTAACGTCGGCAGCCTCGGCGGGTGACGGTCCCATCTTGTGATTGAACTTGCGTTGCGCAGTCTCTCGCAAACCGTAAGTCGAATAGGTCGGATCGAGGAGATATCCGTAGAGCAGCGGATCGTGCTGCACGCCGCCTAGCGTCAGTCCCGCCTGGCTGAAAATATGGATCGCCGATTTGTAGTCATGGACGGTCTTGTGAATCGATTCGTCGGCCAGAGCCTGCTGCAGCGGTTTCGCCAGCTTCGAATCGTCGAGTGCGAGGGTTAGCGCCTTGCCGGTTTCAGCTGAGATCGCAACTCGCTGGCTGGCTGCCGGTGCGGCCGTGGGTGGGGGAGGAGCAGCGGTCAGCGAGAGCTGCTCCGGCTCCGGCTCGTCGGCAACCTCGACTTCAACCGTAACTCCAGACTCAGCCGCAGAAGATTCCAGGGCGATCGCCAGCATCTTGCCGGGCTTTCTTGCCGCCGCGATCACAGCTTCGACATCGGCTGCGCTCTCGGCTTCGTGATAATCAGTCTCGCCCAGTTCGATACTCTCGCTCAGGAAGTCTTGCACCAGCGTGGTGAACTCCAACTCGGTAAACAGGGCGCGAGCGGCGGCCGGGTCGGGTTCCTGCGCGCGCATGGTCTCCGGATCGAAGTCGACGGCGACATTCCTGTCGATCGTCACCAGTTGCTTGCTGATGAGAATGGCGTCGCGATTGTTTTGCAGCGATTCGCGATAGGTTTTGCGGTCTACTTCCGAGGCGTGCTCGAGTGCATTCTCGACGCTGCCGAAGCGCTGAATCAGTTCCACCGATCCCTTGTCGCCGATGCCCGGCGCGCCGGGAATATTGTCGATTGCGTCGCCACGCAAGGCCATCACGTCGACCACTTTCTCCGGCGGAACACCGAGAATCTCTTCGACTTTGGCAGCGTCGCAAATCAAGTTGTCCTTGGGCGGATTGAGCACGCAGATGCGGTCGCTGACCAGCTGCATCATGTCCTTGTCGCTGGAGACGACAAAAACCGAGTAGCCCGCGTCCACGGCTTTGCGCGCCAGCGTGCCGATTACATCGTCGGCTTCGAAACCGGACGCTTCGAGCATCGGGATTCGATACGCTTCGAGCGCGCGCCGAATGTAGGGAACCTGCTGCGCCAGATCGTCGGGCATCGCCGAACGATTGGCCTTGTAACCGCCATAGGCCACGTCGACGAACGCCTGCGTTTTGGAGTCGAACTTGCGCACGCTGGTGATGGCGGTTGCCTGCTCGTCGCGAAATGTGGGAGCGGCCACGTCAAACACGGCCGCCAGATATTCCGGCGCAAAGTCGGCGCGCAGCTTGCGCAACATGTTGACGAAGACGAAGGTCGCGCTAGTGGGGATGCCGGTCTTGGTCGACATGGGCCGCTGCCGCGCCATGGCATGATAAGCGCGGAAGATGAACGACATCGTGTCGATCAGGTAGATGCGGCCCTTGGAGCCGGCAGGCTCAGGCGGCGAGGCGACCGTGGCTTTTGGAGCAGCGCTCTTCACCGCGCTGACCGGCTTAGCAGCGCTCGAGACGGTGGCGGATTTTGCGGTTTTGCGCGTGGAAGGCAAGCATTGATTTTACCAAGGGAAGGCGACTTTCATATCAAGCTGCCACGAAGTGCGAACTCAAGATAGGTTACTTCCTCTTTGTGTCCTCCGTGCCTCTGTGGTGAATCTAGGTTTACCCCACGAACATGCAATCCCCGTACGAATAGAAGCGATACCGCTCTCGGACTGCATGATCGTAAGCCTCCAAAACTCGCTCCCTGCCGGCGAAGGCTGACACCAGCATCAGCAGCGTCGATTTTGGCAGGTGGAAATTCGTGAGCATCGCGCCCACGACGCGAAACTCGAATCCGGGATAGATGAAGATATCCGCCTCGCCGCTATGGGCCACGATGCGATGATCTTCGTCTTGCTGTGCGGCAAACTCCAGCGTGCGGACAGTCGTCGTCCCCACCGCGACGATCCGTCGCTTGACGTCGCGCGCCTTCTGAATTCGGTCCGCAGCCTCTGGCGAAATCTCGAACCACTCGCGATGCAGCTTGTGCTCCTCGACCACTTCCACCCGCACCGGCTGAAACGTGCCCAGGCCAACATGCAACGTGATCTCGGCAGTTTCGATTCCGCGGAGGCGAATCTGATCGAGAATTTCGGGCGTGAAGTGCAAGCCGGCCGTGGGGGCAGCTACCGAGCCCGGCGGTTTCGCGTAAACCGTCTGATAGTGTTCGCGGTCTTCCGGCGTGTCACGGCGATCGATGTACGGCGGCAACGGAATGTGCCCGATGCGGCCCAGCGCGGCGAAGAAATCGTCCACCGGATCAAAGCGTAGATGCCGCTCGCCAAAGGTGCCGCGGTCAACAATCTCAGCTGCCAGTTCATGCGACGCTTCATTGGCCTCGCCGCCAAAATAGATCCGCTCGCCGACTCTAAGCTTGCGGCCGGGGTGCACCAGCGCTTCCCACTCCAGCGGCGAAGCCGAAAGTTGCTTGGTAAGCAGGACTTCGACCTGTCCGCGCAAGAATTCCTTGGCTGCAGGGTTGCCCTCTGCCGGCCGCTGCGCCCGCGATCCGCTGCGATGTCCGTAGAGCCGGGCGGGCAGAACTTTCGTATTGTTAAAGACCAGTAAATCGTTAGGTCGCAACAACTCGGGAAACTCGCGGAACTGCCGGTCTTCGAGCACTTCCGGATCGCGGCCGACATGCAGCAATCGCGAGGCAGCACGATCCGCCAGCGGCTGGCGGGCAATCAATTCCGCGGGAAGATGGTAGTCAAACTCGGAGACCAGCACGAAACAGTTTCCCTCCCGCGAGCGCTAAAAAGACGCCTCCGGGTCGTCAACATTATGCCCGACCAGCCGGGTCACAGGAATCGGTGCATCTTTCCTTTTCCGGCAAGCGGAACCTGCGGTACGATACAACATCGGCTCTAATCAAGGGTGCGGGACTCAGCGCATGAAGACGGAGCAACAACACAGGGAAGAAATCGTCCGCTTCGGCAAGTTGCTACACCAGACCGGACTGGTGGCGGCAACGGACGGCAACCTATCCGTGCGGCTGGAAAACGGCAATATTCTTTGCACGCCTACATCAATGAGCAAAGGGCTGTTGGAGCCGCAAGACCTGGTCATCGTAGATCCACAAGGAAAGAAAATCAGCGGCGAACGCGACGTTTCCAGCGAAGTCAACATGCATGTGGTGATCTACCGCAGCCGGCGTGATGTCCGGCGCCGTGGTACACGCCCATCCTCCCACGGCTACCGGCTACGCCGCCGCCGGTCTGGCGCTGGATCGCGCGCTGTGTTCCGAAATCATCGTGACCCTGGGATCGGTGCCGCTGGCCAATTATGAAACTCCCGGCACGCCCGAGTTGGCGGAGGCACTCACGCCTCTGGTAGCCGACCATGATGCCATCCTGATGGCCAACCACGGCGTGGTCACTTGCGGACCAGACCTGATCAGCGCCTACATGAACATGGAGACTGTGGAGCACTTCGCGAAGATTGCCCTGGTCACTCATCTGCTGGGCAAACAGCAAACGCTTAGCGACCAGCACGTAGACAAGCTGCGTGAGATTCGCACGAAATATCGCACGCAGAACCATGCCATGGCTCAGGGGAAAGACTGAACCTCTCAGTCTATTAGAGACTAAAGTTAGTCGTTTAAGTGTGGACGCGAGAGTACCGATTGTCAGGAACCAAGTCCGCGTGTTAAGAATTCAGGCGATGAAATCTTACAAGTTAGCCGCCTTCTGCTGCTTGCTGATTTTGGCTGCGCTGGCCTTCGCGAAAGAGAGTGAGACGGTCATAATGTGGCCAGACAGTGGAAATCCCACCTTAAAGGTCACGTTCGGCAAGTTTCGGGCACTTTCTTCTTATGGTGGACACCACGAGTACGCGGAGGATGTAACAGTAGAGAACGTTTCAGCCAAGAATATTTCCGCAGCATCTTTCACTGTTTACTTGCTCGATAAAGATAAAGTGCGCATTGCCGACAGCGTTTTGCAGCTTAAGGATCTGGGCCCGGGACAACAGGTGAGGCAGCCACTCCAGTTTCATGCGAGTGGTTTGCCGGCGTCGGTGACCTTGGCCGCCCGCACCGATGCTAGTGGCATTCCCACTTCCCTCAAGACGATCCCCCTTAAGATTGTCTCCGTGCCTTCCGGTGCCAAGCTCCGGATAGATGACCAAGAAGTAGGATTCACCCCATACTTGGCCAACCTCCGCGTAGGCTCGCATACGCTGGAATTCAGTAAGGAAGGCTACGCTGTGGGGAGTGCGCCTTTGGAAGTGGCGCAAGATGAGGCTCCCGGAGGCAGTGTTACCTTCGAACTTGGCGGCCTTTCCAAAGACACCGTTGAACTCCGGGACGGCACTGTTCTGGTGTGCGACGTCCTTTCTATGTCGATCGACAAAGTCATCGTCAGGGTCGCTGGCCAAGACCAGACCTACGAACGTAATCGGATAAGCAAGATCATTCTTGTCGAAAGAGACATTGTCCAGTCACCGTCCGCGACACAGGCAAATACCAAGCAGTGAAATCCATTGCGATGAAATCTATCAGCGCCCGAACCGTCCCTCAGCGAAGGCCGTGATCCGTTCCAGCGCCGCCTGCATCTCGGCGTGATAGCGCTCCATCGCCGCATTGTCGGCATGAGGCGGGACGAAGATCTTGCTGCCAACCCGAACGTAGATTCGCGAGAAGGGTTTGGGAATCACCAGTGCATCCCAGGTTTTCAGGACCCAGGCTTTCTCCACCGCTACGTAAAACGCCGTGATGGCCACGCCGCTCATTCGCGCCAGCAACACCGGCCCTTTCTTGGCGACGTAGCGGGGACCACGCGGCCCGTCAATGGTGAACGCCACGCCATTTCCCTGCGCCAGTTGCCTGTTCATCTCCAGCAGCGCGCGCTGGCCTCCGCGCGAACTTGAGCCTCGAACCGGGACGAACCCGAACCGTCGAATCACGCGTGCGATGTATTCCCCATCCAGGCTTTGACTGGTCATCACCGCCAGATGCCGCTTCCGATAAAGCCAGGTCGCCGGCAATACACATCGATGCCAGAAGGGGAAAATTCCAGGATAGATCTCGTCGAGGCTTTGGATTGCGCCTTCTTCGAAGGTCATGGTGGCGCGAAGGGTGCATCCGAGCAGGCGCAGCAGGGCAGGGACAATCCAGGAAACTACCGTCAGCTGGATTCGTTGCAGCAAAGTAAACCGCCGGTCGTGGATTACTTCGGCGGCAGGGCTGTTGGGGTCGGCCACGCCTGAATTCTATCCTGCGTATCGTAGCCAGCGGCGCAACTCAGGCAGAGTCGGACGCTTGCCGTACATCAGAATTCCTACGCGATAGATACGCGACGACAGCAAAAGCAGACCATAAACGGTGGCCAGCATCACAGCAACGCAGAGCGCCAGCTGCCAGGCAGGCGGCTGATCGATAAGCACCCGCACCAGCATCAGGATCGGCGCGAAGAACGGAACCATCGAAAGCCAAAACGACAACGAGGAATTAGGGTGCTGGAGCACCGGATTCATCATGAAAACTGCCAGGATGATGGGGATCATGGCGGGCCACTGCATCTGCTGCGCTTCCTGGTCGCTGTTCACCATGGAACCAATAGCGGCGTACATCGAACTGTAAAGCAGATAGCCGAGAAGAAAGAAGATGGCAAACGCAACAACGCCTATTATCGGAATGTGAACTTCGCCTAGAAACGACTTCGACGCGAGGAGTCCGGGAACGGAGAACAATGCTGCACATGTCACCCAGATCAGAATCTGCGTCAGCCCCACCGCGCCCACGCCCAAGATCTTTCCGGCCAACAGCTCCTTCGCCGTGACCGACGACAGCAGTACTTCGAGAATGCGCGTACTTTTCTCTTCAATGACCGAGCGCATGACGGCGATACCATAGATCATGACGACCACATACAGCAGCATTACCATGCCGAATGCGGTGGCAAAGACGGTGGTAGCGCTGGTACCTTCTCGGCCTTTCTCAGTGCGAACGGTTTTGAATTGAATCGGCGTCAGCAGCGAATCCACCTCCTGGCCGCTCATCCCCCGCTGCAGCAAGTTCTGCTTCGTGATCGCTGCCCTCACCGCGTTCCGCAGTTCCACGGACTGACCGAAATCGGCAGCTTCCTTGGTACTGTAGGTGACACTGCGCTCAGCCAGAGCCTCATCCGTCAGCCAGAGGAATCCGGTG
Source organism: uncultured Acidobacteriaceae bacterium (assembly GCA_963833305.1). Lineage (GTDB taxonomy): Bacteria > Acidobacteriota > Terriglobia > Terriglobales > Acidobacteriaceae > Bog-257. Next base: position 385,340 of record CAWHXN010000011.1, on the reverse strand, counting down.
ATTTTGCCGTCGCTTACCCGCTGCCGTAACAGTTCACGCTCGGCTTCCGTGGGCGTGGTGTCGACCTGGATCACATAGGTTGTCGGCAACAACGAGTTCTCATCCGGGGTCGACCTCTCCGGCGGCTTAGACGTGCTCAACTCCTGCGTCACCGCCGCCGCAATCTGAGGATTGTTGACCACCAGAACCAGGTGCCGCTCGCCACCGGAGTTCATCTCCGCAAGTTTCGTGGGGATTAGCACGCTGCCCGCCATGAACGCCGGCATCACCAGGGTGAAAATCAGGAATGATCGGGTGCGAACTCGCTCCAGATACTCGCGCTGCAGCAGCACCCACACGTTATGCATTTTTTCCTACCTGGTCGATGAAGATTTCTTCCAGCGAAGGTTCCAGCAGCTCGAATCGGCTGATGCGTGCGCGATCGGATGCCAGTCGCAACAACTGTTGGGCATCGGCGCCCGGTTTCAATCGCACTTCAACATAATTGCCGTAGTTGTTCAACGACTCCACCAGCGCGCAGCCTTCGAGTTGGGGATCGCCCTCATACTGCATTTGCAAATGATTCTTGCCATAGCTTGACTTGATCCTGGCGAGATCGCCCTCCAGCACAGCGCGGCCGTGGTCTACCAAGCAGATCGAGTCGCACAGACGCTCCACCTGGTCCATGCGATGGGTGGAAAACAGGATGGTCTTGCCCGCCGTCTTCAATTCGATTAACACATCCTTCAACATGACGGAGTTCGAAGGGTCGAGACCGGCAAATGGCTCGTCCATGATGATGAGATCGGGATCGTGTAGCAGCGCAGCAATAAACTGAACCTTCTGCTGCATACCTTTGGAAAGTTCCTCCACTTTCTTCTGGGTCCAATCGCTGATCTGCAGCCGCTCGCACCATACCAGCGAACGCTTTCTCGCTTCGTGCTCGGAGAGGTCGTGTAAGCGGCCGAGGAAAACCAGGTGGTCGATGACCTTCATTCGCTTGTAGAGACCGCGCTCTTCGGGCAGATAACCCACGCGGCGTAGCTGCTCGCGATGAAATTTCTCGCCAAATAACCAAACTTCTCCGGCGTCCGGCATGGTGATGCCGATCATCATGCGGATGGTAGAAGTCTTGCCCGCACCGTTCGGACCCAGCAAGCCGTAAACGCTGCCCGCGCGAATATTGATGGAGAGATGATCGACCGCAACGAAGCGGTCGTAGGTCTTGCGTATTCCATGCAGTTCTACAGCGTTGGCCATTTATCTTAAATACGCCGGTCCAGAGAATTGGTTACGATGGGCTGTATTCTTTCGCCACTATACTGGCCGGCGCTGTGGGATGTCGAGGTGGTTCGAATCCCAATATGAGCCATGATTGATAGCGAAAATTAGGACCTGCCCACAAAATTACGCACAATCTGCCTTCCCTGTTCCGTGAGCACGCTCTCCGGATGAAACTGCACGCCTTCGATGGCGAATTTTCGGTGCCGCAGTCCCATGATCACGCGCGTACCGTCGCGGTCCTGACAAGTTGCCGAGATCTCTAATTCATCGGGAAGGCTCTTCTCCTCGACAATCAGCGAATGGTAGCGAGTGGCGATCATGGGCGAAGAGATTGCCGCGAAAAATGGTCTTGCCGTCGTGCTCCACCGAGCTGGTTTTGCCGTGCATGAGGTTGGGCGCGCGAATCACTTTGCCGCCAAACGCCGCGCCAATAGCCTGATGTCCGAGGCAGACGCCCAGAATGGGGACTCGTCCGGCAAAATGCCGGATCACGTCGATGCTGATGCCGGCTTCGTGCGGAGTGCATGGGCCCGGAGAGATCACGATCCGCTCTGGATGAAGCGCCTCGATCTCGTTGACCGTGGTTTGATCGTTGCGCCGCACCATTACTTCCATGCCCAACTCGCCGAAGTATTGGACCAGGTTGTAGGTGAAAGAATCGTAATTGTCTAAGACAAAGACCATAGCTCAGTTCTCAACCGGCGCTAGCCTTCTCACACGCACGTAACACTGCGCTGGCTTTATTCATGCACTCCTGATATTCGCTCTCGGGATCGGAGTCGGCGACGATGCCCGCGCCGGCTTGCACATAGGCGCGATCGCCATGCACTACCATCGTCCGAATGGCGATGCAGGAATCGAGATTACCCGCGTAGTCCGCATACAGCACGGAGCCGCCATAGACTCCCCGGCGCACCGGCTCCAGTTCCTCAATGATCTCCATAGCACGCACCTTGGGAGCGCCGCTCAGCGTGCCGGCCGGAAAGCAGGCGGCCAGCGCGTCCAGAACATCTAGATCGTCGCGCAGCCGTCCTTCCAACGCTGACACCAGGTGCATGACGTGCGAATATTTTTCGACATACATGAGGTCGCGCACCTGCACGCTGCCGTATTCGCTGACGCGTCCCAGATCGTTGCGCCCCAGATCAACCAGCATCACGTGTTCGGCACGCTCTTTTTCGTCAGTACGCAACTCTTCGGTGAGGCGCTCGTCCTGGGCCGGATCGATGCCGCGTTTGCGCGTCCCGGCGATCGGACGGTACTCCAGCTTCCGGCCCGAAACCCGCACCAGCATCTCCGGAGATGCACCTACCACGTGGGTCTCATCGAGTTTCAGAAAATACATGTAGGGGGATGGATTCACGGTACGCAGCGCGCGATAAATCTGGAAGGGTTCGGCAGGCGGCTTGAAGTCGAGCCGCTGCGAAAGTACAACCTGGAAAACGTCGCCGGCCGCAATGTATTCCTTTGCCCGACGCACGCTTTGCAGAAACTTGTCATGCGATGTGCTGCTATGAACTTTGATGGACTTCTGCTTTGCCGCTGTCGGACCAATGAACATGCTGCCCACGCACACCGCGCTCCAGTTTCGCTTCGATCGCAGCGATATCTGCCAGCGCTCGGTCATAGGCCTTGCGCGGAGATTCCGCCCGCACATCAGCCGCCGCAATGATATGAACTTGGTGGCGCAAATGATCGAAGGCCAGCAGCCGGTCGTAAAAAGTGAAGACACAATCCGGCAATCCCACATCATCCTTCGCACGGTCAGGTAATCGCTCAAATTGCCGAACCATGTCATAGGCGAAGTAGCCAACGCAGCCCGAGGTAAACGGCGGCAGACCGGGCACGGTTGCTGGGCGGTGTTGTCGCAAGTGTTCCCGCAACCAGTCCATAACGCTACCCTGGTGATGCCGCACGGAGGAACCGTCGCGGAGCGTTAACTCTTTTCCACGCGCGGTGATCACGGTTCGCGGCTGAGCGCCGAGGAAGGTGTAGCGCCCGATCTTTTCTCCGCCCTCAACAGATTCGAGCAGGAAGGCATACTTCTGGCGCGCAGCGACGCTGAGAAACGCTGCCACCGGTGTCAGCAAATCTGCGCTCAGAGTTTTCGCCACGGGTATGAGGGTGGCATCGCGACTGAGTCGTAAGAAGCTTTTGAAGTCGGGCGTAAGCATCGAGTTGGCGAGCGAGATGTGAAGTTTACTGGGATTATACGGCAGCCGTCGCCATCGTCAGGGAAGAGCAACTTGGGGAGCGCGGGCGGTTTCTCCGGGATCGGCGTGACGCCTAGTCGCAGATCCTTTATGGCTGCATTTCAGGATGTGTAGGGTTGTCCTGATCGTAGGACTTCGGGGGCAGCAAGAATTGCAGGCCAAAATAACCGACGAAATAGGATTGATTCGGGCTGGTGGATTCCAGACTGCGACCAGCCATAAACAGGAGGATCACTGGCTTATGGATCTTGTATCGGCCGCCCAGGCCGATCGTAGGTTGGATGTTGGAGGGATGGAAGGCGCCTTGGGAATAGAACTCGGCATCCATCTCTAACTTAGTCGTGAAGTCGTGCCCGACGACGAGGCCCGTAAGCCAGCCGTCGGGTCCGTTGTGAACAAACTGATAACCGGCCTCTGCATTCACACCAACCGGGCCGATTTTCTTAGCGAATTCGAACGGCAGCAAAAAAGTGTCAGTCGCCGGCGTGATGCCTCGGCGGACCGCGTCGTTGGGATTGTTGACGAAAAGCTGAGGAAAAACCGAGATGGAGAGGCCGTCCTCGCCGCCATCATAAAAACGCCACTTGACGCCTGGATTGGATTGACCAAGACCAAATTCGGCAGCCGACAACGGATGTTGGACGCGCAACCAGGCGTTTTCATACGTGAGTTGTATGCGATCGCCGATACCAAAGTTGATATCGAGATCGGGGACGTGCGACACCGATTGATTGCTGTAGAAGAAAGGCATGTAGCCAATGTTTATTTCCCAATTTAGGGGGCCGGGCGTGCCGGGATCATTGGTGTAAAAAGGTGGACCACCTTGGGCGAAGGCAGAGGTCGCGGCAGCGAGCAGACCGAGGAGAAAGATTAGTATCCGCAACACAGCGCCAAGCGTGGAGACATAAACGTGGCAAATTCAGGATGCACTCTACCCGCCTATCATTCCAGGTTGGGTGCCAGGATTTTTTATATCACAGGGTCGCGGGAATGCGGGTAGTAGGCGACTCAAAGTCGCCCACTACTGGAATGAGACTCACCTTGCACGCATGACATGCCCCTGCATATACTTTGAAGGTTTGGGCTTTACCGCCGGACGCGCATACTCTACCCAATTGCGTCCCGCGATTCATACAGAAGATTTCCGCAATATATTCGGAGAATTTATGGCTACCACACACACACTGGAACAAGAAAGTAATCCCTGGGAACAACAAGCGGCGCGCTTTAACCTGGCCGCCGAAAAACTGAACCTCGACGAAGGTTTGTGGCGCGTGTTGCAACAACCCAACCGCGAGATTATCGTCCACATCCCGGTCAACATGGACAACGGACAACTGGAGGTTTTTACCGGGTATCGCGTACAGCATTCTATTGCGCGCGGCCCCGCCAAGGGCGGCGTCCGCTATGCGCCCGATGTGACGCTGGATGAAGTGCGTGCCCTGGCCAGCTGGATGACCTGGAAGTGCGCGGTAGTGAATATCCCGTTCGGGGGCGCCAAAGGCGGCATCATTTGCGATCCCAAGAACATGTCGCGCGGAGAACTGGAGCGCATGACCCGGCGTTACACTTCCGAGTTGATCGAGTTCATCGGCCCGGAGAAGGACGTTCCCGCTCCCGACGTTAATACGAATGAGCAGACGATGGCGTGGATGATGGACACCTACTCCATGCATATGCGTCAGACGGTCACGGCAGTTGTGACCGGCAAGCCGCTCAATATGGGTGGATCGCGCGGCCGCCGTGAAGCTACCGGCCGGGGTGTGATGATCATCTGCGACGAGTCGATCAAGAAGAACAACATGACGCGCGAGAACACGCGAGTCATCATCCAGGGGTTCGGCAATGTGGGCTCCAATGCTGCTTTACTGATGCATCAGGCCGGATACAAGGTGGTGGGCATAGGAGAATGGGACGGCGGCCTGTACAACAGCAAAGGAATCGATATCGCGGCATTGTGGGAATATCGTCAGAAGGAAGGCAGCATTCACGGGTTCAAAGGGGCGGAGCGGGCGGCCACCGAAGATCTGCTGGTCACGGACTGCGAGATCCTGATTCCGGCGGCGACCGAGAGCGTCATCACTTCGGCCAACGCTGACAAAGTCAAGGCGAAGATCCTGGTGGAGGGCGCGAATGGGCCAACCACTGCGGCCGCCGACGACATCCTGGCCGATAAGCACGTCTTCGTCATGCCTGACATCCTGGCGAATGCCGGCGGCGTTACGGCTTCTTACTTCGAATGGGTTCAAGACCGCCAGGGCTATTTCTGGAAAGAGTCGGTGGTCAACGAGCAACTGGAACACATCATGGTCTCGTCTTTCGAAGATGTGGTGCGCTATGCCGAAACTCATCACGTGAACAACCGCATCGCGGCTTACATGCTGGCCATCGATCGAGTGGCTTACACGATCCGTCAACGTGGGATTTACGCATAGTTACGATCCGGTTAACAGTCGCATTTACAACGGCTCCCCACGTGGGAGCCGTTCCCGTTTCAGGACAAAAATAATTTTCCCGCTGACCCGGTCATCGCCGCTTTAGTTGGGGCATAATAGCGTCAAGCTGTACAGCCGTGGGGAAATTCTCCTTCTAGGGTCAACATGCCTCGCCTGTATTTCTGCTTACGCCTGCTTGCGGTAGCGGTGGCTTTTCCGGCCATCGTGACGTACATGCTGCTGGCGACGCTGGCGCACCCGGTGGTCGCCTTCCGGCAGGGATTCCGCACGCCATTGCGCATCTGGATGGGAGCTCTCGATTGGGCTAAGGGGATTCCGGTGGGCTACAGCTATTGGGAGCAGTACGAGGCGCCCTCCATGCTCGACGAGATCGCTGTTCATCACGACGATTAGCCTTAGGGTGGAACCTCTTTTCTGCGATTGCTTTCAATCCAATCTGTAGAGCATAATCGGCTTGTTGTGGGCGCAGACGGTCGCAGCGGTGTGCCACCCTGTTTCTTGTGAACCTCCCGAACTACATCACGCTCACGCGCATCTTCAGCATCCCCGTGCTGATCTGGATTTTGTCCAGTAACCGCTTCAGCTCAACCAATGGAGATCGCGAGCTGCTGGCTTCGTTTGTGTTCATTGCAGCTTCCTTGACTGACGCCATTGACGGCTATCTGGCCCGCCGGCGCGCCCAAGTAACGACAATGGGCATGCTGCTGGACCCTGTGGCCGATAAGCTGTTGATCGCCGCCGCCTTCATCACTCTGGTGCAATTCAACCCGCGTACCGTCCCTGCATGGATGGCAGTAATCATCATTGGCCGCGAATTTCTGGTCAGCGGGCTGCGATCCATTGCCGCCTCGGAAGGCTTCACCATCCAGGCCAGCGAACTGGGCAAGAGCAAGATGGTGGTGCAGATCGTTTCCGTGGTGGCGGCGATCATCGATCACCATTGGACCCACCTCCCCTGGTATTTCCTCAACCTGCCAGTGCATCCAATCGCCCTCGCGTCGATTTGGGTAATGGTAGGGCTGTCGTTACTTTCGGCAATCGATTATTTTGTGGCGTTCTGGAAGAAGATCGATCGCCACGCCGAGAAGCGGCGCCGCCGGCGTGCCTTCGTCCTTAACCGGCGCAGGAAGCGCAACGATGTCCCTGCAATCTGAGAAACCCGAGATTGTTTCGGAGTCATTGGAATACTCGCCTGCGGAACGAGGCCTCCTGCTGAGGCTTGCACATTACTCAATAGAAGCGGCGCTGGAAGAGCGCGATCTTGATCTTACCGCTCCCAGCGAGCACCTGGCCGAATTCCGGGGCGCCTTTACGACGCTCCATCTCGATGGACGGCTGCGGGGCTGCATTGGATACGTTTTTCCCACTCAGCCCCTTTACCAAACCGTGGCCGAAACGGCTAAAGCTGCTGCGTTCGACGATCCGCGTTTCAGCCCGGTCACGCTGGCAGAGTCTGCGGCGCTAAAGATCGAGATCAGCGTTCTGTCCCCTCTTCGCCCTGTAGCTCCTGAGGAAGTGGTCGTGGGAAGCCACGGCTTGGTTGTAAGGCAAGGCAATCGGCGGGGACTGCTCCTTCCTCAAGTACCCGTCGAATGGGATTGGGACCGGGAGACGTTTCTGTCTCAAACCTGCTTGAAAGCCGGCCTTGATCCCGACGCCTGGCAGCATGGAGCTGAGCTGCAAGTGTTTACCGCAGAGGTTTTTGGCGAGGAAAAGGAGCCAATAACCCTCACTCCACCTCGTTCCTAAGCTATTGTCTTGCAGTTGTTTACAGACATCAAAGCGTCGTTGATTTCGTGCCCGCTCGGGGTTACTTTCGTGCTCCTCCGCGCAATTTTCGTAACAAGGGTGTTGCATCTAAAGTTGTGCATCTGTACCATCGGGCAGCTACATGCGCGAATCTTCAAGTACTTATGCATCCCGTATCCGGCGTTTTCGGCTGCCCCGCCTCTGCATAGCTGTCATCGGCACCGACGCCCCCACAATCATCGAGCGCGCCGAGTCCCTGGTGCGCGATAACCCGTTTCTTGAGTTGAGGTTAGACTACCTTTCGCAGCCCTTGGCGGCACTCCCTAAAGTCAAGACGCTCCTCGAGATGCACCCGGAGGCGACATTCATTGCGACCTGTCGGCGGGCCGTTAACGGGGGTAAGTTCAAGGGCTCCGTTGCTGCCGAGCTGGCGGTTCTACGGAAAGCCGCAGACATCGGTTTCCCATTAGTCGACTTGGAGCTACAAAGCGCTGAAGCTCTGAAGGCCGATGACCTGCAGGACCTTTCCAATCGGGTGGGAATAATTTTGTCGTACCATAACTTCAAGAACAGTAAGAAGTTAGACGAGCAGTTCGAGGAAATGAGCCAGTACCCAGCAGATTTCTACAAGCTGGTTTCGACCGCCACAAACCTGTACGACAATGTGGCCATGATGAAGTTTCTGGAGGCGAACTCGGGCAAGCACGAGATGGTCGGCTTGTGTATGGGAGAGCAAGGGATCATCAGCCGCGTACTGGGAGTCCGCGCCGGCAGCATTTTTACCTTTGGCGCGGCGACTCGAGGAGAGGAAACCGCTCCCGGGCAAGTCCTGGCAGGCGAATTACGCGACACCTATCGAATCGACATTGTCGACCAAGCTACCCAAGTCTATGGTGTGGCGGGTGATCCGATTTCCCATTCTCTATCGCCCGTGATGATGAATGCCGCTTTTCGCCGGGAGGCGGTAAATGCCGTTTATCTGGCTCTTCACGCCAAGAGCCTTAAAGACCTGATGGCTTGTGTGCGAGACATTCCCATTCGCGGCCTCAGCATCACGATGCCGTACAAGCAGGACATCGTTGAGGAACTGGACAATTCCGATGCTCTCACCAAGCAGATTGGTGCCTGCAACACAGTTGTGCGTGCCGCTGACGGCAAACTTTACGGCTTCAATACCGACGTGGCCGGCGTCGTTGTTCCTCTGGAGCAGCGTTTGCATTTGGCTGGCGCACGGGTCTTAATCGTGGGCGCCGGTGGGGTAGCCCGGGCGGCAGCATTCGGCCTGAAGAATAAAGGCGCCGAAGTGTTCCTTACCAATCGCACCGCCGAAAAGGGTCAGACGCTCGCCCGCCAGTCCAAAGTGAAGTATCTTAAGCGTCCCGAGGTCGCCAAGCAGTCGTTCGATGTCATCATCAACGCCACGCCCGTTGGCATGAATGGTAATAAGCAATCGCCCCTCGAAGAGAAAGAGCTGAACGCCAAGTACGTTTTCGACCTGGTTTACACTCCGGCCGAAACCAAACTGACGAAGATGGCTGTCGCCAAAGGCCTGCAAGTCATTCCTGGGCTTGAGATGTTTGTTCAGCAGGGAGCCCGCCAATTCGAAATCTGGACGGGTAAACCCGCTCCCATCGCGGAGATGGCCTATGTTGTGACTAAGGCGCTCGAGCGTCAGGCTGCCGAAGAGGCGACGGGCGAGCCCGAAGCGCCCAGCAAGAAATCTGTAAAGAAGTCAGCAAAGCCCGTTCGGCGGAAATAACCGGGCACTCACGCGAGGCTGACGGCGGGGTACGATTCTCATCGTCGCCAGTCTGGTCGAAACTGACGTTCGACACCCTCCCGCCGCCAAAAAAACCTGCCATCCGCGTAAGTTACTGATTGCAGTTTGTTAGGCCAAAGGCATAGGATAGAAGTGTTGGGGCTGGTACCTCGTCCGTCCCCGGCCAAAAGCCTGAATCTGCAATTCCACGTTCGAAAGTCAGCATTCCCTCATGCACAGCGCCCGTAAATCTGTGTGCGAGTACTCCCAGGAGAGACTAAGATGGCGTGGTACGCGTACTGTATTACTGAGCAGCAGGGCCTCCAAGGCGGCACACGAGCCCGGCGCCCATTTGCAATAGAGAATCTCCGAGGCGTCAACGGCGCGTCGGTATTCGCCTGTCCCAGCGGAGAGTTTGCAGTTATTGTGAGCGATTATTCCGCCGGTCAAACCCTCACCCAGCAATCCATCGTGGACCACGCCCGGGTGGTCAGCGAATGTTTTCGCACCCTCACCGTTCTTCCTTTTCGCTTTGGCACCATCTTCGATTCCGATGAAGCTCTTCGGCGCTCAGTTCGGGCCAACCGTAAGACCTTTCTGGAGACAGTCGATCGTTTGCGCGGAAAAGCGGAAATGCACTTCAAACTCGTGGTCAAGGATGGAACGCTGGAAGAAGCAGTTGCCGAGTTGCCAGCCGGCGTAGGTGGCGAATACCTGCGAAAGCTGCGCGAGCAAGCGACCCGCGTAAGGGAGCGGCAGACGAAGGCCCGCGCGCTCTCCATGCAAGTGCATAAGCTCTTCTCTCCCCTTGAGGAAGATGTGATTTGCAAGCGCACCGATTCCGGCGGAATGCTAATTGACTTTGCCCACCTGATCGATTCCAGCACCGTCGTTAAATACCAGAACCGCTATGGCACCGCGACCCGGCACTTCAAAGACTGCCAGATTTCCATTACTGGACCTTGGCCGCCGTACCACTTCATGCCCGGCAAGCTACGGACAGTACCCGGCGGGAATTAGGAATCGAATCTGAATTGTTCCCAGGCGGCCCAGTGGGCCGCCCTTCTTTTGCTCGCATTCCGGGTTAGCGCCGGAAAAGTCACTCAATAGTGTCCTAACCGCGGGCCTGGAGTTACAATCAGCCCAACTATTTCGTTGGAAATCAGAGTTTGTCTGCGGAGACTCGCGGGACCTGGTCGACTTTTCGATCGCCTCGTCGAGCATGTACAACCTTGAAGTGGGTATCAGGATTCTCATAGTTGCACACTGGTTTCCCTGTGTGGGGCGCTGGGTACTTCCTTGGCACTAGTATCGGGAGTGGAATGGTTCCAAATCCAAAGTTTCGGGTCTTGGTGGTGGACGACAATGCCAACACGGGTCGATCCCTGACGGCCCACCTGGTACGCCGGGGATTTGAGGTGAGCAGCGCCGCAAGCGGCGAGGAAGCTCGCCGGATGTTTCGGGTTTATGATCCTTCCCTTGTCCTGCTCGACCTGTCCACTTCGGGCTCGGATGCTCTCGATACCTTGGAACGGCTTAAGCAGATTAAGCCCGAAGTCGCCGTGATCATGATGTCGGCAGATAACAGCCCAGAGGTCATCTTCACAGCTTCCAAGTTGGGCGCCGACGACTACCTGAGCAAGCCTTTCGAATTGAAGGATCTTGATCTCCGCATCAGCAAGATCTCCGACCGGCAAATCCTGCCTTCTGAATTTGCGCCCTTGCGCGATCAAGTTCGGCGCACCGGCGACTTCGCCGGGCTTTTCGGCACCAGTCCCAAGATGGAAGAGGTCAAGGACACCATCGAGCAAGTGGCGGACACGACGGCTACGGTGCTCATTCGGGGCGAAAGCGGAACCGGCAAGGAAGTGGTCGCACGCATGATCTATGCCCATTCGGGCCGCGGCAACAAGGCATTTGTCAAAGTGAATTGTGCCGCCATCCCGCATGAATTGCTGGAAAGCGAACTGTTTGGCTACGAGCCCGGCGCCTTTACCGGCGCAAACCGTCAGAAACTGGGCAAGTTCGATTTAGCCAATGCAGGCACTCTTTTTCTCGATGAAGTCAGCGAGATGCATCCCGCATTACAGGCCAAGTTGCTCCACGTGCTTCAGGATGGAGAATTTTCCCGGCTGGGCGGGAAGCGCGACATTTCGGTCGATGTCCGTGTGCTGGCGGCGACCAACAAGCCGTTGGAGCGGGCAGTCCAGGAAGGGCTGTTTCGTGAAGATCTCTTCTATCGCCTGAATGTCATCACCATTCACATTCCTCCGCTACGCGAACGCCGGGAGGAGATTCTGGTTTTCCTCGACTATTTTCTGCGCAAGTATAGTGAGTTCTATGGCAAGCAGCCGGCGCCATTCGGAGATTACGCCATCGGGCGGATGATGGACTACAGCTGGCCGGGCAATATTCGCGAGTTGGAGAACCTGGTTAAGCGCTACGTCATCGTTGGCAACGAAGCCCAAATTATCCGCGAACTATCGACCCACAAGCCCATCGTCAGTTCCATAACTGGCACAAGCCCAGTTTGGGGATTGAACAACCCAGAATCTGCGATTGAGCGCCCCCAGGAAAAGGCCTTATCCATTCCAATCACTGCGGCCAAAGGAAATGGCGCGGCGACAGAACCCTTGTCTTTGCTTGAGATTGGAAGGCGCGCCGCCATGTCGGCAGAGCGCGAAGCCATCGAGCGGGTGCTGACGCAGACCCGCTGGAATCGGCGGCAAGCCGCGAAGATTTTGAAGATCAGCTACAAAGCGCTGCTCAATAAACTGAAAGTGATCGAAGAGCAGAATGCGGCCCAGAATAAGAATCTGACCGCCTAATAGTTCGTACTTCGGTACCACCTGGTTGATGGATTCGCGTCGACTGGTCCCCAAGATTGGACCGCAAAGTGGACAGTTATCTCCTCTATTGGCAACCTCTTCAAGATATTTTCGCCGCCAGCAAAAACCCGGTTTTGCCTTTGGACGTTTAAGTGCAAACGCTAAGTCAACCAAAGAGGCTCACAGTACCTTGAAGTTTATACTCTTCCTTCTGTCTCGACATCTATGTGTCTGCCCCCTAATGAAGAGGAGCAGCGCCCTGCATCGACTCCCCTGAAGATCCCTTCCTCGCTTGCCTCTTTCTAAAAGCGGCCTAAAGGGGCCGCTTTTCTGTGCCTGAATCACCAGCCCAACACCTCGCATCCAACGTTCCTAGCTCAGGTAGTTCAAAATGGCGCTGAGCAGCCGAGTTGACGTGCGTTCTCTCGGACGCATATGATTCCGCTTCGCGCACCGTGTTCTTGCCTGGAAGGCTGATTGGACCGGCGCGCGAGGAACCGGTAGGGGACGTGCCTATGGAGAAGAAGAAACTGGAAGTTTTCAAGAAGCGACTGGAGGACCGGCAGCGGGAATTGCGCTACACGATGACTCGAACCGCTCAGGATGGGCGCGACGCTGACGTGGAATCGGCGCAGGACATCGCCGACCGGGCCGCCAATTCCTATAACAAGGAATTCCTGTTCCATCAGAGCAATAACGAGCGTCAGCTTCTGCAAATGGTAGACGGAGCGCTTGATCGCATTCGCGAGGGCTCCTTCGGACAGTGCATCTCTTGCGGTGAAGAGATCAACCCCAAGCGCCTGGAAGCTGTTCCTTGGACGCGCCACTGCATCGAATGCCAGGAGAAACTGGAAAAGGGCATTCTGGAGCACAGCAGCACATAGATTTTTCCAGCTCAACAGTGAAGCCGCCCACAAGGCGGCTTTTTTGTTTGCAGTTATTTCTGGGCAGGTTTTTCCGGCGCCTGCTGGCTGTGTTGTTGACCCAGGATCTTGCCCAGCACTCCGCTCAAGCCGTTCCCTTTGCCGTTCAACAGGCCACTCAGCTTCAGCTTCGCGATCTGCTGTATGTCCGGGGAAACCTTGGGATGGCTCGTGGTTCCGGCGACGATTACTGGTAGAACCAGTTCGCCGTTCTTGTTGGCCAGTGCGGTATTCAGGTACCCACCTATCGTGGTCCCCCCGACTGACTGACTGAAACTCTTGTTCAAGACAGCCGTGAGATGCAAGTACAACTCCTGATTGAACAGGTTGATTGCACCACTGGCCGCCACGTCGCCGACATCCAACGTAGCTTTCATATCGTTGGTTTGGGCAACCCCGTTTGTGATGTTCAACGTGGTGCTCATCTGCGAGATTGCGGTGTAACCCTTTGGCGCCGGTCCGTTGAACTTTCCGATCTTCGACAGCTCTCCCGGGAGATCGAGCTTCATGATCTTGCCACTCACCAGACTCATCGTCATGGTCCCATTCAATGTCTGCACAATTTCCCCTGACTCCGGGGTGGCGAAGTTCACGTTGGTCGTCGCCGTCAAGGTTCCGTATAGCGTATCTTTCACTGTCGAGACCGACGACAGCAACTGGTTGGCATCCACATTCGTAAGCTTGGTGTTGACCGTGTAGATCATCGGATTTGCACGCGTATCCACGGTTACGCTGCCGTTTTGCTGGCCGCCATAGATCTGTGCAGTCAGGGGATTAAGCTGAATCATGCCATGGTCCAGGGTTACGTTGGAGCGCACGCCGGTCAGCACAGTTTGCTCATAGACGACAGTACCAACCGCCAACGTGCCTGTCCCGCTCGCCAGTTGCAGAAAGCTTGGAGGCGCGGCCAGCGCGGGCGCGGCGTCGGCTGTAGGAACCAGGCTCAATGACGCCTCGGCCCTCTTCTTCGGCGACGCCTTTTGCTTTGAAGCGGTAATAAGTTGTTCCAGCTCAATTACGTTCAGCTTGTCGGCTGAAAGGGCAAACGTCAGCCGCGGAGCCTGGAAATTAGCTATGTTCAGATTGCCGTTGGCATTGGTAGACCCCAACGACGCGGACAGATTCCTGAGGTTCACGGAATTTTGGGTGAACTGCAGGTTTGCGTTACGAACCGTAACCGGCTTTGTGAGCGCCGGCAACTTCAGAGACGCATTCTGTAGCGCGCCGCTGCCGCTGAAGTTCATCGCGCCGGTGTTCTTGATGGGTCCGCTTGCGTGAAGATCGATGCCTGCCAGGCCGCTTCCGCTCATGCCCTCGACCGCGCCGACGCCGTACGCTCTCGCGATATTCAGCAACCCATCCACTCTGCCGTTGATGGTCTTGAGGAGCGCATCGACATTTGGCGAGCTGCCGGTGTAATTCGCAAGCGTCATCTGCACGGCCAGCGACGTGGGACCGGAAGTTGCAGTGAACAAGTCAGATTGAATTTGCTGCGGCGTCATCGTCAAGTCGACGGACGAGACTCGCACCGGCTGCGCAATCTGCCTGCCGGTTACTTCCAGGCTTCGTCCATGCACGTTGCCGGTCAGTGCCAGGTTATTGGTTGGTCCCTGCGCGTGAACATTGGCCGTCAGTCGACCAGCAATTATTGTGTCGGGACTGAAGGCAACACCGAACGCCGCCGCCAGACGGGCTACCTCTCTGATGGAAGCATCGGAGACGCCCGCATTGATGTCCACGATCCATGGCTTTGGCCGCGTTTGAAGCGTTCCATTCAGCGACACCGGCGTCGGCCCCAGCTTGACCGCTCCTTTCCTGATCTGAATCTCGTCTTTGGTAAGGTCATCGGTCACGTCGAAGTCGGCAAAGATCGGATATCCCACCTGCACGCCGTGTACGACCACATTTTCCAACTTCAGGAGACCATCGATGGCTAGCTTTCCGTCTGCGTTGGACAGATAGGTCGAGCCCGAGATAACGGCATCCGTTTCCTCCAATGCAGCATTGCTCAGAAATTTCTGGGCTGCAGATAGGGAGACCTCATTCAGCTTTAGTGTTCCTGTGAAAGGCGTACCAGCGAGGTCAGCGTTATTGACAGGGCCGCCGTGACCGGTCACACGAAACGTCTGCCAGCCGCTACCCGGCAGGCGCGCGGTCAGGTCAAGGGAAAATGGCTCGCCAGGCGCGTAGTCTTTCAGCGTGAGATCAATATGGTCGTAGACTGCGCGTGGCTGGAGCTTCCGCTTATTCGTAACGGCGATCTGGCCATCGCTGATCTTCAGTTCGCGGAGAGTCACTCCGCCCGACTGGGACGCAGTGGATGGCTGCCGCGGTTGGGGGGGCGTTGGCACAATCTCCGCCTGAGCGGCACGAACGCTTCCCGCAGTCGAGAAATTCCACATCCCCTCTTCATTGCAGATCAACTCAATTCTGGGCCGCTTCATCTCCAGGCTCTTGATGGCCACTCTGGCCCAGATGAGAGGGAGGAAGTTAATGCGGAGATCCAGTTCTGTCACTTCAGCGAATGGCACATCACTGTGAAAGCTGGGATCCTCACCGATGATGACACTCGACGCTTTGACTCTCAGGGGGAAAACGCTCAGCGATAGCTGTCCCAGTTGCACGGGTCGATTCAGCCGCCTTTGTAACTCGGCCCGGACCTGCTCACGGTACCGGTTCATCTGGACAAGATGAGGAATCGACAAGATCATGCCGGCCACAAGACCAATGCTTAAGACAATAACAATGGTGAGCTTTCGCACGAATTCCTTACAGGTATCTTCCGGGAGGAGGAACAGATCGGCACTTCAGTGCCGGTCTTTACGGTGTGGCCGCCGAGGGCTCATCTTCTTCTGCATGAATCAGCCCGAACTTCTTCAACTTGTAGCGCAGGGCGTCGCGACTGATATCGAGCAGCCTGGCGGCATGGGTCTGATTTCCGTTGGCCTGCGCCATCGCCAGGTCGACCAACTCACGTTCCACCTCCTCCAGGGACGTGCCACCCTCAGGAATCTCCAATTTAGGCAGGCTGCGGCCGTCGGGCAGCACTTTACCAGCTGCGCCACCATTATTGCCCGACGACAGCTCGAAAGCGGTGAACGCTGAATGCTGCTGGGCGACGGCAAAGGGCAAATAATCGGGACGGAGCTGGTTCTCGTCCTCCAGAATCATGGCCCGCTCGACTGCGTTCTTCAGCTCGCGGACGTTGCCTGGCCAGTCGTATCGCAGCATTAGCTTGCGGCTCTCGTCGGTAATACCCTTGATTTTCTTGCGGAACGTTCGGTTATAGCGCTCGATGAAGAATTCCACCAGTGGCAGAATGTCTTCTTTGCGTTCGCGAAGCGGCGGCAGAAAAATGGAGATGATGGCCAGGCGGTAATACAGATCCTGACGAAACGTGTTGTCGCGCACCGCCCGCTCCAGATCGCGGTTGGACGCCGCGATCACGCGCACATCCACCTGCATATCGCGCACCCCACCCACCCGGCGGATCACCTGGTCCTCGAGCACTCGCAGCAACTTCGCCTGAAGCAGAGGTGACAGCTCGCCAATCTCGTCGAGAAAAAGGGTGCCACCGTCGGCCATCTCGAAAAGGCCCTTCTTCATGGCCTTGGCATCGGTGAACGCGCCGCGTTCGTGGCCAAACAGTTCGGCTTCCATCAAGGTCTCAGGAATGGCCGAGCAGTTAATGGCGACAAAGGGCTTCTCTTGCCGGCGGCTTTGATAGTGGATGGCCTTGGCGATGAGGTCTTTTCCCGTGCCGCTTTCACCCTGTACCAGGATGGTGGTCGCTTCGCTGGTGGCAATTTTGTTAACAAAGCCCAGCAGTTCCGACATCTTCTGTGAGACGCCGATCACATTGTGATAACCGGTGCGACGGCGCATTTCGCCGCGCAGCGATTCCACCTCTGAGCGCAGGCGCGTGGTTTCCAGCGCGTTCTTGACGGTTACCGCAAGCTCGTCGAAGTCGAGAGGTTTGCCGACAAAATCGTAAGCCCCCAGCTTGAGTGCGGTCTTCACATCCTCCAGCTGCGGGTCGGCCGTAATCATGATGACGGCGCGGGCGTCGCCGGATTTCTTCAATTGTTCGAGCAGATCAATACCGCTGGCATCGGGCAGGCGCACGTCGAGCAGCACGAGATCCGGGGACTCGTTGTGGGCCACGCGAAGCGCAGCCGCGCCGTTGTCAGCCTCTAGTACGTGATAACCCCACTCTTCACATTTTTGCCGTAGAGACCAACGAACTAGCTTTTCGTCATCGACGATTAAGACTTTTTCCGAGGGCATTTACTTTATTCATAGGTTACTACAGGACAGGTTAGGCGGAGGCAGACCATCTCACCAAAAGCAGATGAATCCGGGAAAGCGGTTGACCCAGAAAATCGTCGATTTCGACCTTGACGGCTAACCAAATCGGTGTAAATTGCCTCCAACAAGCAATTCGAGGGGTGGGGGTGCACCGTGTCGGCTCGCTGCCAAGGTCCGGTGCACAGGGTCCGGCAATCCGTCAGCTTTGTCGTTGCAACTGCGAAACAGGGTCTCTGGGGACCGAAGCTTCCGGTCGTTGTTGCCGGCTTTCGTGCACGCCAATTATTGCTTCCCTTCAAGCTGCTCCGGCGAGTAGCCGATAACTCCATTGTGCAGAGATCGGCGCTGATCACTGGGCTGTCGCTCGCTTTGAGTGGAGTAACACTGGCGGGAATTGGGGAGTGGGCGGCAGGAAGATTCGATAGTTCAGCCGTCGATGCGGAATCGTCCTCGCGCAGTTCAGCCGGTCCAGCCGACTATGAAGACCGCCTCAGCCTGACGATACTGCCCCCGCTTCCGGCCTTTCCGGAAACCTCCGACTATCTTCCATCCAGGACTCCCGAATACACCGTCCACCGTGACGTGCCCGAGGTCAGACTGCAATTCACTGTAGCTGACGAACAAGGGCGCCTGGTGCCGAACCTTTCTGCCGCCGACGTTCGCATCCTCGACGACCAGTCGCCGGTACCGCGGTTCACCGACTTCGAACGTGATGACAACCTTCCGCTGCGGCTGGGAATCATCCTGGACACCAGCGACTCCGTCAAGCGTGTTCTGCTTGACGAAAAGACCGCAGCGCTCAATTTCCTCGACCGCGTGATGCGGCCCCAAACCGACAATGCTTTTGTCATGGCTTTCGGAGGAGACATACGCGTGTGGCAGACTGCCACCGCAGACCGCCAGCAGTTGATCGAGGCGGTTAGGCGCCTCCAGCAACCGGGATGGGGCACGCGCTTCTTCGACGCTATTTATTCTGCGTGCGCCGGCCAGTTTTCAGCGCAGAACGACAAGCAGCTCGTCCATCGAGCCATCATCGTTCTTAGCGACGGGGAGGACACAGAGAGTCTGCACCAATTGGCAGACGTCGCCGCCATAGCCCAGCGCAATGAAATCCAGATTTACGCCTTGACCATTCACCCGCGACACGCCGCGAGCCGCGGTGACCAGATTCTGCAACGACTGGCGGACCAGACTGGTGGCCGTCTTTACATCGCCGCGTCCAGCAAGGACTTGGATGGAGCGTTCGCCCAGATCGAACAGGAACTCCGGGCTCAGTATTACGTCTCGTTCCCGCCGCAAGCGCAGCCCGGCTTCCATTCCCTGCATGTGGAGGTGGCTACTCCGCAAAAATTGGAGATTCACGCTCGCCAGGGTTACTTCGCGCAATAGGCCGCTTTTCGCCATTCGCTATTCGCTATTCGCTTTTCGCCAGAGGCAGCTGCCGAGCGGTTCATCCTTGGGCGAAGCTCACTTGATTTTGCGCCCAACGGCGGCAGTGCTTCTTACCTTAGCCTGACGTCACAGTCCAGAGCATTATTCCGCCGCGAAAAGCGAAGAGCGAACAGCGAAAGGCGAACAGGGCGACTAGCCGCCAATCAGATATACTTTTTCGGCGAAGGGGAAAATGGTGGGTGCTGTCGGCTTGCAACCGGAAAAGCAGATTCAGTCTCGTCCCGGCGCCCGGCTCACAGCGCCCGGCAAGCAGATCTACGTTTTTAGCCTCTTGCTGATCATTCTCACGGTTGCGCTGTACTATCCAGTCAAAAGTCATCCTTTCGTTAATTACGACGACGACGTTTACGTCACCGAAAACCTTCAGGTCCAGTCTGGTTTGAGCTGGGACACAGTCACTTGGGCATTCACTACTTACGCTGCCGGCAACTGGCATCCGCTTACCTGGTTGTCGCATGCTCTGGATTGCGAACTCTATGACATGAATCCCGGCGGCCATCACCAAACCAGCTTGCTGCTGCATATCGCGAATGCCCTGCTGTTGTTCTGGGTACTGCAGCGCGCTACAGGTTGTGCTGGGCGCAGCTTCATGGTCGCGGCGCTATTTGCCTTACACCCTATCAACGTGGAATCGGTGGTATGGATATCCGAGCGTAAGAACTTGCTGAGCATGTTGTTCTGTCTGCTCGCATTGGGCGCGTATGGCTGGTACGTCAGCAAGCCCGGCGTCGGTCGCTACGCCGTCGTCGCTCTGATGTTTGCGTTTGGGCTGATGGCCAAGCCGCAGATCATTACACTGCCCTTGGTTTTGCTGCTTTGGGATTACTGGCCGTTACAGCGAATGTCGTTTGCCTCCAACTCGGCCCCTCTGGCCGGCGAAACTGCACCACCGTTTCCGGCCAAGAGCTTTCTCGTCTTGGTTGAGGAGAAGCTCCCGCTCTTCGCCATAGCCGCCGCTAGCGCCGCGATCACGATGAGGGCGCAGCGGGCCGCGGGCGCCGTGGTTCCGCTGGGAATGTACCCGCTCTCGGTGCGGCTATCGAATGCCATCGTGTCGTATGTGCGGTACCTGGGAAAAGCTGTCTGGCCGGCGCATCTTGCGCCCATGTATCCTCATCCCGGCGGCTCGCTCCGGCCCTGGCAAATTTACTGCTCGTTGTTAGTCTTGCTCGTGGTGTCCGCGTGGGTGGTCGAACGGCGCAAACGCCGTTATTTGCTGGTAGGGTGGCTGTGGTTCCTGGGAACATTGATTCCCATGATCGGCCTGGTTCAAGTCGGCAGGCAGGCCATGGCTGACCGTTACGCGTATCTTCCTCTGCTTGGCGTGTTCATCATGGTGTGCTGGGCCGTGGCGGATTGGGTCGAGGAGAATCACCTGCCGGCCGCGGCATTGCCTGTCGTGAGTGCAGTCGTGTTGTTGGCGTTGACCGTTACGGCTCGTCGCCAGATTGGCTACTGGGCCGACAATGTGACTTTGTGGACGCACACGGTACAGGTCACGGGTCCCAATTATATTGCTCAAGACGACTTGGGCGGAGCGCTCATGGGACGGCATCAGCTTGAGGAAGCCATTCCCCATTTTCGTGAGGCGGCCGAGATTCACCCAATCGATCCCATCAGCAACTTCAACATCGCCTACTACGCACAACAGCATGGCAATCTTCCGGAAGCAATCGAGGGCTACAAGAAAGCCATCGTTCTGACCACGAGTAACGGCTTGAAAATCAAGGCCTGGAACAATATGGGCCTGGCGTATCGCGCTCTAGGCGACGGCGAACAAGCTCGCGCATGTTTCGAAAAGGCAAAGACGCTACAAGGTCCATAGAGTAAAGGTCCATAGAGTAGTGGAGGACGATTGAATTCGGCTGGCCTGGAACCTGACGAGACAATTCAATTCCGGCCTCCATTGGCCTCGGCAATCACACCCTGGCGACAAACGCTTCTCCTCGGAGCACTGCTCGTCGTCGCTACCATTGCACTTTATTCGCGCGTCAATCGTTTTCCGTTCGTTAACTACGATGACGGCGACTACGTCACCAACAACATCCACATACAAAACGGGTTGGACTGGGACACCGTTCGCTGGGCGTTTTCGACGTACGCGGCTGCCAACTGGCATCCCTTGACCTGGCTCTCTCACGCGCTGGATTGCCAACTCTTCGATCTGAACCCCGCTGGCCCTCACGATGTCAACCTGTTGCTGCATGTGCTGAATGTACTGCTGCTGTTCCTGGTCTTGCAGCAGGCGACGGGATCCACGGGCCGCAGCTTCATGGTCGCGGCATTATTTGCACTGCATCCCATCAACGTCGAGTCGGTGGTGTGGATTTCGGAGCGCAAGAACCTGCTCAGCATGTTCTTCTTTCTTTTGGCGCTGGGTGTCTATCGATGGTATGCGCGCGCGCCTAAGGTGAGCCGCTACGCGGTAGTTGCAGTCCTGTTCGCGCTGGGATTGATGGCCAAGCCCCAAATCATCACGCTGCCTTTCGTTCTGTTGCTCTGGGATTACTGGCCACTGGGTAGGCTGTCGTTCGGTGAGAAATTTGGTCAGGCAACATCTTCGACGGCGACCTTCCCGAAGAAAAAGCTTTCCTGGCTGGTGGCAGAAAAACTCCCCTTGCTGGTTATTTCTCTGGCCAGCGCCCTTATCACGATGACCGCGCAGAGCACGGGAGGAGCAACCAGCGCGTTCGACCTTTCGCTGCGTATCGAAAATGCATTGGTCTCGTACGCGCGCTATGTGATCAAGGCGTTTTGGCCGACCCACCTGGCGCTCTTCTATCCTCATCCCGGGGCATCGCTAAAGTCGTGGCAGGTGTACGGAGCTTTGTTTCTCTTGCTGGCGATCAGCGCAGTGTGCGTCGAGCACATTCGCCGGCGATATCTGTCGATGGGATGGTTATGGTTTTTGGGGACGCTGATTCCGATGATCGGACTCATGCAAGTTGGCACGCAGGGAATGGCCGATCGCTACGCATACTTGTCTTTCATCGGCCTGTTCATCATGGTTTGTTGGGGAGTGGCGGACTGGGCTGAGGAAAAGCATTTTCCTGCCGCAGTATTGCCAGCCGTGAGCCTTGCGGCGCTGATCGCACTGAGTGCAGTCGCTTACCGCCAAGTTGGCTACTGGCAGGACAACGTAACCCTCTGGTCGCACGCTTTGCAGGTGACGGATCGCAATTGGCTGGCGGAGAACAACCTGGGCAGAGCTCTGTTGGTTCAAGGACACGCCGACGAAGCCATCCCACACTTCTTTAAAGCGGCCGAGATTTATCCTGCCGATCCGATCAGCAATATGAACATCGCAACGTACGAGCAACAGCGCGGCGATTTCCAAGCGGCCATTGACCGATACCGGAAGGTAGTCGCCGTCACCCGCAATCCCGACCTCGAAGTTGCCGCTCTAAACAGCATGGGCAAAGCGTATCGCGAACTGGGAGATGAGGAACACGCGCGCGAATGTTTCGCAGCGGCCGCCAGCGTCCGTCATTGAACTTACTGCGTACCTGCGGGCGTCGTTCGCAGTGCCGCGTTCGCAACCTTGGAAGATTGCGTGGAGCCTTTGTAGAATGAGGGCGCGGCTCGCACCAAGATGACCATCAAACTGAGGGAGGACGAGTGGCTTCTGTGGATGTGACTGTTGCCAAGCAGGACCATTCCCGTCTTACGAGTCTGGCCGCCTCCCCGCGTAAGCAAATCCTCCTTCTCGGACTTCTGCTGGTCATCGCCACCATCGCGGTCTACTTCCCTGTCCATGCGCAGCCGTTCGCGAATTTTGACGATGCTGACTATGTATTCGATAACTTTCACGTCAGATCGGGACTGAACTGGAACACCATCCACTGGGCCTTCGTGACTCGGGACGCGGCCAACTGGCACCCGATCACATGGCTGTCACACGCCCTCGATTCACAGATTTTCGGCATGAATCCCGCCGGCCCTCACGATGTCAATGTACTGTTCCACATCGTGAACGCGCTGCTGCTGTTTTGGGTGTTGCAGAGAGCGACGGGATTTGTTGGCCGCAGTTGGATGGTGGCTGCGTTGTTCGCTCTGCATCCGATCAACGTTGAGTCGGTGGCCTGGATTGCCGAGCGCAAGAACCTGCTCAGCATGTTTTTCTTCTTGCTGACGTTGGGAGCGTATCGCTGGTACGCGCGTGAGCCGCGAGACAGCCGGTACGTTGTAGTGGCAGGCTTGTTCGCCTTAGGCCTGATGGCCAAGCCTCAGGTCATTACGCTGCCCTTCGTACTGTTGCTTTGGGACTATTGGCCGTTGCAGCGGTTTTCCCTGGCGGGTGACGAGTCGCCTGCCGAAATAGAAAGTGAAGGAGGTATTCCCCGCAAACCGCTGTCGTCTCTGATCTGGGAGAAGGTCCCGCTGCTCGGGCTTTGCATAGCCAGCGCCTACATCACCATGAAAGCGCAGGCGGGCGGTGGAGCTACCAGCTTCTACGCACCCTCCGTACGCCTAGAGAACGCCATCGTCTCCTATGCCCGATATTTAGGAAACGCCTTCTGGCCGCTGCGGCTTTCTGTGTTCTATCCGTATCCCGGAAATTCTCTGAAAGCATGGCAGGTGGGGGGAGCGCTTCTTTTTCTGCTCGCGGTGACTGCATGGGTCGTCTACGCCCGTCGCCGCCGGTATCTCCCGGTGGGCTGGTTCTGGTTCCTGGGTACGTTGATACCCATGATTGGCTTGGTGCAAGTGGGGACCCAGGCGATGGCCGATCGTTATGCTTATCTCCCTTTCGTCGGTCTGTTCGTCATGATGTGCTGGGGTGCAGCCGACTTGGCGTCGGAAAAACGCCTGCCACCTGCTTTGCTTCCTGGACTCAGCGCCGTGATTTTGTTGGCATTGATGTTTGTGACATATCGCCAGGTTGGATACTGGAACGACCACGTCACCCTTTGGACGCATGCCCTCAAAGTCACCAGCAATAATTGGCTGGCGGAAAACAATCTCGGAACGGCCTTATTGAAAGCCGGCAGCATGGACGCCGCCGTACCGCACTTTCGAGCTGCGGCAGCGCTCAACCCTACCGATCCCAACGTGAATCTGAACCTCGGCACGTATGAACAGTCGCGAGGCAATCTGCCCGGCGCCATCGAGCGATACAAAGCTGCAGCCACAGCTGCGCGCAACTCGAAACTGACCGCAAGGGCCTATAACAACCTTGGCTATGCTTATCGGGATTTGGGAGATTATCCCGACGCATTGGAAAGTTTCGAGCAAGCGGTGAAGTGGAATCCGGAATTCAGTGGCTATTGGATTAGTCTGGGTGTAACCGAACAGAGAGCCGGCGACTTGGCGAAAGCGATTCACGCGTATTCGCAGGCAATGCAAATCCAGCCGTCGGATTTCGGCTATCTACTGCTTGCTCGAGCATTGCAGGCTAGTGGGCAAGATCTGGCGGCTCAAGAAGCGACTCGCAAGGCCGAGCAACTATCGCAGAACATAGACAGAGCGCAGCAAACCGCTGACCGCCTTCTGTCTCATTAGGTGAAGCCGGGCACAACCAAGCCGGCGTTGGTGTGCGACCCCTCGCTTGGCATAATCGGGCTAGTCCCGTTGGTACGCTAGGAACAGTTACGGCTTGCGGTTTGTGAACTGCGTCACATCCTCCGCGTAAGTGGCTCAGATATAATCGCGGCGATCAGGAAACGCATAATGAATAGTGTGGATTTGATTACCGTGCCGGAGACCGTTTCCCGGCCGAGGTTCACCTGGTTCACCACGCAACATAAGTGGGCCGTCGGCTTGAGCCTTGTCCTGATCGTCGTCACCATCCTGCTTTATTTGCCGGTGCTGCATCATCCCTTCGCCAATCTCGATGACCAGGGATATGTTTACGAGAATCTCGATGTGCAGTCAGGCTTCAACTGGGACACTATTAGGTGGGCATTCACGACGTTTGACGACAGCAACTGGCATCCCCTGACCTGGTTGTCGCACACCATGGACTGCTCGCTGTTCGGCATTGATCCGGCCGGGCATCACGAAATGAACGTGATTTGGCACGTGGTCGACGCGGTGTTGCTGTTTTGGGTGTTGCTGCAGGCGACTGGCTATGTGGGCCGCAGCTTCATGGTGGCGGCGCTATTCGCCTTGCATCCCATGAACGTCGAATCGGTGGCATGGGTTGCGGAACGCAAGACCATGCTCAGCACGTTCTTCTTCTTGCTGGCACTGATGGCTTACCGATGGTATGCGCGCCAGCCCCGGGTGGGCCGCTACGCGGTTGTTGGACTGTTATTCGCGATGGGCTTGATGTCTAAGCCACAAATCATCACCCTGCCTTGCGTTCTGCTCTTGTGGGATTACTGGCCTTTGCGCCGGATGTTCGCCGGACATCCCGGCCGGGAAGAAGAACCTTTGCCGCCCATGCCGCCCCGAAGTCTGAAATGGCTCTTGTGGGAAAAAGTGCCTCTTCTGGTGCTCTGCGCTGCCAGCGCGCTGGTGACCATGAAGGCACAGCGCGTCGGCCGCCCCAGGTATTGGCTCTATACATTTCCGGTACGGATCGAAAACGCCATTGTCGCTTATGCACGCTATGTGCAGAAGGCGTTTTGGCCCTGGAAGCTGGCGATCCTTTATCCACACCCGGGAAATCTGCTGCCCATATGGCACGTGCTTCTGGCCTCGGTTTTACTGCTTGGAGCTACCGCTCTGGTCCTTGCCGGATACCGCTATCGCTATTTGCCGGTAGGGTGGTTTTGGTTCCTGGGAACATTAGTGCCGACCATCGGCATTATTCAGGTGGGCCGACAGGCCATGGCGGATCGATACGCTTATCAATCGTTTCTGGGTCTTTTCATCATTGTCTGCTGGGGCGTGGGGGACTGGGCTAAGCGAAAGCGCCTGCCTGCCGCGTTTCTCCCCAGTGTCAGTGTGGCCGTGTTGCTGGCTTTGACCGTAGTCACCTATCGCCAGATCGGTTACTGGGATGACAATCTGGCTATGTGGTCGCGAGCTCTACGAGTCACCCAAAACAATTGGGTTGCGGAGGACATGGTAGCCGGACTCTTGTCCCTCAAGGGCCAGCACGAGGAAGCAATGGCCCATTACCGCTCGGCGCTGCTGATCGCTCCTACCGATCCCACGGCCAACCTCGTGGTTGGCGTGTACGAGCAACAACACGGAAATACACAGGATGCTATGCGGCGCTACAAGGCAGCATTGGCTGGAATGGATGACCCCCTGGAACAAGCCAAGCTGTATCAGAACATGGCTCTCGCGTATCGCGAGCTTGGGAATCAAGAACAATTCGCGGAATGCATGCAGAAATCGGCTGCGTTACGTCGGGCGGCAGCCGCTTCAAAACACTAGAACCTCAAGGTCGGAACAGAAACACCTTGGGCCAGCGTAAATCGTCAAACATAGTTGCACAAAGTTCCCATTCGAGGGAAAATGCCTGAGCTTCGCGTTCTGCGCTCAAGACAGGAACGTGTTCACGCGCCCGGGCGACGATGGATAACGGTTGGATAAGAGGGCCCTCATGATACCGCAGTTGCAGCAGGAAGCACCGGTCAGCGCGCCGACGGGTGTACCCCAATGGTCACCGATAACCCGGATTGGGTTCCGGTTCGTGTTCTCGTATTTCTTCCTCTATATTGCTCCCGGACCGGTCGGTTCCCTATCGACTTACAAGAGTTTCAACGGTCTGGACAAGATCTGGTCTGTTCTCTGGCACCAGGTTGTGCCTTGGGTGGGCACCAACATCCTGCATTTGAACGCCAACGCTCTCTCGGAGGTTGCCAATGGCAGTGGCGATGAGTTGTATGACTATGTGCTGATTCTGTGCCTCCTCGTGACTGCTGGGCTCATTACTGCGATCTGGTCGTGGCTTGATCGAAAGCGGACCAACTATCAAACGCTATACGGTTGGCTCCGGCTGTTGATGCGCATGGTAGTAGCCTGGGCAATGCTTGGGTATGGCGTGAAGAAGCTCCTGGGGGCTCAGTTTCCGGGACCGTCCTTGGGCCGGCTGGTCGAGCCTTTCGGCCAAGCATCGCCCATGGGACTGATGTGGACATTCATGGCCGCCTCACCGCTCTACGGTTTCTTCGGAGGACTGGGCGAAACGGTGGGAGGAATTCTGATCGTGCTGCCGGGTCTTACGGCCCTTGGCTCACTCATCTGCCTTGCCATGTCGACGAATGTCCTCCTGTTGAATCTGGGTTATGACGTGC
This sequence comes from uncultured Acidobacteriaceae bacterium, assembly GCA_963833305.1. Lineage (GTDB taxonomy): Bacteria > Acidobacteriota > Terriglobia > Terriglobales > Acidobacteriaceae > Bog-257. Next base: position 358,197 of record CAWHXN010000011.1, on the reverse strand, counting down.
CCAGAAAGATTTTTACGATTCATCTCATACTGATGTGCGTCTTCCTTTTGATACCGGAGTTTCGCCGGTTGGCAAACGTCTTTGTTTTTAATCGCCGGGCAGACCCTGTGCCCGAGGTAGCCTTGTTCAATGACAAGTTAATGAGTCGAGCTGCTATTGTGTTGCCGATCGTGTTTGCGGCTTTTGTCCTGTGGATTGCAGGGAGGCAGTCTTACGAGGATGCCAAAGGATTTGCGGTAGTTTTGCCGCCATCCATTCGCGGAGTCTGGTTGGTGAATGGATTTGTCGTCGATGGCACGCCGCACCCTCCCCTGCTCACCGACAGTGGTCGATGGAAGAACGTGATCTTTGATACTCCCAGCGTTTTAACCGTCCAGTCGATGGATGGTAAGCAGAACGACTACCCTATGCGAATAGACCATGGGAAGACCGTCAGGCTCCTGAACGCTCACAATCCCCAGTGGCAGGCCACGCTCGAGATGGATTCTGTACAGCCGGATCAAATCGTTTTGGAAGGCCAGTTCGGAAACGAGCATGTCAGTGCCACTCTGGATCGAAGCGATCTTACGGATCCGGAGAAGTTTCCTCTGGTGAATCGAGGGTTGCACTGGGTAAACCCGGATGTCTATAACCATTGACCGCCAAGATCACATTGCCGCGAACGATTCGAATCCGGCGCCCATACCTCACCAGGTTCACTTGTGGAGAAGGTCCGCTGATTTTGTAGCGTATTCGCGGGCGTTTTCGTAGTCTCCTATCTGATCATAAGCGATACTCATATTGTGATAGATATGTGGCAGTTGGTCGTATGGAACTGCCGGGTCACGTAACGCGTGCTCATATCGAGTGATGGCCTCTTGCGGGTGCCCGTGTTTCTGCTCATAGAGAGCGATCCGAAGATTACTGAGGCTGTCGTCAGGGTCCATAATCGCCGCTCTGTAGAAATAAGCCATGGCTTCATCCGGCTTTCCTTGCTCCGCCAACTCCAGACCCAACTGATCTTGGGCTTCCCAGTGGTTGTTCACAACCTGCGAGGCGTGAATCCACATCGTGTGAGGATCCTTCCAGTAGCCGAGCTGGTGATGCGTTACCAAGGTCAGTGCGAGCAAAGCTGCGCCGCCTCCGGCAGCCAACCAAGCGCGCGACACATTGTGCTGGCTTGCTAAATCCGATATGCCCCAGCAAAGCATGATGAATAGTCCGATCAGCGCTTGATAGGCAAATCGGTCTGCCATGCCCTCCTTACCGAACTGGATAATCTGCAGCGTCGGAACCAGTGTGCCCAGGAACAACAACCATCCCACTATCAAGTAACGATGGCGTCTGCCTGCTACGACAACCAGGGTGGTAATCGCCAAAAGAAGAAGGAAGGCCACACCAATCTGCCAGGCGGTGAGGGAACTTCCGGGATTCGGATACATCGGGACCAAGCCGGATGGCCAAAAGGTGATTTCAATGTACCGTGCATAGGAGAAAATCGCGTTTCCCAAACGCTCGGTAAAAGGTGGCCAAAAGCGCGGTCGCGCTACTCCTTCGGTAAGAAGGGTAAAATAGGCGTCCACAAGGCACAAAGGCAGTAGCGGTATCTTATCCGTTATCAGCCAACGGAGGCTCTTCTTCGGGTAGGGGCTAGGCTCCTGGCCTGACGGGAACATTCTCTGCAGCGGCCAGTAATCCCAAAGAAGCAAAACGAAAGGCAGCGTGATAATTTGCGCTTTGGCCATCAGTCCCAGAGCAAACAGTCCGGCGACAATCCAGAAACGGCCACGCCCCGGATCCTTCGCGTACCAGCGATACGCCTCCAGGGCGAGTAGAAAAAAGAACATGCTGAGCACGGTCTTGCGCTCGGCCACCCAGGCAACAGCTTCGACATTCACAGGATGCAGAGCGAACAGCGCGGCTACCATGAAACTGCGACCTACGTAGCCAGTGGCGCGTTTCAGTACCCAAAATAAGAGCGCGGCATTTAGCGCATGCAGTATCATGTTGACGTCATGATGTCCTGCGGGGTCGGGACCAAACAGTTGATAATCCAATGCGTGAGACAGGAAACTCAGGGGAATCCAATTGGCATGATCAAAAGAGGTGAAGGCCCACCTTACGGTTGTCCAGTCCAAACCATTGTGAATGTGCACATTATCCAAAACATAAAAATGGTCGTCCAGACTGAAGAAGGTATACCCGTGAACCGGCGAGTAAACTACAACAGTTATAAGTATCAGGACAATGCCGAGGAGAAGCGTCCGTGCTCGGGAATCAACAAGAAAAAAACTTTGGGTTGTTTCAACCTGTTGTGATTTGACGTCGACCAACGCTACACCCTGCCCTTTTCGCGAAAAAACACCTCGGAGCGTTCTCTCCCTCTCAAGCCGCTCCCTCGAACACCAGGCTTTCAGACGGTAATCGGATAATCCGCGCTATCTTGTCCATCGAACCCGGGCGGAAGGTTGCCCCCCGTCCCTTTCCAGCAATCAGAGGGGATTGTACGTTATTGCAGTCAATCCCGAGGTCCAGTATGCAAGACTAATGGAGACCGGAGGCGACGTCCTCTGCGGGGACCACGAACAGGAAGTGTCCATATCCTACTTGCGCCACGGGCTGATACCGTTTTGCCAAGTATGCTGCAGAATCCCATCCATAGACGCCAGTCAGACGGTTAGCTCTGACGAGAATACGTCCGGCTATAGGCCTCGGTGGGTCAAGCACTACATCAGGATTCTTTTGGAGGAACTCGCGGACAACTGCCTCGTCCTGCCCCCAATCCAGATTGCTGTCCGCCAGGATCCTGTAGGAAAATCGCCGGTCACGGACCCATTCGTTCATGTAGGGAATCATTTGTGGATAATAACTTGCGACAGAACCAGCCATCCACAATACCAAAATGGAAAGTAGCGCCTTGGTAGGCCATGGCTTTGACGAAAAGTTAGAGAAGGCCGCCCCAGCGATGACGGTCTCAATAGCTAAGGCTGGAAGGATGTGCCTGATCCCGATCTGCGCGTTGCTGAAGAAGGACAACCAACAGACCAGAATTGCCGCAGCCGTCAGCAAGAGCCCCTCTTCAAGAAAAAAGTCTCCGAGACTGCGATTCCTACAGATCCAGACCAGACCCCAGAGGAACAGGATCTGAAGCGCGATCGGTTCCTTATAAAACGCCGCTACTGCGTAATAGGACTTAAATCTATGGAACCCGGGGCTGCCGGGATGGCGCAATTCTCCCAGCAGATAGATGCTGCCGTAGGAGCGGCCAGTCTCTTCGCTGCGCTTCGTCATGTCGAGTCCCTGAAGCACAGGATAGGGGAAAGGGACCGGAAGCTTGCCGAGCAACGGCATCCGTTGTAATCGGGTAAAAAAGCTAGTCTCAAATTGGTAGGAACTGAAAGGCAGGAATGTGCGGTCAAACGAATACGCCAAATTGATTATGGTGACGAACCACACCACCGCGATTACCGTAAAGACGAGCACACGCCTGGGCGTCAAAGATCGGAGTGGGGTGGCTCTAAGCATCGCGACTGCCATGGCAAGGTAAGCCACCACATATAAAACGAGCGCAAATGATTTGGTGATCTGGGCTAAAGCCAGTGCCAAGCCCGCGACCAGGGCATGCCATAGCGTGGGCTGAACGAGAAAGCGGCGGAAAAAAAATAGGGATCCAACCACCCCCAGCGCATGATACATGTCGGTGGTTGCCAATGTTCCATGCGCTACGAGGCTGGGTGACAGCGCACAAAGGAGGCAGGAGGCGAAGGCTGCTGCCTCACCGTAGAGCTCATATGCCCACAAAAAAACCAGGAGGTTCAGCAGGAGGGTCGCCAGGATGGTGGGGAATCGTGCGGCCTCTAAAGGGCTGAGTACAGCGAAGACCGAGCGCAGCAGATGCCGTTTCTCGAGTTGATAAGCGATCGAATAGGCAACGGCGTTCAATGCAGAGACGGGCATCTGACTATCACTGAACCCTTCAATGTAATGATCGGGCTCAAAATGCAGAACGCGCCTGCCATATGCAATATGGTGCTCTTCATCAGTGGTAGGCGATGCCCTTATTGCGACAACGGTATCGAGCACAGCGGCCAGGCAGAGCAATAGAACGAGCGAAATAAGCGATTTGCGGCTTAGCTGCACCTTCCTAATCGTAGGAAGCCCTATGTTGTCATGGTCATCGCGTGTCCACCAGCGTTTCGGCGAAGCAAGCGTAGGACATGGAGTGGCACCGGTCTCCAGCCCGACCCCGCGTTTAGGGAAGAGGGCACCACCCTGGAAGTTCGTTAACTTCGTTTTCATTTGTGTTTCAGTGCATCCGTTTGGCGGTTCGTCGTCTGTACTGCCGAATTGAGACTGGGTCTGAGGGTGCAAGCTGAGCCATGCCATTGCCGAACAACCAGTTCTCCCCGGTCACTCGGTCAATCTAGCTGATGAATGAAATGAGGAATTGTTGTTAACCACTTGTACGTTCCTCAATCATACGATCACTGACCCCGACTTCAAGAGGAAAACATGGGCTGAGGAAGATAGTTTAACCAGCTGTATTGCAGCAGGGTCAGAAACATTACGGATGGGAGGACTCGAAGTCGCAATCATAAAATAAGCCGGAGCACTAGGCTCCGGCTTGAATGACCTGGGGGAAGGGTCGTGGTGAATTTAGAACAGCTTGCGGCGCAGAACGCCAGCCAGGCCGAGGATGCCAGAACCGAACAGCATGATGCTGCTGGGCTCAGGAGTGCTGGTGCCGCTGGTGGTCGTGGTGGTGGTGGTGTTGGATCCGCTCAGAGTGAAAGCTTCCGAAGGAATCGTTCCCAGGGTGTTTTCCTGAGCCGAAGACGGGCAGCCATTGGACTGGCAGCCTACGCCGGAGTTTTCATCCCAATACAGCGGGTTGCCTTCTGCGGTGGCTACGTTTTCCAGGGTCAGGTAATAGTTGCCAGCGCCCAGTGCCGGGCCGCTGAAGTTGCCGTGCTCGTTGCAAACGTCAAAGCCGAAGTTGTTGGTGAAGCAGTTCGACTGGGTCAGGCTGACGGTGCCGTCAAACAGGTTGTTGGAGAAATAGCCAGTGCTACCGATGGCTACTTCGGCGCTGGTCGCCGTGTCGCCTGGCTCTACCCAAGCCCAGAAATCAAGACTGCTGAGCGTGGTGGAGCTGGAGATATGGAACGTGTCGCTAACCGAGAAGCCGAAGTTGACAGTCCAGGCATCGACCTGTCCATTGACAGGACCGTTGTCATAAACCGTACCCTGAGCCATGGCGGGAACAGCAGCCAATGTCAGACAAAGAGCGAGCAGTGACAGCGAAGCAATACGCATTTTCAAGGAACGAACCCTCCTTTAGGTTCAATTCAGTTCTATAGACCCACATTTGCCCCATAGCGAGAGAGGCTACCTTTCCAAGAGCAATCCGCATGCCATGCTAAGTCCCTTTAATTTAGCGGTTTCGGACGGTTCGCTGTGCAGGTGTTTGCGACATTGTTCTAGGCAATTTCCCTTGGGCAGGGGACAATAACCCATTAAAGTGCCAACAATGCAATACTATAGTCTTACAATTTCGACTCGGCAGCACGGTTCTGATAGGAAATCTGGCCCCTTTTCGCACTCTGGTGGAGTTCCAGGCCATTGCCCGGATGCCCTCTCGAAGTGAAACGGAGAGTCCCAAATTGCCCAAGCCTGTCAAAAGTTCGGCAAGAAAGCGACAATAAGATTTAATGGCTCAGTCTCTTAGCAGCCTGCAGGGATTCTTCTTCGTCGGCCGTATCCCCAAGAGCCTCGTAGGCTCTCGACATACCCTCGTAAGCCTGAGCCAGTACGCTGGCCTTGGCGCTCTTATCTTTCACTACCACTCGGTAATGGTCGAGAGCGCCGGCGAAATCTCCCCTTCGTTGCAGGTAGATAGCGATTGCCATATTGCTGGTGGAGTCCGAAGGATTGATGGCAATCGCCCTGTAAAAGTGAGGCATAGCTTCCCGGACCCTTCCCTGCATCGCCAAAACCGCACCCAACTGCCCTTCAGCCAACCAGTTGCGCTTCGTGACCTGCACGCTGCGCGACCAGAGAAGTTCGTTGTTTTGCCAATAGCCGAGCTGCCTGCGTCCCATCAGTGACACCGCCAATAGCACAACGACACTCACCCAACACAAAGAGGCGGAAAGATGCTTTTGCGCGGCCCAGTCGGCCACGCCCCAGCAAACCATGAGGAATATCCCCAAGACCGAAAGGTAGGCATACCGGTCGGCCATAGCCTGTATCCCGACTTGCACGATACCGAGCATGGGCAGCAGCATTATCAGGTACCAGCACCAGCCAACCGACAAGTAGCGATAACGGCGGCCCGCTATGACCAACGCTGTGATGATCAGCAGAACCAGAGCTGATGCGGACACATGCCACCAACTGATGGAGGCTCCAGCGTGTGGGTACATCAGCGCAAGGCGCGACGGCCAGAACGTATTTCTCAAGTACAGGCCATAGGAGAGAATTGCGTTTCCGACACGGGAAGTCCGCGGAAACCAGTTCCTGGCTCCATGCTGGACCTTGATGGTGATCGCCGCACTGGCTAAAGCGATGACGCACAGCGGAAGTTTTTCGCACAAGAGCCACCAGATTGTTCTGGCCGGATACGCCTGGGCTGGCCGCGGCTGTGTCGATTCCTTGTTGAATGGGAACGAGATGCGCTGCAGTGGCCAGTAATCCCAAAGCAGGAGCACCAAGGGCAGCATAATGATCTGCGGTTTTGCCATCAGACCCAGCGCAAACAGCAGCGCCACCACTGCGTACCGGCCCACGCGAGGTTGGTGAGCATACCAGCGGTATGCTCCCAGCGCGAGCAGGAAAAAGGCCGCGCTGAGCATCGTTTTGCGCTCGGCAATCCAAGCTACTGATTCAACGTTCAGCGGGTGCAACGCAAACAGAGCGGCCACCATGAAACTGCGGCCAGCGTAACCGGTGGCGCGGAGAAGCACCCAAAACAGCAATACCGCGTCCAGCACATGCAGCAGGACATTGACGTCGTGTGGACCCGCTGGGCTGTCGCCAAAAAGTTGGCAATCCAAGGCGTGACTGAGCCAGGTTAGGGGATGCCAATTGGCGGCGATGGAAGTGGTAAAAGCCCACTTCACTGTTTCTAAGCTCAATCCAGACTGAATTTGCGGGTTGTCATAAACGTAGTCGTTGTCGTCGAAATTAACGAAGGGATGTCCGTGGACCGGGTAGTACAGAGCGACGGTAGCGACCACCAGAAGCAACCCGAGGATCACGGGCCTGGCGATCAACGCAGCGAAGATGCCTGCATCCGGCCGGGACACAAGCTCAGGTTGACGATCAACACCCACCGAACTCATCAGCTTCCCTCTGGTCCTCAGGATTATATGTGAGGGTTTGGCGAAAAATCAGTGAAGGGCGGCTGCAGCGGAAGAAGTTGCTTTCGTGACAATAGAGGTCGGGGGTACTCGGACTTCGATTTGGGCAAGAAAAAGCCCCGAGACGAGCTCTGCGCCAGCGTCGTCCCGGGGTGAGCGATAGCGAGCGCGGGTGTTAAATCCGCGCGCACGAAAGATAACTCAACCTTTCGCCGGGTTAGCTCCATGCATTTTCGCACGCTCAATCAACGTCTGTACCTGTTCTTTCTGCGGATAATCCGGGTTGGTTTGCAGCAATTTCTCCCAGACCACTACGGCGCCCTTGGGATCTTTCTTGCCTTGCCATTTCACGATTCCCAGGTTGAATAGTGTTCCGGGATGATTGGGGCGAATGGCCAGCGCCTGCTCGAAGCTTGCAATGGCCTTGTCGGCGTTGCCGGTGTACCAATAGGCCGTTCCAAGATCGGTGCGAACATCGGCATTATTGGGTTGAATAGTTAGCGCCTTCTCGTATGCCTCGATGGCCTGCGGATAAGCTTGGCTGTCGTAATAAAGGTTGCCGAGTTTTTCCAGAGTGTCGAAATCGTTAGGGTTGGTTTTGAGTTGAGCGAGCAGCGGCTCGGCCGCTTTCGCGATCATCTCTGGAGAGGCCGCCTGCTGCTGTTGCGCGGAGCCGATTCCGGGCAGTTGGCCTGCCGCCATGGGAGCGCCGCCGCCCATGGTGCCGGGCACGGAAGCCTGTACCTCGTTGGCTGCGGCAGGTGCGCCCGCAGATCCGCGAGCGAAATAGCCGACCGCAATGCCGATAGCCAGGGTAATCACCGCCAGCGTATAGGCCTGCACCGTAGTGAAGCCTGCGGTGGTGGTGTTATTGTTTTGCGCAGTTTCGGGCATTGTTTACTCCTTTTGGCTTTTAGCTATCAGCCATTAGCTTTTAGTAGTCACGGCGCCTCATGGACGCCACGGTGTTAATGCGAAGGGCTGATTGCTAAAAGCGAAGAGCTAATAGCTAACCGCTCCTCTTAGTTTTTGGTGCCGGCGGCAGCCGCTAAAGGCTGTTCAAGGTGGAACAAGCGGCCAACCGCGGCGGTCAGCATGTCTTGTTCGGTCCTCTCTGGAAGTTCTTTCAATTCACGGGCCAGAGAACCAGCAATGCGCTGGGTAATATGGCTTGTCAGTGCTGTGAGTGCTTGATCCTGATCTTCCGTGAAAGGTCCAAATTCCTGGCGAAGAACATCCAATTCCTGCCGGCAAAGTTCATCGAGTCGGTGACGCAGGGCTACGATGGTGGGCACTACACGCTCCGCCATCAATTTGCGACGAAAGCCCTGCACTTCCGCCTGCACAATCTTTTCCGCAGCTTCGGCAGCCGCTTGCCTGCCTACTCCGTTGCGTTGGACGATGCGCTCGAGGTCGTCCATGTCGAACAGGTGAATACCCTCGACTTCGCGCACTGCCGGGTCGATATCACGCGGAACCGCAACATCAATCATGACCATCGGCTTGCGATTGCGTTCTTTCGCAATGTTTTCCGCTTCCTCGCGGCTGAGGATGACATGCGGGCATGAGGTGGAACTGACCACGATGTCGGCCCGCTTCAAATGTTCGAGCATGTTTTCGTACGAGACCGGAGTGCCGCCCATTCTTTCGCGCCAACTCTTCCGCCCGGGCCAAAGTGCGATTCATCACTTTGACGTTGCTGGCGCCTGCCTTCATTAAGTAATGCGCGGCGCGTTCGCTCATCTTGCCGGCACCGATCAGTAACACCTCCCTGCCCGCCATTTCCCCAAGCACGTTCCGCGAGAGTTCCACGCAGGCATAAGGGACGGAGACGGCCGATGAGCCTATGGCTGTTTCATTGCGGGCTCGCTTGGAAACGGTGAGGGCCTTTTGCATTACCGCATCCAGGAAACGGCCGGTAGTGCCCGCCTCTTGGGCTTGCGCCCAGGCTTCTTTCACTTGGCCGGTAATCTCCGGCTCGCCCAGCACCATCGAATCCAGACTGGAGGTGACGCGGAAGACATGCGTGAGAGCGACATCGTCCATAAGCCGGTAAAAATGCGACCACTCACATAGCTTCACCTGGTATTCCTGGGTGAGGAACCGCAGCACGGAATTGGCGGCGGTGGGAACGTCGCTGGCCCAGACAATGAACTCCGTGCGGTTACAAGTGGCGAGAACGATGACTTCGTCGATCCCCTCCGAGCGCACTAACTGATGTAGCGCTTCAACCCGGTGAGCCGGACTGATCCAGAAGCGCTCGCGTACTGCGACGGGCGAGGTGCGAAAGTTAAGACCTATCACGGCTAGCGTCGGTTCCACGGTGCCTCTCATACAAAAAGCTTCTAGCGGTAGTAAAGGCACAGGACATGCCAAACGTCGAAGTCGCCCTACTAACCGCTTAAGTGGCTTCTTTCCAGTGCATTAAAGGCAAATGAATCTTCGACCGACCGACCGTGGAAGCGCAGCGTTTTGTGGCATATCACCCGCTTGGCAGATTTTTCCCCCACCCTCCTACCCCGGAAGTTGTAGCGAACTCCAATCGCAAAAGGAGTACATTAGGCTCGCTGTCGGTTGCGGCGCTGTTTGGTTCGTCTCGAAGCTCCAAACGAGTCGCTCAAGGAGATGGAAAACGAATGACACTGAGACTCTTACAACGTATTGCTTTGTTTGCTTTTGTTGTCGCTCTAGCCTTGCCGCCATTAGCGGTGGCGCAATCTGCCGCTGATACCTACAAATCAAAATGCCAAGCATGTCACGGACCGGCGGGCGTGCCCAGCGACGGCATGGCCAAAGCCATGGGCGTGAAACCTTTGGGTGGTCCTGATGTTCAGGGCATGTCGGATTCCGATCTGACCGCTGCCATTACCAATGGAAAGGGCAAAATGAAGCCTTTCAAAGGCACGCTGACCGACGCGCAGATTAAAGACATGGTCAGCTACATTCGGACCCTTAAAAAGTAACGTTTGAAAATGGTCTTGTTTTTCTGAAAGGCGGCTCGCAAGACGGCCGCCTTCCTTTTTGCAACCCTGCTTTTTCCGAACACCCCCACCACCTCCACTGCAGTACCGTCGCGGCAGAGTTATACTCACAACCTGCGAATCGCCAGCCCAGGCTCTTTAGTTGTTCGTATTCATGGAGGCAGGATGAAGGATGAGGATGCCGCGCGTAAGCCTGATTCAGGCGCGGGAGTAACGCGGCGCGATTTCATGAAGATTTCCGGCATCGGCGTGGCCGTGCCGTTAGTCTTGGGCCCCAAAGTTGTGGAGGCCGCCGGCAAAGACGTCGCTGTCTACGGACCGGGCAAAGTCTCTATCACTTTGACCGTCAATGGCAAGAAGTTAACCGCGCAGCTTGAGCCGCGAGTGACTCTTCTGGATGCCTTGCGCGACACCTTCGACCTGACGGGCGCCAAGCGCGTCTGTGATCGCGGAGTTTGCGGGGCTTGCACGGTGATGATGGACGGTAAGCCCGTCTACGCTTGCGGAGTGCTGGCGATCGATGCGCAGGGCGCGAAGATCACCACCATCGAAGGCCTGACCGAAGGCGACTCGCTCACCCCTGTCATGCAAGCCTTCGTCGATCACGATGCCCAGCAGTGTGGGTTCTGCACGCCCGGGTTCATTGTCGCCACGACGCACTTCCTCGAACAGCATGCCAATCCGACGCCGGATGAAATCCGCCTGGGTTTGAGTGGCAATTTCTGCCGTTGCGGGACCTATGACGGAATTCGATCCGTTGCTCTTACTCGTAAGGCGGAAGCGGCACGTCTTCCTAGTAAGACGACCGGGAGGACCTCATGAGCGACTATCAGTGGCCCGATCCCGCAACTCGTCCGCTTCTGGGAAAGAAGATCTCGCGCGTCGACGGTCCGATAAAAGTTTCGGGCCGCGCAAAATACACCTACGACTACAATCCCGACGGTCTGCTCGCCGGCAAGATCCTCCGTTGTCCCTATGCGCACGCCCGCATCACCAGCATTGATATCAGCGCTGCTGAAAAAATGGCCGGCGTGAAGGCCGTTCAGATCATTCAAAAGCCGGGCACGGAAATCTTCTGGGCCGGAGACGAAGTGGTCGGCGTCGCTGCCGTGGATGAACCGACGGCCGAAGATGCTATCCGCGCCATCAAAGTTCAGTATGAAGTGCTTGCCGCATTTTGTGTCGGATGCGGAACCTCCGAAGAACATCGCAACCAACCGTGGACCGATCAGTCGCGAGGACTTCGAGGATATGGAAGATAACCAGGTCCCCGACGAGCAGGTGGTCGCGGCTATCCGGCAAAACGGCATCAGCTTCCATCCCGACGAGAAATATCTAAAGGACACTCAGGAGGCAGGCGCTGATCCCAGCGTGGTGCAGGCACTGCGAACGGCCAAATACGCGCACGCAACCGCGCCTCGCTCGCCCTACAAGAAAACTGCCGTGCAGACGCAAGGCAACCCCGACAAAGCCTTCGCGTCGGCAGCCGCCGTCTGGGAAGGTGTCTATGGAGCTTCTGCCATCACCCACTGCTGCCTTGAAACTCACGGGATGGCCGCGGAGTGGCCGAACGATCAGGAAATGCTGGTACATATCTCGACGCAGAATTTGTCGGGCATCGCTCCTCAGATCGCGGAACCGTTAGGCGTTCCCGCCGGCAACATTCAGGTCATGCAGCAATATGTCGGCGGCGGATTCGGCAGCAAGTTCTCGCCCGATCGCTGGGGCATTGCTTCCGCGCAGCTCTCCAAAACAGCTGGTGGCAAGCCGGTGAAGATCATGCTGGAGCGCGCCGCCGAGCAGGAAGTCGCCGGCATGCGTCCCTCAGGGTTTGCCCGGGTGAAAGTCGCGGCCGACAAAGACGGCAAGCTGATCGCCTGGGATTCGCGCTCCTGGGGAACGGGCGGGATGGGAGGTGGTGGAACGCCGCCGCTGCCCTACATCTTCGAGATTCCCAATCAGCGCAAGCAGAACATCGCGATCGCCACCAATCAAGGAAGCGCGCGCGCCTGGCGCGCACCCAATCATCCGCAGGCGGCGGCGATTAGCATGGCCGCTATTGAAGACCTCGCGGCCAAGATGAACATCGATCCGCTCGACTTCATTGACCGCAACTTGGACATTGCGGGACCGCGTGCGGCCACTTTCCGCGAAGAATTTCCTATCGCGGCCGAGATGATGGAGTGGAAAACGAACTGGCATCCTCGTGGCGATAAAACTCCCGGCCCGATCAAACGTGGTCTGGGACTGTCGATGCACACTTGGGGAGGGCGTGGCCACAACAGCGATTGCGATCTCACCATTCATCCCGATGGATCGGTCGAGATCAAGATGGCGACGCAGGACCTGGGCACCGGCGCTCGCACCATCATCATCATCGTCGCCGCCGACGCGCTAGGCATTCCCATGGAGAACGTAAAGTTGCTGATTGGTGACAGCCGCTATCCCGTTTCCGGCGCCAGTGGAGGCAGCACGACCTCGGGCGGCGTGACTTCATCAACCCGGCGCGCCGCCGTGGATGCACGCAATCAACTGTTCGCCAAAGTTGCTCCCGCACTAAAAGCGCAGCCGGAAGAATTAGAGGCCGTGAACGCAACCGTGCGGGTGAAATCCGATCCCAGTCGCAGCCTGTCGTGGAAAGATGCTTGCGCGAAAATCGGCGCGATGCCCATGACCGTGCGCGGGAAGAATCCCGACAAAACCAAGCCGCCTGACTTGACCAACAGTGGTGTCGGCGGGGTCCAGATGGCGGACGTCTCCGTCGACATCGAAACCGGGATTGTACGCGTGAACAAAATGGTCGCTGTCCAGGACTGCGGCCTGGTGGTCGACGTTAAGACCGCCGAGAGCCAGGTGCTGGGCGCGCTCATCATGGGCATCAGCTACGCGCTTTACGAAGAGAAAATTCTCGATCCGGTCACCGGACGCATGCTGAATCCAAACATGGAGTTCTATCGCCTGGCGGGCATCAGCGACGTTGGCGAATTGAAGGTGCACATGATGACCGGCAAAGGGTATGACGAGCGCGGCGTGATTGGTTTGGCTGAGCCGCCCGTGGTCTCGCCCGGAGCGGCAATCTCGAACGCTGTCGCTAATGCGATCGGAGTGCGCGTGCCGTTTCTGCCGCTCACCCCGGTGCGCGTGCTGGAAGCGCTGGAACAGGGAGGCGCCAATGCAAGCGTTTGAATACGTCAGCCCGGCCAGCAAGGAACAGGTCGCGGCACTTCTGAACGATAACGCCTCGATCCTCGCCGGCGGCACCGATCTGCTGTCGTTGATGAAGGACTATGTCGTCACTCCCAATCGTCTCGTCAACATCAAACAGATCGACTCGTTGCGCGGCATCAGCTATCAGGCGGGAAGCGGGCTACGAATCGGAGCGCTCACTACGATCGCAGAGCTTGCCAATGCCAGACAGGAACTTGGCGCGTATCCGGCGTTAATTGAAGCGGCCAACGAAGCTGCCAGTCCACAGATTCGTAATCTCGCAACCATCGGCGGCAACATGTGCCAGCGCCCGCGCTGCTGGTATTTCCGCAACGGCCTGGGTTTGTTTCCCAAAGCTCCCGGTGGCAAGCCGATGGTGGTGGAGGGCGACAATCGTTACGCCGCCATTCTCGGCAACGAGGGGCCCTCTTATTTCGTTAGTCCGTCGACCATCGCTCCCGTGCTGATCGCATACGGCGCAAAAATCCGTCTGTTCTCGGCGAAAAGTGCGGGCAGCGGTGTACGCGAGATCCCGCTGGAAAAGTTTTTCGTGATTCCGAAATCAGACAACGAACTGGAACACGATCTCAAGCCAGGCGAGATGGTGATCGAGTTGGTCGTGCCTCCGCCTTCGCAGAATCTGAAGTGCGGGCGTTTACGAAGTTCGTCAGAAGGCGGCGTTCGACTGGCCGTTGGCGATGGCCAGCGTCGCACTCGAAATGGATGGCATGACGGTGAAGAGTGCCCGGATCGTGCTCGGTCAAGTCGCCCCGATTCCGTGGGTATCACCGGAAGCGGCGCAGGCGTTGATCGGAAAGAACATCACGCCGGAAACAGCAACAGCGGCGGCGAATGCTGCACTAGCCGGAGCCAAGCCTCTTAGCCATAACAAATACAAGATCACGCTGGCGAAAGTCGCCGTCAAACGCGCCATTATGAATTCTTTCCGGCTAGGCGGCGTTGTCGGAGGTGCCGCATGATGCTCAATCTCGATGCCGAACGTTTCGATACCAAGCGCGAAGAGTTATGTCCGGCACTCCGCTGGAAGGGGCAGTTCATCGAAGCCGAGCATGATCCCACCGTGCCTCCGACCAACGATGGCCTGTTCTGGTGCATGCACACGCAAACTTGCATTGGCCCCGACGGCGAGGTGGCTGAGCCCGGAAATTGCTCATCGAAATTCCGGACATGTCATGGGACGGGGAAGTGCGGGTGAGGAAAGCCGCTCTTAGCTCTTAGCTCTTAAAGCGCGTGGCTGAGGGCTCGAAGGTAACCTCACTTCGTATACTCCTTGATCTTTTCCGCTGCGCCCGGATACTGCGCGATCAACTGCTCGCGGTCTCCATTCTCGTAGTCGGCGTAGTCGAACCCCGGCGCCATAGTCGTCCCCATCAGCGCAAACTTGCCACCGGGCGCAAGCCTGCATCCCTGCCAAACGTGCCCTTTGACGACGACCTGCGGTTGCTGTCCATTGAGCAGGTCGGAGCCGAGCGTGATCGTGCGCGAAGTGCCATCCGGAAGCAATTGCAGCATCAGCGCGGGATCGCCCAGATAGAAGTGAAAGACTTCCGTACCCGGCAACCGGTGCAGAGTTGAAAATGTTTCCGGCGTGATCATGTAGTAGATCGCGGTGCCGATGGAACGCGAGCCGGCAAAGCCGTCGGGTAGGTACTCGGCCGAGACAGTCCAGCGGGAACGGTAGGTTTCGCGAAAAAAACCGCCTTCAATCGAGAGCGGCTCCAATTGCAGCAGTTGTTTAACCTCATCGGCAGTCATGACGAGTACAGCGTAACATCCCGCCGATACCCGGTTGGGCTGCATGGGCTCTGCTTTTAGTGGCCGCTTCCCGACAGATAGTCCATCAGGCTCAAGCTGCTGGTGGTCGCGGCCGCTTGCACCGCGGCATTGCGCGCCTCTTCGGCGTTGGCAAGATTCGTCGCAGCGACATTCATGTCGACCCCCACCGTACTGTTTTGCTGCTGGCTAAGTTGGACGCTCTCGCTGTTTATGAAATCCTGACTGCTGAGTACCCGGTCGATGGTGCTGCCGTAAAACGCGCGCGCCGAGGTGAGTTGGTCATAGGCGTTCCGTATCTCCGTGGTCGCGTTGCCAATATCATCGGTAGTGCTGGTGGGGTCTTGCAGCGCGGTGACCAAGTCGTTCAGTGACTCGAAGACATTGGCCCCGGCGGCCGAAAATAGTTGGCTGCCCGGCTGATTTACGGCAATCGATTGCCCGGTCTCGATTTCCACCGAATTGACGTTGTCATTGCCCTGGTAAGCGATGCCGCCTGGCACATTGTTATCGGCCACATACGGAGGTTGCGAATTGGCGGTGCCCGCAAAAACGTAGTGACCGTTGTAGCTAAGATTAGCGACACTCAGCACTTGCTGCGAGACGCCACTTACTTCCTGCGCCAGGGTGTTCCGGTCTTGCTGCGATAAAGTGCCGTTCGCTCCTTCTACTCCTACGGAAATGGCGGCCTGTAAGGCGGTCACGGCCGAGTTCAGTGACGAGTCGGCAGTCTGCAGCTCGGAGTAAATGCTGGACATGCTACGCGTGAACTGATCGCAGCTATCCATTTGATAGGCGATGTTCACCTCTTGCGCGGCGGCAGAAGGATCGTCGGAATCTACGTTCACTCTTCGTCCCGTGGTCAATTGAGTGAGCGCCGTCTGCTCCGATTGGTCGGAAACATTGAGGGCGTTGAGCAGGATTTGCGAAATCTGGGGAGAAATCCTCATGATGAGCTGGCTCCCATATTGATCGCCGTCTCCAGCATCTGGTTCACCGTGGTGATGGCCTGGGCCGCGGCCTGATAGGCGCGCTGATACAGGAGCAGGTTGGAGGCTTCCTCGTCGAGCGAAACGCCGCTCACTGATGTCTGTTGCTCTTGCAGTTGCTGCAGCATGGCATTACTGGCGTTCAGGTCCGTGGTGCTATCGCTGATGCTCGTGCCCACTTGAAAAACCAGGTTGCCATAGCTGCCGCTAGGTGTCATACCGTTGGACACCGCTTGATTGGCTACGGCGGACAAATTCGCCAGATTGCCATTGCTGCCGCTGCTTCCGTCGGATCCGGCGGCTATGAGCGCGGGATCGGTAATAGCAACCGTCATACCCGCTGCAGCTCCTGCCCCAGTGATCGGATTGAAAAGGCTGCCGCCGGGATTTCCATTCAGATCCGTGCCTTCCTGATGCGCCGTATTCAACGCCGTCACCATGCCTCCAGCGAGGGAGTCCAATTGCGACTGCAGCGAGGGCAAGGTCTGGTCCCGGACTTGCAAGAGACCACCTAGCTGCCCGCCGGAGATTTCCCCGGTAATGTCGCTCCCCTGCGCAGAGTAGATATGTTGCACGCCGCTCGAGTCGGCAGAGGTGCTGAGAGCGTAAGACTGACCGTCAACAACCAGCGCGGCTCCCTGTTTCGTGGTAAGAGTGAGCGATGTGCCATCGTTGATTTGCGAAATGTCGATGATGCCGGACAGCTGCTGAATGAGGGCGCTGCGCTGGTCGAGAAAGGTTCCTTCCTCCTGACCGCTGCTGCTGACGGCCGCAAGCTTGCCATTGATTGCCGCGATCTGTTGAGAAATCTGATTGACTTGTTGCACTTGCTGCTGAACATTGCTGTTGAGTTGGCTGCTTGCCGCCGTGATCTGGTTGGCCGTGTTGTTAAACGCGGACGCCATCCCATTGGCTGCGGTCAACACGCTTTGCCGCATGGTAAGGTTGGAGGGATTTGTGGAAAGACTGTTGAGACTCTGAAAGAAAGCGCTGATCTGCGCTCCAATGCCGGTGGTATCGTCGGGAAACAGGGTCTGCACCTGGTTCATGGTATCGACCACGGCCTGAGAATTTCCCTGCTGCTGGGTCTCTTCGCTGATCTGCATGTCGAGCAGGTTACTGCGCAGGCTTTCAATGCCTTCGACTTCAACCCCTCCTCCAAACGCGATATTGTCTTGGACGACCGGGTTCGCTTCCTCCAGAATCGGGCGTTCCCGGCTGTAACCAGGCGTGTTGAGGTTGGCCAGATTGTTGGTGGTGGTTTGCATCCCTGCCTGCTGCGCCTGCAGCGCGCCCAACGCAATCCACATCGTGCCTAATAGTCCGCTCATCTAGTACCAGCCGGTCTCCAGGGATTCGGTGTAGGGTAAAGACTCGGTTTGCCGCCCCAGCAGTTGCTGCCGCAGGACTATGGAACGCCTCCAGCGCCGCAACATAGCGCGGCAGAAGGCCCGCTGTTGCCCCAGTTCAGTCAACAGTTTTTGGCGCTGCTGTTGCGTTTCAGGGTTAGACGGCAGATGGCCAAGCTGCAGCGACAGCGCCATCACCTCTTCTGCCGTCGATCGGATCTGCCCGCTGACTTCGATTAAAGGTCCCGCTTCGCCACCGCTGAGCAAACGAATCGCCGACTCCAGCAAGAGATTTCAGTGTCTCCAGCAGAACCAGTTCCTGGTCAAACGGAGATGGTGAAACTCCATCTATGCCGATCCGGGTCACCCCGTGCCCCCTCAGACCATGTCATCCAACTGATGGCTCTCCGCTCTCCTCCGCGTCGAAGCTCGTCTTCCACTTGCGGTCATGCCAAGTGGCGCGAATCGTCCTGCCGGTGACGCCGCAATGTGCCTTTACGCCGCTCCTCGGGTCGACTGCACCGAACCGGCCCTCCTCAATCCGCGGGATGCTTCCAAGCGTCCCGTGCTTAGCTCCATAACAGGCTCGCCTCTCGTGCGCCGGGCAGTCAACCCGTCAACCGGCCATCGGGCTAGTCTCGGCCAGCATCGCGTCTGCAATCTGGCCTGGCGAAACCTGAAACGTTCCGTTGGCGATCGCCTGCCGCAATTCGTTCACGCGCTGCTGACGCACCTCCGGAATGCTGTCAAGATGCGCCTTCAGTTGCTGTACGGCATCGCTTCCGGTCGATAAGTGCGCCACATCGGCGGCACCTGACGCGCCTGGCTCGCGTCGTGGCGGATGCGGCCGGAGTCGCCGCCGCCGAACCGCTGCTGCGGTCCAGTTGCGGCAGTGGTGGACGGATTTAAGTCAATTCTCATCGCAGCACCTCGTTCCAATGTATTGCCCTGCAATTGAGTGATCGGCAATTGGTAAGAAAACTTTAATGTGGCACCGTTTTTCCCTGAGCGACTGCTCTCTCATCTATCGGCCAATCGCGTGTCCACCATGAATCCTCAGATTCCACCGGACTTCCGGGATCGCCGGGAACCGGCTTTGCTTTCGGCTGCAGTTGCCGTAAGAGCATGCTGGCAATTCCAATTCCGCCTCGGGCAGCTAAGGCGGTAGAAATGGCCTGCGTTCCCAAGCTAGTGACGGTATCGTGGGCGGCATCCTGGCTCTCTTCCGACCCGGCAAAGCTGTGGTTCATTTTCTCCAGCCAATTCTGCAAGAGGATCGATTCGAACTCGCGAGCCGCCTTGGCCAGCTTGCTGGGTGACTGGCTGGCCTGCCTCAAGTCTCCAGTGGCGGACGGCTGGTTAGATTGCGATGAGATCGGTGGAGTCATCGTTAAATCACCTCCAGATCAGCTTCCAACGCGCCTGCCGCCTTGATGGCTTGCAGAATCGCGACCACATCTCGGGCCGTGGCCCCGATGGCCTGTAAACCGTTCACTAACTGCTCGACGCTGGCGCCTTCGCCCAACTCGATGCGCTTGGTTTTGTCGTCCTTGGCCTCCAGCTGAGTGTCGGGAACTACGGCGGTCTGCCCATTGCTGAAAGGCGCCGGCTGCGACACCTGGTAGTCGGTCGCTATCTCGATGGAAAGATCGCCATGCAGAATCGAGACTGCACTCAGACGCACGTCCCTGCCCATGACGATTGTGCCGGTGCGTTCACTGACCACCACCCGGGCCCGAGGATGGATCTCTACCTTGAGACTCAGCAGGCGAGCCATCAGTTCGGAGATACCATTCGACGGCACGTGCTGTAGCTCTACCCGTCCGCTGTCAACCGCGGTTGCCATGGGACGGCCAACTTCCTGGTTGATGGCGGCAGCCATTTCGCTGGTCAGGCGGAAGTCGGGATCTCGAACCAATAATGAAATCCGCTCCAGCTTGCGCAGATCAATCGAGACGTCACGTTCTACCAGTCCGCCATTGGGAATTCGTCCCGCCGTAGGATGGTTGACCTGCTTGGAATTCATGCCTGCTTTGCCGGCGGTATATCCCCCGAGTGTGACTGCTCCCTGCGCCTCGGCATAGACCAGTCCATCGGCGGCGTAGAGCGGTGCCAGTAACAATGTGCCGCCCTCCAGGGTGGTGGCATCGCCGATGGAGGAGACGGTGACGTCAATCTGCGTTCCCGGACGGGCAAATGGCGGCAAAGAGGCGGTAACAAAAACAGCAGCTACGTTCTTCACGCTGACCGAGCCGGCCGGAATCTGCACCCCCATCTTCTGCAGAATGTTGGCCAGCGTCTGGGTGCTGAACATGGTCTGCCGCCGGTCGCCGGTGCCGGCCAGGCCAACCACCATGCCATAACCAATCAGCGGATTCTCCCGCACTCCCTCGATACTGGCCAGATCGCGAATGGCAAGATGAGTCTTGCTTTCCTGCTCCGCGGGCCTCGCCGCCTGTGCCTCGGCGTAACCCTCACCCGCAAAGACGAGCGAGAGAAATACAAATACGAGTTGCACTCGAAGCTTCATCAGAAATTCGCAATCTTCATCAGCAACCGCATAAACAAGTTGGGTTGCCGGGTAGCGTCGCTGACGATGCCCTTGCCCTTCAGTTCCAGTTCGAGATCGCTGAGCGAGGTTGAGGGCACGGAATTGTCTGAGCCGATATCGCCAGGACGCACCACCCCGCGCAGGATAATGGTTTGGCTCTGCTGGTTGAAGCTGACTTGGCGTTCGCACTCCACGACCAGATAGCCGTTGGGCAATACGGCCACGACCCGGCCAGACACGTTGGTCTGCAGCAACGATTGGCTGTTGGCCGTTCCCGTTCCTTTCAGATTGCTGTTGGAGTTCAGGTTGTAGAGCGGGTTCACCGAAAGAGTGCTGGCCTGCCCCAGCAATCCCGTGATCCCCGAAGTGGAGCTGAACGCCCGTTGTCCGGTTACGTCGCCCGAGGCTTGCGCCAGGGTCTGCTCCACGATGCGAACAATGACGAGATCGTTCAACCGCCGCGCCTTGTAGTCGGTCGCCAGGTCGGTGAGCAGGCCGCCTTCGAGTGGCCACAAACTGCCCATCGACTTTGTCGCCGCCATCGGCTGGCCTTGTACGCGCTGCAGGAACTGCTGCAACGAAGACGGTGATAGCGGTGCGTCTTTCTTGGTCTTGCCCGGGGAAGTTCCCATTAGGCAGCAAAGTAATAGAACGGTTGCAGCCATGCGATGTCTTGCCACAGTCACTCCACTCGCACCAGGTTTTTTCCGGCAATCGTAGCCAGCAAGATCCTGTGAGTTGCCGGGTTCTGCACCCGAATGCGCTGGCCCAGTACACCCGATTGCAGACAGATCACCTTGACCTGAAGACGGAGGCCGCCTAGCTGCTCAACCAGATCCACTCGATCTCCACTGCGAGCGAGCAGATCGGCCGACGCTCTCGTGGTGGTGCGCGGATTCGGCGCTCCCGGCAATCCCAGCATCGATTGGCGCGGTTGAGCAGGCTCAACCCCGAGATCCTCGATACGCAGCAAGGCGTGAAACGGCAAGCAATCCCGACGGGAGGAGCAATCCAGCCGCAACAGCCAGGTGCCCGGAGTAAATCCTTTTGCGGCCGAGACCAGGTGCAGGCTAGAACCAGCCGGTAGGGACGATGGGGAACCCAGCAGCTGCAGATTTCTTTCGATCTTTCCCGGCTCTGCGTCGATCCGCAGATCGCGAGCCACGGCTGCCGCCGCTTGCTGCTCCACTGTCTTCGCATATTGTTGGGCCAGACCGTGTGGCGCAGCGGCCAGCCAGAACGCAAGAAGCAGCAGAATCTTTGGACCCAACCCGACCCGATATCTCCGGTAACCCACGCGACCTCCTAACGGGACAGATTGTTCAACTGCTGCAACATCTGGTCAGCCGCGGTCACTACCCGCGAATTGGCTTCATAGGACCGCTGCGCCAGAATCATCTGGATGAACTCGTCGACCACGTTCACGTTCGATTGCTCCAGCACACCCTGCTGCAGCGTCCCCAGTCCTTCGGAACCGCCCGGCGTGCCGATGATCGGATCGCCGGATGCGGTAGTTGCCAGATACATGTTCGCTCCCACGCTGTTGAGGCCGCCGGGGTTCTGAAATGTCGCCAGCTGAATGCTGCCCACCTGTTGCGCCTGCGTCTGGGCTGGTTGAGTGACGGTCACTGTGCCGTCCGTGCCGATGGTGACCGACAGCGCGTCGGGAGGAATCGTAATGGGCGGGTCCAGCTGGTTGCCGTCGGCCGTCACCATATTTCCCTGATTATCGAGATGAAACATTCCGGCCCGGGTGTAGGCGGTCTGGCCATCGGGCATCTTCACCTGAAAGAAGCCAGTTCCCTGGATTGCCAGATCCAGCGGATTGCCGGTGGAGTCGAAATCGCCCTGCGACTGGATCACCTCCGACGCCGCCGTACGCGTGCCCAGACCGATCTGCAGTCCCGAGGCGACGGTGGTGTTTTGCGTGGCCGCAGCGCCCGGCATCACCAGGTTCTGGTAGATCATGTCTTCGAACTGAAGACGGCGACGGCGAAACCCGGCGGTGCTCGAGTTCGATAGGTTATTGGCGACGTTGTCCAGATTCAATTGCTGGGCCGCCATGCCGGAAGCAGCGGTGTAAAGTGCACGAAACATGTTGGGTCCTCAGATACGCGATAGATCCTGTGCCGCGATGCGGTTGAAATTGGAGTGAAACGCGGTCAGGGCCTGTTGCAGAAGGTCGGCGTGACGCTGCAAGCGCCACCAGGCCAACCGCCGCGGAAATGCCATTCACATTGCTGCCCTCCAGCGAGCCCTGAACGACGGACGCTTTACCGCTGCGCTCGCTACCTGTGGGCGCAGTAAAAGAAGAGTCGCCCGCCGGCGTCAACACAGTGCCGGAGGCAAACTTCACCACCTTTAGCTGACCGGCTAAAGCACCGTCTACCGAAATGGTTCCATCGTTGCTGACCGAAAGCTTGCCCGGCGGAATCGTGATGGCGCCTTGCGCCCCGGCTACCAGATTTCCTTCCGCTGTCGCCAGGTGTCCGCTGCCGTCAACATGAAAATTTCCGTTGCGCGTATAAAGTCGTCCAGCCGCGGTCTGCACCGCAAACCAGCCTTCGCCTTGCAGGGCGAAATCGAAATCGCTGCCAGTTCGCTCCAGACTTCCCTGACCCATATCGGCGTGACTGCCTTCCAACACGCCAAAGTCGTTCACCGCCTGGGCAATTGAATCAGCAGGATTGCTGGAAGCATTGGCCAGTTGCGAGGTGAAGGTTGGTACTTGCCCCTTGTATCCGGTGGTATTGACGTTGGCCAGATTGTTGGCTGCCAGATCGAGTGCCTGGGTACGCGCCAGCAAGCCGGCGCACGCCGCATAGAGTCCGCTGTTCATAGGTGCCGCTCCGGCAATGAACTCTGCAAGAAGCCAACCAAAGATAAGTTGTGCTGGTTCGTAAATTCAAAGACTTAGAAGGAACGCAGATTAGAGAACACTCAGAACTACAAGTCGCCAAAGGCGGCTCGATGCCCTAGCGGCGCGACAACCGTTTTCCGACGAAAGGCCCACCATTTAGGACGCGTCTTGGCTCCGGCAACTATCGTAATGCACTGGAAAATATAGTCTTATGAAGGGGTTCTTATCAGAAAACGGGTGCTTAAGTATCACTTCACAAACCAGGCCTTAGTCACTGTTTTATTACGGACCAACTCGTTTCCAAGAATGGAAATGCCTAGAACAATGTCGCAAACCGCTGCACAACCGGAAACGGAAACGCCGAAACCAAAGGGACTTATCGCGGCACATAAATTGCTTTTAGCACACGTGGGTTGAGGCAATACCAACCCACATGGCCCCTTTTAGCGAGAGGAAAGGAACCTAAAGGAGGGTTCGAACCTTGAAGATGCGTATAGCTACGCTGTCACTGCTCATTCTTTGCCTGACATTGGCTGCTGTTCCTGCCATGGCTCAGGGTACGGTTTATGACAACGGTCCTGTCAATGGACAGGTCGATGCCTGGACCATCAACTTTGGTTTTGCCGTTAGCGACACGTTCCATATCTCCGCCTCCACTTCGGTGGAAGATATCTCGTTCTGGGCTTGGGTTGAGCCGGGCGACACAGCCACCAGCGTGGAAGTAGCGATCGGCAGCAACGGCTACTTTACCAACAACCTGTTTGACGGCACCGTTAGCCTGACCCAGTCGAACTGCTTCACCAACAACTTCGGCTTTGACGTTTGCAACGAGCACGGCAACTT
Organism: uncultured Acidobacteriaceae bacterium; assembly: GCA_963833305.1. GTDB lineage: Bacteria > Acidobacteriota > Terriglobia > Terriglobales > Acidobacteriaceae > Bog-257. Next base: position 334,283 of record CAWHXN010000011.1, on the reverse strand, counting down.
CACCGACGTGCAACTCGGCGTTGGCAACTACTACCTGACCCTGGAAAACGCCGCCACTGCTGAGGGCAACCCGCTGTACTGGGATGAGAACTCCGGCGTCGGCTGCCAGTCGCCTGGCTGTCCGTCTTCGGCTCAGGAAAACACCCTGGGAACGATTCCTTCGGAAGCTTTCACTCTGAGCGGAACCACCACCACCACGACCACCAGCGGCACCAGCACTCCTGAGCCCAGCAGCATCATGCTGTTCGGTTCTGGCATCCTCGGCCTGGCTGGCATTCTGCGTCGCAAGCTGTTCTAAATTCACCACGACCTTGCCTCAAGGTCATGCAAGCCGGAGCCCTAGCGCTCCGGCTTTTCTTTTCACAGCTCGGGCTTCTCCGCATGGCAAAGACCGACACTCCGCGGAGGCTGCATCTCTACTTCTGAAGCAAGGGCAGCACGTGCTCTTTCATCTGGTCGGGAGTGAACGGCTTGCGGATGTAGCCGCGCGCTCCGCAGGAGATGGCTTCCATCACGTGCGACTCGCTGCCTTCGGTGGTGATCATCACCACCGGTATGCCCTGGGCAGCTTCCAGATTACGCAACTGGCGCACAAACTCCAGACCATCCATCACCGGCATGTTGATGTCGCTAAGCACCAGGTCTACCTTCTCGCGCCGCAGAATTTCCAGCGCCTCGGAGCCATTTCCGGCCTCCAGAATCTGGCCCAGAGACAGCCCTCCCTGTTGCAGTGCCCGGGCCACGATCTTCCGCATCACCGAGGAATCGTCGACAATCAGCGTCCGTAAACCTTCCATATTTACTCCCATGACTTGTGGCTCTCCAGTCTGGACACAAATTCCCACGGATGCATCCGGTACAGGTTGGCCGAAACCCATTTCGCCAACTCAAAGCACTGTCTGAGCAGCGAAGAACGCCGGCTCACCTCAATCTCGTCCCAGAACCCCCAAGCAGGTCCCAACGCCAACTTCTGCGGCAACCCAGTGCTGGAGGACCTTCGAGCCAAAGCTTCCACCAGCGAATCGGCGATGGCGGCGATGGCCGCGAGCGGAGTCGGAGGATCACAGAGATCAGGTTTGTACGGGGAGGCCACAACCGCAGTTGCCGCCGCGGCTGGCAGGGTGCGGCGGATAAGGGACAAAAGGGCAACTGCCGGAATCGGCTGCCCGGGCAAGGCCACGCGGATCATGCCACGCAGTTCCAACAGCAGCCCCACCAGAAATGCTTTTGAGGCATCACAGTTTCCCAGTTTCCGGGCCAGTTGCTGTGCGATGCAAGCCCGCAAAACGGCATCGCTGTAGAGCCGCCACAGTTGCGCCTGGCGGTGGGGCTCAAAACTGGATTCGAGCCGCGGGGCCCGGCTCACCAGCCGCAGCATCAAGTCATGTCCAGCCGCAACTAGGGCCAGCGGAAAGTGCCAGATGGGACTGTTCTCGCCGCAGCGATCCCGATTCGCCAGTTGCAGAGTTGCGAATGCCAATCCGGGATCGAGCGCAACCACCGAATTCGCCAACTCCAAGTCGACCGCTCCATCCTGAAACAACAGGGTAAGCAACGAAGTGGAATGGGTTCGCAACGGGAGGAGCACGGCCGGCAGCGTGGCGCCGTCGCTGCAAGCAGGGCAGCTGGGCTGGACGGGGAATGCGTCTGGCGATTCATCGCAGTCGCGGATTTGGACTGGACAATCCATCTCGGGGCCTGTGGTGTTCATCGGCACGGCTCGTGACGCCTTTAGAGGCTGAATCCGAGCACAGCTCACTAGATGATGACCAACGTGTTTCACTGGTTCGTAGGCACACGAAAAAGAAAGTCCAGGTGAAAATCGCCGGCACGCTCCAGCCGGGTCCAAAGATGGTCGTCGCAGCAGGTCAGCGAACATCGTTCCGCGCGTATCTGCTGAGCATAATTGCCGATGGTTTGGGTCATCTCGATGCCGTTCTGGCTTTGGTTGATCACCACGGTCTCGCTCTCGATCGAGCGGATTTGCCATTCCAGCTGCCGTTCGTAGGTCGAGAGTGGGACAATGCAGGGCTGGGTGCGGCAGCGCAGCATCTGCTCCAGCGAGAACAGCAATGGATGACTGATTTTTCCCAGGAAACCTACATAAAGGCTGTGCTGGACGCGATTGTAGTACACCGGAACCGCCCGGTAGTGGCGGGCTAAAGCTTCCGGCCAATGCATGGTCGCAGGCAAAGCTTGACACTCGTGTGCCGGAAAGACCGGACAACCCTGCTGTACCGCCAAGGCCGCGGTAATTTGCGCTTCGGAAACGGCTCCTGTTTGGGTGAGCCACTCGCCCAGCTTGCCAGACTTGGCATTACGCTGTAGCGTCAGCGCCTTGCGAAGCTGATCGTCGGTAATGTCGCCCTGCGACAGCAGGATCAAACCCAGCGGCAGGCGATTGGGTTTCGGGTTACCTCTGCGGGCGTAGGCGGATCCTTCTAAACGGCGAAAGACCCCAACCTGAAAGCACTCTACCGAGCAGTACCAGCGTTCTTGCAGCCAAATGCCTTCGTGCCGGGACCACCAGCGCTGCCATAAAGTCGGAGGTCGGGGACAAAAGGGACTGGAGCAGATGGGCAATGCCGCCAGAGCGGACATGGGAGACGATAGCGGCAAAACCGTACGCAATGGCCGAGACATTTCCTGCTCCTCCGAGACAATCTTTAAAGGCTGCTAACCCGGCCCTGGGCAGAAGCGACTTCGTTAATCCGAAGCCCGTAGTTGCCGTCGACCACCACCACTTCACCACGCGCGATGACGCGGCCATTCAGCACCAGGTCTACCGGATCCTGGATCTCGCGATCAAGCTCCAGTACGGCTCCGGTTGCCAGATTCAGAACCTCGTGCAAGGTGGTCTGGCGACAGCCGAAGCGCAACGCCACCGCTAATTCCACCTCCATCAGGAGCTCCAGGTTCCCTTGCCGAAGCAACTCCTCTACCCGGCCGGAATTAGCAGCCGGACCTGCCGGGATGGAAGGAGCCGGAGATGGCGCAGCAACAGGCGGCCCAACTGCAGTTTCGGCCAGAGCACAGGCCAGAGGGTCGTCGAGTGCCATTTGTACAGTGATTCCCCGTGTTCCATCGCTCACCCGCAACACCTGGATCAAGCCCGCGGGCACTGGGCCGGCGGGATCGGCCGCGACTTGCCACGTCACCTCGCCGAAGTCGGGCTTCAGAGCGCTGGCCACCAAACCAGCCCACTGCCGGACCAATTCCTCCAGCGCCTCGCGTTGCATCCCGTCCAGTTCGGTGGAGACGCTGACTTCCTCGCCCAGAAAGATCCTCAGCAGTTCGGCTACATCGGCAGCGCTGAAGGAGACACACTGCTGACCGCAGAGCCCGCCTTCTGAGGTGATCCGCACCGAGGCCAAAGGAGCGTAGTCAGAGGCGGTCTCCACCTGCCAATTCGCCGAGGTCAGCCGTGAAAGCAAGGAAGCCAGGCCACGCACCCAGGCTGCCAGATATTTCTCCGATTTGGTGGGGGCTTGCGGACTCATCGTTCATCCTCTTTCTCCGGCGGCTCGACGTAGCACAGCAGCTGGGCGGCACGGCTGTTGTTACCGCTGCTCACCGGCCGGGCCAGCCAGCATCGCGGCCTTGCACCCGCAGGCACCGGCTCGTCGATGTGCCGGCGCAGGGGCAACACCCCTCCCGGTTGCATGGACAACAGGTCGGTCAGCCGGACGGGAATCGGCGGCGTGGCCAGCTCCATTTCCACCCCCGAGTGCAGCATTCGCTTCCGCATGCTTTCCTGGTTGACGCCGCCCCGCGCGCCCGCTGATAAACCAGATCCGTTCCCAGCTTGCGCAGCAGCGCGCTGGATACCACCGAGGGAAATGCGATATTCAACATTCCCCTGGAATCCGCCATGGTCACCTCGAAGGTAAGGGTCAGCGTCTTCTCCTGCGGCGGCATGATGCGCAGCACTTGCGCTCCTGACTGGCGGCACTCGAACTGCCACTTGCAGACCGAGGGGCTGCCACACCTGTTGCAACTCGTGGCAAATGACCTCGCCGATGCCTTGCAGCACGCTCTCTTCGATGTCGGTTACCTCGCGGGTGCCTTTGGGCATTTGTCCCATGCCGCCCAGCAGCAGGTCCACGATGGGAAACGCCAGGCTCAAATCCATATGCAGTATCCCGCTGGCCTCGGCCGGGGGCAGAAGAAAGGTGCCGTAGTAGGTCACGTCGGAAAAGCGGGCGAGAAAGTCGCGATAGGCCAATTGCTCCACCGCCACCAGCGCGACTTCGAACTTGTCGCGCAGATAGCCACCTACAGCGCTGGTCAAGTTGCGGGCGAAGTTCTCGTGCAGCTGGCTTATGCTGTGCAACTGCTCCTTGCCCAGCAAGCCCGCCTGATGCAGGTCCCAGGGCTCCACCTGCTGCGCGCCACCAGTGCCTTGCTTCCCGGGCGTGGCCCTGCGCGGCCCGAAACAAGGCGTCGATTTCTCCCTGGCTTAGGACCTTTTCCATATACCCTGCCTGCGTCCGTAGACCTGCTGGTTGCTGCAGGCACTGGGCATGGCAGCCGGCGCGCCGGAGAAGGCGGCGCGCAAGCGAGCCACGGCCATGGAATGGATCTGCGAGACTCGCGATTCGCCCACCCCCAGTACCGCTCCTACTTCTTTCATGGTGAGTTCTTCCTGGTAGTAGAGCGGCCAGACCTGCTGCTCCCGCTCCGGCAAGCTCGGCGATGGCCTCGCGCCAGCAGCTGCTTCGTTCTCCTTCAGGCACAGAGATCAACGGATCCTGGTCGGCGGCCCGGGAATAGTCTCCCCCAGATCGGTTTCCCGCCCGTCTTCCAGCGACTCGATCTGCAGGCTGCCCACCTCCAGGCCACGAATCTCGTCCAGCAAGTGCTGGAACTCTTCCAGGTCATACCCATGGCCACGGCCAGTTCCGGCTCGGTGGCCCGTGCCCCAGCTCGGTCTGCAGCTTCTGCATGGTCAGCTTCCCAGGCGGCGCGCCTTGCGACGCAGATCGCGAGGGCTCCAGTCCATCTCGCGCAAGCTGTCGAGAATGGCGCCCCGAATGCGGAACTTCGCGTAGGAGGCGAAGCGCACGTTCTTGCTGGGTCAAACTTGTGCATGGCGTCGATCAGACCCACGATGCCGGCATGCACCAGATCGTCGAAGGGAACATGCTGCGGCAGCCGCTCGTGGATGCGGCGCGCGATGTATTTCACCTGCGGCAACTGTTCCAGCAGCAGCCGCTCCCGCTCCGCTCATCTGCCGGGTCTCGCTCGATCTGCTCATGGCTTGCGCGGCACTCATGCTTCCTCCTCATCGAATCATTCCCAACGACTGCACCTGAGACCGGCGGGAATCTCTCCCGGCGACAGCACCACCAGCTTGGGCAGGAAGGGCTCCAGCAGACGGCGCAGATGAAAACGCGCCGGAGTGCTACAGAGCAGCACCGGGCGTGGCCATGCGCACCTGCTCGCCCGCCAGCTTCTTCAGGCCCTCCAGCACCCGGCGCACGAACGATGGCTCCAGCGCCGGCGCCGCTGGCGGCCTGCCGCGGATGAAGGCCGCGAGTCAGCTCCTCCTCGATTCCGGGATCGAGGGTCACCACCCGCAAGCCTCCGTCTTCAGCGAGCAGCGGACGCACCAGCGCCCGGCCCAGCGCCTGCCGCGCCGCTTCCACCAGCAGCACCGGATTCTTGTTGACCGCAGCGGTGTCCAGCAGGCTCTCCAGAATGGCCGGCAGATCGCGAATCGAGACCTGCTCGCGCAGCAGTTGTTGCAGCACTTTCTGCACCTCGCCCAGGCTGATCAGCTTGGGAACCAGCTCTTCCACCAGCTTGGGATGGCTCTCGCCCAGCCGGTCGAGCAGGCGCTTGGTCTCCTGCCGGGTCAGCAGCTCGTGGGCATGCTGCTTGATCACCTCGGCCAGATGAGTGGCCAGACCGAAGTCTGATCCACCACGGCGTAGCCCGCGCCAGCGCCTGTCGCGCAGTCCGGGCGCGATCCATTGCGCGGCCACTCCGAAGGCGGGCTCGCGGTTTCGATCCCTGCAAGGCAGGCGGCGTCGGCTTCCGAACTGATGGCCAGCAGGCAGTCTTCGCGCATCTCCCAGCGGGCGATCTCGACCCCGCGCAGGTAGACGACATACTCGCGCGGCTTCAGTTCAGGTTGTCGGTGATGTGGACCGGCGGAACGATGAAGCCCAGTTGCAGGGCCAGATGCCTGCGCAGCGCCTTGACCCGCTGCAGCAACTGGCCGCCCTGCTTGGATCGACCAGCGGCACCAGCCCGTAGCCAACTTCCAGGCTCAATTCATCCAGCTTCAGCAGACCTTCCAGAGCGTCCTGGCTGCGCGGCGCTCCGGCCGTGCGTAGTCTCCGCCGCAGCTGGCGGCTTCGGCGGCGCCGACCGGCTTCTCGAACTCGTGCTCGGCCCGCCGCGCCAGCCAGGCCGCGCCAGCCGCCGATCAGCAGAGAAAGGAATCTTGGGCAGCCCGGGAATCAGGGCCAGCGCCACCATGACGCCGGCGGCAATCCACAGCGGCCGGCTGCGCGCAGAAGAGTTGCTCGCCGAGGTCGCCGCCCAGGCTGTTGTCCGAAGAAGCCCGGGTGACCACGATGCCGCCGGCCACCGAGACCAACAGCGAGGGAATCATGGTGACCAGGCCGTCGCCCACGGTCAGGATGGTGTAGGTCTTCAGCGCCTCGCGGAACGGAATGTCGAGCTGGAAGACGCCGATCAGAAATCCGGCAATGATGTTGATGGCGGTGATCAGGATCGGTCGCCAGCGAATCGCGCTGGCTGAATCGCGCCGCGCCATCCATGGCGCCATAGAACTCGGCTTCGCGGCGCGACCTGCTCGCGGCGCGCGCGGGCCTGCTTCTTCGTCGATCAGGCCGGCGTTCAGGTCGGCATCGATGGCCATCTGCTTGCCCGGCAAGGCGTCCAGGGTGAAGCGCGCGGTGACCTCGGCGGTGCGCACCGCGCCATGGCTGACCACCATGTACTGAATGGCAATCAAGGCCAGGAACAGCACGAAGCCGACGACGTAATTGCCGCCGACCACGAACTGCCCGAAGGCTTCGATCACGTGCCCGGCGGCGCCGGCGCCTTCATTGCCGTGCAGCAGAATGCGGCGGCTGCTGGCCAGGCCCAGCGAAAGCCGGAACAGAGTCAGCAACAGCAGCAGGCTGGGGAAGACCGAGAACTGCACCGGCCGCAGGATGTGCATGGCCGACAGCAGCACCAGCACTGAGGCGGTGATGCTGATGGCCAGCAGCAGGTCGAGCACGAACGCCGGCAGCGGCACCAGCATGACGAACACCAGCGCCACCGCCGCCACCGGTACGATCCACTCCGCGCGCCCGGCTGCCTCAGCGAGCCGCTTTCGGTTTGTCGGTTGCATCCGCCATTTCGTTATGCCCTGCCTGTCGCCTGCTGCAGCCCGCACCTGCGCGCGATAGAGAAACGCCAGAATTTCGGCCACGGCGGCGTACAGCTTGGCCGGAATCGCCTGCCCCACTTCGACCGCGCGGTACAGCGCCTGCGCCAGCGGCGGATTCTCCACGATCGGGATCTCGTGCCAGCGCGCCACCTCCTTGATCCGCTGCGCCAGCGCGTCTCATCCCTTGGCGACCACGATCGGCGCGGCCATCTCCGGCCGGTACTCCAGCGCGACCGCGAAGTGGGTCGGGTTGGTGATGACGACGGTGGCGCGCTCCACTTCCTTCAACATGCGGCGCCGCCGCATCTGCCGCTGCAGTCGGCGAATCCGCGCCTTCACTCGCGGGATTGCCTTCGGTCTCCTTGTATTCGTCGCGCAGCTCCTGCTTGCTCATGCGCAAATCGCGCTCCAGCTTCTGGCGCTGCAGCAGGTAATCGATCCCCGACCAGAGCAACAACACCAGGGTCGACTTCCAGCAGATCTCCAGCGCCCGCTGATAGGCGAACTGCGCCGATCATCGCCACCGGCATCTGGCCGGCGCGTAACAGCAATTCCCAATCGCGCGCCAGATGTAGATGCCGAGATAGAGCAGCACCGAAAACGGCACCAGCGACTTTGCTACCGGCGCCAGGCCGGCAAGGGAAAACATCTGCCCCAGCTTCTTGGCCGGACTCATGCGCTCCAGATTGGGAGTCAGGGCTTCGGCGGCAAAGACAAACCCGCCTTGCGCCACGCTGCTGGCACGGCCAGCACCCATACCAGCGCGAAGGGCGCAACGATCCAGCGCAGCGCCGCCAGTCGCAGTCCAAGCAGAATGGGCGTGCCGGGATTGAAATCGCTTTGCCAGGCCAGATCGGTCCAGGTGCGCATCTGACCGCGCCACTGCTGCAGCTGCGCTTCCGAGATCCACAACAGCCACCAGCAGCCCGGCAAACCCGATCAAGCGCTCCGGCCAGCTCGCGGCTGCGCGCGACTTGCCCCTTTTCACGGGCTTTTTCCCGCCGCCGCGGTGTTGCCTGTTCGGTCTTGTCGCCGTCCGCCATATCGTTTCAGTGCGCCAACTGCAGCAGTCGTTCGCCGGTGTGAATAGCGCATGGTGAAATAACGTTCGAAAATTCCCGGCCAGTACCTCAGCGATAAGCCCAGCACCGCACAGCCCGACCATGCTCTTCACCGACAGCCCGAGAAACAGCACCGGCAGTTGCGGCGAAGCTTTTCCCAGGAAGCCCAGCACCAGGTCCGCCAGCAGGGTGGCGATCAGCGCCGGCGCCGCCATCTGCACTCCCGCCAGCCAGATTCCGCCGGCGGCGTGCAACAGTTGCCGGGTCAGCTCTCCGCTGGCGCTGGCCGCGCCTGCGGGCAGATAGCAAAGCTCTGAGCCAGCGCGCGCATCAGCCAGTGATGCACACCCAACCGGAGAAAGATCAGCATGGCGATGGTCTGCGAGAACACCGCCAGCACCGGGGTATCGACCTGGGTGTTGGGATCGAGGATGTTGACCAGCCCGAATCCAACTTGCATGCCCATGACCTGGCCGGCGAATTGCGCCGCTTCGAAGACGAACTGGACCGCCAGTCCCATCAGCATTCCGACCAGCGCTTCGCGACAACATCACGCGCACCACGCCGCCGGCGGTCAGCGAAAGGCCGCGCGGGCCGCACACCGGATACAGCACCGCCGTCAGCGTCAGACCACCAATCCGACCTTGATGCGGGGCGCAATCGCGCTGCTGCCCAGAAAAGGCGCGAACACCAGCAGCCCGGAGACCCGCGCCCCGACGAAGGCTACGGCCAACAACCACGTGTTCGAGTTGGAGTTGGGGTCCCATCTCTTGATTAGCGCAGCAGCGGCCTGAAATCGGCAAACATCTGCAAGGTGAACAGAGCCAGCTTGCGCAGCATCCAGGGCATCAGCAGAATCGCGCCCACCGCCGTGGCCAGCAGCCGGGGGACGCTGGAGATGGTGTTGTCCTGCAACGAGGTCAGCACCTGCACGATGTTGATCAGCAGGCTGACCAGGGCCAGCGCGATCAGCAGGGGCGCCGCCAGCATTACGGCGGTCTCCAGCGTGCTTTGTCCCAACTTGACGACCATTTCCGGCGACATCGCACCTCCTCGTTGCTGGCGCATCAGTAAAACTCTTCATCAGCGAACCCACCAGCAGGTTCCAGCCATCGACCATGACGAACAGCAGGATCTTGATCGGAGTCGAGATCACCACCGGCGGCAACTGCAGCATTCCGACCGAAGTCGTGATCGAAGCCACCACCATGTCGATCACCAGGAAAGGCAGAAACAGCACCGCTCCAATCTGGAATCCCACCTTCAGCTCGGACAGAATGTAGGCGGGCGCCACCACGCGCATGGGCAGATCTTCGGGCGAGCGCGGGGCGCGGCAGCTTGGCCAGTTCGACAAACAGAGCCGCATCTTTTTCGCGCACGAACTTCAGCATGAAATGGCGCACCGGCTCGGAGCCGCGGTCGAGCGCCTCCCAGGCGGTGATCTGGTTCTGCTCCAGCGGGACCATGGCCTGCTGATAAATCGCCGCGCCCACCGGCTGCATCAGAAAATAAGTCAGCACCAGCGACAGCCCGATCAGGGTCTGGTTGGTGGGCGCGCTCTGCGTTCCCAACGCCTGGCGCAAGAAATGAAAGACCACCAGCAGGCGCACCAGCGGCGTCATGGACAGCAGCAGCGCCGGCAGCAGAGTCAGCAGCGTCAGCAGCAGGACAATCGTCCACGGCACGCCGCTGCCATTGGTTCCCGGAATCTGCAGCTTGCCCGCTGCCGGTAGAACGCAGCCGCGTGGCAGCACCGGCTGTTCAATCCGTCCGCCACCAAACCGCGGCCCGCCGCACTAGATTGTGCAAGAAGCCGTCATCGTTGCCGCTCGCACCATTCCGACAGGACCTCGGAAAAGTCAGGCGATGCTCCCAGTCGCGCCAGCAGGCTGACCGAGTTGCGCTGCCGCCCACCAGAAACTGCTGGCCCTCGTACTGAATCACCGCCACCAGGCGCTTCTCGCCCAGCGACAGGCTTTCGCACAGCCGCAGCCGCGGCTGGGCGTGACGTACGCATAGCGCTGAAGCGAACTGCTCAGACGCTGCCACAGGCTCAACATTCGCCGGGAAGCGTCCGTGCGAGATTTTTCGTCTCACTCCATCGCCGTCCCTTAGACCAACTCAGTAATCCGCGCCCCGATGTGATCGCCGACTGGTTCGAATTCCGCCCAACCGATAAGTTGCCCGTTGGCGCGTAAAGGTATTTCCGCTCCGCGGCTCCACCTTGCAACAATGCCGCCGGTCCGCAGCCGCAAAAGTTCGCCAACCGTGAATTGCGCCACCGGCACTTGCAGCGACAATTCGCAGGGCAGCCACCCAACCGCCGCCACTTGTCCGTCTCCGGCGGAGGCGGCGGGGCGCTCATAGCTCGGCCAGTTGCTTTTCGCTCATCGCATCAGGACTCGAACGACCGTTAACCTTCGTTCCTGCGCTAGCGGAGGTGCAAGCGGATTGCCGAGGGACTGGAAAGGCGGAGGAAAAGAAAAAAAGTTATATAAATGTAAGCTGCTGTTCCGAATCGTCTTAGCGCACGAAAATTTAGGTTGCAGCGGCCGCCGGTGACGGATGAGAGCAAGCGCACCGAAAACTAAAGGGAGTTCATGAAGGAAGGCTCAGATAGCAGCCACGAGCTGAGGAACTTTTTATGTCGCGTGGGCTTGCGAAGGTCCCGCACCGCCGGTGCGCCGGGGTGCGGGACTTCGGTACTGCTCACGTCTATCATCGGCCAATATCCCGTTGAACTTTAAGCAGGCGACTGGAAGTTGATCGTGTCCTGCATCACCTGATCGAAGGTGGTTATGGTTCGAGCGTTGGCTTCGTAATCGCGCTGGGCCACGATCAGCGCGGAAAACTCCGTCGCTATGTCCACATTCGACAGCTCCAGCGAGCCCCCGGACACCGTTCCTAATCCGCCCGTGCCGGGTGTCCGACGACGGCCGCCCCGGAAGCCAGCGTGGAGGAGAAGTCGTTGTTTCCTACCCGCTGCAGGCCTTGAGTATTGGCAAAGTTGGCCAGGGCGATCTGGCCGAGCGCTGCGTTCCGGCCATTGCTGAAGCTTCCCGTGATGGTGCCATCGGCCCCGATGGTGTAGTCCGTTAAAGCGCCGCTGCTATAGCCGTTCTGCAGGGTTCGGAGGTGGTGCTGGCGCTGGCCACCTGGGTGACCAGGGGCGCCCTGGAGCCGTTGTACAGGTTCCAGTGAAATTAGAGGAGTGGCGCCATCGGCCAAGCCGCTGGCCGTGATGCCGCTGACGTTGCCGGGGGAGAGGTCAGATTCCCATTGCTGTCAAAGGTTAGCGCAGTTGTCGCAACCTGGTCTGCGTCCCCATGTCCTGCCAAGTGACAGAGCCGTCGCCGAAAGTCGATCCATCGGTCGGCCATGAGCTGGGAGGCGTAGGCCCGAGGTTCCTGCCATGGTGCATTGATCGTGGCCATTGGCCGACGGCGGCGAGACCATCTGTCCCACATTGTAGGCAGTGGAGGCCGCCCAGCCAGCCGGTGGACTGACATCGGCATTGGGAATGGTGATATTGCAATTCCAGGCGCCGGCGGCGGTCTTGGTGAAGTTGAAGTTGAGCACATGCGCCGTTCCCAGGGAATCGTAGACAGTGACCGGAGTCGATAAGGGAGTCTCTCCGACGGTGGTGCCGGCATCGAGATTGGTGGTCAACTGCACCGAGGTGGTGGCGCTGGGAGGATTGATCTGCCCTTTGTCCAACATGATTGGCGCCAGCGCCGTGCCGGCGGGAATCGCACCACCGCCGCGGGATAGCCCAGCACCTGTTCGCCATTGGCGGTTTGCAGAGAGCCGTCCGTCGCTACGGAAAAGTTCCCGGCCCGAGTGTAGTAGTTGACTCCGTTCTGTTGCACCACGAAAAAACCGTTGCCCATGATGGCCACGTCGGTAGGTACGGTGGTGGTTCGGGCTTCCGGGGTTCATGTTGATGGCAGTGGCAGCGCCCCCGGTACCCGCGCCTACCTGGACGGGATCGCCGACCCGTTGTCCCCAGCGTCTGATAAAACAGATCGCTGAACTGAACGCTCTGCCCTTATAACCAACCGTGTTCAGGTTAGCGAGATTGTTGGCGATCGCCGACATGGCGGTGGAACTGGCAGTCAATCCGGAAAGCGGAATCGAGAACAGTGGCATTACTGGCCTCCTGCATTGGTCTGCGATGTCGGGCTCGTGGAACCCAACACCCCTTGCAGCAATTGATTGATCTGAGTCACCTGGTCCAGATTGTTGACGCCCACCAATTGAGTGACAAAAGTTGAGGGATCCATGGGCGAGAGTGGGTCCTGGTTCTGCAATTGTGTGATGAGCAGTTGCATGAACATGCTGTCGATGCTGCCGCCTAACGAATTGCTGGAGGACGTGGTGTTGCCGGTTGACGCCGTGGTGCCGGCGGCGGCCTGTGGCTGGGTGGTCGCGCGCTGGATCGGGAGGGCAATGCTGGACATCATTCACCTCGATTCTTGTTCATGCGTGGACGTTGAGTCCGGAGGAATTGGGGGCAATCCTGCCGGGCGAAGACGCGCTGTCGAGCGATTCGACGGAATCGCCGGATGCGGAAAACCTGGGCCCGGACTGTGCTCCCGGCTGAGATTGCGAGTGATTGCCGGATGCGCTGCTGCCGCTGTGTTGTGATCCGGGATGAGCATTCAGGTCGAAGCTGTCGAGCCGCAGATGATGTTGCTCCATTGCCCGCTGCAACGACGGCATCTCCGCCATCATCGCCGCATGCAGTTCCAGGTGGGTGGTGGTGATGCTGGCGCCTATCTGGTCCTGATTAACCGTGGCATGCAACTCAACCGTTCCGAAGCTGGCCGTGTTGACTCCTACCCGCATCTCGGTTTGACCCATGTGTTCCAGAACTCGCGCGCTCTGAATCGCCAGCGGCGGCAGCCCGGCGGTCTGCTCCTGTCGGGTCGCGACATCACCCGTCTGCGGCGATGCTGGCGGCCCCAGGACGTTTGCGGTGGCTGACGTTTCCGAGTTCGGGGGCACCGTGGTGGCCGCCGCATGAGCCGTAACCGCCGTCAGCGGCTGGCTCAGTGATGGGTCAGCAGCGACGGAAGTTTGCGGCTGGACTTGATTCGGGCCCAGGTTTTTCGGCTCCTGGTACTCGGACGGCAGATTGCTTTCGGGGTTCGGCTGCGTCTTCGCCGCGGCAGACGAGGACTCCAATACCGGGAAAGAAGATTTGGCATCTGCCGGAGATGCTTTCCTGTCGCTACGCACAGCACCGTTGACGCGCTGCACACCCGGCTGCGTCCCGCAAGACGTAGCGATGGCTTCTACTCCAGCGCCGCCAGGTGTTGCAGCTGCCTCCGCTGCCAGCTGGAGGCTGGCTTCCGCTCCCGCGCCGGTTAGGACAAACCCACTGTTGCGACTAGGAAGCTCTATTCCGCCTATGGCGGCCGGGATGCACTGACCCGGCGGCGGAGTTGAAATCTGTAGCATCCGGAGTGGCCTTCGTAGCATTGAATCGAGAACCCTCCATATTCTGCTGGCTCGTTTTTCGGGCCTCGCTCTGCCCAGCGCCGGGCCCATCCGAGGCCGTCAACACTTGCGCCGTCAGTTGTGACCCGGGAGCAGACTTCGAGATTTCGCCAGCTGCCGTCGCAGGCGGTATCACAGCTTGTGCCCCGGAGTCCGGCTCGGCAGGCTTGTGACTCAACACGTCCAGCCTCTGGTTCTGTTACAGGTGTTTCCCCGGAGAAAACCTTGGTGTCTTTCGCATTCTGGCCTGTCGGTACCAGCGATCCGAAAGGCAACCGCAGGGAAGGGATATTCACGGTTTTGACGACCTCTGCCTCAGTGACTGTCTTAGCATTCGCGCAAACGTCGCTGTCCGCCTGTCCTTCTTGGGTAACGACCGGCGCCGGCACCGGAATGGCCTGCATTGCTAACGCACCGATCGGCGAGTCGGCTACCGCCGGGGTTAAGTCCGCAGCGCATTTGGGATTGCCGAAGTCCGGCGGGTTTGCCGGGCGCCCATCCTTGCCACGCAGGGCAGCACGAGCCGATGCGCTGGCCGGAGCGCCGCTTGCGCCCGCTGCCTGAGGCGCAACCCTGCCGGTTTGCGTCGAAGAAAGCTGCCCCGCGATCTGGGCGCTAAGCGAATCTCGAAACTCACCCGACGGATTGCTGGCCGCCACAGTGCTCCCTGTCAGGGCCGATGCCTGACCCGGGTTGCCTTCGGTGATGAGCATCGCACCGATCAACCGCTACGCCCTTTCGCCAGCCCTATTCCATGAGCAGCTTGATTTCCACATGGGGTAGTCATGACCGCGAATTCCTGAGCGCTGGCAAAGTCTCGGCCCTCAAGGGTTTTGCCAGCTGGCCGATGAATCTTTTCAGGATTGGAACGGCACCGGGGATGACCTGTTGGGCAAACCTTGCCTATCTTGGTGGGCAAATCAGGGCTGCCGGCGGCTGCGTCGCAATAAGTGCAACTCGTCGAGGCGAGCCTGCTCCCGCCGCTGTTGCTGCAAGCTGTATTCGCGTGATTGGGTATCGCGCAACGCTTCCAATACTTCCCGCTTGCGACGCTCCTGTTGGTAGCGCGCAGTCTGTTGGGTAATTTCGGTGTGCAATTGACGCAACTGGGACTGCAGCAACGCCTCGCAGCTTTCCATTCCGCGCAGGCGTGTCATGGATAGTTGAACTTCGATCGCGGGTGCAGGCGCTCGCTGCATATCCTGGTGCAGGGCGGTTTGCCATTGCCTGCGGCCGTCGCGCACCCGTTGCAATTCTTGTTGCCAGGCTGCACGCTTGGCCAGCAGCGGGTGAAGACGCATCTTCTCGCGGTCTTCGAGGCAGCGGCGGTAGCGCAAAACCGACTCGAGTGTGAATCGGAACGGCATATTAACAGGAAAGCGCCGTAAGCCGGGCAATCGTCTCAGAGAGCGGCGACTGCTCCTCGGGAGTCTGGCAGAGGAACTTCTGCAGCTGCGGCAGCACCGCAATGGCGCGATCGAGTTGGGGATCGCTGCCCCGGCTTGTAGGCCCCGATGCGCATGAGATCTTCCGAGCGCGAGTAGGCGGAGAGTAAAGAACGCAGGCGAGCTGCGATCGAGTGCTCGCGCGCGACGATGGCCGGCATCAGGCGGCTCAGGCTGTCGAGCATGGCGATGGGCGGATAGTGGCCTCGCGAGGCCAGGCGGCGATCCAGCACGATGTGCCCGTCGAGCAGCGAACGCACCGCGTCGACCAGCGGATCCTGCTGATCGTCGCCTTCCATCAGCACCGTGTAGAACGCGGTGATGCTGCCGTGCGGAAATTGTCCCGCGCGTTCGACCAGCCGCGCCAGCATGCTGAACACCGAAGGCGTGTAGCCCTTGGCGGTCGGCGGCTCGCCTGCAGCCAGACCGATTTCCCGCTGCGCCATGGCGAAGCGGGTGAGCGAGTCGATGACCAGCAGCACATTCTTTCCGCGCTGGCAGAAATATTCGGCGACTGCGGTGGCGGCCAGTGCGGCGCGAATGCGCAGCAGAGGCGACTGATCGGAGGTGGAGACGACCACCACCGAACGTGCCGGCCCTTCCTCGCCCAGGGCTTCAAGAAATTCGCGTACTTCGCGGCCGCGTTCGCCGACCAGGGCCAGCACGGTCAGGTCGGCGGAAGTGCCGCGGGCCATCATGCCGATCAGCGTGCTCTTGCCTACGCCGCTGCCGCCGAAGATGCCCATCGCTGTCCGCGGCCGCAGGTGAGCAAGCCGTCGATCGCGCGAATGCCGCAGCCCAGCGGCTCGCGAATGGGCAGCCGCTCAAGCGCCAGAGGAGCCGGCTTATCGAGCGGCCGGCGCTGGCGCGCGCCAGCATGCGGTCGCGCCGTCCAGGGGCCGCCGGCCATCAATCACCCGGCCGAGCAATTCTTGCCCAACGCCGATAGCGGGACGCACGCCAAGTCCGACGATGGGATCGCCGAAGCGAATTCCGCTCGGCTTCTCCAGCGGCATGGTGAGAACGGTGGTGCCGCGAAAGCCCACTACCTCGCCGGGGTACAGGTTTCCGGCAGAGTCCTGCACCTCACAACACTCGCCCAGGCTGCAAGGCGGTCCTGCGGATTCCACCAGACTTCGCCGACAACTTGGGTCACTCTTCCGTGCCAGCAAATGGCGGGCCGGGATCCAATGCGCTGAAATACGGCAGCAATGGTTCGCTCATTCATGGTTCGCCTCCCGCCTTCTCGCGCAGGCAATCGAAGAAGCCGCTTTCAATCTCTTGTAGCTGGTTTTCGAGACCGATCTCAGTCCTGCCGGCTCGGTCTCCAGCACGCATTGATGCGGTTTAGTGTGGTCGTCGGCGACGACTCGATCTTGGCTGTGTTCGAGTTCGCCGCGAGCAGAATTCTGCCACGCTTCGGCCTGGTCGGGCGAGGTGTGCAGGTCACACCTGCGTCCCGCCTGCATCTGTCGAGAGCGACCCGGACCACGCCTGCGAGCAACAGCGGATCCATTTGCGCCTCGCGGTGCAGAACTTTGCGGGCAATCGCCAGCGCCAGCCGCACCACTTCGCTCTCTACCCTCCGGAAGTAGTCCGACGCTGCTGGGCAAAATTCCTGACCGTGCCGCGATGGCCGCACGCTCCTGCGCGATGTCCTGCGCCGCAGCCGCCGCGGCCTGGCCTGCCTTCGCTCACGCCTTTGATCCTGGCCGCTTCCACCGCCGCGGCCACTCCTGCTGCAGGGCTGCTCGCGCCCGGCTTCGTCCCGCATCCGACGCGCCAGGCTCAGGACTCCGCCTGCACCGAAGCCGGCGCGATGCGATTACGGGATAGCGGAATCTCTGCACCTGCTTGCCGATTTCTCAACTGCCCGGTCTGTTCACACAACGTATTCGTCCCCTCCGTCCGGCTTGAGGATGATCTTGCCTTCCGCTTCCAGCTTGCGGGCCATCGCCACTGCTTCCTCTTTGGCTTTGTTCACCTCGCGTGACCGCACCGGACCCATCACCTCCATGTCTTCCTTCAGCATTTCGAAGGCGCGGGCTGACATGGCCTTCAGTCAGATGGTTGCGCATCTCCTCGGACGAGCCTTTCAGCGCCAGGGCCAAAACCTTCTTGTCGATCCGCGCCACCAGTTCCCGGATGCCGGTTTCGGGACGCCCAGCAGATCGTCATAGGTGAACATCAGGTTGCGGATGTTCAGTGCCAGCTTGGCATCCTCCGATTCGATGGTCTCCAGCACCGACTTCATCGCCTCCGGCTCCAGCCGGTTCATCATGTCGGCCGCGCTCTTGAAGCCGGGATAGATGCGGCGGCTCTGCTCGCCCAGCGATTGCAGCCGCTTGTGCAGCACCAGCGTAACCTTCTGCGCCATCTCGGGCGAGAAGTTGCGTAACAGCGCCAGACGCTTCACTGCCTCCACCCGCAGTGCTCCGGCAGTCGCATCAAAACAGCCGAGGACGACTTGGCGTCGAGGTAGGCCAAAATGAGCGCGATGGTCTGCGGCTGTTCGCCCTCGAGAAAGCGCGCCAGCTCCTTGGGATTGGCTTTCTGCAGCGCGTCCATCTGATTGGCGGTCAGCACCTGGGAACGGTTGACCTGCTCCAGCAGCTCTTTGGCTCCCTCGCTACCAAATGCCTTGACCAGCAACGAGCGGGCATATGTCTCGCCGCCCTGGGCCAGATAGTCCTGGGCCAGGCTCAGGCGGTGATATTCCTCCAGGATCTTGGCCGCAGTGTCCGGCTCAACGCCCCTCAGCTCGCGAATCTCCTGCGTCAGCCGTTGCAGCTGAGGTCTGGGTCAGGTGGCGATAGACGGTGGCCGCCGCTTCCTCTCCCAGCAGAACCAGCAAGACTGCCGCTTTGCGAACTCCGTTGAGATTCGCTGTTGCCGCTGCGGCCGCGCTCACTCAACCCCTCCCTCATGCAACCAGTTCTGCACCAGCTGCGAGGCTCCCGCCGGCTCTGCCTTCACCTTGTCGACCAGATGATTCTTCAGCACCGCCAACTTCTTCAGTGCGGGATTATCCTCGATCGCCGGCACTCCCAGGATGCTCTTCCAGATTCGCCTTCGCTCCCGTCCGGCAATGCGTCGGCCTGGAATCGCCGGCCAGGTGCCGGCTGGCGGCTTCGAGCGGCAACTCGCGTCAGGCGGTCATAACTGCTTCTTGACCGGACGCAGCAGCAGCAGGTAGACGCTGGCGAAAAGGCAGGCCAACGCCGCATAACGCAACAACCAGGTCCACTGCCGCAGACTGCGTTGTACCTTCTCGAGCATGGTTGGAGGCAGCGGGCGCATCCTGCTGCAAGTTCTGGAACGACAGGTTCTCCACCGCCAGCAGGTCGCCACGTTTGGCGTCGATGCCCAGCGCCGCCACCGCCAGACTCTTCGATCTGTTTCATCTCCTCGGGCGTACGCTTGCGCCGGGTGGCCGACTCGTTGTTGTTCTTCTGCTCCACCTCCACCGCATCGTCGACCAACAGAGCCGCGGCAATGCGCTTGATCCGCCCGGCTGGCTGAATGGTGTGCCGCACCAGCTTGTTCACGCCGTAGGTGCCGCTCTCCGTTTTCGAAATCTGGCTCGATTCTTGGTCCTGCCGGAAGGCGCTGACCTTGGCATTCGGGCAGATTGCTGCTGGTCCCGGGAACTCCGCCCTGGCGCATCGCTGCCCAGGTTCTCTTCGCTGCGGGTCATGCTCAGGGCCACGGCAGCTGGCTGGGATCATAGGTCTCCTGTGTCTCCTCGCCGGAGCTGAGGTCATACTCGACGTGCACGCTGGCGCGCACGCCCTCGGGCCCGACCACCGGCTCGAGAGTTTGCGACCACTCGCTTCGCCAGCTCCTGATCCATCTCGGATATGTCGCCTTGACCGGCGCCGGCCGGCCAGGCGATTCAGCGGCAGATTGGTCTCGGCATCGACGACCACCACGTTTTCCGGGGTCAGGCGGTCGACGGCTCCGGCCACCAGCTGGCGTATCGCCATGTCCTCCTGCTGCGGCAGACTGCCGCGGCGCAGCTTGACCATTACCGACGCTTTGGCGCTGCGGTCGCGCTCGCTGTACAGCGACTCCGCCGGCATCACCAGGTGGACCCGAACCGCTTCCACCTCGCTCAAGGTGCGCCAGCGTCCGCTCCAGTTCGGCCTCAAGCGCGCGCTGATAGTTCACCTTCTCGCTGAAATCGCTGCCTGCCCAGTTGGGTTTATCGAACAGCTCGAAACCCAGCCGTCCGCTGTGGGGCATGGGTTGCGAGGCCACTTCCAGCCGGGCGCTGTCCAGTTTGTCGGCAGGGACCAGGATGCTGGTTCCGTCGGGACTCTGCTCGAAGGGAATCTTTTTGGCCGCCAGCGCAGCCGTGATTTCCTGGGCATCGCCGGGATTCAGTCCGGAATACAGCGTCTTGTAATCCGGCTTGCCGATCAGCTGGACGAAGACATACAGCGTAGCTCCCACCAGCGACCGCTCCGCCGGCCAGCAGGAGGCGCTGCTTGCAGCTGAAAGTCCGGCCACAAAGTCCTTGCCCTGCTGCAAACTTGCGCCAATGAGAGGTCGCTGTTCACTGCGGTTCAACCCTGTGCTTCAAAACTGCATGCCTGCGATCTGCTGATAAGCCTGCACCACCTTGTTGCGCACCTGCAGCATGAGCTGGAACGAAAGGTCGGCCTTCTCCACCGCGATCATCGCGTCATGCACGTCGGCCCCATTGCCCTCGACCAGGCTGGCACACCTTGTAGCGCGCGTCCAGATTCAGGTTGTCGACATCGGCCACCGCCTCCTGCAAGCTGTCGCCAAAGCTGCTCCTCCCGACTCGATCCGGCGTGCCGGAGCGGCAGGCCTGCGGCACATCGGCGGGCATGATCCGACATTCCCAAGATTGGCGGGGTCGATGGTCACGTTTCTTGATCTCTGCTCGTATCTTCACTTCAGAATCTGCAGCGACTGCTGGATCATCTGCTTGGCCGCCTGCACCGCGCTGGCATTCAACTCGTAGGCGCGCTCGGCGCCCATCAAATCCACCATCTCCTGCACCGGATTGATCGCCGGATAGGCCACATAGCCGGCGGCATCGGCGTCGGGATGCCCAGGCTCATAACGGCGCTGCGGTGGCGTGGGATCGTCAGACTACCTGAGTGACCTGCACGCCTCCGGTTGCAGGGCTGGCCGGCTTCGCCCAGCGAGCCGGCCAGCAACAGATGGAATGGCGCACCCGGCCGGCTCCGGAAGACCACCATGCGCCGCTGATAAGGCCCGCCTTCGGGCGTGCGCGTGGTTTCAGAGTTGGCCAGATTGCTGGTGGCAACTTCGGCGCGCAGCCGCTCTGCCGTCAATGCCGAGCCGCTGATCTGGAACAGACCGAACAGACTCATTGCCCACCGCCTCCGTTGATAGCCAGTTGCAGGCGGTTGAATTCGGAGTGCAGCAGCTGCGCCTCGGTCTGAAACAGCAGCTGGTTCTGGGCCATCAGCAGACTCTCGCGATCGATGCTCACGTTGTTGCCGTCGGGCCGCTCGATCAAACCCTGCACCTCGCGTACGAAGGGAGCGGCTGCGGTAGAGACGTTTTCGTCATCTGGCAAAGCCCGCTGCAATTCCTGACGGAAGTCGATGTCGCGGGTGTGATAACCGGGCGTATCGATATTGGCGATGTTCTGGCTGACCAGGGTTTGCCGCTGCGCCGTCATGTCAAGCGCGCGACTTAAGAGTGGAATTAACGGAGTGCTCAGCAGGCTCACGGCAACCTCCGGCTGGGCAATCCATGTTCGCGAATTTTATTGCGCACGGTGCGCAGGCTGACTCCCAGCAATTCCGCCGCATGGGTACGATTGCCCGCGGTAGCGTGCAAGGTTATCTCCAACAGCGATTTCTCCAACTCGCGGAGGGACAGTCCGGGCTGCAGCCAGCGCACCACGCCCGCCGGAAAAGCGTGCGGCATGAATTGCAGCCCGGCTTCGCCGATCTCGTTGCCTTCGCACAAGGCGACGGAGCGCCGCATGGTATTGGCCAGCTCGCGAACATTGCCCGGCCAGGGATAAGCGCGCAGGGCAGCCCGAAAAGCTTCGCTCAGCCGGGGCGGCAGAGCCGGGGCGGCAAACTTTGCGGCAAAGTACTCGGCCAGCTCAATTACGTCGTCGCCGCGCTCGCGCAGCGGCGGCAACGCCAGGGGAATGACGTTCAGGCGGTAATACAAGTCTTCGCGGAAATGGCCTTCCTCGACCAGCAGATGCAGCGACCGGTTGGTGCTGGCGATCACCCGCACATCGACGCTGACCGGCCGGGTATCGCCCAGGCGGTAGAATTCCCGCTCCTGCAGCACCCGCAGCAGCTTGGGTTGCAGCGCCAAGCGGCATCTCGCCAATCTCATCCAGCAGCAGCGTGCCGCCCGAGGCCAGCGCGAACTTTCCCGGGCTTGACTGACCAGCGCCCCGGTGAAGGCCCCGCGAACGTGGCCAAACAGTTCGCTCTCCAGCAGGTTTTCGGGAACGGCCGCGCAGTTGATGGCGACCAAGGGACGCGCCGCGCCGGGCACTTACGTCATGAATCAAACGCGCCAGCAGTTCTTTACCCGTACCGCTCTCGGCTTCCAGCAGAATGTCGGCGCCGCTGCGGGCAGCCTGCCGCGCCTGCTCCAACGCAGCCAGTAACACCGGCGAGCTTCCGATGATCGGATTCCTGGTGTTGCCCGCCGCAAGAACGCAAACCGGATGCGAACCAGGCCCGGACGGCGGCCGGGTAGACTGCTGATCGGGTGCGAACTGTGTACTGGGCAACATCTGCCTATCGTCCCTGCAAGGCGGCTGCCGTCAGCGGCGGCCGCAGATTAGATCCGGCTCACGCAAAGTGACATTGACTCGAAACCGGCGGCGTCGCCTCGCTGGCCGGTAGTCCCAGATGCTGGGGAAGAATCGGGCCGCCCTCGGCGAGGATGGAAGCCCGCTCGATTACATGCTGCAGCTCGCGGACGTTGCCCGGCCAGGAGTGGTTTTCCAGGAAGCGAAGCGATTCTGCCGACAACACCTGCTCGTCGTTATCCAGCTGAAACTTCCGCAGAAAGTGGCGGGCCAGGGCTTCGACGTCTTCCCGGCGCTGCGCCAGCGAGGGCAGATCGATGGGGAAAACCGAAAGCCGGTAGAAAAGATCCTCGCGAAATTGCTTTTCTCGCGCCCGTTCGGCAAGGTGCGCGTTGGTTGCCGCAACCACCCGCACATCCACCCGAAAGACGTCGGAACTACCCAGACGCTGGACTTCTCCCTGATCGAGAAAGCGCAGCAGCTTGGCCTGAATGCCCAGGGGCAACTCGCCCACTTCGTCGAGAAAGAGAGTGCCTCCATGAGCGCTGTGAATGCGTCCGATGCGCGACTGAACCGCTCCGGTAAAGGCGCCTCGGACGTATCCGAAAAGCTCCGATTCCAGCAGCGCTTCCGGGATGGCGGCACAGTTGATCACCACAAACGGCTTGCCGGCCCGAGGGCTGAGCTGATGAATCGCGCCAGCCACCATTTCCTTGCCCGTCCCGGTTGCTCCGGTGATGAGAACCGGAGTGGTGCGGGCTGCCACCAGCCGGACCATGCGATAGATCTCCGCCATGCAGGGTGCCTGACCAATCATGGCGGGCAACGGGTCGACCGGCGCCGGCATTTTCGCCGCGCTGCTGCCGGCGGGCGCGGCCTGCCACCGGCTTATGGTCTCGAACAACTGCAACGCGCCCGCGCTGCGCCACTGCTGCGGCAAAGCGGGATGACCAGCTTCGTCCAGCAACAAGACATCGATGCCCGGAAAGCGGCGATGAATGATTTGCAGTAATTCTTCCGCGTCCAGATCAGGCAGCCTGCGATCGAGCAGGAGCAATTGGCATTCACTGCTTTCCAGCTTGCCCAGGGCATCGGCACCACCGAAAGCCTCCGCCGCCGCGATCCGCGAAAGCAGCAGGTCCTGCATAACTTGTCTGCGAAGTCCGGAGTTCGAGCTGGCAACGATGACCGTAGGATCGGAAGAACTGAACGGCTGCATTGGGGTAGTCATGCACATGTTGTAGCGAGCCAAGCTTAGAAGATGGTTAGGAGAAGATTAGAAGTCTCTAGGAAACTGAAGATAGTGGCCGCGGAGGACGAAACGCAGGTGCTGCGCCAGAGCGCGCAGCCTACCTCATTCAAGCTATTGGCAATGTCGCCCGCCAAACGCTGGGGCACACCTCAGAGGACACCAGCACGAAATCTCCGCCGACCGCTCGAAAGCTGCGGCGGGCAATTTCTATCTCACACGGGTGTGTCGCTGCGGTTTCGTTTTCGGCGGAAGGATTAATCGGTAGACAGCTAGAGGTTGCGATCGTGATTTCCGCCTGGCCCTGGTTGGTTGAACGAACCCGAAGGCCAAGCGTAGAGCCCTGAGGAGAGTAGCGAAGTACATATTCCAGTAAATAGAACAGCCCGCGCATTAACTTGGTTTTGTCTCCGCAAACCACGATCGGCCCGGACTGCAGTTGCAGTTCAAACCTTTGCCCGGCAGATTCACACAACGGAAGCAACTCCTCCTGCAATTCGCGGAGAAGACTGCCCAGATCGGTGGTTAGCGAGAGATCACCCGGATCGCTGGCTTCATCCAGTTCCCGGAGCAGCAGGAGCCGCTGGCGCAAACACTCGGCATTCCGCAGTGCGGTCTCAACGCTGGCCCGGAGTTCCTCGGTCGTCTGATCGCGAAACAGTGACAGCTCCAAAACGCACTGCAGCGCGGTCAGTGGTTGGCTCAGGTTGTGAAATATCTCCGAGGCGAAGGAGCGTTGAACTCCTCGCGCCTCAGCTTCGGCTCCGCCAATCAAGCCATCGCCTCGGAGTGATAACTCAATTCATATCCCACGCCGCGAACCGTGTGTATGAGGTGCGGCACAGAATCGCCGTCGACCTTTTTACGCAAGTAATTGATATACACGTCGACGATATTGGTCGTCGTGTCGAACGACAAATTCCATACATGCTCGACGATCATGGCGCGGGTGACACGGCGGCCGGCATTTCGCATCAGGTATTCCAGCAATGCGAACTCTTTGGAGGTAAGTTCGATGCGCCGGCCGGCTCGTTCGACTTTGCGTTCCACGCGATCCAGCTCGAGGTCGGCAACGCGGAGCACCGCTTCCACGGTACGTGGTCCGCGCCGCAACAACGCCCTCACCCGCGCCGACAGCTCGGTGAAGGAGAACGGTTTGATCAGACAGTCATCGGCGCCCGTATCCAGCGACTGTACCCGGTCTTCAACCCGGCTACGCGCGGTCAAAACCAGTACCGGAAGGGAAGGTTTTTTCGGCCGCACGGCATTCAGCACACTTATGCCGTCGAGCTTGGGCAGATTCAGATCGAGGATCAGCAGATCGTACTCGCTGTCGAGCGCCATCAGCCGGGCCAGCTCTCCATCGGGCGCGACGTCAACCGCGTAATGCTCGGCCTCCAGCCCCTTGCGAACGAAGCTGGCTAGCGGCCCATCGTCTTCCACCACCAAAATACGCATGAGGGTAACCCTTTTGTGGTTACTTTGATTCTTGGCCCTGCGTCTTGGTTCGTCAATCCCTGTTTAATCAGAAACCTTCCAAAGTCCCAAATCGGGAGATGTAAGCGGATGAGCTGCGAGTCAGTCAAATCCCTCAGCGGCAACAGTGTCTGCCTGCTCACCCCGACCTTGCGAAGCGTCTATTGATGGTCGTTTCCTGCGCAAGAACGAGCTTGGCGAGTCGCGCTGTGAATCATCTGCGACCGGCTTCGGTGTGGGAAATACAACTTGGGATGTACGTTGCCTGACTTTTACCGTGCTGAAAAAGCCTGCGCGAAGCTATAATGGAAGCATGGCACGTGGTTGGGAAAGCAAATCTGTAGAAGCGCAAATAGAAGAAACTGACTATCCACCATCACCTAACGAAATCCCCCACTTTTCTGCTGACGAGTTGCAAGCCAAGTTCAAGAAGAACGACTTGATCCTTTCCCGGAGAGGCATAATGCAACAGTTGGAACGCAGCAACAGTGAGCGTTATTCCGAACTGCTGCGCCGGGCTTTGGCCGATCTGAACTCTCAGATCGCGGCTATGGACTGAGCTGGACTAAGTCAGCGGCGGTAGGCTCCAGACAATGAATTCTTACACTTGGCGTCTGGGCCGCCACTGACGTCCGGATTTGCCGTCTCGTATTTCGACGTTCTGACGGTCGGCTCGCTACGTCCAGCCGGCGGGTACTGCAGATCACCTACGAAGCCATGCAAGAAAGCCGGAACTCGCAGCTCCGGGTCCGGCGGTTGCCGGTGTCTACTTCTTCCCCTGAACCGCTACCAGGCATTGTCCATACAACTCCAGCAAGTGCCGGGCATAATCTTCGGCTTTGGAGACCGTTTCGCCCTGAAAGCCCGCTCCCGGCGAACCCGCTTTCCCATATCCCGTAGTCACGGCAATAAACTTCATCATGTCGAGTGCGATGTCTTCGTTCCGCCGCACGCCCGGTGTTGGCCCGCCCTGTTCTTCCATAAGTGCTGTCCTCCCTCAATGATAGCGAAATCATAGCAGAGCTTCCCGGTTCACACTTCCGCACCCACGTGGCAGACTCGGCCCACAATGTATTCGGAATAGCTCCGGCCACGTTCGATACGTACCACCTCAACCGCTGCGAGGGCATTGTTGGGCCGCAGCACCAGATGATCGCCGGAAACCGAAACGTAGCCCAGGAAGCAATGCCCCGCCAGGCGCAAGGCGTAGAGATTCGGTCTAAGCCGCCGGTACGGCTGCAGAGAGCTGTAATGGCGATCAATCAGCAGCGTGACCTGGGAAACTTCCAGCGGCAAGACGCCACCTGCGCTTCCGGCGGCGAGTTTGATCAGCACAAACCGCAGCCAGTCGGCGCGCGCTCCGCTGTCATCGGGCCTCAGTTTACGAAGAAACGAGCGGCGGAAGTTGCGGGTCTCCAGAATCTGACTGGCACTGAAACGCGCCAACGTCGCGTTCTCTGGTGAGACCAACGCGACATCTTCGAAATGTGCGGCCGGACGGGGCGGAACCGCGCGGCGGAAAATGTCTTCCGGCTCGACCAGATCGAGTATTCCGATCTGCAGAATTTCCAGCAGACGATCCATCGCTTCCACGCTTAAGCCGCGGCGCGCATTCAGAAAGTTAGAAAGGTGGCCCTGCTGGAAACCGGCTTCGCCGGACAAACGGCTTCCGGTCCATTCTCCCCGCTGAATGCGGGCGCGGATGTGGTGTCGCAGCTGCTCCTGCAGGTCTTTGATCGTCATCGTGAGGACATTTGCTGAAAGCAATACATGTACTTTAGTAACCTCCTGAAAGCAATATTTTTGTTGACCCCAGAGATTCCCCATGCCACAGTCGAAGGGAAGCAGGTTCTGCGGTTCTGGCCGAGGTAAAGCAGGGAATGAAGGATACGGAACCAACCGCCGAAGAAAGGAGCTTCACCGAGTTACGGCGCATGACGAGGGAAGCACGGCTGCTGTCAGCAGCCACCGAAAAGCTTCTTCGCCATCTGCAATTCTCGGGAAGACTCAGCGTAGTTGTGAAGAACGGAAGCATTTTGAAATCCGGATACGAAGAGGGCTACTTCACCCGCAAACAGGAAGAGCGGATGATACCTTGAAATCCACTCAGCCGGAGCCAGACGCGGGAATCAGCAATTCGCACTTCTAAATCTTTTCCCGCGCTCTTCCGACCGGCTGCCGTTCTGCACGTAACCAAATAACCAGTAGCAGGTCATCGTAAATGAAACGAGCCCTGCGCACGGGTCCCAGATCGTTAAAGGGACGCGGCGCAGGGCTTTGTTCTTGAGTACACACGAAAAGGGGCACAAATGGAAGGCACTTCATACGAACTGAAATACTGCGAGCGGTGCGGAACGTTGGGACTGCGCCGCTCTAAATCGGCAGAGAGCTATTGCCGGCCGTGCGGATCGGTGTTGGTCAACTATTCTCTTCCCGGAGATACGGGACGAAGACGGCTGCTTCCAAAACCAGAAGCTGAACCGCTGCTACCACTCGTTCTGAAAGGCACGGTTGCGACGATGACGTCTGGCCGGAGGCCGCAATGAGAGCTTATAAGCGGGCGGCGAACCAAGCGCAGTTGTTGCTCTTCCAGGTTAGTGACCCTCTACCTGCAGTAAGTCCTGAACTTGATCCGCGGCCGGAAATGCTGTGCTTCCGGGGACAAACCTTCGCACTGGTCCGGCACTTCTTTGAGCTCTCCTGTCAGGTTGGGAGACTGCCTTCCTTGCTGGGACGCGAATTGTTCCGCTCGCGGGTTTCGCACCGGGCCATACCCAGCTTCGAGGAGCAGGTGGTTTTTGCGCGCGACGTGGAAATTTGTCTGGCAAAGTTAAGTGATGATCACGCCGAGATCATCACCCTGGTCGGCCTGTACGACTTCTCCCACGACGAAGTCGCGGAGATGTTGCGCTGCAGCCGGGCCTGGGTTACGCAGCGATTTTCCGAGGCTATCGATTCTCTCAGCGAGATACTTCTGCACGCCGGTATTTTGTCTGAGAGCCGGCCCGATCGCAGACAGTGTCAGGTGACAGATCGCTCGCTGCCGGCAGATGTTGCTCCGCCTAAGAAGCCGCCATCCCGGGTCAACGTGTCTGCCATGCGCAAGCCAATGCGGCAGGAGGCGGCGCGTTCTGGACCGCACCTGGCGTAATGCCGAGGCTCACCAAAGGTGTCTCCCAGCACCCTTCTTCGGCTCCGCGCTTGGTCGTCTGGGGCCGAAGCGCTTTGCCACACGTCGAAGCTTCTCCCCGGTACGGCGAACCGCCCGGAGTGGCGACATTGACTTGCCTTCTTCGCATCCCTAACATGACACGCCTAGGATGTTTGCGCCCATCCATGATTGATCAAACCATTTCTCACTACCGCATCCTCCAGAAACTTGGGGCGGGGGGCATGGGAGTGGTGTACAAAGCCGAGGATCTGAAGCTCGGACGCTTTGTCGCGATCAAGTTTCTGCCCGAAGATGTAGCCAACGACCCCTTCGCGTTGGAGCGGTTTCGCCGGGAGGCGCGGGCCGCATCGGCTTTGAATCATCCCAACATCTGCACCATTCATGAGATTGACGACTATGAAGGGCAGACCTTCATCGTCATGGAATACCTGGACGGCGAGACGCTTAGAAAGCTGATCCACGGCCAGGCAATGGATGTGCGTCAGATGTTAGAGATCGCCATTCACGTGGCTGACGCTCTGGATACCGCGCACACCCACGGCATCATGCATCGCGACATCAAGCCGGCGAATATTTTCGTGACCAATCGCGGTCAAGCCAAGATCATGGATTTCGGATTGGCAACCGGGATACCGGTAAAGACCGCGGCCACAGCCGACGGGCAGGACACGGTCGAACACTATGCTCACCTCACCAGCCCGGGTACGACATTGGGCACAATTGCTTATATGTCGCCGGAGCAGGCATTGGGCAAGCCTCTGGACGGACGCACAGATTTGTTTTCGTTCGGAGCGACGTTGTACGAGATGGCAACCGGCACTTTGCCTTTTAAAGGCAATACCCCGGCTGGCGTGTTCGACGCCATCCTGCATCAGACGCCAACACCGCCGACCCTGCTCAATGACGACTTCCCTCCAGAGATGGAGCGAATTATCTACAAAGCGTTGGAGAAAGACCGGGACCTTCGTTACCAGAACGCTTCCGACATTCGTTCCGACTTGAAGCGCGTCGACCGGGACATCCGGTTCGAAAATAGTCTCACGGTCGCCGTTGAGATTGCGGCCGCAGACAGTTCCGCAATCCGGCGTCATCGAAGCAGCGGGCGAGCTATCAGTGCGTTGCCTGATCCATCGTCGAAGCAGGCTGTGCAATCGGCGTCGGTTCACGACAGCAGAAGATCGGCCCGGGCAGCGGCGCCATGGATTCTGTTGGCTTTGCTGCTGGCTTCGATTGCGGGAGCATGGTATTGGCATACCCGCCAAGCTCCCAAGCTCACCGACAAAGATACGATCGTTCTCGCCGACTTCAACAACACGACTGGGGTGGCTGTGTTCGATGCTGCCCTCCCGCAAGCTTTGACCGTCGGCCTGGAGCAGTCACCTTTCCTGAACGTGCTTTCCGACGTGAGGGTGAACGAGCAACTGCGTTTCATGGGACTTCCGGCGAGCACTCGTCTTACCGACGACATCACGCGGCAGATTTGTCAGCGTACCGGGAGCAAGGCCATGCTGGCGGGATCGATCTCGCAGTTGGGGACGACCTATGTGGTTGGAGTAAAAGCGATCAATTGCGAAACCGGCGACTCACTGGGAAGCGAGCAGGCCGAGGCCAGCAGCCGCGAACAAGTATTGGGCGCTTTGGGTAAGGCTGCCGCCAGGATGAGGGCGAAGCTGGGAGAGTCGCTGGCCTCGGTGCAGAAATACGACAAGCCGATTGAACAAGCCACTACTCCATCTCTGGAGGCGTTGCAGGATTACAGCCTGGGCTTGAAGATGCAGGACACGGAGGGGGACCAGGCATCCATATCATTCTTCCAGCGAGCCATTGAGCTGGATCCGAAATTCGCCATGGCCTATGCCCGCTTGGGCGTCGCCTACTCGAATCTCAACGAGCCCAGCCTGGCTGCCGCGAACACTACCAAAGCATACGAGCTGCGCAGCAATACCAGCGAGAAGGAAAAGCTCTACATCATCTGCCATTACCACGATCTGGTTACCGGAGACGGCGACGAGGCGATCCAGGCCTATCTCCTACTGCGTCAGACCTATCCTCGAGAAGAAGCCTCGTATGTCAATCTGAATTCAGCTTATTCTGCGATTGGCAAATACGATCAGGCTCTGGCAGAAGCGCAAGCGGCCTTGCAGCTAAATCCCAGTCACGTCATCAATTACACCAATCTGGCCGGCACCTACATAAACCTGAACCGTTTTGACGAGGCCAAAGCGGTATTAGATCAGGCCCAGAGACGCAAACTGGAGAACGAAGCCCTGCTCGCGGATTATTACGGTCTTGCATTTCTTCGCAATGATCCGGCAGATATGGCGCGCCAGGTAGCCGCCGCAACGGGAAAACCGGGTATTGAAGATCAACTACTAGTAATGCAATCGGACACCGACGCTTATTACGGACGCCTGGCATCAGCGCGTCAGGTCACGCGGATGGCGCGGGATTCCGCATCGCATACAGGGGCTAAAGAAACGGCTGCACTCTGGCAGCTGGACGGGGCGTTGCATGACGCCGAACTGGGAGACCCGCAGCGAGCCAGCCGCGAAGCTCTGGAGGCGCTGAGTTCGGGCGGCGGAAAGAACGTTCAGGTGCTGGCGGCACTGGCCTTGGCGCGCAGCGGCAGTCGCAAACAGGCGCAGGCTTTGGCCGACAATCTCAGCAAAGACTTCCCTTCCGACACCATCGTCAACAGTTACTGGTTGCCCTCCATACGAGCGGCGCTTGCGTTGGATGAAAAAAATCCTGCGGCCGCCATCGACGCTCTTCAGCCGGCACTCCCTTCTGAGTTCGGCTCGCCGACGCCGGGAATTGCATATGGATATCCCGCTTACTTGCGCGGACTGGCGTACCTGCAGGCAGGTCGGGGCAAAGAAGCTGCGGCGGAATTCCAGAAGATACTCGACCATCGCGGCGTCGTGCTGAATTTTCCCATAGGGTCGTTGGCCCACCTGCAAATGGGGCGCGCGCGATCCCCGTATGGAGACAGAGAAGGCGCCAGGCAAGCGTACAAAGATTTCCTGGGACTATGGAAGGATGCCGATCCCGACAATCCCATCCTGCTACAGGCCAAAGCGGAATACGCAAAGCTGAAATAACTGTTTCAGCCGCCGAATACCCGGATTATCAATCGTCCTTAAATACGTTCCAGCGCGGCCTTGAGATATTTCCAAAAGCTTTGAACCGACGATATTTCGACGCGCTCGTTCGGGCTATGCGGATCGACGATGGTGGGCCCGAATGACGCCATCTGCATTCCGGGATATTTTTCACCGATAACACCACACTCCAGCCCGGCGTGCATAGCAATCAGCTTCGCCGGTTCACCGAACACTTCTTCGTGTACCGATTGCAGCTTGCGCACAATCTCACTGTTGGGCTCAGGCTTCCATCCGGGATAGCCGCCGGATTGTTCCACGTCGAATCCCGCCAGGCGAAATGCCGTTGCAACCATGCGCGCGGCCCCGTGTTTGCTGCTTTCAATCGCGCTGCGTTGGCTGGTGACAATTTCCACCACGTCGCCTTTGATCGCTGCGGTCGCCAGGTTGGTTGAGTTCTGTACCAGTCCGGGGACATCGGGACTCATGGCCAGCACCCCATGCA
Organism: uncultured Acidobacteriaceae bacterium; assembly: GCA_963833305.1. Classification (GTDB taxonomy): domain Bacteria; phylum Acidobacteriota; class Terriglobia; order Terriglobales; family Acidobacteriaceae; genus Bog-257. The sequence goes on along the minus strand of CAWHXN010000011.1, from coordinate 302,571 downwards.
CCAAGCTTGCCAGAAGATGCGCGGTTTGTTTCGCGTCGGTCGCGTCGAGAACTTTGTCGGGACGAACAACTTTTTCTACCGTGATCTGCAACTCCGAATCGAAGCCGCCGAGGTCGGCTCGCCATTCGGTCTCCGACTTGGCTACCAGTGCCTGCAAATCTTTTTGCCGGGACGCATCGAGAACGACCACAGCGGTAGCTTCGCGTGGGATAGCATTCTGGGCACTGCCCCCGTTGAGTTCAGCGATTTCGGCCGGCAGAGAGTCAAGCGCGTTTTGCAAGACGCTGCCTAGAATGCGCAATGCATTACCACGGCCCTGGTGGATATCCACACCGGAGTGGCCGCCCTTCAAGCCAAACACCTTGATGCGCCAAGCCGAGTCTCCCGTCGCGGGACGAAACGCGATCTTGCGGCGAGCCGTCGTCTTCAGGCCGCCCGAACAGCCAATGCAAATCGTGCCTTTCTCCTCATTATCCAGATTGAGAAAGTATTTCGACTTCAGCAGTCCGCCGGGAAATTCAGCCGCTCCGGTCAGGCCAGTTTCTTCATCGATGGTGAAGACGAACTCCAGCGGACCGTGGGAGATGTCCGTGCTCTCCATCACTGCCAGGGCTGCGGCCACTCCAACACCGTTGTCGGCCCCCAGGGTCGTGCCCTCGGCCTTCAGCCAGTCTCCGTCGCGACGCAGCTTGATGGGATCGGTATCGAAGTTGTGGGATGTACCTTCATTCTTCTCGCAGACCATGTCCAGGTGGCCTTGCAGAAGAGCCATGGGCGCAGATTCGCGGCCGGGACGGGCTGGTTTGCGGATTACCGTGTTGCCTACCTCGTCTTGCACGGCCTCAAGCCCCGAACGCGAGGCGACCGCCAGCACATAATTTCGCGCCGCAGCTTCTTTGGTCGAAGGGCGAGGTATCGCGGCCAGCGCATCAAAGTGCTTCCATAATTCCTTGGGCTCCAGATCGGCAAGTGCAGGTGTCATAACACGCTCCCGTAACATTTTGAGTGCATCTTCATCCTACCGCGCGAAGACAGAGCTGACGAGGCCTCCGCTACTTCGTCGCCGAGCAACACTTCGTTCTTCAAAATGATTGCGGTCGTTCTTGATAAGGCAACCGAGACAAAATTCCGGACTTCTGTCGATTAGGCCGAGTCCGATTCCCGTTCCGAAACTCGACGTCAAAATGCAGCCCGCGAGTATTGTTTCGGAGCACCAAAGAGGTTTAGCTTTTCAGAAGAACCACATTTGCGGAAGTACGTTGCTTTTCAGAATGCGCCCGGCGATGCAGGTAGGTGCTGGGCGTTCCAATGTGAGTTCGTCGATCTCCCGCCTGGCCGTCGGGCAAGAACCGGCAGAAATCCACGACCCTCTCAACCTTGTGTTGTGCCGTGCGAAAGAGTGAGTTCCCCGACACTCGGGAAGCGCGGCGCTATCGATCATGAAGGTACGTGACAGGTCTGCGTGCAGCTATCGCCATAGCTGCGCGGTGTTCACCAAAACCAAAGAACAAACAAGCAATGGATGCAGACAGCCTATGGGTTTTCGATCTGCATGGCTGCTTGCGTTGGCTGTAGCCTTTGTTCCGCTCCCTGCCAGGGCACAGACCCTGGTGAGCACGGTACCTACGGGCTTCATGCCAGTCGCCTTGGCCATCAACTCTGTGACCAACAAAATCTACGTGGCCAACACCAACAGCAATACGATAACGGTGATCGACGGCGCGACAAACTCGGCGGTCACGGTGCCGGTAGGCTGGGCTCCTCAGGCGGTCGCGGTAGATTCTGCAATCAACAAAATTTATGTTGCTAACGCGAACAGCAATACGGTTACGGTAATCGATGGCACGAACAACGCTACATCGACGGTCGAAGTTGGAGGTGAGCCTTTGGCCATCGCCGCCAACCCGGTGACCAACAAGATTTACGTTTCCAATTACCACGGCAACAGCGTAACGATAATCGATGGCACCACGAACTCTACTTTGACGGTTGCCGTAGGGAGTTACCCGGAAGCATTGGCGATCAACCAAATTACTAATCAGGTGTACGTAGTCAACTGCGGAGGCGGCAATGTAACCATCATTGATGGCGCCACTAACTCCACGTTTGCTGTAGCTGTGGGCGCCGCTCCGGAGGCCCTGGCCATCAACCAGCAGACTAATAAGGTGTACGTTGCCAATTACACCAGCAACAACCTGACCGTGATTGACGGGGTGACGAGATTGACCACAACTGTAAGTGTCGGTCAAGGGCCGTCCGCAGTTTCCGTCAATCCAGTAACCAACCAGATTTATGTAGCGAACGAGCAAGCTGGATCGGTGACGATCATTGATGCGGCCACATTGTCGGTTATCAATACGATACCGGTCGGCGGTAACCCGAGTGCCGTGCAGGTTGACCCGGTGACCAACAAGGCTTACGTGACAAATTATCTATGGTTCGGTACCGTGACGATGATCGACGGCGGGAGCGGCCTTACGTCTACCTTGCGCGTGGGAACTTACCCCGCGGGGTTAGCGGCAAACTTTACCAGCAAACTGCTTTACGTGCCGAACTCGGCTGACAACACAGTCTCGGTGATTTTCGGAGCCGCTTCCGGGGCATTACTTTTTGTTCCCATGACTCCGTGCAGGTTGGTGGATACGAGGAAGCCAAACGGTCCGCTGGGAGGGCCAGCGATTCCGACAGGAGGGTACAGGAGCTTCGCTCTTCCGACCAGCACTTGTCTGGCTGGGATGCCCGCGACAGCCGCAGCCTACTCGCTGAATGTCACGATTGTTCCGCACGGGGGGCTGGGATATCTGACGGTGTGGCCTACGGGAGAAGACAGGCCGGTGATCTCCACCATGAACTCTCTGGATGGACGAATCAAGGCGAGCGGCGCGATTGTTCCCGCCGGCGCTAACGGCGCAATCAGCGTTTTTGGCAGCGGCACGACGGATGTGGTCCTAGATATCGACGGATACTTTGTTCCCGCGCCGGAGCCTTCTGCGCTGGCCTTCTACCCGCTGAAACCATGCCGCGTGGCCGACACTCGCTGGGTCAGCGGACCACTCGGAGGTCCGTATCTGCACGGGGGCGCCGCGCCGCGCGAGTTCCCCATACTTGAGGCGACTTCGTGCAATATTCCCTCCGTCGCACAAGCCTACTCATTCAACGTCACCGCCGTTCCGAGAGGCCCTGGGCTGTCGTACCTGACCACCTGGCCTGCGGGTCAATCTCAGCCCAGCACGTCAACCTTGAACGCCCCAACCGGCACGGTGACGGCTAACGCCGTGATCCTACCCGCAGGCAGTAACGGCGCGATTGAAGCGAAGAGTACGGATGACACGGATCTGGTAATCGATATCAACGGATACTTCGCGCCCACCGGACCTGGCGGTCTATCGCTCTATGCGAGTGCTCCTTGTCGAGCTCTTGATACTCGGAAAACAATTGGAGATTTCATCGGGCAGCTGGTAGCAAATATTGTCGGCAGCCCATGTGGTATTCCCTCGGCGGCCGAGGCATTTGTGCTGAATGCGACGGTTGTTCCTAATGGCGGACTTGGATACTTGACCCTGTGGCCAGATGGACAAACGCGCCCCACGACATCAGTGTTGAACGCTCTGGATGGGATGATTACGTCCAACATGGCGGTGGTGCCGACCACGAATGGATTCATCGATGCCTACGCCAACGGATCGACGGCCCTGGTGCTGGATATCTCCAGTTATTTCGCGCCCTAAGAGTGAGATGACGCTAAAGCTCGCAGGCGCGCGAGGGTACCTAAGAACTATTTCCCCGGAGGTGTGTTGGTCAGAGGAAAAGTTTGCCCCGTCACCGGAGCCAGAAACGGAATCGCGTAGCCCTGCAGAGCAAAGTTTCCGGACTTGTTCGCGTCGACGACAAACTTGTACTTGAATTCGCCCATTTTGAAGGAGGCAGAGTTGAGATGGAAAACGTATGCCCCGTCCTTCGATTCGCGAAATGTGACTTGTTCGGGAGTCATATTCTTAACGACTAACAGAATCTCGCCCCCCTCGTCTTCGTCAGGCTCGCCCTTTTGTTCTGTCCGCTTCTCTTTGGCCTCTCGTTCTTCGCGACCCTCGCGGCTTGCTGCCGGCACTTGAAATCCCGAAACCAGCTTCTGCGCCCGGGCGAGGTTCGACGGAGGATAATTTCCTGGACGCCATTCTGCGTCCGGCAATTCCTCCGGCCCTTCCAAGGTTGAGTAGGTCAGCTGCTTGTCGCCGGCTTTCAGATTGCGAGTGTCAGGACGGAAACTGAGCTTCCCAACTACCATGGGAAACGCGATGACCTTCTGCCCTTCGGCGATGATCAGTGGCCGTGGACCTGGTTCAGTCAGATCGGGGACAGCCAGGAAAGCTGCATTAGAAGTTTCGGCCACAATCTTGGCGGGCCGCTGTTCGAACGCCGCGAAGGTCTTAGAGCTGTCTCCGCTGAACGCTCCGTGGACAACACAAAGCTGATCTTTCAGGCAGATCGCCGGCGCCTGGTACGACGTTGGAGTCTTCCCTTTTGCGCGTGGGCTATGCGGCGTGGCGATGGCCTTGGAAATTAATGTGCCAGGGTTCCCAACAGGGTGAAAGGCAAAAGCGAGCTCGATCTGGCCCGGTGGAATCGTCAGCGCGATTGAGCCATCGGCAGGTTGGGGCGGCTCGCCTGACACTTCAACGACCCAGTCCGCCAAGGTCGAACCTGTCCCCGACGATGCGAATGGAAGAGCCACGCGCGTCACCGTTATTTCAGGCATTGCTTCATACTTGCCGGGATCTTCGACGACACTGCCAGACACTCGTTCGCCCGGGCGAATCTGGGCCGGGAGAACCAGTCCAACTTCTCTTACGTTTGTGGCAGGAGCGGACTGACCCGAAGTGCCTGGGTTGGTCGCAGATTTTTGTGGTTGGGCTGCCGGCTGCCGGGCTTGCTGCAACTGTTTCATTACCTCGTCTTGAGTGAACTTCTTGACTACTTCAGGGGTGCCGGAAGACTCTTCGCCGGCGGGACATTCCCTCACTTTGTAATCCTGGGCAGCGACGTCCCACTCTTTGCATTGGTAAACGCCGGTTTGAGGATCGTGCGTCAGGCGATGTCCAGCGACTTGTTTCCCTGATTCGTCAAAGACCTGAATGAACTCGCCGGTGAAGTTTGCGTTGTCGTCGTAGGTATTGCGCGCCACTCTGCGAGTCTGCCCATTTGGCCAATAGGAGGTGGAAGTCGTCTGCGGAACGTAGGCTCCAGGCGAGTAGTCCAAAGCATCTTTTTCCAGCACCTGCCCGTCCGGACCCAGGGTGCGGGTTTCGGTCACCTGGCCGGCGGCGTTGTAGTGCAGTTCCATCTTCCTGCCACCTCCGGCATCCTGCACGACGGTACGCTGGGCGATGGCCGGTGCGCACGAAAGAACCACGAGCGAGCAGACAGCGAAAATGCAGGAAACCGGCGAACAGAAAAAGCATTCAATTCGGCGCACTAAATTCTTCCCCTTTATGAGAGCCTCGAAAGCAAAATTAATGATGGAATCGACAATCCAGGGAGCCCTCAGACGGTCGCTTATCCGGGTTACGATTAACAGTAGTAGCAGGCAGAAAGTTTAGCATGTACATGGCTGAGACGCAGTGCGGGCTTCTAAACGGCCACGCGCACATTATTCGTAGCCCCGGCGAATGTGGACGGACTTCGTGGAGGGAAGGCGTGCCAACTACATCTGGCCATACTGGCAACGGCGCAATGTGAAAATGATGAAACCTGTTTGTTCTAAAACAGAGAAGCCTTATCGAAACGCCAAACTACTATCGTTATCGTTGACACCAAGTGACTCGGCGGGTTAGAGTTTGAACGCCTCGATGGTGGAAAACTCGTCTCCTCCTGTCCCGTGCATAACGCTCATTCGTGCTCAGAGTTAATACCAGTCTGAATTAACCACGAAGAAGGAAACTTTCTCATGAAATGTTTGCACTCGTCCCCCTGCCTGGGCATCAACCGGGCAGCGCTGACCCTCACGCTCGGATTGACTTTAGTCGCTATAGGATCGGTTCCCGCCAGCGCCCAAGGCATCTTCCGGCAGCTCAGTCAAGACAGCTTTACCAACGGAACCAGCCAACACATGACCGAAGTCGAGCCGGGCGCTTTTGCCCATGGACCGGTGATCGTTGCCGCTTTCCAGGTCGGCCGCATTTACAGCGGCGGCGGAGCCGACATCGGCTGGGCAACATCGTTGAACTCCGGCATCTCCTGGACCAACGGATATCTACCGGGTCTGACACAGTGGGAGGGTGGCGGACCGAATAGCGCAGCCAGCGACGCCGCCGTCGCCTATGACGCCAAACACGGCCAGTGGATGATTTGCACTTTGCCCATCGGGAACGAATACGATACGGTCGCGGTCAGCACGTCGCCTGACGGAGTTCACTGGGGCAATCCTGTCTATGTGATCAGCAATCGGGACGCGGACAAGAACTGGATCGCGTGCGACAACAGCTCGACCAGCCCCCACTATGGAAATTGCTATGTGGAGTTTGACGACCCCGATGTGGGCGACCTGCTGTACATGAGCACCTCCAGCGACGGGGGACAAACCTGGAGCACACCGCAAACAACAGCCGGCACCGATTACGGAATCGGCGGTAATCCCCTGGTGCAGCCGAACGGAACTGTGGTAGTTCCCTTTGCTGACTTCAACGGCGGCATGTCGGCTTTCACGTCGACCAACGGCGGGCAGAGCTGGACCGCGGCCGTCAGCATCGCCAATGCGCCTAGCCACGGTGAGGCCGGAGGGCTTCGCAGTGCAGGACTTCCTTCCGCCGCTATTGACGGCGCGGGCACCATCTATACCTCCTGGTCCGATTGCAGCTTTGAAAGCGGCTGCGCGGCGAACGACATCGTCTACAGCAGTTCCACCGATGGAGTTCACTGGACCCCGAAGGTCCGCATTCCTTTGGATCCCATCAACAGCGGAGTCGATCACTTCATCAACGGCATGGGCATTGACATCGGGACGTCGGGCGGCACGGCCCACATGGCGATGACCTATTACTATTATCCGGTCTCGAATTGCGGCGGCAGTTGCCAGCTCTACGCCGGATTTTCCATCAGCAACAACGGCGGTTCGACGTGGACAGCGGGGCGGCAGCTTTCGCATTCGATGCAGTTGAGCTGGCTGCCGCAGACCTTCTCCGGCTACATGGTTGCGGATTACGTCGCTACCGTTTGGCCAGCAGGCGGCCGGGCCTTCCCGATTTACGCAATCGCCTTGCAGCCCACGGGTAGCGTGTTCCAGGAAGCCATCTACACCGAGGGCTATGGCTTTACCCAGGACGAATTGAACCAGCCGCTGGTCAGTTCTAAGGGCGAAGTGCCGATTCCGGGCGCGAAGTCGGATCACCCCAACAGAACCTATTACGACCTGGACAACGAACGTCCTATTCATCCTTCGAAAGACACTCCTCCACACGAGAGAGATTAGTTCTTTCTTGTTTTATGAGGCCGCCGACCCAATTGGGCTGGCGGCCTTTTTTTTGCGACGATTTCTGCCGTGCCGCTACTGGGTCATTGACTGGAGGATGCGGTCTGAGCGGGATTGCTCGAAGCGAGCGGGACAAACGTTGCTCGGTGACGCCTTTCACGGCGCGGCGGCGTATGCGTTGATTTGGACGACCGCGGTGCCGATCTACGGTCAGGCGTGCGGGGTGTGCTCCCAGTTCCATTTCATGAGAGGTTAGAATCAGGGAGTCGCACTCACAACCACGAGAGGATTGTGAACCTTTCAGCACTTTCGTGCGTATTAAACAGAGGCCCCAGAAACAATATTGGTCAGAGCATCATGAACTGATGGATCAGTTCCAGGAGATGAGGAAATGTTCGTTTTCGTTAAGTCGGCGGTTCGGAAAATTCTAACGCTTAGCTTGATGGGGCTGCTTGCAACCGCAAGTTGGGCTCAGAACGCGACGCCGCAAAACGCTCCGGCGGGCGCGCCTCCGCTGACACCGATGCCGCAAGCGCCCGCACCGCAGCATAATGCCCCCCATCTATATTCGGACCAGAATTATGCGAATCCAAAATCCTCGTTTCCGAATGTGATTGCGCCTTACACATCGCGGAGGGTGCCACCGCCGAACCTGACCAATTCGGCGCGCACTGACCAACTTTTCCGTGACGGCAAGATCTACCTGTCGATTAACGATGCGGTGGCTATGGCGCTGGAGAACAATCTGGACATCGTTGTCCAACGCTACAACCTCTCGATTGCCGATACCGACATTCTACGAACCAAGTCTGGCCAGTTCGACCGCGGCGTTAATTCCGGCGTTGTGCAAAACACCCCAGGAGGCACCATTGGAGCAGTCTCTGCCGGAGGAACCGGCAGCTCGGCCACTGGAGCTCAGGGAACCGGCGCAGGTGGAACATCGATTGGAGCCGGCGGCGCAGGTGCTGGCGCGGCCGGTATCGTAACGTCGACTTTGGGTGGCGGACCGGCGATCAACAGCTTTGACCCGGTTCTTACCGGCAACATTCAAGGTAACCGCGCTACCACACCTGAGCCGAATATCATCTTCACCGGAACTCCTACGCTGGTGCAAAACACGAATGTCTATAACTTTGGCTACACCCAGGGATTTCCGACCGGCACGCTAATGAACGTGACCTTCAACAACAGCTACATTACGAACAACTCACCTTTCCAACTGGTGTCGCCGCAACTGACTCCGCTTTTCAATTTCCAATTAACCCAACACCTGCTGCAGGGGTTCGGCTTCGATCCCAATCTGCGTTACATTCGCATCGCCCGCAACAACCGCGAAATCGGGGACGTAGTTTTTCGTCAGCAGATCATTACCACGGTTTCGCAAATAGAGAATATTTACTGGGACCTGGTCACGCAGTACGAGGCGGTGAAGGTGAACGAGCGCAATTTGCAGCTTGCTCAGAAAACCCTTTCCGACAATGAGGAACAGGTGAAGATCGGCACCCTTGCCCCCATCACCTTGGTCCAGGCAAAAAGCGGAGTGGCGACTGCCCAACAAAATTTGATTGCCGCTCAAACGAATCTCCAGCTGCAACAGCTGTTCATCAAGAACGCCATTACCAAGAACATGGGAGATCCCATGCTGGCAGTTGCACCGGTGATTCCAACGGACACACTGGAATCCAACGAGCAATATGAGGTTCGTCCGATCGACGATCTCATCCAGGAAGCATTGCAGGCGCGTCCGGAGATTGTCAGCGCGCGTATCCAGCTCACCAACCAGGAAATCTCGCGCAAGTCTCTCAAGAGTTCGCTGCGTCCTACCTTGGACGTTTACGCTTTTTATGGAGCTTCAGGCTTGGCCGGCGATCAGAACAACCTGCTGCCTCCCTGCGACTTCCCGGGAGCGGTACCGGGCGAGAACTGCTTGAATCCGGGTACCATCCCGAACACCGGCTACGGACACGCCTTTCACGATCTATTCAATAGCTCAGCTCCCAACAAGGGTATAGGCGTCAACCTTAATGTCACCATCCGGAACCGTGCGGCACAAGCGGACCAGGTGCGCTCGGACCTGGAATACCGTCAGGCCCAAGTCGCCCTGCAACAGACGGAAAACCAGATCACGATCCAGGTGCGACAGGCGCAGTTCACCATGCAGCAAAACTACGCCGCCCTGCAGGCGGCGATTGCGGCCCGCGATTATGCGAATGAGAGCCTGGTAGCCGAGCAGAAGAAATTCACCTACGGCGCATCGACGCCGACTCTGGTTCTGCAGGCGTCGAGCAACTTGACGCAGGCTGAATCCAATGTGTTGAATGCGGCCGCCAACTACGAAAAGTCGAAAGTGACGCTCGATTTCGAAACCTCGGAAACTCTGGCTAAGCTGGGTATCGATATAAGCGATGCCGAATCCGGACAGGTGAAACACATGCCGGCAGTGCACGGAGTGGTGCCTGCCCATACCGAAGACACGACTCCTCCTCCAGCTCAAGGCACTCAGCCACAGGCTCCTGGAAATGGCGTATCCCCCGCTCCGCCGAGCGCGCAGCCGCAAAGCGCGCCAACTCCACCTCCGGATCAGCAGTAGGCCGGGGTTGGAAAAGTAGTTGCATCGGGGCATGTCACGCGCTAGCTGGGCATGCCTCGATAATCCGGTTCGAGAGTCAGCGGAAGTAGGTTTGGAACTGTGAGCTGATCCGATCTAAGGGTTGCGCAGCCCAATTCCTGCCGGGCGCATCATCCATCAAGATCAAGAAAGAGATTGTGCTGGGTCAATCCCATGCGGGCCCGGCGGCAAGGTGTAAAGAGTAACGAACAGTGAGACCCCTGGGGCAAGACACTCGCACCGCGGGAAGCCGATCGGTTCGCAGCACAGCACTGGCGTGATCAGGGTCTGGTACGGATGCAAGTCTCACAAATAAGAAAAGCCGGAGCTGAGCTCCGGCTTTGTAAGACGAGACAAATGGTGGATTAGCGGTTCAGCTTGCGGCGAATGGTGCCGAAGGCTCCGACCAATCCAGTTCCAAGCAACAGCAAGGACGACGGTTCCGGAGTGGAGCCGGTCGTGCTCGTGGTGCTGGTGGTGGCGCCGAGCACATCGAAAGCACCTAGCGGGTTGCCGGTACCGTTGGAATTCCAGGTCTGGCCGCCGTTGGTGGAGTACAGATCCAATCCATTGACGCCCTGGTTATTCTGGTTCCAGGCTTCCCACGTGGTAGAGGTTAGGCTGGTGGGGCCGAGAATCACGAAGTACGACTGACCAGCCGTCAGGCTTAGTCCGCTAATGCCAGAGATGGTAACCAATCCGCAGCACTGACCGAAGGTCTCGTTGCTGCTCAGGTTGTTCCACTGGGCCAGTTCGGTGCCAGGAAGGCCGCCGTTGTCGGTCCAGACCGAAGCGTAGAACGAATTGACACCGGTAACGAAACCGACGCCGAGGTCAATCTGAGAAACGCTGCCCGTTAACAGCGAAGTGAAAAGGTTGGCGGCGGTGAAGCTTTCTCCCACCGTGCCGCTGCCGGAGACGGTCCAGCCATCGCAGCAATTGTAGACGTTACCTTGGGGTCCAAGGTCAGTGAAGAATGTACTTTGTGCCATCGCAGGCAAACTCAGGCAGAGAGCGAGTGCCACTAGGCAGACAGACCAGACGCATTTCTTGCTCAAGGGGTTCCTCCTCAGTTCCAGTGCAAAACATCTCGAGGTATTCGTCACGAGCCGTTACTTCGCAAGAAGTGGCACCTACTCCGCAAAAACCTCTTCTTGCTCCCTGATCCGTGCTTGAACGTTAGTTTCAGCACGGATTCGTACGTCATATCTGCTTGCAATCCTGCTTCCGCTTTAACTCGTTGATAATAAAACTTGGTTTTGCGAAGAGGTGCAACAGCTTGCAGCACTATCCCCAACAATTCCCTCCCGCCGGCTCGATACGCCCCCACAAAAGCGCCTATGCCGGCAAGCGTCCCGATAAGAGGCTTCAGTGACGTACCCATGGGAAATCGTGATGCGATCCTGAGGGAGGAAATCCCCAGGAAAGTTGTTGCACCTGCATCGGGACGGATAAACTTCCAAAGTGAGGTTCGAGCGGCGGAGTGGATGAGGAAATCTGATGCGGAGGGATGTTGGCTGACAGAGTACGCGAACTGACGCGCCGGGAAATGCTGTCAATGTTGGCGAAGGGCGCGTTGGCCTATCCTTTCGCAAAAGCCGGCCTCTATGGAACCGCACATGGACAGCAGGGCCGGGAATCGCAGGCGGTACCGCCTGAATGGCGGCTGACAGACGAAGAGCTTCTGGAGGAGCTGGTCAGTCGCGCGTTCTTGTTTTTCTGGAATGAGGCGGGCAAACACTCGGGGCTGGTGCGCGACCGCGCGCTGGCTGATGGCGGACCCGACCCCCGACGGGTAGCAAGCATCGCCGCCACGGGTTTCGGGTTGGGAGCACTCTGTATCGGCCACAAACGAGGCTACCTGCCGCCCCATGAAATCGGCAGCCGGGTGGTCTCGACGCTTAAGTTCGTGCTCAATCAGGTGGAGCAGGTAAACGGGTTCTTCTACCACTTCATCGATATCAATACCGGCAAGCGGGTACGCCAATCTGAGGTCTCACCGATCGATACCACGATCCTGTTGTGCGGCATTCTGACCGCGCGCGAATACTTTCACGATCCGGTCATTTCGCAGCTGGCAACCGCCATTTATAAGCGGATTAACTGGCGCTGGATGCTGAACGACGGCTCGACCTTCGCCCTGGGCTGGACGCCGGAATACAAGTTCATCGGAGCACGCTGGGACACTTACTGCGAACTGATGATGATGTATCTGCTGGCCATTGGAGCGCCCGCCAACAACATCAACCCATCGTCGTGGACCGCGTTTTCGCGGCCGATGATGGAATTCGAAGGCTACACGTACATCAGCGGCGCAGACCCGTTGTTTGTACACCAGTATTCTCACGCGTGGTTCGACTTTCGCAACCAGCGCGACCAGTACGCCAACTATTTTTTGAACTCCACCATAGCCACCGAGGCTCACAAGGAATTCTGCTATTCGATACGCTGGCGCTTCCCGGACTATGACGGAAATACCTGGGGAATCACCGCCTCCGACTCGCACCTGGGATATCAGGACTGGGGCGGTCCTCCCGAGATCGGGCACATCGACGGAACCGTGGTTCCCTGCGCCGCCGGCGGCTCGATTCCTTTCCGGCCCAAAGACACCATCGCGTGCCTGGCGAACCTGTACAACAAGTATGGGCTGGGAGTCTGGAAGCGGTATGGATTTGTCGATGCCTTCAATCCGCGTACAGGCTGGACCGACGTGGACGTGATCGGCATCGACCAGGGCATTACGATGCTGATGGCGGAAAATTACCGCAGCGGCCTTATCTGGAACGCGTTTATGAAGAATCCCGAGGCCCAGCGCGCCATGAAGCTGGTGGGCTTCCAACCGGCGACCCAGGCCGCGACCGCAAGGTAGAGTGAAAACAACTGCGCCGGCGAGAATAACCGGATTCGAATCCGTACTTTCGCCGGCGCATTTTCTTGCGTAGCTTGCTTAGTTGCCAGGGCCTGAGTTGAAGACGCTGAGGGCCGGATTGTTGCCGACCGGTAACAGAACTACTTTACTCGGCGATACCACGTAAACGATGCCGTACTGGTTCGCCCCTTGCATCACAACTCCTCGCCCCGCAGAACTGACGCCGGTGTACGTGAGCGTCAACTGATTCGGCCCTCCCGGTCCTTGAGACCCGCTGACGAATTGAGAGCCACTCATGTTGCCTGCTCCATTGGCGAATAACGACGTGACCGAGTTCGTAATGGATGAGAGGACCGGCCAAATGGAACCACCTGCGTAGTTGCCGCTGACCGAAGAGTTCGAATACGGCCCACCCGACTGCGGCTCCATGATTCCCTCAGATACTTCAGCATCAGTACCCACGACGTACGCACTGTTCGACCCGTAAAGGTAGAGCACAGGTGGAGTGGTTGGGAACTGCGCACTGAAACCACTCAACGTTACCCGGCCCGTCTTTTGGCCGGAGGAATCGATCGCGTAAGTGCCAGAGGAGGTCTGCTGCGGGTTGAGGCTTCCGCCATCGTTCTGGTCTGAATTGAATGTAGCATTGCCGTTGCCATCTCCGTTGAAGAGTCCAGCGGTAATGTCGGCCTGAGGACTGCCATTGTTGGGATCGACCGCATTGAGCTCTACCACGCTGGCGCCCTTCAACGACTCCGTGCTCCAGCCGGTGGCAGAGGCATTCTGCCGGGATACGGTCCACAAAGTCAGGTTGGCAGGCTTCGCAATTGGATCTGCCGAAATCAGGATCATCTGACTCTGATTGACGACGTAGAACGCGTAGGTGAATACATTGTTCGTGTCACCGTTGAAGGTGAGATCGACAAATGCACCGCGTCCCGTGTTCTGGTCAATGAGGTTGTCGAAGGTGCCCAGGAATGTAATGGAACTGGCGCTGCCGGCGTCGTCCACGTCGCCCGGGCATCCGCTGGACAAGCCCCAGATACTGCAATCCAGATTCGCTCCAGTAATCGCGAAGGCTCCAGCGCCCGCATAGCGATTGCTTTGCGAATCCGTGCCGGCGACATGGATGGCAAAGCTTCCCGGAGTGAGCGCGAAATGCTGGTTATCCTGCACCTTGATCACGCCCGAGCCATAGGACTGCGGGTTGGCCGGATCGCTCTGGATAAGACGTCCGCAGGTGGAATACTGTCCCGTTGCCGAACAGGCATCACCCGACACGATAATGGCGAACTTGTAAGTTCCCTGCGCCGTCACCAATGTCATCGACCCCTGCCCACTGGGAGTGAGCGAATAAACCGAGCCGGCGATGAGGGTCTGTGGAATGACGTTTCCGTGATCATCAATGGTTTCTCCGGAACCGTCATTCAGATCCAGCACGCCTTGGGTCAGGTTTCCACTCCCGTCCGATACGAAGGCTCCGGCCATCAGCACGGGAGTTCCGTTCTGATATCCGTTGAACGAGAAGGCATAGTTGCCCTTTAGATTTCCATCTGTGATGGCGGGGTTAATCGTGATACTCAACTCGTTGACCGATCCGGGGGCAGGCGATTGAACGATCTGCGGCGGATTCTCGCTGTCTTGTACCTGCGCCTGGAACGGCGACCTGCCAGCCGGGCCGGTGGGCGTTCCCGAGATGACGCCAGAGGCGTTCATGGTCAATCCCGCCGGCAGAGTGCCGGTGCCGGTATCGCACGTTCCTCCGGCCTCAAGTACGCACCAGGTCAGCGGCGGAATTCCTCCTGTGGCCTGCATCGTCGCACTGTAAGGAAGACCGACAGTTCCGGCGGGCAATGAGGTGGTGGTGATGACAAGTTGCGGCCCCTGGACGTCGATGGTGAGCATTGCGGTTGCTATCGCCGGTGGAGTTTCACCATCTGCCACCTGAAGCGTGAACGTGGAGAGTCCGAGTTGGGTTGGAGTTCCCTCGATGGTGCAGGTCGACGTTCTGGAGTTAATGCAGGTGCCATTGCTGATGGACAACCCGGGCGGCAGGCTGCCTGAAATCACAGTCCACGTCCAATTGGGAGCGCCGCCGATGGCAACAACTGGGCCCATGTAAGCAGAATTGAGGTGGGCGGTGGGTAGAGACTTCGTCCCAATCGCCATCACGGTCATCGTGAGGACCACCGTACCCGACGAGGGGATGGGCTCAGAATCGGTGGCCTGGACCGTGAAGGTCGAGGGCGGAGCAGGCGAGTTAGGCGTTCCAGAGATGATTCCAGTGGTCGCATCGAGGGTCAGGCCCCCCGGCAAGCTGCCGTTCACGATGCTCCAGGTGTAAGGCGACTGACCGCCGCTGGCCGTTAAAGTTGCGGTGTAGGGCACGTTCAGCGTGCCGTAGGGCAAGTTCATCGTGCCGGCATTGCAGGAAACACAATTGATGATGATTGCGCCTTCGATAGAAATGCTGACAGCAGCCGAACCGGTAAGCTGCTTGGAGTCCGTGACTTGCGCGGTGAAACTGTATTTTCCGAAAGTCGTGGGCGTGCCGCTGATCAGGCCTTCCCCAGGGTTAAGGGTCAATCCAGGCGGCAAAGTTCCTGAGGTGATGCTGAAGGTGTAGGGAGACGTACCGCCGGACACCTGCAAGAAAGCACTATACGGCGAATTGACTGCGCCCTGGGTAAGTGGACCCGCCGTGAGAGTCGGCGAAGATGGCGGAGCCGGCTTCGAACCACCACCACCACAAGCTGCCAGGAACACGCAAACGACAATGGCTGCACCCAATGACGCAAAAATCCTCAACGACCTCATCGTATCTCCTTGTGAAGGTAAAGCTGCGTGCTCTGGCGAACGCGAACGGTAGAAATCGATAACCTATCTGCAGCGAAACTATAGCCTGCTGGAAACGCACAGCGGTTCGGCCGCTACGCGTGGCTTTTCGCCTAACAGAGTTGATCGATATGTTAACTCGTAATGCGGTGATGCGCGAGTGGATTTTGCGGACGGCAGGTTCCTGACCGATGTCCATCGCCAGGTATCGAGCGAAGAAGTCGGCGGAGCAAGCCGAAACGGCATTCCCAAACGGCTTACTCAGCGCTGGATAAACTCGGGGCGAGTCCCTCGTCGATGCAGGCGCCGTAGAACTTCGGAAAAAGCAGATCCCTCGCCGGCTGAAGCCGGCAGGTGATGACAACAATAAACGACTTGGACGCGGCGCTGAAGCGCCGCACTACCCGAACGGCGGATCGAACCGAGTTTTTCAGCAAACTGTGAAGTCGGCAGAATAAAGGAACCTGGCAGCGCCGCTGAAGCTGCGCCGCTTCGAAATTGCCTCAAGCCGAGTTTTCCGGTACGCAGTAGCTCTGCTAACTTCGACCCCGGCTAGGCATTGGCAGGATCGGCGGTTTCGACAGCGACTCCCAATTCTTCGAAGCTCTTTACGGCTCGCTGGGCGTCGAATTTGCCTTCGCGCGCCAGTCGCGACAAGGTGGCAGCCACAATCGACTCCGCATTGACCTCGAAATGGCTTCGCAGATGCTCGCGATTGTCGCTGCGTCCGAAGCCGTCTGTGCCCAGCGTCACCAGGCGGTTCAGCAGCCAGGGTGACAACTGGTCAGGCACAGCCTTCATGAAGTCGGTTGCGGCAACAATGGGGCCATCGGAACCATCGAGCGCAGCCAGAACATAGGGCCGTCTCTCCGGCTCGCCGGGATGCAACCGGTTCCAACGCTCGATCGCGAGCGCATCGCGGCGCAATTCGTTGTAGCTGGTGACGCTCCAGACATCGGCCGGCACGCCGTACTTCTCCGCCAGAATCTGCTGGGCGCGCAGAGCCTCATTCAAGATGCTGCCGCTGCCGAAGAGTTGAACCACGGCGTTGCCTTCAGGGGCAGCGCGGAACTTGTACAGGCCGCGAAGAATTCCCTCTTCCACACCCTGGGGCATTTCCGGCATCGCATAATCTTCGTTGTAGAGCGTGATGTAGTAGAAGCGATCTTCGCCTTCCTGATACATGCGGCGCATGCCATCCTGCGCGATAACGGCAATCTCGTACACGTAAGCAGGGTCGTAGCTGTGACAGGTGGGCACGGTGCTCGAGAGCACCAGGCTGTGACCGTCCTGGTGCTGCAGGCCTTCGCCCGCAAGTGTTGTACGTCCAGCAGTACCGCCCATCAGAAAGCCCTTGCCGCGAGCGTCGGCGAAAGCCCAGATCATGTCGCCGATGCGCTGAAATCCGAACATGGAGTAATAGGTGAAGAACGGGACCATGGGCACGTTGTAGTTGGCGTAGGCGGTTCCCGCGGCGGTGAACGAGGCCATCGATCCAGCCTCGGTAATGCCCTCTTCCAGAATCTGCCCGTTTTTTTCTTCGCGATAATAGAGCAGCATGTCCTGATCGTGAGGCTTGTAGAGCTGCCCCTGGCTGGCATAGATCCCGACCTGCCGGATGATCGACTCCATGCCGAAGGTGCGGCCTTCGTCGGGAATGATCGGAACAATCTGCTTTCCGATATTGGGGTCCTTCAACAATTGCCGCAGCATGCTGACGAAGCCCATGGTGGTTGAGACCGCGCGGCCTTTGGAACCAGCCAGCGATTCCGCAAAGTGGTCCAGCGGAGGCGCTTGAAAGTTTGGCGGCGGAACCTCACGTGAGGGCATGTAGCCGCCGAGTTCCTTCCGGCGCTGCTGCATGTAAACGATCTCTGGACTATCGTCGGGCGGGCGATAGAGCCAGCCCTCGCGGGCGGCGTTCTCGGGAATCGGAATCGCAAATCGGGAACGAAAAGCCGTGAGAGCCTGGTCGGCGAGCTTCTTTTCCTGGTGAGTGGCGTTGCGCGCTTCGGCGGAGCCCAGTCCGTAGCCCTTCACGGTGTGCGCCAGAATCACCGTCGGCCCGCCGCGATGTTCGACCGCGCGCTTGTAAGCGTTGTAGACCTTCTGCGGATCGTGCCCGCCACGGGTGAGGCGATGCAGTTCGTCGTCACTCATGTCAGACACAAGTTGCAGCAACTCGGGATACTTGCCGAAAAATTCCCGGCGAATGTATTCCCCGCCCTTGGCTTTGTAGCTCTGATACTCGCCGTCGACCGCCTCTTCCATGCGCTTCAGCAGAATGCCGGTCTTGTCGCGGGCAAACAGTTTGTCCCAGTCAGAGCCCCAGACGACTTTGATCACATTCCATCCGGCGCCGCGGAACGCAGCCTCGAGTTCGTTGAT
Organism: uncultured Acidobacteriaceae bacterium; assembly: GCA_963833305.1. Classification (GTDB taxonomy): domain Bacteria; phylum Acidobacteriota; class Terriglobia; order Terriglobales; family Acidobacteriaceae; genus Bog-257. The sequence continues at coordinate 284,406 of CAWHXN010000011.1, read as the reverse complement.
GATCTTCCCATTGCCGCGCACCGGACCATCGAGTCGCTGCAGGTTGCAGTTGATCACGAAGATCAGGTTGTCCAGCTTTTCACGCGAAGCCAGAGTCAGCGAGCCCATTGACTCAGGCTCGTCGGTTTCGCCGTCTCCTACGAAGGCCCAGACTTTGCGCTCGGTCTGCGGGACGATGCCGCGATTCTCCATATAACGCATGAAGCGCGCTTGATAGATCGCATTGAGCGGGCCGATACCCATCGATACGGTGGGGAATCGCCAGAAGTCGGGCAGCAGCCAGGGATGCGGATAGGACGGCAAGCCCGGAGCACCACGCAATTCGTGACGAAAGTTTTTGACCTGCGCTTCGCTAAGCCGGCCTTCCAGAAACGCCCGAGCGTAAACTCCCGGCGACGAGTGACCCTGAAAATAAATGAAATCGCCCGGCTGATCGCCGTAGGCGGCCCGGAAGAAGTGATTGAAGCCAACTTCGAGCAGCGTGGCCAGCGAAGAGTAAGTCGAGATGTGGCCGCCGATGCCGGGGTCTTTCTTGTTCTGCCGATGCACCATGGCCATGGCATTCCAGCGAATCAGACTCTTGATGCGGCGTTCCAGCTGACGATCGCCCGGATAAGGGACTTCTTCTTCGACAGGAATGGTATTGACGTAAGGTGTGTTCAGTTGAACCGGAACTTCAATTCCAGACTCGCGCGCCCGCTGGATCAGAGCCTGAAGCAGATCGCAACCGCGATGCGGACCTTCGCCTTCCACCACCTGGTCGAATGCCTCAAGCCATTCGCCGACCTCTTCTTCGGAATCAGTTTTGCGGTTCAACGGGAATTCAAGGATTCGACTATTAATCTCGTAGGTGGCCACGGTTACCTCAACAATCTAATAAAAATAGCGGATGCAGGAAACCCGGCACTGCGCCATCCCGCGCGGAGCAAAGTTTGCCTTGAGGTTGTTTAGTTCACGGTATCGCTTGATAGTACAGATGCTCACGAAAACAAATCGCTTCTTCTCTGCAGGCAGCGCACCGGGGATGTGTCATTCCTCCTCCAGCGCAAAGCCTTGCCCAGCGCTGAACGCCGGTTGTGTGACGGCGGCACAATCGCCGCCTGTGGAGAACGACAGAAGGCAGGTGGACTCCTGCAGCGTTGCCAGCCTCATGGTTGTTAGGTCTATTTTAGCAGAGCAACGGACAGCATCAGGGCGCCAGGTTGCTGGGAAGTTGTCAGTTGCGAGGGCGCCGGACTGATCTATCGTGCAATGAAAAACGCGCAACGTTGCGCTGCGCGTCATTAAGATATTTGTCCTTGAAACCGCAAACCTTCATTCGTCTCGAATCGCAGTCGAGACCGGCATCCGTACCTGCGTTGTGTACGGCAGAAGTCTCAGTAGGTCTGGTTCATCCGTTGCCACACCGCCATTCCGGCAATCACCAGGATCAGCACCACCGAGATCGCTCCCAGGATGCGGACCCAGGGCGCAACCTGTTTCATGCGGACCTGAAGCGCCTCTTGTTCTTCGCGAAGGTTCTTACTGGAATCGTCGAGGAACAATTGATCGTCTTCGTGCATGGTCAATGTGCTGCGGTAAATCAGCAGAAGGATTAGCACTACGGTCAGTACTCCCCAAACGATCAGCAACATCTGCAGCGTCGACATTAGCCACCTCGGCTCTCAGCGAACCGGTCCCGCGCCGGTGGGCTTTACCACGTCCCGTTCCGGTTGGGGGCCCTCACGGCAAGCTATTATAGAACGGCGCAACGAGGCAAAGAGAAGAATATTTGCAACTTAGCTAATGCCCGAATTGTTCAGATCTGCAGTTCACCGACAAAAACCTGCGACTCGCAGTGGCCAGAAAGCATCTAAACATGTAAGCACTTTCGCGCCAGTTTGATTTGCGAGACCAAGACAGCCGGGGTTTTGCTATAATCCCGGCAGGTTCCTACAGGAGATAAGGCATGGCAACGACAACCACCACACCGACGACCACCACCCCAACCATTGAGACCAAGCCCCTGACTCTTAGCGACACTGCAATTGCCAAGGTGAAAGAGATCATGGCGCAACAGAACCCAGTTCCGGCTGGACTGCGCGTGGGCGTGGTTGGCGGCGGATGCTCGGGGTTCTCGTACTCCATGTCGTTTGAAAATGGCGCGGGCATGATGGACAAGACGTTCGAGTTTGACGGGTTGAAAGTCTTCGTAGACGCGACCTCACTAATGTATCTGAAGGGCGTCAACGTCGATTACATCGAGACCCTGGAAGGCGCCGGGTTCAAGTTCGACAATCCTAATGTGAAGAGCACCTGCGGCTGCGGCTCCTCGTTCAGCGTGTAAGCGGAAGACATTCCTGAGATTGAAGGCCCCGTCACCAAATGACGGGGCTTTGTCATGTCCGCGAACCAGCCTGACAGCCCTTTTCTTCCGAGGGCCTGTAGCGGTCCGTTCCAGTTTCCGCAACGATTCCGCCCGGATGGGGTTTGTTTCTGCGAGTGCCTTCTGCGTCCGGCAGTCTCTATACCTTGCCGCACCCAGGCTATACAATGTTATTTTCCTGCTGGCATCTATGAAGGCTTGGCAATCCACATCGGGAGTGCGGATGAAGTTTTTGCGTAACACAGGTTTGTTGGCCTTAGCGGCTTTCATACTTCTGGCGGTGCCGGGTTGCGGAGATCAGTATCGTCCGGTCGCCAATCCCATTATCAGCGGCGGCGGACAGCCCACTTCGACTCACTACGCGTACGTGGTCAACTACAATGCCACCGGCCCTGGGAGCACGACCCAGATTGACGTCTCGGGCGATACCAACGTAGGCGTCAACTCGATGGGCGTGGGCTCCATCTCAGAAGCGTTTCCGCCAAATTCCGATGCACTCTTCATAGCCAATAAAGGCAACGACACGGTCAGCGAGTATCTGCCGATCCTCCTGGCTGGATCGATTACCACGATAGCTCTGCTGCCCGGGTCGCATCCGGTATATGTAAGTTCGGCGCAGGCCGACCTCATGTATGTCATCAACTCGGGCACGAATTCAGCCTGCCCGAATGGCGGTTCGATCAGCACCATTGCAACCTTGACCTTGAGTGTGACGCGCACGGCGTGCGTGGGCGTGAATCCTTCGTCGATGGTTCAAGTTCCGGCCAGCCCCAACGCAGCATCCGGCGTCATCTACGTGCTCAACCAGGGAGACAGCAGTAACCCGGCAAGCATCTCGGTCTACACCCCGGGTAATTCGGGGGTGACGGCGACCATCACCGCAGCCAACGGCGGACTGGGCGCCAACCCGGTTTCCATGACCGCATCGACCGATGGCAACTGGGTGTTTGTGGTTACCCAGGGCAGCGCAGGAACGGCAGGCGCGCTCGACATTATTGCCGCCGGCTCAGCCACCGTTGGAGCAACGGTGCCGTTGGGGATGCTGCCGACGTTCTCGATGATTGACCCCGTCCTCAACCGCCTTTACGTGACCAACAATGGTGACAACAGCGTCAGCGTGTTCGACGCTACCAATGTGAATCTTACCGGTTCGCCGGCGATGCCGACGCTGGCCACGGTACGTGTCGGGACAGGCCCGACCGGAGTGACGGCGCTTGCTACTGGGACCAAATTCTACGTAGCCAACGCGGGATCGAATGATGTGACGGTGGTGAGTGCCAGCAGCTACACCGTACTTAGCACGGTTCCCTTGGCCGCCGGCGCCGACCCTGGCTGGATTGCTTCCGACCCCACTGCCAGCAGAGTATACGTCGCCAACAAGGGAACGATGAACACCACAATCATTCAGACGTCCAACGACACCATCACGCTGAATATTGCGGCGCCACCCCAAGTCAGCGGCTGTACCGCATCCTGCCCGCTGCAGCAACCGGTCATGATTCTTACGCAGTAGTGGGCGTAGCGCGCTTTTAGCTCTTAGCCGTTAGCTCTTAGCAGGCGAGGCTCACCGGGTTAGAGCCAGGCTTTAGGCTGGCGTCCCAGACCGCCCTCAAAAAATCTCGGACGCCAGCGGCAGTGTCGTTCGCGCGCGAACCGCAGATCCCTCGGCTTCGCTCGGGATGACAAATGTTAGAAGGCTGAGAGCTGAAACCTTGCTCAGAGACAAAAGCCGAAAGTTCCCGCCTTACGCGAACATGAATTCCTTGGTGCGTAAATCGCGGATGGTGTCGCGCAGCTTGGCGGCCTGTTCGAACTCGAAGCGCTTGGCGGCTTCGCGCATGTCGCTCTCGAGTTTTGCGATGTAGGTGTCCAACTCTTCCTGCGAACGAAACTCCGGTAGCCCCTCAGCTTCATTGGTCAAGTCGGTGTAGTCGGCGGCGGCCACGGCAACCAGCGTCATGTCGAGCGGGCGAATAATGCTCTCCGGCGTGATGCCGTGCTCTTCGTTGTATGCCCGCTGAATGGCGCGGCGGCGATTGGTCTCGTCGATCGCCTTCTTCATCGAATCGGTCATGGTGTCGGCGTAGAGAATCGCGCGGCCATTCAAGTTGCGAGCGCAGCGGCCCATGGTCTGGATCAGCGATCCCGCCGAACGCAGAAAGCCTTCCTTGTCCGCGTCGAGAATCGCTACCAGTGAAACTTCCGGCAGGTCGAGGCCTTCACGCAGCAGGTTGATGCCGATCAGCACATCGAATTCGCCCTTACGCAGATCGCGCAGAATTTTGATGCGCTCCAGCGTCTCGATTTCGGAATGCATGTAGCGGCAGCGAACGCCGACCTCGCTGTAATATTCGGCTAGGTCCTCGGACATACGCTTGGTAAGAGTGGTGACCAGCACGCGTTCGTTCTTTGCGGAGCGGGCTCGAATCTCGTGCAGCAGATCGTCAATCTGGCCTTTCACCGGACGAACTTCGGTCTCGGGATCGATGAGCCCGGTGGGCCGAATGATTTGCTCGATCACCACGCCGGCAGACTTGGTCAGTTCATAAGGGCCGGGCGTTGCGGAGACATAAACTGCCTGATTGACGCGATGCTCAAATTCCTCAAAAGTCAGCGGGCGATTGTCCAACGCACTGGGCAAGCGAAATCCATATTCGATGAGATTCTGTTTGCGCGAGCGATCCCCGTGCCACATGCCGTGAAGCTGCGGAATGGTCTGGTGGGACTCATCGATGAAAAGCAAGTAGTCGCGGGGAACGTAGTCCAGCAGGGTGGGCGGCGGCTCGCCCGGTAAGCGTCCGGTGAAATGACGCGAGTAATTTTCAATGCCGTGGCAGTAGCCCATCTCTTTGATCATCTCGAGATCGAAACGGGTGCGCTGATGGACGCGCTGGGCCTCAACGATGCGCCCCTGTTTTTCCAGCTCGGTCTCCCACCAGGCCAGCTCTTCCAGAATCGAGGCGACCGCGCCATTCTTGCGCTCCGGCTTCATCACGTAGTGCGTCTTGGGATAGATCGGCAGGCGGGTGTACTTCTGCTTCACCGTTCCGAAGAGGGGGTCGATTTGCGCCAGCGACTCGACCTCGTCGCCCCACAACTCGATGCGGTAGGCATTGTCGTCGTACGTGGGAAAAATTTCGATGATGTCGCCGCGAACGCGGAACGTGCCACGCCGAAATTCGCCATCCGTACGCTCGTAAAGAATCTCAACCAGCTTGCGAACGATGTCTTCGCGCTTGATCTTCTGTCCCTTTTCCAGGAACAGGAGCATGCCGTAATAAGCTTCCGGAGAGCCCAGGCCGTAAATGCAGCTGACCGAGGCGACGATGATGCAGTCGCGGCGCTCGAACAGCGACTTAGTAGCTGCCAGCCGCAACTTGTCGAGCTCGTCGTTGACCGTCGCTTCCTTCTCGATATAGACATCGCCAGCCGGGATGTAAGCCTCGGGCTGGTAATAGTCGTAATACGAGACAAAGTACTCGACCGCGTTGTGCGGGAAGAAGGACTTGAATTCGTGATAAAGCTGGGCGGCCAGCGTCTTGTTGTGCGCCAGGATCAGAGCTGGGCGGTTCACGGTCTCGATGACTTTGGCCATCGAGAAAGTTTTGCCCGAACCAGTGACGCCGAGCAGTACCTGGTGCTTGTCACCATCGTAGATGCCGCGCGTCAGAGCCTGGATCGCAGTCCCTTGATCTCCTTGCGGTTTGTACGGACAGACGAGTCGAAATTCCATGAAAGAGTCCACTCACTTCCACGCTCGCGAAATCGTTCCGGATGCTCACAGAAACGAATTTCGTCGAGTGGGTATCTCTCTATTATAGACGCCGCGAGAAGGCCGGAATTGCCGCGGCGCGGACAACAGCAGATCCCTCGCTGGCGCTCGTGATGACAATTCCGGGAGAAACTTTGATAGAAGGCCGGACAGCAGAGTCCGACTCAGCCTGCCGCCGCTCAGGATGACGAATTGAAGTTCGATCGGCTCAGGGATTCACCACCAGGTAACGAGTGAAGAACGTAAGGGTCTCCATGGCCAGTCGGCGACGGGCTTCCGGAGTCTGGAAGGTGTGAGTGTCGTCGAGCTTGACCAGGGTCACATGAACTCCTGCCTGCTTGAGTTTGTCGTAGAGTTCCTGCGCTTGCGCGATGGGCACCATCTCATCGCGCGTGCCGTGAACGATCAGGAAAGGCGCATTCGATTTCGCGACGTGAAAAACCGGCGAAGCGCCCTGCCAAGTTTCCGGAGCGGTGGCGTAGTCTGCACCCAGGAAGTTCGTCAACTGAGCATCGCCATCGGGATCGCGATCGCTGGTGAAGTCGCTGGGTCCGCTCACGTCGACCACCGCCTGCACCCGGCTGGAATACTTGGCGAGCGCGGGATCGGAGTTGTCGCGGGTGTCTTCCATGCCAAGCAGCGCCGCCAGTTGCGCCCCGGCTGAATGTCCGAACGCGCCAAAGTGGTTGGGATCGATGTTGTACTTTCTGGAATTGGCGCGCAACCAACGAACCGCGCGCTGCACGTCATCCAACTGAGCCGGCCAGCGATTTTCGTTTCCGTGCAGCAGGCGGTAGTCGACGGAGACCGCTACGAATCCCGATCGCGCCAGGAAATTTGCCATCCCCCGCATGGTGCTCTTGTCGTAGCCGGTCCAACTGCCGCCATGGATCAGGACGATGGCCGGCCGCGGGCCGGAACCGGTCTCGGCTGGTTGATAAATATCGAGCAGCAATTTTTCGCTACCCTGTCCTCCGTAAGGAACGTCTTTCTGAACCGAAACCGCGTCGACGGACGCCGGAGGCTCTGGCGCGGGTGGCATTGGCGAGACTGGCGGATGCGGATTTTGTTGCCCAGCAAGGCAAATGGCGATTCCCAGTAAAAGGCCGGCAAGCCAGAAATACTTCTTGAGCATGCGAGAAATTATAAGTGTGCGGCAAGCGAGCCCGCATCCGGCTGAGCTGCGGCTTGTCACGCCATTTTGCGGCTTGGTCAAACGGGCTTGCTGATTTATCCTGTCAAATTCTGGCCTACATAAGAAGATCGCATTACTACGTTCGTTTTTTCGCGACGAATTCATACTCTTTTATTTCGGAAGGTCTTCATGAGAGTTCTGGTTATTGGGGCAGGCATGATGGGTTGGGCCGCGGCTTTCGATATGGCCCGAACCGAACGAGTTGAGGCAATCACACTGGCCGACAACGATGAAAGCCGGCTCAGCGAAGCGGTCGAGCGAATCTCGCAGCTCACTGGCACCGGCAAAATCACTGCGGTGAAATTGGACGCTGCCGACCCGCAGGAAGCGCAGAAGGTCATGCGCGGTCATGATGGCGTGCTCTCTGCCGTGCCGTATTTCCTTAATCTGGAACTAGCCAAGGCGGCGATTGCTGCCGGATGCCACTTCGCCGACCTAGGCGGCAACAACCGAGTGGTGAAGCAAGAACTCGCGCTGGAAGACGAGGCGGCAGCCGCAGGGGTGGCGATCGCGCCAGATTGCGGGCTGTCGCCCGGCATGGCGTCGATTCTGGGCGGCGAGTTGCTGCGACGCATCGGCGGCCAGGCTGACGCACTGAAGATTTATGTAGGCGGGCTGCCGCAGACGCCGCGGCCTCCTTTCAACTATCAACTTGTTTTCTCGGTCGAAGGTTTGATCAACGAATACAGCGAACCGGCCAAGATTCTTCGCGACGGAAAAATGGTGACGATCGAACCGCTGACCGAGGCGGAGCCGTTCACGATGGAAGGCTTTGCTGAGCTGGAAGCATTCCATACCTCCGGCGGTACTTCCACGCTGCCGGAAACTTTCCAGGGATATGTTGGCGAGTGCTTCGAAAAGACGCTGCGCTACCCGGGACATCTCCGCATGCTGCGGTCGCTTTACGATCTGGGCCTGTTCTCGAGCGTGAAGCGCGTGGTAAACGGAACCGAAGTCGCGCCGCGGCAGGTGATGTCGCGATTGTTCGAAGAGCGATTCAAGAGTGATGAGCCCGAGGTGACGCTGCTGCGCGTGGAGGCGCATCACGACGATGTCGTCGCCTCGTTCAGCATGATCGACTACACCGATCCGGTGACCGGCTTGACTTCGATGATGCGGACGACGGCGTGGCCGGCATCGATTGTGCTGCAGATGTTGATCGCCGGTGAAATCGCCAAGCACGGCGGGATTCGCCAGGAGACCGATGTGCCCGCGCAACTGTTCTTGAACGAGATGGCGCGGCGTGACGTAGAGATCAACTACCGTATCGAATCAACGCAGGCATTCCCGCGTGAAGCTTTGGCCGCGACGGCCGTGGAGAGCTAATTGAACTTTCTGGATCGCTTGCAGCCGCTTGGGCTGTTGGCTTTGCGATTGGTCTTGGGAGCCGTGATGATTGCGCACGGTTCTACAAAAGTTTTTGGTGGGATGCACAACTTCGCCGGCATGGTGCACGGCATGGGCATGCCGGCATGGCTGGCTTATCTGGCGGCGGCGACGGAATTCGGCGGAGGCATTCTGATCATCCTGGGTTTGCTTACCCGCTTTGTCTCCCTCTGCATGGTGATTGACATGGTGGTCGCCATCGCCAAGGTTCATTGGAAGCATGGCTTCGTGGGAGAAGGAAACTATCAATTCCCATTGGCGCTGGCGGCGATGGCATTTGCGCTGATCTTCTTTGGCGGCGGGCCAATCGCGATTGACTGGCTATGGGGGAATAAAGGACGAAGGTAACAACGTTCCTTCCCACAGTCTGCCGTCCCTACGGGACTCCAATCGATTTTTCGCGTTAACCCAGCACTCCGCCTGACGGCTGCGTGCTGGGCTAAGCTCTTTCGCACCTGCGGCGCTCGTTTTCTGTGCTTCGCACTCCACTCGCGAACCGCAAAAGTTAGTGGTTACGAAGACTCTGAGGAGCCGCCCCTACCAGACTTGGATCGACTTTTGATCTCAGCCCAGCGCAAGTCTCAGTAGTTCGACAGCTGCAGCATGCCCTGATAAAGATCCTCTGCCTGGGGCAGAATTTCGTCTTCAAGAATCGGCTGATAGGCGACGAACGTGTCTTTCGCGGCAACGCGCTTCACTGGTGCGTCCAGATGATCGAACAACTCGTCGGCAATGCGGGCCGCGATCTCGGCGCCGTATCCCCAACTCAACATATCCTCATGCACGACCAGCACGCGGCTGGTCTTGGTCACCGAGGTTGCGATCGCTTCCCAGTCATAGGGACTGAGCGTGCGCAGATCGATCAGCTCGACGCTCACGCCGTTTTCACGCTCGATACGCTGCGCCGCTTGAAGTGCACGCGGGACGGTTGCACCGTAAGTTATGACCGTAAGATCATGGCCGGGGCGCACGATTTTGGCTTTGCCGAACGGAATCATGTAGTCCGGTCCGGGATAAGGGGCGCGGCCAAAGGTCTCGCGATAGAGGCGCTTGTGCTCGAGGAACAGCACCGGATCGTCGCAGCGAATCGCGGTGCGAAGCAGGCCGTTGGCGTCGAGCGCATTGGACGGGAAGACCACGCGCATGCCGGGCGTGTGGGTAAAGATGCTTTCGCCGCACTGCGAGTGATAGATGGATCCGCCGGTGAGATAGCCGCCGATGGCGACGCGTATCACGGCCGGCGAGGAGAAAGCGTCGTTGGAGCGCCAGCGCATCAGCGGCAGCTCATTGCGAAGTTGCTGCATGGCAGGCCAGATGTAGTCGAAGAACTGAATTTCGACGACTGGCTTGAGTCCGCGAGTGGCCATGCCGACGGCGCGGCCTACGATATTAGCTTCGGCCAGCGGCGAGTTGAAGACGCGGTCAGAGCCAAAGTCGCACTGCAGTCCGGCGGTCAACTTGAAGACGCCGCCTTTGCCTTTCACTTGCTTGTCCTTGAGATATTCCTCGCGGCTGCAATCGGCGACGTCCTCGCCAAACATCACGATGCGCGGATCGCGCTTCATCTCATCTTTCAGACAGGCGTTGATAAGATCGGCCATCGTCTTTTCGGGAGTGGGCGTTCCCGTGTCTGACGGGGTGGGATGTACGGCTTCGGTCTGGAAGTCTGACGATGTGGGATCGAGATCGGCCGAGTATACGAATTGCTTATACGAACCGGGTTCAGGCAAGGCAGCAGCTACGGCGCGGTCGCTGGCGTCCTGAATGTCTGCTTCCACGTCCTTCTCAAGGTTGTCGATAGCTTTTTCGTCGAGAATGCCTTCGCGCACGAGGAAGAGCTGGAAGCGGGTGATGGGATCGCGTTCGACCTCGTTCTGACGCTCCGATTCGGGCCGGTAGAGCTTTTCGTCATCCGAAAGTGAATGCGAATAAGGGCGGATGACGTGCCCGTGCACGAATGCCGGACCGTTGCCGGCACGAATGTAGTCGACTGCGGTCTTGAACGCTGCGTAGCTGACCAGGGGATCGGTGCCATCGATCTCGGCGAAATGGAAATTCGGGAAGCCCTGCACCAGCTTGCTGATGTTGCCGCCGGCGGTACCGACTTCGACGGGAACGGAGATGGCGTACTCGTTGTCTTCGATGACGTACAGAACCGGGAGCTTCAGGTTCGAGGCGGAGTTCAGCGACTCCCAGAACTCGCCCTCACTGGTAGTGCCATCGCCACAGGAGACGAAGACGACTTCGTCCCCGTGAAAGGTCACGTCTTTGAACTGGCGGTAGTCACCGGGCGCTTTCTCGGCGGCCTCAGGATGACGCGCGAAGTAGCGGCCAGCTTCAGCGCAACCCACCGCCTGCAAGAATTGCGATCCGGTAGGCGAGGACTGGCTGACGATGTTCAACTTCTTGTGACCCCAATGCGAAGGCATCTGGCGGCCGCCGGAGTTGGGATCGTCGGCAGCGCCCACGGCTTCCAGAAGCTGCTCGTAGGGCGTCATGCCCAGAGTGAGGCAAAGGGCGCGGTCGCGATAATAGGGATAGAACCAGTCGTAGCCCGGCCGCAGCACCAGTCCGGCGGCCACCAGCAAGGCTTCATGGCCGGCGCCGGAGATCTGGAAGAAAATCTTCTGCTGCCGCTTGAGCAGGATCTCTCGATCGTCGAGCTTGCGCGACAGATACATCAAGCGGTAAATGTCGATCAGTTGCTGGCGGCTGAGACCTTCATATTGTTCGGCCTGCGCAGCTGCGGTTTTAGGCTGTGCCTTGGTGGTTGCCATCCGTTACCTCGGGGTGAAATACGGAGCCAGAACAGCGGCTCAAGAGTTATTCCTATTGTAAATGTTGGGCCGCCATTTGCCGCCCGGCAGAGTTCATTTCGCGCCCTTATTTGGTTTTGCGGAATCGCCAGCCTGCCAGGACGAAATGGCTATACTGGAAAGGAATGATACGCACTTCCCGCCCTATTCCACTAAAGAAAATCCGCCTCGTCATATTTGATCTGGATGGAACGCTGATCGATTCAGAACGCGATCTGGCGGCCGCGGTAAACGCCATGTTGCTGAATTATGGCCGCAAAGAGCTACCGCTACAAGTGATTGGGACCTACATCGGCGACGGCGCCCCCATGCTTATCCGGCGAGCGCTGGGCGATCCGGCAGACCGCGAGTTTCTGCAGGAGGCGCTGAACTACTTTCTGACTTACTACCGCGAGCACAAGCTGGACAGTACGTACGTGTACGACGGAATCAAGCAGGCGCTACAGCGGATTGGCGGATCGGACGGGACGTCGCGCCAAATGGCGGTGCTGACCAACAAGCCGGTGAAGGCATCGCGCGACATCCTGTCGGGCCTGGGCCTGGGCAGCCAGTTTTTTCAGATTTATGGCGGAAACAGTTTTGAAACCAAGAAGCCTGATCCGCTGGGAGCCAACACGCTGATGCGCGAAGCCGGGGCTGCGCCCGAAGAGACTGTGATGGTTGGCGACTCGCAAGTCGATATTCTGACCGCGCGCAATGCGGGCCTGTGGAGCGTGGGCGTGACCTATGGATTTGCGCCGCAAACCCTGGAACAGGTGGTCCCCGATGTGCTGGTGGATACCCCGGCGGAGTTGGGGCAGGCACTGACAGGAACGGAAAAATGATAGGTTGCTTGCTATCCTTGAGCCATGCCGCAGGAGCATAGTTCGCATTCGCCATTTCGTGATGGTTTTGCCGCGCTGGCGCATGAGCCGGTGCTGCTGCCGGCGGAATTGGCATGGCGATGGTGCTTCGGATTTTCCGCCGTGGGACTCGGCATTCTTTCCATTGCACTTTTTCTCGACAGCATCAAACTCTCGCGCGGCGATGAGTTTCTGATCCGGACGTGGCAGCCGGGATTGCTGAGCAGTGCGCTGCGCCATAGCTTTCGCGGAAGCCTGAGCCGATTCGTACTGGAGCAGGCCGTATTGATTCTGGGCGTGATGGTGCTGTGGGCACTGGCGGCAACTGCCGGACGCGCGGCAACCCTTCGCCGGCTGGTCGACATGTTCAGTACGGACGACGATGCGCGGCCATTGAATTGGAACTTCGGTCCTATTTTTGTTTTGCAACTGCTGCGTGTGATGTGGTTGTTGATCGCGGTGGCTGTGGCTGTTGGTTCGCTGCTGTATGGCATGACCATGGCGCAGAATCAACATGCCGTGCGGGCAGCCCTGGCGCTGTCGTTTGGCCTGGGCTTGGCGATTTTGTTTGGCATCGTACTGAACTGGTATTTCGGTGTTGCTCCTCTGTTTTGCGTTCGCAGCGGGGCTGATGCGATGGAGGCGCTGGAGCAAGCGACTGGGTTTTCCAGTCGACATCCCGGCCGGCTGTGCCTGCTGGGATCGGGATTTCTTGCGCTGCGAATTATGTGGGCAGCAATGATGGGACTGGCGCTTTTCTCACCATTCAATCTGGCCGCGCAAATCGGGGCGCGGGGGATTCTGTGCGTGATGGTCATTGTGACGTTGTTTTATTTTGCAGGCGCTGATTTGCTGAACCTGGCCCGACTGGGAGCGTACGCGTCGCTCGCCGAGGACGATGCGCGGCCCGTATTGCCGATGGAGCCTGAGATGCCGCCGGAGTTGGACCAGCCTCCGGATCTGGTGCCGATGCTCGGGCTGGCGTAAACGCGGGGCAAGGACGCACATCGCCTGAGCGCTCATAATTGAGGGGAAAGAGGTCCCTCGACTCGGACTGAAGTCCTCGCTCGGGATGACAAATCTTACGGAGGTCTGTACGGCGCACCTGAGCTGCGCCCCTTCAAGTAAGGAAGTCGACCGCTGACACATCCTCTAGTGAGCCATCTCGAAGCGCTCTTCTTCCTTCTTTAGCTTGGCGATGGCTAGCAGTTCGACCGCTTTCTGGGCGATGTGCTCGGCGCTGACTTCGAACTCCTTGATCAGCTCCCAGGGCGCACCGGAATCGCCAAAGCGATCTTTGACGCCGATTGCGCCGGTGATGACGGGAACGCCGTAGAGTTCCGGGCTCTCGGTGAGGATGCCGCTGACGCGCCAGGCCAGCGCGCCGACCTGATGTTCCTCGGCGGTGACGATCACTCCGGTTTCGCGGGCAGCGCGAATAATGGCAGCCTCGTCGATTGGCTTCATGGTGTGCATGTTGATGACGCGGGTTTCGAAGCCGAATTCTTTTTTCAGCATCCAGGCGGCGCGCATGGCCTCGGGCACCATGGGGCCGCAGGCGATGATGCTGAGATCTTCGCCCTCGCCCTCGTAGTCAGCAGCCAGCACGGTTTCGAAGGCGTCGATCATGTCTGGCGTTTCGTGACGCAGTCGGCTGACGTTGGCCAGACCAAAGACGAATGGCGTGCCTTCGCGAGTAACGATCGGCGTGGCTTCGCGGGCAAAGCGAATGTACTTCGGCCCGACGTGCTGCAGCAGCAGATAGTCGGTGGCCTTGCGGGTTTCGATCGCGTCGCAGGGCACTACGACCGACATGTTGGGCAGGCCGCACATGGCGAAAAGATCTTCGAGCGCCTGATGGGTCGCACCGTCGGGGCCAACCGAGACGCCGCCGTGCGCGCCCGCGATCAGCACGTTGAAATTGCCGTAGCAGATGGACACGCGGATCTGGTCAAGGTTGCGGGCCGCAGCGAAAGTTCCATACGTGCCGAAGACCGGGAGCTTACCTTCGCGCGCCAATCCAACGGCTGCCGCGGTGGCCGATTGTTCGGCAATGCCCATGCTGATCCAGCGATCCTTGCGCTCGGGCTTGCCGGAATAGAAATCGCTGATGGTGATCGATCCGGAGATATCGAGTCCCAGGCAAACCACGCGCTCATCGTCGCCATTGTTTTTCAGCGACAGACCAAAGCCCTTGCGCGTGGGCTCCATCATTACCTTCATCGAGCTCGTCGTGTTCCACCAATAATTGCGGGAGAAACGCGGCATTTTCGCTGCGAGTTTGGCTTCCACCTCCGCCTGATACTCTTTCGCCTTTTTCAGCAGAGCGTCGTAGGCGATGGTCTTTCGTAAGCCGAGTTCGTCGAGCGCCTTCACCATCTCGTCGTAGCTGGGCGCCTTGCCATGCCATCCAGCGATGTTCTCCATGAAGCTGACGCCTTTGCCTTTGACGGTGTTGGCGATGATCACGGTGGGCTTGCCGAGAATGGGAACGTTCTTCGCCTTTTGCAGGGCTTGCACCACTTGCGGGATGTCGTGGCCGTCGATCTCGATGACTTCCCAGCCGAAGCTGCGATAGCGTTCGTCGAGCGGCTCGACATTCATCACGTCTTTGACCCAGCCGTCGATCTGCAGGCGGTTGCGATCGATGATGCCGACCAGGTTGTCGAGCTTGAAGTGCGAGGCTTCCATCGCGGCTTCCCAGATGTTGCCTTCCTGCTGCTCACCATCGCCCATGATGCAGAACACGCTGTGCTCTTCATGATCGAGTTTGCCGGCCAGCGCCATGCCGACCGAAATGCTGAGCCCTTGTCCCAAGGAACCGCTCGATACTTCGACGCCCGGCAGCTTCAGGCGATGGGGGTGACCCTGGAAGGGCGAATAAAGCTTGCGGAGCGTGACGGTATCTTCAATGGGAAAATATCCGGCGAAGGCCAGGCCGAGATAAAGCGCCGGCGCTTTGTGCCCGGCAGACCAGATAATGCGATCGCGCTCTTTCCATTCGGGATTGTTGGGATCGTGATTGGCGACCTTGAGGTAGAGGGCAGCGACGATCTCCATCATGGAGAGCGTTCCGCCGCAGTGGCCGGAGCCGGCGGCGCAAAGAGCCACCAGATCGTAGCCGCGCATCAGGCGGGCGGCCTGCTCGAGTTCTTCCAGAGAAAAATCGCGGACCACGGCTTTGGAGAAAGCGTTACGAAGAGGCATGAAAATCCTTTGTGCGGGTGAAGGCAAGAGCACTGGTGTTGACACCCGCGTATGGAACGCCCGATAGACTAGGCTAGGCGGTGCAAGAACATGGGTCTGTGAGAAGAGTCACGCGGGGGTGTGATGAGGGTGCATGCCGATGTGCTCGCTGTCCGTGCCGACGGTAAGGGAATCGTCCGCAGGCTGCGACTTTGTTCTTAACGGAGGGAAAGCAGATCCCTCACCGGCTGAAGCCGGTTCGTGATGACAAAACTAAAAGGACTTCGGCGCGAACCTGAAGGTTCGCTCTACCTGTTTCTTCACGACTGCGCGAGTTTCTTAGCAAAGTGTGAAGCCCGGCTCGCGATGACAAAGATAAAGATGACAAGGATAAAAAGACTCGTGACGGCGCACCTGAAGATGCGCCCTTTCAAACAAACTTTCTTTTCAGTTGTGACACTATCTCTTCACAGGCGAAATCCGGCTCTAATCACGGCGGCGAATTTTCTCGCGGCTTACAATGTTGCGTGGTGCAGGTCAAAGCGAATGCAAACGGCTGACGTGGTGATCATTGGCGGCGGAATTGTGGGTGCCAGCATTGCCTGGCATCTGACCGAAGGCGGCTGCCGCAATGTGCTGATCGTCGAACGCGAAACGCATCAGGGTAAAGGGTCCACGGGTAAGAGCATGGGCGGAGTGCGGGCGCAGTTTGCGACCGCGCCGAACATCCAGATGTCGCTGTACTCGATTCCGTTTTACGCGGCGTTCGAGGAGCGGCTGGGACATCCTTCGGGATACCGCGATCAGGGATATTTGTTCGTCGCCACCAAGCCGGCGCATCTGGAATATCTGCAGACCAACCAGGCGTTGCAGAAAAAGCTTGGTCTGAAGCAAGCGCGCATGGTTGCTCGCGACGAGATTGTCGAGATGGTTCCGCAACTGCGCTCGGACGATATCCTGGGCGGCAGCTTCTGTCCTACTGACGGCTTCGTCGATCCTTACAGCGTGATGGTCGGATTCACCACGCGCGCCTGCGAGCAGGGCGCGGTGTTGTGGCGGTCGACCGAGGTGACGGCGATTCAGCACAACGGAGCCGGCATCACTGGAGTGGAAACTACGCGAGGGCCAGTCAGCACGCGCACCGTCGTCAATGCTGCCGGAGCTTGGGCGGCTGACGTGGCTACACTAGCCGGAATCGAGCTTCCCGTGGAACCGATGCGCCGAATGTTGATTCCGACCGAGCCATTCGACGGCGTCTCGCATGAAGTGCCGATGGTGGTCGATATGACGAACGGCTTTCACTTCCGGCCAGAGAGCCTGGGATTTCTGCTGGCGTGGAACGATCCCGAGGAGACGACGGGGTACAAGACCGACTTCGATCCGGGATTTATCGAGAAGGTGCTGGTGCGCGCCGCCGACCGCGTGCCCTGTTTCGAAAATCTGGCAGTGAATCCCAAACGCGCGTGGGCCGGACTGTATGAGATGTCGCCCGATCATCACGCGATCATCGGGCCGACACCGGAGTTGAAAGGCTGCTTCTGCGCCAACGGATTCAGTGGACACGGCGTGATGCACTCGCCTGCGACAGGAAGAATGCTGGCCGACTTGATCCTTCACGGCGAGACGACGGTTGTAGATCACGTCGAAGTGCTGAGTCCGGCGCGTTTTGCCCGAGGCGAACTTTTACACGAAACTGCCATTTTGTAACTGTCCCTTTTTCTAAAAAAAGGCGGAATGAGGTACACTCTGTGGTGCCGTTGTAAACCCCCTACAGACTTGGAAAACATGATTCTTAGCGACGGATTGAAGCACGTGGTGCTGCTGCGCCCGGAGTGGTGGCTGGCGTGAGCCTCGTCCGATCCACGAGAACGTGGGGCGACTTGGTGCGGCGCCTGCTGAAGTTCCACATGGTGGGCGCGGTAGGCATCGGCGTCCAGTTGTGCTTCCTGTTTCTGTTTAAAACCGTGCTGCACTTCAACTACCTGCTGGCCACCGGCCTCGCAGTGGAGTGCGCGGTCGTGCACAATTTCCTGTGGCACGAGCATTACACTTGGGCTGACCGGCGGGAAAGCAGCACGGGATTGCTGCGGCGACTGGTGCGCTTCAATCTTTCCACAGGGCTGATCTCGATTGTCGGAAACCTGGTGCTGATGCGCCTCTTCGTGGGTTCGCTGCATTTGCAATACATGGTGGCCAACCTGCTGACGATTGGCGCCTGCTCGCTGGCCAACTTCTTTGCCACTGACCGAATGGTCTTCCAGCCTGAATTGAGTTCCAAAGACTGGTAGACGCGGAAGTAACGCAACCGGCAAGCCGCAGATCCCTCCGCTCGGCCTCAACCATCCCGCCAGACGCAGAGGCGGTACCCATTAGGCCCCGGTGAGGTCTTCGGTCGGGATGACAATTTGCTAAGGAACTCACCGGCCCAGAAAACGGGCTCCCGAAAAAACACATCATGAGCATTCCTAAAATCAAGCTGAAGCACACGGACCTGGAAGTATCGCGATTTTGTTTTGGCACGATGACCTTTGGCAAGCCGCTGGACCAGGCCGGCGCGACGCAAATGGTGAACCGCTGCATCGAAGCGGGCATTAATTTTTTCGACACCGCGAATATGTATCAGGCCGGCGTGGCCGAAACCATGCTGGGCAATGCGATGAAGAGCAAGCGCGACCATCTGGTCATCGCCAGCAAAGTGTTTTTCAAGATGGGCGAAGAGCCTGATCAGCAGGGGCTTTCGCGCAAGGCGATCATGCGCGGCATCGACGAAAGCCTGAAGCGGCTGGGCACCGACTATCTCGATATTTACTACATGCACGCGCCCGATCACACCGTTCCGATCGACGAATCGCTGGAGGCGATGGAGACGCTGGTGAAGCAGGGCAAGGTGCGTTACCTGGCGTCGTCGAATTACGCCAGCTGGCAAGTGGTGCAGATGCTGTGGATGGCGAAGGAACGCAGCTGGAATGCGCCGCACATTTCGCAGCCCATGTACAACCTGCTAGCCCGCGGTATCGAGCAAGAATATTTGCCGATGTGCAAGGAGTTCGACATCTCGACCGTGGTGTATAACCCGCTGGCGGGCGGGTTGCTGACCGGCAAGCACAAGCAGGCGAACATTATGCCGGGCACGCGCTTCGACAACAATAAGCTTTACCAGGACCGCTACTGGCACGAGCAATATTTCAATGCCGTGGAGCAGCTTCGCAAGATCGCGCAATCGGCCGGGCGGTCGCTGGTCAGCCTGGCACTGAGTTGGCTGCTGCATCACACGGCGAGCGATTGCATCATTCTGGGCGCCTCGCGCATGGAACAGCTCGATGAAAACCTGGCGACAGTGAAGGATGGACCGCTGTCTGACAATGTGGTACAGGCGTGTGACGAGGTGTGGAAACGGCTGCGCGGGCCGTTGCCGGTTTACAACCGGTAGTGCCGCCGGCTGAAGCCGGCTCAGAAGGGAAAATACAGGCCTTGACGCGAACCTAAAGGTTCGCTCTACCCGAGCATTCGCTTTTGAAGCCAGCTTTATCCGATATCCGCTTGCGTCAGACAGCTTGGCCGGCGGCGAAGCCGGAGGCCCAGGCCCACTGAAAGTTGAAGCCGCCGAGGTGGCCGGTCACGTCCACCACTTCCCCGATAAAGTACAGGCCCGAAACGTTGCGGCACTCCATGGTCTTTGCCGAAAGTTCATCAGTGTCGACGCCCCCCGCGGTGACCTCAGCTTTCTCGTAACCCTCAGTTCCGACAGGCAATACTTCCCAGCCATGAATCTGGCTTTCCATTTCGTCGAGAGCGGCGTTGGTCCAACGCGTTGGGGGATGCAGTTCGAGCCAGCGCTCTGCCAACCGGATTGGCAAGGCCGCGTGCAGGGCCGACTTTGCTGCAGCAACATCGCGGCGGGCAGCCCCCTCGCGCAGACTGGCCGTGATCTGCCGGTCCGGAGCCAGGTCAATCGCTATGGGCTCGCGGCCATTCCAGTAAGACGATATCTGCAGAATTGCAGGCCCGCTCAGCCCGCGATGCGTGATCAGCAGTTTCTCGCGAAATTGCTGGCGGCCGATGGCAGCGATGACTTCGGTGGAAACGCCCGCCAGGTCGCAATACCGGCGGCGATCTTCTGCGTTGAAGGTGAGGGGCACCAGCGCCGGACGGCACTCGCGAATCCTGATGCCAAACTGCCGCGCCAGTTCGTAACCGAAAGGCGTGGCGCCGATTTTAGGGATCGACAATCCGCCGGTTGCGATCACCAGAGCGGGAGCGTGAAATTCGGCGGTGTCGGTGCGCACTACATATTCTGAGCCGCGTTGAACTTCGTGCGCGCGCGTGTTGACCATGATCTGCACGCCCGCCGCGGCGCATTCGCGTTCGAGCATGGTGACGATGTCTTGCGCCGAGCGATCGCAAAACAGCTGGCCGAGTTTCTTCTCGTGATAGGCAATGCCGTGCCGGGTGACCATCGCGATGAAGTCGGCCGGGGTGTAGCGCGCCAGCGCCGACTTGCAGAAGTGTGGGTTGGCGGACAGAAAATTTTCTGGCCGGCAATGCAGGTTGGTGAAGTTGCAGCGTCCGCCGCCGGAGATCAGAATTTTCTTGCCGATGCGGTCGGCATGTTCGAGGACCGCGACGCGGCGGCCACGCTTGCCGGCCTCGATAGCGCACATCAGGCCAGCTGCGCCGGCTCCGAGGACGACGACGTCGAATGTGTGTTGGACCACGTCACGAGTTTCGGGGTTCGGGGGCAGAGTTGCAAGTGCGAGCGGGGCAGAATCGGCGACACGCGCGAAAAGCAGATCCCTCGTCGGCCTGAAGGCCTCCTCGTGATGACAAAATTAGTCGGCTTCGACGGCCTAAATGGGTTGGACGGCTGAGTCTCGTCGGAGCATCCTAAAGAGACTACGTGTGACCCTCTGCCGTCCCTGCGGGACTCTGTTCTATCTTGCTCCTTACCCAGCACTCCGCCTTCGGCTGCGTGCTGGGCTAAGCTCTTTCGCCCTTGCGGGCTCGACTTTCGGCTCGTGGAATCCGTTTCCGAATACAAGACCCGATTTCACGGACAGACGAGCCGGAAAAACCGCTCAGGATGACAGGCAGCGAACATTTCTCGCTCAGCCGAGCGGGAGGAAAAGCAGATCCCTCGGCTGCGCTCGGGATGACAAGAACCAGTTGTCAGTGGCTCGTTGTCAGTTGTCAGTAAAAGCAGATCCCTCGCCGACTAAAGTCCGCTCGTGATGACAAACTAGATCGCTGGATCAATGAGAGTGCGGCACAGGTGAAGATGCGCTTCGTCATCGGATCGAGCCGCCGTGTCGAACCGCAGATCCCTCGGCTGCGCTCGGGATGACAAACAAAAACAGACTGGTGCGGCGCAGCTCAAGCTGTGCCCCTTCTAAGACATATGTCGTGTACAGGCGCCGCAGCTTAAGCCATGCCCCTTCAAGACATGTCTAGTGCGCGCGAAAGCTAAACCCCTTCCAGACGTGGGGCGGGGCGAGCTGCAGCCGCCGGCTGGCTGGCGTTCATCGAGATCAGCAGCAGCGTGGCGTCGTCGGTGAAGTTGCCGGCCGCGTGGCGGCGAACATTGTCGATGATGTTGGCATGATGCCGTTGCAGATCCTCATCGGCTGGACATTCCAGCAGCTCCGTCAGGCGCTCCGGTCCAAACTCTTCTCCGGAATCGTTGGCCGCCTCGGTAACGCCATCGGTGTAGAGCAGCAGGCAGTCGCCGGCCGCCAGATCCAGACGCTCGGAACGAAAGCCCTCATCCAGCATGAAGCCGAGCACCGGGCGCGTAGGGGCGAGCGACTCGACAGCTCCGTTGCTGTGCCGCAGGATGGGCGGACAATGGCCGGCGTTCACGAAATGCAAAACGCGCGTCTTCAGATCGAGCACGCCGTAGAAGATGGTGACGTAATGGCCTTCGCCCAACTGATTTCGCAACGTGGTCTCGACCTGGCCGAGAATGATTTCAGGACTATTGCTCGATGAGGACAGCGTGCTGACCGAGGCGTACAACATGGCCGCGATCAACGCGCCGGGCGTGCCTTTGCCAGAGACATCGGCGATGCAAAAGTGCAGCATGTCGGTCGCCGGCTGCCAGACGCCGAAGTAATCGCCGCCCACCACTCCCGCGGGAATGCTGTCGCCGAACAGTTCCACTCCCTGCGCGACCAGGTGACGCTGAGGCACGATGCGCGTCTGCAACTGGTGGGCATCGTGACGTTCGTAGTCGGAGACGCGCTGCGACGAGCGGAGCTGCTGCACGTGCCGGGTAAGAGAGCGCACTTTTTCCAGCAGGGCATCGTTGCGCCATGGCTTCTCGATGAAGTCGGAGGCGCCGTGCTTCATGGCGCTGACCGCCAGATCGACGTTGCCCCAGGCGGTGAGAGCGATGATGGGTACCGTGGCGTCGAGCTCGCGCAGGCGCTGAATCAGTTCCAGGCCTTCGAGTCCCGAGGTGCTGTCGCGCTGATAGTTCATGTCGACCAGGGCCAGGTCGGGCGGCTGTTGCTCGGCAGCGGCCAGCGCCTCGTTGGGGGAAGCGCAGAGCGTGACCGAATAGTCGTGACCGCGCAGCAACATGGCCAGGGCTTCGCGAACATGTTCCTGATCTTCTGCGACAAGGATGGTGGATTCGTCGGTGGCAGCCATTATCGTCTCCGCAGATGACAGTGCAGATGGATTGCCAACAGCAAGATCCTAAAGATTCAGTGGGATACGGGATGCGACCGATTCACGTCGCCCGGAAATAGAAGCGATTGTCCGAATGTGGACAAGCAGCGGCTCCCAAAAGCAAAAGAGCCGGACAGGCAGCTCGCCTTGTTCGACTCTATAATTCCATTATAGCACATTGGAGTGGGTTTTGGTAAGTAAATTCCAAATTTATATTAGGGTTAATTATCAGTTGGATGGAACGATTTGCACCACGTTTTGGGGATTGACATGGTTTTTCCCGAAGCGGGATTGCAGGGCGAAAAGCGTTCACCACAGAGGCACGGAGAACACGGAGAAAGCGAAAGTTAAGGGCCCAGACCGGTCGGACGTTGGATTGGCATTCCTCTTTGGTTGCTCGTGGCTCGTCGAGCTTCGACGCGAGAATAGGGGTCCTTCGCTACGCTCAGGATGACAAAGCATGAGGTCACGGTGCTACGGAAGATTCTAGTTGCACGAAAAAAAGCAGGTCCCTCCACTCCGCTTCGCTCCGCTCGGGATGACACCTCGAAAAAGCGAGACCCGCTCCGGTCGGGATGACACGAAGAGTTGGCTAGGGCTCCTTCGACTGCGGCGGCGAGGCGCCACCTCCGCTCAGGATGACAACATAAGGAATTCCACTCTGAGCTTGCCGGTCGGTTTTACTCTGACCTGGCCGGCCGATTGATTGCCGCTGCGCTTCAGTCTGCGTTGTATTGCTTGCGATAGATCCACCAGAGCAACCCTGCTATAGCAATCGCGAACACGGAACACACGAGCCATACATGAAATGTGTGCAGGAGTTGCAAGTAGTCGTCTGTTCGGGTGAGCGGCCCGGCGTTTAACATTGCCGACAACATGTGCGCGGCGCCACCAAGAGCAATGGCCGAGACCACCACGGCGAGACAAATCGAAATTTTGAGCAGACCTTTCATCGATCCATCAGCTTCCGGGAGCGCCTTGATCGATTGATCACAATTTTCAGAAGCGCTTTTATCGACTCGCGGACTTAACCCGGCGTTTCTTCTTTTTTGGCGCGGACCCGACGTGGGCCACCGGACGTTCCTGCGACAACAGCTCGGTCGCCTGAACGCGTGGATCGTGCCGAAACCACTGTTGCACCACTCCCAACTTCAGGAAGTTGGCGATAGCCAGCAGGCTCATGCCGTGGTGATGGACCATCCAGGAACGAACCAGCGCGAAGCGCTGATGGCGAGGACGCACGTCGCGGGTGAAGTCGGCAGCTTCGTAATAACCGAACTTTCCGAACCAGCCCCGCTTTCTCATCCAACGCAGATTCCTGATGGCCGCTCCGGGATCGATGGCCAACGCCAGCATGGTGGCATAGGGAGCGACGACCAGGCGATCTTCGTCCTGCTGAAGGGCAAGGTCGGGAATTCCGAAGGCGCGGTAGTTGTAAGTTCCCTGCTCATCAGTCTTGGCGAAGGCGCATTCGGAAATTCCCCACGGAATGTGTTTGCTGGCGGCGTACTCCTGCTGCGCCAGCACCGAGGCCTCTTTGCTGCGCTCTAATAAAGTGTCGGGATAGGAGCGCATCCAGAGCGACGGCATTAAGTACTCAAACATCGTGCCGGTCCACGAAATCAGCACTGGCCGATCGTATGCCACAACGTGGGAGCGGCTGAGCAGGAACCAGCTCTCCTGTGGGATCTCGTCCTTGGCGATCGCGACGAAGTTGGCAATGCGCGCCTCAGAGGCCAGCAGGTCATAACAGGCGGCGTGGACCTTCTTGGCTTCGGCGTCGTAGCCGATCGACAAAATCTTGCGGCGACGATCGAGCAGGAAAGCAAAGTCCATTTCGACGAACATCTTCTCGCTCTGGGCGGCGATGGTGCGCAGCTGCTCGACCAGGCGCAGGGAGTTGAGGCGCGCGGCTGGAAGCTGGAGCAACAATTTCTGGCGCAAGTCTGCCGGTTCCACTCCCAGAGTGACGGCAACTTCCAACTTGCTGCGTAGCTGTTCGATGCAGTCGGGCAAGCGCGCCAGCGGCACGGCACCACAATCCGCCAGGGTTTCCAGGGCAGGATCGTCACGCAGCGCCTCGAACTCGGGCAGAAGCCACGGCATGTAGTCGTTGACGTTCTGCCGAATCTGTTCGGCCAGATTGGCGGTTTGCGCCGCGAACCAACTCGCGTCCTCGGAGGAGTCGGTAACGGGCGGCAACTCGACGGGCGACAAAAGGCGGTCGAGCCAATGAGTGTCGGTTGGCTCTTCGAACGAGCGGGCAATTCGTTTGGAAATGACTTTCGATTCAGCCAGGGCGCAAAGATAATCGGCGTAGCCTTCCAGCAGTGCCGGTTTCAGCAACGGCTGTTGCAGCATCATCAAACAGCCGCCTTTTAACGAGATGAGCGAAGCCGCCAGGTTGCCGCTGTCGACCGTGGAAATGAAACGCGGAAGATCGGGCTCGAGCGTGCGCGTGCTGTACCAGTTGTATAAGTGGCCGCGTTCCTTTTTCAGGCCCTCCACAGTTTCCAGGGTGCGAGTCGTTTGCTCAACGAATTGCGGCACGGTCAGGTAGCCGAGCTCGCATGCGACCTGGCGGGCGTTCAGCAGGAAGCCGAGGTTCGTGGGCGAGATGCGAGCTGCAATTTTCGCCGGCTCTTCCTGAACGTTGTCGGGAATGAGCCAGTTGTGTTCCTCATTGCTGAAAGTGGCAAAGTAGCGCCAGATGTAAAGCGCAATGTGCCGGAGGAAGCGGCGATCGCGCGCGCTGGCGTGCTGATGCAGAGGACGCGGCGGCCGATTGAGCCAGAACGAAACGGGCTTGCTGAATGCCCACAGCAACAGAATCGGCATCGCGACCGGAAGCGCGTGCCGATGAGCAAAGTAATCTGCCAGGCCGACGATGAGCGCGACCACCGGAGTCCAGTTCAGCAGCGCATCGACAAAGCGGCGTTTGCCGGTTTCAACTTCGGCCTCAGCCGCGGTCTCCCATTCCAGCAGCCGCTGCTTCGATACCAGTCGCCGATAAAAAGTGCGGAAGACCGCATCGGCCGAGATCATCGTCTGATGCGCCAGAAACGTAAGCGTCAGGAAAACGCTGACCATGGTGGCGAGCAGCCCGGTCGCAGCATCGCGGATGGGGCGGAGCTTTCCGCCGAGCAGTGCCCGCACCACCGAGAATGCGAACTGAAACCACGGCGGCACGAACAAGATCGCGATCGTCACCAGCGTCCAGTACAGCGGAGTGCCGGGGAGCACGGTCCATCCCAGGATGAACAGCAGGAAGATGCCGGGCTCGACCAGGCTGCGGCGCAGGTTGTCTAGAATCTTCCAGCGCGACAAGAACGAGATGGGATTGGGGACGCGACGGCCGGCTTCATCGGGCACGCGGCCAGCCAGCCAGCTTACGATCTGCCAATCGCCGCGAACCCAGCGATGCTTGCGCCGGTTGAAGGCGCTGTAGTGGGAAGGATAGTCGTCGATAACCTCGACGTCGCTGACCAGTCCGGCGCGCGCGTAAGCGCCTTCGATCAGGTCATGGCTGAGCAAGGCATTGCGCGGGAAGCGATGCTCCAGCACGCGGCTCAGAGTTTCGACTTCGTAGATGCCTTTGCCGGTAAAGATGCCTTCGCCCTTGAGGTCCTGATAAACGTCGGACGTGGCGCGAGTGTAAATATCGAAACCGGTCTGGCCAGAGTAGATGTTGGCCAGACGCGACATGGATGCGCTCTGCACGCTGATGCCGACGCGCGGTTGCAGAATGCCGTAGCCGGCGACCACCACGTTTTCGCGCGGATCGACGATGGCCTGGTTGAGGGGATGAGTCATCGCTCCGATCAGGCGGTGCGCCGTACCGCGGGGCAGTTCAGTGTCAGCGTCCAACGTCAGAACGAAACGTACCTTCGGAAGCAGTTTGAGGTCGCCGACCTTGACCGGGAAGCTGTCGTACGCGCCCTTGATGAGACGGTTGAAGTCGAGCAGCTTGCCGCGTTTGCGCTCCCAGCCCATCCAAACGCCTTCACGCGGGTTGAAGGCACGGTGACGGTGAAAGAGGGCGAAGGTGCCGAAGCCATTGCCGGCATACTTTTTGTTGAGCCCCTCAATCAATTCTTCGCACAGGTCGACCAGCGGATCTTCTTCGTTCGGCGTTTCGGCAGAATCGGGCAAATCGGTGAGCAGCGCAAAATGCAGATTGCGGCTCATGTTGCCGAGATAACGGACTTCCAGATCTTCGACCAGACGCCGGACCTGCTTTTCCTGGAGCAGCAGCGTGGGGACGGCGACGATGGTGACGCAATCGTCGGGAATACCGGCGGAAAAATCGAGCTTGGGCAGGATGCGCGGATGCAGCAGCGCCGTGGTGAGATAGTTCATCACCTCGACAGCGGCTCTGGCTGCACGGCAGCAGCAAAAGGATGATCGCGAGAATTCGGCCCAGAAACGAGTTGAAGCTGTTGTAGACCGGGGTCATGATCGCGATCACGATCAGCAGGGTCAGAGTTTCAATGCCGCCCAGATAAAACTCATCCGGATGACGGCGCAGGAAAGCCTGAAAGCGTTCGCCGATAGGAAGCCGAACGCCGGCGCGAGCGCGCAACTCGTCAGCGCCTTCTCCGATCAGGTAATAGCCAACATGCGAGCGGCGCCAGACCAGGCGAGGATCGGGCTCGTGCTCTTTGGCTGCGCGCTTGCTCAAGTCGATGGCGAGTTGTGCAATCTCCAGTTCGGTGCAATCGGAGTTCGCAGCAAAATGCGCAACGGTGTGGCGATAGAGTTCGCGGCTCTGAAAATCCATGCGCTCGTAAGCTTTGGCCGGATCGGTCGCCAGCACCCGCTCGAAGACGATCAGCGGCTCCAGCAAATCTTTCCAGGGCGCTTCCGACAGCTCGCGCAGGCTACCGATCAGGTCGCTCACCCGTTGCGGCTCGGCCGGCGCAGCCAGAACTTTCTCGGCCCGGTCGGCGAATTCTTCCAGCGTCACCAGTTTCAGAGACGGGATCAGGAGCGAGAGCTCACTCATGTTGAGACCGGTCACGGTCTGGAACGCTTCCATGTAGGTAGTGAAAGCGCGGTCCGAATAGCGATATCCCGCGGAATAGAGCAGGTCCTGGGCGATGGCCAGCACTCGCGGAAGAACCACGTTGGCCGGAGTGCGCACATGCGGAACGCGCCGTAAGGCGGAAGCCGACTCGCGGACTGAGCCTTGCGCGACGCGCACTAACCGAACGTTGTCGCGCAGCCACTGCATGTCTTCCGGAAGCTTTTCATCGGGACCGACGGGGACATCGAGTTGGGCCAGCATGGGATCGAGCCGCCGGTTGAGCGCGGTCAGCCGCTCGGCAAAATGAGTGGACTGTTTGGTCGCAGGAACCCAGACGATCTGGTGCGCCCAGGCCTTTGCGGATTGGGCGAGGTCGCGGTCTTGTGTGGGCACTTCGACCGTGTCCGGCTCAGTGCGGTCGGAGGTGTCGACTAATACGTCCCTGTGATTGGTGCTTAGCATTGTTTGTGATGCAATCGCCTTTGCGGTTTCAGCAAGTCTGCCGTCCCTACGGGACTCGGATTTGTTTTTCAGTCCACCCAGGACTCCGCCTTCGGCTACGTCCTGGGCTAAGCTCTTCCGCCCTACGGGCTCGATTTGTGGCCGGGCATGTCTAATCGCGAAAACCGGAGTTTCGTTCTAGCCTGCCGCTTCTTGGCCTGTGACCAGTCCGTATGGAGCGTCCGGTGTCATAACTTCACGCGACCCTGCGAAACGCAGATCCCTCACCGGCTGAACTTCACCCCAACAAGCGCAAAGACGGCGCTCGTCGGGGGCCCCGGTACGCCGGTTCGGGATGACAAAATAAAAATGCCCAGAACGCTGGCCTAAAGGCCAGCTCTTCCACCTTTCAACGCCCGCTCAAGGCCAACGCGGCGCTGAATCGCCGCTCTACCAGTTCTCAGAAAACCGCCTCTAGCGATAGCTGGCGGCTTGCAGTTCGAACATTTCCGCGTACTGGCCGCCCAGCGCCATCAACCGCTCGTGAGTACCGTCTTCCACAATTTGCCCTTCAGAGAGCACGACGATGCGATCGGCCATGCGCACTGTGGAAAAACGGTGCGAGATGAACAGCGCCATCTTGCCTCCGGTCAACTCGGCGAAGCGCTCGAACACTTCATATTCGCTGCGGGCGTCGAGGGCCGCGGTCGGCTCGTCGAGAATCAGCAATTGCGCGTCGCGCAGATAGGCTCGCGCCAGCGCCAGCTTCTGCCATTCGCCGCCCGACAGATCGACCCCCGTCTCGAAGCGCCGCCCCAGCATCTGGTCATACTTGCCCGGCAGCTTCGCCACCACCTCGTCGGCCAGACTCTTGTGAGATGCGGCCACAATCCCATTTAAGTTGTCTATTTCTTCGATGCGTCCAACAGCCACATTTTCGCGGGCGGTCATCTCATAACGCATAAAATCCTGAAAAATTACGCCGATTTCACGGTAGAGATCTTCCAGGCTGTACTCCCGCAGGTCGACGCCGTCGAGCAGGATCTGCCCCTCGGTCGGGTCGTAGAGCCGGGTAATCAATTTGACGATGGTGGTTTTGCCCTGGCCGTTCTCGCCGATCAGGGCCACGCGCTCGCCCGGATGCAGGGTGAAATCCAGATTTTTCAGGATGCGCCGCTCGCTGCCGGGATAGGCGAACGACACGTTGCGAAACTCGAATCCCCGCAGGATGGGCCGCGGCGCCGGCAGCGCGTTCGGCTTGGAGCGGATGGTCGGCTGCATCTCGAAAAACGCCAGCAGGTCGGTCAGGAACAATGCCTGATCGGCCACTCCGGATAGCGTGGAGAAAATTTGCTGGATGTTGGTGCTGGCCTGCAGAATCGCTCCCGCCAAAAAGTACAGCGAGCCGATGCTGAGCGCGCCCAGCACTGTCCGCCAGATCACGTAAACGTAAGCCGAGTAGTAGCCCAGCGAGCCGATGATCGACAGAAAGGCTCCCGCAATCAGCTTGCGTTTGCGAGAGCGCGACATTCTCCTCGTACACCTCGTCTGACAGGCGGGTGAAGCGCTCGGTGAGGAACTTGCTCAGGCCGAATAGCTTCAGCTCTTTGGCGGCTTCCTTGCTGCCGCCCAGGATGCGCAGGTAATCGAGCTGGCGGCGTACCGGCGTCTGCCGGAAATTCTTGGCGTAGCCGAGGAAGGCAAAATGGCTCTCGCCGATGAAGGCCGGCAAGACGCCCGCGATCAACAGCAGCAATAGCCAGGGCGAAAAGTAGACGATGGAAATCGACAGCGTGATGGTGGTGATGACCTGCTGCACCAGGCGGCCCAGCATCTGGATCATGGCCAGCCGGTCGGTGGCCTGCACCCGGGCGCGCTCCAGGCGATCGTAAAAAACCGGGTCTTCGTAGGCGATGACGTCGAGCTCGGCCGCATGCTTCATCACCTGGATGCTGACGTAGCGCATGTATTTGTCGGCCAGCAGCGAGTCCAGATAGTCGATGACGCGGGTGAGGATGTTGCCCAGGACGGCAATAGCGAATTCGGCAACCACCAGCCACCACAGCCGATGCGGAATGGGCTGATGTTTGGAGAGGATGCCGACGATGGCATCGATGATCAGCTTGCTGACGTAAAGCAGGGCTACCGGCTGCAGCGCGGCCAGCAGGCGGAAGACAAAGCCGAGAACCACGACGACCGGGCCGGAATCCCAGACGAATTTGAGCACAGGAGGGAGGTTGCGCATCGCCGACATGCGCTCCTGCCACGCACTGGTAAAGGTCTTCTGGCCCTCGCTCATTGGCGCTTCCGATCCAACCCAGAAATCTGCCACCCGGCCGGTGAATTACACGTCCATAAATATTAATAGGATTGCGCTTAAAGCCGAGGGCGACTCTAGGAGAGATGCGGAAAACGCAATAGCAGTTTCATCGATCACTCACCATGGTATCAGGATCGCCGTCCCACGGAAGTGGCAGACGTTTACGGATGGGGTTCACAGACAGGTTCGCCTTGACGAGTTAAGATCACAGCTTTGGGAACAGGCGCGGGGGTAGAATGTCCCGCGCGGAGGTTCGGCCATGCGGCGGTTCGTCTCTTTATTCGCTATTCTTACTACGCTCTTCCTTGCCCCCTTGGCATTTGCCCAGGGCGAAACTCCAACCGGGACTGCAACCTGCAATTTCGACGATCAGAAACAACTGGTAGTCGAATATCAACGGATCACGCTGAACCCTAAGAAACCTACGCTCGCACAGGTTCCGTTCGGTAAAGTGTGGGCTCCGGGCGGCAAGCCGCTGACCTTATTCACCAATACGCCCGTCGAAGTCGGCTCCAGGAACCTTCCTATTGGTGCCTACACCATGTTCGTCATCCCCACGTCGAAGCAGTGGACGCTGATTGTCTCCAAGAGCACCGACATGAGTGGCGCCTATAAAGACCAGGATGACCTGGTGCGGATTCCGATGGGCTCGGGCGAGCTGCCCAGTCCCCAAGAGGAAATCAATGTTGCCTTTGAGCACATTGCTCCGGGCGAGTGCAACCTTCGCCTCGATCTGGACAAGGCGGGCCATTTCGTCACCTTCCAGAAACGATAGCGAGCCCGACGGGCGATCTTACGCCTCAGCGAGATCGCTGTACTCTGCCAAAACGCGGAGGAAATCTGCCGGCAATTTCCTGCCGGCAGCTACAGCGGCCACATCGCCTCTCTAAGAACTTGAAAGCAGATCCTCGCCGGCTGAACTTCAGCCCTACAAGCGCAAAAGCGGCGCTCGTCGGGGTCCCCGGGTTCGGGATGACAAAA
This sequence comes from uncultured Acidobacteriaceae bacterium, assembly GCA_963833305.1. Taxonomy (GTDB): domain Bacteria; phylum Acidobacteriota; class Terriglobia; order Terriglobales; family Acidobacteriaceae; genus Bog-257. Next base: position 253,407 of record CAWHXN010000011.1, on the reverse strand, counting down.
ATAGAGGAGTTATTACGGCGTAGCTAAAGCTACGGACCTTCAAAATCGCCCAAGGGAAGTTTTTCAGCAAACGGGTCAGTCGGCGAAGACCGGCACTTCTTCCTTCTTGGTGGTCTTGGCGCCCCAGGGCAGGTGCTCCACCACCCAATCCTTGAAGAAGTCCATGTACAGATAAACCACGGGCGTGGTGTAAAGCGTCAACATCTGGCTGACGATCAGCCCGCCGACGATGGCGATACCCAGCGGGCGCCGGATTTCCGAACCCACGCCCCGTCCCAGCGCCAGCGGCAGCGCGCCCAGCATGGCGGCTGCGGTAGTCATCATGATGGGACGGAAACGAACCAGGGCGGCTTCGTAGATCGACTTCTTCCGCCGACTTGCCGGTGCGCTCTACTTCCAGCGCAAAGTCGATCATCATGATGGCGTTCTTCTTCACGATGCCGATCAGAAGAATAATGCCGATTAAACCAATCACGTCGAGCTGCATGTGGAACAGCAGCAGCGCCAGCAGCGCGCCGGTACCGGCCGAGGGCAGCGTGGAAAGAATGGTGATGGGATGGATGTAGCTTTCATACAGAATTCCGAGCACGATATAGACGGCGACCAGAGCTGCCAGAATCAGAATCGGTTCCGACGATAGCGAATCCTGGAAGGCCGCGGCCGTTCCCTGGAAGCTGCCATGAATGCTGGCCGGCATGCGCATCTCGACTTCGGTCTGGCTGATGATGCGGGTGGCCGTTCCCAGATCGCCACCGGGCGCCAGATTGAACGAGAGCGTGACCGCCGGGAATTGTCCCTGGTGATTGACCGCCAGCGCGGTGTTGGCGGGCGCAAAGTGCGCGAAAGCTGACAACGGCACCTGCGCTCCGGTGTTGGTGATCACGTACACGCTCTTCAAGGCGTCGGGCGTCATCTGATACTTGGGATCGACTTCCATCACCACGTGATACTGGTTCAGCGTCTGGTAGATGGTCGAAATCTGCTCCTGCCCGAAAGCATCGTAGAGGACCGCATCGATTTGCTGCGGGGTGATTCCCAGCCGCGCGGCCGTGTCGCGATCGATGACGACGTTCGCCTCCAGCCCGTGCACCTGCTGATCGCTGTTAACGTCCTTCAGTTGCGGAATACTGCGCAGTTTCTGCAGCAGCTGGGGCGCCCACTCATACAGCTCATCCAGATTTTCGCCCGACAGCGTGTACTGATACTGCGCATTGGCCATGCGGCCGCCGATCTGCAAATCCTGTACCGCCTGGAAATACAGGGTCGCTCCCGGCACGTGAGAAATCTTGGGACGCAGACGTGCGATCACCTGGTCGGCGGTGACCTTGCGTTCCGATTAGCGGCTTCAGGATCACGTACATGCGGCCCTGGTTCTGCGCGGTGTTGCCGCCGACGAAAGCCAGCACATCCTGCACCGCCGGATCTTTCCTCACGATGCGGATGAATTCGTTCGTCTTGTCCTTCATGGCCGGGAACGACACATCCTGATCGCCCATGATCGTTCCGGAAAGACGCCCGGTATCCTGCTGCGGGAAGAAGCCTTTGGGCACGATCACGTACAAGACCACGTTCACGAAAACCATCAGGATGGCCAGGACAAAGACCAATAACCGATGGCGCAGCACCCATCCCAGCGATGCCTTTGTAGCCGCGGGTCAGCCAATAGAAACCGCGTTCGCTGGTGCGATACAACGCGCCATGGCTGCCCGGGTCGTGGGCTTTCAGGAAGCGCGCGCACAACATGGGCGTGGTGGTGAGCGAGACCACCATCGAGACCGCGATGGCCGCGCTCAGGGTCACGGCAAATTCGTGGAAGAGCCGTCCGATCAGGCCGCCCATCAGCAGAATCGGAATGAAGACGGCCATCAGCGAGGTGCTCATCGAGACCACGGTGAAGCCGATTTCGCGCGCGCCCAGCAGCGCCGCCGGATAAGGCTTCATGCCCTCTTCCACGTGGCGCATCACGTTTTCCAGCACCACGATGGCGTCGTCCACCACAAAGCCGGTGGAGATGGTCAGCGCCATCAGCGACAGGTTGTCCAGCGAATAGCCGAACAGGTACATGATGCCGAAGGTGCCCACGATGGCCAGCGGCACGGCGACGCTGGGAATCAGAGTGGCGCGCACCTCGCGCAGGAAAATGAACACCACCAGCACAACCAGGACAACCGAGATCAGCAAGGTGCGCTCGACATCGGCCACCGAAGCGCGCACCGTCGTGGTGCGGTCCAGTCCGACTACCATGTCGATCGCCGCCGGCAGTGAAGCTTTCAGAAATGGCAGCGCCGCAATGACCCGATCGACGGTGGCGATGATGTTGGCGCCCGGCTGCCGGAAAATCACCACCAGCACGCTGGGCTTGCCGTCGAAGCTGCCCATGTTGTTGATGTTGGAGTAGGAATCCTGAACGTCGGCCACGTCGCTCAGGCGAACCGGATTGCCGTTCTTGTAGGCAACAATTATCGGGCGATAGTTTTTCGCTTTCTTGAGTTGGTCGTTGGCGGTGATCATCCAACTCTTGCCGCCGTCTGTCGAGCGATCCTTTGGCCTGATTCGCATTCTCGGCGGCGACGGCCGTACGCACCGTCTCCAAGCCCGAGACCCATATTGTTCAGCGCCATTGGGATTGGCTTCAATGCGGACCGCGGGCTGCGAAGATCCCCAGACGAAGACCTGGCCGACACCTTCGATCTGCGCCAGCTTCTGTCCCATGATCGAATCGGCCGCGTCGTACATCTGGTCCTGGGTCAGGGCGTCGGAGGTCATCGCCAGAATCATGACGGGCGCATCGGCCGGATTGATCTTGCGGTAAGTACGGGTTCGACTGGGCAGATTCGGCGGCAGATAATTGCGGGCCGCATTGATCGCCGCTTGCACGTCGCGCGCGGCCGCATCGATGTTGCGGTCCAGATCGAACTGCATGGTGATGCCGGTGGAGCCCAGCTGGCTCGCCGAGGTCATCTGGTTGATTCCGGCGATGCGGCCGAACTGCCGCTCCAGCGGAGTGGCAACCGCCGAAGCCATGGTCTCCGGACTGGCGCCGGGCAGCGAAGCCGACACGCAGATTACCGGGAAGTCGACCTGCGGCAACGGAGACACCGGCAATTGCCGGTACGCCAATCCCCCAGCCAGAAGCAGGGCGATGGTCAGCAGCGTGGTCGCTACTGGTCGCTCGATCGCAGGTGCGGAGACATTCATGACTAATCCCCAACTGCCTCTGCCGGCTTGGGCGCGCGCAGATTACGCAGCGCCTGGGCCAGCCGGTCAAACCACAGATACACCACCGGCGTCGTGTACAGAGTCAGCAACTGGCTGAACAGCAGGCCGCCGATAATGGTGATGCCCAGAGGCCGCCGCAACTCCGAGCCGGTGCCCGAGCCCAGGGCCAGCGGCACGGCGCCGAACAAGGCCGCAAACGTCGTCATCATGATGGGACGGAAGCGCAGCAGGCAGGCTTCGTAGATCGCGTCCACCGGCGACTTGCCTTCTTTGCGCTCCGCTTCCAGCGCGAAGTCGATCATCATGATGGCGTTCTTCTTCACGATGCCGATCAGCAGGATGATGCCGATCAACGCCATCACGCTCAGATCCATGTGGAACAGCGTAAGCGCCAGAATGGCTCCCACGCCGGCCGACGGCAGCGTCGACAAAATCGTGATGGGGTGAATGTAGCTCTCGTACAGAACTCCCAGCACGATGTACACGGTGACGATGGCGGCCAGAATCAACCAGCCTTCGTTGGCCAGCGAAGCTTCAAACGCCCGCGCCGTGCCTTGGAACGTAGCCTGGATGCTGGGTGGCAACCCGATATCGGCGCTGGCCTTGTCGATAGCTTTCACCGCTTCGCCCAGCGACGCCGTACCGCCGAGGTTGAACGAGATGGTCACCGAGGGAAATTGTCCTTGATGGTTGATGGTCAGCGGTCCGCTGCTGGTCTCGAAATGCGCGATGGCGCTCAGCGGCACTTGTCCGGTGGCCGCGCTCAGAGCATTGGTGGCGGCGCCGGTTGCGGCGGGAGCATTCGCGGCAGTGGCGGCGGGACTCTGCGCGCTTCCGCTCGGCACATAGATCGTCTTCAGCGAATCGGGGTCGGTGCGAAAGTTCGGGTCAACTTCCAGCACCACGTGGTACTGATTCAGCTGGGTAAACATGATCGACACCAGTCGCTGGCCGAAGGCGTCGTACAGAGTGTTGTCGATGGCGCTGGCCGTGACTCCCAGCCGTGAAGCGGTGTCGCGATCGATCACCAGGTTGGCTTGCGCCGCCTGGTTCTGCTGGTCAGTGGCCACGTCGCGCAGCTCGGGCAAGGTTTTCAGTTTTGCCACCAGCTTCGCCGTCCAGGTCGCCAGCTCCTTGGGATCGGCATCTTCCAAGGTGAACTGATATTGCGTGCGGCTGACGCGATCTTCCACCGTCAGGTCCTGCACCGGCTGCATGTAAAGCGTGATGCCCTCGACCCCGGCAATTTCTCCTTGCAGCCGTTTCATGATCGCGGTCACGTCGTCGCTGCGCTCGTCGCGCGATTTCAGATTGATCTGGATGCGTCCGCTGTTCGGCGTGGTGTTGGTCCCGTCAACCCCGATGAACGACGACAGGCTGTCGACGTCCTTGTCCTTCAGGATGGCCGCTGACAGCGCCTGTTGCCGCTCGGCCATCGCCGCAAACGAAATGCTTTCCGGCGCATCCGATATGCCCATGATCACGCCGGTATCCTGCACCGGGAAGAAGCCTTTAGGCACGACGATGTAGAGATAGATCGTCGCGATCAGCGTGCCGATGGTCACCAGCAAGGTTATGGTCTGATGCTTGAGCACCAACTTGACCGTCCGGCCGTAGAACGCGATGATGCTGTTGAAGGCGCGTTCCGACCAGTCGTAGAGCTTGCCGTCGCTTGGATTGATCCCGATGCCGCAGCAGCAGCGAGCACATCATCGGCGTGAGGGTCAGCGAAATGAGCGCCGACAGCAGGATGGTCACGCTCAGGGTCACGGCGAATTCGCGGAACAGCCGTCCCACGATGTCGCCCATGAACAGCAGCGGGATCAGCACGGCAATCAGCGACACCGTCAACGACACGATGGTGAAGCCGATCTGGCCGGAGCCGAGCAACGCGGCCTCCAGCGGACTGTGTCCTTCCTCGATGTAGCGATCGATGTTCTCGATCATCACGATGGCGTCGTCCACCACGAAGCCGGTCGAGATGGTCAACGCCATCAGCGACAGGTTGTCGAGCGAGTAGCCCAGCAGATACATCACGCCGAACGTGCCCACGATCGACAGCGGCACGGCAATGCTGGGGATGATGGTGGCCGCCAGCGTGCGCAGGAACAGGAAGATGACCATCACGACCAGCGCGATGGTCAGCATCATTTCGAACTGCACGTCTTTGACGCTGGCGCGAATGGTATTGGTGCGGTCGGTCAGCACCGTGACTTTCACCGAGGCCGGCAGGTTCGCCTGCAGCTGCTTCAGCCGCAGCTTGATGCTGTCGACCACCTTGATGATGTTGGCGCCCGGGCTGGCGCTGGATGTTGAGAATCACCGCCGGAGTGGTGTTCATCCAGGCGGCCTGGTTCACGTTTTCCGCGCCAATGACTACAGTCGCGACATCGGAGAGCCGCACCGGATTGCCGTTCTTGTAGGCGACGATGGTGTCGGCGTAACCCTGCGGGCTGAGCAATTGATCGTTGGCGCCGATGGTGAAGGCCTGGCGATTATCCTGTAGCTGGCCTTTGGCCTGGTCGACGTTGACCTGGCCGATCACCGTGCGCAGCTGCTCCAGGCTCATGCCATACGAAGCCAGGGCCACGGGATTGGCCATGATGCGCACTGCCGGCTTCTGCCCGCCGCTGATGCTGACCAGTCCGACTCCGGGCAACTGCGAAATCTTTTGCGCGAACGTCGTGTCCGCCAGGTCCTCAACCTGCGGCAGCGGCATGCTGTCTGACGTCATGGCCAACGTCAGAATCGGAGCGTCGGCCGGATTGACTTTGCTGTAAATCGGCGGCGTGGGCAGATCGGCGGGAAGATAAGTCTGCGCCGAATTGATCGCGGCCTGCACTTCCTGCTCGGCCACGTCGATGTTTTCTTCCAGAGTCGAATTGCAAGGTGATGACCGAAGCTCCGAACGAGCTGCTCGAAGTCATCTGGCTCAAGCCGGGAAGTTCACCGAACTGCCGCTCCAACGGCGCGGTGATTGACGACGCGGTCACGTCCGGACTGGCGCCGGGATAGAACGTCACGATCTGGATGGTCGGATAATCCACCTGCGGCAAGGCGGAGATAGGCAACTGCTGGTAGGCCACGATGCCTACCAGCAACAGGCCCACCATCAACAACGAGGTCGCGATGGGCCGCAGAATAAACGGCCGCGAAATACTCATGGTTGTCCGATCCGATAGTTTCCGCTGTTTGCTGCTTCTTGGCTGGAGCTTGCGGCGCTACTCGCGCGCCGGCCTGCAGCTTCTCCTGCCCGTCGGTCACCACCCGGTCGCCGCCCTGCAATCCCGACTTGACGACCACCGTGCTGCCTTGTGTCAAAGTGATTTGGATGGGCCGCATCTGCACCGTATTGTTGCTGTCAACCAGATAGGTAAAGTTGCCGTCGGGCCCGCGCTGCACCGCGCTTGCCGGCGCTGTAACGGCGTTCTTCAAAGTCTGCAACAGCAGGTGGCATTCACGAACTGGTTCGGCCAAAGCGCGTTGTCGGGGTTATCGAAGATAGCTTTCAGCTTGGCCGTTCCCGTGGTCTGGTCAATCTGGTTGTCGATGGTGAGCAGCTTGCCCGTGGCCAGCTTGGTCTGGTCGTCGCGGCTGTAGGCATCCACTTCCAGCGTGCCCTGCCTCATGTGCTGCGCTACTTCCTGCAGCTGATCTTCGGGCAGCGTAAACACGATTGCCAGGGGTTGCAGCTGGGTAATCACCAGCATGGCCGTTCCACTGGCTGCAGTCACATAATTGCCGGGATCGACCTGCCGCAATCCGACGCGGCCATTGATCGGAGAAGTGATGTGGCAATACACCAGGTTCAGCTTGGCACTGTCGATTGCCGCCTTGTCGCTGGCGATGGTGCCTTCGTAGGTTCCGAAAGAAGCCTCCAGCGTGTCGAGGTCCTGCTTGGCAATGACGCCCTGTTCGTAGAGCACCTTGTTGCGCTCGTACTGGGCTTTGGCGTTCGTCAGCTGAGCTTCGTCTTTTTGCAGGTTGGCTTGCGCCTGCTGCAGCGCTACCTGATAAGGCCGGGGATCGATCAGGATCAGCAGCTCGCCGGCTTTTACATCCTGGCCCTCCCGAAAATTCACCTGCATGATCTGACCGTCAATGCGCGTCTTTAAGGAAACCGTATTAAGTGCCTCTACCGAACCTAAGCCCGTCAGATAAACGTTGAAATCGCCCTGTTTTACGGTGGCAACTCCCACCGGAACTGCCTGGCGGCGGACCGCTGGCCTTGGCGCTCTTGGCTTGCTTCGAACCGCAGCCGGCCAGCGCCAAACAAATCGCGAGCATCGCCCCAGTATCGCCAAAGCACCCGGCCTGCCGGACTTCCGTGCAGTTCCGGCATCGCCCGGGCGCTCTCCGGGGTACAACCGTGCCCCTGTCTTCACGAACTCCTCCTCGCCAGCAAATACGACGGCGGCCACGCAAAAGCGTAACCGCGACTCATCCAGCCGTCGCGTAACTGCAACTTGGCGCATCGGTTGCAGTAGTATTACATCCATACTATTAGACCACTATTAGACTGAATCTAAGTAGCCGTAGCAGTTAAGACTGAGTGAAGGAAGGTTAAGAAGTGTGAAGGGTGACAACACATCTCGAAACAATTCTTCACCGCCGTCGCGCGCGGGAAAGGGCAAAATAAATGCAGTGAATCGCCTGCTCATTATCGACGACGACCACGCCCTGGTCAACCTGCTCAAACGCTTTCTGGAAGGCGAAGGCTTTCGCGTGGACGCGGCCTACGATCATGCTTCCGGTTTGAGCGCTGCCCTGTCCGGCGAACACGAACTTATTATCCTCGATGTGATGCTGCCCGGCGGCACGGGGTTTGAGTTGTTAAAAGCTCTGCGGCAACAATCGTCGGTCCCCGTTCTATTGCTTACGGCTCGCGGCGAGGCGGTCGATCGCATCCTCGGCCTGGAGATCGGCGCCGACGACTACCTGGCCAAGCCTTTCGATCCCCGCGAGCTGGTCGCCCGGATTCGCGCCATCTTTCGGCGCACCCGCGAAACCGCTCCCGCCGGGCCTCGCAACGAACACGATGAAGTGCTCGACGTCGGCGAAATCAGCATGTCGCTTGGCACTCGCACCGTCACCTGCAGCGCTCAACCCGTCGATCTCACCTCGGTGGAGTTCAACGTTCTGGAACTGCTGCTGCGCAACGCCGGGAGTGTGGTCACCCGCGAGCAGATTGCCGAGGTCGCGCTGGGCCGCCCGCTCAACGCCTTCGATCGCAGTGTCGACGTTCACGTCAGCCGCTTGCGCAAGAAGCTGGGAGCCTGTCCCGGCACCGACGAGTTGATTCGCCCCATTCGCGGCATCGGATACTTCCTCGCCGCCGAAACTTCGGAGAAGAGCCGGGTATGAGCCGCCGGCTGTTCTGGAAAATCTTCCTTCCCTTCTGGGTCGCCCAGGCGATGCTTGCTTGGCGCGCTGTATCTGCGCGTTCACTACCGCATTTCCTCCGAACATCCCTGGTGGATCCAGCCCGAGCGTCGCGAGATGCCGGTGCTCGCCGACATTGCCGCGCAACGATTCGAACAGCAGGGTCAGCCCGGGCTGGCGCAATTGCTCGACAACCTTTCGCTGGCCAACCGCTCGCGCTTCTGGCTGGTTGACGCCGGCGGACGCGAGCTTTCCGGCCGCCTGCTTCCCGACCGCATTTTGAAGGGCGCGGTATCGGCTGCAAAAAATGAAGGCCTGTACCACTCCTACGAGGCCAACGTTCTGGCCTCGCGCGCTACCACCCAGCACAGCCAATATCTGCTGATTGCCGAACTCACGCCGCCGCCTCTGTCCGAGCGCATTCCCGGCGATCTTCTCTGGACTTTGAAGCTCGGCACGATTTTCTCGGCCATCATCTGCCTGCTGATCGCGCACTATCTGACCAAGCCCATCGAGCGCCTGCGCGACGCCACGCACGAACTGGCGCGCGGCAACCTCGACATCCGCGCAGGCGACAATCTCGGCAACCGCAGCGATGAAATTGCCGACCTGGTGCGCGATTTCGACACCATGGCCGGAGAGCTGCGCAACCTGATCCAGAGCGAGCGCAATCTGTTGAGCGGCGTCTCCCATGAATTGCGCTCGCCGATAGCGCGCATCCGGCTGGCCTTGACCCTGGCTCGCACCGCCGACGACGACGAGCGCGCCGAAATGCTCGACCGCATCGAGCAAGACAGCATCCAGCTCGATTCCATGCTGGAGCGCATTTTGACCGTTGCCCGCCTGGAGAGCGGACAGCACAAACCGAAGTTCGAACCGCTCTCGCTGAACGAGGTAATGGACGACGTCTTACACGACGCTCAATTTGAAGCCGCTGCCACCGGCGCCACCATTGCCTATCAGGAAAACGGCGACATCAAGTTGAATGGCGACGCCGGCCTGCTGCGCAGCGCCATCGAGAACGTAGTACGTAATGCACTGTTTTATTCCGGACCAGAAGGCAAAATCGAAGTTCGCCTCGACAAGACCGGTGACGCTGCCCTGATCTCGGTTCGCGACAACGGCCCCGGTGTTCCCGGTGATGCTTTGCCGCTGCTGTTCAAGCCTTTCTATCGCGTCGACAATTCCCGCGGAACCACCACCGGCGGCATGGGACTGGGCTTGGCGATTGTGCGCAATGCCGTCGCTGTCCACGGTGGAACGGTGTCGGCTAAGAACATCGTGCCGCACGGTCTCGAAGTCGAGTTGCGATTGCCCATCACGGCCGTTCCCGCGCCCAAGCACTCGTCAGGAGTACGCCTCGCACAGGTGTGAGGAAGGCTGCGGTACGCGGGCGCTTTTCGCTCTTAGCTCTTAGCTCTTAGCCATCCATGATCTGCGATCCACGATCCACGAATTTGTCCCCGAACGTAGCCGAGGGCCCTGCTTTTGCTGACACTGCCAAGGATCCACTACCTTATCCATCACGAGCCCAGCCGAGGGATCTGCGGGTTTCGCTTTTCGCTAAGAAAAGCATTCCCTCACGATTTGCCATCCCATTAATTGCCTTGTCATCACGGCCCAGCCGAGGGATGCGCTTCCCTCTTCCCATCACACTCTGCTTGCTAACAGCTAAGAGCTAAAGGCCAAGAGCCAAAAGCGGCCTGGGAACAGCGAACGGCGGCCCCTCTCACTGACACCGCCTCCGCACGCGTGATAGCTTATCCCTTCCGAAAGGCTGTCCATGTTCACCAACGATCTTCTCAAAGGCAAACGCATTCTCATCACCGGCGGCGGCACCGGCATTGGCCGCGCCATGGCCGAGCGATTTCTGCAACTCGGCGCCATCGTCTTCATCTGCGGACGCCGGCTGGAAGTTGTGCAACAGACCGCGCAGGAGCTTTCCGCTTCCACCGGCGGCGCTATCGAAGGCTTCTCCTGCGACGTGCGCTATCCCGAAGATGTCGAAAAGCTTATCGAGCAGCTCTGGGCCAGCGGCCCACTCGATGTTCTGGTCAACAATGCCGCCGGAAATTTCCTGGCGCGCACCGAAGAGCTCTCACCCCACGCCTTCGACGCCGTCATCGGCATCGTGCTCAAGGGCACCATCAACATGACCCTGGCTTGTGGCCGCCGCTGGCTCGCCGCTCAGCACAAAGCGGTCGTGCTGAATATCACCACCACCTACGCCGATACGGGCTCGGCTTATGTGGTTCCCAGCGCGGTCGCCAAAGCCGGAGTCGCCGCCCTGACCCGCAGCCTGGCGGTGGAATGGGGAGGCCGCGGCGTTCGTTTCGCCGCTATCGCTCCCGGCGCGATTCGGACTGAAGGAGCTTTTTCGCGTCTGCTGCCCACGCCCGAATTGGAGAAGGCTCTGCTCGAGCACAATCCCTTGCACCGCTTCGGCACCCTGGAGGAAATCGCCAACCTGGGAGCATTCCTGGTCAGCGATCAGGCCGGCTACATCAACGGCGACATGGTTTACATGGATGGTGGCGAGATGCTGGCCGGCTCCAGCAGCTTCAGCATGATCGGCCGTCGCCTGCCCGATTCCGCCTGGCAGCTGATGAATCCCAAGAAGCCCAAACCGAAATAGAGGCCGCTTCCGCGGAAGGTCACGATACGCCCTTGCTTTGTCATCACGAGCAGGCTGCAGCCTGCGAGGGATCTGATTTTCCATCTCCCCGCCTGTTCGATTTGCCTTTTTCGGCAGAACGGCGACACCACATTCCTGTCTGACCCGCACTTTAGCAAAATGGCCCCTAATGTTTCCTAGCATGGTTCCCTTCATCCACCTGTCCGTTGCACCATCGCGCAACTGAGCTAAAATCCCGCCCATGAAAAAGCTGCTACTGCTCCTCGTCGCCATTTCCGTGATGTGCGTCCCAGCCTTTGCGAGCCATCATCACAGTCAACACCACCACTCCGGACATCACCATTCGCACCACTCGCACAGCAACCAGTCGTAATAACAAAATGGCCCGGAGCGCTCTCGCCCCGGGCCCGGTTCCTTCACTCTTGCGCTGAGCTATCCCACCTCCGCGTCCAGCGGCACGTTCGACGTCACCAGATATCGCTTCGCCTTCTCCTGCAGCGCCTTGGTCATCGGCACACTCTTGCCTGACTCAAGACTGGCTTGCACGGCCACGCTGTCGCAGGTCGCCACCATCTTGCCCGTCTCGTCGTCATACATCTGGTGGATGAAGCGAAAGTATTTTTCGCCGACAGTCAGGAACCCGCTCTTGATCTCCACCAGCTCGCCTCCACGCAACTCTTCCAAGAACTGGTAGTTCTGGCGCACGATCGCCACCCGCAGGCTTTTCTGCTTCATCGACGCAGGCGTCACTCCGATCGCGTGCAGCAGAAACCAAGTAGCCTGATCGAAACGCGAAACGTACATCCGCGAATTCATGTGGCTGGCAAAATCGTATTCCGAGGCCAGCACCGCACCCTTAAACGTGTGGACCCACTCAACCATGATTGCCCTCTCAAAGACCGCTGTCCGCTTCTCGCTCTTAGCTGTTCGCTCCTAGCTTTTAGCCTTTAGCCTTTAGCTAACCACCATCCTTTAGCTACTAACCACTGTTTTCTGTCATCCCGAGCGCAGCCGAGGGATCTGTGGTTCTTCCTCCTCGTCGCAAACCTTCACCGCCGCATCTCCCAATCCTGCGACGAACTTCACCATGCTCTCCAGCGTCTTCTCCGCCTGATCGCGATGCGGCGAATGCTTGCACTCCGCCAGCATCACCACCTCGGTCCCGGGCACCGCCGCCTCAATCGCCTTTACCTGCGCGATGGTACCGTACTCATCGTCCTCTCCCTGAATGCACAGCACCGGACACCGAATCCCAGGCAAGTACTCCTCGATGTTCCACGAACGAAACTCAGGATCGAGCCAGATGTCGTTCCATCCCCAGAAGGTCGCGTCCACATTCGCGTGATACCGTCCCAGCCGGCTCGCCAGATCGGTCGTCTCATACGCTACCTTGGCCTGCGCGATGCTGGCGATCGACAGATCTTCGACGAACACGTGCGGCGCTTCCAGAATCAATCCGCGTACCGCATCGGGATACTTTCCCGCAAAAATAATCGCGATCGATCCCCCGTCACTGTGTCCCAGCAGGATCGGTTTGCGAATCCCCAGCTTGTCGAGCAGTTCCGGCAGCACCACTTCCCCTTCGTGATGCATAAACTCGACCGGCCGCTTTTCCAGCAACGGATCGGAGTTCCCTAGTCCGTACCGCGAATAGACCAGCACGCCGCACCCGGTGCGCGCCGCCAGCCGCTGCGGAAAATCTTTCCACAGCGCAATCGACCCCAGCCCTTCATGCAGCATCACGATCGTTGCCCGCCCTGGCTGCTGCGCTTCGATCCACAAGGTCTCCAGCCGCTTGCCGCCGGCCATGACATCGCCTCGATGGTGTTGCGTTGCGCTCAACCCTCTTGCCCCTCTTGCTGCTGCCGCTCCTTCTCGCGTCTCACCAGCAGATAGCGTTGCAGCTTGCCCGTCGCCGTCTTCGGCAACTCGGCTACGAACTCGATGTACCGCGGATATTTGTAGGGCGCCAGGCGCGCCTTCACGAACTCCTGCAATTCCTTCCGCAAGACATCGCCAGCGACGAAGCCGGCCTTCAGCACCACGAACGCTTTCGGCTTTACCAGGCCGTGCTTGTCCACGGCGGCAATTACCGCGGCTTCCAGCACCGCGTCGTGCGACATCAGTGCCGACTCCACCTCGATCGGCGACACCCAGACGCCGCTTACCTTCAGCATTTCGTCGCTACGTCCGCAGTGGATCAGATATCCGTCCTCATCCTGCCGGAACTTGTCGCCCGTGCGCATCCACTCGCCCAGAAACGTCGTCCGCGTCTTCTGGCGATTGTGCCAATAGTAGGCAGCGGTTGTTGGGCCGCTCACCTGCAGCTCGCCAATCTTGCCTCGGCGCACCTCGGCTCCATTTTCGTCCAGCAGTCGCACCCGGTAGCCAGGCACTGGCAAGCCCGACGTTCCATAGCGAACCCCACCGGGCCGGTTCGACAAAAAGCAATGCAGCATCTCCGTCGAACCCATGCCGTCGATAATCTCCACGCCCGTATGCTTGGTCCAGGCTGTAGCTACCGGTTCCGGCAAGGCTTCGCCAGCCGAGCCGCACAGCCGCAAATTATGCTCGCCGCGCCGAGGCAAATCCGGCGACGCCAGCAGCGCGCCGAATTGCGTAGGCACCGCGAACAATAGCGTTGGCCGCTGTTCCCGCAAAATGGTGTTGATCACCTCTGGTTTTGGTCTGCCGGCAAACAGCACGGCGGTTGCCCCCACCGAAAAAGGAAAGGTCAGCGCATTGCCCAGGCCATAGGCGAAGAACAATTTCGCCGCCGAAAAAATAACGTCGCTGGCGCCGATCCCGAGTATTCCTTGTCCAAACAGTTCCGCCGTCTGTATCAGGCTGGTGTGCACGTGGACTGCGCCCTTGGGTTGCCCGGTGGATCCCGACGAGTACAGCCAAAAACAAGCGTCGTCCGAACGGGTTGGGAACGTCTCGCAACTCGCCGCCGCCGCGTTCATCAGGTGCGTTAGCTCCGGGTATCTGCCTTCGCTGGTGCCTGCCACCACGATCTGTCCCTTCCACCCGCTGATCTGCGCGCCCATATCCATGGTCGGCAGGCGGCCTTCCGAGACGATCGCGGCCTTGGCCCGGCTGTCGCTCAACGCGAAAGCGCATTCCGAAGCGGACCACATAGTGTTGATCGGTACGGGAACAATGCCCGCTTTAATCGCCCCCAAAAAACATGCCGGGAAATCGATGCTGTCATAGAGACACAGCAGCACACGCTGCTCAGCCTCGATCCCGAGTTCCAGCAGCGCGTTGGCGCAGCGATCGATGCGCTCTGCCAGTTCGGCGTAGGTATAACATCCGGCGCCGTCGATCACCGCGATCTTCTGCGCCCGGCCCGCCGTCAGGTTGCGGTCCATCAGATCGGCAGCCGCGTTGTAATATTCAAGTCCCACGTTGTCAGATCTCAGTGGATATCGGCCCTGACGGCAAAGCGTGGCGCACAACTTTCGGCTGTCATCCCGAGTGCAGCCGCGCAGTTCCTGGGGTTATTTGTCATCCCGAGCGCAGCCGAGGGATCTGCGGTTCGCCCGCTTCACGCGTTGTTCGTACTTTCGCCCGTCTTCATGTTGTCATCCCGAGCGCAGCCGCGCAGCTCTTCGGGTGTCTGACCGCTTTGTCATCCCGAGCGCAGCCGAGGGATCTGCGGTTTGTCGCGCGACGGAAGACTGCTACATCCTCGCAAACTGCTTACCAACCTACTCCCGTGGATCCGCCGCCCCCTCTGTCAAAGCTGTCAACGTCGCCGCCGATCCCTGCATAGCTACGCGCTGATGATAGAACCACAACCCGTGCAGTCCGCCCAACTCCTCGCCGCCGCCCGCGCGTCCCGGCCCGCCGTGCATGCAACGACGGCAGCACGATTCCATGTCCCGTATGGCTGTCTCCAATCGACGGATCGACCAGCAACAGGCGGCCGTGCGTTGTTCCCAGCGCAACACCCGCTTCCGCCAGAAACGCCGTGTCGCTGCTGAACACCGACGCTGTCAGAGAACCGCCGCCGCGCCGCGCCAATTCAAACGCATCCTGCTTATCGCGATAAGGAACCACCGTCGCCACCGGACCAAAAACTTCTAACTCATTCACCATCCCCGCCTCCGAACCGCTGCCCACCTTCAGCAGAGTCGGTGGAACAAAAGCGCCCTTCGCCAGATTTGCATCCACCGGCGAGAAATCCTCCGGCTGGTAAACGACCTCCGCTCCGTTACTCAGCTTGGCAATTCCTTCTTCCACTGTCTTACGCTGTGCCATATTGACCACCGGCCCCATGCTCACCAGCGGGTTCGCCGGATCGCCCACCACTACCGTCTTCAGCAGCGCCACTAGAGCTTCCGTCACCGCAGCGGCCTGCTCGGCAGGAACCAGCACGCGCCGGATCGCCGTGCACTTCTGGCCCGCCTTCAGCGTCATCTCGCGCATCACTTCGCGCACGAAATAGCCGAATGCGGAGAGTCGGGCGCCGCATCCGGTCCCAGCAGCGCCGCGTTCAAGCTGTCGGCCTCAATGTTCAGCGCGCACGTTCTGTTGACGAACCGTCTTATGCTGGCGAATGCTGTCGCCGGTATCGGCCGAGCCGGTGAACGCGACTACATCGCCTATTGCAGATGATCGAGCAGATCGTTGGGCGAGCCGCAGAGTATCGACAACGCCCCCGGCGGAAGAATGCCAGCCTCGATCACCGCGCTCACCATCTCCTGCGCCAGCCACGCGGTCGAAGTCGCAGGCTTAGCCAGTACCGGAACGCCGGCCAGCAGGCTGACCGCGGCTTTCTCCCACAATCCCCAAGCCGGAAAATTGAAGGCGTTGATGTGGACCGCGACTCCGGTCGAGCGGCACTCCCACGTGCAGTCCCTGAAAATTCGCGTCGCGCGCCAGTCGCATAGGCGCTCCGTCGCGTAGCAGGCGGGCATCGCCCAGCTTGGCGCCAATCTTGGCGAAGATACTTCAGCGTGCCAATCGAACCGTCCACGTCGATCAAAGCATCGGCTTTGGTATTGCCGGAATTCTTGCGCGCAATCTCAAACCACTCGTCGCGTCGGGCCGCTAGCGCATCGGCGATCTTGCCCAGCAACTCCGCGCGCTGCCCATAAGTAAGCTTGCGCAACTCCGGACCTCCCACATTGCGGGAGTACTCCAGCGCTGCCTTCAAATCCAGGCCCTTGGAGCTCGCCGTCGCCAGCGTGTCCCCCGTTGTGGGATTCACCAGGGCTGCGCCCTCGCCGGAGCCGGCCTGCCACTTGCCGCCGAAGTAGCTCTGCAGCACCTTGGTCTCCGATCGCAATTCGATTTTCCACTGTAGTTGCCATGATTTATGCCATCTCCGATGAAAGTTTGTCCTAAGCTTGCCGCAGGGGAGACAGATGCTGCTCAACCCAGGGCACAACCCACTGTGCCGCCAACTCTTCCGGCAGCGTACCTGAACTGGCGTCGTGCATCAGCATCTCGCCCGCGCGCTTGGCGCCCAGTTCCGTCAGCATCTTGTCGAAACGTATGCCGCCCTGGCAATACGTGTCTTTATAAGTCCGGTCTCCGAGCGCGATCACCCCATAGGTCACATTGCTCAGATCCGGTTTCTCGGTTTCTAAACTGTTGAACAGTGACTGTGCGTTGTCGGGCACATCGCCCGCCCCATAGGTCGAGGTGCAGATAAGGAACGTGCCGCCACCCTGGAAGACGCTGGCATCCAGTCCGTCCATCACCTTGATGGTCGCCTGATGGCCTGCCGTCTCCAGCGCCTGCTGAACTTCCTGCGCCACCATCTCGGCGGTGCCCGTCATGGTGCCCACCAGGATGGTAATGTCTATGCCCATGCTTTCGTTCCCCACAGGGCAACCCTCTGACGGCGCCCTTTTCTCCCCACTCGGCACTATTATACGTGCGGTCTCGGAAGTATAATGCATCCACCGTGGCCCGAAAACGCGACATTGTGCATCTGGACGACAACGATCTGGCCGATAGCCAGCTCGACTCCGTCTCCGTGCCTCCCGGCCACGAAACTATCGCCGAGTCGGACTATCTTAAGTTGCTCGGCGAGCGAGTGCGCGAGACTCGCGCCCGCCGCGGCATGACTCGCAAAATCCTGGCCCGCGATTCTGAGGTCTCCGAGCGTTATCTGGCGCAACTGGAAACCGGGCAGGGCAACATCTCGATCCTGCTGCTGCGCCAGATCGCCAGCGCGCTCGACATTCCCGTCGAAGCCTTGGTGCTCGCAAGGTCCCGAGCCGCCGGTCGACTTGGTTCACACCACCGAATTCCTTCGCCGTCTGCCGGCGGCCGAACTGGCCGAAGCTCGCCGGCTGCTGGTGCAACATTTTGGCGGAGTCGATCTGGAAGCGCGCCGCGGACGCATCGCCCTGATCGGATTGCGCGGCGCCGGCAAATCCACGCTGGGGGCCATGCTGGCCGATCGCCTCGAAGTTCCGTTTCTCGAACTCGACCGCCTGATCGAGCAGGAGAGCGGCGTCGGCCTGAGCGCCATCTTCGATCTCTATGGCCAGGGCGGATTTCGCCGGCTCGAACGCCGCTGCCTCGACCAGGTCATCGAGCGCCATCCGCGCTTCGTGCTGGCCACCGGCGGCAGCCTGGTTTCGGAGCCGGCGACCTTCGAACGCCTGCTCACCATGTGCTTCACCGTCTGGCTGCGAGCCACGCCGGAAGATCACATGCAGCGCGTCATCGCCCAGGGCGACATGCGACCGATGGCCGACAATCGCGAATCCATGTCGGACCTGAAGCGCATCCTGGAAGTTCGCGAGCCGCTGTATCGCAAAGCCGACATCACCATCAACACCAGCAATCATGCGGTTAAGCACAGCTTGGAAATGTCTGACGCGAGCAGTCCAGGAAAGCGAAACAGTAGACCACAAAAATGCATAATAATGCGTAGCCAAACTATGCCGAAATGCACTATAATGCATCTATCGAACGTGGGGATTTGACCGCCGCACCGGCGCTGTCCTGAGGAGAGTTCAACCTGCATGCCTAACGTAAATGAAGCGGAGCTCGTCACTTTTGACGTGGCTTCCGGAGAGTACCGCCATTGGCGGCTGACCATCGACGGCCGCATTGCCACCCTGGCCATGGACGTCAACGAAGACGGCGGCCTGAAGCCGGGCTACAAGCTCAAGCTCAACTCTTACGACCTGGGCGTCGACATCGAGCTGCACAACATTCTGCAGAGCATTCGCTTCGAGCATCCTGAAGTGGCCTGCGTAGTCCTGACCAGCGCGCGCGAGCGCATGTTCTGCGCCGGCGCCAACATCTACATGCTGGGCACGTCCAGCCACGCGTGGAAAGTGAACTTCTGCAAGTTCACCAACGAGACGCGCAACGGCATGGAAGATTCCAGCCGTCATGATGGACTGAAGTTCCTCGCCGCGCTGAACGGAACCACCGCCGGCGGC
This sequence comes from uncultured Acidobacteriaceae bacterium, assembly GCA_963833305.1. Taxonomy (GTDB): domain Bacteria; phylum Acidobacteriota; class Terriglobia; order Terriglobales; family Acidobacteriaceae; genus Bog-257. The sequence continues at coordinate 234,753 of CAWHXN010000011.1, read as the reverse complement.
GGCTACGAACTGGCGCTGGCTTGCGACGAGATCGTGCTGATCGACGATCGCTCCAGCGCAGTCAGCCTGCCTGAAGTTCCGCTGCTCGGCGTGCTACCCGGTACCGGCGGCCTCACGCGCGTAGTCGACAAGCGCAAAGTGCGCCGCGATCTGGCCGACATGTTCTGCACCAATCCTGACGGCGTGAAGGGTGAGCGCGCCAAGGAATGGGGACTGGTCGACGACATCGCCATTCCCGCCAAGTTTCAAGACGCGGCTCGCGCCCGCGCGCAGGCCTTGGCGAACGACTCAACGCGTCCTGCCGACGCCAAGGGCATCAAGCTGAATCCGCTGGCATCGCAAGATCGACGACAACGGCTATCACTACAAGCATGTTGACGTCGCGTTCGATCGCAGCGCGCGCACGATGACGCTGACGGTGCGCGCTCCCGAAGGCGATCAGCCAAAGATCCGTCGACGAAATTCATGCCGCCGGCGATCAATGGTGGCCGCTGGCGATGGCGCGCGAACTCGACGACGCCATCCTGATGCTGCGCGTCAACGAGCCCGAACTTGGGCTGCTGCTGCTGAAGACCTCCGGCAATCGCGCAGGCCGTTCTTGCCGCCGATGCCGTGATGCTCGAGCATCGCAATGACTGGCTGGTGCGCGAGACCATCGGCATGTTGCGCCGGACGTTCGCTCGTCTCGATGTTTCCTCGCGCAGCATGTACGCCATCATCGAGCCGGGTTCGTGCTTTGCCGGAATTGCTGTTCGAGCTGGCGCTGGCCGCCGATCGCAGCTACATGCTGGCGCTGCCGGAAGAAGAAGCGGATTCGCCGAAGATCGCGGTCGACGATTTCAACTTCGGACTTCTGCCTGCGGTCAACGATCGTAGCCGTTTGGAGACGCGCTTCAGCGGCGATGCCAAGGCACATGGCCGCAGCCGATGGAAGCCAAGGGCAAACTGCTGGGCCCGGAAGAAGCGCTGGAAGCGCGGACTGGTTACCGTTGCGCCCGACGATCTCGACTGGGAAGACGAAGTGCGTATCGCCATTGAAGAGCGTGCCAGCCTGTCGCCCGACGCGCTTACGGGATTGGAAGCCAGCCTGCGCTTCCCCGGCGACGAAACTTTGGAGACGAAAGTTTTCGGCCGGCTCTCCGCGTGGCAGAACTGGGTATTCATTCGTCCGAATTCCACTGGCGAGCATGGCGCGCTGAAGCTGTTCGGCACCGGCTCGAAAGCACGCTTCAATTGGGAAAGAGTGTAGGTAGAGCTTCGTCTCACGCCATGACTCTGAACGGCTGCCGAAAAAGTTTGGTCTCAGGTAGTTTGATTGGCGGCATGATTGTTTTCAAGGGGTGTGGCTTTAGCTACGCCGTAACGAGTCTTTTATTTTTGTCATCCCGAACCGCCTTAGCCGTGAGGGATCTGCTTTTCGCAAATAGAGGTTTCATCATGTCAATTAATTATCAAGACCGCATTCCTAACAACGTCGATCTCGGCTCCAACCGCACTCTGCAGCGCGCGCTGGAGCACTGGCAGCCCGAATTTCTTGAACTGGTGGCAGGAGCTGGGACCGCGCGATTTTCAGGTTGCCGACGTCTATCTGCGCACCGCGACCTCGGTCGACGCCAAAGGCTGGGCGACCTACGGCTTCGTCCGCATGCCCGACTATCGCTGGGGAATCTTTCTCGCCGACCGCGATCCTGATCGCCAGATCGGCTTTGGCGACAGCTATGGCCAGGAAGTGTGGCAGCAGATTCCCGGCGAGTATCGCGCCATCCTGCGCCGCCTGATCGTCACCCAGGGCGACACCGAGCCGGCGTCGGTCGAGCAGCAGCGCATGCTCGGCCACACCGCTCCGTCGCTTTACGACATGCGCAATCTGTTTCAGGTGAATGTCGAGGAAGGCCGTCATCTGTGGGCGATGGTCTATCTGCTGCACGCTTACTTTGGTCGCGACGGCCGCGAAGAAGCGGAAGAGTTGCTGGAGCGCCACTCCGGCGACGCCGACAAGCCGCGCATTCTGGGCACGTTCAACGAGCCCATTCGCGACTGGCTCAGCTTCTTCATGTTCACCTACTTCACCGATCGCGACGGCAAGTTCCAGCTGAAGTCGCTGGCCGAGTCGAGCTTCGATCCGCTGGCCCGTACCTGCTCCGTTCATGCTGACCGAAGAAGCGCACCACATGTTCGTCGGCGACACCGGCATCAATCGCGTGATCAAGCGCACGCTGGAAGTGATGAAGGAGCTGAACACCGACGATCCGGCTGGCGATTCGCAAGGCCGGCGCGATCGATCTGCCGACGGTGCAGCGCTATCTGAACTTCTGGTTCAGCTCGTCGCTCGATCTGTTCGGCTCGGAGACTTCTTCCAACGCCGCGTCTTATTTCGCCAATGGGCTGAAGGGCCGTCCCGACGAGTCGCGCTACGAAGACCACGTCGCCGCCGACCAGATTTACACGCTTGAAGTTCCCGACGGCAACGGCGGCATCAAGACCGAAGAGATCCCGATGCGCAATGCGATGAACGACGTCACGCGCGGCTCGTACGTGAAAGATTGCGACCTGGGCGTCACGCGCTGGAACCGGCTGATCGAAAAGGCCGGCCATTCGTTCCGTCTGTCGCTGCCCTCGCACGCGCTTCCGTCGCAACATCGGAAGCTGGGCCGGCGTTCCGACCGATCCCACAGGCAAGCCGATTACGCAAGAAGAGTTCAACGCGCGCATTGGCAGGCTGGCTGCCCAGCGACAGCGACCGCGCCTACATCATGAGCCTGATGCAGGGCGTGCACGAGCAGGGCAAGATGGCGGCGTGGATCGCGCCTCCCGACCGCGGCATCAACAACAATCCGGTGGACTACGAGTACGTGAAGATTAATTAAGGCAAGGGTCAGGGATCAGGGGTTAGAGACCAGGGGTCAGCGTTTAGGATCAGGGATCGGGGTTGACGGTTAGACGTTACCAGCACGAATTGTCATTACGCGATCTCAACAGATTGTCATTACGAAATCACGAATTGTCATTACGAGCGAAGCGAGGAAACTGCTTTTCTTTTGGCTCGCCGCATCAAGAAAGCCTGTTCTGGCGGCAATGAAGTTTGGATGATGGCTAGACTCGTGAGTCGCAAGCGCGCTGCTCGAACCGAAAATCGAGCGCCGCAGGCGCGGAAGAGCTTAGCCCAACTCGGAGCCGCAGGCGGAGTGCTGGGTAAGGCGAAAAATTGATTCGAGTCCCGTAGGGACGACAGGTTCTCGCCTGGACTCTTCAGCAATGGCAAGCGGCGGTTTAGCAATTGAGCCCCTTCAGGAACGACACGCTGATCTCAACAGGACGTTGCTAATTGGTCACACGATACATCACGGATTGTCATTACGAGCGAAGCGAGGAATCTGCTTTCTCTACCCTTGCGAAGAAAGCGAATTCCTCGCGGCCTAAGGGCCGTTCGTAATGACAACTCAAAGCTAGTTGCTAATTGCTACTTATGATCAACATCGCCATCATCGGCAGCGGTCCCGCAGGTTGTTACCTGGCAGATCATCTGCTCAAACTCTTTCCCGACGCCTCGATCGACATTCTCGAGCGGCTGCCCGTGCCGTTCGGCCTCATTCGCTATGGTGTCTCTCCCGACCATCAAAGTACTAAAGCGGTTTCGCGCCTATTTGATCGCGTGCTCGCCCGCGATCGCGTCAGCTTCTTCGGCAACGTCGAGGTGGGCCGCGATATTCGTCTCGATGAACTGACGTCGCTCTATGACGCAGTTGTGCTGGCCACCGGTGCGCCCCTGGATCGTCGGCTGGGAATTCCTGGCGAAGATTTGCCGGGCGTCATCGGATCAGGCTCATTCGTCGGCTGGTATAACGGTCATCCAGACAGTCAGCCGCCCGCGGTTGGCGACGTGCGCTCGGCCGTGGTCATCGGCAACGGAAACGTCGCCATCGATGTAGCTCGCATCCTGGCCAAAGGTCCTGACGAAGTCACCGGCTCCGATCTTTCGCCCGAGGTCATGTCATGGCTGACGGCTCAGCCCATCGAGTCGATTCACATCGTCGGCCGGCGCAGCGCGGCCGATACCAAGTTCAACCATAACGAACTGGCGGAGTTGGGCACGCTTCAGCGCGCGCGTCCGGTGATTGCACATCCTGCAGGTCTGGTGGGCGACAGTGCCGTGCTCACCACGTTTCGCAGCTTTGCTGAAGGCAGCTTGCGCCAGACTCCCGTCACCATCAATTTTCACTTCAACCTGACTCCGACCGCATTTGTCGGTGAAGAGAAATTGCGTACGGTGAATTTCCAGGCGGCTGACGCTCAGCCCGTCGAGTTGCCGGCACAACTTGCGGTTACTTGCATCGGATACGAGAGCCGAGCCTGTTGTACCGCCGAACCCGTGAACGGCGTCTTCGCCAATCAGGACGGCAAAATCAATGACAGACTTTACGTTGTAGGCTGGGCCAAACGCGGCCCCTCGGGAACCATCCCGACCAATCGCGCTGAGGCGCAACAGGTCGCGCAGAAAATAGCGCAAGAGGTAACCGACGCAGCCCGTGCAGGCGGCGAAGGCCTTAGACAATCGCTGAATCAGAGGCAGGTTGCCTGGGTCGACTACCAGGGTTGGCGCAGCATCGATGCCGCCGAAGTGGCTCGCGCGGGCGCAGGGCGTTGCCGCGAGAAATTTTGTACGACGAAGGAAATGCTGGATATTCTCCAGGCGGGGCAACTCCGCTCAGCTTGAAGCGTCCCTGCTGCCGGCATCAAATTACTCCCCGCCGACACCCAATTTCGCTTATTATGCTTCGAACTTGAGATGGACCACAGTCGGGAAATGCAGCATCTTCGGCCGGCATTTGGTAATGTACGTGGAGCGGAAGGCCGGAGTCGCGCCACCTCAGTCATGAGCAGCAGCACTACTATACGCGGGCAGCAAGCTTCGCGACGCCACACGCACCGCGCTGGCCTCAGAACCGTCGCCATCCTCGAGGCGCTCAAGGGATGCCTGGCGCTGGTCATCGCGTATGCCCTCGTCGCCATGCGGCGGCGCGACGTCGATTTCGGCGAGGCCGCCGAACACATCCTCTTCTTTTTCCATATCAACCCTGAGCACCATTGGTCGCAGCAGGTTGTCCATGCCGCCGACAAAATGTCTATTCCCAGCTTCGCCATGATTTGGGGAATCGCGCTCACCTATGCCATCCTGCGCTTCTTCGAAGGTTATGGCTTGTGGAGACAGCGGGCATGGGCAGAGTGGCTGGCCATCATCTCGGGCTGCCTCTACCTTCCAGTCGAGATTTACAAATTGATCCGCCACCCCAATACATTTCATTGGGCAATCCTGGGAATCAACATCCTCGTGGTTTTCTACATCGCCTGGGTGCGGTGGGACGAAATTACTGCAGCCCGCCGCGCAGCAAGTGCCCCTATCCATTGACGAGACCTCTATACTTTCTTCGCTGCCTGCTGCGCTTCTTCCTGCAGCAATTCAAGCACTCCGCGGCGAGCATCCTCGTCTTCGGTCCCGAAAGCTGGCGGTTCAATTGTCTCGAAATAACGCCACGCCGATAGCGCCTGCAGCGGATCTCCTTGTATAGCAGCTTCGCACAACAGTGCGAATGCCAGACTTTGGCTCAGGCGATGCAGTAGCTTGCGAGCGTGGCGTTGCGCGCTCTCTCCGTCACGCAGGGTGATTGCGACAGCCTCTTCGTCGCCGCGTATTCTGATTGCCAAACCCTCGCGCAACTTGCCAAGCTCTTCCGGAATTTTGCTGCAGACGTTTTGCAGTCGCGAGCGATACTGCTCCCACCCCCGATATCGCGGGCCCAGCAGGCGCAGCAATTCCAGCGCCTGAATGTTCGCCGGACCTTCCCACACCGTCAGCACCTGCGCATCGCGCAGTAACCGCGCCATGGGATAGTCGCTGGTATAACCATTGCCGCCGATCAATTCCAGCGCCGCCCGCGTCGCGGCAATCGCGTATTCCGCCGTCAGATACTTGGCCAGCGCCGTCGACAGCCGTAACCAGGTGCGGCGCTCGCTATCCTGCTGGACCTCGCCGAACGTGACCGCCGATTCAAACGCCAACAGCGCGCCTGCTTCAAACTCCACTCGCATCTTCAGCAACTCGTCCTGCACCATGGGATACTCGCCAAGAACGTGGCCGAAGGCGCGACGCGTGTTGGCCCACGCCAGCGCTTCGCGCAACGCCCGCCGCTGAATGCCAGCCGATCCCACCGCATTGTGGACGCGGCTGTATTCCAGCGCTTCCATCATCAACTTGAACCCCTCCGGCGGCGGCGCGATCTCGACCGCTTCGGCGCCCAGCAAATCGATCTCTCCAGTCGGAAGTCCCTTGGTGCCCAGCTTGTCCTTCAGCCGCCGAATGCGATAGTGGTTCGGCTGTCCTTGTCCCAGATGACTCGGCACCAGGTACAACCCCAGGCCCGCCGATCCCTGTTCACCTCCTTCCGGACGTGCCGTTGCCACCGCCAGTCCGCTGTTGGCATTGCTGGTAAACCACTTCAGCCCATGCAGCGCGAAGCCGTCGCCGTTGCGCACCGCCGTTGTCGTCGTCGCGCCCACATCGCTGCCCCCGTGTTGCTCGGTAGCCCACGTGCCGCCCGTCTTGGCCAGCCCATCCATTCGCACAACGTCATAGAGAAAGCGCTGACGCACCGCATCGGGCGCATGCGTGCCGAGCACATAAGCCACCGCTCCGGTAAGTGTCACGGGACAATGCAAGCTGATGTCCGCCTGCGCCAGCACGTAGCCCATGGCAAAGGTCAGCAAGTGCGGCGCTTGCTCCGCATACGGCAACCCGATGATGCCGCGACGGTACAGTTCGCGATGTTGCTCTTCGTACCAGGGATTGGCGACGATTCGATTGACTACATCGCCGTTGCGATCGTAGGTTTCCAGCGCAGGAGGAGCGTAGCGGTCGGTATAGTTCGCCTGAGCGTCTACTTCCGTACGCACCCAGTCATAAAATTCGGCGAGATGTCGCGAGTAGACGGCCATGCCAGGAACCCGCGCCGTGAGCCATGGTTCGAGGTAGCGATCAAAACTGGTGGACTCATTCATGGTCATCTCAACGTTCGCAACCAGCAGCCAACTATTTTGAGCTTAACTCTTCCCCGTGCGCAAAAGCATGAAATGCTGCTTGCAATCCACCCCGAAGTTGTGGCAAGGTAATAACTCTTTTGCAGAGGTCCAATGCTTATGCCCAACACATTTCGATGCGCAGGTAATCGCAACCAGCTCTGGTGCGCGACGGCCTCCGGGCGGACCTCGTCTAGTCTAGCTGACCTGTTCCGCTAATCCGGTTCGCAGTCCCGCATCGCATATCCAAACAACTTGCCGGGTTTCAAACCCTGCAATCGCCTTTATTTTTGTCATCACGAGCGCAGCGAGGGATCTGCTTTGGAACTGCGGCGACGTGTAAACGTCGTCCTATCTCCCAGGTGAGCCATGTTGACGTTGAACATTCTCGGAAACTCGAAGCGTCACGACACGCTCTGCTCCACCTGCGTCTATGCAGTGACGCAGAAGGGGCGCGAGGGCGAAGAGCTCACCTCTTGCTGCTACGGAGGCGGGCTCCGCGAGCTGAAGTTCGAAGTGTGCGAGTGCTCGGTTTATGTGGATACCCGTATTCCCAAGCCAGAGCGTCTTGTGGGCTTCGTTCGACCCGCTCGCCAGGAAAAGCAGAACATCGCTGTGATCAGGATCGCCTGGCGGCCTTGAAACGTTTCTCAGCGTCGATACGTGGGCAGTCATCGCCTTATTAAATGGCTGTCCACCGTCGCCGGACCTCGGCCTTTGCGCCGAGACTAGAGAGAGATTATGACCACCATCTATGTAAAGAACGGGACGCCCATGGAGACGCAATCGAAGTGCGCTTCCTGCACGCATGCCCATATCGTGCGCGGTTATCGCGAGAGCGAGGAACTCGCGTATTGCACCGTCGCTTATGGCCCACCCTTGGTGGTGCCATTCAAGGTCTACCAGTGCACCAGCTACACGGACCGCAGCCGGCCTACCTGGAAGCAGATGGAAGACTTGGCCATCGATATCCTGCCGCTGTCATCGGCCAAGCCTGCCGGATTTCGGAACCACGAAGACCGCGATTCTGCGATCGAGGACGAAGAGGAGTCGGAACTGGAGACCGTCAACCGTTAACTTGTGGCCATGTCTCACAAATCGCATCGTGTTGCGACCTGTATTGATTGCGGTTTTTTGAATTGCGACTTTCATCATTTGCGACTTGCCTCGGTGGCGACTCGCGTCAATTGTGAAGCGCATCATTTGCCACTTGCATCGGTGTGACTTGTGTCAGGGCCCGGCTTCAGCCGGGCCGTCAACGCGACAACTAATGGGGGCTTTAGCCCCGGCCCGTTCTTGCCGCCGGGTTTGAAGGCCAGATCACTTCTTGTTAAAGTAGAATCCCATCCGGCTGGGGCTTTTTCTTATGGGCCAGAAGCTGCTGGAAATCTGTTGCGGTTCGGCGGAGGACGCCATCGAAGCTGCCACTGGCGGCGCCGACCGCGTCGAGTTGTGCTCGGCGCTATTCCTCGGCGGCCTGACGCCGTCACTCGGCTCGCTCGTTCACGTCAAGCAGCACGCGAAAATTCCCGTGATCGCGATGAATCGTCCGCGCGCCGCAGGCTTCTGCTATTCGCCGACTGAGTTTGCCGTGATGGAGCGCGACGCCGACGTGTTGCTCGAACACGGCGCCGACGGTATCGTCTTCGGCATTCTGAACGACGACGGCACCATTGATATCAAACGCACTCGCGCGCTTCGCAAGCGTATCGGTTCACGCCAAGCCGTGTTTCATCGCGCCTTCGACGTCACGCCCGCTCCCTTCCGCGCCCTCGAGGAACTGATCGATCTAGGCATCACGCGTGTCCTTACCAGCGGCCAGAAGAACGGCGCGCCCGAAGGAGTTGCTCTCATCAAGCAGCTGATCGATCGTGCCGACGGGCGAATCGAAGTACTGCCTGGCGCGGGCCTTCACCTCGATAACATTCGTCAATTCGCTAACCAGACAGGCTGCAATCAGATTCACCTGACAGCCTTCACCGAGCATCGCGACACATCTACCCTCGCCAATCCCAACATCAAGTTTGGCGCCGAAAACGGTCCGTCGGAATCTACGTTTCAACTGACCGATCGTGCGCTGGTCCGCCAAATCAAGGAGGAGCTACTTGCGATCTAGCTCGATCGCCAAAACGGCTGGCAAAACAGCCCTGGCTCTCATCTCATTTTGCTTCGCGCTCACCGCCGCGTTCGCGCAAAATGCAACGCCCCCCAAGCCGACGCCGCAGTCGACTGATAAAGCACAGTGGACCGATCAGCAGAAATCCGAGATGGCCGATGGTGTCCGTCAGGAATTCCTGCATGCCTGGAACGGCTACAAACAATACGCCTGGGGACACGACGAGTTGCAGCCGCTCAGCAAGAGCTATCACGACTGGTACGGCACATCGCTGCTGATGACGCCGGTCGACGCGCTTGACACCATGGTACTGATGGGCCTGAAAGACGAAGCCAAGGCAGACCGCGAGCTGATCGACAAGCAACTCTCATTCGACAAGGATATTTACGTCAAGAATTTCGAGATCACGATTCGCCTGCTGGGCGGCCTGTTGAGCAGCTATCAGCTCACTGGCGATCCGCGCCTGCTCGCCCTCGCCGACGATCTCGGCCACCGCCTGCTTCCGGCGTTCAACTCGCCAACCGGCATGCCTTACGTCTTCGTCAACTTAAAGACCGGTGCGGTGAAAGGCGTGGAGAGCAATCCCGCCGAGATCGGTTCGCTGCTCATCGAGTTCGGCACGCTCGCTAAGCTGACCGGCAAACAGGTTTATTACGACAAGGCGAAGCGGGCTCTGGTCGAGGTTTACAATCGCCGCTCGCCAATCGGATTGGTCGGTTCCACCATCAACGTTGAAACCGGCAAGTGGACTGATCCCACCAGCCACATCAGCGGCGGCATCGATTCCTACTACGAATATCTGCTCAAGTGCTCCATCCTCTTCCACGACAAAGATTGCGAGCAGATGTGGAAGACCAGCATTTCCGCGCTTAACCAGTACGTCGCCGACTCAACGCCAACTGGCCTCTGGTACAAGCAGGTCAACATGAATACCGGCGCAGTCGTCTCCACCCACTACGGCGCGCTCGACGCGTTCTTCCCCGCGGTGCTGGCGCTTTCTGGAGACCTGGAACGCGCCAAGGCTTTGCAGGAGTCCAGCTATAAGATGTGGACCACCTTCGGCGTCGAACCGGAAGAGATGGATTACTCGACCATGAAAATCACCTACCCCGGCTACGAGCTTCGCCCCGAGATCATCGAGTCCACGTACTATCTTTATTACTTCACCGCCGATTCGCGATATCTTGACATGGGCAGAACGTTCTTCGACAGCTTGCGGAAATACTGCCGCAGCCGATGTCGGCTACGCCGCGCTGCGTAACGTCGAGACCAAAGAAAAGCGCGACGACATGGAAAGTTTCTTCCTGGCGGAGACGCTGAAGTATCTTTACTTGCTGTATGCGCCGAAGTCGACGCTCGATCTGCACCAGGTGGTCTTCAACACCGAGGCGCATCCCATGCGGCGGACGTGGTAGTCCATTTCGACATCTAACGAACAGGTGAACATGGCAGTCAGCCCACAGCAGAACACAACCAGCATCACCGCAACCGAGCCGGCTCGCAACTACAGCGGCCCGCTGGCGATGGTGACCACGCTCTTCTTCATGTGGGGATTTCTCACCTGCCTCAACGACATCCTTGTCCCCCACCTTAAGTCGATCTTCGACTTGAACTACGCCGAAGTCATGCTGGTTCAGTTCTGCTTTTTCTCGGCGTATTTCGTGTTTTCCATTCCGTCGGGAAAAATCATCGAGCGCATCGGCTATCAGAAGATGATGGTCGGTGGGCTGCTGACCATGGGACTCGGCGCATTGCTTTTCATTCCAGCAGCCAGCGTTCCGTCGTTTCCACTATTTCTCGCAGCGCTTATCATTCTTGCCGCCGGCATCACCGCGTTGCAGGTTTCTGCGAATCCCTATGTCGCCGTGCTCGGTCCGGCGCGCACTGCCTCCAGTCGGCTTAATCTGACGCAAGCTTTCAACTCGCTGGGCACCACGGTCGCGCCCTTCTTCGGCGGACTGCTGATTCTGGGCGCAGTGGCCGCTCCCAAAACTCAGGACGAACTGCGTGCGATGCCTGCACAGGCCTTGCACGCTTACCGCTTGCAAGAGGCTTCTTCCGTCAAGCTGCCTTACCTCGTCATCGCGTTGGCTCTTGTCGTACTTGCCATAGTGATTGCCAAGTTCAACCTGCCGCACATTCCCGAAGCCGAAGGCGGACACGCCGTCGCCAACGACAGCGTTTGGCGGCATCGCAACCTGGTGATGGGAACAGCGGGTATCTTCGCCTACGTGGGAGCCGAGGTTGCTATCGGAAGTTTTCTGGTCAACTACATGAACCTTCCCGAGGTCGGCAACTTGAGAGCGGACATCGCTGCGAAGTACCTCACGTTTTATTGGGGAGGCGCGATGATCGGCCGTTTCATCGGCTCGGCCGTGCTGCAGAAAGTTCCTACCCGGGTCGTACTCGGCTTCAATGCGGTCGTTGCCGCCACGCTGGTTTGCCTTTCGATGCTCAGCTTCGGACACGTAGCCATGTGGGCTCTCCTGCTGGTCGGCCTGTTCAACTCCATCATGTTCCCCAGCATCTTCACTCTCGGCATCGAAGGACTTGGCCCCCTGACCGGAGAAGCCTCCGGCCTGCTGATCATGGCAATCGTAGGCGGCGCCATCATTCCCGAACTGCAAGGTCTGCTGGCAGATCGCGTTGGCCTGCACCACGCCTTCATCCTGCCGGTAATTTGCTATTTGTACATTTTATTTTTCGCTGTAAACGGGTTGCCTAGGAAGCGGCAAGCTGTCGCGTAGTCACACGCCGGCAAACACACTTCCCGACTGCAGCACTGCCGTGGCCAGGCGAATCTGGCAATCACGTCAATAATAAGAAAGGGCTGCGATTGACAACCTTGTCAACCGGGTTGACATCAATCCATGCATGCTTAAGTGGACACTGATTTGTGCCGTACTTGCCGTTGTTTTCGGGCTGCTGGGATTCACCGGCATTGCCACCGACTTCGCCGTAATCGCGAAGGTTCTTTTCGGCATCTTCCTACTGGGAGTGCTGCTCACGCTCGTTCTGGGAGCAACGATCTTTAAGGCCATCTGACGAATCGAATCCCGGTATCGATCGATTTATCCGCGATACTTACTGCCAACATTATGTCTGCCGGGGCGAGTGCGCCACGCCAGCTGAGGCAGCACTCACGTAAGAATTCCCCTCTTGTTCGCGAGCGGCGATCCCTTCCGGCAACCTGCCCCCGTTGTACTCAGCCATGCGATTCTTCCACTTCAGAAATTCCGTGATGGTTTGCGGTTCGATCCGCACCTCGACTCGTCGCAAACTCGCCAGCAGCAGGTTCATCTCTTTCATCAGGCCGACCGGGCTTCGCAGATCCACCCTGCCTGGCTTCACCACCATCTCCACTTCGCGGCCTACGCATTCCAGCAGTCCCCAATGCTTTGGCAACTCCTGCGGTGCAATCATGCCCGCCGGCGCCAGATAGAACCGTTTGCTCCCCAGCGCGTCTTCCGGCTGTAAGCGGAATGGCTTGTTTGCGTCCGCCAGAAAGTCGTTCCGTGACACTTTGCACTCCACCAGCACCGACTGGCATGAAGCTTTCCAGCCGATCACGTCAGGCACTTCGCCGGTCGCGCAATACTGCTCAGACAGCACAATGCCGCATCCATACTTAAGCCGGAGCCATTCCGCCGCTCGGGCAACGAGCTGCGCATGTTTCATCTCGACGGATGTTTTCGGCATGATGATGTTGTAACTCGAAAACCGCCCTGCGGGGAGTACCCGGCGAGTTCCCGGCAACGAGGACGCCAGGCTCGCGGCTGCCAACGGCAACACAATCGTTTCGTGTAATATCAAAGATTCGCATGGGGTGGATGATTCAGGCTGAGGATGTGCGCAAGACCTACCGCATTGGCAAAGTGGATGTGCCGGCTTTGCGCGGGGTCTCGCTGCAAATCGAAAAGGGCGAATTTGTTACCATCGTTGGCCCTTCCGGCAGTGGCAAGTCGACCTTCTTCTACATTCTCGGCGGCCTGACGCATGCCGACTCCGGCCGCGTGCTGATCGACGGCGTCGACTTCACCGCACTTTCCGACTCGGCCCGCACGCGCATGCGCAAATATAAGATCGGCTTCGTATTCCAGAAATTCAATTTGCTTCCCACCCTGACTGCGGAAGGCAACATCGAGATCGCGCGCGATATTTCGGGCAAGCCGGACGACGAGGCCTACCATGAGTACAACAAACACATTACCCAACTATTGGGCATCGACAAGCGGCTGGATCATCGCCCCTCAGAAATGAGCGGCGGCGAGCAGCAGCGCGTTGCCCTGGCCCGCGCGCTGGTCAACCAGCCTGCCATCGTGCTGGCCGACGAGCCCACCGGCAATCTCGATTCCGAGAATTCGGAGATCGTGCTGAATATGCTTCGGCAATCGAACAAAGAGTTGGGACAGACGGTCCTGATGATCACTCACAATCCCGAGGCCGCCACCTACGGCGATCGCATCGTTCACATGCGCGATGGTTCGATTGTCCCACCCGAAAAAGATCCGCAATGGAGTCACGCCCATGACTGAAGATATGCGCTCCCCGATTTTGCCGGGGGCTGGGGCCTCCGACTACGAACGCTACCTGCGCACCGACGAGCTCCTGGCGCTGCAGAAGCCGGCGGAAGAGATGCTGCATCCCGACGAGCTTACTTTCCAGGTAACGCATCAGGCCTCGGAACTGCTGATGAAAGGTGCAGCCTGGGAACTGGATCGTGCGCGACTCCTCATTCAGCAGGGTGATTACAAAAATGCTGCACGTTTGCTGCGCCGCGCCAACAAGATGCTCGATCACCCACTGCGCATGCTGGCGCTGTTGGAAAGCATCACGCCTTACGAGTATCACGTCATCCGCGCCGGACTGGGACACGGCAGCGGCCTCGACTCGCCGGGATTTCTAGCGCTGCTGCACATTTCGCCGCGGCTGGGCGAGGCATTCTTTGAGCAAGTGAGCAAGGCTGGGCTGACACTGGAAGAGCTGTACCGGCGTCACGCAGAGTTTTTCGAATTGCACGAAATTGCCGAGGAGCTCGTCGACTACGACGAGCACATCCAACTCTTCCGCTACGCGCATCTGAAGCTGGCGCAACGCATCATTGGCGGTGGCGTGGTCGGCACCATGGGAACGCCGGTAGAAGTATTAAAGCAGCGCATGGAGTTCCCTCTCTATCGCGCGCTGTGGGACGTTCGCAACGAGATCACCTCGCGGGTCAACGCCGATCATGCCACCGGTCACGGCGGCGCTTACTAATTTCCGTTTGTCATCCTGAGCGCAGAGAGGCCGCAACAGCGGCCGATCGGAGTCGAAGGACCGCTATAACCGCGTTGCGCCAGTCCCGCTTATTTGCCCGCCTGTTCCTGCATTCGCTATAATCAATGTGCTGAGCGGGAGTAACTCAGTGGTAGAGTGCGACCTTGCCAAGGTCGAAGTCGCGGGTTCAAATCCCGTCTCCCGCTCCAGATTTGCTACCTTCGCACTTGCTCCCAGCTTGGTCCGCGAGGGTCCTCCGCATAAGCAACCCTGAACGGCGCGGTCGCCAAGTGGTAAGGCCGAGGTCTGCAAAACCTCTATCGGCGGTTCGATTCCGCCCCGCGCCTCCAAAATCCGCTACCAGCAGTCAGCTATCAGCCGTCGATTTCGCATCGTCCTGGCGATCTCTAAAGTCCGCATGTTGCTCTAAGACTGGGTGGAAGCGCTGGGCTTCAGCCCAGCGGCAACCTGCACTTATCGCCAGCGGGCTTTAGCCCCGGACATCCCTCCCAAAAAACCGCGCCACCTGTGATTTTGATCACAGCCCCCTGTGCCGCTAATCCGGCACACTAGAACCTGTTTATGGACCGCTTCACCATCATTAATAACCGCAAGCGCGCCATCATCGCGCTCATCCACTCCGTTTTCTTCCTGGGGGTGGCCGGGCTGCAGCTTGCCATCTCGCACGCCGAGCCCTTTTCCATCCGCAGCGAGAAAGTAGCCGGAAGCATTATTCTGCTGGTGATTTACGTAATCGTGACGCTGGTCTTACTGATCCTCTTACGCTTCTCGCACTGCGCCAGGGAAAGGTTTTATTTCGCCTTCTGCGCGGCCAGCGCCGGCTTCGGTCTGCTGCGGATTCTGCTGGGCGACCCGGTGCTTCACGCCAACGTGCTACGCGTCCTGTTGCTGTCGTGCGCCGTGTTCGTAGGCACCGGCATTCTTCGCACTCATTCAGCTGCAGCTCCAACTCGCGAAGCCGAAGCTCAATAGTCTCCCTGCAACGTCCGCACGAACGGTCCCCCAAATTTGCGATCTTTCTTTAGAATGCCGCAGCGCCGGCTTCGGCGACTGCGTGGTCCTGCTCGCCCGAACCCCCGCTCACGCCGATCGCCCCAACCACCTTGCCGTCACGTTTCAAGGGAATACCGCCGGCAAAGATCATAATTTTGCAATCGTTCGAAACATGAATGCCGAAGAACTGCCCGCCAGACTGAGAGTGCGTGGCCAGGTCCTTGGTCGTGATGTCAAAGGCGCGCGAGGTATACGCCTTCTTCATCGAAATATCGATACTGCCAATCCAGGCGCCATCCATGCGCACGTGCGACACGAGGTTGCCGCCTTCGTCGGCCACTGCGATATTCATGGGCTGGCCGATTTCCTGTGCTTTCTTCTCTGCAGCCGCTATCACGCGACGCGCATCCGCAAGGTTCACTCCTGCCATTGTTCCTCCAATGAAGTACGAATCGTAACGTTAGATGTCGTTCAGTCTGGCGGGTTTCGCGAAAGTCGCCCGCCGCAAGGTTCGGCTAGCCACGCAATTTTGCTCAACCCGAAGCCAGCAGACTATAGAGCAGAATTCCCAGCACGATCAATGTAATCCCCACGTAAAGGTAGTCATGCTCGATAGCGAACGCGATGGCCGAAAAGATCACACGCGCCACCGGCGTGGCAATCAGCAACAGCAATCCCAACTGGATAATCGCGCGCGCACTTCCCGCCAGCGCACCGTGAACGATCTGGCTCACACTCTTCAGGTTCTCCGGCTCGCCGTGAAACGTAGCGTAGTCCGCGACTTCATGCCCGTGGTGCATCAGGTACAGCATTCCGCCAAGCAGCACCACGCTCGCCGCCAGAATGACGCCGGTTCGCAGCAGCGTTCCGATAATGACTTCAATGCGCTGATCGTTCCAGCTTGGCGTGCTCATAAACGCCCCTTGACTCCGTTGACGATCATTTCAATTCCCAGCGCCACAATGGCCGCCGCGAACAAGTAACGCAACACCGTAACCTTGGCTTTCACCAGTACTTTCGCGCCGATTAGCGATCCCGCCAGCACGCCCAGCATGACCGGCATGGTGATGCCTGGCGCGATGTAGCCGCGGTTCAAGTAAAGTCCTGCGCTAGCCGCAGCTGTCACGCCAATCATGAAATTGCTGGTGGTCGTCGAAACCTTGAACGGGATCTTCATTGCCTGGTCCATGGCCAGCACTTTGACGGCGCCGGAGCCGATGCCCAGCAAGCCCGACAGCACGCCTGCGACGTACATCAAGCCATATCCAGCCGGCACACCTGTCACATTGTAGGATTGCTTTCCCCCGGCTCCAGGGTACGTTCCATTCAGCCTCAACTTCTCGGCCAGCTTCGACGATTGCAGCTGGGCTCCGTGCTCCTCGCGATGACGGCTCGACAAGTAAGCGGAATACAGCAGCACTACGCCAAAGACAATCGCAATCGCGTTCCCCGAAACATGCAGCGCAATCGCGGCTCCCGAAATAGCGCCAATCGTAGTCGCGGTTTCCAGAAACATGCCAATACGGATGTTCGAATAACCTTCGCGGACATACGCAGCGGCCGCACCAGACGAAGTCGCAATCACCGAAACCAGTGAAGCTCCGATAGCGTAGCGGATGTCGACGTGGAACAGCAGCGCCAGCATGGGCACCACCACCACGCCGCCGCCCAAGCCGGTTAGAGCGCCCAGAAATCCGGCCAGCAGAGATCCCAGACCTACCAGTGCGCTGAACTCCAGAACGTTCATGCCACCTCAGCTGCATTCGATATCAGATCAGAGTCGACCATCGTCGGAAGAGTGTAAGGATTGTACACGCCACACCGCAGTCGTCTGATCACAGCAAGCTCTCATCAGTTTGCTGACTTCCTGTGCGACCTTTCACCCGAGAGTGGTACCAGGCGCCCTGCCGAACTACTGGATTTTGATCGTGGAACGCGATACGGTATAGAAACCGAGGCGCGGTACCCAAGTGGTAAGGGAGAGGTCTGCAAAACCTTTATGCGTGGGTTCGATTCCCACCCGCGCCTCCAATCTTTTCCTGCATCTCTCCCATCCTTCATGAACATTGTGCTGACCGCCGCACCTTGCACACTCGGGTGTTTGCCAGTACCATAACCCGACTCCTGCTCAACGAGGGTTATGTTATGCGAAGCCGGATTGCGCTTGCTGCACTGCTGTGTTTCTTATTTGCTGGAAATGTTCTAGGGCAGGTCAACCCTGCCGGCAGCGGAGGCATGCAGTGGCGGCAGATCGGACCGTTTCGCGGTGGCCGTGTGCTCGCCGTCGCAGGCGTCCCTGGCGATCCCAACACCTATTACTTTGGCTCGGTCGCCGGTGGAGTCTTTAAGAGCACGAACGGCGGGCTCAGTTGGACCTCGACCTTCGACCACGAGGGTGTCTCCTCGATTGGGGCCATCGCAGTGGCCGACGCCGATCCGAACACGCTCTATGCCGGAAGCGGCGAGGCCTGCCTGCGCGGCAACATCTCCTACGGTGACGGCGTTTACAAATCCACGGACGCCGGCCGAACCTGGAAGAACGTCGGACTCAAAGACTCGCGTCACATCGGAGCCGTGATCATCGATCCGCGCAATCCTGACATCGTTCTGGTTGCGGCCTTGGGACACGCCTGGGGCCCTAATACAGAGCGCGGCGTCTTCCGCACCGCCGACGGCGGCAAGACTTGGCAAAAAGTTCTGTACCGCGACGAAAACACTGGCGCGATCGATGTCGTCTTCGATCCCAGGAACTCCAGCGTGGTGTACGCGGCGCTCTGGCAGGTTCGCCGGCTGCCCTGGTATTTCAACAGTGGCGGACCGGGCAGCGGACTCTATAAGTCCGTCGATGGCGGGCTCACGTGGAAGCAGTTACAAGGCAACGGCCTGCCGGAAGGCGAGTTGGGCCGTATCGGCATTTCGGTATCCGGCGCCGATTCCAATAGGGTGTATGCGCTCATCGAAGCCGATAAAGGCGGATTGTATCGCTCCAACGATGCGGGCAATTCCTGGACGCGGGTAAACGAAGACGAGCGCTACCGCCAGCGCGCCTGGTATTTCAGTCACGTTTTCGCCGATCCCAAACAGGTGGATACGGTCTACGTGCTGAACACGGGCGCATTCCGCTCCAACGATGGCGGTAAGACTTTCGACTTGCTGCCGGCGCCCCACGGCGACCATCACGGTTTGTGGATTGATCCCACCAACCCGCAACGTCTGTTCAATAGCAACGATGGCGGAGTCACGATTTCAGTGGATGGCGGCAAGACCTGGACGCCGCAGAACAACCAGCCCACCGCGCAGTTCTACCACGTCGCCGTCGACAACCACTGGCCCTATCGCATCTATGGCGCGCAGCAAGACAACTCCACCGTCGCCATCGCCAGCCAGAGTGACGACGGCGTCATCGCGCGCCAGGATTGGTACGAAGTGGGCGGCGGGGAAAGCGGCTATATCTCGCCCGATCCGCGCGATCCGGAAATTGTCTATGCCGGGTCCGACGCCGCCATCATCACTCGCTACGATCACCGCACCAACCAGACTCAAGACGCGTCTCCCTACCCGCTTGACACCTCCGGTAACGGCGCCGATGCGCTCAAGTACCGTTTTCAGTGGACGGAACCGGTATTTGTGTCAGCCTACGATTCCAACGTGATTTACACTGCGGCGCAGAACGTGTTCAAGAGCACGGATCAAGGCCGCAGCTGGAGCCCGATCAGCCCCGATCTCACGCGCAACGACAAAGAAAAACAGAAGCCTTCGGGCGGCGATATCACCCTCGATATTACGAGCGTGGAGTATTACGACACCGTCTTCGCCCTGGCCGAATCGCCGTTACAGAAGGGAATGCTATGGGCGGGAAGCGATGATGGTCTGATCCATCTCACCCGCGACGACGGTAAGAGCTGGGAGAACGTCACTCCCAAAGGCATGCCCGAGTGGAGCATGGTCAGCATCATCGAGCCATCGCCGCACGATGCCGGCACGGCGTATGCGGCCATCGACCGTCACAAGCTCGATGACTTCAATCCCTTCATCTACAAGACCCACGACTATGGCAAGACCTGGACGCTGATTAACAACGGTATCCCCGCGGGCGCTTACGTGCGGTCGGTGCGGGAAGATCCCAAGATGAAAGGCCTGCTGTACGCCGGCACGGAGACCGGGGTTTACTTCTCCACCGACGACGGCGCGCACTGGCAATCCTTGCAGCTCAACCTGCCCACCACACCGATTCACGACCTGGCCGTGAAAGACAACGACCTGGTAGCCGCGACCCATGGCCGCTCGTTCTGGATTCTCGACGATGTGAGTCCCCTTCGACAGGCAAACTCCGCCAATACGGCAGAAGACTTTCATCTCTATCAACCCGCTACCGCGATACGGCTGCACTTCCCCGACGAGGTGGACCGCAAGCGCCCCGTGGGAGACAACCCTCCCAAAGGCGCCATCCTTTACTACTACCTGAAATCGAAGCCGGCAGAAAAAGAAGAGATCACGATTGAGATTCTGGATTCGCAGGGTAAGCGTGTGCGCCAGTTATCCAATGTCAAGGAAAGCAACCAGGAACAGCCGCCGGAATGGCCTGACCGCGAGAAACCAGCGGACCTGTTGCCTGCCAACGCGGGCATGAACCGGTTTGCCTGGGATTTCCGCACCGATTCTCCGGCACAGATTCCCGGGGCCTTTTACAGCGGTGAGCCACCGCGCGGTCCGTTGGTAGTTCCAGGCGTCTATCAGATTAAACTCACCGTCAAAGGTAGGAGCCAAACCGCGTCGCTGGAGGTCAAACCCGATCCCCGCATTCAGAACCAGGTAACCGCCACGGGCTTGCAAGATCAGCTCGATCTGGCCTACAAGCTGCGGCAGGATATCGACTCGCTGCATCGCGCCGTCAATCAGATCCGCAGCCTACGGGGAAATTTGCAAACCCTGGAGAAGTGGGCCGGGGCTGACTCCTCCAACAGCGTCGTCATTGCCGCGGCC
Source organism: uncultured Acidobacteriaceae bacterium (assembly GCA_963833305.1). Taxonomy (GTDB): domain Bacteria; phylum Acidobacteriota; class Terriglobia; order Terriglobales; family Acidobacteriaceae; genus Bog-257. The sequence continues at coordinate 214,313 of CAWHXN010000011.1, read as the reverse complement.
AAGGCCCTCGACCAGAAGATGTCGCCGGTTGAGGCCGGCCTGATACAGGTGAAGATGAAGAGCTCGGAAGGCAACCTGCGCTATCCCAACATGCTCAACGAACAATACGCCAGCTTCAACGACCTGATTCAAAGCGTCGATCAATCGCCCACGGCGCAGCAACTGTTGGTCTATAACGATCTGCACGACCGCCTGATCGCTGAGTTGGCGAAGTGGCAGCAAATTCAAAGCGCCGATGTCCCGGCGCTAAACGATCTGATGCGCAAGAACGGAGTACCCACACTGTCAGTCGGCGCCGGCCAGGGCGAATAGCTCCCCGCGTTTTTTCCTGAAACCGTCCGAAATGAGAGTTCAGTTCATTTCCTGCGTCCTGGCTTTCGGCGTTTCTGCTCTGGCGAACGAGTTGCGGCGCTGGCAGTCACAAACTTGTATGCCATGCCCAGCAAGTCCCTCAACATGTCGGGACTGACGCGAGATAGCCGAACCAGAACGGCGTTATACCCCACGTAGTGGTCGGTCAGGTAGTAAGTGTCAGGTTCCTCTGCCAGCAGATGGGCTCGATCATCAAAATTTACCCGAACCGCCAGCGAACCAGGTTCCGCCGAGCGATGGGAAGGAACACATGCCAGGAGTTTTCCGCGAATCTTAAGAGCCGGTTGTCCGTAGGCGGTGCTCTCCGTCACGCCAGGCAACGCAAGGCCAATATCTCGTACGGTGTCGAAGTCAATTCTGGTTCTTGGCATTTGATCAGTCTGCACACCAACTCAGATCTCACTCATCTCCGAACTCAGTTGGCTCCGATGATGAGGATGACGAAGACCGATTCGCTTGTTCATTTCGAACTAGCAAAAGAGCCAGGGCAGAGGAGCCAAGTCGCGCCATCTTGTGATCGGTTCGGATGCTCATGATGACCGGCACGCGCGCCCCGACAACGATGCCGGCGCTCTGGGCGTCGGACATATATTCCAATTGCTTCACGAGCATGGTGCCCACTTCGAGGTCCTGTACGACCAGGATGTCGGCCTTGCCGGCGACCGGCGATACAATTTTCTTGTGCTTGGCAGCCGCTTCGGAAACCGCAACGTCGTATCCCAAGGGACCGTCGAGAATTCCTCCGGTAATTTGTCCCCGATCTGCCATTTTGCATAAAACCGCCGCGTCAAAGGAAGATGGCAGTCTTGTCGTCACAATTTCTTGCGCCGACAGGATCGCCACCTTGGGTTCCTCCATGCCGAGTGCGTGTGCGAGGTCAATTGCATTCTGAACGATATCCCGCTTGTCCGCGACTCTGGGAGAAACGTTCAGGGCCGTGTCGGTAATGAACAGGGGCCGCGGGAAGCCGGGTATTTCCATGTCCGACACGTGGCTCATGCGTCGCGCGGTGCGCAAGCCCTGCGGAGAATCGACGAAGTGCATGAGTTCGTCGAATGGCAGGCTACCCTTCATCAGCGCCTCTACCTTGCGCTCGCGGGCCATGGCTACAGCGCGTTCAGCGGCTTGATGGCTGTGCTCGGTATATTCCTTGTCAAACTGCGAAATGTCGATCTGCGCCTTTTCGGCTGCGGCCCGGATCTTCTGCTCGGGTCCTACCAGAACCGGAATGATCAGATTTTCCTCTGCGGCCTCGAACGCCGCCAGCAAAGAAGTCGCCTCGACGGGATGAACCACCGCAGTGACAATTGGGTAGAGCCCCTGGCTCGCGTCAACTAACTGGCGATAATGTCTGCCTCTTTCGAGTAACCTCACGTCCGGCAGGGGAACGCGCTCTCGCGAGATTTTCTCCGTCGGCGCAATGACCTCGGCGGTGCCGCTGATTACCACTTCGCCATTCTGGTTAACGGCCTGGCACTCCAGTGTCACCCTATGCTTTTCTTCGTCCTTCGCGCTCACCTTCACGCTTACAACGACGGTGTCTCCCAGGCCTACCGGCCGGCGGAAGCGTAAGGATTGCCCCAGGTAAATCGCGCCGGGACCAGGTAGCTGCGTTCCCAGAACCGTGGATATCAGTGCCCCGCCCCACATGCCGTGGGCGATAATTTTGTGAAATATGTCGCTCTTGGCGAACTCCTCGTCAACGTGGGCCGGGTTGACATCGCCTGACATGACCGCAAAAAGCTCAATGTCTTTTTGAGTAAGAGTGCGGGAAATACTGGCAGTATCACCAATCTTCAGCTCGTCAAATGTGCGGTTTTCAACCTTATCAACCACTGTGGCTGAGGCCATTTCGTCTCCTGACTTACTGGGGCGCAGAAAATAAGTACCGTTCCGGCGACCTTACCCCAGCGGGTAAAGGCGTGGCGGCTAGTCGGGAATCTTTGCAGGCACTGTTCGGGAGGAGAGTCGGAATCGAACTGCCTGCGAGCCGCTGACTCAATTTTATACTCCGCGCCAGGTTGATCGCCAACAAGCATGCCGATTCCCCTCTCTGTGACTCACGCGCTCTACTAGCACCAACCTGCCGAGTCTTCCGAATTGATTCGCTACCCTCGTCCGCGAATACCGCGTTTACCCAGGCTTAACGAAGTGGCACCCGAAGCTTCTCAACCGGTTGCAGCATGCCACAAATTTGCATCTTACCTAGAGACCAAAACTGCCTGGTGTCTGATGATCAAACATGCGACTGCCCGACTTGGCGCTGCTTTCTTTTTTCGAGTGGTAAGGTGCGTGGCCGCAGCCATTACGGGCGTTGCCCTGATGCCGACGCTCGCTGCCGCACAGCAACCGCCGTCCGACCAATCGCTTTCGCTCTACCTCGGCCAGACTGTTTCCTCGGTTGAAGTGGCGGGCCAGCCCGATGTCACATTCGATAGCGTGCGCAGCCTTATTACGGTGAAGCAGGGTCAACCGCTTTCCCAAAATGATGTCGACGCGACCATCAAGGCCCTCAAAGAGCGCGGCGGATTCCAGAACGCTCACTTGGACATCGAACCTGCCGCCGATGGTATCCAGGTCAAATTCGTCCTCCAGCCCGCGGTCTACGTGGCCATGTATGAGTTTCCCGGAGCCGTCAAGGAATTCTCTTACTCCCGCCTGTTACAGGTGGCGAACTACCAGTCGCAGGCGCCGTACTCTTTCACCGATGTGCAGCAAGCCGATGCCGCGCTGGTCCAATTTTTTCGGGAGCAGGGTTACTTCCTTGCCGAAGTGCGTTCGGAGGTGGTGGCCGATCCAGCTCACAGCCTGGCCACCGTCGTCTTTCATACCGACCTGGGCGTACGCGCACGATTCGGCAAAATCGAGATTGCCGGCGCCACGCCGCAACAAACTCAATATCTGCAGCGGGAGCTGCGAACCGTGATGGCTCGAATTCGTGCGGACTCGCTCAAGACCGGCATGAAGTACTCCTATAACCGGTTGCAGGGAGCCTCGCGTCATTTGCAAGCAGCCCTGGTTAAGCAAGATTATCTTGCTGCCAGCGTAAAGCTGATCTCCGCAAACTACGACGCCAACACCAATCGTGCCGACATTACCTTTCAGGCTACCAGTGGCGATATCGTAAAAGTCAGGACCGTTGGAGCGCACATCTGGACTCGCACCATGCACAACCTGGTGCCTATGTATCAGGAGGGCACGGTCAACGACGAGCTCATCACCGAAGGCCAACGCAACATTCTTTCTTATTTCCAAGCGAAGGGTTATTTCGATACTAAGGTCGACGTAAGCGTAGAGAAGAACCCGGCGGGCACGTCGATCACCTACGACATCCACAAGGATGGGCGGTTCAAGGTCGATCAGGTGGCATTCGAGGGTAATCGCCGCTTCAACAGTAAAGAGCTGCAATCCTACGTCTCGGTAAGCAAGGGACATTTTCTTTCGCACGGAAAATACAGCGAGGCGCTGGTTCGAACCAGTGCCAAAAATCTGCGCGACACCTATCGCGCCGCCGGCTTCAGCAAGGCCGAGGTCGTTCCCCAAATCGAGCGGCGAGGTGGAAACATTGCTGTCACCTTCAAGGTTACGGAAGGCCCCTTGGACGTCGTGCAAGATCTTCGCATCGAGGGCAACAACACTTTGTCGGAGGTGCAATTTGCACCGCACGGCCTGAACCTCGGCCCGGGAAAGCCGTATTCGCAGGACCTGATAATCAAAGACAGAAACGCGATCTTGGCCCGCTACCTGACTCTCGGGTATTTGAACGCCGGATTTCGCGCTACCGCCCAGCCCGTACCTAACGAGCCTCATCATCTCGATGTGGTGTACAGAATCGAGGAAGGTCCGCAAGTCACCACTGCCAATATCATCACCGTCGGCAAGAAGCACACGCAGCAGTCCATGATCAACCGCCAGCTCAAGCTCCGCACGGGCGAGCCGCTCAGCGAAAACGGTATGCTGCTCTCCGAATCGCATCTCTACAGCCTGGGGATTTTCGATTGGGCTGAAGTCGATCCTAAAGAAACCATCACCGACCAACATGACGAAGATGTCGTAGTCAAAGTCCACGAAGCCAAGCGAAACTCCATCGTGTACGGCTTCGGCTTCCAGGTTCTGAATCGCGGCGGTAGCATCCCCAGCGGCACCGTCGCGGTGCCCGGCATTCCTCCGGTGGGGCTACCGAAGAACTTCGTGACTAGCGAAAAAACTTTCTGGGGACCTGACGGGACCTTCGAGTATACGCGACGCAATCTTCGCGGAAGAGCCGAGTCCGTCACGTTCAGTGCTTTTGCCGGACGCTTGGATCAACGCGCTTCTCTCACTTATAACGATCCGTATTTTCACGGCTCCAGTTGGACCGGCAGCGCAATTCTTTCCGGCGAGCACAACGCCGAGAATCCTATCTTCACGGCTCGCCTGGGAAACGCAGGATACCAGTTTAAGAAACCGCTGAACGCGAAGAAGACCACTAACCTTTTCCTGCGCTACAACTTCCAAGTCACGCGTATCAGCCAGCTGCTGATTCCCGACCTGGTGCCTCCTGATCAGCTCAACGTTCACCTGTCCACCCTGTCGGCGAGCTTTATCCACGACACGCGTGACAACGTCCTCGATGCTCATCGCGGCTTCTACGAAAGCTATCAAATCGGCGTCAATCCCGCGTGGCTGGGGTCGAATTTCAGCTTTGCCCAGTTTGTCAGTCAAGATGCGTACTACAAGAACATCGGCAAAGGCATCATTTGGGCAAATAGCCTTCGTATAGGTCTGGAGCAGGGCTACGCCGGAAGTGTCGTGCCGCTGAGCCAGGAATTCTTTTCCGGCGGCGGAAGTACGTTGCGCGGATTTCCTCTCAACGGAGCAGGCCCGCAACGCGTGATTCCTGTCTGCGGGAATCCTTCTAATCCGGCGACGTGCTCCGAGATCACAGTGCCTGATGGCGGCAATGAACTCCTGATCATCAACAGCGAATTGCGCTATCCCCTCGACTTCATCAAGCAAGGCCTCGGCATCGTGACGTTCTATGACGGCGGAAACGTCTTCCCCACCGTCGGATTTCACGACTTCACCGCGCTTTACAGCAACTCCGTCGGAATTGGATTTCGCTATGCAACACCGGTCGGGCCCATCCGCGTCGATATCGGTCGCAACCTGCAGCCAATTCCTGGAATCTCAGCAACACAGGTGTTTGTAACCCTGGGACAGGCGTTCTGATCATGGCTGCACGCGACTTTAATCTTCCACCTTCTCCGCCGGAGAAACCGCGGCTGGTTCCCTCTCGTCAGCCAGCACGGTGGAAGCGAGTGACCGCTTGGATTCTGGGAGTCGTTGCTCTGCTAATTCTTGCCGCTGGGATTGGGATTGTAGTCCTGCTGCACAGCCCGTCGTTCCACATTTATGTTCTTCGGACAGCGGAGAAGAACGCCACCGATGCATTGAACACTCGCGTGCAACTTCAGAATTTTGCGATCCATCCCGCTACGCTCAGCCTGGATCTCTACGGATTGATCGTGGACGGAACCGGGCCCGGCGCGAACCGCCCGCTATTGCAGGTTGATCATATCGGCCTGGGCGTGCGCGTCATTTCGGTCTTGCATCGGCAGTGGAATCTGGATAACGTCGCCGTCGATCATCCCGTGCTCACCCTGATCGTCGATCAATCCGGCCGAAATAATCTTCCAGTTCCGAAGTCCAGCAATAATTCCAGCACGAACATTTTCGATCTTGCGATCCGGCGGATCGTGCTTGATCGAGGCGAGGTTCATTACAACGACCGCAAAGACACGCTCGCTGCCGATCTGCGCGATCTGGTATTTCAATCTAGCTACGACACCACCGACAATGGCCGCTATTTCGGCAGGCTGTCTTATCGCGACGGACACCTCCAGTACGGCACATACGCTCCGCTGCAGCACGATTTCCAGGCGCAATTCGACGTCCGTCGTACTCGCACTCAGCTAAGTAATGTCGTGCTCAGGAGCGGCTCATCGCAGCTCAAACTCGACGCCTCGCTGGAAAATTACGGCAATCCGACGGTTCACGCTACCTATGCAATCTCACTCGATGGAGCCCAGCTGCGTTCCGTCCTGAAAAATTCGTCGCTCCCCAGCGGATCAATTCAGACCGACGGCACCGCTGACTACGTCAGTTTTGCCGGAAAGCCATTGCTCGACACCACGACGGTTCAAGGGACGATTCGAAGCTCGTTGTTGCAGGTACGAACCCCGTCCTTGCGGACGGATCTCCGCGATCTTGCTGCCAGCTACAACTTGGCCAACGGTAATGCTGAAGTGAAAGATCTCCGCGTGCGGATTTTGGGTGGCGAACTTGCCGGCGCAGCCACGGTTCGCGACTTGTCGGGAAAATCCGAAGGCCATGTCTCGGCAAAAGTGCGCGGCGTTTCTTTGGCTGATCTGAAGACTCTGGCTAATTCTGCGTCGCTTCGAACCGTGGCGATTTCAGGACGTGGAAATGCAGATACAACCGCAACCTGGACCGGCAACATGCAGGATCTGGTCGCTCGCGTCAATGCGACCGCCAATGCGGGGGTGGCGCCCGCGCGCCAGAATATTGCTGCCAACACAATTCCGGTCAACGCGGTGATTCATGCTCGCTACGTAAATGCCGGCCAGCAGATCACGCTCGACCAAAGTTATATTCGCACCCAGCAAACCTCGCTCAATATGAATGGCACAGTTAGCCGGCGGTCGGCGTTGCAAGTGCAAATACAATCCAACGACTTGCATGAGCTCGAAACCATCGCCGGCGTGTTCAGTCCCCCGGCGCCCGGAAAGACTGCTGCGCAACCGCTGGGCCTATACGGCACGGCCTCTTTCAACGGTACCGTTCGCGGTTCTACGGATGCACCAGAGATCGCCGGCCAGTTGAATGCCAACAACGTCAAGCTTCGCGGCAGCGCCTTCCGCGTGCTCCGCACGAGTGTTCATGCTAGTCCCGCATTGATCAGTTTGCAGAACGGAGTGCTCGAACTAACTGGACAAGGCCGGGCAACGTTCAGCGTGCAGTCGGCGCTTCATCACTGGTCTTACACTCCGTCGAGTCCGTTCACGGTGAATGTCAATGCTTCGCAGTTATCCGTGGCAGAGCTCGCGCGCGCTGCGAACGCTAGCCTGCCGGTATCGGGCACGCTCAATGCCAACATTACGGCGCACGGTACGCAGCTCAATCCTGTCGGCCAGGGAGACATCAATCTCCACAACGCGACCATCTCTGGCGAGCCAATCCAGTTGGCCGATGTTCGCTTTCAAGGAACTGGGAACACAGTTCATGCGAACCTGCACGTTCAAAGCGCCGCTGGGTCAGCGCAAGGCGATGTCACTTACTATCCCAACCAGCAAGGTTACGACGCTCAATTTCGCGCCACGAATGTTCGGCTGGAGCGCGTCAAGACACTGCGCGATCGCAACCTGCAACTGAGCGGAACCATGAACCTGACCGCCAGCGGCCGCGGTACGTTACAGGATCCGCAAGCGCAAGCTTCTCTCACCATTCCCCAATTGAGCGTGCAGCAGCAAAAGATCAGCAACATCAACTTCCAAGGCAGCGTTGCCAATCATAAGGCGAACTTTACGTTGAACTCAGCGGTGTCGAACACGCCGCTTAAAGCTCAGGGTACGGTCGCGCTCACTGGCGATTATTACGCTGATGCCAAGCTCGACACGCCGGTGATTCCGTTGCAGCCTTTGCTCGCTACCTACGCTCCGGCCCAGGCGGCCAATATCAGCGGCCAAACTGAAATTCACGCCAGCCTGCGCGGTCCGCTAAAGAACAAAGCCTTGCTGGAGGCGCACCTCAACATTCCGACGCTTGCGGTCAACTATCGCAGTACAGCCACTGACAGCGGCGCTCCGGTTAACCTGCAGATCGCAGCTGTTAGCCCCATCCACGCCGATTACGCAAACGGAGTGCTTGACCTTCAACCCGGCGAAATCAAAGGCACAGCTACCGATGTGCATTTCCGGGGACGGATGCCGCTCAGCAGTAATGCGCCCTCAACTCTTGGCGTAGTTGGCACCGTCGACCTCACGCTGGCGCAGATGTTCGATCCCGATGTCACCAGCGGCGGACAACTCCAGTTCGACATTCACGCTGCCGGACAGCCGTCCAGCGAGGACGTCGAAGGCCAGATTCGTATCGTCAACGCCAAGTTCGCTACCACCGACGCGCCTGTCGGACTCTCCAACGGCAATGGAGTGCTGACGCTGCATCGTGACCGTATCGATATCTCGCAATTCACCGGGCAGGTTGGTGGAGGCACGGTCACAGCGTCAGGTGGCGTGACTTATCGTCCCGCGGTTCAATTTTATGTAGGCCTGAAGGGTAACGACGTGCGGCTCCTGTATCCGCCCACGGTTCGGACGGGGCTCGGCGCCAATCTTGTCATGACGGGAAATTTGGATTCCGCGATGCTGCAAGGGCAGGTGAACATCGAGAGTATGTCGTTCACACCCGACTTCGACCTGTCGAAGTTTATTGCCCAGTTCAGCGGAGTCTCCACTCCGCCACCTACTCAGGGCTTCGCCGACAACCTGAAGCTCAATGTCGCCCTGCGCTCTGCTTCCGAATTAAGAGCGAGCAGTCAGCAGGTCAGCATTGAGGGCAGCGCTAACTTGCGCGTGATCGGGACCGCAAACAACCCGGTGATCGTGGGGCGTACCAATCTCACCGGCGGCGACCTGATCTTCCTGGGTAACCGCTATGTAGTCCAGGGAGGCACCATCGCATTTGTAAACTCCATGGAAACTACCCCCGTGGTCAACGTGCAAGTTAACACCACGGTCCAGCAATACAATGTCGCAATGCGTTTCCAGGGCCCGCTGGACCGGCTACATACGGAATACACCTCTGATCCCTCTTTGCCGCCGGCTGACATCATTCACTTGCTGGCTTTCGGCACAACCGAAGAGGCGGCCAACGCTTCGCCGTCGCAATCGAACGCTCTGGGTGCTGAAGGAGTGGTGGCGTCGCAGGTCAGCGGCCAGATCACCAACCGGGTGCAAAAAGCTGTGGGCATCTCTCAGCTCTCGGTTGATCCGCAATTGCAACAAACAGGAAACCAGACTCCAGGTGCGATCGTCACCATCCAGCAACGCGTGACCAGCAACTTGTTCGTCACATTTTCTACGGACGTCACCGCAACCCAGAACACGCAGGTTCAAGTGCAATATCGGCTTAGCCCCAAATGGTCGGTCAGCGGCGTACGCGATCAGAATGGCGGCTTCGGCCTGGATGGCCGGTTCCACAAGGACTTTTGATCGATCCTATCGGGGATTACCGTCGTTCCCCAGGGTTCGTTATCTAGCGGGGTTCGTCCAGTTTGCGGGTCTATCGCTGGATCTCTCCATTTCCAAGTTCACTAATTCTCTTTACGATAGGTATGCGCGTGATATCCACTTGGCTCTGTCTGGAAAGTGTCTTCGCCAACTTGCTCTCCGGAAATTATCGAATGATTACACAACGCTCTTTCGTTCACTTACTCCTGACCTCGGCAGTGGTCACGGTTTCCTTGCTGCTGCTCTCGATTCCAGCGCCGGCGACGACTGTGGTTGCTCTTATCGACAAGCACCATCATCGAGTTGTCCTCGCCGCCGATAGCCTGCTTGGCCGTTATTATGCAAAAACCACCGATCAGGGCTGCAAGCTCATCGTAACGCCCGGTTGCGCCTTCGCCATGGCAGGCTTCCTCGATAAGCCCGACCCGTACTTCCACCTGCAAGATCTCGGTGAGGCCGCCTGCCAGGTGCAAGGAACCTTAAAAGATCAGGCGGACGCATTTCTCGACATTGCAACCGACCCCGTAACGTTCATCGCGCAATATCTGCATGACAATGAGGCGCAGTTCTACAGCACCAGCTTCAGCAAGAACGGCGGCGAGTTCTCATTCGTGGTGTTTGCAGGAACGGAGCATGGTAAGCCTGTCGCCTACGCGCGTGGATTCAAAGTCACTGCTGACGGCAGCGTTACCAAGGTCTCCAATGACATTACGGGAGCCGGCGCGTCCGGCTTTTTCGCGGGAGTCACCGACCACATTGCAACCTACCTGAAGGCCACCCCCAACTGGGCGCACATGGATACGGTCTCATTGGCGCGCAAGCTAATCGGCCTGGAGATTGCCGCCCACCCGGATAGCGTCGGCCCGCCTATTTCCATCCTCACCGTGGACCACAAGGGAAAACAACATTGGATCGATCAGGGAGTTTGTGGAGTTCAGCCTGCCCCACAACCTGCCAATCCATAAGGGCGACTTGGCGGCGGATTGTCTAATCCAGCGCACAGTTTTTCGCCGCCCGCGATGGCGTCGGTAGTGTAAGCTTTTCCATTTGGAGGTTGCTGGAATGTTCTTGTCTAGGCACTCTCTAGTGCCGTCTTCGTCTGCCAGGAAGTACAAGCGATTTGCCGCTCAACTCCCGACCATCGCAATTTTTCTACTCGCCAGTCTTTTGCTTCCGGCCTTCGCTCTCGCCCAGCAATACGATCCTTCGCTTTATTCCGGAATGCAGTGGCGGCAGATCGGTCCCTTCCGCGCGGGCCGCGTAACCGGAGTAACCGGTGTTCCCGGCCAGCCCGCGATCTATTACATCGGAACTGCGGGCGGCGGAGCCTGGAAGACCTCCGATGGCGGCATGGTGTGGAAGCCTGTCTTCGATAAACAAAACGTGGCTTCGATCGGTGCGATCGCCGTGGCGCCTTCTAATCCCAACATCGTTTACATCGGGACGGGCGACGTCAGCAACGTGGGCGGGGCAGTGAATCAGGGCAACGGAATGTGGAAGTCCACCGACGCCGGTGCGACCTGGCAACATATCGGTTTAGAGGACTCGCGACACATCGGTGCAATCTCGGTCGATCCCCATAATCCCGATGTCGTCCTGGTGGCGGCGTTGGGTCATACCTTCGCGGCGAACACCGAGCGCGGAGTCTTCAAGACTACCGACGGCGGCAAGACCTGGCGGAAGGTTCTGTACAAGGACGATTCGACGGGAGCCATCGATGTAGCATTCGCTCCCGATAATCCCCAGATCGGATTCGCGGCTCTGTGGTATCACCTGGTCAAACCCGACACTCCTTTTGCCGGTCTGTTGGGCATGGGCGGCGCCGGAATCTACAAGACCACCGACGGCGGCGAGACCTGGACTGAGGTCAAGATTCCACAACTGGCAAACGCACATCTGGGCCGCATCGGCGTGGTTGTCGCGGGCAACGGGCAGCGCGTCTACGCAATTATTTCCGAGCGAAAAGAAGGCGGACTGTATCGTTCCGACGATGGCGGAGCGACCTGGAAACGAACTACCGACGATCCTCGCATTCAAGGCAACGGATATTTCAGCAAAGTTTTCGTCGATCCGCACAATTCAGACATCGTGTTCATAGCCCAGACTTCGCTCTACCGTTCGACGGATGGCGGCGTCACATTCGAATCCTACAAGGGCGCTCCCGGCGGCGACGACAATCACGCGCTCTGGATCGATCCCGCGAACTCCGATTACATGATCATGGGCAGCGATCAGGGCGCGACCATTAGCATGGATGGCGGCAAGACCTGGACCTCGTGGTACAACCAGCCGACCGGCCAGATCTATCACGTCTCTACCGATAACCGCTTCCCTTACTGGGTTTACGGCACGCAGCAAGACAGCGGATCGGTTGCAACTCTGAGCCGCGGAGATTACGGAGCAATCACCTTTCTGGATTGGGACCCGATCGGCGGTTATGAGTTCGGCTACATCATTCCCGATCCCGCCAACCCCAATATCGTTTATGCAGGCGGAGAAGCTCGCGCGCTCTGGCGTATCGATCGCACGAATCGACAGGTCAAGGCCATCTCACCAAACGTCAGCCGCGATGGCGATTACCGGACCGCGACTAATCCTCCGCTGGCTTTCTCGCCACAGGATTCGCACATTCTTTATGAGGGCACGCAGTTCTTGCTGCAGACCAGCGACGAAGGTGAGACGTGGAAGACGATTAGTCCGGACCTGACCAACCGTCCGGGCGAACCGCCGCCGTCCCAAGCCGAAGAACAGGACAAGCCGGAAGCAAACAAGACCGAAGAGACCAAGACCAAGGAAGCCGAGAGCAAGAAGCCCAAGACCAAGGAAGAAGAAGAGACCATGCGGCTTCCGGACCGCCGCGCGATCACGACCATTTCGCCCTCGACGCTGCAACGCGGGTTGATCTGGGTGGGCACCAACAATGGTCTGGTGCAAGTCACTACCGACAATGGCGCGAACTGGCAGAATGTCTCGCCGCCAGGGCTGCAAAAGTTTTCCGAAATCACGATGGTCGAAGCCTCGCGCTTCGACGCCGGAACCGCATACGCCTCGGTCGACAATCATCAGGGCAACGATTTTCGGCCGCACATTTTCCGCACGCGCGACTTTGGCAAGAGCTGGCAGGACGTCGTGACGGGCATCCCCGATTTCAGTTTTGTCAAAGTCGTGCGCGAAGATCCCGTGCGCAAAGGTTTGCTTTACGCCGGCACGGAGACCGGCGCGTTTGTTTCATTTGACGACGGCGATCGGTGGGGGACGCTACAGCTCAACCTGCCGACTGTTTCTGTGCGCGACATGGTGGTGCATGGCGACGATCTGGTGGCGGCCACGTATGGACGCGCTTTCTGGATCCTCGATGACTTGACGCCGCTGCGGCAAATCAACGAGAAAGTTGCGAAGTCGAACGTTTATCTCTATCAACCAGCGACGGCGATTCGCTTGCGCAACGATATGAACCAGGACACACCGTTGCCACCGGAAATGCCGGCCGGCGATAATCCGCCCACGGGTGCAATTCTCGATTACTACTTCAAGACAGCCCCGGCGAACGACGTCAGCATTGCGATCTACGATCAATCTGGCCAACTGGTTCGTGAGCTTTCCAGTAAAGCCGAGCAGGTGCGCGAGGAACCTCCGCCGGACGTGCCGAACTATTGGCTCTATCATCCGACGCCACTGTCCAAGAACGCAGGCATGAATCGCTATGTATGGGACCTGCGCTATCCGGCACCGGATGCGATTCGCCACACGTATCCGATTGGCGCGCTGTATGAACGCACTCACGCCGAACCGCAAGGACCATTCGTGCTGCCAGGCAAGTACGAAGTGCGCCTGATGGTTGATGGGAAGACCTACAAGCAACCGTTGATGGTGGAAATGGACCCTCGAGTGAAGGTGACCGAGGCAGCATTGCGGCAACAACTCGATCTGGCGAGGCAAGTCGATAGCCTGGTTTCTCTCAGCTACGAGTTCCATGAGAATGCCGCCAAACTGCTTTCGGAAGCAGCAGCTCGGCAAACCGAAGTAGAAAAGAACGGTCAAGCGGGGCCGACCCTGCAGGCAGTGAAAGACTTCAACGCCAAGGCGCTCAAGATCCAGGGCGAGCAACAACGGGGATTCCCGGGTGGCGGCAAACCGAAGCCGACATTTACGCTGATGAATTCGGAACTGGCTTACCTGTCGGGAACGGTAAACCTGGCCGACGCGGCGCCCACCGAAGCGATGCGCACCGCTTATCACGATTATTGCCAGGACCTGACCAACATCGCGCAACAATGGGCTGCGCTGATAGCGCAGGACTTGCCCGCGGTAAACAATCAGCTCACCAGCCAGCATCTGCAGCCACTGCCGGTGATTATGCCTAATCCAACTGTACCTGCATGCGGGCCATAGAGCAACGCAACGTGCGTCGTGAAAGGCTGAGCCGGCTTTATTGCTTCGCTTGCTCCGCGCTGTCCGTCACCGGCGCCAGCACTAGCTTGTTGATCGTCGAAGGATTATCGCGCAGCTTGACGTACAGCTCTCCATTGTCGGGACGCGGCACGCTAAGCGCCGACCCGGCAAACCCGTCGGGAACAGAGGTGCTCTGCTGAAACTCTGGGTTCGCCGAGACAGAGTCGAGCAAGTAAAGCGCGGTTCCGGTCAGGCTACAAGGATCGTCGGGCTTGCTGGGGCAGCGAATCTCTTTCACCATCGGCAGTCGCACCAGGTTCATCAGCGGCTGCCAGTCGCCCTTCTCGCCGGTGGCCGCGATCGGCCGAAAACGCAGCGGCCCGAAGGCCGATGGGCCAAGGCTCTTCAGCGGATCAAGCGTCGCTACCACTGTTTGCGAATCCTGCAAGGCGAGCGTCCCATCGGCGACACTCAACAGAGTGTGCAGCGAATCGTCTGCGGTGGCGACCTCGATGGTTTCGCTACGCGAGAACGCCGCCGGTGACTGCGCCTTCAGCGAAAAGAAAAGCGTCGCATTCTGCGGCAGCTCGTCCTGTCCGTCCAACTGAATCGGCGACGCAGCAGCCGTGGCATTCGGCTGCATCACCTTGCTGATCAGGGTCACCTTTGGCCGCGAGGGCCGAACCGTCGTGGCCAGCTCCAACGTGCGACCGTCCTTCAGGCCGACGTGAGCCGTTATCTTCTCGCCTTGGCGCAACTCAGACTTATCCGCCTGCAGATTCAGCTCATCTTCATCGCCCACACGCGTGAGAGTGCCAGGCGAGAAGTGCATTCCGCCGGCCTCTACGCTGGCCACCTCATCCAGGCGCGTGCCTTTCAGCACCGCTTGCTGATCGCCGGCATCGATGATCAGTTCTTCCAGCTTGGCGGCTTCGGAATAGCTTTGCAGATCGACGTCATCGGGCTTAGCCAATCCGAACTGTTTCACTCCCATCTTCAGCGGTCCGGGCGCGACATCTTTCAACGGCATCTCGATCTGCACTTCGCCGGGATTCACCAGCTTCCAGCTCGTCTTCAGCTTCTTGCCTTCGTGGTCCTCAAGGGTCACGTCCTGTACACACACTGCTGCATCGGATTGCAGATGTAAGGTATCGTCACGACCCACCACCAGAGCGCTGTGATCTGCGGAAGCAACGGTCCACTTCGCCGGATGGGCAATCCGCAGCGGGAAGGTCGGACCCTCGAAAGAATCGAAGCCCCACTTCCCCCGCAGCGTGCCACTCGCCTCCAAACTGAGATCGTCGTTTTTTGCCGCAGAGGTATCCACCACAAAGCCGCCGCGTGCCGCATCGGCCTTGGCCGGCAGATCCATCGATTTCCCGGATTTGCTCCAGACGTGCAGAGTCATGCCGTGCGCAAGTTTGGTGGCAAAGACCAGCGGCGCGCCTTCCGCCGGCAACACCAGCAACGAATTCGACAGGCAATATGCGCCCTTGGGATCTACCGGCTTCAAGGGAGGCAGCTTGGGCGCTTCCACCGAAGGCAGCCCAATCACCAGCACCGACTTGGGATTACGGAACGAAGGCGGAACATTCAGTTTCAGATTGAGTTGGTCCTCGTGCGGTACCGCAAGCGCAGGAATGTACTGATACTCCGCGGTGTGCCATGTGCTTGTGAGCCGAACTACGTCCACAATTGCTCCCACATAGGCGCTGTAAAATCCGCCACCGGCCATAGGAGTCGCGCTGATCTGCCCGATCAGATCAGCCGAAGCCCCCGAGGTCAACTGGGAGGCCATCGATTGGCTGTGGGCATCGTCCAGCACCAGTTCATCCGACTTCTGCACCAGGCAAACTGCCTGTTCGTCGACCGGCTTCTTGAAACAATCGTTGTCCAACTTGATGCTCAAGCTGCGTGCCAGCAGGGTCGAGGTCTCTTTCAATTTGTCGGGATCGTTATCCGATGCTTGTTTGACTGCCGACAAATAGGCTTCCAATCGCGAGCGATCCAGGCTGGCCTCATTCAAGTCCTGCGCGGCGCGCACGAATGCTCCTGGCTTGCCGCGTACTCCCTTGCGCAGCGTGCCGAAGTCGCCGCCAGTTTCGGGCGCGAGAAAAAGTAGAACCTGCTGCGCGCCCTTCGGCACTGAGACCATGGTTCCTTCGTCACGCACATGCTTGTCCCAGGTTTCGATTTTGGTGAACCAGTTTTCCGGCGGAGGGTTCGTAGATCCTCGCAGGAACGCGACGATCAACAAGTAATGGGCGCTCTGGTTTTCGGGAAGCGCCGGATGGATCCACAACCGGTCATCTTCTTGTAGATTTGGGACCTCGGCGATCGGTAATTCCTTGCCGGCGCGACTCACTCGCACTTCTACCCGCGGACCAGGCAGGTCGAAGGCGGCGGTATCGGCATAACCCAAGCTCGAGAGGAGCAGAATTACAAAAAACAAACGCACAAGAATCGAACGCAAAACCATATACCTATCTTAGAAGCAAATTCCGCTCGCCGCGTCTGGCCGCGAGGCATTGTAACAATATTCAAATACAATCATATTTCAGCAAACCATGAAACATGGGCGCTGGCGCCGGGTTAACCTGCCTATATGAATACCAAGTATCCTCTGGCTTCGACAGCCGCTCTCATCGCCGATCCAGCCCGGGCGGCGATGCTGACTTCTCTGCTTGACGGCCGATCGCTGCCCTCGGGCGAGTTGGCCCGCATCGCCGGCGTTTCGGCGCAATCGGCAAGCATGCATTTGGCGCAACTGGTCGACGGCGGGTTCGTCAAGGTTTCGCAACAGGGACGCCATCGCTACTACCGGATCACCAAGCCGGAAGTGGCTCATGCAATCGAAGTCTTGGGCGTCATCTCAACCGCCGACAAGTACAAACCTTCGAGTGCGGACCAGGCCCTGTGTTACGCCCGCACCTGTTATGACCATCTAGCCGGAGACCTGGCCGTCGAATTGACGGCGGCGTTTGAGCGCGATGGCCTGATCACGATTCGGGGCGATCGCGACTACGACCTCACGCGCCGCGGCGAACTTTTCTTCGGCAGATGGAAGATTGATGTCGATTCTTTGCGGCGTTTGCGTCGCGGCTTTGCCCGGCGCTGTCTAGACTGGACCGCCCGTCGCGACCACCTGGCAGGCGCGCTGGGCGCTGCAGTTTGCGAGAAGTTTCTGGAGTTCCGCTGGATCACTCGCGACAAACACGGCCGCACCGTCCACGTGACCCTGGCCGGACGGCAACAACTGTCTCGCGTGCTCGACCTACCAGGCCTCTAGGCTTTCTGCGACCCACCGACGACTTTCCGATCAATCATGATTCAGCGATCGCTGAAACATGCTTCCCTGGTTCGGCCTTATCTTAAGGCTTTACATAGGTAGAACAAGCCGCTCCCTCACATCGCGTCGAGACCGGAGTTGGCGGTCGCTTCGGCGGAAACCCAAGACTCATACAGGAAGGAAACTTTATGATTACCGTCTGCATTCGTTACACGATTGATCCTCGCAAGCGCGGCGACTTCGAGCAATACGCTCGCAACTGGCCCAAGCCGATCCTGCGGTGCGGGGGACAACTATTGGGATACTTCTTGCCCACTCAAATGGCAGGTGCCACCAATTCGGCATACGCCTTGATCAATTTTCCCAGCCTCGCCGACTACGAAAAATATCGTGAGGCACTGATGCGCGATCCGGGAGCGGTGGAGAACTTCGCCTTCGCCGATCGTTCGGGATGCATCTTGATCGAGGACCGCTCCGTATTGCAACAGATTACGTAGCGGCGGATGGTGGAGACCAACAAAGCCGTTTGCCCCGTGCAAACGGCCAAGTATCAGTTCACAAAACATCAGCCCGCTACGGTGCGAAGTAACTGGAGATATCCAGGATCAGCTGCGTGGGACCGGAAGCGAAGGCGTCGGTTGAGCCGTTAATGTTGGGCACAATCGCCATGTTCGACGTTATCGCGCCATCAACGGCATTCAGCGTCGAGGCTAGTGGCTGGCCTTCGGTATCGGGCCACAAGGTCAGATAGCCCAGCGAACCAATCGGAACCACCGTCGCATTCAAGACGTAGGCTTGCGCGGTAGCCGGCGGAGCGCAGACACTGTCCACCACATCCACCGTTAGGTCTCCGCTGAAAGAGCCATTCCCCTTGCGCGTGTCGATCACCCGGCACGGAGGCGCGGGATAAAGTGAAAGTCCGCCTTGTCCGGGAGGCGCGAAGTAGCCGTCGATGTCGGCCACCAGTTGCGTGTTTCCCGAGGGATAAACGGCAATCCCGCCGCCCGTTCCAGCAGGCACGATGGCGGCATTGGCTACGATGGTCGCCGTCAGATTGTTCAGGGTCGAGACCATCGGCTTGGAACTGCCTTGCGCCCACACCGTCAGATAGCCCATCAATTCACCGTTGTAGGGCACGGCGGTGAAGTTCATCGAGTAGGCCTTCGCCGTGTTCGGGATCTGACAGTTACTTTCCAGCACCGGGAAATCGCGCTCCTGTCCGCTTTGCAGATACGGCCCTCCCAAGTCTCCATCCGTCTTGCGAGTGTCGAGCACGCGGCAAGGCTTCAGCGAATAGAACTGCAGTGTCTGCCCCGAAGCCGGCTCGAAGTACCCATCAATATCGAGCACCAGGTCGGTGGTGTTGCTGGCGAAGGCGCTGATCGCGCCACTTGCTCCGGCGGGCACAATGGCGGCGTTGGCCTTGATCCGCCCATCCAGCGAGTTCATGGTGGAGATGGTCGGCTGGGCCAGACCTGCCGGCCAGATGGTCAGATAGCCCAGGCCCACATGCGGTACAACGGTCACATTCAGTGAGTAGGCCGTCGCGGTGGAGGGGACAGCTGCAATTTCCAAGTTGGGGGATAGCGAAGTTTTGAGCTGTGCCGCCTTGCAGCGGATTGCCGGTTTGTCGTGTGTCCACCAGGCGGCAGGGCGGCATTGAACTGAACTGAAGTCCGCTGCCGGGCTGCAGGAAATACGCACTCACGCCCAGGTTCCCGGTCATGTTGACGTTACATGGGCCGACGCCGTTGCAGGCGCCGCTCCAGCCGCTGAAGTTCCAGCCCTGCGCGGGAGCGGCATTCAACGTCACCGCTGTAAGAGAAAGATAGGTGTGACTGCAGGTGCCGGGACAATTGATAAATCCGTCGGTGCTGGTTATGGTCCCGCTGCCGCTCATCGACGCCGTCAACGTGTAATGGTTCTGAGTGAACGTTACATTTACGGTCTGGTTTTGCGACATCGTCACCGTACAAGGGCCGTTACCGGAGCACGGCAGGCCGCCCCATGAACTCACGCTCCAGCCCTCATACGGCGAGGCATTCAGCGTCACCGGTGTATTAGCGAGATAAGGGTGACTGCACATGCCAAAGGGGCAGTTGATATAGCCGTCGGTGCTGGTCACACTTCCTGGGCCACTGATTGAAATCGTCAGAGTGTAGAGCGGAGCGAACGTAGCCGTGACCGATTGATCTTGTGTCATCGTAACGCTGCAACCGTTCCAACCCATACCCGTGCAGGCGCCGCTCCAGCCAGCAAAGCCCCAGCCCTGTGCCGGCTGCGCACTCAACATGACCTGCGAATCCGCCTGATAGTTATACATACAGGTGCCCGGACAGTTGATATTGCGGTCGTTGCTGGTGACAACACCGTTACCCGTGGGGGAAACCGTCAGGGTAAAACTGCCAAAGGTCAAAGTTACGTCGTCCGGCGAAAATTGCGCGCCGTAGTCACATTGCGGCGTCATGCCCGAGGCATATTCGGTCACTTGCCACATTGGGTCAATTTGCGCAAACCCAGTATTGTACGCAGTAGGAGAGAACGTGAGGTAGTTATTTGGCGGATAATCGCTGCATTGCACAAGGCTGTAAACTTCCAAAACGCCGCCGAACGCCCAATTAAAATACTGTCCTTCGCTGGGTGTGTTGCGCAGCGTTGTGCTCCCGCCCGTGGTCTGGTCCTCGGTCGTAATGTTCCATGTGGGACAATTCAGCGTGCCTACATGGCACGTCATCTCGACCGTGCCAGCGATAACGTCGCCAGTGCTCACATGAACTGGCGTGCTTTCATCCGCAGTGCCCCCAGGACAACAGTTCCAGCTCGCGATTCCCCATGCCCGCCTGAAATCGGCGTTCCAGCCAAGAACGGGTTGGAGGATGCTGACGTCGTTATTTTCGTCCTCTAACCCGGGGAAGAAATAAACCACCTGGTCGTCATAAGACTGGGGAGCGGATGGGACATTCCAGTTCGCAAGAAGTTTGCCGAACTCCCCAGTGATGACCTCGCTACCGGAAACAATCCAGCTATGGGTGATCGAGGGAGGCTTGATCGGTGACCCCGCTGCGAACATCTCGCCGCGGGCCGTATAGTGCGGATATTGGCAAACCGGAACGGTGTAGATCGTTCCATCGGCTTTTTGAACTTGTCCGCCTTTCAGCAGTTCCTCGCCCTCCGCCAAATGGACCACGCAGGAGGGATGGAAGTAGCCGAACGGTGTGACGATATATTCCTCAGGCACCTGAGGCGGGCGGTTCGGTCCAGCCGGCGCTTGAGCTCGCACCATCACGGCAGCACAGAGCGACATGGCGGCGATCATGCTCGTAAACACCACAAGCGCACGAATTCTGCATCGCATTTCGAACTATCCTCAGGCAAGCACGCTCTCGTTGCCGCTGGGCTGGGCTCCGCCCAGTTCGGCCTGGGCGGAGCGGTCTTCTTCACCTTAGGAGTTCTTGACTAAACAGGCGCTGGGGAGCACATCATTCTTTCATCGAAAACGCTGTAACGGCAATCCAAAACTGCACCGCACGGCCTCCCTAACACCTTTTTTGGGAACGGCCTTGGCAGTCAGCTCCGGTCAATCGGGGATTGCTCGTGCTTGGGCGGGAAAAATAAAAAGGCTGTGACTTTGGTTATGCTCTAGCCGCCAACTCCTGCGAGGGAGTTACCGGCGTGGACGCATGTACCGTCACAGCCTTTGATGCGATCACCGCTTTCGCGGTTCCTGACCCCGGCTGACACCTCGCAGTGCAGTCGGTTTTTTCGGGTCTGGCGGTTGCCGCAGGTCACCCTGCTGAACCGATCACTCAGCGTACTTCAGGTCGGCCGCTATTAGTTGCCTTCCCTTTTCTGCCGTCGACGAATGTGATCCTAACCGAGGATTGAAAATTGTCAACGCCCAAGGTTTGTGCAAACACCACTTATTTTTCTGTGCGAATCTTTGCATCTAAGCGGTAGAATGCAACCGGGTTGTGAATTGTGATTGGCAATATCCAAGCTCAATTCACATCTTTTTCACAGAACCGTAGTACGCGAAATGTAGGATTTCGCAGAGGCCAGTGGTGCAATTTCAATGGACCGCGCCGATTTTGAGTTTATGCGAGCACCGGCTTGGCTTCGCTCGTGCTGACCAAACCTTAGCTTTCTGACACTGGGAGTTCGATGTCCGATCTCGTAGCTTATGTGGACGGCGGTTCGCACGGCAATCCCGGACCGGCGGGCATAGGAGTTGTGATCGAGAGCCGCGATGGCGAGACCACCCGCATCGCCCGCTGGATCGGACATCAGGACAACAATGTCGCCGAATACGTTGCCCTGCTCGAAGCTTTGCAACACGCGGTAGCAGTCAACGCCAAAACTTTGCGAGTCTACTCCGACTCCGAGGTCGTTGTGAAGCAAATGACAGGCGAGTACGCCTGCCGCAGCGCCCGTCTGCACTCCCTCAACTGGACGTGCCGCAAACTGGCGCGGGCCGTAGATTTCTCTATCGCGCACATTTCGCGCGAAGACAATCACGAGGCCAATGAACTGGCCAACCACGCGGCTCGGCGATCGGCCGCGCCCGAGCCTTCGGTACTGCCCTAATCGGCTTTCCGCCCTCCATTATCATCTCCGGTCTGTGACCCCAGTCACTGCGTTTTTTGCCCGAAAAGCGCCAGCATAGGTGTTACACCAAAGGAATTCCATGCTGACCAAGACGATCATTGAACCGTTCCGCATTAAGAGCGTTGAGCCCATTCGTTGGACCACCCGGGCAGAACGCGAAGAACTGTTGCGGGCCGCGCACTACAACCTGTTTCTGCTTCCCGCCGACGACGTGCTGATCGACCTGCTCACCGATTCGGGTACGGGCGCGATGTCGACGCGGCAATGGGCAGCGATCATGCTGGGCGACGAGAGCTACGCCGGCAGCCGCAGCTTCGATCACTTTCGCGACTCCATTCAAGACATCTTCGGCTACCAACATGTGATCCCTACGCACCAGGGTCGCGCGGCCGAACGCATCCTGTTCAGCGTGATGTGCAAGAAAGGCGATGTCGTTCCTAACAACACGCACTTTGACACGACGCGAGCCAATATTGAGTTCGTAGGCGCCGAGGCAGTCGATCTCTCGATTGCCGAAGCCCGTCAGCCCGCGGCGTGGCATCCCTTCAAGGGCAACATGGACGTTATTGCCCTGGAAGAACTGATTGCGCGCGTAGGACGCGAACGCATTCCGCTGGTCATGCTGACCATCACCAACAATTCCGGCGGCGGCCAGCCTGTCTCGATGGAGAATGCGCGTGCCGTCAGCGCGGTCTGCCATAAGCATCGCATCCCGTTATATTTCGACGCTTGCCGTTTCGCCGAAAATGCCTACTTCATCAAGCTGCGCGAAGAAGGTTACGCATCGAAGACGCCAAAGCAGATTGCGCAAGAGATGTTTGCGCTCGGGGATGGCTGCACCATGTCGGCAAAGAAGGACGGCATGGCCAATATCGGCGGCTTCCTGTGCACGAACGACGCGGTGCTGGCCGGGCAGGAAAAAGACCTGCTGATCCTGACTGAGGGATATCCCACATACGGCGGGCTGGCCGGCCGTGATCTTGAAGCGATCGCCGTAGGCGTGCAGGAATCGCTCGAAGAGGACTACCTGCGCTATCGCATTGCCTCAACTGCGTATCTCGGCAATCATCTGACCGAGCAAGGCGTGCCCATCGTGCAGCCGCCGGGTGGTCACGCCATCTATCTTGACTCACGCGCGTTTCTGCCGCATATTCCGCTGGACGAATTTCCCGGCGTCGCTCTGGCAACGGAGTTGTACCTGGAAGGCGGCATCCGGTCGGTCGAAATCGGAACGCTGATGTTTGGAGCGGCAGCAAAGATGGACCTGGTGAGATTGGCGATTCCACGCCGGGTTTACACGCAAAGCCACATCGATTATGTGATCGAGGTGATCTTGGCAGTATGGAAACGGCGCGCGCAAATTCAGGGCATGAAGCTGACGTATGAGGCTCCCTTCCTGCGGCACTTCACCGCGCATCTGGAGCCGGTTGAGGTTGCGCAGACGGTGGGGTAAGAAAATCCTGATCTAACAAAGGCCTTGTGTCAGGGCACGACTTCAGTCGTGCCAAACGACGTCCAACAAAAAGGGCTTCAGCCCCTGCAATCTCCCTCAGGGGCTGAAGCCCTCGTCATGTTGGCGGCATTGCGGCACGTCTAAAGACGTGCCCTGACACAAACCGTTTTATCGATAGCTAGTAGCCGTCGCTTGAATGCAGCGATCAAGGATGACTCAATCTTTCTGGTGAGCAATCTAAGCTGAATATCCTTATGCCGTCTTCAGCGCCTCCTCCACCGTATTGATGTCCACCATGCCATAGCAGCCGTAGATCGCCGGCAGCACTTTCGCTGCGGGATAGGTGCGGCGCAATTCCGCGACCTTCTTCGTGCCCGCGCGATACGCCGGCAGATACATTCTGCCCAGCAGCGGATGCCGTCCCCATGCGCCGGAGAGCTTGTCGGCGCGCTCCTCGCTCACCAGGAAATCGTTGCGCAGGATCTTCGCGATCTCGGCTTGCGGCTTGCCTTCGCCCCAGGTGAGATACGACGACTGGTTCTTGGCATCGTCCTGCAACAACGCCAGCAGCACGCCGATCTGCATGTCTTCGTCGGGCAACTGATCGATCTCGGTGACGCCGTGGGCCATCAGGATGGCGTTGTTGGCCAGTCCTTCGAACAGCGTGGCCGCGCGGGTGTTCATGGTGAGCACGGTCGCTTCGAAGCCAGCCTTGCCGCGAACGTAGAGATTCTGCAGATAGGCGAACGTAGTGACGTGTCCGGGCACGACTTCGTGGCTCACCAGCTGCTGAAATTCCGGGAAGCTGATTTGCAGCGAGGCGTTGATCTCGTAGCTGGCTTCGTATTTCGGCGAGCCGTCGGCATTGCGCGCGCGGCCCAGATAGTTCATCGAGCCGGAAAACCATGCGTCCTTGATGGGCAGGAAGTCGATGTTGGCGCGCGGAATCGCCGCCAGTTCCTTGGGCAGATGGGGCAGCGACGTTGGCGGCGCTCAGATTATCGAAGTAAGCGATGACCGCCGCTCCCAGCGCTTTCACCGATCCCATGGGAGCGACGCGCTCACGCCGCCACGCATCCACCGCTCCCAAGCAGTCCGCCATTGTGGGAGGTCGAATATCCGGCGCGATTCAGCAGCTCGGCAACTCGCTCGCGCTTGGCCTCGCGGCTGCGAGGGCTCGGGCGGGCGTCCGGTCGAGGACTTCGACACTGCGCTCGTAAGGAACCGTCGGCCCGTTGCCGAGGATCTCCATGGCAAGGTCCCACATTGTCTGAAGGCAGTCGGCCAGGCCGACCAGATAGTGGCCGCGCAGTCCGCCAATCTGCGCTACGCCTCCTTGCGCACCCCGGCAATCGCGGCGGGCAAATCCACATCCTTCAAATAAGCTTCAACCGCCGCGCGATCGACGGTCTTGCCAGCCGACGCCGCCGGTCTCGCGCACCCGCGCGGCAGAAGCGACGGTGTAAGCCGCGGGCAGCGGCTCGTCCGAAAACCATGAGTCGGCGATGAAGCGGCCGGTGCCCGAGGGGCACATCACGTCTCCGCCCCAAAGCGTATCGATCCCTAAGACTGCATCAGCAACATAGCGTCCTACTTGATCCATTACGCAGCCTTCTTTCCTTTCACTGAAGCTGAACCAGATATACAGACAAAGCCCCACAAACATGATTGCGGATATCGTCTGCGATATCGGTTCGTTGTTATAGAACGGCGTCTGAATAAACTCCTCACGATATTTTGGCAGCAGACGCAACGCCGCGCCAAACACTCCGCCCAGCGCGCCGCCCGCCATCAGTCCGCCGGCGACGATGACGCCGCGCTCGCGTATGCTGCGGCCACTGTTCACCGCCCGTCTTGTCTGCGCGCTTGTTCACCAGATGCGAGACGAAGCCGCCCACCAGGATCGGCGTGGTCAATTGCAGCGGCAGATAAATTCCCAGCGCGAAGACCATGGAAGACAGGCCGAGCATCTCCAGCACTACGGTGATCATGGCGCCGATGCCAAACAGAATATAGGCGACCGGCTGGCCGCTCATGAATCCTTCGACGATGGCCTTCAAGGCGGAGGCCTGCGGCGCAACCAGCACCTGGCGCATGTCGCCGGGCGCAGCCTCGCCGAACTGGAAGGCCTTGGCCAGCAAGACGATGGTCAACCCGGCGGTGATGGCCGCGGCGGCCACGCCGATGAACTTCACCTTCTCCTGCGCCGAGGGCGTGGAACCGATCCAGTAGCCGGCCTTCAGGTCGGTAATGAATTGTCCTGAGACGCAGAGAGCGACGCACACCATGCCGGCGAGCGCCATCACGAAGAACATGCCGGTGGTTCCGGAGAGGCCGAACTTCAGCAGCACTACCGCCGAGACGATCACGGTGAGCAGGGTCATGCCGGAAGCGGGATTGTTGGCCGTGGCGGCAATGGCGTTGGCGGCCACCGTGGTGAAGAAGAAAGAGAACAGCAGCGTCAGCGCCAGGCCCATCGCCAGCACGGTCCAGCTGACATGCAGTTGTCCGAAGAAGACGGCCACGGCGATGGCTCCCACCACCACGCCAAGGAGTATGGCCATGATTGGAATATCGCGGTCGGTGCGCTCCGTGTGCGGAGCTTCGCCGTGGCGGAAGGCGTGCAGCGCGATGCCGAACGATCCGGCCACCACGCGCAGCGATTTCAGGATGCCGACCAGTCCGGCGGCAGCGATGGCGCCCACGCCGATGTAGCGCACATAGTAGCGATAGATTTCCGCTGCCGTCATGTGCGAGATCGGAATGGTGGCCGGATAGACCGCGACGTCGCCCATGTGGCTGCCGATGAACCAGATCATCGGAACCAGCACGAAGTTGACCAGCACGCCGCCGGCGCAAAAGATCAGGGCGATGCGCAGGCCCATGATGTAGCCGAGGCCGAGAATGAATCCGATGGCGTCGAAGTTGAAGACCATGCGATTCTTGTCGACCAGCGTCTTCATGAGCGGCACGAACTGGAAGTTCAGATATTCCTTCCAGACATGGAAGGTGGTGACGAAGAAATCGTAGACCGCAGCGATGCAGGTGGCCTGGATCAGCAGCTTGGCTTGCGAGCCGCCCTTCTCGCCGGTGACCAGGACTTCGGTGATGGCGGTGGCTTCAGGAAAGGGCAGCTTGCCGTGCTGCTCTTGCACGAAATAGCGGCGCAGGGGAATGAGGAAGAGAACGCCCAGGCAGCCGCCGGCCAGGCAGATGAAGATGGTCTGCACCGGATGCGGATCGAGGTGCAGGATGTAGAGCGCCGGAATGGTGAAGACGGCGCCGGCCACCACGCTGCCGGAAGCGCCGCCGATGCCGGTGATGATCATGTTCTCCAGCACGGTGGAGCGGCGCTTATACACACGCGCCAGCCCGATGGCGAGGATGGAGATGGGAATCGCCGCCTCCATTCCCTGGCCGACTTTCAGCGCAGAGTAAGCCGAAGCCACGCTGAAAATGATGCACAGCAGCGTGCCCCAGAGCACCGCGCGCCAGGTAACTTCCGGCACGCTAGCGCTGGTGGGCACCAGCGGCACATAGAGCTCGCCCTCTTTCAGCGGCTGATAGGCGTTCGCGGGAAGAGATTTCGTTTCAAGTTCGGTTTCGACCTGGGCCATCTGCGTGGTCTCCTGGCAGTTTCGCAGCCGCAGGAATTGTATCGTGCCAGGTCAAATGAGACTGTGACCGGCGCAGCCCTGCGGGGTGACTGGATTTCGCGCTGCCATCAAGGCTGCACATAGACGGGATTATTAGGCGAAGGGGGCTCGTAGTCCTGGCCGTATTTGTTCTTGTGCGGTACGGACGCTGCCATGGTTACTTGCACCCGGATCGTTCCCAGGGAATGTGCCGCGTCTCTTATCTGGACTTCGCGGGTCAGAGCCTGCAGCGTTGCCGGTAACGCGTTCTCGTTCCAAACATGAAGCATGTAGCGCCCCGGCGGGACCGCGGCAATGGAGAATTCGCCTTGCTTGTTGGGGACGGCAAAGTATTGGCTGGGAAGTACCACGATGACGGCACTCATCTCAGGATGAATGTTGCAGAAGATATACGAGATGCCTACCCGGTCGAAATGAACTGTGCGGCTGGTGCCCGCCTCATATAGACCCAAGTCAAAACGTTTACCGTTAAACAATGAGAACACGTTATGAAACCAGGGGTCGCGATTGGGAAACTCCACGCTCGAGCCCCGGGTCACCACCAGCAGGTGGGGATCGAACATCTTATCCTTCTGGGTCAGCACGGCGTGCATGGGCGCGACTGCGGACTCAGCGGCCTCACCGACTGGCACAAGCCAAACCACGCTTGAACTTGCCGACGAGGTTTTCGCCGCGCCTTCGGTCTCAACACGACCGCCAACTATGAAGCCTTGGGCATAACAAGTCACAGTCCCGATAAAAAATAACCCGACCGCAAGCAGCCGGTTCACTTGTTGCCAGATACTCATACTTCGATCCTCAGAATAGTACCCCCACGGACAGGTTCAGTTGTCCTGCGTCATAGCTGCCGTCATAAATGGTGAAGGTGCGGAGACGGCGGTATTCCATCGAGAACAGCAGGTCCGAGCGCGGGCGGTAGATAACATTGCCGAATGCTCCGCGGTTGGCGGTGAAATACACCGGAGCGTCGCTCTGGGCATTGTTCGCCGAAGTAGCGAATGTCGGCGGCGAAGGGACTGTCTTGCCCGAATGCGCCGTTGAATTCCAGCTTGGGTGTTGCCCGAAACTTAAGTTGCGCCCAACCGCCGACAGCATTCATCGGATTCACGGACGTGTCTGGATTCGAGAGCATGCCGTCGGAAACCACGCTGCGACCCAGCGCAGCGCCGAGTCCTCCGATAGCGGCTCCGCGATAAAATTCGGCGCTGAGCGCGAATCGGCGGCTGAGCGGAAGATTGATATCCATAGTTCCGGCCCAGCCGTTGACGATGCGATCGAAGCCCCAGTTTTCGCGGCTGTAATAGCCGCCGGCTCCCACGGTGAAAGTTTGGCCAAACAACGGATGCGAGTACGCGACTCGCATCGCATAGGCCGGCTGCCTGGCTGCTTCTCCGGCGTCAGGAGTTCGATACCAGGTGTAGTAACCGTCGGCAGGTGGCTCCCCAGTCAAGGGATCCATCAGAGCGCCCTTGCAAGGTCACTTTGGAATCTGAGGAGAGCGCGAAACCGGTGCTCTACTCGCAACTGCGGAGTCCACGACCAGAGATTGCCGGCATAAGAGAGCGGAGGAACAATCAGTGACGCAAACGATGTCGGGGACTGGGGCGACAGGAACAGCGCATCCTGCCCGGCGATCACGGAGGTGTCCTTCCAATCCAGGCGAATGGCGGCGGTGCGCAAGCGTACCAACCCGTAATTCACGCCGTCGTTCGTAGCTCGGAAAGCCGCCGCCGAAATCGAAGTTGACGTTGGCGCTGGTGTGCGCTCCCATGACCTCGGGACCGAAGGCCTCGAAGCCCAGGATGGTCTGGCGCAGTGTGCCTCCCACCGAGCCCGTGGAACCCATGGGATCAGGCGGATTCGCCCAGGTGGGCACATCCTGGTTCTCGACCGAACCGCTGTTGCCGAACAGATTGAAGAGCACGATGCCGGAAAAACGCACGCGGTATTTCGAAGCGCTCTCGACTTTCGTCTGGTATTGATCGTCGATTTTGCCGGAGAGCAATTGCTGATCGCCTTCCAGTTGATCGACACGCTGCGCCAATTGCGCGGTGGTCGAGGAGGTGTAGGCTGGCGATTGCTCGTCGACGATACTTGCCTCACCGGCGTTGCGTCGGGTCTCCAGCTCCTCGCGAAGACGCGTGATTTCTGTCCGGCTGGCGACTGTCTGTTGCTGCAGCTGCAGCACCATCTCCTTCAGTTCGCGCACCTGGGATTGCAGCTCGCCCAGAGCGGCGCTGTTGCTGTTGCTTTCAGCCGAGGCTGGCGGCTGAGTCTGCGCGGCACACCGCAAGCCTGACATAATCACCAGCCACGCGATCAATGCTGGACACAAGAATTGAGGACAGCGTGAACGTTTCATGTCGCACCTCTGTGTACCTGCTTCTTGAGGGCCCTCCGAAGTTGGCGGGCAAAACATCCGTTCACGCGGGAAAAGGTTGAGAAGCGCCGGCTGACCGGCCATTGGCTACCGGCCGCCTTCTGCAGTACCCGGGGCAATACGATCCGCATTACCGTGCGGCCCGGCATCGAACTTTCCAGTTCAAGGCTGCCGTTGTGGTCCTGCACGATTTTCTGCGCGATGGTGAGGCCCAGCCCCGTACCGTTTTCCTTGCCGTGACTGACAAACGGTTGAAACAGCTTGTCGCGGATGGAAGATTCTACCCCGGGACCGTCGTCGCTTATACGAATATCGCAGGTTGCCGTTCCCGTCGGCCACGGTTATGCCAACATGGCCGCCGCACACTTGCGCCGCCTGGCAGCCATTGAGCAACAAATTGTAAAAGACCCGCTCCATTTTTCGGGGATCGAATTGCGCAGTGTGCAGGCCGGTAGACTCGATGCCGACCACGATCTTGTGAAATTGCCGATGGGCACGCACCAGTTCGATGGCGCGGCTGATCGTGCGCTCCACCGGAGTGTCGACAACGTTCAGCGACTCGGCGGGCCGCGACAACTCCAGCAGCGAGTCGATCAGGTCGGTGAGACGGTTGACGGCGACGCGAATCTCCAGGTAAAGCTCCTCCCTCTGTAATGGACTTAGTTCGGCGTCGGCCAGAAACTCGGCATTTGCGAGGACGGCCGTAAGCGGATGGCGCAAGTCATGGGAGATGGAACTGGCCATTCTGCCGATAGTAGCCAGGCGCTCGGCGGCGAGCAGCCGCTGCTGGGCCTGATGCAGGCTCTCGCGCATTCGGGAGAAAGCTTCGGTCAACTCGGCAACCTCGCCTGCGCCCGGCGTATGCACGGGATAGCGAAAATCTCCTCCTCCTAGCGCGCTTACGCCATCCACCAGCTTTTCCAGCGGACGGGTGAAAGTGCTGGCGATGATATAGACCAGCAGGCTGCCGACGAACACTGCCCCCAGTCCAACCGCCAGCAGAAGCTGGCGAAGATGGTTGAGGAAAGCCGTTGCCTCATCGTATGACTTCATGACCACGATGGTCACCCGCGGCGATTCGTCCGGATCCAAAGTCAGTGAGGAAACTACAAAGCTTTCCTTGCCCAGCTTCCAATCCGTCGGGCCTGCGGCTACGGCATCGCTGGTGAGATGGGCGTTGAGCTCGCCTGTCTGCTCGCCGTTGAGCGTGCTCACAACCACCGTTTTATCGCATACGATGGCGACCTGGCTTGCAGCTACCTGGCTGACCTCACGGGCCACCGCATGGTTCATTTCATAACCAACCGCCACGACGCCCAGCAGAGCGTTGTCTGTCCTGGGACCGAAGTAGATGGGAGCCAGAACTACTTCATAGAGATGTCCTCCGGCAAACCACCATTGCAAAGGCTCATCTAGAGAACCATGCCCAGCGAGCACTTGCTGGGCCTGGTCACGCGTGATCCCCGGCGACTTGGTGTGAAATCCAACGAACTGGTTGGTAGGGTCCAGCAGTGCAAACAGATCGCCGCCGGATAGATTAAACATCTCGCGCGATGCGTCCTGGATCGTAGGCGGATGATGCGAGGTCATCAGCGCCTTGAGGTTGGGCAGATCGGCCATCAGCTCGGCAGAGCGCGCCAAGGCCGCTTCACGCTCTCGTTGCAAATTGCGAAAGGTCTCCACCGAGTTGGCCAGATCGTTGCTCAGGCCGCGCCGCACATGGTTGGCCACGTTGCGCTGCACGATCAGCAGTGAAACCGCGGTCAGGCCCGCGGAGGTCAGCAGCATGGCGATGAGAAATTTCGTGCGCAACCGTAATCTGCTCATCGCTCGTATCCCTTTGGCTGGTTCACCTGACGAATTTATAACCTGTACCGTGGACCGTGCGGAAGTGTATCGGGTCGGCGGGGTCTTTCTCCAGCTTCTGCCGCAGCCGGAGGATGTGGGTATCGACAGTTCGGGTGGTCGGATAATTGTTGTAGCCCCACACCTCATTCAGCAATTCTGTGCGCGAGATGACGCGTTCCTGATTATTGAGGAAGAAGCGCAGCATCTTAAACTCTTGTGGCGTAAGTGGAATTAACTCTCCGCTGCGGTGCAACTCCATCTTAGAGAAATTCACTTCCACCTCATCGAAGCTGAAAAGTTCCACTTTGTCCGATGCCCGGTTCAAACGGCGGAAGGTAGCCCGCACGCGCGCCAGTAGCTCGCGCGGGCTGAAGGGCTTAGTGACATAGTCATCGGCGCCGAGTTCGAGCAGCAAGACCTTATCCAGTACATCGCTGGCGGCACTAAGCACAAGAATTGGGACGGTGGAACACTCTTGCTTGATCTCCCGGCAGAGATCCTGGCCAGACTTTCCCGGCAATCGCAGATCGAGAATGACGATACGCGGCATGGTGGTTCGAAAGACATCCATCGCCATCGCCCCGTCGGAAGCAATAGCCACATCGAAGCCAGCGGTTTCAAATGTCCGCCGCAAGGCGCGTTGCACCGCGGCATCATCCTCGATAACTAGAATCTTTTCCATATCGGTTTCTGTATCACCAGCTAATAACAGATCAATCCGCCAGTCAACGGGATGTTCACAAAACTGTGACATACCGCGCGCAAAGCATCTGCTTTTGGCTTTTACGTTGTCAATAAAGTTTAACGAGAACGTCACTCCACTCAGACAACTCAGCCCTTTTGCCTAGCTAGAGTGCAGAACAGCTTCTAGTACCAGCCGGTCCTCATGACAAGGCGATGCAAGAAGCAATCCACTATTGCGAGATTCGAGGAATACCATGCTGACTAAGAAGTTTTACGTTTTACCGACCGCCTCGCGGCTGGGCTCGCTCACGGCACTGTCGCTTCTGGCGATTGCGCTGTTAAGCCTGCCGGCCTACGCCCAGAGCTACCAGGCGACGATTCTCACATCCGACATCGCCAACATTAGCAACTTCACCGACCCTAATCTGGGGAACCCGTGGGGCTTGGTCGCCAGCTCTGGAGGCCCCTGGTGGGTTTCAGACAACGCAACCGGACTTTCCACTCTTTACGACGGCACTGGCAGTCCCCAGGGATTGGTAGTCACCGTGCCGTCCTGGGATGGAAACGGCGCCGGGTCACCATCGGGCATCGCCTTCAATAGCACCAGCGACTTTCAACTGACGCCGGGTAATCCCGCCTTCTTCCTGTTTGTGAGCGAAGACGGAACCGTCCAGGGATGGAATCCCAGCGTCAATCCGAACTACCTCAGTGATTGAGGTCAACGACTTCTCGTCCGCGGTCTACAAGGGAATGGCCTTGGCCTCGGCAGGGGGCGCTAACTATCTTTATGTGGCGAACTTCAAAGCCGCAACAGTTGACGTCTTCGACAAAAACTTCGCGCCTCATTCCTTCGGCTCGAATGCGTTTGTGGACTCGACCATCCCTAGCGGCTTTGCCCCCTTTAACATTCAACTCATCGGAAGCAATCTGATCGTAACCTATGCCAAACAAGACGCTGCCAAGCATGATGACGTGGCCGGACCGGGCAACGGTTACGTTGACGTCTATGACACTCAAGGCAACTTGATCAGGCGACTCCCCCACATTATTCAAATGAATTCCCCTTGGGCGATTGTTCAAGCGCCGGCAGGCTTTGGCGCTTTCAGCAATGACCTATTAATCGGAAATTTCGGTAGCGGAGCCATCATGGCCTTCGATCCCAACTCCGGCAACTTTATCGGACTGATGCAGGACCAAGCCAAACTGCAGCTGCGTATCGATAAGCTGTGGGCCTTGGAGTTCGGCAACGGTTCAGGCTCCGGTCCAACCACCACCCTGTACTACACGGCCGGAACGTTTTCTGAGACCTATGGAACTTTCGGAAGCATCGTGCCGGCCCCCGGCCAGGGCACAGCAACCGGAGAGGTTCAGCAGAAAAGCCGAGTTCGCAAATAGTCTGGTCTAGCCCGCACACGTGAGGAGGGCGAAAGTCCTCCTCTTTTCAACCATCAAAGAATACTTGTCAACAAGTTTTGACAATATCGTGACCTCAAAAAGACAACTGCAAAGTCTCTTCCGGATAGATTCGGGAAGCTCATGGCAGCGGCGATTTCATGGGAAGACAGTTGCCGTCAGCAAATCTACGATTTCGAGATCCGAGGAGAGAAATGATGAGTATTAGGAAACCACAAAGCTCCTTCCGAATGGGCTACACGGCGCTGTTTTCGCTGCTTGCGATCGCGGTGCTGAGCCTGCCGGCTTCTGCCCAAAGAGTTGCGGTGACCAACCTAACATCTGACATCACAAACGCCGCTTCCGTTATGGATCCCGACCTTGTGAATCCCTGGGGCCTGTCCATCAGCCCGAGTGGTCCGTGGTGGGTTTCTGACAATGGAACCGGTCTTTCCACGTTGTACAACAGCAGCGGACAGAATCAAGGGCTAATCGTAACCATTCCCCCGGGTAGCGGATCGGGCACCGGAACGCCTTCTGGAACGGTCTACAACGGCACCGGTGGCTTCAAAATCAATGGTCAGCCGTCGGCCTTCCTGTTCTGCACTGAAGATGGAACGATCTCCGGCTGGTACGGCGGCACCACCGCCTACATCGCGGTCAACAATAACGGCAACGGCGCAGTCTATAAAGGGATGGCGCTGGCCTCGCAAGGAGGCGCCAATTATCTCTACGTAGCGAATTTCAACGCCGGAACGGTGGAGGCGTACGACACTAACTTTGCGCCCCACTCATTCGGATCGAACGCCTTTGTCGACACGACCCTTCCCGCCGGCTACGCTCCATTTAATGTTCAGCTCATTGGCAGCAAGTTGGTCGTGGCCTATGCTAAGCAGGATGCTGCCAAGCACGATGACGTACCCGGACAAGGCTTCGGTTACGTCGACATTTACGACACCGCGGGTAATCTCTCCCTGCGTCTGGCGCATACCGTCTATTTGAATGCTCCTTGGGGCGTCGCATTGGCTCCATCCAACTTCGGCGGGTTCTCCAACGACCTCTTGATCGGAAACTTTGGCAACGGAGCGATTTCCGCCTACAACATGAGCACCGGGGCATTCGTTGGAAACTTTTTTGACGTCAATGACCTGCCGCTGAAGATCGATGGCCTCTGGGCCTTGGCATTCGGCAACGGCGGCTCCGGCGGTCCAACCACCACTCTGTATTTCACCGCTGGACCTTTCAATGAGAATCACGGTATCTTCGGGTCGATTCTGCCGGTGGCTGGCCCGTAAAGACGCAATTCCGTAACAGACGGCGGCAAGTAGCAGGAGGGCGCGAGCCCTCCTGTTGTCTTTTTGCGCGTCGTGAAGCCACGCCATACCACCTCGGCGAAAATCTTCGAATCGAATCATCTTGAGATTATTAAACGCTCAATGCAGAAAGGATTTTCGATGAAGGCTGCATTTCTCCTCGGCCGGATGTTATTTGGTGGCTTCTTCATTTACAGCGGAATTCACCATTTCAAAGAAAAGAAGGCGATCTCGCAGTATGCCGGTGCAAAGAACGTGCCTATGCCTGAACTCGCCGTTACGGCTTCGGGTGCGATGCTGATTGCAGGTGGCACCAGCATCTTGCTGGGGGTGAAACCCAAGCTGGGCACCTTGGCCATCATCGGTTTCCTGGCCGGCGTATCGCCAATCATGCATGACTTTTGGGCGACGGAAGATCCTCAACAGCGCCAGAATGAGATGATTCATTTCAGCAAGAACATGGCGATGCTGGGAGCTTCCATAGCCCTGTTGGGTGTAGACGAACCGTGGCCAGTGAGCGTACCCCTCGGACAGCCCAGCACTCTGGATCGCGTGCGTCGTTTCGCGCGTGAGGTTGCGGCCTGAAACTTAATCTGGCGACCTGATCGGTGACTCGCCGGGCTCTCCATCTCGATGGAGCAGCGGGATTCGCCATGTTCTCCTGTTGACAGTCGACAAGAAGAAGTGTAAATCTATTGTCGATTGTCGACAGGAGAGCGCCCCATGGCCCAACAACCCTCTGACCTTCTGCAGGGAACGCTCGATCTCCTCATCCTGAAGACTCTTGCTCTGGAGCCCATGCACGGCTGGGGCATCTCACAGCGGATTCAGCAGGTCTCGAAAGAAGTGCTGCAAGTCGGACAAGGTTCGCTCTATCCGGCACTGCACCGGCTGGAATCGAAGGGATGGATTACGTCCGAGTGGGCCGCCTCCGATAATAACCGGCGCGCCAAGTTCTATTCCCTTACCCGTACCGGCAAGAAACAACTGCAGACCGAGCTGGCCAATTGGGAGCGGATCTCGGGCGCTATTGCACTGATACTCGAGCGAATTTGAGGAAGGCCGCACATGCCGCGACAACTGCTGAAGCATCTGCGATCACTGCTACCGGATCATGCTCGATCCGAACTCGATGCCGAGCTGCTTTTTCACATTGAGAAGCAGACCGAAGCCAATGCCGCAGGCGGGATGTCGCCCGAGGAAGCGCGACGACAGGCCATGATCACCTTCGGTGGGACGGAATCCGTACGGGAGGAATGTCACGATGAGCGGCGCTTATCGTTCCTGGAGGCGACACTCTACGACGTGCGTTATGGTTTGCGCGGATTTCGGCGCAGTCCGGTGTTCACCCTCACCGCCATAGTGACGATCGCGATCGGGATCGGCACGACCACAGCGGTGTTCAGTGTCGTTGACCGTATCCTCTTCCGCAGCCTGCCCTACGCACATGGCGACCGTCTGGTGTCCGTGGGATTAGTCGCTCCGATCCAACCCCAGGAGTTCGTGCTGGGCGGCTGGTACTACGATTGGCGCGATCATCAAACGCCATTTCAAAGCATCACTTCGACAATCGGAGTTGACCAGTGCGATCTGACCCAACAAAATCCGGCACGGCTGAGTTGTGCCGGGGTTGAGTCGTCGTTTCTACCCACCCTTGGGATCGTGCCGTTCTTGGGCCGAAATTTCACTCCCGACGAGGATCGCCCGAACGCTCCCGTCGTCGCGCTGATTTCCTACCCCTTGTGGCGAAGTCACTTCGGAAGCGATCCCGCTATCGGCGGCAAAACCATCTCCCTCGACGGGCAAACGGTCCGTGTGATTGGCGTATTGCCGAGAGAATTTGAGTTTCCAACCCTGGAACGCGCTGACGTCCTGGTCCCGCAAGCACTCGACGAGGCTGCCCAGCGCAAAGCACCTCCGGGACGAGTGATGTTCGCCTTCGCTCGGCTTAAGCCCGGAGTTACGGTCGACCAAGCCAGCGCTGGCCTCCAGCCCCTGTTTCAGCAAGCCCTGGCGCAGGCGCCGCCGCCGTTTCGCAAAGAGATTCACCTGCGCGTGCGTTCGCTCCGTGACCGGCAGGTTCACGACGCTCGGTTGGCGGCGTGGATCATGCTGGCTGCGGTCATTGCGGTGCTGTTGATCGTCTGCGCCAATGTGGCAAGTCTGCTGTTGGCGCGAGCGGCCGCGCGCGAACGCGAAATGTCGGTGCGTTCGGCTTTAGGGGCTAGCCGCGGGCGACTGATTCGTCAGACGCTCACCGAAAGCTTACTGCTGGCGATGGGTGGGGCCCTCGCGGGGGTCATGCTCGCATTTGCTCTACTGCGCGCATTTGTCGCGATTGCACCGGCCGGCGTTCCCTTTCTTGATCGTGCCAGTCTTGACTTGCGAGTTGCAGGCTTCGCAGTTGCAGTCTCGCTGATCTGCGGCATTGTGTTTGGCATAATTCCGGCGATGCAAGCACCGCGAGCCGAGTCTCTTGCCGGACGTACCTCAACCAGCATCTCCCATAACCGGTTACGTCAGTCGCTGGTCATCACCCAGATCGCCGTGAGCCTGATGCTGCTGGCCGGCGCTGGTCTTCTGGTGCGCAGCTTCTGGAACCTGCTGAACCAGCCTCTGGGCATGCACGTCAGCAGCGTTGTGACCGCAACCATCGCGCTGGGGGAGCAGCGCTATCCGAAGCCGGAGCAACAGATGGCTTTCTACCAGCGACTGGAAGCCGAACTGCGGCGCCTTCCCGGCGTGAAGGCTCTGGCAATGAGTGACACACTGCCTCCCGGAGGCTGGCATCACGATCAGATACTCGCTTCGATTCGGGTTGCAGGACGTCCGCTTCCGGCCGAAGGTACGGGCGGGCTCGTCGCGTGGCGTTGGGTGACGCCCGGATACTTTTCGGCGCTCAACATTCCGGTGACTCAAGGACGCGGCTTTCGCGAGGAGGACCGCAGCTCCGGCGACCACTTCATCGTCGTGAGTCAGTCGCTCGCCGACCTGATGTTCTCCGGGCAAGACCCTGTGGGACAGCGTCTGCAACCTGGCTTGGAGGGACCGTGGTATACGGTTGTGGGAGTCGCCCAGAATGTGAAGAACAGCGGGCTGGCGGGCGAGGATGCGCCGGAGTATTACAGGCTCCGGCGCAATCGGGTGGAAGATTGGGTGGACTGGAGGCGAGGCGGCACCGTGATTGTTCGAACTTCCACTTCGTTAGGCGCCACGGAGGATTGGCTGCGCTCACAAGTGGCGGCCCTCGATCCCACCGTGCCAGTCGAGATTGCAACCATGCAGGAGCAGGTTAACCAGCTCGCCGACCGGCCGCGGTTTGAAAGTGCACTGTTCGGGTTGTTTGCCCTGGTCGGAGTGTTACTGGCGGCCATCGGAATCTATGGCGTGATTTCTTTCATGGTCACGCAGCGCACGCAGGAAATTGGAGTGCGCATGGCTCTGGGTGCCACGCGCGGCGATGTGTTGAGACTTCTGACCGCCAGGGGCGTGCGGCTGATTGCGCTGGGGGAAATCGCGGGGCTGTCGGCCTCTCTGCTGCTTTCGAAAGCCATGTCGAAGATGCTTTTCGGCATCAACCCGACTGATCCACTGACATTGGGGACGGTAGCATTGTTGCTGCTCGTGGTTGCGCTGGCCGCAATGTGGATCCCAGCGCGCAAGGCTACCAGGATTGATCCTCTGGAAGCCCTGCGATACGAGTAACGCTTCGCCGTGACCTAGCCCGGTCACTGACTTCAGCCCCGAAAACGGCATAATAGGGACATGAATATTGCCTCTATCCGCAGGACCTTCCTGTCCGCCATCCTTGTAGTCGTGCTCAGCTGCTTCTCGTTCGCAGCCAGCGGAAAGGTCGAGCGAATTGGACCGCTCACCGGCACCGACGTTTCCGATGCGCTCAAGCAGGCTGTTGAAGAGAAAGGCTATCGCGTCACTCTCGAGGATGGCTGGATGGCCGAACTTTGGATTGCCAAACCTTTGAAGACGGTCAAACAGGATGTCCCAGGCGCGCTCTATCCTGAATTGACGAATGGAGAGTTTGTGGGAGTGGTTCGCTTTCCTCAGGGCATGAGCGACTTTCGTGGGCAGAGTCTTCCTCCCGGTGTCTACACTCTCCGATACCAGCTGCTGCCCCAGGATGGCAACCATATGGGCGTCGCTCCCAATCCCGACTTCCTGCTGGCCAGTCCCGCCGCCAGCGATTCCCGTCCTGAACAAACCTATGTCTATAAGAAGCTGGTTGCCTTGAGCGCCAAGAGTACCGGGACAAATCACCCCGCAGTGATCGCGCTGGAGAGCGCAGGCGATGCCGCCACCGTGGTGAAGACTGATCACGGAACTGTGGTGTTTACCGTCGTCATCCCGTCTGGGTCTGGAGCGACCGAGAAATTCGGCATTGTGTTGAAAGGTGCGGGCTCGCAATAGGGAAAACAGAAGCTCAGGAATTTCGGGACGAAAATAATCTTTAACGCGCCGCTGTCTTTTGTGTCGGCACCGTTGCATAGTGCATCACTGCCAGTGAGATTCGCAACACACCATCACCCTACCTATGGCCGAGGTCTAAGTTGCTGATTTTCAAAGTCACAGTCTAAGCGCGGCAGCTCCTGCGCGTTGATCAGCTCTGATTTCTGCTTAAGAACACCACAAATCTCAACGCTGCAAAATGCAACTCGTCGATCGTTGTGTTTCGCAACGTACTGTCGTAACTCACGGAGTTCTCAGCATTTGCGAGAGCGGATAGAGAGGCTTCCTGTTGCTTGCGAGTTTGGTATGCCGAATGCCTTTTAGAAAAGTGCCAAGCGCTAGAACGAAAGGCGCGGCAAGGTTCATAACAGGAGGCAGGCCATGACAGTTCTACTCGTTCTTATGATGTTCGCCATCTTTCTTACCATCGATCACTTCTACGCCAAAGCGAAGCATCCAGTGTTGCAGGTAGCTCCGGCAATGAGCCGGCAAGCGGCGACCGCGCCTCGAATGAAGCCCAGCCTTGTCGGTGGATTCTCGGTTCCAGACAATTTGCGCTATCACCCGGGTCATACCTGGGCACTGAGCGAGAGCCCTAACCTGGTGCGAATTGGAATTGACGACTTCGCTTCCAAGCTGACCGGCAAAGTGGAGCACATCACGCTGCCGCAACGCGGCCAGTGGATTCGTCAAGGACAAAAGGTTTGGAGCATCGTGCGCAACGGCGTCAAAGTCGACATGGTATCGCCGATTGAAGGCAGCGTAGCCGATATCAACGAAGCAGCGGTCAACGATCCCTCGCTGGCGACCAAAGATCCTTACGGCGAAGGCTGGCTGGTGACCGTGCAATCGCCCGACGCGAAGACCAACTTCCGCAACCTGCTGGGCGGAGCACTGGCCCGCTGGTGGACTGAGGAGTCTTCGATGCGGCTGCAACGGGTTATGCCGAGCGCACTCGGAGCCTTAGCGCAAGACGGCGGCGTGGCTATCGACGATCTGGCCAGCACCATGCCAGATGAGCAGTGGACCAAGATCACGCGTGAGTTCTTCCTGACATAGACTGACGTTGCTTTCCGCCCCGGAGGGTACCTCCTGCTCCGGGGCGTTTCTTATTGCAGGCGTTTCATTTCGGCCGCGTAACTTCGAGATCCCAGATTTACTATTACGGGATCCCGGGGCGCGCGGCCGCAGTTCTCCTCAGCCTTCTCCATACCCGGCCGCCATCCCCTTTTTAGCTGGTATCAGGAAGCCTTCACGAGTCTCAGTTGAGCGCGAAGCGTAGTCGGCAAAGCGACCCGGCGCCGCACCACGATCACGGGTGAGATTTCTTTCGAGCCAAATGCAGAAGACCGCCAGCCTTGCTCGTATTGGCCGTCTGGCACCAGAAACTCGGCTAACTCTCCGATCCGCCAAACCTCCGGACCCGTTTGCCGCACTGGCTGCCCCAAATGCCAGAACTGCTCCACCAGGTTTTCGCCCAGTGAGCCCTCCAACTCATCGGTGATTTCTAGTTCGCTGTCGCTCCGGACCTGGATTGTCCGCTTGTGAGTGAAGCCACGGTAGCGGCAGACTGCGGTTGCATAGTCCAGTTCCGTCGTGCTGGAGAAATCGATGAGGCTTACCTCGGGTTTGTCCAGCCAGCGAAACGGGCCGGCAGGTGTGGCTTGATCCTCCCCATCGATGCGAATCGTGTTATGCGCGGCCGTGCCGCGAAAGGTATCTCGCCACTGGGGATCCAGATAGGAGTAGGTTCCGGGATCGATCAATATGTCTTCGCTGCCAACAGACACCAGCAGAGACAGCGTATCGGCGTGACTGTGCCCGGCGCTCCACGGCCCGAACGGTCCTGCGTCAAACAGGACGGAAACATTGCCGCGTTTCATCGCGATCAGCCCGGAGTTACGAAACGCCCGGGATTGCCGCACAATCTGCGGCGGTCTGTCGCTTCGGGATTTCTCCGGCCCCAGCCACCACAGTGCAACTTCTTCGACGTCGCGAGCCGAATACGAGAACGTTGATTGACCCAACATCAGCGAAGCTGTTGCCAGGGTGCCGCGAGCAAACTGCGCGCGCTTGCCATAAGGATGGAAGACTCGCCCTCCATCATCGTCGCCCAGCAGAGATAGCTGTCCGTCCGACCGAACGACCGAAGAGAGGAAGTCAGTCATCCTAACCAGGCCGTCGCGATATTCGTCGGGAACGTCCTCCAACACGGCGTGCAGCAGGAAGAAGTCGAGCGCGTAGACGTGATAATAAGTTGATTGCTCGAAATGGCTTCCGTCTGGCCTCACCTGGGCCGTCATCTGGGTGCGCACGATGTCGCGGCCAAGAGTTCGCCAGTGCTGCGCTCGCGGAAACTCTGGAAATAAGCGGCCGAGCGCGTGCAGCGCGGCTGCCTCACCCAGAAGATGAGTGTTAGGCGAAAAATAAATCGAAAGATTGTGTTGCAGATGTAAACCGTGAGCGTAGATGTTCGTGAGAAAGCGCCGGCGGAATTCCGGGGACATGTTCTCGCCTAGCAGGTGCCAGATCCAAATCCACGAAAGCGCACGGAATCCGACCTCGAGTGCGCTGGTCCAGTTGATGCCGCGTTGCGGAGGATTGTCGAGCCCCCACGACTCAAGTTGGCGAATCACTTCATCGCAGTAGGCTTGCTTGCCGGTTATAACGAATGCTTGAGCGAGCAAGACCAGATGCTGATGACGATTCACCTCCCAAATCCATTTGTGATCGCCGGCCGCCGCCAGGTCGAGGTACGGGATGAAGCGAAAATACTTGCGCGGAGTTTCGGTACCTCGCAATGGATCGCGCCGCCAAGCCACGGCTGGTCCGTAATCAATTTCAGTATCGAAGATGGGAATCTTGTTCTGCAGGATTTGATCGGCCAGCTTTACCAGATCGACGGCGTAGGGAGTTTCGCGAACCGCGTCGCCGACGGTGCGAGGTGACGGCAGAATTTCCAACGGCGTCTTAGCGTGAAGCTCCCGATGCGGAGGCGCAAACAAGAGAACCGCGTTGGCGATTTCCTGCCGCAAGCGAAATGAAATTTCTTTAGGGCTTCGCATTTCGGGCAATAGCAAGCAGCCTTCGAACTGCCTAACAGTACAAGAAGGGAAACTTCTTTAGCTACCTGCGCTATCTGTCAACTGCTCGCCTTTAGCTTGCCATATCGATGAGTGCTGAGTCTGCGGAGGCGTCAAAAGCGGCACGCACCCGGGATCACGGGTCCATCCGCCGCTCGGCCGCGGGCAAAGAAGGTCCGGAGTCGGCAGCGCTCGCGTTGCGTGGCGCTCTTTCCTTTTCCCGCATGGGCTGGAAGGCGTAGAAATACCACTTCAGGTAATGCGGCAGCCAATGGAAGATGCGAAATCGAGAGGTGCCCGCAGTGCGATCGCGCCAAGTGCTGGCGATTTCCGTGATGCGATATCCGTTGAGGAACGCCTTGACCGTCAATTCCAGCCCGAGCTCAAACCCTGCCACACTCTCAACGCGCAGCGTTCGCACCATGGCAGCGTCGTAAAGCTTGAAACTATTCGTAGCATCGTGAGTTGGAATTCTGCGCAGGTAATGAAGGCTAAGTCCGCTGGTCCGTGACAGCAGTTGCTTGAAGAACGGTCCGCCGATCAGCCGGCCTCCCTTCATGTAACGGCTGCCGCAAACCAGATCGTATCCTTGCACGTACAAGCCGTACATCTCATCGACCTGGGTCAAGTCGTCCGACAGGTCGGCCATGGTCACCAACACGGGGCCAGACTCAACCGCCTCCAGTCCGGTCTTGATAGCGCCGGTCACGCCGCGGCCATAACTGTTCTTGCGCAGCAGAATCCGGCTCTCACCTGCGGCCACAACTTCAGCAATGACGGGAAGCGTGTCGTCCTGGTCGAAGTCGTAGACCACGATCGCCGAAAATGGCGTGCGAATGCTCGACGCGACTTCCGACCACAACGCTTTGAAGTTTGCGCCCTCGTTGTAGACGGGAATGACAATCGTTAGTGGAGGGCGAAGTGTCATTCCGGTTCCCGGCTTTAAATCTGGCCCAGTGAAATCTGCTCTTCAATCCAGGGAAGCACTTCGTCCAGGATCTGGTCCAGGGTAGTGGTAGCTTCGTAACCCAGGATCTTCTTTGCCTTGCTGACGTCGGGAGAACGCTCCTGCACGTCATATTCAAAGGGCGGATCGGAAACGTAGCGGAACGGTTTGCTGCTTCCGTGAATCTTCTTCCAGATCACCTCGGCCAGCTCCAGCGCGGTGGTTCGGGTGGGAGTGGACAGATTAAAGTCGTCGTTCTTGGCGGCCGGGTGTTCGATGCACAGGCGAATACCTTTGGCCAAATCTCCGCCATAGGTGTAGTGCCGCACTTGCTTGCCGCTACCGAGAATGTGCAGTGGATCCTGGCCTTTGAGCACTTTCTGCGCCAAGTCAGGGACCACGTGCGACATCGCCAGCTTCACATTGCCGCTCATGATGTCGCGATCCATCAGCGCACGCTTTTCGCCTACTCCGACACAGTTGAACGGCCGGGCGATGGTGTAGGGGAGTTTGTACTGTTCCCATGCACCTTGAGCAAAATATTCCGTGGCCAGCTTTTGGAAACCATAGGTTGAGCTGGGAGGCGGAGAGTTGCGTTGCGCTCCCTCGGGAGTGGGAAACTCCTTGGTGTTTTCGAACACCATACTGGAGGAGACCACCGTTATCTTCTGCAGGCGGGCATGCTTGTGAGCGCGAATGGCAGCATCGAATGCAGCTGCAGTGATTCTCTCGT
The DNA here is from genome assembly GCA_963833305.1 of uncultured Acidobacteriaceae bacterium. GTDB lineage: Bacteria > Acidobacteriota > Terriglobia > Terriglobales > Acidobacteriaceae > Bog-257. The sequence continues at coordinate 170,413 of CAWHXN010000011.1, read as the reverse complement.
TCTCGGCGAGCAGATCGTAGGCAAACTCGTGGAAGTAACTGATGCCGCCGATCATGGCCGCCGAAGCGACGAAATGATCGCAATCTTCCAGCAGTTCGTTCAGCAGCTCTTTGTCTTTCGCATTGCCCTCAACCAAGCGATAGCCGGGATGTTTGTCATAGCTCTTCTCGACTCTTCCGTACTTACTGAAGTTGTCTAAGCCAACGACGGAGTGTCCAGCGTCCAGAAGTTCCTGGATAAGATAACCATTGATGAAGCCGGCCGAACCGGTTACGAGTATTTTCATGCTGCTTGCTGTATGTCCTCTCAGGCGGTGGTTGACGCAAACTGCCGGGCGGGGAAAAAGTTCCAGGGATCGACGACAACTTTGTCGCTCGAAATTTCGATGTCACGATAGGCGGCATGCGGCGCGCCCACGATCAGAATGTCGGCCTTCTTAATCGCCGTCTCCAGAGATACGAACCCTGGTTCGGAGATGTAGGGGTCGGTGCACAGCACCTCCAAGGCTTCCACTTCGAGCAGCTTTTTCAATTTGTAAGACAAGCTGTCGCGCTTGTCGTCTGACTCCGCTTTGAAAGCCATTCCCAGAATCGCCACCCGTTTGCTCGACAAGTCGTGGCCGCGAACTTGCTCCACCAGAAACATGGGCAGCCCTTCGTTGATCAGCATGGCAGCGTGGCCGAGAAAGAAATTGTTCTGCGAAAATGCCGCCAACTGCAGAGTGTCTTTCAGCAGGCACGGGCCGGCTGCAAATCCCGCCTTGGCAAAGCTGCGCATGCGCGGATAATCTCGGGTTACCGCGTCGTGAATCCGGTAGAAGTCCAGGCCGCGGCTTTCCGCCAGCATATAAAACTGGTTGGAGATGGCGAAATTGGCGTAGCGCCAGGCATTGGTGAACAGCTTGGCCAGCTCCGCTTCCTGGGGAGTCAGCTCAATCAGCGAGGGCGCGATCAGCCCGAACAATTGGCTGGCGGCAGCGATCGCTTCCGCATCGAATCCAGACACGATCTGCGGCAGCTTGATCAGCTCTTCAATGGCATTTCCCTCGGCAATACGCTCCGGACAGAAAGCCAGTAAGACTTTTCTCTTCAGCCGGCGAAGCCGGTCATGCACCAGCTTGGTGACTCCAGGATAGACCGTACTGCGCAACACCAGCAGAGTGCCGTCCTGCATATGGTCGAGCAGGGCGTCGATACTGCGGTACACATCGCCGACAGTTGGATTGAGGTGCCGGTCAACCGGCGTTCCCACCACCGTAATGACCGCATCGGCTTGCCGGATGCAGGTAGGATCGAGAGTGGCATTGAGCGACTTCTTCACGACCTGGCGCAAGAGCTCGTCAGCCCCGCGCTCCATGAACGGCATGGTTCCGGAATTGACCAGGTCGACTTTGGAGGCATCGACATCCAGCAGGTCGACCTGCAACCCAGCTTTGCTAGCTAAGACGATTCCCAGCGGAAGCCCAACATGCCCGCACCCGCCAACGATCACGACCCTATGAAGCTTTTTCATTCGGTCCCCATGTACTTTCAAACTGGTTCATCACTTGATAGTCGGACTTCAACTCTTCAGGAGCTACTTCCGGCGGAATGCGCCGTAATCGGGGCTGCGGCGGCACGACTTCCCGCAGCCAGCAGCAAACGTTCAAACTCGGCGGCAACGACTTCCGAGGAGAAACGGGTCGTGACCAAGTCCAGAGCTTCTGCCGACAGACGCTGACACTCCCCGGCATTCTCCAGCAAATCTACACACTGCTCCGCAAACACAGCTGGGGTGTCGGCCAGCCGGATATTGCCGGGGTGTTTCACATCTAAACCTTCTGCGCCGATACTGGTGGAGACGGTGGGGGTGCCGGCAGCCATGGACTCGTAGATCTTTAAGCGAGTCCCTCCTCCAATGCGAAGAGGCACGATCGACACTTTCGATCCCCAAAGCCACGGCCGGACGTCCTCTACCGTACCTGTGACCTGGATTCCCGAATCCCGTTCCGCCAAGCCCTGTATGGCTGCCGAAGGCGATCGGCCCACAATCGCCAAAGTGCATGCGGGCAGCCGACGGCGAATCAGCGGCCATATCTCTCGGACGAAATATTGTACTCCATCAATGTTGGGCAGCCAGTCCATCGATCCCAGAAAAACCAGGTCCGATTTGGCCTGTATATCCGCCGACCGACGAAAAAAATCGATATCCACGCCTGTAGGTATCGCCGTCACCCCCGTCACTCCGAACATCTCACGCATCAAGCTCGCGTCCTGCGGAGAAACCGCGATAACTTCAGCCGCTTGTCTGCACATTCGCTGCTCCCAGCGGAACATCCGCTCGGCCTGCATTCGGAAGTACGCCTTGCGCAGCGGATCCGGCGCGTTCTCAGCATGACGGCGCCAGATCATCGTCTCCACGTTGTGCTGGAAGAGCACGCAATTGTCGAGACTCTCGAAATTCGGCGCTGGCGAAAGAAAGTCACAGACGATGCTGTCGAAGCGGAACTCATTCATAACGGCCGCGATCTGCTTTCGCATCCCCGCGGAGTGGTAGCGACTGAGCGACAACGGCATCGACGAGAAAAGATTCCCCACCAGTTGGGCGGCGAAAGCAAACGATTTTCGCTGAGGTACCTCGAGCTGCACAGGGTAAGCCCGGGTGCAATATTCCGGAGCACGTTTCAGGCCCTCAGGCTCATCAGGCTTTTCATACGCGATGTAGTGAACTTCGTGGCGCAGATGCAGCCGCTTCACGATCTCCAACGTCCTGATTTGACCGCCACGCGTGGTCGGATGAAGAAAGTCGCACTTGACCCACAGAATTTTCACGCGGTTTGCGCGGCACCAGCAGGCACGTGCATCAGGCCGTCCCAAAACTGTTCACGCCGGCCGGTCAGGTACATGTCTCCCCAGACCTGCAGGTTGAGAAGACGCCAGATTCGATCAGTCGCATCGTACTTGCCGCTGTAGTGCTTTTCCAATAAGTCGTCGACGAATTCCCGGTTCACATAAGTGGCTAGCATGCCCTCGGGATCACGCAAATAATTAGTCAGGACCTTTGCGCGATCCTGCCGCAGCCAATCGCGAATCGGGGTGGGAAAGCCAAGCTTCTGACGGTAGATGATGCTTTCGGGAAGCAGATCGCCGACAGCTTTCTTCAGGATGTACTTCGCTTCTTTGCCCCGCAGCTTCATGTGCGGCGGCACGGACGCGGCGAACTCCACGAATACGTGGTCGAGGAACGGAACCCGGCTTTCGATCGAGCAGGCCATGCTCATCTGGTCCTGCTTCATCAGCAGTTCGACCAGGTAAGTCTTCTGGTCGGCATACAGCAGACGGCTGAGGGTGGGCGAGCGCTTTACCGCTTCCCAATTGTTCAAGAAAGACGCATACGGATTCCCGGCGTGATGCGCTGCCAGAAGCTGCTTCACTTCGCCGGCATCAAAAGCGCAATAGAAGTTGTCGAGGTAAAGCGATTCGATGTTCGCGTCACGACCCAGCACAGTGTGCCCCAGCTTTCGCCGCAGGGAAGCCGACAGCATGGGACGGTTTGTGACCAGGTCGCGAATGCCGCCGCGCACGCTGCCCGGAACGCTACGGTAGGCATTCATCCAGCGCTGATTCAGTTGATAGAAACGGTAGCGCGCATAGCCTCCGAACAACTCGTCACTGCCTTCGCCGGTCAGAACAACTTTCACCCGCTCGGCCGCCAACTTAGCCACAAAGTACAGCGACACACTCGACGGCCAGCTGATCGGCTCGTCTTCATGCCAGACCAGCTTGGGCAAGGCGTTGAAGAAGTCGTCCATCGAGATGACGACATCGTGGTGATCGGTCCCGATACGCTCGGCCACCTGCCGCGCATAGGCGAGCTCGCTGAAATCCGCTTCCCCATATCCCACGGCAAAGGTCTTCACCGGCCCCGAGGTCGATCGCTTGATAATTGCCGCAATTGCGCTGGAATCGACACCGCCGCTGAGGAACATTCCAATGGGCACGTCGCTCATCAGCCGCGTGCGGACCGCATCTTCCAGACGGGTGCGACATTCCGTGATCCATTCTTCATCGCTGCGCTGTTCGAACTCGGTCGGGCAGGGAGGATCCCAGAATTGCTTGATCTCGAGAGCGGGATTGCTTCCGCAGCGCAGAGTGAGGGTATGGCCCGGCATAAGCTTTCGAATGCCGGCAAACATCGTCTCCTCACCGCTGCTGTAGCCGAAGGCCAGATACTCAGAGAGGAGGTTTTCGTTGAGCTGTGCCGAGATCTCTGGATGCTCGAGAAGTGCTTTGATTTCCGACGCGAAAGCAAACAACCGGCCGTTCCAAAAGTAATAGAAGGGCTTGATGCCAAGCCGGTCACGAGCGCAAAACAGGCGCTGGTTCGTCTGGTCCCAGACGGCGAAGGCAAACATCCCACGGAAGCGGCAAACGCACCGGTCGCCATATTGTTCGTAGGCGTGCAGAACTGTCTCGGTGTCGCAGCGGCTGTGGTAGCGGTGACCGGCGCGTTCCAACTCCGGCCGCAGGTCAGCGTGATTAAAAATCTCGCCGTTGTAGGTAATCCACAGCGAGCCATCCTCATTGGTCATTGGCTGGGAGCCGGTCGCCAGGTCGATAATGCTCAGGCGGCGGTGACTGAAAGCCACCCCGTCGTTCTCGTAGAAGCCATCTCCATCAGGCCCGCGGTGGGCAATGATGTCGGTCATCCGGCGGATGGCTCGCGCTGGCGCGCTGCTTCCGTCCGCGACTACCGTTCCCGCGATGCCGCACATGTCAGTAGAGGCGGCCACTCCAGGCCGGCTCATATTCAGGCTCAGGAAGCTCCGCGGGAGGCTCCTCGATCTTCTTTTGCAAGTCCTGGCGAGGACGCTGCCTTTGCGCGACGAAGCTGAGCGCGCAAATCAGTCCAGCCACGATGGGGATGTTGGTGTCATAGCCAAAACTCTCGAAGAACGCTACCGTGACCATGACCAGGAATGCAGATTGCAGCACCCTGGCCATCATTCTGACATCCTTCGAAACATACTTCTTGCGAATAATGGAGGTGAGCACCCTCCAGCACTGGATCAGAAACGCCACATAGATCGCCAAGCCAATAAGTCCCGTCTCGGACGACAACTCAGTGTACGTATTGTGGGTAACGTGCCAGAGGCCGTAACCTTGGCCGCGTTTGATGGCGAGGTCGTTCTGCGCGACCTGAAAGTTACCTGGACCGACGCCATAAAGAGGGTGGGTGATCGTTATGTAAACGCTGTCCACCAGTAACTGAAGTCGCGCTTCGCTGGAACCAGCCGCGTCTACCTTGGCCGCCTCCTCGCGGTTCGTCAGCTGGCCCGAACCCTCGTGCGAATTCCCAAACAGGGTGCTGTAGCGTTTCAGAAGGTCCTTGGGCATCGACATGACGAGGCCAACGCACAGGACGGGCACCAGAATGATCATCTTCGCCTTCGTCGCTCCCGAAGACTTGAAGAAGACATACAGGCATAACACAGCCGCGCCGATCAGAATCGCGCGTGACCCGGTTTTCGAGAGGGCTATTAGCACGGGAGCGCTCAGGCATAAAGCAAGAACCTTTCGGCTGATGTTGCCCTGCAGGTACAGGTAGGCGATGAAGATGAGCCCTACCAGTAAGGTCCATGCCAAATCGTTCGAGTTCGAGAAGCGCCCTCCGGGCAACATCAAGCGCCCGTCCATGGTATACGTGTGTCTCGCCAACCCGAAACAGGCAAGAAATCCCACGCCGTAGGCGATGGTGTGAAAGATCTTCCTGGCCTCGTTAGCGTTAGAAATCAATCCTGCGGTAAGCACAAACGCCAGGAAGGACTTGGACCAGTAATCCTCAAAAACAATCAGGCTGCCACCGCGCCAAATTGATAAGGGGATACACAGGATAAACCAAATCGTAAAGATCAACAGTATCTTGCCAATCGGGCTGCTTATCACCTTTCCAACTCTACCGGTGACGGCAAGAGCAATTAGTCCGAGGCCACCGATTACGAAAAGTGGCCTGACGGACGCTGCACCCGGAATCATTTCAGTAAGGCCGGTGAAAACCGAAAATATGAACAACACGAGTACGGGAAAGATAATGCCAAGGACGGTATCGGGTCGCCGATGCTCGTTAGACTTCACAGGCCTCGCTCCAGGAAATTGGTGATGTAATTCGGCCCTCAAGGGGCGTCATTCGCGGCGGGGGAACCGCTACCCAACGGTCAAGTTGGTGTAGTTTATCATGATTATTCTCCAGGGCGTTGGTGAACGCCAGTCCGACAAAGATTCTTGTGAAGGGCGGGCCCAAATCGGCAAACCGCCCCTTGATGCCGTTCCCCAATTATGCGAATCGCCTACCTCTTGAGCGAGTACCCAACCCTGGGTCACACCTATCTCCTGCGGGAAGTACGCGAACTCCGGGAGTTCGGGTGGGATATTCAAACCATATCGATCCGCCAGCCGGGGCCGCGTCCGTCTGCGTTATCGGCGGCCGAACAGGCAGAGCGGGACGTCACCTGGTACATCCTGGGAAGCGGCCCACTGGAGTTTCTGCGAGCCAATATCGTGACCTTCGCTACCCGGCCGGGACGCTACTTTCGCGGGTTTGTGGCCGCATGCAAGATCGGACGTACGCACCCTCACACTGTGGCCCGCGGCCTGGCGTACTTCATGGAGGCTGTCCTGGCTGGATACCGACTGCGACAGGCTGGCATCGAGCACGTGCATTCGGTGTACACAACAACCGTGGCCCTGATCATGACCAAAGTCTTTGACATCAGGCTGTCGATGACCATTCATGGCCCTTCGGAATTCTTCGATGCCGAAGGGTTTCGAATTCGCGAGAAGGTTGCGGCAGCGGAACTGGTGTCGGCGATAAGCTATTTTTGCCGGAGCCAGATCATGCTTTGGTCCTCACCCTCGGACTGGCACAAGATCGAAGTCGCACCTCTGGGTATCGATATCAGCGGCTGGCAGCCCGCTACTTTCCGCGAACGTCCTGTCCCCTTCGAGTTGATTTCCGTGGGCCGGCTGGCCGACGTCAAGGGCTATCCGCTTCTTCTGGAAGCGGTCGCACTGCTCGTCGCTGAGGGCAGAGACGTTCGTTTGCGGCTGGTCGGCGATGGGCCAGACAGTCGCCAGCTGCAAGAGCTGGCAGGCCAGATGGGAATCGCCGGCAGAGTCGTCTTCGAAGGCTGGAAGAACCAGGACGATCTGCGCCGTCTTTACGCGGGAAGCGATCTATGCGTGCTCTCCAGCTTTTCCGAAGGGGTTCCAGTAGTTTTGATGGAGGCTATGGCCACCGGCGTGCCATGCGTTGCACCTCGCATTACCGGCATTCCTGAGCTCGTACGGGACGGCGTTGAGGGATTGCTGGTAACCCCGGCGAACCCAGCCGACCTGGCCGCCGCCATCGGATCGCTCATGGATAAACCCGAACTTCGCCGCCAGATGGCCTCGCGATCGCGCGAGCGTATTGCCGATCGGTACGAACTCCGCAAGAACGTCCTGCAGCTTTCAAACCTGTTCAACCGGATGCGACAGGATCGCGCAGCTTCCGCCCCGTCGAGCTGAGTACCGACTCGTAAATCCCCTGCATCGTGTCAGCGGCGTTGGCGAAGGTAAACCGGCTTGTGATCTTCGCCGAGGCGGCCAGGGCCAAACTTCGTCGCCGCGTTTCGTCGTCCAAAAGCTCTCGCAGAGCATGAGCCAGTTCGTCAACCGAGTCGGGCTGAAACAACAGCCCGTTCTGTCCGTGGTCAATCAGCTCGGGATTGCCTCCGACGCAGGATGCAACAGGACAGCACCCACAGGCCATTGCCTCCATCAGAGAATTGGATAGCGCCTCGGAACGCGACGGCAATACGAAGATATCGATGCGGTTGAGCCAATCGGCAACGTCGTTAGTCGCCGGCTCAAAGTGACAGTTTTCTATTCCAGAATCTTTACAAAGTGCCTTCAGCCTCGCTTCTTCCGGACCGCCTCCTACGATCACCAGCGCGACGCCAGGACGCTGGACGGCCGCGAACGCTCGTATCAGCGTGTCCACTCCTTTCTCGGGGCGTAAGGCACACACCGTGCCGATTACCACCTCGCTGGAAGACGCGGCAGTCTCGCTTCGGCGCCGGTATTGATCCGTGTCGATGCCGTTGTAGCAGAGGCGCACTTTACGCTCCGGCACTTTCTCTTGGTCGATCAGGTAACGCCTCATGTATTCACAGTTCACCACCACCGAGTCGGCCAGCCGGTCGGTGATTCGCAGTAACCGCTTCAGGCGCTGGGTGGTCAGGTTCCGATCGCCCCGCTGGCTCGACAGAACCGCCGGCGTACCCGCCAAACGAGCCACGGGCACTGCGAAGACATTCAGAGGAGCGTCAAAGGAATGAACGATTTGGATACGATGCCGGTGAATGTACCGAATAAGTTGGGCCGCCGCCTTGACCACTGCCGGCGATTTGAACGAGTAGACCGGCAAATGCAGGATTGGTACGCCGGCCTGCTCCAAGTCCCTACGGCGCAACCCGTCTGGACGAAAGCAACCTACATGGGGAATGAATCGCTCGCGTTGCAGGAAGCGTGCCGTCTCTACCAACTGGCGCTCCGTGCCGCCTATACCTAACTCTCTTACCATCAGTAAGATAGGTATTCTTTCCAAGCTTTCGCCCATGATTCCGCCAGGGTCTGATTGGCTCAATGGCTCCTCACAAGCTTGATACTCTCCCGCAAGACGGACGTCGTTTCAAACCTGCGTACAAGCTACACCACCGCCACTGTCGTACCCCTCAGACCACGTAAGTAACTGAAAATTTTGTTACTTAAGTTTAAATCGCCCCCGGTTTCGTGGTGACTCGCGAGACCTGTCTGGTTACAGTCTTGGTTAGGAACCCAAAATTCTATGCCCGGCAATACCAACATGTCAGCCGGACCTTGCCCGATATCAAGGAGTCTTCATGAGCAGTCGCGTTCGAACCTTCGGATCCAGTTTATCCCTCTATTTCTGCCTACTTGGCGTTTTATTGGTTGCACAAACGGCCAGTGCAGCTGGAACTTTTACCGTCTCGGCATCGCCTTCTTCACTCAGCGTGGCGCAAGGCAACCAGGGAACTTCGACCATCACGACTGCCGTCAGCGGCGGATTCAATAGTGCCATCACTCTTTCCGCCAACACCTCCTACCTGAACCTGCCAATCACTTTTACCTTCAGTCCGAACCCTATCCCAGCTCCCGGCTCAGGCAGTTCGACGATGACCATTACCGTCGGCGGCTCCGTGAAACCAGGAATATATACCATCGTCGTCTCTGGCGTTGGGGGCGGGCTACGGGAAACCACCTCAGTCATGCTCACGGTGACCTCGTCACAGCAGGGAAGCTTCACCATCACAGCCTCACCTTCGTCGCTAACTGTGGCTCAAGGCAACCAGGGGAACTCGACAATCACCACAACCGTTTCCAACGGGTTCAGTAGTGCCATCACCCTGTCGGCTTCGGGAACGCCTGCCAATACCACGGCCAGCTTCAGTCCGAATCCTATTCCCGCCCCAGGCTCGGGCAGATCAGTGATGAATATCCTTGTCGGCTCTAACACGCCAGCCGGAACTTATCCCATCACCGTGACTGGCAACGGCGGGGGAGTGCAGCAGAGTACCATCGTCACGCTAACCGTGACGGTCGCATCCGGAAGCTTCACAGTTTCCGCGTTGCCGGCGTCGCTCACGATTACCCAAGGAAATCAGCAAACATCGGCCATTACGACTACCGTCAGCGGCGGATTCAGCGGTGCCATCAGCCTGTCGGCCTCCACTCCCCCATCAGGCGCCACGATCACCTTCGCCCCCAGCAGTTTTCCTGCGCCGGGCGCGGGCATCGCGACCATGACCGTAATTGTAGGAAGCGCCACTCCGCTCGGGACTTATCCCATTACAGTGACCGCAACGAACGGCACGAGCCAGCAAACCGTAACGGTGCCCATCACGGTAATCGCCGTCACCGGGGAGCCATTCCCTGCTTCTCCGCAGGTTTATATCGACACTACCTGGAACCCGCCCAACGGCGCGACCTGGCAAGTCAATTCGTCTTCAACCCTGCAGTCTGCGCTAGCGGCCTCCCAGCCGGGCGACACCATTATCCTGGAGACCGGATCTCCGTATTCGGGGAACTTCATCCTCCCGGCTAAGTCCAATCCGAACAATAAATGGATTTATATCGAAAGCTCTGGTCTTAGCAGCCTGCCGCAACCGGGCACGCGGGTGGGTCCGGGCGACGCTCATAACATGGCCCAGGTTGTATCGCCTAACGTGGCTGCCGTATTCACGCTGGCCCCGGGGGCCAATCATTACCGCTTGATCGGCCTGGAAATCACCTCAACCTCGACCGAGGGCGGCAATCAAAACAACAACCCGCCGAGCAATAACTTCACCTGGTGTTTGATTTGCTGGAATCCCGCACTTGGGCTTACCGAGCCCGACTCGATCACGGTCGATCGCAGCTACCTCCACGGTTCAGCTGCCCAGGACGTAGGGCAGGCCGTACAAGCCAATGGCAGCAACTTCGCCGTTATCGATAGCTACATCTCCGATATTCACCTCAGCACCTCCGATTCGCAGGCCATACTTGCCTTCTGGACGCCGGGGCCAATCAAGATCGTTGACAATTTCTTGCAAGCCACGACCGAAGACGTGCTGTTCGGTGGTGCCGGCGGATACAACGATCCTTATGTGCCATCAGATATTGAAATCCGCAGAAATCTTTTCCAAAAGCAAGCGGGATGGGATTCCTGTGGCATAGGAGGTACGGTGCCCCCGGGCGGAAGTCTGCCCAATGGCACCCGGTGTCCCAGCAGCCCGAACAATCAGTGGGAGGAAAAGAACAACCTGGAAGTTAAGAGCGCCCGGAGGATGGTCGTTACCGGGAACACCATGGAGAATACCTGGGTCAGCGCTCAGACCGGTTCTTCCGTGCTATTCACTGTCCGCACCAGTCAAAGTGGAAATCTCGCGGTGGTGGATGACATCCTGTTCCAGAGCAACATCATGAGCAACGTGGATGCTGGATTTGGCACCCTTGAACAGGACGATCAATGCAACGCGCAAGATGGCTATCCGCAATGCACCAACCCAGGAGAAAGCCGGCGTATCTGGATTGACAATAATCTTCTTTTGTTGAGCCCGAACGCTGATACCACCCACCACGTGGGCGTCAATATCGATGGTGGCAACAGTACCGACGCCGGCCTGACAGACTATATCTTCCAGCACAACACGGTGCTGAAGAGTGATCTGTCGACACTCTGGAACTCCTTGTACTTTGAACTCCCGCAACTGACTTGGGGGTGCTCGCCACCGGAAGGCTTCTCCTCGACCCATAATGTGTGGGTTCTGGATAATTCCTTAACCCAGCAGCCAAATGGCGATTGCGGATTCGTAACCACATTCGGCGGAGTGTTGGGCTTGGGGTATTACATGGGTGATCCTGCTCCTATGGCTCCCCGCTTTTATGGAAACGTGTTGTTTGTGCCCAGCGGTTCCCAGCAAGAGAATTGGCCGGGCACCTCAAACGATGCAACCACGACACCTTTCACTTATGTGAATCCTGGCAGCGGTGACTACCAGTTGCTCCTGCCGGACTGGACCGATACCACAGACGGCAAGATTTCCGGTATCGACTGGAACGAACTGCAACAGGCCATGAATCCTTAAGATTGGGATTTGACAGGCTTTTCTAGTTATGTGCCGAGCCGCCACCGCATCTACTGCGGTGGCGTTTCGCTTTAGCGCGCTGAGTAAGTCTCCGGGAGCGCGAGTCGTCTTCGGAAAAGGTCGCACCTCGAAGAGCCGCATCTCAATTCAAGCAGTTTCTTAATGCTCCCACCTGTACGTCATGACAGGTAAGTACAGATCCCGCCGACTACCCCGAATTCCATCCTTAAGCCAGTAGCTTAAATCCGTTTTCGCCGCCTAATGTTGGAGCTGCCGACGTAGTTAGTCTGGTTCCCGGTGCAGCGAGTCCACAATTTGATGGTTAGGAGTGTTCATGAATAAGGTATTGATTTTCGTTCTTTTATTCGTTGCTTTTGCCGGAGCCCAAGAGCCCATCCCCACGCTGCCGCGGATTTACATTGACACGACCTGGCATGCTCCGACTGGGGGTACTACGTGGCGGGCCCACACCAGCACAGACTTTACCAATGCTTTGAATTCGGCCCTTCCCGGCGACATCATTACGCTGGACGCGGGCTCGGTCTATACCGGAAACTTCGTGCTTCCCGCGAAAATCAATCCTAATCAGAAGTGGATTTACATCGAAAGCTCGGCCCTTGCCAGTCTGCCTGCACCCGGCACTCAGGTTGCCCCCGGCAATTCGCCCAGCATGCCGAAAGTCACGACTACCAATACCAGTTCCCCGTTCACCCTGGCGCCGGGTGCCAACCACTATCGACTGGTAGGCCTGGAAATCACCTCGAACTCGACCCGAGGCGGCAACTCCGGCAACAATCCCCCCAGTAACAACTTTACCTACTGTCTGGTTTGCTGGGCCCCGGCGATTGGGTTGGCCGAGCCCGACTCGATCACCATTGATCGCAACTACATTCATGGCTCCCCAACCCAGGACGTAGGCCAGGGCGTGCAAGCCAACGGCAGCAACTTCGCCGTTATCGATAGCTACATCTCCGATATTCACGAGAGCACTTTTGATTCTCAGGCGATACTTGCATTCTGGACGCCGGGGCCGATCAAGATCGTGGACAATTATCTTTCCGCAACCACCGAAGACGTTTTGTTTGGCGGCGCCGGCGGCTACAACAATCCCTATGTTCCGTCGGACATTGAAATTCGCAAGAACCACTTCTTCAAGCCGCTGGCCTGGGACGTGTGCGGCGTTCATGGGACGGTCCCGCCGGGATCGCTACTGCCCAACGGCGTGGCCTGCCCCAGCAGTCCCGGCAATCAGTGGGTAGAAAAAAATAACCTGGAATTCAAGAGCGCGCGGCGGGTCATCGTGACCGGCAACGTCATGGAGAACACCTGGGTAAGCGGGCAGACCGGTTCTTCGGTCTTGTTCACCATCCGTACCAGCCAAAGCGGCAACCTGGCGGTGGTCGATGACATAACCTTTCAAAGCAATATCCTGACCAACGTCGACGCCGCAATTGGTACGCTAGCCTACGATGACGACTGCGGAGCACAATACGGTTATCCGCAATGTACAAATCCCGGAGAAAGCCGCCGCATTTGGATCGACAATAACCTTTTCCTGTTAAGCCCCAGTCGCGATACCTACCAGCATGTCAGTCTGAAACTTGATGGCGGAAACACCGCAAATCCGGGGCAGACCGACTTTGTCTTCCAGCACAACACGGCCTTGATGAGCAACCAATCGACGCTGTGGAGTGCGGTGCGCTTCTCGCTGCCGCAACTGTACTGGGGATGCTCCCCACCAGCGAGCTTTTCCTCAACCCATAACGTTTGGGTGCTGGACAACGCTCTGACTCAGGAGCCGGACGGCGACTGCGGCCTGGTCAGCCTGTTCGGAGTTGCCGGCCTGTCGAACTATATGGGGGATCCCTCGCCTATGGGGCCCCGATTCTACGGCAACGTTATGTTTGTGCCCAGCGGAGAACGCCTGCAAACTTTCCCCGTGCACAACTACGTCACCCCGGTGCCGTTTACCTATGCCGCTCCAGTCTCGGGAGACTACCAACTTCTGTCGCCATTATGGACGGATACCACAGATGGCAAGTTGTCAGGTATCAACTGGAGTAGTCTGCAAGCCGCGACAGGCGGAATCGCGCCTGGTCCTCTTCCACCACCGCCTTCAGCTGGTGGTGCTACCTTGCCTGCTCCGGCCAAGACACTTTCGGCCAGTGTAAGCAAGTAACCACAACACGAAGCTTGGCTCCATGCGCGTCTCGCAGCATGGAGCCGGCTTCGCTCTTACCTTGCACCTCCAGCTCCCCCTTAATCTCAGTTTGCGATGGAGAAAGCGGGAGAACGAATGCAGGCTTGGATGGAAGGCGCGGTGCTTTTCTTCGCATCCACGAGTGGCTGAAGCTCTTCCTGATGCTCCCTCGACCGTTCAGCTTTGCGGGTGCTACTATTACAGCCAAACAGTTTGGTAGAAGTTTCCTAACGAACCCCTCTCGATGACGGCAGCATTTCGGGGGCCGGAGGACAAGCGGCTTGCCCAGGTCCGAGCCTCATGCGATACAGAATCCCGTGATCAGCCACCCGAAACAATCCAGCCCAGTTGACAACCGTGAAGTGTTGCCTTCTACCGGCTTAACCCGGCAGCAGACCTTCCTGCTGCTGGCTGCGGCGGTGGCGTTTCTGGCAGCCTGTGTGTCGGTGGCGCTTACCCGGCCTCCATGGTGCGACGAAGCCTGGTTCGGCTCTGCCGGATTCAATCTTGCCACCCACGGCAAACTGATTACTCCGATCATTGTGCCGGCTCCTGACGATCCCAAGACCATCGGCCTCGGACAGCACACCTATTGGGTAATGCCTTTGCACCTTGTGTTTCAGGCTGGCTGGTACAAGGTCTTCGGCTTCAGTTTGTTCACACTTCGCAGCGTATCGATCGTGTGGGGTGTGGTGGCGCTCTGGGCGTGGTTTCTGATTATGCGAGCGCTGACCGGAGACGTGCCCGTTGCCATCTTGACAGTTTGGTTGTTGGCGACCGACTTCGTCTTCATCATGCAGGGAGCGGACGGACGCATGGATATGATGGCCGCAGCGCTGGGTTACTCTGCGATTGCCGCTTACCTGGTGCTGCGACAGCGGAGTTTGAATCTGGCGGTATTCTGCGCCCATAGTCTGGTAGTTCTGAGCGGGCTGACCCACCCGAACGGTGGGCTGCTTAGCCTGGCCGGCGTGGTGTTCCTGATGCTTTACTATGACCGCCAGTCGCTCGGCTGGCGGCATGTAATGCTCGCGGCCGTTCCCTACTTCGTTGGCCTTGCCGGCTGGAGCCTGTACCTTGCTGAAGATCCGAAGCTTTTCCTGACGCAATTCCGGGGCAACGCGTCGGGACGCTTGAACGATATTCTGCGGCCCTGGATCGAGGTGCGGAACGAAATCGTGGAGCGGTATCTTGCGGCCTTCGGCTTTCAGCCCGGCGCGCCGGCCATGGCCAAGATCAAAGTATTGCTATTAATAAGCTATGTAGCTGGATTCGTGGGAACTTTGTCGGTCGCCGCATTGCGGCGCATGCGAGGAATACGCGCGTTGCTTATTCTGGCCGCGATTAACTGGCTGTATCTCACTCTGCAATCTGTAAAGCATCCGGCCTATCTGGTTTACAGTATTCCATTCTTTGCTGCCTTCCTGGCCATTTGGATTCTGTGGTGCTGGAGACAGCCTGCACTTCCTTCGGCCGTCGTGGCACTGGCGTTGGCAGCCTTCATCACCTTGCAACTGGCAGCCGTTGCCAATGTCGTAGTCCACAACAAGTACCGGCGGACCTACCTTCCGACCGCTGTCTTCCTGAAAGCGCATGCCGGACCGCAGGACTTGGTGGTGGGCGAGCCGGAAATGGGTTTTGCCCTTGGCTTCGACAGTGACCTGCTCGATGACAGCCGCCTGGGCTACTATTCTCACGTAAATCCAAGCTTTATAGTCGTGGGAGAGAATTACCGGGGAGCATTCGAGAGATTTCAACGTGAAAGTCCAGAGACTTACCAGTACATCACCACGTTGTTGCAAACGAAATTCCGGCCAGTGTTTCAGAATGACGCATACACAATTTTTGCTCCGCTAGGGCAAGCAGGGCGCTAGAATTTTACCCAGATCGGGAGAACGATTTGCCGGAGCGCATCGGGCGGAGAAACTAATCACTAGCTTCCAAGTTCTTGCGATTTGCGCGACATGAGATTTTGTTTACTTATGAAGAAAGCATTGGTCCTTAGTTTTATCCTTTCGGCCTGTACTTTGGCGCAAGCTGCGCAGCAACCAGTCGCGGAGTTGCCCAGGACGTATATAGACACTACGTACCACCGCCCTAACGGATCGACGGTGCATGTTCGAAACGGGCAGGACTTGCAGGCAGCTCTCGATGCCGCTAATCCCGGCGATACGGTCCTGCTGGAGGCGGGCGCGACCTTTACCGGTAACTTTGCGCTGCCACCTAAGACCGGCGACGCCTGGATCTATATCGAGAGTTCCGCTATCGAGGGCAAGGTTCATGCCGGCCAGCGCGCGACTGCCGCAGACGCCAGTGCGATGGCCAAGATCCAGACATCCAACAGCGACTCCGCAATTTCAGTACTGCCGGGCGCGGGGCATTACCGGCTCGTAGGCCTTGAAGTGACGCCGGCGGCAGGCGCGGCTCGAGTTTACAGTCTGGTGAATATAGACTTCGTTCATTCGAAGGTCGAGGCTAAAGTTCGCAGCCTTGCCAAGCGTGTAGTTCCCGGGTTAGCGCCCACAGATGTATTTCCGCAGAACATTACCATAGACCGGTGCTACTTGCACGGCTCCGACACGCAGGACGTCCGCGAAGGGGTAGCGGCAAACGGTATTGCCGTGGCCATTATCGATAGCTCTATTTCGGATATTCACGACTCCACGATGGACTCCCAGGCTATCCTCTCCTACCGCACGCCCGGACCGATGAAGATCGTCAATAACTTTCTCTCTGCCACTACGGAGGACGTAATGTTCGGCGGAGCCGGAGACTCCAGCAACCCATATATTCCCTCTGACATCGAAATTCGCAGAAACCATTTCTTCAAGCCGATGGCATGGAATGCTCCGGGCATTACGCTTCCTCCGCACAATAAGTGGGTGGCAAAAAACAACCTGGAACTTAAGAGCGCGCAGCGTGTAATAGTGTCCGGAAATGTCATGGAAAATAGCTGGATGAGCGGACAGATGGGCTCTTCAGTTCTGTTGACGATTCGCACCAGTCAAAGCGGAAACACTGCCGTCGTAGATGACATCACCATCGAGAGTAACGTCCTGAAGAATGTTATTTCCGGCTTTGCTACCTTAGCTACTGACGACACCTGCGGCGCCAAGTATGGTTACCCCAACTGCACGAATCCGGGCGAAGAGAAGCGGGTGAGAATTGCCAACAACCTGATCCTGTTTGCCAATCCCAAGGGCCCGGGTGGCACTCGCAATTGGGGACTTGCTCTCTTACCCCAGATGAGCGATCTGGTATTTGAGCACAATACTCTGATCTCTTTTCCGGGAACCATGTGCGATCAGTCAATCTTTTTCGAGAGCGAGCAATCGTGGAAGTGGCCGCCGCCGCAGTCCTATACGCATAACATCTGGGTCCTCGACAATGTATTGTGCCGCCCGCCGACCGGGGATTGGGGTGGCCAGGGTACGGTCGGATTGGGCTACTACATGGGAAATCCTCCGCCCGTGGACAAACGATTTGTCGGGAATGTCATGAGTATTCCCTTCGACTACGTCCCGCAGACTTTTCCTCCCAAGAATTCTCTGCAGACCAAAGTCGGTTTCGCGAATGCTACCGCAGGTAACTGGCAACTGGCTTCGCCAAAATGGACTCAGACCACCGATGGTACACTGGCCGGAGTTGACATGACGACACTGAAGGCAGCGATTGAAGGTACCGTGTCCGGGTCCGGCGATAAGAAACCAGATAGTCAGACCGCTCCAAGCTCGCGCTCATTAGACAAGTCTGCAAGCCCGGTATGAGTGCGAAGCGGGCACGGAAAAACGGATAGAGTATCCATGAAGCATCCTACTTCATCGCCGCTTTATGTTGATGGGGAATATCTTCAAAAGAATCCCACCTGGCATGTCGAAGACTCTCCGTGGAAGGCGGCACAAATCTTAAGGGCCTTGTCTCTGCTGCCCAGACCGCCCCGCACAATTTGCGACATAGGCTGTGGAGCGGGCGAGATACTGCGGCAACTGGAGTTACAAATGCCGCCCGAAAGTACGACCGAGTTTGTAGGTTACGACATATCTCCACAAGCGATCGCGTTGGCTCGCTCGCGCGAGAGTCTGCGGACCAGGTTTGTGCAGGGCGATGCGAAAAGCGATGAGCAGCATTTTGATGTTCTGTTGTGTATCGACGTGTTTGAGCACATCGAAGACTACTTCCAGTTCTTAAGGAGTATCCGGTCAAAGGCGGATTATTTTGTCTTCCACATCCCGCTCGAACTGAATTGCGAAAGCTTACTGCGGAATTTCCTGATAGAGAATCGTGCACTGTACGGACACTTACACCAGTTCACCAGGGATACGGCTCTCGCCGTTATTCAGGAGTGTGGGTATGGCGTGATGGGGAAATTTTACACTCACAGCTATGAGTGCATGCCCGACAACTTTCACTCGCGGATTACGAAGGGGATTCGGAGAACGATCTTCGCGACCCTACCAAAAGCTTCGCCCAGACTAATTAACGGGCTACATGTAATGATTCTTGCACATAGTTAGCCGGCCTCTGATTAGCTGCAGGATTGTCTAACTAGCCCATCGCGGGCGCTGCGCAGGGCACCGCTTGGCTCTCGGCCGTGAGCGGTTCTTCCAGATTCTTGAACCACAGTTCCAGCATGAGTAGCGCGTAGATCTGATGATGGTTGCTGCGGCGTCCGCTGTCGTGTTCCTGTAACAGATAGCGCACGAAATCCGGAGATACGATTCCGCGATCGAGAAAACTCTTTCCCAGCAAACTGTCGTGCACCAGCTCGCGCAACGGCCCGCGGAACCAGTGATCGATGGGAACGCCAAAACCCATCTTCGGCCGCGTCAGCAATTCCGGAGGCAGGCGGTCGCCGAGAGCTTCCAGCAAAATCCGCTTGCCCTTGCCGTTTTGCCACTTCCACCGGGTGGGAATGCGAGTGGCTAACTCGGCGAAGCGATGGTCCAGCAGCGGACAACGAACTTCCAATGAAGCCGCCATGGAGGCGCGATCTACCTTTGCCAGAAAATCGCCCGTGAGCAGATTGGTAGCTTCAAAGTACATCAATTGCGAGCGAATGTCGGTGCCCTCAGGCAGAAAGTTGTCGGGCAGCATCTGCCGCAGAAACGCGACGTCGGCCGGCAACATATACTTCGGAGTCAGCATTCGTTTGCGCAGGAAGTAAGGAACGTAATTCTGGTTGAAGTAGCGCTCCAGAGCCGTTGGGGATCCGATGGCATGCAGGAAGTTCTTGCCGTAAGCCGAATAGGGTAGCGCATCTGCCGTCAAGCGCATCAGCTTACGCAGCGGGCGCGGGACGCGGTCGAGGAACGCGTACTTTTCCACCAGCCCCAGGATGGGATAGCCGGCAAAGAATTCATCGCCGCCATCGCCGCTTAGGGCCACTTTCACATATCGTGCGGTAAATTCTGAAACGATGTAAGTGGGAATGGCCGACGAATCGGCGAAGGGTTCGTCGTAATGACGCACCAACTTGTTGATCAGCGCCAGCGAATCGGGCCGGACCACGATTTCGTGATGGTCGGTCTTATATTTCTTCGCGACCAAGGCGGCATACTTCAACTCGTTGTAGGCAGCCTCTTCGAAGCCGATGGAAAACGTCTTGACGGGCTCGCGAGACTGCATTGCCATGGACGCGACCACCAGGCTCGAATCGATTCCGCCGCTTAAGAACGCTCCCAGCGGAACATCGGCGATCATGCGGATACGCACCGCTTCGTCGAACAACTCGCGTATCTGTTCGCAGGTCTGGGCTTCGGTGAATCCGTTCTGATTTTCTTCCGAGAACGGAGGCAGCTTCCAGTAGCGCCCCTGGCGAACGGAGCCGTCGACCGAGCATTCGATCCAGCACCCCGGCATCAGTTTGCGAATCGCCTTGAAGGGGCTGTAAGGGTCGGCGATGTAGGTGAACTGGAAATAGAGACGGAGTGCATCGGTGTCGATATCGAGCGGGACACCGGCCATACGCAGGCATTTCAATTCGCTGGCAAAATAGAAGCCATTCGGCGTTTGCGCATAGTAGAGCGGCTTCTTGCCGAAGCGGTCGCGAACCAGCAGGATCTTGCGCCTCCGCGAATCCCAGATGCAGTAGGCGAACATGCCCCGCAGCCGATGCAGGCCGTCGGTGCCCTCTTCTTCATAAAGATGAATCAAAGTTTCGGTATCGCTGTTGGTCCGGAAGCGATGGCCTTTGCCAATCAGGTCCTGGCGCAGTTCCTGGTAGTTGTAAATCTCTCCGTTGAAAACCACCCAGACCGTGCCATCCTCATTCGAGATCGGCTGGTGACCAGTGTTCAGGTCGATGATGCTAAGGCGGCGCATTCCGATACCACAAGGGCCATCGGTATAGATGCCTTCGTCATCCGGGCCGCGATGCCGGATGAGATCGCACATGGCCCGCACGTCTGAAATCTGCGCGTTCTGGTCGCGAAGGAGAAACCCTGCAATCCCACACATAGTATTTAGAAATGCTATCACTCCTGCGGAAACGGAGCTAACCGGAACCGAGGACTTCGGTGGGCGAGGGGTAGTCAAAATTGTAACTTTATACTTGGAATCCGATCTTCACCTGGCGTTCCAATTCCGCGAAACGGTGTGCGACAATCAGAACCGAGACCCGGACCCGAAGCCGGGTATGGTCGAGCACATGGGGGCCGTTTGGGCATGACGCAACACGCAACCGAGGTGGCTGCAGGCGAGCGGTTCGAGTTCGGGAAGAACTGGGCGTGGTTTCTGCAGACCCTCAACGACGACAAGATCGCCGAGGCAATTGCCTCGCTGAAGAAGATGCTGGAGACGGAAAGCCTTGCTGGTCGCAGCTTTCTGGATATCGGGTCGGGTAGCGGCCTGTTCAGCCTGGCAGCGCGGCGTATGGGAGCCCGGGTTCATTCTTTCGACTACGACCCGAACTCCGTGAATTGCACGACTGAATTGAAGCGGCGCTATTATCCCGACGATCCTTTGTGGGTCGTAGAGTCAGGGTCCGCTCTCGACAGCGATTATCTGGAATCGCTGGGACAGTTCGACGTGGTTTATTCGTGGGGCGTGTTGCATCACACCGGCCAGATGTGGACCGCGCTGGCTAACGCGGCGCCGCTAGTAGCGCCGGGCGGAAAGCTGTTTATCGCCATTTATAACGATCAGGGTACGGCCAGTCGCCGCTGGACCAAGGTCAAGAAGTTTTACAACGAAGCTCCCCGGGGTTTGCGTTTTCTGGCAGTGTGGCCTTCGTTCTGGGTCATGTATTGGCGTAGACTTTTGAAGGATTTTCTTCGCGGCAGACCATTTCAAACTATTCGGGACTACGGCAAGAACCAGCGCGGCATGTCGTTCTGGCAGGATCTGATTGATTGGGTCGGCGGCTATCCTTTTGAGGTCGCGCGGCCTGAGCAGATTTTCAACTTTTACCGGGAGCGTGGTTTTACCCTTACGCAACTGCTAACCGCCGGCGGGACCCCAGGATGCAACGAATTCGTATTTCAGAAATCAGGTTCAAGTCGAAGCTGACCGATACGATGGAATCGTGATCCGAAAACTTCTCAAGAACTGTTGGTACGGCGTATTTCTGATTGCGGCGTGGCCTTGCGCCGCACTCTCGGGCTTTGGCCGGGTCAAGCCGATCTACACATTCTTCGCGCAGTCGTGTGCCACCATTCCGGGAGGCATCGGCGACTCCTTTCGCGTTGCCTATTATCACCTGACCTTGGCCGAGTGCCACATGTCCAGCCGGATTTCGTTTGGCTCGTTCTTCGCTCATCCGGAGGCGCGCGTCGGCGCCCGAGTCTATGTGGGCAGCTATTGCATCCTGGGCAAGGCAACGATAGGAGAAGGTACGCAGCTCGCGTCGGCCGTGCAGATTCTTAGTGGGCAGCACCAGCACATACGCGACGCGTCCGGCGCCTTCCATGAAGCGGGTGACTTCAAGAATGTCACCATCGGGGCCGATTGCTGGCTAGGAGCGGGCGCCATCGTTATGGCTGATGTGGGCACGCGAACGACAATCGGAGCGGCGTCGGTCGTGACTCGACCAATCCCTCCGGACTCGGTAGCAGTTGGCAGTCCGGCGCGCGTTATTCGAGGGGCCGAAGGGTCTCTTCCCGAGACCACGTAACGGTCGAACGAGGATTCGGCCGATCGCGCCTTTAATTCCCTGCGCGTGATACTTGTTCCCTGCCGCTAAGGGACGCATCGACAATAGCAAGTAGCTCATCCGTTCGCTTTGACCACGTAAAATTCGTACGAATATGGTCGGACAGTCTGGCGAGTTGAGCTTCGCAGGCGGCGGGGTCGCGCAACAGACGAATAATCGCATCGGCCATTTCGCGGGGCGAGTCGGCAACGGCGATGAGGCTGCGTGTGTACTCATCGAGAAATTCAACCGCGACTGAAGTAGCCACCAGGTAAGTATGGTTAGCAGCCGCTTCGACAACTTTGTTCTTAAATCCGCTTCCCGTCCGTAAAGGTGCGAGATACAGCGCGCTACAGGCGATCTCATGATTGAGATCCTCGACATAGCCGGTGATTACTACGTTATGACTGGCTCGCTGCTTAAGTTCGCTGGGAGGGTTAGCTCCGGCGAGAACTAAATAGGCATCGGGAATTTGCTCCAGTACCAGCGGGAAAACATTATCTAGAAACCATAGCGCGGCAGTACAGTTCGGCGGAAAATTCATATTGCCGGAAAATATCAACCTATTGGGAATCTTTGACGTTGTACCGAGGTCGGCAGGCAAGGTTACGCCATTCAGAATGGTGTAAACTTTGGCGCTACTCCCGGCGACCCGGGATAGAGCACGTTGATCGACTGGGGAGACTACAAGATTCGCCTTGCTTTTCCGCGCGTAATAGCGATCTTCGCCCAAAACATATAGGAAGTACGGTAGAGTCCCAAACAGTTGCTTATAGTTTCTGGTAGCCGCAAAATGCTGAATTTCCCGCGCCAGATAAAGAGACATACAGTCGCAGAAATCGATGAGGCATGGCCTGTAAGATGACAACGCAGCGACGAGGAAGAGCAATCGCCGGCTCGAGACGATCACAACGTCAACGCTGAGCTTCTTGATAAGGTCTTTTACAGATTGGGTGGCTGCGTCCTGGGGCTTGCGGAGAATCCAATTCCCTACCCCAGGATGCATGACCCGGGCCGCCAGCCAGGACTTGCGCCGGGGTGGCGAGTAGGATAATTCGAAAAATTCGGTAATGATGCCTTGTTCTTCTAAAGACGCAAACCAGATCAGGCTGGCTTCCCTATAAGCCGGTTCAAAGTGAGTGGCCAGGTAGACTCGATGTCCACGCTTTAGTAATTCACGGGAATAATTGATGAATCGTATTACCCCGCCGTGATGCAGCCGGGTAGGATAGTCGAAGTCGACAATCCACAAGAAAGTTAGGCTCGCAGGCAGCAGAGCATCCTTCCTTTTTCCGGCATCATTGTCGTAAGCCTCTTGGAAAGCCGCAGGGACATATTCTTCGTGCCGGCGCGGCCTTTGCCAGTACACAGTTCGAACGGCAACACTACTTTCCCTCTCGAGCTATCGTCCGGGCTCGGACCTGCGCTTCGCGGTTGTTGTCGCAAAACCTGCAACGCACTTCGCTTATAGCCGATCCTCGAAGAACTGGCAAGCAGTGCCCGGCTGGTCGAGCTCTTCCTCGCTGCCTGATAAAATCGATACCCACAGTGTTTCCTCGCCTACACACCAACGCCATCATGCCTCTTGAATGGAGAGGGATGATCGGTTCCGAGCAGAATTTCCCGTGCTGCGCCGAAGGTTGGCGAACAGAACTAGTATGACCAAACCCCATCGGTCGCTCACGCAGAGAACGGCTACCGGCGTCGCCTGGATCACTTCTTTCCAGATCGCCAGGCAGGTCCTGCAGGTGGTCTCCGTGTCGGTGCTGGCCCGGCGAATTCCGCCAGCCGCATACGGACTAGTGGGCATGGCAGTTCTGGTAACCAATCTGCTCGAGACCGTCCGCGATCTGGGAACCGGCACCGCCTTGGTGCGCGAGCGAGAGATGCCGGATGAACTGGCGTCGACCGGGTTCTGGCTCAATTGCTCGACCGGGCTGGTGGTGACGCTGCTGCTGGTGCTTGCCTCATGGCCAGCAGCACGATTTTTCCATGAGCCAATGGTTGCGACCATCTTGCGATATCTTGCCATTTCCTTTTTCATGGGAGCGCTCGCGGTCGTGCCTATGGCCCTGTTAAGCCGCGCCATGGAGTTTCGCAAACTGGCGCTCGCACAGACATTGGGAGCGATCTGCGCCACGCTGGTCGCGATTACGATTGCTCTTGCTGGCGGAAAAGTAGCGGCCCTGGTGGCTGCCAACCTGGTCGCCAGCTTCACCACCATGGTCATGGTGTGGATCTTCTCGCCCATACGCGTGATGCTGGTGTTTCGAGTCGCTGATGCGCGGCGGATCCTTTCCTTCGGATTGCATCTGACCGGCTCGCACGTGCTGAATTATTTTTCCCGCAACGCCGATAACGTGCTGGTTGGCCGCTTCCTGGGCAGCACGCTTCTGGGCTATTACCAGATGGCATACATGCTGATGTCGTATCCCCTGCAAAGCTTCAGCCTGATGCTGGCGCAAGTGGTCTATCCCGCGATGGCCAACTTTCCCGACGATCATGCCCGTTTTCGCGAAGCTTATTTGCGAACCACGCGGCTGATCGGATTCGTTACGGTTCCCGCGATGTTTGGCCTGGCTGTGACCGCGCAACCTTTCGTTCGCATGTTCCTGGGCCCGCGATGGATGCCGGTAGCCGGACTCTTGCTGGTGTTTGCCCCACTGGGCGCCTTACAGACGTTGTATGACCCCACAATCCTGATCTACAACACTCAGGGCAGGACCGATCTTCTTTTCCGCTGGCAGATTTTCGCCAGCATCTCCTATGTGCTGTCGTTCATCGCCGGCTTGCGGTGGGGGATCATGGGTGTCGCCACTTCCTATGCGATTGTCTGGACTGCCCTGATGATCCCGTCGTTGGCCATACCTTTTCGCCTGGTGGGCCTGTCGCTAAAGACGTTCGCGGTCTCCCTGTGGCCCATTTTTTTGTATAGCTTGATGATGGCAGCCGGAGCAGGCGCATGGCTTTACGGCTTGCATCGTCTTGGCATTCACAACGCTGCCATTCAGCTTTTCAGCACCGCAGCCATCGGTGCGGGCCTGTACACCGGGCTGCTGTTGTGGCGAAAGCCCCCGGTACTGGGCGAGCTGGCATCGACGCTGGAAGGATCGGGGCGATCGGTGATTCGCGGCGTAGGGAAATATCTTTCACGGGCTGCGAACAAAATTCCCAGCGTCGATTCAAGCAAGGCCGCCAGCTCGCAGGAAATCTAACCCGAGGGCTAAGCTGGCGGCTCCGGATTACGCGCTGGTCCTGGCAAATTGCGGTTTGGAGTCTTTGACTTGCTTTGCAGAACCGGTGTCGGATTCGACCATCATGCGAACCAACCCCTTGAAATCGACTTCGGGCTGCCAGTTCAAGGAACGCCGCGCCAAACTTGAGTCGCCGCGCAGATCGTGAATTTCGCCGGTGCGGAAGAGTTTGGGATCGACTTCGACATATTCATTCACCACATCGGCGACGTTCGCCCCGGCGGGAATGAGATTGAGGCAGTGCAAGACTTCGACCACGAAATCGTACACGCTGTGAGAAATGCCGGTCGCGATCACGTAATCGTTAGGCTTCTCCTGCTGCAACATGGCGTGCATGGCACGAATGTAGTCGCCGGCGAAACCCCAGTCACGCCGGGCCTGCATGTTGCCCAGCTTCAGCTTGTTTTTCTTGCCTTGGGCCCAGTCGGCGGCTGCCAAGGTAATTTTGCGGGTCACCATCTCGGGTCCGCGGCGAGGTGACTCGTGATTGAACAAAACGCCACCGACGGCGAAAATTCCGCGCGCGCGATAGACTCCGCACAAGCCGTGGGCCGCAGTCTTGGAGACTCCATAGGGCGAGGTGGGCGCCAACGCGGTTTCCTCGCTGCGCAGTCCGTCGAGGTTGCCGTACATCTCAGAGCTGGACGCTTGATAAATGCGCGTATCGGGCTTCTGGCGGTCGATAATATTCAACAGGCGTGCCAGGCCTCCTACGTTGATATCGAAGGTCTCGGCGGGAATCTGCCAGCTGGTAGGCACGAAAACCTGTCCGGCCAGGTTATAGACCTCGTCCGGCATAGCTTTGGCGAAGGCAACTTCCAGCGAGACATTGTCGCGCATGTCGCCGTACAGGACTTCCACGTTATTCTGGATATGATTCAACCAGCGCATAGTTCCGGACTCGCGGCGCACCAAGCCGTAGACGCGGTATCCAAGCTCCAAGAGGTATTCGGCTAGATAGCTGCCGTCCTGGCCGGAAATGCCGGTAATCAGTGCCTTCTTCATAATGTAGGTTTCTCCTTCAGATCCCGCCTGGCGCAGTTCGGTAGGGCTTTACACACACGGCAAGGCGTACCAATTAAGAATGTTTTCGCTATTCAAGAATACCGCATTTGAATCAGAATCGCGTTGGGCGCCTCTGCGGAAGCCTGCCTGACCCAGTTACCGGCCTCCCCTGCCCAGCAGGAGGATTTTCACGGTTGAAAACATGATGAAGAGGTCGAGCCCGAAGGATACGTTCTTAATGTAGAACAAGTCGTAGGCCAGCTTCTCGCGATTATCTTCCAGCGTGGCATTGTAGCCGCGGTTGATCTGCGCCCAGCCGGTGGCGCCGGGTTTCACCAGCCAGCGCTGCTCGTAAAACGGTATTTTGGCAGCACATTCCTCTTCCTGCTCCGGCACAAAAGGGCGCGGACCCACGAAAGCCATGTCGCCTCTTACGATGTTGAACAGCTGCGGCAATTCATCCACTCGCGTCCGCCTTAGCCACTTGCCGACCCGGGTGACGCGCGGATCTCCATCTTCAGCCGGCGTCAGCTTTTTCAAGTCCGATCCGGCATACATCGACCTGAACTTGAACACGGTAAACAACTTCCCATGTTCGCCCACACGCTTTTGGCGAAAGATCGCCGGACCAGGTGAGTCCAGGCGAATTGCAATTGCGGCCAGCAGCATGAGTGGTGAGGTTATAAGGATGGCGAAGCCGCCCAGAAAGAGCGAGAACAGCCTCTTATACAGACGTAGCGCGGTGCGCACATGGAAACCGGGAGAAAATAACAGCCAGCTGAGGCGAAGAGACTCCAGAGGAATTCTGCCGGTAATGCTCTCGTAGTATTCGGGACCGTCCTGAATATAGACGCCGGAGGTTTTCAGCTTGAGTAGCTTGTCCACCTGAAGTTTGCCGCGGCGATCTCCCATGGTGATGACAACCCGCTGAACGTTGTAGCGTTGCGCCACATCCTCCAAGTCGTCGTCGTCGAAGCGCGGAACTCTGGGCGCCGCGGAGAGATCTTGACCGACGAAACCAACAATCCGCACTCCCAGCTCAGAGCGATTGCCAATTTCCTCCATCAGCGGACCAGCGAGCGGGCCATCACCGTAGAAAATTGCGCGCTCAGAAAACCGGGTAGATCGATTCAGGACAAAGAAGAGCTTGCGCCAGGCGGGTACCGCGATCCCGACAATCGCCACCCCCACCCATAACGTGCTGCCGCTGAGGCGGACGTCGGGAAAGGCATAGTAGAGCACTGCCAAGGTGACAAACGAGCAGCCCAGCACACCCACCAGGCGGGTGACGACTTCGCGCCGGTTGGAAAGCACGATGGAGTCGTAGAGATCGAAGTAGTACATCAGAAGGACGAAGACACCAACGATCAGGCCAATGCGCCCCAGGCCGTTGTCGTAAAGCAGGTAGATGTTGGCGTCTGAAGTTGTTCCTGCCCAAAAAACCACCGCCAGCACAAAACCGAGGGTGACAAGTATGGCCTCGGTCACCGTCAGCAACAGTGTGCGGGTGGGGAAATAGGCATTGAACAAACGAATCATGCCGAAGCCGCTTTTGCGTTCTCCGCTTCCTTTTTCGCTTGTTTCTTGGCTTCCTTCTTCTGTAATTTGCCGCTGTCGGAGTTGCTGCCACCGTAGTAACGATCGTAGTCAATGTTCAACATGGAAGCTTGGTTCAGAACCGTGCCCAAGAGCTTTGACTTCTCGATGGAATCCAAGGCCTTGTTGAGAACTTTGCGGCGGGTAAATCCTTCGCGGACGACCACCAGCACGCCATCCGACAGGCGAGCCAGAGAAGCCGAGTCGGCCATAGGCAACATCGGTGTGGCGTCGAGAATGACCCAATCAAAGATGGACGAGATCGCGTCCAGCATCTTGGCAAAACGGTCCGACTCGAGCAGAGGCATGGGCTCAACGATGGGCTGGCCGGCCGCCAGAAGCCATAGCGGCAATCCGTCGACCTGGTATAACGCGTCTTCCAGAGCTAGCTTGCCTTCACTCCACTCCGAGATCCCGCGCAAGCGGGAAGATGTCAGCAACGTGCTGGCAGTGGGGCGGCGAAGATCGGCTTCCACCAGCAAGATGCGTTCGTTGGGACGGCGGGCCATGGACAATGCGAGATTGACGGCCACCACGGACTTGCCTTCGTCACACACGGAACTGGTGATGAGCAACTTCTGCAGGCGGCGCTTACTCTGCATGTGAGCCAGGCGAGTGCTGAGCACACGAAACATCTCGGCTCCCTGGCTATCGGGGTCGACAATCGACACCAGCCGCTGTTCGGGCGTAGGCACGGGATGAATCACGCGGTCGGCCGGTACTGCCAGCCAATTTGCCTGAACTGGCGCAGCGGTAGCAACACCAATCCCCGAGGCACTAACTGCTACAGTTTCTGGCTGATCTGGGACCAAAGGCGAGGCACTGGGATTATCACCTTGGGATCTTTGTAACGCTTCGTACACTCGACTCATGGTTAGACTCTCCTGGCAGCAGTAGTTTGCATGGGTTTATCGGTTTCTAGTTCCTGGTTATCCACGGTGCGCAGTAAACGGAACAACGAGCGCAACATGCCCTCGTTGGTCTCTTCGCGCGCAGCCATGGTAAGTGGCACTTCCTCCGGCAAGCCCGGACTTATCAATCGGAAGTCGGTGGCAACCTGGGTAATCATCTCCCCGGTCACAGGCCGCTGCTCGCTGGCGAAAGCACTCACCATGGAGTTTTCACAAAGATTGTTAATGATGCGCGGAATGCCTTGCGAATATTCGTGAATCTTATCCAAGGCTTCCTCGGAAAAGATTGCCGGTTCGGGCGCCGCTCCCGCCCGTTCCAGGCGGGAAAGAATATAGGCATGCGTCTGAGCAGCATCCAGCGGCTGTAACTGGCAGCGCAAGGAAACACGCTGTTTCAGCTGACGCAATTCCGGGGAATCCAGCACGATTTCAAGTTCGGGCTGGCCCATCAGCACGATCTGCAGCAGCTTCTGCTGCGAAGTTTCCAGGTTGGTTAAGCAGTCGAATCTCCTCCAGAAGCTCATTGCGGAGGGCCTGCGCCTCATCGACCACCAAAGCAGTGATCAAGCCGCGGGCGTGACGCTGGATCAGGAAGCGATTCAAATCGAGCAGCATTTCGGTCTTGGTTCGTCCCGCATAAGGAAGTCCCAAGTCCGCCATGATGTACTGGAAGAACTCCACTACCGGCAATAAGGGGTTAAAAACGTACCCGAAGGCCACATTGTTCTTGCGCAGCTCGGAAAGCAAGCAGCGCACCAACAGGGTCTTTCCCGTGCCCACCTCGCCGGTGATCACGATAAAGCCTTTTCTGCGGCCCACCCCGTAGTGCAGGTTGGCTAGCGCCTCATTGTGGCGCGGCGTTGGATGATAGAAAAATGGGTCGGGGCTAATCTCAAAGGGATTACGCGTCAACCCAAAAAATTGTTTGTACATTCACTATCCCCACAAGTAGGCGTAGGCAACCGCCGATGGAAGCAGGATGGCCAGCAGGAGAGCTGCCGCGACAGCCACCCACGGTTTCCAGCGGGCGATACGAATTTCCCGCGGCGTCGGCAGCGGAGGAATTTCGCACAAGATCGGCAGATTCACCGCTTCGCTGAGAGCTTGTTCGCTGAGGATGCGATCGTCCAGAACTTCAGACCCGAATCCAAAGAGAACAGCCAGGGCCAAGCCGACGGCGATTGCGCCCAGCGAGAACTTGAAGCGATCCGGGAACGAAGGCTTGTCGGGCAGACTGGGCGGATCGACCACGCGGAACTGCGCACCCTGTTGCTGTCTTTCCAAGCTGGTCGCCAGTTGGGATTGCTCCTTCTTGGCGAGCAATTCGACATATTCCTTCTTCATGTCACCCAGATCGCGCACCATATCGCCCATCTCGGCTTCCACCGCCGGGGTAGCATTCAGGCGCGCCTGATAGACCTGGGCAGACTGTTCCAGCCGCTGCATTTTCTGGCCAGCTTCCGCGATCTCCATCTGATTGAGCTTCATCTGAGTCTTCAACTGCACCAGCGGAGCCATGGCCTGTAACTGGGCAGGCGTGGCCTCGTCAGACTCAGCTTTTTCCTTGGCTTCCGCCGCCATGTCTTTCTTCAGTTTTTCCAGGGACGCGATGGTATCCTTCAGCTTCTTGATATCAGGATGGTCGTCGGTATATCGGGTTTGCATGTCGGCCAGCGACATGCGCGCGCCTTCCAGATCCTTGTCGATGGTGGCCGAAACGCCGGCATTGTCACTCATGGTTTGATACTGATTCTGCAGCGAATTCAGATATGTTTGTTGCTGCAGGCCGCGCTCGCGAGCGGCCGAGGCCGCCTGCATTTGCGACTGGATTCCTTGCAGGATCTGGATGTTGCTCTGCAATTGTTGAGGCAACGATCCTTCGTGCTCGGCCTCAAATGCCCTCACCTTAGCTTCGGTATCTTGCAACTGCTGCCCCAGGGACCTTACTTGCGAATCCAGGAAGAGGGTAGTAGCTTCTGACTGCTCCTGGCTGGCCCGCACGTTCTCATCCACGAAGAACGAGGTCAGGGCGATGGTAACTTTCTGTGCGACCGCTGGATCCTTAGCCGCGTAGGAAATTCGGAAAGCCACGAGTTCCGACTGCTTTCCCGTATTGGTGGGCGTCTCGACCAAGTCCAGCTTGGTGTCGTCGCGCATGTTCCTGACCTGGTCATCCTGCGAATTGGCGTCGCTGGGATACAGGTGAAACTTTTCGATGAGCCCGAGCAGGCGGGTGCGGCTCAGCACCTGCGCCTCCATGCTCTGTACGCGGTCAGCCAGATCGACTTCCACGTTGGGAGTCACCAGGTAGCCGGGCACCTTGGGAGGTTCGACCAGTACCAGGCTTTCCGACTTGTACTTTGCCGGAATAATCCAGGCTGACGCAAACACGATCAGCCAGCCGAAAAAGAGGGGTCCCAGAATCCACCACTTGCGGCGGACCACTACCTTCCAATAATCATCGATACCCTGTAATGATCTCTGCTCGTCTTGTTCTTCCATCATGAATCACCGTCCAAGTGAGTGGCCCCAGTTGTACTGAAGCGAGAATGCGATGCGATTGTCGATCCAATGCGGGATGCTGTAGCCGGGAATATTGTTCTGCTTCTGGTCGATCACCGAGTAAGAGAAGCTGGCCGCCCACGCCGGGTTAATAGTGCGCCAAAGACCGGCGGTGGCGGTTAGTGAATCGAGATACTCGTCGTTTGTAAACCCTGTGATCGACTCGTTGTTGCCGTACAGCAGGTTGGATATAAAAGACCATTTTTGAGTCAAGGGCCGGCGGTAGTCGGCGCTGACAAGATAGAGTTTTACGATTCCCAGCAAGCCTCCACCATTTGTCACGCGATGGCTGAATTTCAAGCGAAACGAGTTATGCGGGTTCGCCCAGGCGAAGTTTGCTCCCTCGGCCACGTTGAAATCTGACCCGTGAACAACCGTGTAGAGACAGCCGTAGCCCGGAACGCAGAAGTACGGGACCACGTCTTTGGTGTCGGTCAACTCAGGACCCACCCAGCCGGCAATACTCATTCCCGGACTGATGGTGTAACTGCCAAAAAACTGGAAGGTCTGAATTCCGGCGCGAGACTCTCCGTGTCCAAAGTCCAGCGCACTGTATTCGTATCCCCCGCCGGCTGAAAACCTAGCCGAGAATTGGTGCTGATACGATGCTGACCCGGCATACATGAAAGTGTTCTGCAGTTCCTGCTGGGCGTTCTGCTGGTAACGCAGGAAATTCTGGAATCCGTTGAAATCCAGAACGTCGTGCGCAGCCAATTTGTAGGCAATATCGATAGTCCCCGTATTGCCCTGGGAAGTGGTTTGCGGAATATAGACCGTCGGGTTCGGGTCATTAAACGCAGGGGTACTGTTAATGGTCAGATAAGGCTGGAAGGGGTCATCGCTATAGTAATAACTATCGGCAAGCTTTAACTGCCAACGCCGGGCGAACTGCCACAGCACATTGGCAGTCCCGCTCTGAGTAATCGTGTTGTAATAAGCTCCTCCGCCGGCTATCTGTGCGTTGGTTCCTCCGCCATAATAAAAGCTCCAGGTAACCTTGGGGCGGACCTGCAGGATCCCCAAAGCTCCGCTAAACGAGCCCAGGGTTATCCAGCTGGAACTGGTGCTGGCGCCGGGATTACTGTCGGTTGAGAGCCCGGTAGCCAGCATCAGCTGCAGACCCGTGTTTGCCTTCACCTCGTTGAGCATCTGGAGCGGGGGAAGTTGTTCAGGATGGGTGAAAGTTTCCTGCGGGCCAGTGATGGTCTGCTGCGTTGTGGTGTCACTGGAATCGCTGGGTGATGGATTGCTCATGCCGCGCTGCGGCAAGTTCTGCGATGACGTGTCGGTGGTACCGTTCTGCGTGGAACTGCTCTGGGATGAGTCGACCGAGCCGCTCTGCGATTGGTCCGTCGAGCCGGGCTGGGAGCCGTTCTGCGACGGATCCATGGAACCAGTCTGCGAGCCGTTCTGCGACGGATCCATAGAGCCGCTTTGAGACCACGCTGCCGGCACGTATAACATTGCCAGTACGATCAGGGCCGGTCCGAGTTGTCGTTTCATCGCATCCTCCTCTTGCTGTACGCGATTACCTGGCCTACGGAATTACGAGTGTGTCATGGGGCATCAACTGAATGTTCTGCGCCATGTTCTGACCCTTAATGACCTGTTTGTAATTGAACTTAAGCCGCTCCTGCTTTCCATCAGGACCCGTGCGCAGTACGTAGATTTTCTTCTGCTTGGCGAAATCTCTAAACCCGCCACAGAGGGCGATGGCATCCAGCACAGTCATGGGGCGAGTAAGGGAATAGAAGCCCGGCTTGGCCACCTGCCCGACGATGTTATAGCTCATGCTGTTGACCGCCGAGACCATCACCGTGACCTGCGGGTCAGACATGACCTTCTGAAGCGCAGCAATAATCTGCTCCTGCAACTGAATCGGCGTCAGTCCGACCGCCTTAATCTCGCCCACCAGGGGAAGAGTGATCATGCCGTCGGGGCGAACGGGGACCGTCTTGGAAAGCTCACCCTCCTTCCAGACATTGATCGCCAGAACGTCATCGGCCCCGATGATATAGGTGTCGGGGCGAACGTTGGCCACACGCGTAGCCGGAGTATCGGTCGACGGAAGCGATGTCGCCTTGGCAACATTTTTCCCCGAATCATCGCTGGAGGCCGGCAACACTGGCTTGGCGTCTCCCGAGGAATCGGTGGACTGGGCATAGGCGAAAGGCAGGCCCGCCAGCAGCAGCATCACAACAGCTATTAGTTTCAAAATTGCACGACTTCCCACGGTCTGTTCTTGCGAATACATCCTTGCACCTCGGTCTGAATTACTCGGCCTTATCTGCCTCATTTTTGGTCGTGGAACTGGCACGCCGCTGGGGAATGCCAACCTCCTTGAGCTTGTAAAGTAATGCCCGATAGCTGATATCGAGCGAACGCGCCGCCTTCTTGCGGTTCCAATTGTTGGCGTGCAGAGCATTAAGGATAATACGTGCTTCCAGTTTGCGAACCGTCTGCCGGGTTAGTTTCTTCAGCGAAACCGGACCGTCCAGCATGCGGCCATCGACCGCGTCACGCTCGTTGGGCTCCAGCAGTTCGCTGAGAATGACGTCTTCGGTCCCCATCACCACGTACCGCTTAATCAGGTTCTCCAATTGGCGTATGTTGCCGGGCCACGAGTAACGCTGCATTTTCGCCATCAGCGCGGGACGCACCATCATTACCCGACCATTCAGCTTTTCGTTGTAGTACTGAAGTAAGTAGTCGGAAATAATTGGCAAATCCACCGCTCTTTCGCGCAACGGCGGCAGGTGAATGGTCATGGTGGCGATACGATAAAACAAATCGGGACGAAAGTTCCCTTGCTCAATCTCCTCGTGCAACTCGCGGTTGGTCGCGCAGACGATACGGACTTCAACTTTCTTGTCCTCTTGCGCGCCAATCCGGCTGAACTGACCATCCTGCAATAATTGCAAGAGCTTGGCCTGAAGCACGGCATCCAGTTCGGCAATCTCATCCAGAAACAGCGTGCCTCGATGCGCCATTTCCACCCGACCCGGCTTGGGATTGAAGGCCCCGGTAAACGCGCCCCGTTCGTAACCAAACAGCTCGCTTTCCAAGAGGGTACCTGGAATCGCTGGGCAGTTGACCTTTACAAATGGCCCGCTGGACCAGGGTGAATAAAGATGCAGCAAGCGCGCGACTATGTCCTTCCCGGTGCCGCTTTCGCCGGAGATCAGGACGGAAAGGTTAGCCCCAGCGACCCGCTCCAGCTTTTGCCGCACATCGCGCATGGCCGGCGTCTGGCCAAAAATCACCGGCTCCGGAGGAAGCTGTTGGACCGTGATCGCACTTTCGTTATTCGAGCCCGCCAGCAATGGCATCTCGTCCTCGTATCGCCTTGACGTTGACCGTACCAATGAATTGCATTTCTTGCGCCAAGTTCGTGCACATTGCAAACCTGTGCGCATATTCTGTGCAACTCACTCATGTAAATGCCATTAAGATAGTGGAAGGCGGATTTAGATTACCCTAAGAAGAGGCTAAAGAGAAGTGTTTTGCGCTTGGATATGTGCAAAACTTTTCACTCTGAGGAATTGACTTTCCCTGCTGGTCGCGGCTTTCCCGATTCGAGCCCCGATTGATGATTGAGCAGTGGCTCCTGGAACTGCAAACCCAGAAGAAAGTATTGGCGATCGGCCGTACATCGTAGAACGGTGGCATGCAGAAGGGAGACGGAGCGAGGCAGTTGGGCTTTGTTGACTAGAGCGACAGGGATTTCGAGAGAGATTTCGGTGCCGGGGTCGAGATAACGCCGGGTAGCCAGGAGTAGGCCACCGGCCGAAAGGTTCAGGGCGGTTGCGAACTCCAGAAATTCCTCGCCACCCGTGCTCGTTCCGCGGACAAAGAATGGAATGGAGATGGGCAGCCGGTCCCAGCCGCGGCGCTCGGCGACGGATACGGTTCGACGCACTACGATCTCCTACGTTACAAGTCTGTAACGCACACCGATGACCAAACCTGAAATTTGGTTAATGTACTATGGTTTGTTACAGATACCCCATAATTGCATTAATTCTGCACAGAGGGGTACATCGCAATCTATTGCGGTTGAGGAGAACAGGAATACCCGTAAAAAGCGAAAAGGAGTTCCTGAAAGAGAACCTAATTTGCGACTTTCTACCAAAATTTAATCAATTTTGCGTTGACAATGCACAGGCTTGCGGTAATATCAGTTCTCCCCCTGTAGAGCGTTTCCGCTCTATTTCCCGAGGAACTGGCAGCTGCTAAACCAAAGGCTAACGTTTGTCGAGAATATGCCTGTGGAACAAAGATCTGGGATCTTTCCTGAGAGCCCGGAGGAGTCGCTTCGTTACCGCCCCAGGAAAAGGAATGGAGCCGTTCCCATGCAACCCGCGAAGATGTCGCCAGTAAGGCAAAAGCTTGAACTAGTAGGCGACGAGCATTGCAGTTGCTGTCGCGATGCTTTGGCTTCGGCGGCCCACGAGTTGAAGACCCCGCTTGCCATCATGGGGGGCTATCTTCACCTGTTGCTGGCAGAAAAACTGGGACCGCTCAACCCTCGCCAAATCGAAGTGCTCACCGAAATGCAGGCCAATGGCGTGCGCCTATCGAACTTCATTCAGAATCTGTTGACCTACACCGCTCTCAAGGTCGACCGCTTCGAGATGCATTATGAAGTTGGCGACGTGAACAACTGTGTCCGCGAGATCGCCGAAGTCTGGACGCAGCGCTTTCACGATAAGGCCGTGGCTTTCTATTTCCTGCCCACCGACAAGCTGGACGCATTTCCCTTTGATTACTACAAGATCCAGCACGTGGTTTCGAATCTGCTGGACAATGCGATGAAGTACACGCCTGCGTCGGGAACGGTGTGGCTGCATGTGGAGCCATATTTCTGGGAGCGCCGGGCCGTGCAGCGCCAACCATCGGTCGAGCGCCGCAAGCAGCGGATTCATGCCCCGAATTGTTGCCGCATTTCAGTCGCGGACACCGGGCCGGGAATCGCGCCCGAGTTTCAGCAAGAAATTTTCGAAGAGTACTTCCGCCTGACTCCTCAGGGAACGCGAGCCGAAGGCTATGGACTTGGGCTGGCTATCGCACGTCGCCTGGTGCAATCTGCCGGCGGCAAGATCTGGGTCGAGAGTGAGCCCGGAACAGGCAGCAAGTTCTCATTTCTGGTCTTGCTGAGTCCATCACCGAAACTTGTAGTGGAGGATCAATGAGCGCCGGCCACATTCTAGTGGTGGACGATGAACCGAGTATGTTGCGGTATCTCCAGACCGTTCTGGAGTTGGATTCGTATCGCGTCTCGACCGCTTCCAATGGTCTGGAAGCCGTCGAGAAGGTACAGCGGGAAACTCCCGACCTCGTATTGCTCGACATGGTAATGCCCGGCGCCGATGGGCTGGAAACTTTGCAGCGCATCCGCGAAACTCGGCCCTTCGACCAAAGTCGTCATGTTGTCTTGCGTGCGCGACACTCGCAAAGTCGCGCAAGCCATGCGCCTCGGCGCTCAGGACTATCTTTCCAAGCCAGTGCAGAAGGAAGAGATGGACGAAGTTCTCCGCTTCTGTCTGGAGAACACCGAGCCCGGCGGTCCCGGCGCAGGCGAAGCCATCGAAGTCAGCGAGGGCGTTTACTTCTTCTCCGCCACCCAGCAGATGCGTCAGCTGCGCGCTCATGCCATGCAAGTTGCCCGCTTCGATTTCCCCGTACTCGTTCTGGGAGAAAGCGGTACTGGCAAAGAAGTTCTGGCTCACCTGATCCACAAGTATTCCGATCGCGCTCACCGAACTTTTCTGAAGGTCAATTGCGCCGCCGTTCCCAGCGAGCTGCTGGAGAGCGAGCTGTTCGGCTACGAGCCCGGAGCCTTTACCGGAGCCAACAAAGCTAAGCCCGGCAAATTTGAGCTCTGCAA
This sequence comes from uncultured Acidobacteriaceae bacterium, assembly GCA_963833305.1. Lineage (GTDB taxonomy): Bacteria > Acidobacteriota > Terriglobia > Terriglobales > Acidobacteriaceae > Bog-257. The sequence goes on along the minus strand of CAWHXN010000011.1, from coordinate 133,205 downwards.
CAAAGGCACATTGCTGCTCGACGAAATTGGCGAGATGTCTCCTGCTCTGCAAGCCAAGCTGCTGCAGGTTTTGCAGGATGGCCAGTTCTCCCGCCTGGGCGGTCGCACTACAGTCAAGGTCGATGTCCGCGTCTTGGCCGCGACCAACATCAACATGCCGCAAGCCATCGCGCAAAAAACGTTCCGCGAAGATCTTTATTACCGGCTGAACAGCTTCGTCCTCCGCATGCCTTCGTTACGCGAGCGCCGCGAAGAAATTCCCATGATGCTGCGGCATTTCATGATTCACCTGGCCGATCGCTATGCCTGTGCTCCGCTGAACACTTCCCAGCGGTTGGTCGAGGCTTGCGAGAATTATCCCTGGCCGGGAAACATTCGCGAGCTGGAGAACTTCGTGAAGCGTTATCTGGTTCTGGGCGACGAGACGGTTGCCATCTCTGAACTGCAGAAGGGCACCTCGCGCGGAGCCGGCGCGCAAGAGGGAAACGTCGTTTCCATGGAAGAGAAACAGGCGCAGCCGCGGCCCGATCTCAAAGAAATGGTGCGCACCTTGAAAAACGGCGCCGAGATGGAAGTGATCGCGCAGGTGCTGGAAGAAACCGCCTGGAATCGCAAACGCGCCGCTACCAAACTCAACATCAGCTACAAAGCGCTGCTCTATAAAATCCGGCAATACGACATTCGCCCGCGCCAGGCTGGATGAGTCACCGATTTCGTAAATCTCGCCTCTCTCGCAGAGGCGATTTTTTTGCGTTTATCTCTATCATCCCGACATCCTGAGCGAGGACTTCAGTCCGAGTCGAACGACCTGCTGCTGCTCCCCCTGTGTGTCATCCTGAGCGGAGCGTTCGCGGGCTTTGCGAACGCGTAGTCGAAGGACCTGCTGTTCCGCTGTTGGGGTCACTTTGTCATCCCGAGCGAAGCGGAGTGGAGGGACCTGCTTCTTGGTCTGTCATCCGCGAGCAATTCGTAGCTAATTGTCGCCCTGAACGAGGCCCTCAGTCCGAGTCGAAGGACCTCTACTTCCGGAAGCCCATCGAATCCTGAGGGTGCCCCACTCAAGCTGCCTTTGCTTGAGTGGGGATTTTGACTTTCTAACCTCATCCCTCACTCTGTCCCCTGATATCATGTTCGCGCCAATGGCCGGAACTCCTGCGACGCGACAAGATGAACCGACCCAGAAACCTCCGTACCCTGCTTCTTCGGACTGCGCCCTATCCGCCCAGCGAACTGGGACGAAACTCCCGATACGTCTTCGCGCTTCCTGCCCGTTATAACTACGCGTTTCCCGACGGGTATGAAGAGGTTGAGCGAATCCTGAGCGGCAAGCCTTTGCGCGCATGTAAACGGAAGTGAAAACGCTGCGGACCAACTCAATCGGCGGGCGGATACAGAATCTGCGGCACACTGTTCTTCTCAGCGCGGCTGGCGAACGAACTACCGCGCTGAGAAGATTGATCCCAGGATGGCGACTTGCCAGCGCCACCTTGTGGCTCGCTTGCTTGTCGATGGTATATGCAGGTCGCGGGCCAAAGATTTCATCTGCGCAATCGACTGCGACTTCTCCGGGCCAGCTCCCCCAATCAACTTGAAAACAAAGCAATACAACGACTTTGGCTGACTCCAGACCGGTGCGTGGGAACAGCGAATGAGTCCAGCTCTACCCTGGGTTCTATCTGAATGAAGAGTCGACACTATCTGGAACGTTAGTCCAGTCCAAAGCGATTGTGCGCAAGCAGCAGGATCCAAATAACTAGAGACAGGAGATTCGAAAGTTCAGCCGCATTGCCCACGGTGTCCGCAATCCCTCGAATTGCAGAACCTAGTTTGACTCTCAGCCTTTGCCCGGCATCTATAGAGTTATCGGCAGAAAGGGTTGAGTCTGTGCCGCGACACTACAAACTGGCCTCCTGTTTTGCGCCTATCTTGTTTATCGCTCTCTGTCCTCTGCTGGCGGCACAATCCAGCAGCGCGCAGAACGCGCAGTCAGGAATGACTCCGGGTGGAGTTGCCACCACACCTCTTCAGGTCGCGGTCACCGGATGCCTCAAGCGTTCAGCCGAAGCGGGCGGGTACTTCATCTCTGATCAGAATGGCACGTGGAAGCTAACCTCTAGCGCTGTGAACCTTGCCGAGCATGTAAACCATAGTGTGACGGTAACGGGTAAGCCGATCGCAATCACGCAGGAACAAGACGGCAACGGCCAAGCCGCAAAGACAGAAGATGGCGCCAAGCGGCAACACGGCTTGCGGGTGCTGGCCCTCAAGATGCTCAGTCCCAGCTGTACTCGGTGACTCAAGGGAGTGGCGGGTATCAAGTCAGCAGGAGCCGCTCCAGCTCTGTCTTAGAACTGCGCCCGCCTCGGTCTCGCGGCTTCGAATCGCTTCAGTGCGGTGAGTACTTGGCCTCAAACTTGATTGGAGAGATGGGAACGTCCACCGCCGTTATGGTGTAGCCTTCGGCCATAATTCCGCCTGCCGGACCATGGAAGGCGAATAGGGCTCGTCCGATATGGTTTGCCGGCAACTGCAGGCCGCTCGAGGCAATACCTGTCGAGGCAACAACCTCTGTGGTCTGGCTCCCTGCCGGAACGGAAACATGAACGTTGTAGTCGATGCCTCCAGCGGTCAAGTCTTTGACCGTCAGCGTTCCCGCCAATGTCTGCTCCGTATTATTGGTGAAGATGAATTCGGCGGCCATGCCTCCGTTCGTCGTCCAGTAATTGTCCTGCAAGGTCGTATCGGTAATGCGAACCACGTAACTATAAAAGGCGCCCGTCGTATCAAGATTATTGACCTCCAGCACCGCGTCACCATCTTCTGGCTGGATCCACGAGATTCGGTCGGCGAAATCATTGCTCAGGTTCGGATCGGAACTGACAAAGTCCCTGGTCGTCAGCGTCGTGCCGCAGCCAGGACTGGAGAGCAGCACAAGTTGTCCGCTTCCACTAATGAAGTTATCCGTCGAGTCCCACATGTCGACGGCATACGAATGATTTCTCTGCAAATGAACCAGATAATAGTTGGGACCGGCGCCAATGTAATCCTGCACCGAGGAGCCATCCGTCGGCAGAATCGGATCGCTGCCGCATCCGTAGCCTCCCGCGATTCGTGCTTTCTGCTGGTCTTGCTGTTTCTTTACATCTCGGTCAGCTTTCGCCTGACCCAACGCGATACAGCTCACCAGCAGAACACAAACTGTTGCTCCAAACACTTTCTTCATGATGGTTCCTCTCCACCGAAAATGACTGAGTGCGTATTCATCTCGTACAGCGGGATCAGTCTAGACTGTCTCTCGCGTTTTCACGAAGTCTTTTTGGTACTTCTCTATCTTCGCTAATGTTCTAGACTTCTCTCCTAACCCTTCCAACTTATCTTTCACCGACGCCCTCTTCAGCGGCTGCAAGAGCTGCCCACCACATCCGCTTCCCTCTTGTGGTGTAACTCCTCTGACCGGCGCTTCCGTCACTTGCGTGCAGCCGTAAATGCTGGCATGATTGCGCCACTGCCTCCCTCTCGGAATCACGTGACGGAGACCCGACCAGATGTCCAGCCTCTTTGCAGCAACGGGTCGTTTGCCCCGCCATCTGCGGGCGTTTGCGCTCGTGGCGCTGCTTCTTTGTGCCGCCACGAATATGCTCTCGCAATGTACTCGCGATCCTTACCTGCACCAGAAATCCGCTGCGGAACGGGCCGCCGCCGAAGAACCGCTTCTTCCCGAAGCAGGGTATCTTTCCAATACCACTTACACCAGCCAGTTCTTCGGATTCAGTTTCGATCTGCCTCTAAGCGTGCAAGGTCACCAGATTATGTTGCCGCTCATGCCCGAAAATGAGCACTCGCTGCTGGCCCTGCAGTATGAGAAAGACAATCACACCGGCTATATCACCATCACTGCAGCCGATCCCCATCCCGGGTTGGCCGTCAATACTCCCGAACGGCAGGCAGAGCAGAACAAAGCTTGGGCCCAGACTGGCGGAACCTCCGGCGCTACCAACGACAAAATTCCCATCCCCGAGTTCATGTTGCACACCGACCGTTTTCACTCCGCCGTTCGCCATAAGGGATCGAACTATGCGGCACAGTATTGGGCCACGATAAATGACTATGTCGTCAAAGTAGTGATCGGCACTAACGACAAGGAATTTCTCAGCAAAGCGCGCCTCGACTTGTCGCAGGTCCGTTTCTACTGCCCACAAGACGACGGCACGCTAACCACACCAGACGGCAAATTGGTCAAGCCCGATGGCGAGCGCTACGAGGGTCCTACCGTTCCTACCTTTCGCGTAAACAATGCCATCCGCAATGAGCCAGCCCGAGCTATCCCTCTGGGCACGGTAAGCGACGGCGCCTATCGCAATCCTGAACTCGGACTGCAGTACGACATCCCCAAGGGCTGGGAGCCGCTTTCCTTGCAGATTACCAACCCCTCCAACCTTGGCGACAGCGCTATGCGCGAAGTCAATTTCCTCCACGCCTGCTCGCAAATGCTGCTGCGCATCGCGCCCCAAAGCAGCGACGATGCCGCGCCCCATCAGCCCAAGCCGATGATTATCTTGCGCGCCCTCGATCCTAATTGCCTGTCGCTTCGCACCGCGACCCGGCTCAGCGACAAGCGTATCAACGATGAGGTGGCCGCCAACCTCGAGGCGCTGATTGAGTTTGGGCAAATCTCTACCGATGAACTAGTCTCCACCTCCGGCCACCTCTTCATGGTCTTCCACGGAACCATTGCAGCCTCAACCACAGCCGGAAACGACCTCGCCAGCCGCATGTCGCAATCGATATTTGCCACCCGCTATAACAAGTTGCTGATCGTCTGGTCCTTAATGGCTCCAACCACTGCCGATTTGAATGCCATTCCTACCGGCCGCATCATCTTTGCCGGTTCACCGCCGATTGATCTGCGGGCCTCGCTCAGCGCCAAAAAATAACGCTCTTCCTTGGTTTTGCAACTGTTGCCGCAGCGCAGCAAGACCGCCCGATTTCCTGTAATTTCGGGCCAGCCTCCCGTTGTCGCCGGCCATCCAACTCAATCAGCCATTCGCCCAAGTAGAGTTCTTTATGTTCGTTCCAGCGGTTCCTTTCCTTATTCGCCGTGTCCACCCATCTCGCCGGCCGTCGAAAATCGCCGGCCCAAAGTCTTCGGCAGTGAAAGCCGCAACCTGCTTGCTTGCGCTGGGATTGTCGGCTCAGGCCGCGATCGCACAGAACGCGTCTCGCAACGAACTTAGCGACTACACCAATGCCGTAGCCCGGGCTCAAGCCGCAGACCGCCTCTCGCATCTTGAGCAGTTTTCCATGAGCGCCCAGCCCGGACCGCTGAAGATTGAGGCGCTTCAGTTCGTGATTTGGCAGCACCTGCGGAATCACGATTTTCCCCAGGCGCTGACCTGGGCTAATGCGCTTCAGAGTGCCGATAAGGACAACTCCCTGGCCTTGGCGGTAATTAGCGACCACGCCCGCAACACCTGGGAAAGCCGCAGCACCCCGCCAAAGCAACTGCTGGCCATGGCCCGACAAGGTCTGGACGCACTGCCGCGCCTGCAACGGCCATTAGGTATGAGTCCGGCAGACTTTGCCGAACTGCGCCAACAAACCCAAGCCATGTTGACCGGCGCGGCGGGATGGGCCCAATTGCAGCGTAAGGACTATGCCGACGCCCGCAGTTATCTGCGACAGGCCGTAGCCCTTGATCCCGACAATGCACCTAACGATTACGCTCTTGCCCTGGCCGACCTCGATGGCCCCAATGCCGATCTCAAGGAGGGATACTGGTACCTCGCCAAGTCCGTAAACCTTTCGCAGGCTACTCCGCAGGGAGCGCAGATCGCGCAGTTCGCCCGTGCCCGCTATACAAAGGACGGCGGTGGCCCCGAAGCCTGGAACCAGTTCCTTGCCGCCACGGCTACCCCTGGCACTAACGGCGCGCCGGCGTTCGTTTCGGCGTCGGTCAGCCGTCCTGCGCTTCCGGCGAACCCATCTCCGCCGGCATTGCCGCCGGCGAGCAAGTCTGCGGCATTAACTCCGAAAGCTCCGGGATCCGCGGGTTCCATCTGGGCGGACAATACGATTCCCGAGCCGCCGGTAGTCCGTAAACATCGCGTTGCCCATCCGGGCGGCCCGCTGTCGCTTGGTATCCTGATCGAAACTTCTCTCACCAGTAAGGAAAATCGTACGGCCATGGTCGACGCCCTCACCGACATGCTGCGTCACCTGGGTGACAACGATGAAGCGTTTATTCTCACCTACGATCGCAACCTGGTCTTCGAGCAAGACCTCACCAGCGATCCCCATCAACTCGAGCAGGCAATGGAGAACATCAAGCCGCAAAAGGGCGCGGTCCTCGACGATGCCATCGCCTTCGCCGCCGGGCATTTGGCTCGCATTGCCCAGCATCCCAATCGCGTGCTGCTGGTGATCTCCGACGGACGCAATGTCGACAGCCACTCCTCGCCCTTGCAGACTTCAGCTGAGATCAATGCCGCCGCGGTACGCATCTACTGCATCGGCATGGACGTCAGCGAAAGCGCCAGCCGTTATCAACTGCAAGCGCTTTCCTCCAGCACCGGTGGCCGCTCTGACTTCGTCAGCGATCCCAAACAGTTCCGCAACGCCACCCGAGACATCGCCCAGAATATGGGCGTAGATTTCCGCTTTTGAAAGTTGGCCTCAAGGTTGAAAAAACACGGCTTTACAGGCTGGTGAAGAACTCTGTTTGATCTAGTTCGGGTAGTGCGGCGCTTCAGCGTCGCGTCCAAGGTCTTTATATTTTGTCATCATGAGCCGGCTTCAGCCGGCGAGGGATCTGCTTTTCGACTTTTTCAGCACCCTGGATTGAATTCCCACTTTTGAAAGCCGGCGAGATGTTGAAAAGCACGGCTTGACTGGCTGCTGAAACTCTTGGCGGCGTTTTATTCGGGTAGAGCGACGCTTCAGCGTCGCGTCCAAGTCCTGTTATTTTTGTCATCCCGAGCGGGCTTCAGCCCGCGAGGGATCTGCTTTTCGCCCTGCGGCGATTTTGAAGGTGCGCATGTTCAGCTACGCCACGATAACTCTTTGGCTTGTTTTGAACGGGCGTAGCTTTAGCTACGCCATTATAGTCCTTTCTTTTTGTCATCACGATCGGGCTTCAGCCCGCGAGCGATCTGCTTTTCGCCGCCACCGGTTTGCCCGATCACCGCTGAAAAGGCTATAATCGTTGTTTACCCTGCCAGTTCGGCAATCTTCTGGAGTGAGTCATGGCACAAGTTTGTGAAGTCTGCGGCAAAAAGCCGATGTCGGGAAACAACGTCAGTCACGCGCACAATGTGACGCGTCGGCGCTGGAACGTCAATCTGCGTCCCGTCCATGCCAAAGTCAAGGGCGGCAGCAAGCGCATGCGCGTTTGCACCAGCTGTCTGCGCAGCGGCAAAATCACCAAGGCCTAGACCCCTCGGCCCCCGGACTCAAACCCCCTCCCGTCAGAGAGGGTTTTCTATTACCGCGCTTTTCCTCAGAAAAACCATCGCCACCCCAATCCCCACCATCGCCCCAGCAACCACATCGCTGACATAGTGATAACCGTCATAGACTGCGCCCACGCACATCAGAAGAATCGGAAACAGCAACCACGGCCCCACTTTGGGCAGGTACCGGTAAGCGAAAATCAACACCACAAATGCAAGCATGATGTGCGCACTGGGAAACGCGTTCCCGTGTACTCCCGCGTTGTTCTGGATGCCTCGCACCAGGTGCTGGAACAGCCCGGGATGGGCGCTGCCGATCTGTTGCACTCCCGCCAGGTTAGCTGGACTTTGCGTGGGAAACAATAAATACGTGGAATAGCAAACCACGTAACCGACGCTGAGCGCATCGGTGAGTCTGCGATATGCGCCTGCGAAGGGCGGCCGGCCGCTCCAGGCCCAGAACAGTCCTCCTACAACGGGGTACAGAGGATAGAAAGCGAAATAGCCGAACTCCAGGAATTCCACCAGCCAGTCGGTCGCATGCTGGTGCATCCACTCCATCGGCGGCACCGGAAACAGCCGCGACTCGAAAGCGATCAGATATTCGTTCTGCCAGCCCGCTCGAATGGCCAGCGCCATAAACGACACTTCTTCGAACGCCGTGATGAACAGCAGCGCCGGCAGCCAGTCATGGGCAAACCTCCATCCCCGGCCATCCCCTTGCTTACGAGCGAGCACGACGATTGCCGCAATCGCGCAAACGTTCCACAATACGTAGCCCGGCCAATGTTCAACCCGGTCATGCCTGACGCATAGCAGCGCCGTCAGCACCACATGCACCACGACATAAATACGGTCGGTAAGGTTCATCCGGTGACGCTTGCCAGCGCCGTCAACTGTCGAAGGCGGGTCACACCAGCGCGATCACATCAATCTCGACCAGCACATCCTTCGGCAGCCTCGCCACTTCGACCGTCGACCGGGCTGGGGGAAAGTGCAGGAAGTACCGGGCATAGACTTCATTCATCGCAGCGAAGTCCAGCATGTCCTTCAGGAAGACAGTAGTCTTCACTACCTGCTCCAGTGAACTGCCCGCCGCTTTCAGAATCTTGCTGAGGTTCCGCAACACGCGCTCGGTCTGTACAGCGACATCACCGTCAACCAGTTGCTGGGTCGCCGGATCCAGCGGAATCTGTCCGGAGAGAAATACCAATCCATTGGCCTTGATGGCCTGCGAGTACGGGCCTATCGCCTTGGGTGCGTCGCTGGTCGCGATTACTTCGCGCATAATTCCTCCTGCCGAGCTTCGTCTAACATTCGATTTTCGCACAGCATCGGGCTGTGCTCCTGTCGACAAGCTGTTGTAACCCTCGAGCCATCAGGTCAACTCTGTTTCACGCGAAAGATTTCTGGCATACTGGAACTATCAAGCAACCGGGCCTTCGGTCCTCTCGCTCCGTCTGAATGGGTACAAATTCCAATCCGCATCCGGCCGATTCGCCGGAAGTACGCCGCTACAACCGCATTCAGCGCTGGCTCAGCCTGGCCGACGCCGTGATTGGCTTCGTGCTGCTCGTCCTCTTGCTGGTCACGGGATGGACCGGCAGACTGCGCGACTGGTCGTACCAGGGTGCCAGCCAGCACTATTTTGTCGCCGTTTTCCTCTATGTCCTGATGTTCTCGGTCATCGCGAAAATCCTGAGCGCGCCGTTCGACTTCGTCGGCTTCCGCCTGGAGCACCAATACCATCTTTCCAATCAGAAGCTGCGCGGCTGGCTTTGGGATGAGTGCAAAGGCTGGCTGGTCTCGCTCGTGCTTGGCACCATCATGGTCGAGCTTGTGTACTCCATCATTCGGGTCGCGCCTCAGCGCTGGTGGATTATCGCCTGGGCCGTCTTCGTCGGACTCTTCCTCTTGATGGCGCAGCTTGCGCCGGTTGTCCTAATGCCAATCTTCTACAAGTTCGAGCCTTTAGCGAACGACGGACTTCGCGATCGTCTGACCAAACTCGGCGAACGCGCCGGTACTCGCGTGCGCGGCGTTTACGAATGGAAGCTGTCGGAGAAATCCAACAAGGCCAATGCCGCCCTCACCGGCATGGGATCGACGCGCCGCATCATTCTTTCCGACACCTTGCTGCAACATTACAGTGACGACGAGATCGAGGCCATCCTCGCCCACGAACTTGGACACCACGTCCACAAGCACATCCTGAAAGGCATCTTTACCCAGGTCGCCATCACCTTTTTCGGATTCTGGCTGATCAATGTCGTGCTGCGTTTCGTGATCGCCAAAGACTGGTTTCCGGTGCTCGGGCCCCGGCTTTACGACTTCGCCAACCTGCCGCTCATCGTGCTGGTGGCGACGATTCTGGGCTTCCTGCTGATGCCGGCGCTCAACGCGCTCTCACGTCATCACGAGCGCCAGGCCGATCGCTACGCTTGGGAAAACACCCCGGCCATCGCGCCATTCATTACTTCCATGGAGAAGCTGGCCGACCAGAACCTCGCCGAGCGCGAACCTAATAAGGTCATCGAGGCGCTCTTCCATTCGCATCCCTCGATCGGCAAGCGCGTCGCAGCCGCCGAAGCCTGGGCCAGCCAACAACCTCAGACAGTCAGCCAGTGATTAGGTCTATGTTGTCATCCCAAGCGCAGCGAAGCGGAGTCGGGACCTGCTTTTCCTGACAGCTGACAACTGACTACTGACAACCGCTTTTTGTCATCCCGAGCGCAGCCGAGGGATCTGCGGTTCGTTCGCCAGCGCGAGGAATTTCCTAAGGCAGTTTCTTGAAGGGCGCGGCTTTAGCTGCGCCACGCCAGCCCTTTATTTCTTGTCATCACGAGCGGGCCTCGACCCGCGAGGGATCTGCTTTCCTGACAACCGACAACTAGCCACTGGCAACTGGTTCTTGTCATCCCGAGCGAGCGCAGCGAGTCGAGGGACCTGCTTTTCCTGACTACTGCTCCTTCATAATCCCCTCCACCCTCCTCAAATCCTCCTCGGTATCTACCCCCACCGTATCGAACGGCGTTTCCGCTACATGAATCGCCACTCCATGATCCAGAAACCGCAACTGCTCCAGCCTCTCATTGCGCTCCAGTTCCGACTCCGGCCACATGCAGAAGGAATCCAGCGGCGCCTTGCGATATGCATAGAAGCCCAGATGTTTGTAATACCGCACGGCTCTCGTGCTATCGCGATCAAACGGTACAGTGGCTCGCGAGAAATAAAGCGCGCGACCGTCCAGCGCGGTCACAACTTTCACCGCGTTGGGATTGCCAACATCCTCGGCCGAACACGCCGTCTTCAGCGTGCCGACCGCAACTTCCTCCCGGCCCATCAGCGCAAGCAACTCATCCAGATGTTCGCGCCGCGCCAGCGGCTCGTCTCCCTGCACGTTGACATACACATCCGCCTCGACTGATTGCGCCACCTCATGCACCCGATCTGTCCCGCTGCGATGTTGCGGCGAAGTCAGGCGAAAATTCCATCCATTCTGGCGGCAGACTTCGGCAATCTCTTCCGAATCAGTGGCGACAATCACCTCGCTCAACTCAGTACAAGCCGCGGCTGCCGCATACACATGGGCCAGCATTGGCCGCCCATAGATCTCGCGCAGCACCTTGCGCGGTAGCCGCGTGGAACCAAGTCGCGCCGGAATAATCGCGATTGCTTTCATCCGTTTAGTTTCAGCGCCGAGCGCGCCCATTGGCAAGAGCAACTTTCTTCGATGCCGGCTCGCAGCTCCGCCTTAAGTGTGACAGCCGCTCGAATTTCGAAACACGCTCATCCAATCGGATTCCACAGGAATGCGGCAAATCTTTGGCAACCTCCACGCGCCGCATCCTCTTTCACTTGCGATCATCCAAACCTGAGGCTGACATATCCAGAATGTTTGCCTTCCCGTCAGAAAGGGAAATAGGAGAGCACGGTCATTATGCAATTGAATGAATACATAACTCTGGGTCGCTCCGGCCTGCGCGTCAGTCCATTGGCGCTTGGCACCATGACGTTCGGCAACGATCGCTGGGGCTCCGACGACGCCGAAGCCAAGCGCATCTTCGATCGCTATCTTGAACACGGCGGCAACTTTGTCGACGTGGCCGACGTTTATGCCGAAGGCAAAAGCGAAGAAGTGCTCGGCCGCTTCATCGCCGAAGGCAAGCTGCACGACCGGCTGGTCGTCGCGACGAAGTTCACCTTCAATCCGCAGGAAGGCAATCCCAACTCCGGCGGCAACGGCCGCAAGAATATCTATCGCGCGCTGGAAGGCTCGTTGCGCAGGCTGCAGCTCGATTACGTCGACATGTACTGGATGCACGTCTGGGACACGGTCACGCCCGTGGAAGAAGTGATCGGCACATTGAATGATCTGGTGCGCCAGGGCAAGATCCGCTACTACGGCTTCTCCGACGTGCCCGCCTGGTACGCGTCGCGCGCGCATACGCTGGCCGAGCAGCAAGGCATCGAGCGCCCCATCGGCCTGCAACTGGAGTATTCGCTGGTAGAACGCAACATCGAACGCGAACACATTCCCGCCGCACGCGAGTTGGGTATGGGCGTCTGCCCCTGGAGCCCGCTGGCCAGCGGATTCCTCGCCGGCAAGTACACCAAAGACGGTCCAACCAGCAGCAAAGGCAGCCGCCTCGACGTGCTGAAGGAATCTAACAATCCCGTATTCAACAAGTTCACCGAACGCAACTGGAAGATTGTCGAAACCGCGCAGCAGGTCGCGAAAGAATTAGGCCGCTCGGTGGCAGAAGTTTCGCTCAACTGGGTGGCCACGCAGCCCGGAGTCACGTCAACCATCATCGGCGCCACCAGCCTGAAACAGCTGGAGAGCAACCTGAAGTCGATCACGTTTGAAATTCCCGCAGAGCTGCGCCAAAAGCTCGACGAAGTCAGCGGCCTGGAGCAGGTGCATCCTTACATGTTCTTCGACGAGGTGCTGCAGGATCGCGTGCGCGGCGGCGTGAAAGTGCGCAAGTGGAGCTGATCGTCGAATATGGATCTCATACTCCGGTTTCCGGATTTCTTACTCATTCCCAAAAACTGGGGATAAGTGGGCTGGTGGCGAGCATGTGTGCGTTGGCGGACAGTCCTGTTCCGCAGGCGAACGTCGCCCACACTGCGATCCTTCTGCAACGATATTGAATACCAGCAAACTCAGCAGCTTGCGAATCCGCGTGTCTGGCAGCGGAATTGCGCTTTTCTGAGCCGTTCCCCGAACGGCTGATTTTGCGATGTACGACTTCATTCAGAACGCTTGGCAGCGCCGGCATCGCGTGAGAACGGGCAGCCCGCATGAGGAAAATGGCGGAAGGCCATCGGTCTCCCGTGCCGCAGCAAGCTTCTGGAAAAGCGTAGCTGCGGCCTCACTGCTGTGCCTGGCGGCTATAGCACCTGCGTGGACGCAGTCCCAGTCCAAAGAGCAAGCTACCCAGCGCAACCGAGGTGCTGGAACGTTATGTGGAGGTGACCGGCGCCAAAGATGCGCTGCTGAGGCACAAGTCCATGACCGTTCACGGAAGGTATCAGGTTCCCGCCCAGAAGCTTGATCTGGAGACTGTGGCTTATACCAAGGATGGCAAGTTATTGTGGCAAGCCGTGCTGCCCAACGGAAAAACTGCCGCCTCCGGCTACGACGGGCATATTGCTTGGGATCTTGATCCCAGCGGCAAGGCGACGGTGCAAGAAGGCGACGTCGCCAGGAGCGTAGCCCGTGACGCGGATATGTACTACCACCTGCATGTAATGAATTATTTCAAGTCGATGGAAGTTGTCGACATCGAGGATTTCAACGGCCGGCCATGCTACCACCTGAAGGGCGTGAATAACTGGGGCCAGGTCAATGAACACTTCTATGATCGGCGGAACGGGCTGCTGCTGGGCTACGCGTTCAATACGGCATGGCGTGGCGGCAGGGGCGATGCCACGGAAACCTTTGAAGACTACAAGGATTTCGGCGGCGTTCTGATCCCGGCCAAAGCTACCTCACGCGATGGTGACGACCTGGCGATCACGCTAATCACCTCGGTCACCTACGATGATGTGGATGATTCGAGGTTTGCGCTTCCTGAAGCAGTCAGAAAGGCCGCGGCAGCAACCAAAGCAGTTCCCTGACTTTACCGCCCCTGCCTGGCAGCACCGTGAAACTGTAGGGAATTTCATGGCGGCAGACGAGGTGGCTCGAATTTTATTCAAATCTTCAAGCCAACAATAGGAAAGCCCGGGCCGTTTTGCCCGGGCTCTTCACTTTTCGCTTCGGTCAGCGTGCTCGTCCAGGTTCTGGCGAGGCTCGCATCCCGTTCCTTTTTCAGGGCAAGCGAATCTTTGTCACCGCTTCTCGCTTACATCACCAATGCAATGGTTTCCAGTTCGCGCTGGAAAGCTTCGAGCGTGCCGCCCAGAATCCCCACTTTGCTCACCGCATCGCGGGCTTCCTCAGCCGAGACACCATACCCGTGTCCAGCCAGGAACATCTGCAGCAGCTCCGCCGCATCCTTGGAGTCGAACCCATGGAGCAGCTCGCTCCTCAGCGCCGTAAGTTCCGGGACGGAAAACTTTTCTGCCATCATCACCTCTCACCTCCGACCCTTCCGGGCTTTGTTTGTTAGACTCGGGCGACCACTATTTAGTTGCAGGCAATTCGATTGCCGAACCTGGATTTTCACCTCGCCAACGCCCTCGTCTTTTGACTCTTCCAACCCCTTTATCCCGAAATAGTTGCAGACACGTGGGACGGAAGGCCGGTTTTCGCTGCAATTCGTCCCACCCACGTGGGATAACCCGCCGGCACCAGCCGCAACCCTTTGCGACAGCGGGCAGGCCAATTGCCTCCTGCAAAACGGGATTCTGGTTCCCGAAAATGAGAATTGAGAGATTTCAGCCAATTCGGGAATGGGTAGTGAGTTATCGCACCCAGCGGCTGGGCGGCTGAATACCTATTCAGTCACAGCTGCTCGATGGTGGCTTCCGGCTCCAGCAGAATGGGAATGCCGTCGCGGATTGGGTAGACCCGCCTGCACTCATTGCACTTCAGACTGTCTTCTCCGCGCAGCACCAGCGGCTTGCGGCAGACCGGGCAGGCGAGAATTTCCAGCAGGTCGGGGAGATCATAGGAAATCATTCTATCGCGAACACAGGCACTGTTCGCCAGAAACCGCAGCCCAACGGACGCTCCTGCTGGGGACGCGGCGAGTTAGCGAAGAGCGAATCGCGAAAAGCGAACAGCGGCCTCCCCGCGATAAACTAGAAGTTCATCCATAAGCAAGGGGATCCCATGTCGGCCATCATTCTCGACGGTACGAAAATCGCGGCGCAGATCAAAGCTGAAGTCGGCGAACAGGTCAAAGAACTTACCGCAGCGGGCCTTCGTCCCGGCCTGGCCGTAGTGCTCGCCGGACACAATCCTGCATCGGAGATCTATGTCCGCAACAAGGTGAAGAGCTGCGAGCAGCTCGGCATCTACAGCGAGAAGCACACTCCTCCCGACACCGTCACCACCGACGAACTCCTGGCCTTGGTCGACGATCTCAATCGCCGCGACGAGATCGATGGCATCCTGGTGCAATTGCCGCTGCCCGCGCAGGTCGACGCCAAGAAGGTGCTGCTCGCGGTCTCGCCACGAAAAAGATGTTGACGGCTTCCATCCCATGAATGTCGGCTATCTTTCGACGCAACGTCCCGGCCTGGTGCCGTGCACACCAGCGGGGATCATCGAGATTCTGAAGCGCAGCAATATTCCGATTGCCGGCGCCGAGGCAGTGGTCGTCGGTCGCAGCGACATCGTCGGCAAACCCGTGGCGATGCTGCTCCTCAACGGCAATGCTACGGTCACAGTTTGTCATTCGAAGACGCGCGATCTGCCTGCCGTCTGTCGGCGCGCTGACATCCTGGTTGCCGCCATCGGCAAAGCGGGAATGATCACGCCCGACTTCGTGAAGCCGGGTGCCACGGTGATTGATGTCGGCATGAACACGGTCACCGATCCCGCTGAGTTCCGAGAGTTCTTTGCGGGAAACGAAAAGCGCGAGAAGGATTTTGCTGCTAAAGGCTCGACCCTGATGGGCGACGTTCATCCCAAAGTCGCTGAAGTCGCCGGAGCCATGACTCCCGTTCCCGGCGGAGTCGGACCACTCACCATAGCCATGCTGATGAGCAATACCGTGAAAGCCGCCAAGCTGCGTCGCGGCCACAAGGTTGGTTCGCTAGCGGCTAAGTAAGGCTTGCCTACATTCGGACCGCAGAGTCTGCGGTCTCTGTGCAGCATGTTTTATTCTGCGACAGTGCAGCGGGTGCCCCACTCATTCGCCGGGTGCCCCACTCATTCGCGGTTTTCGAATGAGTGGGAGCTGACAACCTTCGTCCGACAATTCATCCGTATCTCGACTCTACGGCGTGATCATCTCGTACGAAACAATCTTCCACTGCCCAGCTTCCTTGGTCCAGAGAAACGCCAGCGACGCGGCATGTTCTCCCGGAGTGCGGACCGCGAAAAGCGTCCCGTAATACCTCCCATACGACGCCGTCAGCGATTCCGCCGGCTCGTAAGGATGCTGGCGCGACTCTTTCCCGCACATCAACATTTCCGTCATGGAATCGGGAACGCCCACCACGGTGTAGGCGTCCTCGCCGGAATGTGAAACCAGCTTCAGACCGGGATGGTCCGGATCGACGGGTTCCACCACATCCGGCAACTGCCGCGCGTCGCCGACATCTTTATCAATCGTGGTCAGCGCGTCGCGGAGATAGCCGGAGTACTGTTCCGGGGTCTTTGGCTGCTGCTGCCCGGGCTGCAGGTAAAGATCGACACACGCGTAGCTGCGGGGCGAAAAATAGCTGATCGCCTCACCATATTTCTTTGTAACCAGCCAAGCCCGCAGAAACTCATTGGTCGCTGCCAGAAAAGCGGCGTCGCCTTTCATATGCTCCTCGGCAGTTGCCGGCGACGCCGTGGGGCGAGTATCCGGAATCTCTCCCGGCTTCACATCCTCTGGTTCGACATCCCACGAAACAACTTTCCAATTGCTTCCCTCTTTCGTCCACAAGATGGTGATGATCTGGCCGGGCTGGTTGGCAGGCTTCAGCCGAAAGATCACAGCATAATATCGTCCCGCTTTGCGTGCCTTCCCTGACTCGCGTGCCAGCTCATATTCCTTCAGCGCCCGCTGATCATCGCATTCAAACTCAGGCGCTACTCCGTCGGGCACCTGATAGATCCCGAAGATGTTTCCGTATTGCTGCTTCACCATTGTCAATCTGGAGTCGTCGACCTTCGCCAGCTTCACCACTTCTTGCAAGTTCGCAGGCTTGCCGACCACGCGATTCGTGCCCGCCATGTCCTTAGCGGCGACATAAGGAGCTGCAGCCGTACTGACCTCGGTTCCAGCCTGCGGACCGTATTCCTCCAGGCAGGCATACGACCGCGCCGAAAGATACGCAGCCGCCAGTTCTGGCTTCTGCTCCACCAACCACGAGTTCAAGTAGTCCTGTACCGCGTCCTCCAGCTTGCCGTCGCCCTTGCGAGGAATCGGCGGAATGTCGCCGCTGGCCGCGATGGCCTCAGAGCTATCCGGCTCCGACACGTCCAGACCAAACAGGTTTCGCCACCAGTCCGTCAATCCCTGCCAGCGCTGCAAGTGGCGCTGGGTGTTGTTGCCGGCCCGCACGTCGGAGTTCGCCGCCGAAAGATGGCCGTTCATCAGGGCTTGAGGAAATCTTGACGAACGATAGTCCACGTCGATGTCGGCATGACGCTCGTCTTTCGCCATCGAGATCTGGATCGAGGGAACTCCGCCATCTTGGCGAAAGTTCACCGGGTAGCCGTGATGATAGATAGTGTTGTCGCGGTCACGAAAAAATTCGCTCGACTCTTTCAACTTCTGCGCGGCGTCCGGTTTCAGCACGACATACATACGGAACTGCAAATCCCCCCGCGCCTGCGGAACTTTGCCGTTGATGGTTTCAATCGACTGCACCAGTTCCAGCGCGTTGCCCATCGGCTGACCCGACTTGCCAGTCAACTTGGTAGTCAACAACGCGTGCGTGATGGCTTCGAAGGTAGTGCGAACGGACAGGGAAAGCTGGTTGTAGTCCGAGGGCGGCAGGTCCTCGTGCATCATCTTGTTGTAGTCCGCATACCAGTCGTCGATCAGCTGCTTCTGCTGTGGTTTCAACTGATCGTAGGTCCCGCGAAAGACTTGCGTGGATGCAGCCGGCTGGTCCTGGGCAAACGCTGCCACCGTTAGCAAAACGAAGAAAATTGTCGCGAGCCGCATCCTATCTCTCCTCATCGTCCCCCAGCGTCCGGTCAAGCTCCGTGCCTCAATCGGGAGCTAATCATTGATGTGACCGCTTTCCCGAATAACGTTCAGCTATCCTGTTAAGCGGGCGCCGGTCCGATCGGCCCAGACATTCTGCTTTAGTTGAACAAAAAATGGAAGGTGAAAGCCGACAATCGCCGGTGTAGCATTCCTTGCTAACCACCGAAGTCACGGAATGCTGTTCGCTTAAACGGAGACCGAGGGAGATCTGACGTGAAAACCAAAAGAATCGCCCCCCTGTTCATAGTTTCAATGTTCTCCATTTGTTGCTTGTGCGCCGCTGCCCAATCTGCTCCGACGGCCATCGACTCAGCCAACCGCCTGTTTCAGGCGGGAAAATTCGCGGACGCGGAAAAGATCTACGCGCAGATCGTAGCCCGGAATCCCCGCGATGACTACGCGGTGCAGCAATTGGGCTATATCGCGCTACTTTCCAATCGACTCGCCGAAGCGCACAAGTGGCTGCAGAAAGCGATCTCTCTCAAGCCCGATAATACCGACGCGAAAATCATGCTGGCCGAGGCGTTCTATCGCCGCGACGATTTCGAGAATGCCGCTGCCGTCCTCACCCAGGTTGGCCCAGCGTACGCCGGCATGATCACGAACTATCCCACGCTCATCCTGCCGAAGCTGGAGAGCTTTAAGGGATTGACGCCCTATGAACTTCACGGCCAGGGCGATGCCACATCATTGCCCTTCTACCGGAGCGATCCGTTGCCGGTAGTCACCGTTCGCGTCAATAACAGCGCCGATGTCACCTTCTTTATCGATACGGGTGGAGCGGAGCTGCTGCTCGATACCGACTTCGCCAAGGAACTCGGAGTGAAGTCGACAGGATCTTTTCAAGGTACCTTCGCTGGAGGTTTGAAGGCCGAAGTGCTGAACGGTAAAGTCGACTCGCTCACACTGGGCGATTGGACGCTGAACAACGTGCCCGTGGGCATGTTGCCGCTGCGCCAGCTCTCGGCTGACTTCCACGTCAAGCATCTGGATGGCTGCATCGGAACGAACGTCCTCTACCATTTCCTCGCGACGCTCGATTATCCGAACGGGAAACTTGTCCTGCGCAAGAAAACCGCGCGTAACCTGAAGGACTTCGAAAAAGCCGCTGCCGGCAAGAGCTTCGCGATTCCCATCTGGATGGCAGGCGATCACTATATGGTGGGCTGGGGCGAGATCAATAACGCTCCGCCAAGCCTGCTGTTCGTTGACACCGGCCTGGCGGGCGCGGGAGTGAAGCTGGCGGAATCGATGCTCAAAACCGCCGGCATCAAGCTTGAAGAAGACCAGGCCACCGAGGGCGCCGGAGGCGGCGGTAAGCTAAGGACGGTGCCCTATGTCGTGGAGCAGGTTTCGTTCGGAGACATTATAGAAAAAAATGTTCCTGGACTTTACGACGGCCCGCTTCCGTGGGAGCACTCTTTCGGCTTCTACCTCCCGGGCATGGTAGGCCATGATTTCTTCCAGCCCTTCGCGGTTACCTTCGACTTCAATGACATGCGCGTGCTCCTGCAGAAGTGATTCTGGAGCCGCTTGATGGAGAAACCATGCGTCATCACATTTTGTTTCTCATCGTAGTCATGCTGGCGGTTGCGACCAGCGGCGCAACTCTTGCCTGTGCCGCCGAACCGCAGGCTGTGGTCACTGCTGTTAGCCCCGACAAACTCTTTGTGGCCGAGTACTACTACAAAGCCAAGTGGGGATATGCGGATGAATTCATTACCCTGTTTAAGAAAAATCACTATCCCTTGTTGAAGAAGGAAATCGAACTCGGACGCATTTTGAAAGTAACGGCGACGCAACCTCGTTATCATGCCACCGAAGATGGACGCTGGGACTATCGCGTGACTATCGTCTTCAGGAACGCAGCTATCGCCAACGACGAGTTCGACACGGCGCCCATCCTCAAGCAACTCTTTCCTGACCAGGAAACCTACAAGCGCGAGGAGAAGAGACGGTTCGAGATCCTGGACGCTCATTGGGACGTGCCCATCAAGGATGTCGACCTGGAAGCCCATTAGCCGCGGAAAGACCTGGTGCGGGCAAAGCAGCCGTGCGCTTGCCGCCGGCAAGCCCAGGCTGCTATGCCTTTAGCCGTCGCGAAACCCCATCGCCAAATCGCGCATCAATACTCTGTAAATTAATCGGGATTTCTGCCGTCACCACAAGCTAGATCAGAGCCGTCCTCCCTGCCCAAGCAACTCGCCCATGGGCACCATACATCTACCTGCATGATTGTTATTTCCTATTGAGGCCTCAATGTCGCCGCGCGTCTCCCCTGCACTGATAGCTACTGCTTGCCTGCTTGTCTCCATGATTGCTTGTGGAGGCAGCACCAATAATGGAAACAGCAACGGTAATTCCAGCAACCCCGTTGGGATTACAGTCTCTCCTGCCACTGCTACGGTTGCGGCCGGAGGCACCCAACAATTTCAGGCGACTGTGACGGGAACTACCAACACCGCAGTGCAATGGGAAGTAAACAATATAGCGGGAGGCAATGCCCAGTTCGGCACCATTTCCACCACCGGACTCTACACTGCTCCCACTCCCGTCGTCACCTTGCAGGTCACCGTCACAGCGGTCTCGAATGCCGACTCTACGAAGACCGCGAACGCTACCGTGATCGTCAACGCGGTCGTCACACCGCCGCCCGTTATCAATGTTACTGTCTCCCCAGCCTCCGCAACCGTGGGCGTTTCCCAGACCCAGCAGTTCACCGCGACCGTGACTGGCACAACCAACACGGCGGTGACGTGGTCGGTGGATGGCGTGGCCGGCGGGAACGCGACCGTCGGCACCATCAGCACCAGTGGCATTTACACAGCGCCGGCGACGTATGGCGCACACACCGTCACCGCTACCAGCGTGGCTGATAGCACCAAGAGCGCCAATGCCGCCGTTGCCGTCATTAGTCTTACCGTATCTCCGGCAACCACAATGCTGGCCCCGCTCGGAACCAGACAGTTCACTGCAACGGTGGAAGGAACCACCAACACGGCAGTTACCTGGTCGGTCAATGGCGTGCTGGGCGGCAATAGCAGCGTGGGCACGATCACCACTGGAGGGCTTTACACCGCGCCGCTCGCTCCCGGCTCCTACACTATAACGGCAACCAGCGTCGCGTTGCCAACCTACAGTGCTAACGCTTCCGCTACCGTCAGCACTACGGTTGGAACCGTGCCGATGCTCACCTATCACAACGACGATGTGCGCGACGGCGCCAACCTCAACGAAACCACGTTGAACACCACCAATGTCAATTCACAACAATTCGGCAAAATATATTCGTATCCGGTGGATGGGCAGGTCTATGCTCAGCCGCTCTACGTGCCGAACCTCATGATTGCCGGAACCAGCCACAATGTCGTATTCGTCGCCACCGAAAACGACACCGTTTATGCCTTCGATGGCGATGGTCTTTCGCAATCGCCGCTGTGGCACGTGCATTTGGCAACTCCGCTTCAAATCAATGACGACGAAGGCATCAAGCCGCTGCTGGGAATCACGGCAACCCCGGTAATCGATAGCTCGACCGGAACCATGTACGTGTTGACCGACGGCTTGGAAAGTGGGCACAAAGTCTATCGGTTGCATGCCCTCGATGTTGCCACCGGCAGCGAGAGGTTTGGTGGCCCTGTAGTGGTCACCGGCACCGTTCCCGGCACCGGCTGGGACAGCGTTAACGGCGAAATTACCTTGGAAGACAGCTGCTACCAGCGCAATGGCTTGGCGCTCGACCCCGCCAGCAATGCGATCTATATCACCTTCGGGCACTGCAACCATGGCTGGGTATTGGCATACGATAAGGCGGCACTTACCCAAACCGCCATCCTGAATGTAACGCCCGATGGCGCAGGCGGCGGTCTGTGGGGAGGAACTCCGGCAATCGACGACAGTACTGGAGATCTCTATCTCATCACCGGCGTCGACCTGAACGATCCCGCGCCCGATTACAACGATTCCGCTATGCGTCTGCAGGCAAGTGACCTGACTATACTCGATTACTTCAAGCCTTCGAATGAGGCCTACCTGCGCCAGAATGACGCCGACTTCGGTGCCGGTTCGCCCATCATCATGCCTGACAACCCCTCGCAGTACCCGCATGAGTTGATCGGCGGCGGCAAAGATGGTCGCATCTTCGTGATCAATCGTGACGACATGGGTGGGTACCAAACCACCGATCACGTGATTCAGGAAGTGCAGACAGGTACGCAGCAGTTGGACAACATTTTCACTACTCCCACACTGTGGAATAACACTATCTACTATCACACCGCGCACGATGTGGTGAAGGCCTATAGCTGGGATCCCAATACCGGTCTGATCTCGACTTCTTATATTTCGAAAGGAACTGTTATCTTCGGCGGCCACGGGGCCAACACCTCTCTGTCGGCCAACGGCACGTCCGATGCGATCCTGTGGGAAATCAACACTACCAATTCAGGCACCGGCGGAGCTGCCGTCCTGTACGCCTACGACGCAACCAACTTGGCACATGAACTCTATAACAGCTCACAAGCCGGAACTCGCGATCAAGCCGGTCCGGCAGTGAAGTTCACGGTTCCAACCGTGGTCGATGGGCACGTGTTTATCGGGACTGCCAGCGAATTGGATATCTATGGCCTGCTGCCACAGTAAGAGGTCAATACTGGTCGGGTAGGGCGACCTTCAGGCCCGCGTTGGATCGGGTAGTGCGGGCCTTGAGCTCGTGTTGATCGGGCAGTGCAGGCCTTGAGGCTCGCGGGGATCGGGTACTGCGGGCCTTCAGGCCCGCGTTGCAGCCGCTAAACAAACCCGGGGCTTCAGCCCCAAGATACACCGGAGCCTCGTACGTCCCGTGACCCTGCCCCTGTCCAGAAAATACCAACCCATGGAAGCCTCGCCCGCTGCCAGTCTTCCGTCCGGGCCGGAGTGGCAGTACGAGCCCAAATGGGATGGCTTTCGCTGTCTCGCATTTCGCGATCAGAAGAAAGTTGATCTGCAGTCCAAGTCTGGCAAACCTCTCACGCGATACTTTCCTGAACTGGTCGCCACTTTGGCCGAACTCAATTCTGCAAAGTTTGTTCTGGATGGCGAGATCGTCATCCCGTTCGAGGGAGGACTCTCCTTCGATCAGTTGCTGATGAGAATCCATCCTGCCGCCAGCCGGGTGAAGAAATTGAGCCAGCAGACCCCGTGTGTCTTCATCGTCTTCGATTTACTGGTCGACGACCACGGCGACTCGCTGGTTGAATTGCCGCTCGCCAAGCGGCGTGAAGCGCTGGAAACATTCGCCAGAAAATACCTGAAGAAGAACGCAATGGTCCGCCTCTCGCCCTCGACGCAAGATCTTTCCGTGGCTCGCAAGTGGTTTCACATGGGTGTCGCGCTCGACGGCGTGGTTGCCAAACGCCGCGATCTTTCCTACCAGAGCGGAGAGCGTACCGGCATGCAGAAGATCAAGAAGCTCCGTACTGCCGACTGCGTCGTAGGAGGCTTTCGCTTCCTCGACAAGAAGCCGCTGGTAGGCTCACTCCTGCTCGGGCTTTACGACGAAGCAGGGAAATTAGATCACGTCGGATTCACTTCTTCCATCAGCGCCCACGATCGGCCGAGCCTGACCGCGAAACTGAAGAAGATGGTCAAGCCTCCCGGCTTTACCGGCAAGAGCCCGGGCGGTCCTAGTCGCTGGAGCACCACGCGCTCCGCGGAATGGCAGCCGCTCGCTACCAGGCTGGTTGCCGAGGTGCAGTTTGATCATTTCACCGGCGGACGTTTTCGCCATGGCACAAAATTTCTTCGCTGGCGCCCCGACAAGGCGCCCCAAGATTGCACCATGAAGCAGGTGGAACGCGAGAATCGTTCCGCCCTCCAACTGCTTTAAGAAGGGAACGACCTTCAGGTCGTTAAGCGCCGCAAAGTCACTTCGGCTTTACAGCTTGCTGAAAAACTCGGTTCGATCCGTCGTTCGGGTAGTGCGGCGCTTCAGCGCCGCGTCCAAGCCCTGTATTTTTGTCATCACGAGCCGGCGAACCGGGGCCCCCGACGAGCGCCGCTTTTGCGCTTGTTGGGGTGAAGTTCAGCCGGCGAGGGATCTGCTCTTTTGGGTTTTTCAGCAAACTGTTTAGCCGCTGAGCGACCTTGCGCGACTTAATTGGCCGGCAGGAACATCGCAAAAACGCTACCGCTGTGGCCAAGCTTGGTGCTGCTCCGCACTCGCAGAACGCCATCATGCTTCATCACCGTGTCCTTCACCAGTGACAGGCCCAGCCCGGTTCCTTCCTGCCCTTTGGTAGTAAAGAAGAGATCGAATATTCGGTTCAGGTTCTGCGAGGCGATTCCGCCCCCATGATCGGCAAACGT
Organism: uncultured Acidobacteriaceae bacterium; assembly: GCA_963833305.1. Lineage (GTDB taxonomy): Bacteria > Acidobacteriota > Terriglobia > Terriglobales > Acidobacteriaceae > Bog-257. Next base: position 109,084 of record CAWHXN010000011.1, on the reverse strand, counting down.
CACCCTTAGCCCTCGCCGTCCCAGTCCACTCCATTCGCGAGCCAGCGCTATCCGGGCGTGCATCGTCCCTCCTCTCGGCATCGAGTCGGCGGCATTCAACATTAGGTTGGAGAATGCCTGTCGCAATGGGCCCGGATAGACCGCAATGTCTCCGTCAGGACAGTAGCGAGCGTCAATGGAAATGCCCCGCGCCCCAAACCGCGGCTGGTAGAAATCCACTACCGACCGCAGCAGGTTCGGCACATTGGTGTCTTGAGGAATGACGGTGAATCGAACCTCTTTCATCACCTCGTGTGCGATTTGTGAAATGCGGTGTACTTCTTCCTTGGCGACGGTCAGATAGCGGTGACCTTTGTCGGTGAACTCAGCTTCCGCTTCCATGAGATACAAGAGATTCAAGAGCGAATCGAGAGGATTGTTGATCTCATGCGCCAACGAGGCAGCCAGGGTCTCATTGTCTGCCGGGGCCCGAACCCTACGTTCTGCGTTTTCCCGGCTCATCCCACACCCCTTTTCCCCCGAACCTATCCGTCGTCCCTAGCAAACAGATTACACCCTAAGTCTGATACCAGACATACGCCTGCAGTTGTATGAGCGTACAATTAACTTACATCTTCATACGCACGTCCACCCGCCAAGGGGTAGGTCCATTTGCGCATCCGGATGCGGCGTTTATCGCCCATTAAGGAGCACTATGAACCCGCCCGAAAAGCAGGTCTATCGGAATCGTGTCCTCGCAGCCCTGCCGAAAGCTGAAATCAATCGCCTTAAGCCTCTTCTTTCCCCCGTAACTCTGGAGCAAGAGAAAACCTTGCTGGACGGCGAAGCGCCTCACGCCTACTTCCTGGAGCAAGGTATTGCTTCGGTTGTGGTCACCCTAAACAAGGGTGCCACCGTCGAGGTTGGCATCATTGGGGTCGATGGCGTGGTCGGGCTCCCAATCTTATTGGGTACTGGGAACGGTCCCGGGCGAACATTCGTGCAAATCGCGGGTTCCGGTTACCGCATCCCCGCCGCTGCTCTGAAAGAGGAATTTGAGCGTCCCGGCCAGCTACGCCAGCATCTGCAACGATACATGCAGGGTTTCATGGTGCAATCCGCCCAGACGGCGGCCTGCAACCGGCTGCACAATATCGAAGAACGGCTTGCCCGCTGGCTCCTGTCCTGTCGCGACCGGACCGACACCGATCAACTCCATCTGACCCATGATTTTCTCGGGCAGATGCTGGGTGCGCCTCGTACGACCGTGACCTTGGCCGCCGGACTGCTCCAACGCGCCGGTCTCATCGAGTATTCGCGCGGCACCGTGACCATCACAAATCGCCCCCAACTGGAACAGACCGCCTGTGAGTGTTACGCCATCGTACGTAACGAATTTCAGCGGCTTTCCCTGCTTTAAGTCTGGTATCGGACAGACATTACTGCGCCTTGTGATTACCCTTGAGTCAATCAGCTGTGGGGTACCCGCGGCAAGGCGAAATGCTTGCGGCACAAAACCCAAACGCGTTTTGCCTATCAACACACTTTGTCGTGTCTAGCAAAGACAAGGCACTGATCCTGTTTCACGTGCGCCGCCAACTCCAGTAAGAAGTCGTAAGCGCCACGACGACGAGTAGGTTTCGTTGGCAAGTTTGGCCGTTGAAAACGTTAGCGGGAGGTGATAGATGGTAGCAAAATGTGCGAACCCAGAATGCAATTGTCAGTTTCGACAACTCAACAAGGGCCGACTTTTCCTGCTCCCGCCCGTGCATGATTCCGCTGAATCGCTGTGGAGAGTCGAGAAGCTGGCCGAGCACTGCTACTGGCTCTGTCCCAAATGTGCGCAGACATGGACCATCGAACGGCAGGGGGCAGAAGTGATGGTCAGTCTGCAAGATTCCACCACGCGTATCACCCTACGTCGCGGCGCGGCGGCCTGAACCGCAGGGCTAGGCGCTCCCTCACCCTTCTGCTTAAGACGCCTTCTTCTTAGGGACTTTGGCTCCCTTTTTACGCGCCTCGGAAAGGCCGATTGCGATCGCTTGCTTACGGCTTTTCACCGTTCCGCCCTTTCCTCCCTTGCCTGACTTGAGGGTGCCTTTTTTCTTGCGCCGCATCGCGCTGGCCACAGTCTTGCCCGCGCTCTTTCCGTACTTGCGGCCGGTCGATTTCTTGCTGGAACCTGAACTCTTCTTCTTAGCTGGCATTCAACGCTCCTTAATTTCTCAAACACTTAGAAAGCTGTGAGATACCGGAGGGTTGTGTGGAGTCAGCCGCTTATCCAGCTCTCTGCGGGCAGTCTTCATGAGTGAACGCGAACATCCTTGGCCGCGCCGTGTGCAACTAAACCTAAGAAGTCAGGAACTCGACTCCGCTCTCCGAATTTGAAAATGACTCTCTGGCATGCCGCAAATGCGGTCGAGTTCTTCATCGCAACATTCAGTTAATCAATCATGGGGGTATACCGATGACGAAAGACTCTTTAAGAGAACTTTACATAGACGAGCTCAAAGACATCTATAGCGCCGAAAAGCAGTTGACTAAGGCGCTACCGAAAATGGCCAAGGCTGCATCGTCCGATGAATTGCGCCAGGGCTTCGAAGAACATTTGGAACAGACGCAGGGCCATGTGGAACGGCTGGACGAGATTTTCAACCAGTTGGGCGCAAAGGCCACCGGCAAGAAGTGCATGGGTATGGAAGGCCTCGTCAAAGAGGGCGCCGAAATCATGGGTGAGGATTTTTCCGAAGATGTAATGGATGCGGCCCTGATTTCTGCCGCCCAGCGCGTCGAACACTACGAGATCGCGGCCTACGGTACTGTCATCGCTTATGCCAATCTCCTAGGCGAATCCGCACAGGCCGAGCTGCTGCAGGAAACTCTCGAAGAAGAAAAGGAAACGGATCAGAAGCTGACTCAGCTTTCTGAGCAGATCAATGTACAGGCTAATGAAGGCGGCACCGACGAGAAGAAAGTAACACCTACCGGGAATCGCAAGCCGCGAAGGGCTGCCTAACAGCACGCTTCTGTAGAGGGAGCAGTTCTCGCGGACTTGAGCGAGTAACTTCTCCCTCGCAGCGGCCCGGCGAACCGGAATTCTACATGGCAGACACCGGTAACGACCTCGCAACGCCGAACGCTACAGCCGATTCTGTCGGCGAGATCGCGCTCCCCCTCACAACTGCCGAGCCCGTCCGCATCGCCCATTGGGGTGCCAAAATTCAATCGTCCTTACGAGCCCTCGGTCCGGGGCTGGTCACCGGCGCTTCCGACGACGATCCCAGCGGCATTGCCACCTATTCGCAAGTCGGTGCGCAGTTCGGCTATGGGATGTTATGGACCATGCTTTTCTCCTATCCCCTGATGACTGCGATTCAGGAGATAAGCGCGCGGGTGGGCCGCGTGACCGGATGCGGCATCTCAGCTAACCTGCGGCGCTGCTATCCGCGATGGGTGCTCCGCAGTGTAATCACGCTTGTTCTCGTCGCCAACATCTTCAACCTGGGCGCCGACATAGGCGCCATGGGCGCTGCCGCCCAGTTATTGTTGCCTGCTCGAACCTGGATTTACATTCTCTTATTCGGGATTGCCTCGCTGCTGTTGCAGGTCCTGGTGCCTTACACCCAGTACGTTAAATATCTGAAGTGGCTCACGCTCTCGCTCTTTGCCTATGTTGCTGCCGCCTTTTTTGTTCACCTGTCATGGCCGCAAGTGCTGCACGCGACATTCCTTCCGCAATTGACCTGGGACAAGGATTATCTGACTGGCCTTATCGCAGTACTAGGAACTACGATCAGTCCCTATCTTTTCTTCTGGCAAGCTTCCCAAGAAGTAGAGGAAGTGAAAAGCAATCGTGGAGAAAAGCCTCTCAAGCGAGCGCCTCGTCAGGCATCCGCTCAACTGGAACGCATCCGGACTGACACCTACATGGGCATGGCGCTATCCAACGTCGTCGCCTTCTTTATCATTCTGACCACTGCTGCCACCTTGCACGCTCACGGCAACACCAACGTCGCGACCGCGGCCCAGGCCGCACAAGCGCTAAAGCCCCTCGCCGGACGTTGGGCCGCAGGCCTCTTTGTCTGCGGCATCATTGGTACCGGAATGCTGGCCATCCCGGTCTTGGCCGGCTCAGCCGCATACGCCATGGGTGAAGGCTGCAAATGGCCGGCCAGCCTGGAGAAAAAGCCAGCACAGGCCGCCGGATTCTATGTGACCATCGTCGTGGCAACGGTCGCAGGCATCGCCCTTAATTTCCTCCACATCGATCCCATACGAGCGCTGTTCTGGGCGGCGGTCCTCAATGGCCTGTTGGCTGCCCCTTTAATGGCAGTGATCATGCACATGGCCTCCAGCCCGAAGGTGATGGAAAAGTTTACGATCCCTTTGTATTTGCGGGTCGTTGGCTGGGCCGCAACTGGCATCATGTTCGCCGTTTCGGTTGGCGTCTTTGCCACTTGGAAGTAGCATCCAGTCCACGCTGTGACCTATACTTCAGCTTCGTTTCAGGTCCATCGTGCAGCGAGTTTGCCGATCATTTTGCAGATCGTCCTAGGGCGATTGCCCTAAAGGTCCTATAATTCCCGATCTGCTGAGACATCGATAAGGGAGGCGCCATGCAGCTGCGTCTGGAAAGTCGTCCGGTTGGCGATGTCCTGATTGTCCAGTGTAAGGGACGGATTGTGCTTGGCAACGAGGTCCTGGCCCTGCACCATCTCGTTCAAGAGTCGTTTGCTAAGTATGTCGACATCGTGCTGCAACTCGATCAGTTAGAGTACGTCGACAGCAGCGGACTGGGAGCGTTGGTACGTCTGACCCAAGCCGCTCGCGCCAAGGGAGGCGACCTCAAACTCAGCGGCGTGCCGCCCAATATCCATAAGACGCTGGCCATCACCCACCTGCTCTCGCAATTCGAAACCTACGACTGCATCGAAGAAGCCATCACCGCGGCTTATCTGGGCTCGCGATATTCGCGGGGAAAAGTCGGCGACCCCAGACCAACCGTTCTTTGCATTTACGATTCGGCCGACGTGCGTGCCTTCCTGCGGGAAGTACTGTGCAGCGCCGGATTTAACGCCTTGACTGCCGGCAGCGTCAGCGACGCCCGCGTTCTGCTCAAAGCGACGAAGGCAAAGCTGGTTGTGCTTTCTGCGCACCAGCAATCTGCTCACGGCCAACCCACCCGCAATTTGCTGCAGGAAGTTGATCCGGCCGTCTCGCTCCATGTTCTGGACGAGGGTTTTGCCGCCCAAGATCCCGGAGAGTCCGCCGAGGAGCTCTTGAGTGCCATTAGCGCTCACTAGCGAAAGACTCCAGGCATAGCGGCTGCTGGCATTTTTGCATCCAATAAAATTAGATGAACCGGTGGGCTCTCCGCCAATTGTTGGGGTATCATCTGAACCTACTTTCGATGGAACTACCTGTCCAAATTCAACCCAAGATCGCTCGCTTGCAGCGGGCACTCACTGGAAAGCATCTGGTCTCCGGCGCGCATCCCCTCGATGTGCTGGTTGCTTTGCTGTCGCGGCGCTCTAAGATGTTCTCCCGAGGCTGGGGTGACGAGGACTTTCTGGCCAATCTGTGGGGAACCGTTTCTCACGCCGATTCGCCTTCCTCGATTGCAATCAATTGGAACTCCTCAAGTAAGCATGGCCGCAACTCGCGGCGCGACGGCACATTCGCCTCGCCACTGGCTTCCCTGCCCAACGAGAGCAACGCCGTGCATGTGCGGGCGTGGTCGCGCGAAGGTAATCGGGCCGCCTGTGTGATGCTGGCTGGCTCCCACGATGAAGGCTATTTCGTGCGCGAGCACGTTTTTGGTTCTCTGGTCGCGCGCGGCCTCGATCTCTATCTCTTGGAAAATCCTTTCTACGGACGCCGCCGCACCCCGGGCGGGCCGGCATTTATCACGGTCAGTGATCAGGCGCTGATGGCGCTAGGCATGGTGTTGGAAGCGCGAGCACTGCTCACCCACCTGCTCGGTCAATATGGAAAACTTGCAGTTGCCGGCTACAGCATGGGTGGACACATGGCTGCTATCACGGCAGCGGTTTCACCGTTTCCGGTGGCCTGCGCAGCGCTGGCCGCAGGCGCTTCCGCCAGCAACATCTATACTCGCGGACTCATGTCGTGGGGTGTCGACTTCGATGGACTGGGCGGAGGACCGGCACAGCGCGGAGCAGCGCAAGAACGTCTCCACCGCTTCTTCGACGCTGCCGATATCACTCATTATGGCTCGCCGGTGCGAACCGACGCTGCTGTTATCACCGGCTGCACCCGTGATGGCTATGTCCTACGTAGTGAGACCGAGCGCCTGCATCGCCACTGGCCCGGAAGTACCCTGCGCTGGCTTCCTGCCGGCCACTTCTCCGCACTGATGACCAACCGCCGTGCGCTGTGTGACTGCGTAGCCGACGCGGTTGAAAAGTTGTAATCAGCGACGGAACCCTTCCCGGCCCAATGTTCTGTGTCAGGGCACGGCTTCACAGGCTCCGGAAAAACTCCCGTAGTCGTTATGAACCGGTAGAGCGAACCTTCAGGTTCGCGACCAAGTTCTTTCAGATATCCGTAGCCGGCTTCAGCCGGCAACAGATCGCTCATTTCGACTTTTCCGCAACCTGTTCAGCCGTGCCGAAAGACATCCTTTTTCGCCGGGCTTTAGCCCCGGCGATCTTGAGACAGCTTCTAGAACGTCTTCATGTATTCAATGAGCGCCCGCTTGTCGCCATCTGGCAACTGTGTCCCAAAATAGTGCCCCCGGTCTTCCACAAAGTCCGGACACTTGCTGATCTTCAGCAGGTCGGGAATGAGATTCGCCAGCACCGCTTGCGCCGCATTGGAATCCAGCTTCTTCAACTTAATCTGGATGAGATCGGCTTGTACCCTAGCGATTAGTTTCACCCGGTCGACTGCTTTGTCTTTGTCCGACAAGATCGAGATCGGCGTTGGCAATCAGGTCGATCGGCGTACCGGCAGGAATCGGACCGACATTCAGGAAGCCGCCGTCGGTAAGCGTCCGCAACTCCGCCGACAGGTAAGACGCAGGAATCTGAATATAGCTTTCGGCGGTCGTTTTCGGGATCGAAGCCAGACCAAGGCGCTTTTCCGGCCAAAGCATTTTCTCTGCTGCATCGTCGAAGGCTTTCATCCGTCCGGCAACCGAAGGATCGCCAGTGTAGATTCCCAGGGCGTTGTTATGCAGAAACGGCGCGGTCGCCCAGATCCCAATCAGTGACGGCACGCGGTAGTAGCCGGGACCGCCGCTAGGCGCATGGAATTTTTTGTTTGTTTGGTTGAATGCATCCTCTACTTCGATGTCCCCCGCCGATGGCAGCGTCTTGTAAGTCTCCGACGAGAAGTTATCCCAGACATGTCCGCGCATGGCATTCGTAGCCAGCGCACGCGCTGCATTCGTCTGTACGACATTGACTGGAATGCGCTCCTCGGTCGAAAGGAAATTGTTTTCCAGAAAATCCGGGTTCTGAACTTCGTTCCGCATCCAGTCGAGATACTGCTGCTGAGTTGTCGCCAGCCCGCTAGGTGGCTGTTTGCTAGAGTGGCACCTGGCGCAATTCTCCGCGAAAACGATTCTGCCCCGCTGCAAAGCCTTCTCGTCTTGCGTCAGGTATATCCTTCCGCCGGGAGCATCCGCCAGCTTTGGCCCTTGCATCTTCATGAGGAATTTCGCCAGATCGGGCACCCGCTCGGCAGTGGCCTGCCAGTAGACGGAATTTTTCTGTGCTTGCGCTACCGGGAAAGGCCGCTGCGGCATGCCGCCAACCAACGCGTTATGATCGCGCAGCCATTCCTGGCTGTACTCTCCAATGCTCACGTACACCCTGCTCAGCGCACCGATGAGTCCCACGGAGTCGGCTCCATCCTTCAGAACATGCGGAACGGCCATGCGCTTCTGTTCGCCCGGAAAATTCAGCGCGCCTCCGGCAATCAGTTCCTCGTGCGCCACCGTCATGCGCGCCGGAATCGCGACGATGGGATTCATGTTGCTCGGATTGTTCAGATTGTCGGTGGCGATGAACGAAGTATCCACCGTGCCCGCCGCCCAGGAGTGAAACAGCTGATAAGCATAGCTATCGGCGGCAGCGCCATTTCCAAAGATGCGGCTGGCGTTGAAGTACTGGTTTCCTGATCGTGGACGACAGGTTCTCCCACGACGGCTTTTCGGGATCGTCCGGAGGCTTCTCCGGATTGAACGACACGTGACAAAATCCGCAAGCCATGCCGACCACGTAAGGCCGCACCAGATTCGGATCGTTGTAATAAGTCGAATCGGCATAGTAGCGCTGAGGGTCCCACTTCTTGCGGGCAGAGTCGTCAAACTTCGGATTGGGATAAACGCGCAGCCCGACGATGCCCGATGGTCTTCCATATACCGTCGCGTCGACTCCGTCCTCTTGCGGACCAGTGTCGAGCCACAGACCATATTCGTCAGGCTGCATGGCCTGCGCGAATCCCGGCTGATTCACCAGCCCCATGTCTTTGAAGCGAGAATTGCGCACGCGGGAATCGATCGTCTTCAGCAGGTCGGCAGTACCCAGCCCATGTTGCGCCATCTGGTCCCAGAATGTCTGATCGCCGGCAGTCCACAGCAGCCAGGTATTTCTGCCCTGCCGTTCGTCATCACTCAGAGCAAGTCCGCCGTCCATCTGATCGAAGGCGTGCGAAGCAGTTTGGGGAAAGTCGGCAACAGTTTTGCCCGCGGCCTTGGCGTCGTCGGGCACAGGTGAGTTGGCCGAGCGATAAAAGAGGATTAACGCGGTGGCAATGCCGAGAACCAGCAGAACGCCGAGCCATACGACAACTTTTCCCATGGCATCCTTACAGCGGCCGTCGACGGGAACAGCCTCGCATCAGTTTACTGTGCTCTAGAATGTTTTGATGTATTCGATCAGTGCGCGCTTGTCGTCATCGCTGAGCGCCGGCTCCTCTTTGAAATAGCTGGTGCCGAAGTAGTGGCCGCGGTTGACGACGAAGTCGGGGCACTTACTCACTTCCAGCAACGGATCGACCAGATTGGCAAATACCTTCTTGGCCTCGTCATCACTCGCGCCTTGCGGCAGCTTCTCCAGGTCCGTTTTCATCTTCAGCAGCAGCGCCACAACTTTTTCCTGATGCTTCACTTTGTCTTCCACGCCAGTCGTTTCGCCAAGCAAATCGATGTTTGCCAGCAAGTCGACCGGCGTTCCAGCGGGAATTGGCCCAATCACGATGCCATCGTCACCAACCAGCCAGGGGAAGAAACGCTGTCCAAAGCTTTGCAAAGGTTTGAGCAGGTCCGGCAGGTATCCGGAGGGAACACGCAGGTAGCTGGTAGCGGTGGTGCGGTCGATGGTGCCCGGAACCTTATCCCCGAGAACCGAATCTTGTCTGACGCTTCTCGGGCCACAGCATCTGCTCGATGGAATCATTGAAGGAATCCATACGGGCTTCGACCGATGGACTGGCATTGAATTTCCCGACGCTGTTGTTCTGCAGGAACGGAGCCGTCGACCAGACGCTGATGAGCGATGCGGGCCTGGTATAGCCGCGGCCGCCTGCCGGCATCGCGTAAGTTTGCGGCTGCCCCGTGACGGGGTGATACCAGGTTATGCTGCCGACCGAGGGTAATTCTTTGTAAGTGTGCGAGGAGAAGTTGTCCCAGATGTTGTCGCCAATGGCGTTGGTTGCCAATGGACTACAAGCGTTGGTCTGCAGCAGAGTCACCGGCACGCGCATATCGGTGGAGAGGTAATTTCCGTCGAGGAAGTCGGGCTTCTGTACGATGGCTCGCATCTTGGTCTTGAAGTCGTCGGTCTTAGTCCACGCCCAATACTGATTCCAGCAGTTCAGGTAATCCTTGCCCGAGCAGCCTTTGCCGGCATCCATTCCCGGAGCGCCTTCCGGAATCTTGCTGGAGTGGCAGCGCGCGCAACGTTCGGCAAAGACGATCTTGCCGCGCTCCATCTTGGCTTTCTCTTTCGTGATATAGGTATCGCCGCCCGGGGCATCCTTCAACAAGTGCGGCGCGGTACTCTTCAGGAAGAACAATGCCATGTCGGGAGTCTGCGCCTCGGTTGCTTCCCAGTAAGCCGAATTCTTGTTCGCGACCGCAATCTCGATTGGCGTGATGGGCTCGCCGCCAATCAGCGCGCGGAAATGCAGCAGCCACTCCTCGCTGAACAATCCAATATTCAGATAGACGCGATTGAGCGCTCCCAAAGCTCCCACAGAGTCAGACCCGTCTTTCAGGATGCGTGCGGTGTACACCGTATCCGGTGGCTGGAAAAACGCCGTTAGCGGCCCTTCATGGACATACTCATTGAATTGCTTGTTGTTGAGTTCTCCTCCGGCCAGCGTCTCTTTGCCCCAGCGTTTGGAAACGTCCAGCCGTGGGAGCAATCCGTAAACCGCATTCATCGTGCGCGGATTATTAATGTTGTCGCTCGAAACCAGGGAGGTATCAAGCGTTCCCGGCCGTGAAGTGTGGAACAGTTGGACGGGAAAGCTCGTGGGATCTGACGCCCAGGCAAATATGCGATCGATCCAGAAGTACTGCGCACCCACGTTCGAGCTGAGGTTCTCCCACTTGGGATTCTCCGGATCGGCGGGAGGCTTGATGGGACTCGGCCCAACATGACAGAACGCGCACGACATCGCGACGCGATACGGCCGGACCAGGCTCTTATCGTTGTAATAGCTGGGATCGTCGTAATAGCGTTTCGCGTCCCACTTCTTGGCGGCAGCCTCGTCGAAGGCGGGATTGGGAAACAATCGCAGTCCGACAATGCCGGTCGCGTAGCCATAGTAAGAACCAACCGGAATATTCTTGCCACGAGCGCCGATCTTCACTCCCGGATACTTGCTCTCGTTCTCGAATGGATCGGGAGGGCAACTGGGATCGCGGCTATCGAGCCACAGACCGTATCGATTTGGATCGGGACCGGTCGCCTTCTTGAAGCAAGGCTCGTTCACCAGCCCAAGATAGTTCCACCGGTTGTCGCGGCTGGCTTTCAATCCGGGATAAGACGAAACCGTTTTCAGCAGATCGAAAGTCCCCACACTGGTGACCGTCATCACGTCCCACAGGCGATCGTCGCCGCCGGTCCACACCAGCCACATGTTCCGGCCTTTGACCTCTTCGGGGCTTAGTGCCAGTATGCCGTGCGAGTCCTGATCCATGTCGTGGAAGTAGTCTTCATCGGCGGCTGGAAACGATGCTGCCTGCCGGCCGGCCAGTCGCGCTTCATCCTGAACTTCGCCGGGCTGCGGCTTCTTGGTACAGCTCGCCAGCGATAGAACCAGCATCAGCCCACAGCACCAAAACCACAGACATCTCGACCGAGTCATGCGTCGCACTCCTTACCGAAGTTGGGATGACGTAGTTTTGCCGGGGCGGTTCGAGGACCGCGTCAAATCAGACGGCAGTGGCAAAAGCAGGAGTCATCTTTCGCCCCTGCGACAAAGAGTGGCGCCGAAAATATCGGCCGAATCTCGCCCCGCATTTAGTACTTTTCGTTGGTCAGCACTATAGCGAAAGCAAAACATAAGAGCCATAGCAAATTAGTGGTGACGCGGTCCGCCGATTCGTAAACGGCACAATCTGAGTTGCCCGAATCTGTGAAGCCGCTTCGATACCATGGGCGCCGCCGCGAGTCTGCTACTTTTTCCGCGGTCTCCTTAGAAGCCCATTCAAATTTCGCGTAAGCTGTGAGTCGTCAAGCCCCGAGGAGAACATGCAATGGGATCTGAAACTGGCCCGCCGTCCGATTGCGAATACATCGTAGTGGGATCGGGTGCGGGCGGAGGCACGGTTGCTGCTCGCCTGGCCGAAGCCGGACACACCGTCATCCTGCTGGAAGCGGGTGGCGATCCGCGTCAACTGCGCGGCGGTGGCCCGGTCCAACCCGACGCCAACCGCCTTCCTTACGATTACGACGTCCCGGTATTTCACGCCTTCGCCGCGGAGAACGAAGCTCTGAAGTGGGACTTCTTCGTCCGCCACTATCGCGGCGAACAGGCGCAGCAGTGCGATCCAAAGTATGTGGCCGAGTATGACGGCCAACGCGTTGATGGAATTCTCTATCCGCGCGCCGGCACGCTGGGCGGATGCACCGCTCACAACGCCATGATTCTCGTCTATCCCCACGATGCGGATTGGGACAACATTGCCGCCATCACCGGAGACTCATCGTGGAACTCCGATCATATGCGCCAGTATTTTCAGCGCCTGGAGAATTGTCACTACCGGCTTCCCTATCGCTGGCTTTCCTGGCTGGGAATCAACCCGACGCGGCATGGCTTCCGTGGCTGGTTGCACACCGAGAAAGCGATCCCCATGATGCCCATCGACAATTACGAGCTGTTCAAAGTGATCGCCGAGTCAGCCTTCGTGGCCGCTGAAGACATCGGCGAAAAAGTGGACCGGGCTCGCTGGCTGCTCGAAAGTCAGCTCGATCCCAATGACTGGCAAACCGTCAAGCAAAATTCCATCGGACTGCGCTATCTGCCGCTGACCACGCACAATCATGCGCGCAACGGATCGCGCGAGCGAGTGCTGAGAGTTGCACAGAAGTATCCCAGGCGCCTCAAGATCGAATTGAACTGCCTGGTTACGCGCGTGCTTCTCGATGACAATCGCCGCGCCGTCGGCGTGGAATACCTGCGCGGAGAGCGACTCTATCGAGCCGCTGCCCGCCCTAACGACAGCGCGGGCGAGCGCGGCCAGCTTCGCGCCTCGCGCGAGGTCATCCTGGCCGGCGGAGCGTTCAACACGCCGCAGCTGCTGATGCTCTCGGGCATCGGTCCTCGTGCCGATCTTGAACGCCACGGAATCGAAGTCAAGGTCGATCTGCCCGGGGTGGGAAAGAACTTGCAGGACCGTTACGAAGCCGGGGTTGTCCACCGCATGAACTTCGCCGAGTGGGAGTTGTTTCGCGGCGCGAAGTTCGACTCCAGTGATCCGCAGTTTCGCCAGTGGCAGGCAAAACGCGAGGGCCCTTACATCACCAACGGCGCAGTGCTCACGCTCTTCAAGAAGTCGGCGCCCGAGCGTCCTCTGCCCGACCTGTTCTGCATGGCTTTGCTGGGACGCTTCGACGGCTATTACCCAGGCTACTCCCGCCAGTTTGCCGAACACTTGAATTACCTGACCTGGGCCGTGCTGAAGGCTCACACGAATAACTGTGCCGGTGAAGTGACTCTTCGCTCGGCTGATCCGCGCGATACGCCAGCCGTCAATTTCTGCTACTTCCAGGACGGCACGCCTGACCAGGATCAAGACCTCGACTCGGTTGTCGACGGAATCCGGTTCGTGCGCAAAATGACAGCGCATCTGGAGAAAATCGGCTTGATCGCCGATGAAGAGTCGCCTGGCAAGTCGGTCGAATCACTTGAGGATCTGCGCGACTACGTGCGTCACACGGCCTGGGGACATCATGCGTCCTGCAGTTGTCCCATCGGACCGCGCGAGCAGAACGGCGTTTTGTCCAGCGATTTCCGAGTGTATGGCGTCCAGGGATTGCGTGTGGTGGATGCGTCGGTTTTCCCCCGCATCCCCGGCTTCTTCATCGTCAGCGCGGTTTACATGATAGGAGAGAAGGCAGCCGACGTGCTTCTGGCGGACGCCAAGCGTTCTGGGAGATAAACACGGCGCTCGCTAGTTAGCAGAACCTTCTTGCCATTGACAAATGTTCCCTCCGCAGCCATAGTTGGCGCATAAATCCCTCCCCAGGCTCGTGACTTATCGCAGACCTCGGTTCCAACACGAGTCGTCCGCAGCCGAAGGCCAATACCGGCTCGGCGTTCTTGAACTGGTTAAGCGATGCCTCCACCTCGTTCGTACATCTGGAACGGCGCTTTGATCCCTTCTATCGCCCTGCCTTCGATGCCCTGTTACGCGATCCCATCGCGCGCCTGACGACCGCGCTAATCAATCGTAGGCGTCCCAACGAAGGCTTGAAGATCGCCGAGGAGCGGCGGATTCCGGACGAAGACGCCTGGGTCGACTCCATCATCTCGAGCTTTGAAAAGCAGATGCGGCTGTTGTGGAAGCCCGGAGGATTTGAGCGCGGAGGCAACACTAAGACGCACGGCATCGTGCGCGCCGAGTTCATCGTTCACGACAATCTTCCTGCTGAACTGCGCCACGGCATCTACGCCGAGCCGCGCACCTATCGCGCCTGGGTGCGTTTTTCCGGGCCCGGTCCTTACATTACGCCCGACATCCAGGACGTTGGCTTCATGAGCATGAGTATCAAGCTCATGGGCGTGACCGGACCGAAGTTGATGGAGGAAGAGAAGTTCACCCAGGACATGACCGGCGTTTCTACTCCCACCTTCGTAACGCCCGACGTTAACGCTAATGCGCAGTTGCAGATCGAAAGTCTGAAGAACACACAGATTTTCTACTTCCTCAATTTTCATCGCTCGCACGTGCTCGATCTCATCATGCAGTCGCTTTGGATCAAGACGCAGAGCAGCCCGCTGGAAGCTCCCTATTTCAGTTGCGTGCCGTACCTGCTGGGAGAAGGACAGGCCATGCAGTACTCAATGTGGCCGAAATCGAACAAGCGGACTCGCGTGCCGCGCTTGCCATTCCGTCCTCCTGACGACTATCTGCGCAATGCGATGGCGGCTACGCTTTCTCAAGAGGATGCCGAATTCGATATTCGCCTGCAATTGCAGACCGATCCGTACCTCATGCCCATCGAAAACAACGCCGTGCTATGGCCGGAGAAGCTTTCTCCTCGCGTATCGGCTGCTACGCTGCGCATTCCGCGGCAGCAGTTCAACTCGCCGGCGCAGATCAACTTTGAAAAGCAGCTCTCCTACAATCCTTGGCACTGCATCGCTGAACATCGTCCGTTGGGCAATCAAAGCCGCGCCCGGCAACGGATGTATTTCGTGCTCTCTACCCTGCGCCATACCATGAATGCCATACCCCACTACGAACCGACCGGAGACGAGGTTTTCGACTGATGTTGGCCGAATCGACCGCCGGGATGGGCACTACCATGCCATTGACAAAACCTTGCTCTGCCGCCATAGTTGGCGACACTTCCCACGGGCGCTCCCAAAACTAGAACGCCGGATCGGTCTGCGCTCACCGGCGCACATCGAGGAGGTTGAATCCTATGGCGTACACTGCCGCGCAGTTGATCGCGATGTCCCAACAGCAGCTTGACGATCTTTTCGGCTGCCAGTCCGGCCGGAGACATTCCGAATGGAGAGGCCAACGGCACCGCCATCATTGCTTCGGGAACTCCCTTCTCGGCCGAGATTGCGGAGTTGATCGAGATTTTTGGCTGGAAGGGCAAGACCTTCGACGCCGCCCATGGAACGCTGATGAATCGCATCACGGCCTTCGGGGTGAATGCCATTGTCGCTGAGGTTTACAAAACAGCGAGTTGGTTTGACGGCAAAGAGTGCATTGTGCTCGACTACTCGAAAACTTCCCTGGTCGCCGAACACGTTCGCGACGAAATTCGTGAAATCAGCCCTGGAATGTACCTCGGTCTGGTGTATTGGAAACAGACCAGGACGATCCATTTTGCGCTGCAGTTTCCAAGTTCATGACGCCGCAGTCCAATTTCATGGTGCTGGCGCCGATCGCGGCAGGTCGCATCGACGATCTTCGTCAGCTGCTTGCATCCATGAATCGCGGGCCAGGCGTCGTCGACCCGCAGAATGCTTTGGTTCCCTTCGGTCAGTTTGATAGGTTGCACTTCGGACGGATCCTCATCCTCGACGATCTGACGCTCGCTGACATCACGGCATACGGATTGCCGCCGGCGAGCTACCCCATCTACCTGGCGTTCTTAGGAGATTTCGACGGGCCTGCGGAAGATTTTCTGGCCGAACTTGTACGGCGGGCGAGTGACGGATTGAAGCGCATTTTCTCTCACTGCGTGGACTTCAACCCTGATGCCAATCTTCTGGAGTGGATGAAAGCCCGGAATGTCTCCCCAGCAACGATCTATGTGAATTGGATTGGACGGACAGTGCGCCAGGTCGGAGAGGAAGCTGCACTACACGATGCGCTGGTGAGTTACGCGCAGCAGAAGGCCGCGGCCCTGGCTGCAATGCCGCCGGCAAAAGTACACGGCGCACTACAACAATATGTTCGCTCCGAACAGCAGGCGGGGCGGCTAACTCTAACGCCTCCGCAGTCGACACCAGTCGGTTGGTGGATCGGCAACGTGATTCATCTGCTCGGCGTGCCCCTGTTGCTTCTGCTCTTGGCCCCGTTCCTGCTGATCTATTCGCCCATCTTCCTCATTCAGCTTCGCCGCCATGAGCGCTCTGATCCGGAGATCGCGCCGCGAATCGATCCCGCTCATGCCCATCAACTGGCGATCTTGGAAGATCACGATGTAACCAATCAGTTCAGCGCCATGGGGCAGATCAAGCCCGGCGTTTTTCGCCGCTGGCTTCTTACGTTTCTGCTGTGGGTGATCAATTACACCACCCGGCATATTTACAACCACGGCCGCCTGGCGCGCGTCAGCACCATTCACTTCGCGCGCTGGGTGTTTCTCGACGATAAAAAGCGACTGCTCTTTGCCAGCAATTACGACGGCAGCCTCGAAAGCTACATGGACGACTTCATCAACAAGGTGGGATTCGGCTTGAACGTGGTTTTCGGCAACGGCGTCGGCTATCCCACAACCAGCTGGCTGGTGCTCGACGGCGCCAAGGACGAGCAGAAGTTCAAATACGTCCTTCGGCGTCACGAACTGCCAACCGAAGTTTGGTACAACGCACATCCGGGGCTGTCCGCATACGATCGGCACCGGAACTCCATGATTCGCGAGGGACTGGAGAAACAGTCCCTGACCAATAACGAAGCGCAACAATGGCTGCAGCTAATTTAATTGCGGTTGGAAGGAGTTGCTATTGACGTCGATTTACCGAAGTGACATAGGAATTTGCGTTAGCTCGAACTGAGAATCATTAGTTTGGAACAAGGGTTCAAGCTCGCTTTGAGCCAGCCGCGAAGCGGCGGCTATGAAGTTAGCCCAGGACGTAGCCGCAGGCGGAGTCCTGGGTGGGGCGGTAAAAATAGATCCGAGTCCCGTAGGGACGCCAGAGGTTTTGTTGCCGCCGGCTGAAGCCGGCGAAAAATGAAGAGGTACAGAACGATTCGGCGCGTCTAAAGGCGCGCCCCTTCAAAACAACCGGGAACCTGATTTTCTTGGCGGGGAGCATCAAATCGTGAACGCGGTGGACTTTAGCGATGTGCAGGGCCTGGTGCGCTTCGGATATGCCGTGCTCACCGAGGCCAGCTTCCTGCTCCTGCGTATTCGCGATGCTGGCGCGGCTTCGGCGTGGTTAGCCTCTGCTCCGATTTCCAACGCCGTAGCGCAGGACAAAGCCCCGCAAACCGCATTGCAGATAGCGTTCACCCGGCAGGGCCTCGAAGCGTTGCATCTTCCTGCTGCCGTCATCGCTGGATTCTCAGACGAGTTTCTCTCCGGCATATGGGGCGAAGAAAACCGGTCGCACCGGTTGGGCGACATCGCGGCGAACGCTCCTCAGAATTGGCGCTGGGGCGGACCAGACAAGATTCCGCATGTCCTGCTGATGCTCTACGCTCAAAAAGGCCAACTGGAAGATTGGAGCCAGACCATCCAGGGTCCCGCGTGGAACACCGCGTTCGAAATCATGGATTCGCTTCCAACGTCGGACCTGAAAGGCGTTGAGCCCTTCGGCTTCACTGACGGAATCAGCGAACCTACGCTGGACTGGGACGGCCATCGCACTGCCGATGATCAGATTGCCTATACCAATCTTTCCTGCCTGGGCGAGTTTCTGCTCGGCTATCCCAATGAGTACGGCAAGTACACCGATCGGCCGCTGCTGCCAAACGACAACGGCAATGCGCTGTTACCCGAGGCGGACGACAAGCCGGGGATGCGCGATCTTGGCCGCAATGGCAGCTACCTGGTCTTACGTCAGTTGCAGCAGGATGTGCGCGGCTTCTGGCAGTTTGCCGATCGCCAGGCGAAGTCGGATCCGCAAGCGCGGGAGCGATTGGCGACTTCGATGGTGGGCCGCTACCGGAATGGCGATCCTCTCATGCCCTTAACTAGCCAGCCCATCGAAGGAGTCAAGGCTGCCCATCCGTCCAATCAATTTACGTACGACACTGATGTCAATGGCACGCGCTGCCCCTTCGGCGCCCACATTCGACGCTCCAATCCGCGGAACGCAGATTTTCCGCAGGGTACAACGGGATTCTTTTCCCGCCTCATTCATAATCTAGGTTTCGCTGGAACCGGTCTCCGCCAGGACATTATGTCGTCAACGCGATTTCATCGATTGCTGCGGCGCGGCCGCGAGTACGGTCCAGGATTGTCACCGGAACAGGCAGTCCAGCCTGATTATCCCGACACTGATGAACATGGAATCCAGTTCATCTGCATCAACGCGAACATATCCCGCCAATTCGAGTTCGTACAGGGTGCCTGGATCATGAGTACGAAGTTCAACGGGATGACCGGCGAAAGCGATCCCCTGCTCGGCAACCGCCAGCCCATTCCCGGATGCGCGGTTACTGGCAATTTCTCACTTCCGCAGGAGAGCGGCCCTCCTCTGTGCATCAATGGGCTGCCTCAATTTGTCACTGTGCGCGGAGGCGCATACTTCTTTCTCCCTGGGATACGCGCCTTGCGCTTTCTGGCTATGCAGAACCGCGACTAAACTAACGCTGCTCCATTGAAATAAAGAAAAACGGAGCGCCGGATAGGGCACTCCGCTCGGAATCCTGACAAGTTAGGGCATCAACACAGCGTCAATCACGTGAACCACCCCATTCGACTGATACACATTGGCAGTGGTTACCATCGACATGCCACCTTTTTCATCGGTTAGAACCACATGTTTGCCTTGCATGGAGGCGGTAAGAGTTTCGCCGTTCGCCGTCTTAAGAGCGGCCTTTCCTCCGCCCTCTTTGATCTGCTTCATCAGATCCGCGGCGTTGATCTTGCCCGGCACCACGTGATAGGTGAGAACCTTCACCAGTTGGTCCTTATTTTCAGGCTTCAACAGCGTGGCAACCGTTCCGGCAGGCAGCTTATTGAAGGCATCGTTGGTGGGAGCAAATACGGTGAACGGGCCGGGGCTCTCCAGCGTTTGCACCAAGTCAGCGGCCTTTACCGCGGCAACCAGGGTTGTTAGATTGTCGGCCGTGGAGGCATTCTGAACAATGTTCTTGCTCGGATACATCGGAGCGCCGCCCACTACGGGGTCATTGGAACCTGCCGCCATGGCCGCAAAGGCCAGCGTCATTACCGACAGAACTACCAGAATCTGCTTCTTCATTCTCTCATCCTCTGAGCGCGTGGATTTTGAACTTTCGATCGCTCAGTAGGGTTACGTGAAGAAAGCAAGAACGGATTTGACAATATCTCTTGGGATGATCCAAATGTGGGTTTATCTTTGTTCCCCTGGGCGTCTTCCAGGGAACTTGAGCAGGGAGGAACATGCAGGCACCTGACAACCACTCTGGCAGTAGAGCTAGAGCCATATTCCACGGCAGCCCGACGACTTTCGACGAGTTGACCTCTTTGGCCGCGACTTTCCAAGGGTCCAATCAACTGGACGACGCTCGTCGACTTCTCGAAATGGCGCTGTTCGACTACAGCTCCGATGTCGATCAGGAAACTCGGACCAACGTGTTGCGCAAGCTGATTCTTTGTACTTATAAGGATCCCGACCTGCCCGCAGAGGTTCGCCTGCAGCGAGCAGAGCAAATGCTCAGCACCGTGTTGAGCGAGCCTCTTGATGCAAGTGCAGGGCCGCCGTCGCCGATCATTTTGGCCCTTGCTTCATCGCTCGATAGTTTTCCAAAGCTAAAACAAGATCTGCTTGGCATAGCCGGAGCTGTTCAGAAGCGCCGTTGGGACATCTATGGCCAACGCATTCATCTTGTTCGCTCCTACCAATATTATCGACGGGGCTATGAGATGGGTTGTCAGAACGATCGCGCCTACAACGCCATTAACCTTGCCTTTGTCTTAGACCTGTTGAGCGCCCAGGAGGAAGGCGAGCTTGGTCATGGACTGGCCGCGCAGACGATGGCCACGAGGGTGCGCACGGAAATTGTGGCGATTCTTGACCCGGTCCACAAAGTTGAATCGGAACAGACCTACGCAAAGCTAACCGCCCCAGATCTTATGAAGGATTGGTGGGTCCTGTTAACCCTGGCGGAAGCATGGCTTGGCCTGGGAGATTATTTGAAGGCGGCGTACTGGATGGCCGCAGCGGCCGACTTGAAAGCGCAATTAGAGCTGGATGCTGACAAGCAAAAACATATAGCGCCCTGGCAGTTTGAGACTGCGGTCCGGCAGTTCGCTCAACTCGCGCGCATTCGCGCTCGACGCGACGGTATCCCGCCGGCAAACTTGGAAACCTCGCCTGCTTGGGGCGCACTGAAGGCGTTGCTCGGCGATAACAACGAAGAGGCTGAATCTTTTCTTCGCGGCAAGATCGGTCTGGCACTCTCGGGAGGCGGCTTTCGCGCTTCGCTCTTTCACATCGGACTGCTTGCCAAGCTGGCGGAATTCGACGTTCTTCGCCACGTAGAGGTTTTGTCGTGTGTCTCAGGAGGATCCATACTGGGCGCGTATTACTACTTGGAGCTTCGCAAGATGTTGCAGGAGCGGCGAGATGCGCAAATCAGCCGGCAAGACTACATCGACCTCGTCCAGCGTATTTACAAAGACTTCCTTGCTGGGGTGCAACGAAATATCAGATTGCGAATGCTATTCGGCTGGCCAAGTAACGCCAAGATTTTCAGCCCAAAAGGATCTTCGTCCTCGGACCGGCTGGCGGATCTCTACGAAAAAGAACTCTATGCGCGGGTTAAAGACGGTGAACAAGATAAACCGAGATATCTTGCGGATCTTCGGGTAAAGCCTGCCGGGGACCAGGATTCAAGCTTCAACCCTAAGTATGACAACTGGAAGCGACACAACAAAGTACCCGCTCTTGTACTTAATGCAACCTCTTTGAATACTTGTCACAACTGGCAGTTTACCGCGTCATTTATGGGCGAGCCGCCTCCGAGAAGCATCGATGTCGAAATAGACGCTAATCATCGGCTGCGGCGCATGTACCACAAGGAAGCACCGGGAAGTTACCGTCGTGATCCGGCCCAGCCGAACCAATCCGGCGGGGTACGACTGGGAGAGGCAGTAGCCGCCTCAGCATGCGTGCCGGGTCTATTCGATCCAATCCTTCTTGATGACCTCTATGGCACTTTGGGAAAAACCGCCGAGAAGTATCGAACGCGTCTAGTCGACGGCGGGAACTATGACAACCAGGGCGTGGCAAGTCTTCGGGAGCAGGATTGCACCATTCTGATTATTAGCGATGCTTGCGGGCAGACTGGCCTGAGCCCCGAGCCGGTTTTCGGCCACGTCGGAGTGATGATGCGCGCCAACGATATATTGATGAGCCGGGTGCGAGAGGTGCAATATCAACTGCTAAGTAACTTGCGGGACGCTGGCGCACTCCAGGGCATCCTGTATGTACATCTGAAGAAAGGGTTGCAGGCTCAAACCATTGATTGGGTTCAGTGCGAAGATCCGTCAACCTACAATGATCCTCCCGCGAAGACCGACTACGGCGTTCGTGAAGATGTACAAAGACTGCTAGCGTCGGTTAGAACAGATCTCGATTCCTTTTCCTGGCTTGAGTCAAACGCATTAATGGTTAGCGCCTATCGCATGACTGAAAATGAGTGGATGAAATGCCTGCCTTTTCTAAAGACCAGCAGCGCTGCCCCTGCGACGTGGCCATTCTTGAACCTCGATTCGACAATGACGGCGGATGAGGGCACAAAGGCGGCTGAAAGCGTTCCTGACTTGAAGAAGGGATTGAAGGTAGCAGCCGAGCTTGCATTCAAGCCTCTTAAACTATATCCGGCCCTGAAGATCGCAAGCTTTGCCGTGCCGGCAGTAGTTGTGGCGCTGTGGGTATGGGCGACTGTTCATTACTGGACGGCGCTGGCGCCTGTAGTCAAGTTTTCCTGCTTTGCGATACTTGGAATAGTCCTGCTCGTCGTTATCAAAGAAGCAATTCTCGGCCGGATCCTTAGATATCGAAACTCATATCTAGACATATTCGTCGCTGTAATTATGTGTAGCGTAGGGTGGATAATATTCTATCCATGTCTCTATATGATAGATCCACTATATATTAAATGGGGATCTTCTATAGGCCTTCGTGACAAGCAATGAGGGCGCTCGATAGATGGTAGTTATGGTGATTGGTCGCGTAATTATTGAAGCGTAAGATACCGGCAGCTAGCGAAATTTCTGGGGTTCGCAGCAAAGAGCCATTCGGTCCGGGCAACGTCTCCTGCCTCCGTCATCTCACTTGTTCTTTAACTCCGCCGGCCAGTTCTGAACTAGAGTCAACGACTGTGTGCTCCCTTCACTGGGCGTGACCGCGATGAACCGCTGGCCATCCCGCGTAGAAGCATACTCACGGGCTATGATGCCCCTCAGAGGAAGGCGGAACAGGAACTTACTGCTGCCCACCTCGAATGCGGACCCCGCACCGTCAACCTCAACCGCCCGAATGCCGTTGAGATCGAAGTAGTACAGTTCTTTACCGTCAGCACGCCAACGAGGCCCCGCGCCACCTCCGTTCGAAACTTGCCACTTCGCACCTGTCCACGGGAATGGAGCCACAAAAACCTCGGGACGCCCTCCTTCCTGGCCCACATAAGCCACCCAATGGCCGTTCGGAGAGAACGTTCCTCGGGACGCGCCACTGGCGTAGGGAAACGGTTTGCTGTCGCCAGATAATGGAAGCACCCAAAGGTCCGTATTCATACCAGCGCCCTGTTCATACATCAGGAAGCGGCCGTCGTGCGACCAATCTGAAACCGCTTGATAGATCGGAATCGACGATGAAAGAAGGGTGCGCTCCGGGGCGCTGCTGCCCAGCGTCTTGACCGAGATCGCGGCCTGCTGGTTCGAGGTGAAGGCTACCTCTTTTCCGTCCGGAGACCAAATCGGAGTGAGGTGCGCGCCGCCGCTGAAGGTAAGCCGAGTCTTCAAATTGTTGGCCAGGTCGTGGACCCAGATGGTTGCGGTGGCGGTATCCAACTCCGTGGTCGCGATTTTCTTCTCGTCGGAGGAGAGATCCAGATCGAAGAATTCTCCCTGCTCCCCAACCGTGCCCAGCCGTTTTCCGCTGCGGTCGTACCAGGTCAGGATCTCCGTCCCCGAAATCGAGCCTGATGCGTACACCAGCATGCCGTCGGTAGAGGTGCTGACGTTCATCCGCCAGAGGCCTGCGTCAAATTGAACGTTTTCACTCAGGGTCTGCGGCTCGCCGGAAAATTTCCCTCTGGAAGGATCGAAGGTCTGCGCCACCAGGGAATTTTCGCGCTGATAGAGCAAGCGCCCCGAGGCGTAGATCGCGTTCGATAACGTATGAAACAGAAGGCGGTTCTCTTTGCCGTCAACCGAAGCCAGGAACACCGCGGTTTCCGGGCTGGTCGGCGCATTGTGTTTAACCGCGATATAGAGGAAGTGCTTGCCGTCAGGCAAGAACCAGGGCCAGCGGTGAGAAGAATAGTGGATCTGATCGCTGGTTGTGAGGGGAGTGGGTGCGCCCCCGCTGGCTGGGACTCGCGATATACCTGTGTTGTAGGACAGGGCGGCCACAATGGTTCCGTCCTGGTTCCAGCTGCCGCCCCGTCCCAGCGTCGAGCCACAGATCGTGACCGGCGCGCCACCGCTCACTTCGATTCGCTTCAGCTTGTCGTCGGTGAAGAAGGCTATGGAGCGGCTGTCGGGCGACCAGAAAGGAAACATTGCGCCCTCGGTACCTGCAAGTGCTTGAGCCGAAGTCGAGTCCAGAGACCGCAGATAGAGTTGAGCGCCGCCCGAGCCGTAGGCTGAAAAGACCAGATAGCGACCATCAGGAGAAATCGTCGCCGGGCCGCCGTGATCGCCTGACAGGTTGAACTGCATCTTGTCGGGAGGGTTGATCTCAACCCGCAGAACAGGAAGTTGCTTCTGCTCCGCCTGATACAGAAAGAACACTGCCAGCGCAGCAACGACCGCTAATACGGCTGCCACAATCCACGCCGGCTTACTTGTCCGTTTTCGCGGGGCAACAACTACTGCTGCCGACGACGTGATCTGCGATCCACCTTCGAAAATCTGCCTGAGTTGCAGTTTAACGTCGTGTGCCGTTTGCCAGCGATCGTCCGGATCCTTGGCCAGACATGACTTCACCAGTCGCTCGAATGCAGGCGGAGTCAGGGGCTGGAGCGACGTGATGGGAGCAGGCTCGCGCTCCAGCACGGCCGCCATTGCGCTGGCTGGGGTCTTGCCCTCAAAGGCGCGCTGGCCGGTTGTCATCTCGTACAGCACCGCTCCCAGCGCAAAGATGTCGGAGCGCGCATCCGCCTGTTTACCTTCCACCTGCTCGGGCGACATATATTGAAAGGTCCCAACCACGGTGCCCTGCGCGGTGAGCGGATGGCTGCCCGGCGGCGTGCTTGTGGTCACGGTCAGGTTCGATGCCGCAGCCGCATTCGCAACCGACGCCTTGGCGAGGCCGAAGTCCATCAGCTTAGCGCCAGCCTTAGTCAGCATGATGTTGCCGGGCTTCAGATCACGGTGAATCACGCCGCAGCGGTGGGCCTTGTCGAGTCCTTCGCATATGTCGATTGCGTATCGCAGAACCTGTTCGATGGACAGCGGCCCCTTGCGCAGCCGGTCGGCCAGCGTATCGCCCTCCAGATACTCCATCACCAGATAATCCGTGCCATTCTGGTGGCCGACGTCGTATAGCGTGCAGATGTTGGGATGATTAACCGACGAAATCGTGCGCGCTTCCTGATCGAAGCGCTGTCTGGCCTCAGGATTCTCGGACAAATGAGAAGGCAGAATCTTTACCGCAACGATGCGCTCCAGCCGCGTATCGCGCGCGCGATACACTTCACCCATGCCGCCTGCGCCCAGCGAGGACTGAATTTCATAAGGGCCGAGTCTGGTGCCTGAGGTTAGGGCCATGAGGAGTTGCGAGGATTATACCTTCACAAGGTAGAGACTCCCTTTCCAAATAGCCAGGAAACTGTCAGCCGCGCTTATCTTGAGTTGACAATCCTCGCAGCGGTCTTCTGGCCGCAGTGCTTCCGTCGGCTTGTGGCAAGCTCTGAACCCGAGGCATGGCCAGCACGAAGGTACCGTCAGATGATCGAACTGGTGGTGCTGGGGTGCAAGGGCGGAATCAGCTGCGCGCTGCCCTGGACCGGTACTGTCGCTCGATTACCGCGGCATCGCAGCCGTCCGCCCCAACTGCACATGGCACCGCATTAGTTCAAGCCCGCCGCTGTTTCTCCCGATGCCTTCGCCATCAAACGCAGATGAAGCACAATGTTCAGATGATTTCCGACAACGGCATTGAAATTCGAAGGCGGCCCAGAGTAATCCTCACTGGCTTGGATTCCTGGCGCAGGGGGAAGGCCAGAGGACTCCATAAACGTCCCGCTACACTGGAATCCGCGATAAGATTCACTCCCGCCAGCAGGGTTTTGACAGCTTTCATCCTCAACCAGGGGCGGCCAGGAGGTACTGACTACAGCCTTCACCAACTGAGGAAAATTCTCGCGGCCCACGCTCGTAGATGCCGACGCCTGGATCACGCCGTCTTTCTGCCCATTGAGGTCGAAAACGAAAGTAGCTTCGCGCGAAACGCGGTGGATTATCGGGGGACCATACACCGGACCAGAATAGGCTTCGGTCGGAGTTATATCGACGTTGCGGTCTACGCGAGTTATGGTCAGATCACCGGTGGCTTGCAGCCGGCCGTCGGCGGTCCGCTCAACTGACTTGGAATGAAAACACACTAGCGTGTGGTTGGCCTGATTCATCACCCATTGGCTAAGGAATTTTCCACTCTCGGCGATGGTAGGCTCCATACCGTTAGCCGGATAGAACCTGAAAACGATACTGGACTTTGTGGGATCGGCATCGTCGATTTTCACGCTACCGTTCACTCTTCCGAAACCGAGGGTAAAGTCCATTTTCGTTTTCCCGTACTCCGTGGTTCCGTCGGTAATGAGTTGCGCATCGGAATGGCGAGTATCCACCTGCCATGATCCGGACGTCGAAGCAGGTCTCGCGGAAAGGGTCAGGCCGAGAACGCCCAGCCCGAGAATCACAGCCACTGCGAATACTGCTATGTGCTTAAGCATTTCTTTCTCCCTCCTTTTAAGTTTGTCCCTTGGTGTCGATTGCATTGCAGGCTTGTTCCCCATTCTCGAAGGTGGCATAGTGGATGCATTAGGTTTCCAAAAGTTTCTTTAGGTCTTCAAGACGCGTAGGGTCCGCGAGCTGTCGTCTATGCAGTTGAAACGATGGACGGAGTGCTGTCGAAATCCCTCGCTGCTTGCCGGCTTTCCTTGCCGCTGCCGGGTGCCTTTGCCATTAGATTTTACGTCCGGCTGCCCGAGGATTCATCCGCGGCGAGCGCAGAACTCAATCTAGTTTCCAGAGGGCGCAGTAATTCCGCCTATTTCAGCCTCCCGTACTCCGCTTTGGCATCTTTCAGGATAGGGATGTCCGGATCGGCATCTTTCCACAGGGCGAGAAACTCCTGATAGGCGTCCCGCGCCTTATTCTTGTCGCCGGAAAGCGCATAGGCCCGGCCTAGTTGCAAGCGTGCCAGCGCGCCCCAGGGGAAGTTGGCCACCAGTCCGCGATGGTCGATGAACTTCTGAAATTCCACAGCCGCTGCCTTGCCGTCGTGCAGCATGAGATAGGCTTCACCGCGCAAATAGACTGGAAGCATGTAACCTGCGTCCCCCAATTCTATCGGGCTGGTCACCTGCAATAGCTCGATCGCCTGGTTCGGATCGTTACGTTGCAAGGCTATCGCCGCTCGAATTGTTGGGAGCCGATACTTTTGGACTAAGGTGTCCTGCGGGAAGTTTTTGTCGAGTTCGTCGGCCAGTTTCTCCGCCTCTGCAGTATCGCCTGCGCGGGCCAGTGCCAAGGCCGCCATCGCGGGAACCTGGCGGTTTGGCGCAAGCTTCACTGCGGCTTCGGCATCGGCCGTGCCTGCTCCCGGTTGCCGGCTTCCACTTCGCGTAGCGCAGCCGCTGCCAGATATGCCGCCGCCGCCTCTTCGGCATCGTTGTGCTCGGCTAAGTTCATGGCACGTCGGGTCAAATCCCGGGAGCTTTTAAGTTTTCCATACCACGCTTGCGGTGTCGGCTTGCGCTGCCAATGATAGTTCCTCAGTACCGGGCTTTCCCATGGCTGTCGCGGCTAAGCTGCGCCATCCGCGCGACATCGCCCTTGAGAAACGCCAGGCGATAGCGGAAATCAAGGAGCACCTCGCCCTCCAGATTGCGCTGCTCTGCCTGCTTGTATACCGCTTCAGCTTCATCCAGCCGGTTAAGACTGGCGTAGGCGGATCCAAGGTCTTCGTAGTTTTCTACCGCGTTTGGTTCCATGCTGAGTGCCTCGCGGGCCTCTTCCAATGACCTTTCCAGGTCCCCGAGGTTGCCATAGATTTCGTACAGATGCACATGGAGCGCGAAGTCCCTGGGGTAAGTCTGTTGCCACAGTGCATAGGCCGCTACCGCCTTATCCAAATCTCCGGTCACGATCCAGTTGTAATTTGCTTCGATGATACAGCCGCTCACGCTCACTCACCTTCTCCCGCAATTCGTAAGCCTTGCGGACATTCTCGGCCTGCCGCTCCGGCTGGTTGAGGTTGCCGTAGACGGCCGACATGGCACGGTAGGCTATAGCAAAATTCGGATCGAGTTCCACCGCTTGCTTGTAGAAAGGCAGAGCTGCGGTATTCCCTTTCGCAAAAAACATCTTGCGCCCCAGACTGTAGGCTTTCAGCGCCTCAAGCGACGGCGTGGTAGCTTCTTCAACGGGTGTGGCGTACTTTTGTACCGAGCTGAGCGATTCGCCCAACTTACCGCGCAAGCTGACGGCCGCTCTGTCCAATGCCTTCAGCACTGCTTCTTTGCCCGCTGCCTGCTCCTGCGTTTCCGCCAGCACGTCGCCGGTGCTGCAGTTTACCGCTTTCAGGCCGACCACATACTGGCTGCCCAGCCCGGCAATGGAACCGGTAAGCATGGCCTCGCTGCCTGTGCGCAGGCAAACCTCACGTGTCATCTCCGGCGTCAAGCGATCTCCTTCCGGACGTCCCATCAGCTTCAAGGTCGCGTTCACTTTGCGGTCGGAAACCAAGTCGAGAAAAGGCGACTGTTCAAGCTGCACAGCGAGTCCCTGTTTCAAGGTGTCGTCAAACACCGGGTCGCCCGTCTTGTTATCGAAATCTGCGAGAACAATGGAATCTTTGTCGGTGAGGGGCTTGCTCTGATGGAGCCGATAGTAAATTGCGCCGGCAACTACCAACAGAACGAACAGGGCTACCAGCCGGATTGGCCTTGCCAGTTTGGTGAATTTTTCCGGTTGTGCCGGAGCTTCCTCGATCGCGACCGATCCCCTGCTTGCGGCGGCCGTGCCAGCACTTTCCAAGTCTCGCTTCAGCCGTTGCAAATCGGAGCGCAAATCCGAAGCATGCTGGTACCGCAGATTTCGATCTTTCTCCAGACATTTAGAGATGATCCTTTCCAGTTCAGCAGGCAGATCAGGATTAAGACGAATCGGCGCGACCGGAGTCCGGCTCAGTATGGCTTCGAAAATTACGCCGGTGCTTTCTCCGCGGAAAGGCAATGCCCCGGTCGACATCTCGTACATGACCGTGCCGAACGAGAACAAGTCGGTGCGTGCATCCAAGTCCTTGGCGCGAACTTGTTCCGGCGACATGTAGGTCACCGTGCCCATGGTCGTTCCATGATCGGTGAGGGGCGCCTCTACCGTCGAGGCGCGAGAGCTCAATGCTTTCGGGCTTGAGAACCTTGGCCAGCCCGAAATCGAGGACCTTCGCGTGTCCGCGCTGGGTGACGAAGATGTTCGGCGGCTTGATGTCACGATGCACAATGCCGGCGGTATGGGCGGCGTCGAGTGCGTCGGCAATCTCGATGGATAGCGCCAGAAGCATTTCCACTTCCAGAGGACGCCCACCAATGCAGTGTTTCAACGTCATCCCGTCCAGAAACTCCATGACGATGAACAACTGGCCATTGTGGTTGCCGATTTCGTAGACGGTACAGATGTTGGGGTGATTGAGTGCCGATGCCGCCCGCGCCTCACGGCGGAAGCGCTCCAGTGATTGCGGGTCCTGGGATAGATCTGCGGGGAGAAATTTGAGGGCGACGAAGCGGCCGAGATCGGTATCCTCCGCCTTGTAGACCACCCCCATCCCGCCACCACCTAGCTTTTCCATTACCTGGTAATGCGAGACTTTCTGGCCGATGAAGGAGCGGGCAATCTCGTCCGCAGCTTTGCTCTTGTTCGCGGCGAGCGCCCGCGCGGCCACCTCCATGGCTGGATTCTCGAGAAACCCACTAGCTTCTTGTTGCGCCGTCAGAAGCGATTGGACTTCGCGTTCCAGCGCCTCATCGCCGGCGCATGCCTGACGTAGATACGTCTCGCGTTCTTCGGGGGAACGTTCCAGCACGGACTGCAACAGGCCGTCGATTTGTTTCCAGCGTTCGCTATCCATTGCCAGTCCCGCGGGTCAGCTCCCGATACAGCCAGGCCTTGGCGGTGCTCCAGTCGCGCATCACGGTGATCGCCGACACTTTGAGTACCTCAGCCGTCTCTTCCACGCTGAGTCCGCCAAAAAAACGCATTTCGACAACCTGCACTTTGCGCGGATCGAGTTCCGCCAGCAGGTTCATGGCGTCATCGAGCGCCACCAGATCAGCGTCCCGTTCACCGCCTATTATCGCTGTATCGTCCAGAGACACATGTTGGACGCCACCTCCGCGTTTCAGGTTATGGCGCCGCGCGTGGTCAACCAGAATGCGCCTCATCAGCTGGGCTGAAACCGCAAAAAAATGGGCGCGATTCTGCCATTGCATGTTCTTGTAATCCACTAGCCGCATGTAGGCTTCGTTGACCAAAGCGGTGGTTTGCAGGCTATGTCCGGGGCGCTCACCTTTCATGTAGCGTCGCGCCAGACGGTGGAGTTCGTCATAAACGATTGGAGTCAGATTGTCGAGAGCAGCTCGATCTCCATCGCTCCAAGCCCGGAGAAACTCGGTCACTTGGCCACCAGGTGGCGTTCCGGCCTCATCGTGCGGTGGTGTGGATTTCCGCATGGCACAGACCTCGGGATACCAGCCAGCTACGGCAGTCTCTTCTTACAAAAAGCAGTACTCGCATGATAGTTCTGTCCCGCCGTTTGCGCCTACTTATATGAGACCGATGAGAGCCGCTCGCGGCAAGCATTGCCAGAGCGCACGAATGAGGAGGCAATATGAAACCCAGAATATGCACCTGGATAGCAGCCATCACTTTATTGGCGGGGCTGGGAATGCCCGCACAGGTTGTCGCTCAGCAAGAGCAATCGCATCAATCACAACAGCTTCCACGCTACACCGTAGTCGACCTTGGCACGTTGGGCGGCACTTTCAGCATCGCCTTCGGCATCAATGACAAGGGGCAGATCGACGGATTTTCCACCACGCCTGGTGACCAGGTCACGCATGGCTTTTTCTTGCAGAACGGCGTCATGACGGACATGGGAACGCTTGGCGGGCCGAATAGCCAGGCACTTTTTGGTCCCGGAGAAGCAGCCCAAGCTACCGGGTTCGCCGAGAACGGGATTCCTGATCCCAACGGAGAAGATTTTTGCGGTTTGGGCACGAACCTTATCTGCCTCAATTTTGTTTGGCAGAACGGCGTGATGACGCCGCTTTCGACGCTGGGAGGCAATAATGCCCAAGGCAGCGAAATCAATGCCCAGGGACAGATAGCGGGAATGGCCGAGAACAATACTTCTGACCCCAACTGCCCGCCCCCCCAAGTATTGCAATTCCGGCCGACTGCCTGGACTGCCGGCAAAATCCAGGCCCTTCCGGCGTACCCCGGCGATCCCGACGGAGCTGCCTTCTGGATCAACGATAGAGGCGACGTGGTGGGAGCTTCGGGCATCTGCGCCGCCTACGATCTCAGATACGGTGTTCCTCTCCAGCCTCGCCACGCGCTACTTTGGCGGAAAGGCAGCGTAACGCCGATGGATCTGGGCAGCCTTGGAGGAAGGATCAATAACTCAGCCTTCGCGATCAACCAGTCGGAACAAGTGGTGGGCGCCTCCGACATCCCCGGGGACAAGTTTCAGCACGCATTTCTTTGGCAAGGAGGCGTGATAACCGACTTAGGCACCTTGCCGGGAGATGTTGCAAGCGCTGCAATTGGGATAAACAACAGCGCCCAGGCGACTGGCGTTTCGATTGATGCCGCCGGAAACTTAAGAGCATTCCTCTGGCAGAACGGCGTGATGACTGACCTCAACAGTCTAATTCCACCCAACTCGCCTTTGTATCTGATGCACGGCTGCGGCATCAATTCTCGAGGACAAATCGTAGGCTTTGCATTGCAGATCAGCAGCGGCGAACTTCACGCATATCTGGCGACACCTATGCCGGCAGAGGGTAATCTGGCAAGCGCTCCGGCGGCTGCTGGAAGTGCAATTGGAGCGACTTCGAAGTTCGCTCTGTCCGACAATGCAAGGGAGCAACTTCAGAATTGGGTGCATTCCCGTAATTTTGCGCCTGCGCTGGGAGATTCGACGACGTCCGAATAGATACCGCTCAATCTCAGAATCGCAGCTACGAAGTCCAACACACTTGTAGCTCATGAGGGCGGGGACATCCTTGCCCTCGTCCTTTTCGTTGGCTGCGGCGAGGGAGCGCTGAGAGCCCAGATTCCGGAAAATATGTGTTCCTCCAGCCGCGGGGTGACGACGGTGCAGACCCCCACAAACCCTTCGGGCCGTGCATGCTCATTATTCGGAACACGAGTAGGTAACCCACTGTCGCCCTTCCTGCTCGTCCATCATTTAAGCTTGGGTTGGCTCTAGGATTGACTGCCGCGCTTGCCTATATGCCATGATGACGTTGTGCGGCGACATAAAGGCGGGCGCGGGCCAACCCCATGAACGTTCTAAAAGAGCTTTTTGAGCGTCATTTCAAATCGCCGGTCGAGCGGATGGAGCCGCTACGAGGCGAACTTGGTGCTTCCGGGCGCAAGATCTTCAGGCTTTCCGGCGGAGGGGTTACTGCCGTTGGCATTCTGTATGGGGTACGCGAAGAGAATGTCGCCTTCCTTGAATTTTCCAGGCATTTTCGCCGGCTTGGTCTGCCGGTTCCAGAGATTTTTGCGGAAGATTTGCCCCACGACGCCTATCTGGAAGAAGATCTGGGCGACACTACGCTCTTTGAATTTCTTTCGAAGAATAGAGCTGGCGACAATATCGCTGCCCCGGTTATCGAAGCCTATCGCGAAGTCGTTAGTCTGTTACCGCGTTTTCAGGTCCAAGGCGGTCGAGGCTTGAACTACAAGCTGTGCTATCCACGCGCCAGCTTCGATCGCCAGTCCATCGCGTGGGACTTGAGTTATTTCAAGTACTACTTTCTCAAGCTCGCCGGCGTTCCATTCAACGAGCAGGCCCTGGAAGTCGACTTCAGACGGCTAACCAGGTTCCTGTTGACTACCAACCGTGATTACTTTCTCTATCGAGACTTCCAATCGCGCAATATCATGTTGCGTGACGGCGCTCCCTTTTTTCTGGATTACCAGGGCGGCCGCAAAGGCGCCCTGCAGTACGACATCGCATCCATTTTGTACGATGCCAAAGCCGATCTGCCACCGCGGCTGCGCGAACAATTACTCGGCCACTATCTCGATGGTCTTGCCGGCTTCATCGACCTCGATCGCGAAGTATTCATGTCGCTCTTTTATGGCTACGTTTACATTCGCATCATGCAGGCGCTCGGGGCTTATGGCTTTCGCGGCTTTTACGAACGCAAAACCCATTTTTTGCAAAGTGTGCCCTACGCCCTGAACAACCTGCGCTGGCTTCTGCATAACGTCCAACTACCCATCGCGCTGCCTGCCCTGATGGAAACATTCAACCGAGCCATCGACTCGGACCAATTGCAGGGCTTACCTGCCAGAGCCGAAAACCCTATCGCCGTACGGGTCTTTAGCTTTTCATTCCACCGGGGCGCGCTGCAGGATGAGACTGGCAATGGGGGCGGATTCGTTTTCGATGCGCGTAATCTTCCGAATCCCGGACGGGAAGAACGATTCAAAACGCTTTCCGGTAAAGACCAGCCCGTGGCTGACTATCTCAGTCAGCAAGAGAGCGTGCATCAGTTCCTTAGCAACGCCCTGTCCCTGGTCGACGCCAGCATAACTAACTATCAGAGCCGCGGATTTAAGAACTTAATGGTGTCGTTTGGCTGCACCGGCGGCCAGCATCGCTCAGTGTACCTGGCAGAGGAACTGGCAAAACGTTTGCGCGGCAGGACCGGTCTAGAGGTAATCGTGCGGCATCGAGAGCTGGAGACATTGGGTAAATGAAAGCGATGATTTTGGCCGCCGGCCTGGGTACGCGGTTGCGTCCGCTCACGGCAAATCGCCCTAAGGCACTGGTGGAAGTCGCCGGCCGCACGATGTTGGAGATCACGCTGTCTCGCTTGCGCGCCTTTGGCATTCGCGAAGTGATAGTTAACGTGCATCACTTTGCTGAAATGATTATCGAGTATCTAAGAGCGAACGGGAACTTCGGAATGCGGATCGAAGTCTCGCGAGAACAAATCCTGCTCGATACCGGCGGCGGACTCAAACAGGCCGCGTGGTTTTTTCTTGAGAGTTCCAGCGCGTCGGCAGAGCCCTTTATTCTGCACAATGTCGATGTCCTCAGCACCATTGATTTCGGTCGCATGGTGGAATCTCACAATGAACATCAGGCTCTGGCCACACTGGCAGTGCAATCCCGAGAGTCTTCCCGATACCTGCTCTTCGACGAGCAGCTTCGGCTTTGCGGCCGGCGGGTAACGCGAGACGACCAAACCGAAATTGTGCGCCCTGCCCAGACTGTGCAAGCCCTGGCATTTTCCGGCATCCATGTCGTTTCGCCTCGACTTCTTACGATGATGCCAGGAGAAGATGCTTTCTCCATCATCGACTGCTATCTGCAGATTGCTGCGAACGAAGAAGCGATTGCCGGTTTTCAGGCAGATGAGTGGTATTGGCGTGATCTGGGTAGTGCGGACAATCTGATGCAAGCCGCTCAGGACTTAAGGCAAGGCGTTCTTCGATAGTTATTTCAAATAATCCCCGAGTGGACGGAAAACCGACTATGCAGAACACGCCACAAATTCCGACGATCCAAAGCAACTGGTATACCATCCGTTGGAGAGGAGGGTCACCATGGCGACGAAACCAACCCCTTTACACAACGCCACTGAACAACTTGATGCAGCTAATGGGCTGGCAATAGTTCGTGTCACGATCGGCGCAATGTTAGTGTGGGTTTTCTTCGAAAACCTGGGAAAGGGTCTCTACACTGCGGGGGGGTACGCAGGCCTGATCAACTATTACATTCAGCATAGTCACTCGCCGGCCGCGTGGAAGGCCGTGATGGGTTTTATGGCGAGTCACGCCGCGATGGCGGCTCCTATGCAGGCAATGACAGAGATCTCTCTCGGAATCCTGCTCGTCGTCGGTCTGCTGACGCGCCCGGTCGCGTTTATAGCGTTTCTTTACTTGGGCAGTCTTTGGGTGTCCGAGTGGGGCACGGCCTGGATCTGGGAACTACTGGTTCCGGTGCTGGCATCGTTTGCGCTCGTGCTGGGACGAGCCGGACGAAGGTGGGGCGTCGATGCTTGGCTGGCGCAGCGTTGGCCTTCCTCGCCGTGGTGGTGATTGAGCCCAATCAGGTGCGAGTGTCGGTCGTCATTCCTACGCACAACGAAGCGCAGTCCATCGGCCGCGTCCTGGCTGATCTACCGGCCGATCTTGTCACGGAAGTTTTGGTTGTAGACAGCAATTCAACCGACGGTACTCCCGGTGTCGCCTCCAAGATGGGAGCCCGTGTCCTCTACGAACCTCGTCGCGGATACGGCCGCGCGTGTTTGACCGGGCTGGCCGGTGCAATTAGCCCTGATATTGTCGTCTTCCTGGATGGCGATTACAGCGATCGACCTGCGGAGCTACCGCTTCTACTGGCTCCGATCATTGACGGCCGTGCGGACATCACACTGGGTTCACGCCTCGGAAAACAGAACGTTCCCGGGGCGTTGCCTTGGCACGCCGCGTTTGGTAACCACCTCGCGGCTTTTCTGATTACACGTCTCTACGGTGTCCGGATCACAGACCTTGGACCGTTCCGCGCCGGACGCGCAGATGTTCTCCGTCAGCTCGCGCTGGAAGAGACCTCTTACGGCTGGGCGGTTGAGATGATCCTAAAGGGCGCGTTAGCGGGATTCCGCATCGTAGAGGTGCCGGTGAGCTACTACCCGCGCATTGGAAAATCGAAGATTAGCGGTACTCTTAGAGGCACAGTCGGAGCAGCGTGGTTCATCCTTAGTTTGATCGTGCGCTATTATTTTCGGCATCCAGGGGCCGGAAAACCAGCGTGAGTCTTTTGCACAGTGATCCTCTATGCGATCTGCCGGCGAAAACACAGCAAGTTCTGCCAACCATACGCCGCACGCTGGTTGTCATGGCAAAAGCACCCCGGCCGGGCATGGTCAAGACCCGTTTGGTTCAAAGCCTTCCCATTGAAGCGGTCACCGACCTCTATCGCTGCCTTTTGGAAGACACAATAGCGCTAGCGGAATCGCTGGTCCCTGTGGAGGTTGCCATCATGTGCCCCGCTTCGGATGTTGAGGAACTAACGAAGCTGGCGCGAGGTGCGGCGGCTGTCGTGGCCCAAAAAGGCGAGGGCCTTGCGGCAGGCCTCACCTCAGTATTTGCACACTTCGCAGCGCCTGGCCGGCAACGCGTCGTCGCCTTCAACAGCGACAGCCCCCATTTACCCGCTTCCGTGCTCGAGAGCGCGTTCGAGGCTCTAACCAGGCACGACGTGGTTGTCGGACCGACACACGACGGCGGCTACTATCTCGTGGGCGCCAAGGCCGCTCATCCAACTCTTTTCGAAAGCGATGGGATGGGCACCAGGAGCGCGCTCGACACCCTCCTTGCACGCGCTCGTACGATGCAGCTTTCCGTGGGCTTTACCGATCCCTTTTACGACATTGACGTTTCGGACGACTTAGTACGGCTCGCAGCGGAACTGAAGCTCGCCCCGGCCAGGGCGCCACGAACTGCGTCCTGGCTGGAACAGTGGGGACAAGCGTTGGCCCAGTTGCCGAGCGGGCGCCGGAGACCTGTGAAGCTCACGTCATCTCGCAGGCTGTATGTTCTCGGCGCCGTCATGCTCGTGGCGCTGACAATCTGCTCCCGCAGATTCAGCAGCCTGGGTGCACCGTCTTTCCTCATTCCGCTGACTGTTGCCGGCGTCGCATATCTCCTTGCGATTCGAGAGTTCGTCTCCACGCCAAGATTGCCGAAGCGGGTCATCGTCATCGGGCTCGTGTTGAGTGCCCTGTGGCAGCTTCCATTTCTCCTAACGCCGCCAGGTTCAGACGATGATATTCATCGATATGTTTGGGATGGCCGCGTGCAGCGGCTCGGCTATAACCCTTACATTGTCATTCCCGGCGATCCTGCGCTCGGCGCCCTGCACACACCTGAAACCCGTACGCTAAACCACCCGGATTTACCCAGCCCATATCCACCGGGCGCTCAGCTTTTCTTTCGTGCCGTAACTGCGATTCACGAGTCTGTGTTTGCGCTGAAAGTAGCGTTTGTTATTTGCGATCTGGCAATTGTTCTGGTTTTGCTCGATGTCTTGCGTAGTAATGGGCAAGCGGCGCACTGGGTTCTGGCTTATGCCTGGAACCCCCTACTGGCGACGGAAGTGGCGGGCAGCGGGCACATCGATATTGTCGGCGTACTGCTGCTGTTGGTCTCGGTCGCCGCGCTCGGGCGCCGTTGGCGTACGGTTGCAGCGGTGGCATTTGGGCTCGCCGTTGCCGTCAAGTTGCTCCCGATTGTCCTGCTGCCACTCTACTGGAAGCGTGTTCGTGTGCGCGACGGCGCGCTGGCAGCAGTGGTGGTCGCACTCCTATACATTCCGTTCTTAAACCAGGGGCGGATTCCGGTTGGCTCGCTCGGCACCTACGTACAGAGTTTCCGCTTCAATGATCCGGTGTTTGCAGTCCTCGAGCGAGTGGCGGCTCCGCAGGTTGTAGCCGGGCTGGCAGTGCTCGTCGGCTTTCTTATCGCGATCTGGATGAGAAGAAAGTCCGCAGCATGGTCTGGGGACGCATTTGCGTGGCCCATGGCAGCAACGCTTTTGTGTGCACCGGTCGTATATCCCTGGTACCTGCTCTGGCTGCTGCCGTTCCTGCGGTCCGCCTCGACACTGCCAATCATCATCTGGACGGTCAGCATTATCCCGACTTACTACGTTTGGCACCTGCGCACGCTTGGACGTCCGTGGTTAGTTCCTGGCGGGATTATGCTGCTGGAATACGGGTCCGTGGCCGCAGCCGCGGCAATTATCTGGATGGCGTCAATTCGACCCGACCGGCACCGCCCGGAGGCTCGGACTAGGCCTATTGCGACAGTGCGGAGCCTGGCGCTGCCGCAGGTTGCGCCGCCAATGCAACTCATGTATCCGGAGGCATTTGCGCGTCATCCAACGCAGCGTCCGTTTAATTCTCCGAGGAGTGAACTCCATGAAAAATTCGAGCCGTCTTAAGGCCATCCGAGCTCTGCTAGTTTTTGGGGTCCTAGTCCTTGCTGCAACTTCCTGGGCGCAGACGCGTCCGCCCATTGTCGAAAAGCTCGCCAAGACCTATGGTCTCGATTCGTTTGGGCAAATCGAAGCCATCCGCTACACCTGGAGCGCAACGTTTCCGGGCGTCAATATTTCTCGAACCTGGACCTGGGAGCCCAAGACCGGCCAGGTCACGTATGAGAGCAAAGATAAGGACGGCAAGCCGGTGAAGGTTACCTACCTGCGCTCTCAGCTCAGCAGCCAACCGGCCAACGTAAAGGACGACGTTGATCCGGGCTTCATGAATGACAACTATTGGCTTCTGTTCCCGCTCCATGTTTACTGGGACACAAGCGCCACCGTGACCGATGAAGGTATGCAGAAACTGCCACTAGGGAAGGGTTCTGCCGACAAGGTCGTGGTGAAGTATCCCTCCGGCGGCGGCTATACGCCGGGTGACACCTGGACGCTCTACGTCGGTAGCGACGGGCGAGTGGAAGAATTTCGATATGACCGCGGCGGCCCCAAGAAGCCCAGTGTTGTCATCGCGACCTGGGCCGATTACAAAATGGCTGGCCCACTCCTTATCTCAACCGACCACCGCGGCACCGCCGACGGCAAGCCGTTCCACCTTTGGTTCTCGAATGTGGCTGTCAAGCTGGCCGGGTCTAATACCTGGATGGACGCGAAATAAACGACCGACGAGTTCCTACGGGGCGATCACGACGGTAGTGCAGGAGCTGCTCAGCTTTGGCAGATCGCGGGCGGCGGCCATGCGAATGCGAAAGCTCGGGCGCTCCCCACGAACAATCGGACAATAATAGTCGGGCTGTAGCAGTGCGCCCTGGAGCCGTCGCCGTCCAGCACATCCGCCGTGGCATGAGTCACGGAACTCGCAAGGTTCGCAGGCCTCTGGAAGCGTGCGAGCCTGGTCGAAGGGCACGGAGTTTAGAATGTCGAGCCCGATCGAGATCAAATCTGACAGCGGCTCACCCGCTCCTGGCCAATAAACGCAGGGCTGCGTGGTGGCGCGCGGGGTCACTCGCACCGTGCTTAACGCACATCCTCCCTGGAGGGGTGGAAGGCCCGCCATAGCTCGAACCAGCGGTTCGCCAATGGCGATGACATCCGTCTCCGCAAAGAGGCGCCGGAACCCCTCCCAATACTCGTCATAAGACAACGCATAGATGTCGGATCGCACTGCCTGATATACGTTCACCCGTAGAGGAGCGTCAAACTGTTTGGCCACTCGCGCCACCTCTGCCAGTCGCAAGTAGTTCGCCTTCATCAGGACAGCGATGATGGTTATGGGCACACCCAGCTTCACACAACGCGCTGCCTGCTGCTGGATCAGTGCCCAATTACCTTTTCCACGCTGTGCATCCTGTTCCGCTTCTGACGGGTAATCAAGCGAGAACTCCACATCGTGAAAGGCGCGTAATTCGTCATCCTCCAGGACAGCAACGCTGTGGCCGTTCGAAGTGATGGTGAGCTGGATGGGTCGGGTTCGCAGGTAAGCGAGTATTGCTCTAAAGCCCGGATGCATTCCGTTCTCGCCGGTGCCCAAATTCACCGAGCGAACGGGCAAGCGTTCCATTACTGCCTTCACTTGATCCAGAGAGAGCCGATCCGTGCGAGCTGGATCGCGGTAGCAGAAAGCACAGGAAAGATTGCACTCGTTAGTGAGTCCCAATCCGAGCGAGATCCCTGTGTCTGACGCTCTGTTGAACGCATTCGCCAATCGCAGACTTGAGGGGTCACTCATACCCGGTTCTCTCTGGCGGCCGCATGGCGGAGGATGTGATGAGTGTAGCGTGCGACGGCTGCAAACTCTGGGCACCGTCCCAGCTTGCACTCCAACTCGAAAATCCGCTCGTACTCGCCCTCCCGGTCGACTTGCGGCGGCAGGTAATCTGCAACCACTCGCACACCGCGCTGGGCAATCAATTCAAGCCCCGCTTCGTTCGACATGGCAAGCAGCCCATCGGGAGTGAAAACCCGCACCCTGCCGGCATAGAGAGATTCACATCCCCAGTCAGCGGTGAGGCCCTGTTCCGCCGCCTCCAAGTCGCCCGTCCGGATAGCAGATCTTAATACCTCGCCTGCCCGGTTGCGGACGAGAATGGAAAATAGCCCGGGTGGATCGCGTCGCAGAAGTCGGGCGGAGTCGCGGATCACAGCACCGGGGCAGTCGACGTATTCGAGCACGTTGTGGCATAGAGCGATGTCGAATAGCTCCTCAGCGAATAGCTTGCTTGCTCGGGCTGCGTCGCCATGTCGGAGTGTCACTTTATCGGCGACCCCTGCTTTCAGGGCTGCGCGCTCGGCCAGCTTCAACATCGCGAGCGAGGAATCCAGCAAGATGACCTCGACGCCGCGACGCGCGAGGCTCACTGCGGCTGCTCCGGTACCGCCTCCAAGGTCAAGCGCCCGCAATGGCCGCGGTGAGGGCAGTGGAGGCAAGAATTCTTCCACTCCGGCGACGGTCAGGTCGAGGCGCAATCTACCCTCGGCAGTCTCAAGGTAAGCAGCATATTTATCCGCCTCCTCCTGAAAGCCCGCGAGTGCCTTGGTGGACAGGTTCATACCCTACTCAAGCAAAACTCTACAGCTAATCCGGCCACTAGCCAGAACTAAAGCATAAATCAGGGAGGGTCTGCTCAGGCTGAAAACAGGAGCCGGCGGGATGCCGTTGTAGCATGGCG
Organism: uncultured Acidobacteriaceae bacterium; assembly: GCA_963833305.1. Taxonomy (GTDB): domain Bacteria; phylum Acidobacteriota; class Terriglobia; order Terriglobales; family Acidobacteriaceae; genus Bog-257. Next base: position 68,642 of record CAWHXN010000011.1, on the reverse strand, counting down.
GCTCTTGCACCTTCGCAAAACGGACCATCTGTTTTGGCCTGTCGATTTCCGGTTGGTTGTTTTTGAAGAATCCGCGCCACAGCTTTTGGCATCCATCGCGCCCAGATAAGAGTTGGTGACCCCGTAGTTCCTGCCGCTTCAACCGAGTCGCAGGCAAGGAGGATTGTATGGCAACCGCAGTAGCTAAGATGAAGGCGGCCCAAGTCTCTAAACCCGGAGCAGATTTCGAGATCGTCGAGCGCGAGATTCCCAAGCCGGGTGCGGGACAGGTGCGGATCAAGGTAAGGGCGTGTGGTGTTTGCCACAGTGACGTTCTCACGAAAGAAGGCGCCTGGCCCGGCATTCAGTATCCCCGCGTTCCCGGACATGAAGTCGCAGGCATCATCGATGAGGTAGGCTCCGGTGTTTCCGCATGGAAGAAGGGGCAGCGTGTCGGTGTCGGCTGGCATGGAGGCCAGGACAACACGTGTCGCGAGTGCCGGCGCGGAGATTTTCGCAATTGCCGGAATGTGCAAATTCCCGGCATCAGTTATGACGGCGGATACCAGCAATACATGGTCGCTCCCATAGAGGCGCTGGCTGCTATGCCGGAAACTCTAGGTGACGCCGAGGCAGCACCGCTGCTCTGCGCCGGAATCACTACCTACAATGCGCTGCGGCACAGTGGTGCGTTGCCCGGCGACCTTGTTGCGGTGCAGGGTATCGGTGGTCTGGGTCATCTCGGAATTCAATTCGCGAACAAGTTTGGTTATAAGGTCGTGGCCATCGGACGCGGCTCGGAAAACGCGTCGCTCGCCAGGAAACTCGGAGCGAGCCTGTATATCGACAGCCAATCGACGAATGCAGCCGAGGAACTGCAAAAATTGGACGGCGCAAGAGTAATTCTGGCAACAGCCCCGAGCTCGAAGGCGATGTCCGCGCTGATCGACGGCCTGGGACCGAACGGCGAGCTCATGGTGATTGGTGCGGCATTCGATCCCATCGAGGTCACGCCGGTCCAGCTCATTATTGGAAGTCGAACGATTCAGGGCTGGGCCGCCGGAACACCAGCCGACTCCGAGGACACACTGCGTTTCGCCGAACTGAGCGGCGTGCGTCCCATGATCGAGACGTACCCTCTCGAAAAAGCAGCCGAGGCCTACGCGCGCATGATGAGCGGGAACGCACAGTTCCGCGTCGTTCTAACCATGTAAAGGGCAGCGAGAATCAGAAATACTGCGATCACTGGTTCTGGCCCGCTTTAGCGGACCTAAGATATGTGGCCTTCACGCGCCCTTGGACGCGGGGCTTGCAGATTTTGGGTTGCCGTAATGGCGATTTCCGTAATGCTTGCTTCATCCCAATTGTTAGCGCCGCGCCCGTGGAAAGGAATCACCTATGAGGTACCTGACTTTTTATCGCACAGTACAGATCGACGGTCTTTCCATCTTTTATAGAGAGGCCGGACCGCAAGATGCGCCGACGCTCCTGTTGCTCCACGGACTTCCATCATCATCGCGGATGTTCGAGTCGCTCTTTGCCCGGCTTTCCGATCGGTATCATCTTGTCGCTCCGGATTACCCCGGCTTTGGACATAGCGACTGGCCTGATCCGAAAGAATTCGCATATACGTTCGATCACTACGCCGGCATCATGAATCATTTCGCCGAAACGCTCAGGCTCTCGCGTTATACGCTTTATATGCAAGATTACGGAGGACCCGTGGGTTTCCGCATGGCCTTGGCCTATCCAGAACGGATCGAGGCTCTCATCGTCCAGGACGCAGTGGCGCACAACGAAGGCTTGGGCGCGAACTGGGTAACGCGCAGAGCATTCTGGGCGGACCGGCCTGCTCACGAAGAATCGCTGCGCGAAAACCTGCTGTCGCTTGCGGCCACGAAGACCCGTCATGTCGGTGACGACCCAAGAATTGAGCTATATGACCCGGATCTTTGGACCGATGAATACGCATTTCTGAATGCGCCGGGGCAGGCACAGATACAAAGCGACCTCTTCTATGACTACCGCACAAACGTCGTTGCTTATCCAAAGTGGCAGGCCTGGCTTCAAAAGACACAGCCCCGACTCTTGGTCCTCTGGGGCAAGCACGATCTCTCGTTCGATCCCGGCGAGCCAGAACGCTATCGCAAGGATGTGCCCAAGGCTCATGTCTCCGTTCTCGATGGCGGTCATTTCGCATTAGACACAGCTGCAGATGAGATCGCCGCATTGGTCCGGGAATTTGTCGGTTCCCCGGCCTGAGAGCTCCTGCCGCGACGGTTGAAGCCAGCATTGCGATGTAACTCGGCAGCGCGTATCAACGTCCAAAACCTCGGTGAACAGCCTTAGAAGCGGGGATATATGTCAGGAAAGAAAACAGCAATCATAACGGGAGCATCCGGCGGTATTGGTGCGGGCTTGGTCGAGGGCTTCCTGAAGCTGGGTTATAACGTCGTCGCGACGTCTCTCAATATCACTCAATCGTTGACTGCCACACCCGGCCTCGTGCTCGTGGATGGCGATATTGGTAAGCAGGAAACCGCTGTCAACGCGGTCGAAGCGGCGATCAAGCACTTCGGAAGCATCGATGTTCTGGTGAATACTGCCGGAATCTACCGCACCAAGCCCTTCACGGACTTCACTACCGAGGACTTCAATGCCCTGGTCTCGACCAACCTTCTGGGATTTCTCTACATCACTCAGCTCACTGTGAAGCAGATGCTGACCCAGAAATCTGGGAATGTTGTGACCATCTCTGCGGCACTTGCAGATCAGCCAATCGCCGGCGTAAACGCATCGGTTTCGATGATGACGAAGGGAGGCCTGAATACAATGACCCGCAGTCTCGCAATCGAGTATGCGAAAGAAGGTATCCGCTTCAACGCCGTAGCTCCTGGCGTCGTGGATACGCAATTGCATAAAGATGGTTCCAAGGAATCTCTTAATGCACGACAGCCTATGGGGAAGATTGCGGAAGTAGGAGATATTGTCGACGCCGTTCTCTACCTCGCACAAGCAGGTCAAGTAACGGGAGAGATTGTCCACGTGGATGGCGGTGCTCATGCTGGCTGTTGGTAGATTAATTTGTTCCCGGAAGTTGAGGCCCCCTCGAGTACGGTTATTTGACTCAAAATCTCCCTCCCCGAAATTGAAACAACATTGAGAAGTGTATTTCCGTTTTCGTGCGTGGTGGCGATTCGGGCTTCTTGCCCGATCAAATCTGGGGCGGCTATAGTATGGAGATGGTGCTGCCTTCTTCTGAATACGATGACGAACTTCTTCAGGTCCATTTGCAGCAGTCATCCGAAGCACTTCCCGGCCCGGATTATTACGCCGTGTTGCGCTGGATTCACGAAATTCTCCTCCCGACTAATTATGTAGAAATCGGCGTTCGCCAGGGGGACTCGTTGCGGGCGGCGCTGCCCGATACGACTTGCATTGCCATCGATCCGCTACCGAACCTTACCGGCATTCTTCCCACGCGTACCCACGTACTTCCTATTACGAGCGACGCCTTCTTCAAGTCGTATAAACTCTCTGACCTTCTTGGTACTCCCGAGTTTTCTCTGGCCTTCATCGATGGACTCCATCTGTTCGAGCAGGTCTTGCGGGATTTCATTAACCTGGAGAAGCTTGCAGGCAGGAGCTCGATCATCATCCTGCACGACTGTTTACCGCTCGACCGTGTAACCTCTGAAAGAGTTCGTACGACTCACTTCTATAGTGGCGACGTTTGGAAATTACCTATGTGTCTCAAAGTCCACCGGCCCGATTTGCGCATGGTCACGATAAGGACGCCTCCTACTGGACTGTGCCTGGTAGGCCGGCTGGATCCGGGTAATGACGGTCTCGTCCGGAATTATGACGAATATGTTGCGGAATATACGCCTTTGGATTTTGATTACTGCAAAGACCATCCCGAACAAATGCCGGAAAATATTCCTAACAGTTTCACGGCCGTCAGTGGCTGGATCGATAGCTTGATCAGGGAACGGGATCCGGCGGCGGACCGGAGCCATAAATAGAGCGCCAGTTAAAGACAGGCGAGGGATCGAGGTCTGAAAGTCCATCGTCGTAGTGAAGCTGATCGGGACTGACGGTCAGACGATCCAGGTTGAGCTTCATGTTGTCGTAGTGATAGTTGGCGGTGCCGCGACGCAAGTTGGATCGGTCCTTAAGTACGCGAGCTAGCATCTGCTGACGCGAGCGCATGGAATAGTGGCGAAGATTAAAGCGGACTGGCCAAGGATCGCCCAGCGGAGGATTGTGATTAAAAACGCGGATGTTGGTGGCCGAAGCTCTCCAGGCGCGAATTCTTGGCGCACAGTCGGGAAAGATGGAATAGTGCCGGATGCGAGTTCCCGGCGACTTGATTGTCATATCGTCGGAAGATGTGAACCAATAATTGTAGTTATTGAATTGTATCCAATCGCAGGATGATGCATATACGTCCTCAAGCCATGCGCGGTAAGGCTTGGAGCGGGACGGTCCCTCCAGAAGCTCATCCTGATCAGGCCACGAAATCCAATCGTAGATGGAACTATAGTTGTCGATTAAATGGCGAGACATCGCTGGATAGAGTTCGTAGAAATCGAAGTCCCGGGGAACGTAGCGTGATTCCAGTAAGTCGCTCTTGTATTGCCGGATGACTTCCGCGGTCTCGTCCGTAGATCCGTGGTTCCAAACTATCAAGTGGTGGTTTTGTTCCAGCAGATGGCGAATGGAGTCTTCCAGAAAGTCGCCGTCGTTATAGCAGAGCAATACGCCAAGAAATCGCATCAGAACTGGCAGTTAGGCCCTCGACAGATTCAGTGCGGTACACAGACCACTTAAACTTATCTTCACGGATTGTCACAAAGCACGATAAATCCTACACCAATCGCCGCCGCTGGTCATATTTTCCGCGCTTGGAAGATTGGCTCCTATATCGACACTGCTCCTTGGGCATAGAGACTGGCCCACAGCAAGCCTTTAAGCTCTAGCCAAAAAATTTCCGCCCTGCTCACCTAGTGGGCAGGGCGGAAAGAAAGAACTGCAGACCGGTTTGCTCGGGCCGAATGTCTCTAAGGCGCAAAGTAGCTGGAAATATCCAAGACCAGTTGCGTCAGTGAACTGGCATAAGCGTCGATGGAACCATTGGTTGTAGGCACGAGTGCCATATTTGAAGTAATGTCTCCGTCGTTCGCGTTCAGAGTCGAAACCGTCGGCTGCGTTTGGCCGTTCGCCCACAGAGTCAGATACCCGAGAGGGACGGATGGGACGACTGTCGCATTGAAGACATACGCCTGCGCTGTGGTGGGCGGCGCACACGAGCTGCCGGCCACGTTCACCGTCAGTTCTCCGCTGAACGGCTGCCCGTTGCCGACCTTACGGGTATCGATCACGCGGCAGGGCGCCACAGGATACAACGACAAGCCGCCTGTCCCAGGAGGAGCAAAGTAGCCGTCGATATCGATCACCAGATCGGTCGTCTGTGACGGGTACACTGCGATTGCGCCATCTGTGCCCGGGGCAACAATGGCTGCATTGGCAACGATCGTAGCGGTTAGATTGTTAAGGGTTGAAACCGCGGGCTGCGACTGACCTGTGGGCCAAACCTTCAGATAGCCCAGGCCCTCCCCGGCCGGATGGGGCACCACAGTGAAGTTTAACGAGTACGCCGACGCCGTTACGCCATGAAGGCATGGGCTTGCCAGGAGCGGGAAGTCGCGCTCCTCGTTCGCGTTCAAGAAAGGTCCTCCAAAGGTTCCATTTGTGTGCCGCGTATCGGCAATGCGGCACGGTGGCAATGTATAAAACGCCAGCGTCTGATCGGAAGGCGCCTCGAAGTAGCCGTCGACATCAAGCACTACCTGTGTTGTGTTGCTGGCGAAAACCCTTACGCTGCCTCCTGCTCCCGCAGGAACGATTGCTGCGTTGGCTTTGATGCGGCCATCCGTCGAGTTTAGCGTGGAAACCAACGGCTGCTGTTCTCCCGTCGGCCATATCGTCAGATATCCCAACGGAACGGCAGGAACCACCGTTACGTTGAGTGAGTACCCCAGTGCGGTTGCAGGAATGTTGCAAGCGCCGCTGGGAAGCGGAAAGTCGCGGAAAGTCCCGCCAGCGATCGGCGGCCCGCCGAACGGACCGTTGTTATTGCGCGTGTCTACCACGCGGCAAGGGGGGAGAGTAACAAATTGAACCGCGCTGGCTCCGACACCGCCAAGAACCGAAACCGTATTGTCTCCTACATTCGAAACATAGATTCGGTCCGTGAATGGATTGACCCAAGCTTCGACCGGAGTGTTGCCAACGGCGGTAGTGGTGGTGTTGAGCGTTGCTCCGTCAATCATGGTCACGGTGTTGTCGCCCGAGTTGCAAACATAGATCTTGTTGGTAACCGGATTGACTTCCACATCGTCAGGTGCCGCTCCAACATTCACCGGGGTGGTAGCGAGCGTCACTCCGTCGACGATGGTTTCCGTATTATCGGTGTTATTGGAGCCGTAGATTTTGTTGGCCACCAGATTGATTGCCATCGCGCCCAAGCCCTTGCCGGCATTGGCTGTCAAAGTACCCAGCGTCACGCCGTCAATCTGGGTGATGGTTCCCACAACTTGCGAATTGTCACCGGTAATGTCGCAGGTAAGAACGTTGCCGCAAGAGTTCATTACCCAAATCTTGTTCGTCACCGGATTCACGAAAATAACCCCGGGCCCAACGCCGACCGTAACTGTGTGCGTAACCGTGTTGCTGTTACCGTCGACCACGCTAACCGTTCCCGGCGCCGGGGTGGCATTGCAGCCAAATTGATTGCCGCAGTAATTCGCCACATAGATCTTGTTGGTAGCTGAGTTGACTGCCACGGCGAGAGGATAATTTCCCACGGTGACAGTAGCGGTGACCGTATTGGTGTTTCCATCGATCACGCTCATCGTGGTGCCTTGTCCGTTACCGTTATTGACGACGTAAATCTTGTTAGTTAGAGGATTGACATCCTCGACCGTAGGATGGGATCCGACGGGAATGGTGGCAGTCACTGTGTTGGTGGCTCCATCGATCACGGAAACTGTGTTGCTGCCACGATTGCTGACATAAATCTTGTTGGTCGCCGTGTTAGCCACCACAAATTCAGGGCGCAGCTGAGCCGTGATCGTAGCGGTAACGTCGTTGGTCAAACCGTCGATAACGGTAACCGTCCCGTTACCTCCACAATTCGGGTCGGTGCCACAGGTGTTGACCACGTATGTTTTGTTCGTCACGTTGTTGGCGGCCAGATAAAAGGCGTCATTTTGCACGGGCACGGTGCCGATGAGGGTCTGCGCAGCGGCGGGCAAAGCTGCCATGCCCAGGCTGAGAAAAATAACAAAGCAATAGAAGCGTCGCATAATTTTCCTTGGCTCCTGACCAAGTTTTCCTATGGTTGTTGGTTGAACCTTGGGAATCGGGTCGGGACTAAAACCGCTAAGGTGGCACTCAAGTGCAAGGCTTGCGTCCACCTTCCAGCCTCACCAACCCCACTGAAGATGAAGCGAATCGCTGGCTGCGCTGCACCCGCACACATCGTCAACGAAACCGTCTAGCTCAGCGGTCCAATGTGCCTTATACTTGACCACCCGCGTCTGTGGAGCAAGGGACATAAGGGGACAACTAAGGACATTTTGCGTACATCCCGCACCATTCCGCCGATTCATGAAATGCCAACACCCAATCGTCGGTTGGACTCGTGGAAGGAAATTGCCGCATTCTTTGATCGGGATGAGCGGACGGTTAAGAGGTGGGAAAAGGAAAGGTCGCTGCCGGTCCATCGCTTGCCGGGAGGAGCGCGGGCCCGGGTATTCGCCTTCACGAATGAACTTTCCCGCTGGATGCACTCTTTGGATTCCTCTGCCAACGAGTTGATCTTGATCGATTCAGAATCGGTTACTGATACCGTTGAGCCCGCCGCTCCTCCGGTGTTGCCGATCACAGGTGGCGCTCAGTGGCCGTTGGACCAGCCGTATGTCCCGCCGGGTCGGCCTCGAAAACGCTGGATCGCTTCGCTGACGTTCGGCCTATTGGCGATTCTGGCGGTCGCGGTGATGGCAATCGCTTACCGCCGCCATGCGGCATCGCACGCGGTGAATTCCGATTTCACTACCGCCAGCTCTCCTACGAAAACCTTGGCGATTCCTCGCGTGAGCCCAGAGGCGGAAGAACTCTATCTGAAAGGGCGCTATTACTGGACCAAGAGAACTCCGGCTGACCTGACTAAGGCAGTCGATTTTTTTACCCAGTCGATTGTCAGGGATCCGAATTACGCGCCCGCTTACGTAGGCCTGGCCGATTGCTACAACCTGCTGCGGGAGTTCTCGGCGATGCCGGCGGCTGAGGCTTTTCCTCGCGCCTCCGCCGCGGCTAGGAAGGCGGTGGAACTTGACGACTCTTCAGCCGAGGCCCACGCCTCCCTGGCCTTCGTCATGTTCTATTGGAACTGGGACATCACCGGGGCGGAGCGTGAATTCCGCCGCGCCATCAAACTCAATCCCGACTACGCTTTGGCCCATCACTGGTATGCGACATTTCTCATGGTGCTGGGCCGCTCTTCAGAAGCGCTGCAGGAAATCAATCGTGCCCAGAAGCTCGATCCCGCTTCTAATCCGATACTGGCCGACAAGGGACTTATTCTTTTCCACGCCGGCCAGACAGATCAGGCCATAGCACTGCTGAACCAGATTGAGACTGCCCAACCTGCGTTCTTCTCGACTCACAAATACCTTTCCTACATCTACCTGGTGCAACGGGATTATCCCAACTACTTGGCCCAGGCACTGCAGGCCGCTCTCTTGTCTCACGACGAACAGGAACTCGCAATTGTTCGCGCCGCTGAGCAAGGCTTCAAGTCCGGCGGCGAACGGGAATTGCTCAGCGATATTCTTCGCGAACAGAAGAAATTTTACGATCAGAGACAGTTGTCTGCTTTTCTGGTTGCCTCCACTTGTGCTCGTCTAGGGCAGAACGAAGACGCACTGCGATATCTCCGAGCTTCTTACGAACAGCACGATCCACTCTTCCTGACCATTCGCACCGAAGAAGCATTCTCCAATCTGTACGCCGAACCTTCATTCCGCAAGCTTGTGGTGCAAGCCGGACTGCCCCCGCTGCCGTAAGATTTTGCCACTAGATCCAATCTTCCTTGCTGTTTCTTTTCTCGCCCGGCGGATTGCCTGCGGCTACGATTTTGAGGCGATCTTTTTCATCTGCAAGAGCCCCATTGCGCTTACGAGGAGGATGAGGATAATGATGCTCAGCAACATGAATTCCAGCGAGCCATCGCCTCGATCGGGTACTACTCCAAATATTTGCTCGATAAAGTTCACCAGCATACCCTCTAGGGCAGGAGCATCTCGCTGCCGCGCGAATACAGTACTACCAGCGTGTCGTTCTTTGTAGCGCCAGCAATATGCTCGACGTTGTAAGGACCATTTGGGGTCTGATAAACGGTCAGGCCTTGCCGGAGATGGACGCCGCTGAGTTCAGTCGCATTGGTCACGCCCCAATTTGTTTCCGGCGTCCAGAAGAAAATCTGCAGCTGGCTTTTGTCGTCCACGGCGGCAAGGAACTCCACGTTATAAGGACGGCCCCAATCCGTCTGCCAGCTTACCGGAGCTCCGGCAATTTTCTGGCCGGTCAAGCCGGACACGTTCACTACCTCCCAGTCGTGGCTCGGCGCCCAGTAGAACACCAGCAAATCTCCATGAGGGCTGCGTGCTGCGACGTGGTGTACCAGTTCCGGACCGTTGGGCGTGACCCAACTGGTGGGTGACTCATTAGAGATCTTATGACCGGTTTTCTCGCTCAGGTTCACCACTTGCCAATCCTGTGCGGGCGACCACCAGAACACCAGAAGACTACCTTGTGGGTCGCGCGCAGCCAGGTGCTCATAAATGTAGGCGCCGGTCGTCTGCCAGTTCGTGGGAGTGCCGACGACTTGCGCGCCCGTTTTTTGCGTGACGTTCACCGTCTTCCAATCATAGGAAGTCGAACGGTATAAGACGATCAGCTCGGAAGAATTATTGGCCGCCGCCAGATGCTCCACCGGTTCGCCGGCGCTTTCGACAATCCAGCTCGTCAAGCCACTTTGCAGTACTTCCCCAGTGAGATCCGACAGGTCCCTTGCCTGCCAATCGTGTGCGGGAGACCACCAGAAGTCGACCAGGTGGCGACTCTGGTCAACGCCTGCCAGGTGCTCTTCATTGAACCCAAAACGGACGACCTGCCACGATGTCAGACCTCGGCGAAGCTGTCGCCCCGCAATCTGCGACACGTTCACAGCCTGCCAATCGTGAAGTGGCGACCACCAGAAGACCTTCACATCGTGTTCTGGCCCAATTCCACCGATGTGATCCACCATGTAGGGCCCATTGGGAGTTCGCCAGCTGGCGAGTTGGTCGGAGCACTTCTGTTGAGTGATAGCAGTGACGTTCACCTCGAGCAGCGGAACCGGCAACTGGCTCAATTTCAGCAGTCCCCGATATGCAAATTCCATATAGAGAGAACGCGTAACGGGATGGGTTATGCGGTCATAAAACAATCCCATTGGCCGGGCGCAGAGCGCGGTGCAGTTCACCAGCGTGTCCCAATTAATTCCGTCTACGCTGTAGAAAGTGCCCGCAGGCCCGGTCGCATACATCGTATTCGGATCGTCAGGATCGAACTGCATGTCCTGCAAAAGAGCATCGTTGGGCGTCGCGTTAGGAGGAATGGTGAACGGGTATACGCCATTCTCGGTAAGCGCCGCTTCGAGCGCGGTCTCCTCCCACCAGGATTGGCCGCCATCGCCTGATCGCCAGATATTTGATACGTCCAAGACGAACACCCGCTCCGGGCGATAAGGGTCAACATAGAAACGCTGAGCAACTTGCGGACCGGGTTGCGGGCTCGGCACAATGGCTTGCCAGGCGGACATACCAGATGTCCACTTCCAGAGACCCGAAAGGTTCCCCACATAAAAGACAGGCGCATCATGTCCGCCTGAGGCTTGTGCCACATTCGCGGAAGGATCAGGCAGCATCGGGCCTTGGCGAAACACATGTGCTCCAGACCCTTCGTCGGTTGCGGTCGAGTTCCAATCATCTGGATCGGTAATGGACGCCATCGCAGTGGAGCGCATGAGCCACGCGCCATCGGTAGCGCCATAGATGGTAATGAAGTCGCCGCCCGGACGTGGAGTCTGACCTGACAAAGTCAAAACCAGAGGCCGGTAGCCAGCCTCTGTATTGCTGCTTATACAGTTCCAAGCCCAGCGATGATTAGACACCGGGCCCGGAGTCGAGTGCCCCTGCGAAGTTCCTTGTCCGCCATTGGCTGCGGTATTAGCCGGCGCAGTGTAAACAACCACTGCCCCGTGATCGCCGGAGCGCGGAGCGAACACAAACAGCAATGAAGGCTGAACCGGATCGCTGAAACAGGCGTCGTTGTCGCCCTGCTGATAATCACCAGGAACATAATCAAAGCCGCCGTCCGGACTGTAGAATCCTCCGTTGTCACCCGTGCCGAAGCAGATCGCGGGCTCCGTACCTGGCGTCGGCATCACCGCAGCATTGATCAAACTCAGGGTGGAGATTCCGAGAGCGCGAGTCCAATTTGCCGCGCCATCGGTGCTGAGATAGACTCCGCCGTCGTTCACCAGCCATATTCGCCCTTGCCCACCTCCATCGGAAGCCAATTGAAAGTCAGGCGACACGGCAATCGCATGTGGATCGACATGTATTGCGCTGTCCAGTCGCTGCCAGCCACCCAGGTCGCCAGCGAGAGTGACCTGGGTGCTCGCGCGATCCGATGCGAAGATGTAAACATTTCCGCTGGGTGCCGCGTGGGCGCAAACATAGTTCGTTCCGCTTTCCGTGGTTCCTGGAAACCCGGATGGCAAATTGTTGTATTGTTGCCAAACCGGCGTCGGCCCGCTATCGTCCCTCGAGTAGACAACACCCACGGCGCCGTTCATGCCTGTGGCATATAGGATTGCCGGGTTGAGTGGATCGATCGCCAGCATTCTTGCACTGTCGCCAACGGCGTTAGCTGGGGCTCCGCTCTCGATTTCTGATGGGCAGTTCGGATCCACTACCCAGGTTGCTCCCCCATCAGCCGAAACCCACAGTTGAGAACCTAAGGCGTAGATATGACGGCCGGAGGGCTCTGCCGGTCCGGCTACCACGTTCCACACCGAATCCCACGCTTCCATCGGCAGAGGGACGTTTGACCAACTCGCGCCACTGTCGCTGCTCTGCAGCAGCTGTGCTCCGCACGCAGCGTAGAAAAGCTCAGGCTCATCCGGCGCCGCGCTGATCTGTCCAACCGTTTCGGACCCGGTGGCCGCAAGATTGGGGTGCACCAAGGTCCACCAATTCCCACCATCAACGGATCGATAGATGCCGCTCTGGCTGTGAATGCGGATGTCGTAGTTAGCCGCAACTAACACTATGTCGGGATTGCTCGCGCAGACGGCGACGTCGTAAACGTTGTTAACCAGCAGCGCACCAGGGACAGTAGTTGTATGCCGCGGCGGTTGTGGCCTGGTCATCTGCACCCAGTTGACGCCGCCGTCGTCGGAACGCCAGATGCCCGCGTTGCCACCCAGATAGACCCGCATTCCATCCGGCGAGGCCGCTACGGTCAGCCCTCTCCCGGCAGCCGACTGCCAACCAGAAGGAAACGGAAGCTGCGTCCGGTCCACATAAGGACTGGCATCATCAATCCGTAAAGGCATAAAACCTCGCAACTCGGTGTCGCTAATTAAGGTACTGAGAGCGCACGAGATGGCGTTAGATTTTATCTTGATTCGATGACCATAGCCAATATTTGAAGGTCCATGAAAATGAACCTGCCTTCGGGGTTCATTACTGCCGGAAGATCATTCCTGCGGCTGCAAATCAACTCCTCTTGAGCTCGGGTTTCACAAATAGCTAGGCCGAAGCGTGGATGCTGAACCGGTCTGGAATGAAGTGGTTGTGCCGTCACAGGATTCTGGCCAACCAATCACACTGGGCTGTGACATCCGTCATTGGACAACTGAGCCAAGGCGGGTAGCTTTTAGGCTGAGGTTACAGATCTTTCCGGTTTGGCGTATCGCTCCAAAGAGAGAGCGATTGTCTACCGGATAGCGAACCCAGGCAGCTGATTGAAGGAGAATTCCTATGCCATCAACCGTTCTCGAGCCGGAAGTAGAGAGCCCGGTCGAATTAGAGCTCCCGGTCGAAAAGATTTCCGAGCCGCCTTACGCGCCGAAGCCAACCAACCTGAAACAACGGGTGCGAGATCTGCTGATTACGATCTTCAAAGGACACGAAGAATATCTTGGTTGGACTCCTGACTAACTTCGGCCAGGCTGTGCGACCCGAGCCCGCGCACACTTTTGCAAATTCGTGAACGGGCCAGACGCTTCAGGAACACTAGCCGCGATTCCTCCCGGCGTTTCCGTTTTCGCGCCTCCTTCCTCCCTGCTGTGCCTTGTATTGTTCCAGCCACTTGTGGAAAGATGTCGTCACGTGCTTTTGTCTGCCGGTCGTTCTCCCCAGGGGTGAATTCGTCAACACGATGCCAACCGGACACTCCAGCGTGCTTGATCGTCGCCGATTCCTGTCGATGCTGGCCTCAATCGGTGGATTGGCCGCAGCCAGCGGTACCTTCGCACACGCCTCTGAGTTTTCATCGGCGCTGAGTTTCGCCACCGCGTCGGCAGAGGCGGCGACTCGCCAACTGGCACGATATCCGCAGAAGACTGACCTCTTTCTGCTTACTGATCGGCCGCCCCAGCTGGAAACGCCACTGCACTACTTCCAATCAGATCTGACTCCAAACGACGCATTCTTCGTGCGCTGGCACGTTTCTGGAATACCCACCACGGTTGACTTGCAGACTTTCCGGCTGGAGGTGGGCGGACATGTCCGCAAACCGCTGAGCCTGTCGCTGCAAGATTTGCAATCGAAGTTCGAGCCGGTGTCGCTGGTGGCATTGTGCCAGTGTGCCGGCAACTTCCGCAGCTTCTTCGAGCCGAAAGTTCCGGGCGGCCAGTGGGCCAATGGCGCCATGGGAAATGCTCGGTGGAAGGGCGCGCGATTAAAGGACGTTCTGGATGCGGCGGAGGTATCTCCCGGGACTGTCCAAGTCGGTCTACGCGGACTCGACATTCCTCCCTTAGAGAAGACGCCGCGCTTTGAAAAATCATTGCAGATCGACCATGCCCGGAACGGCGAAGTGATTATCGCGTACGAAATGAACGGGGAACCACTACCCATGCTGAACGGATTCCCGATTCGTCTGGTCGTTCCCGGCTGGTACTCCACCTACTGGGTTAAGGCCTTGTGCTCCATCACGGCTCTCGATCAGCCGCTGAAGACTTTCTGGATGGACAAGGCGTATCGCATTCCCGATAACGCAGCCGCCAATGAAGTCCCGCAACAGCTTTCACCGGTAACGGTTCCTATCAGTCGTATGCCAGTCCACTCGATTTTCGTGCGGCCTGAGGCCAATGAACAACTGCGCGCGGGTCAGCGCTACGATTTGGCGGGAGTTGCCAACGACGGAGGCGACGGGATACGCCGCGTGGAGGTATCGCAGGATGGTGGACAAACCTGGAGTGACACAACCCTCGGCGCCGACCTGGGAAAATATTCCTGGCGCAGTTGGCGGACCGCGTGGACTCCGTCGGCAAAAGGATCCTATCGCTTATTGGTGCGCGCGACGAATGGTGCCGGCGAAACCCAACCCATCGCCCAATGGAACCGCAGTGGCTATCAGCGCGACATGATCGAGCACCTCGATGTGGAGGTTCGGTGATGCGATCGACGCGTAGCTGCAGAATCGCTTCCGGCATAGGTGGCGTACTGGTCCTGGCGGTTGCCACGGTGGCTTACTCGCAACAGCCGTCAGGCAGTCCGTCGAATCCAGGTGCAAAGGCCGATGTCAGCCCAGCGCAAAGCATCGTGCTGCCGCAGTATCCGGGCGAGATAGCGGAAGGACCGCATGTGAACACCTATCGCCGAGACTGCCTCCTCTGTCATACGTCACGTTATGTTTCGATGCAGCCGCCTTTTTCCAAAGCAGTGTGGCAGAACGAGGTCAAGAAAATGGTCGACGCCTACGGAGCGCCAATCTCCGAAGCCGACCAGGCGCTGATCGTGGAATACCTGGTTGCGGTGAAAGGTGCGGCCTCGCGGGACACATCATCTCCTCCTCCAAAATGAGCCTCCAAGAGGCGTGGCAGTGACCGGTCTTCGTCACACCGCAGAAGACGAATAATCGGCAGCGGATCCGTTTCCGCAAAGTCGCCATCCATACATCCTTTGGTTGACACCAGATACCGCGACCCGACACGACGCGGGGAACGCACCCAAGCCAGCAGCCAGTCCAATCTGGTGCAATCGGCCAGGCACACTGTAGGATGGGTCGCTTGAAAGGTTATCCGAATGAACCCGCGAGAGGGAGCAGAACTCACCGGCGCAGCGTTACAGTTGCACTTCAGTCAGGCTATCTTCTTGTTTTTCGCTGCCGGCATTGCTGGGACCTTAAACGCGGTTGCCGGAGGGGGCACTTTCATCTCGTTTCCTGCCTTGATGCTTACCGGCATGCCTGCAGTTGAGGCCAACGCGACGAACACGGTTGCGTTGTGGCCTGGGTTGGCCGCCAGCACAGGTGCGTATCTGAAACGGCTTGACGTTCCCCGACGATTACTGATTCCCTTGCTGGTAACCAGCGTTGTCGGCGGCTGGGCTGGCTCGTTGTTGCTGCTCAAGACGCCACAACGTACCTTTCTGCACCTTGTTCCCTGGTTGTTACTGAGTGGTACTTTGCTGTTTGCCTTCGGTAACAAGATCCGCACCCTGGCCGGCAAAACCACAGTTGTGCAGGACTTGCGCAATGCGTCATGGCGAGTTGTAGCGGTGACCTCGTTCGTTGAATTGCTGATTGCCATCTATGGTGGGTATTTCGGCGCTGGAATCGGGTTCATCACCCTGGGAATGTTGGCGGCCTTGGGAATGCATGACGTCCATGCCATGGGCGCGATCAGGACATTACTGGCGGTCGTGATTAATGCCGCAGCGGTGCTGACGTTTGTTCTGGCCGGCGCCGTGTTTTGGCCGTACTGCCTGGTAATGATTGCCGGTTCTCTTGGCGGTGGCTGGTTCGGCGCGCACTACGCACAAAAGGCAGATCCCCTGAAGGTGCGGCGGGTTGTGATCGCTATTGGCGTGGCCATGAGCGCCTACTACTTTGTTACGGTACGGTAGGCCGAGGGCGCGGAATCGGCCCTCTCCGAATGCTCCAGCCTGCACGAATCGAATACATCACTCGTTTCGACAGCAGCCAAAGTGAGACTGTCGACGTTGGAGTGCAGTTACTGGCCTGCTACACAGCAGTTTCCAGCCTGTCGGCCTTAGGCTGCCTCGCAGCGTTTAGCCCCTTTTCCTGCTCTCGGACCACGCGAGCTGCCAGAGGCTTCAGCCACAGCAGAGCCATGAACGCAGCCACCAAGTCGCACACAATCATCGCCCAGAAGACTTTTGTCCAAGAGCCTGTCCTGGCAAACAACCAGGCAGCTCCGGGCCCGGCAAAGCCTGCGGCCACACCCTTGGCCGTGTAGACGATTCCGTAGTTGGTTGTGGCCCATTTGCTCCCGTACAAGTCGCCGGTGATCGAAGGGAACAACGAGAAAATGTTGCCCCAGGCGAAGAAGCACAGCCCCGATAACACCACGAACCATACCGGATGGCCGATAAGTTGGAGCAGAGCGTAAACTGCAATGGCTTCCAGAACAAAGGCTACGAAGATGGCATTTTCCCGGCCAATATTGTCCGACACCCATCCCCAGAAGGGGCGTGTTAAGCCATTCAGTAACCGGTCAACAGTGATGGCCAGTACTAATGCGGTCATCCCGAAGGCCACGACGACCTTATCGACGTGGTAGGAGGAAGCCATGGGATTCAGCTGCGCCGTAACCACCAAACCACCGAAGGCCAACATCGTCATCATCGCGTAGATGACATAGAAAGACGGCTGACGTAGCATCTCCCACGGCGTCATATCGACAGATGAGGTGTTTACTTTGGCTTTAATCTTGGCTTCTTTCGCTTTCCAGTCCGGCGGTGTCCATCCCACCGGCGGTCTGGCCAGGAACAAGGAAGCAGCCAGCACAACCACTCCCTGGATAATTCCCCACACGATGAAGGTGTGCTGATAGCCGGAGATTTTTAGCATGTTGGCGATAGGGGCAATTGTCGTTGCCGTACCGATACCGAAGGCTCCAGCAGTCAGGCCAACGCACAGGCCGCGATGGTCCGGAAACCATTTGAGCGCATTGCCAATCGTTCCCCCGTAAACCATACCGGCGCCAATCCCGCCGATACCGTACCAGAGGTACAGGCCATTGATCGTCTCAGCGTATCCGGAACCGACCCAGCCCAACCCGACCATGATCGCGCCAATACCCAGCATGAGCCGAGGTCCGATCCGATCAACCAGGTATCCCTCAAACGGCACGAGCCAGGTCTCCAGGGCCACGAACAAAGTAAAAGTCCACTGGACAGCTACCAGCGACACATGCAGGTGGGCTTGTATGGGTTTAGTGAAGAGCGTCCAAGCATATTGCAGATTTGCGATGGCCATCATCGCAACGATGCCAGCGGTTAACTGGATCCACCGATTGGGGATACGTGAAGGGTGAATAAGCGACTCTGGAGATGATGCAGCCACAGGTGTACCTCCACTAACGGCGCGCTAGACGTTAAGAGAGCATTGCCGGACCGGCCAAGGACCGCGCAACCTTACTTTGCGGAATCGTGTGTCAAGTTTCATGCCAAAATAATTTAAATCTGTGGCGCAGAGTTGGATTAACTCAATCCTCGAGGCAACATCGCTTCGAGAAGCAGCCAATGTCTTCCACGAGAAGTTTTTCCAACCGAGACAAGCTGTTGTATACTGGTCCAGTGACCGAACCACTTTCGGCAGCACGGAAGTTATCACGCTCAATACACTCTGTCAAGGCCCTCCCCCAGTCCGGTAGTGCCGCTTCAACGACACTGCCGGCAAGCCTTACGAACCCCGCTGACGGCCCCCTATCCGCACGAACTCACCTGCGCTCGGACACAAACGCCAGACGTAATCGATGGACGAAACCCTGAAAACGCAGATCGAGACTTACCTGTCTCACCTCGATCGACTGATCGGCCGCGGCAGCCAGCTTCGCGAGAGGTTGGAAAATGATCCGTCCAACATCCGGCGATTGCGGACACCCGCGTGTGGCAGGAAGAGTGCGGGGTGACCATCAACCAATTATCAGGAGGCAGTAAAGCCCACTGGCTTGCCCAGTCGTTTAGTAGTGCCTTCCTGATGCGCTCAGCAGACGGTCGCGCCGCCGAAGGAGCGCCGCCGGCAGAGATTGTCCAGCGGTTGCTGGACGTCCTTGAACAAGCTGTCGGCTCGCTGTCTCAAATGGAGGATGGTCCGATCGTTTCTGCATCAGCGGAAGCGCCACCGCCTCGCCGTTTCAAGTTTGTTCATAATCCCGAGCTGCGACCGGTTGTTGAGCAGGCGTACACCGATAGCCGGCGCGCCCTCGAGCAAGGGGACTATGATTTGGCGCTACTCACTTCTTGCGGCATCCTGGAAGCCATCGTGACCGATGCGCTGGAACATAAAGGCTTCAGTAACCTGGCTGGCTCGGACAAGCCCCTGGGGACGATTGCCGAATGGTCATTCGAGACGCGGCTCTCCGTCGCCGAAAGCGCCGGACTCATTCGCGGCGGATGCGCGCGGCTGCCGGCAGTGGCCCGCACGTATCGCGATCCCGATCATGGCGTAGACGGGAGCGGCCTGAAGGAAATGATCTCCGAACGCGATGCGCGACAAACCGGACAGGTGCTTCATGTCGTGATGAGAGATCTGGATCCCGGCCGGTAGTTTTAATCTTCCAAATCTTGCCGGAACACTGGTTGCGACGGATCGAGGCTGCCGTCGATGACCGCTACCAGCAGGTCTCCGTAGGCGGTCGTCGCCTCCGACAGTATCGAGTAGCCACGTTCCCTCTGCAGTGCGCCACTGTCTGAGTAGATGAGAGTGAAATACCTGCCCGAGGAATACTGAATTTCAAGCAATTTGTCCGGCATGTCGGGATCACCGGCCTGTCCCAGGACGTCCATCAGCGCTATCGTCCACTGCCTCCCCTTCGGGTCAGATACGACTTCGCGCTCCAGGTATTGCCACTCGTCCATGCTCCACAATGGCATAGTTATTCCAGCAGCTGAGCAAGCGCAGTTGCGACCTGCGTTCCGGTAAAAGGTTTTGGGACGAGCAAGACTCGCCGGGCGTTTCGCGAACGGAGACTGGCGTCAGCCGCCTCCAGCGTGTCACTGATGATGACGATGGGAAACTCGACGTGGTCCGCATGGCTGCGCACGCCATCGAAAATCGATTCGCTCATGTCGAAGGTCGAACAGTCGAGCACGAGAGCATCTGCACGTTGTCCGGCAAGCAGCTCGTTGACGGAGGTTGTATATCCGGTGGTGAACACCTCGTAGCCGCGGTCACGCAAGGCGAACGTCAGCAACTCGGCGGTCTCCGGCGTGTCGTCGACCAGTACGATGCGTGGCAAGGTCTCTACTTCTTGCCGGGCCCGCTGCCAGGCAGCCGCGGCTTCTTGCCTTCGCAAGGCTCCAGATCCATGACCCACACTCGCCCGCCGGCCGTGTAGTAGGCGCGCCGGTCGTTCTCGATCATGGCTCCCCACGCCTCCAGCGTACGCATCGCGAATGTGTATCCCTCGAAGTTATGCCGCGCGTGGTTCAGCACTTCGTTCGTGTGCCAGTTATCGGTAAGGATGGCGTCACCCGGGTGCACACGCAGAACGGTGTAATACCGATCGAAGGCCGCCTCCGCGCGCACGTCTCGCGTAGAGCCGCGCTTTTTGCCTTCGCTGACAATATAGCTTTCCTGGCCCTCAGGTTCGACTTCCGGTTCCGTTGCTTTAGTGTTCATATGGTTTGAGCCACCGCCTCGGCTTCTATCGCAGACGCCATGTTGACCAGGTTCTTTGCATCCGCAGCCTGGATCAAGGCCTCGGGCAATTCGACTCCCATCATGCGCCATTGCTCGTTGGCAAATTTCTGCAATTTCGCGATGTGCTCGGCGTGAAGATGGCCAAAGCGTCCTTGCAATTTCAAGTATTCGGATACCGGCCGCATGTTCTGCGGACGGAAGCTGTAATCGAACTCACGCTTCTCAGGATTCCACTCCCAGATGGGGTAGAGTCCGCACTCGACAACAAGCCGGCCAAGATCGATCGAGCGCGGGGTCTCGTATACGAAGCCCTTCTGGCATGGCGTATAGACCATCAGGTAGGCGGCTCCCTTGTGGTTAAGTCCCTTGCGTACCTTGTTCATCAAGTCGATGGGGTAACCGACGCTGGCGGTCGCCACATAGCAGTGGGGATGGCCAGCCGCCATCATGCGGGCGAGGTCCTTGGGGAATAGCGTCTTCGCTTCCGGAACCTTGGGACCAGGAGGTGAGAAGGTCGTCATGCCGCCATACGGAGTCCGCGACGACGCCTGAATACCGGTGTTCGCGTACTGCTCATTGTCGTAGCAGATAATCAGGCAGTCGTGATTACGATAGAGTGCCCCGGAAATCGAAGCTAGGCCGATATCAGATGCACTACCGTCGCCGGCCTCGCAAATAATGTTCGGAAAAGTACCTTTCCACTTGCCCTTTCGGATCATGGCTTCATAAGCGGCGGCGACCCCTGCGGTAAAGCTGCCGGCGCTGCCAATCTGAGTGTGCGCCCAAGGCACATTGTAGGGCGTACACAGGTACGAACTGTTGGCGACATACATGCAGCCTGTCGGTCCGACCAGAATTGTATTGTCGCCCGCCGCCTTGCTCGTCATCCGATACTGGATGGAAGGCCCGCAGCCGGCACAAGTGCGGTGGCCGGGGACGAACGGCTCGGTCGACGGTAGTTCCGGGTTGTAGAAACGCGCGCCCTGGTTCGGGCTGTCGAGAATCGGCAGCAGCTGCCGCTCAACTTCAATGGTTGCCATATCGGTTCCTCTCAATGACAGGGTCCAGGGACCCTGCGCGATTACTCGTAATGCAGACCTTCAGGTCCGTCGTAAGAAATACTGTTCTACTCTTCGAATCCGACCCAGTGAGTGCGTTTTTCGATTTTCCCGCGTTTCTGTGCTTCCGTCATTTTTTCAGTCATCCAATAGAATTCCTTCAGCACGATGGCTTCACCGCCCATGCCGGCCATGAAGGAGACTACCAGCGGGCGCTGTTGGCTCTCATAAAGGGCCGCGCACGCTTCAGCATATAACGAGCCACCGCTGCTCACGCTGCCCAATCCCATGTTGGTCTCGATCACGCCCACAACTTTGAACTTACTCAAAACCTCATTCACGCGATCGGTCGGATATGGCCTGATGGTTCTTAGTCTCACAAGGCCGACCTTCGCGCCCCGTTCGCGCATATGCTGAATTGCGAAGCGCGCGGTCACAGCATGGCCACCTTGCATGAAAAAGACTACGTCAGCGCCGTCGGTCATGAACTCTTCGATCCAGGGATCATATCGCCGCCCGAAGATGTTCGCGAACTGGTCGTGGACCTCCTCGATGATCGCCATCGACTCTTCCATGGCGCGCGCGCGCTCCAATTGAAGCGGCGGACCCTGCTCAGGCATGATCTGCGGGCCGTGAGATACCGGATGCCGGGGATCGAGCGGGTACGGATGCTTGTAAGGCGGTAGAAATTCCTTCACCTGCCCCGGATCGGGCAATTCGACGTCAGTCGTGATGTGGGAAACGAAGAAACCATCCTGGCATACCATCTGGGGCAAAAGCACCCGCGGATCCTCGCCGATTCGATAAGCCATCAGGTGATTGTCGAAGGCTTCCTGGGCGTCGCACGACCAGCCCATGAGCCATCCCATATCGCGTGTCGACAGCGCGTCCGTATGCTCGGAGCCGAAATCGCCCGGCGGATCAAGCGTGCGGTCGGCGATCATCATCTGCACCGGCATACGGCTGCCTGAGATTGGGGAATAAAGCTCGTAGGCAAACTGCACGCCTACCCCCGAGCTACCGGTGAAAACGCGAGCTCCGCTCGACGAAGCGCCGTGAGCGATGCTCAGTTGCGAGTGTTCGCTGTCGGCCACGATGTACTCGGCGTCGAGCTCTCCGTTGGCCACCATCTGCGCCAGCGCCATCATCGTCGCGGTGTAGGGCCGGATGGGGTAGGCCGTAATTACATCCACATCGGCGTACTTGGCAGCCTGCGCCGCCGCGACGCAGCCGTTGATCCGGACTGTTCTCTTTTTTGTTTCCGTTACCGTTGCCATGATTAACTCCGCAGGATTCGCCTAGGGGCGAAGCCTCACAATCCACTGGTGCGCCGCTTCAGCCGCGCAGTTTCGATCTTATAAAACCTGGGATTTAAACCCCGGCTCCCATCTAAATGTTCTTCGCCGGCTGCTCCGCCAGATGTCTCAGTTGTTCCGCCTGCCGCCCGTGCAACCCGGGCGAGATAGCGAACGCCGTGTCCATTCGCACCACGCCTGTGTCGAAGTCGAGCTCGGGCACCCCCTCGAGACAGCCTGTCGGACATTCCTCGATGCAAACGCGGCAACCCTTGCAGTAGTCCACCAGAATCTTGTAGACGCCGTTCGAACGCGCGTCACGCACGATGCACGGCTCGGGACAAACCAGATAACAGTTGTCGCAGGCGTTACAAGTGCCACAACTGAAACAGCGGTTAGCCTCCTCGACCGCTTGTTCTTCCGACAAGGCCTGAATCACTTCCTCCTGCGTCCTGCGCCGGCTTGTCGGCGGCAGCAGTTCCTGCTGGACGCGCGGGAAGTGCGGGAAATATGTCATGTTCATGCGATTCAAGTCGAAGATGACGTCGACGGGAATGGTACGCGCCTGCAACGGTTCTCCGCGCAGCACCTTATCCAGATTGAATGCGACGCGCTTGCCGTCGCCGACCGCATTCACTACCATCAGCGGCTGGCCCGAGCCCAGCTGCACTATGTCGCCGGCCGCAAAAAAGTTCGTGTCACCGAGACGTCCAAACCGGTCGATCTTGATGGTGCCACGTTCGTTCTTGAACTCCTCCGGCAACCAGGCAAGCGACGGGCGCTGTCCCACCGCGATAATCACATGGTCGCAGGCGAAACGCTCGGGCTTGGCTTCCCGATCGACGTTGATCGGTGAGGCGTTGATGGTGCCCGAGAAGCGGGCCGGATGCAGCTGTAAGGCCTCAAGCCTGCCATTGCCATGCACCGCGGTCACCGCCCGCCCGTGCAACAGTTCCACACCCTCTTCGAGCATGTCGTGCAGATCTTCCGGCACAGCCGGCATCTCGCCGGGGTGGGACTCCACCGTGATCATGGTCACTTCCACGGCGCCTTGCCGCAGCGCTTCGCGAGCGCAGTCGATCGCGGTGTTTCCTCCGCCGATAACGGCGACCCGGGCGCCCAGCTTGACCTTCGATGTGCCCATGCCGATATCGCGCAGGAAAGGAAGTCCGTAGATCACGCCCTCCTTGTCCTCGCCCTCGGCGCGCACTGTATTGGGATCGATGAGTCCTACCGCCAGCACGCAGGCATCGTAGTTCTTCTTCAAGTCGTCCCAGGAGACGTCTTTCCCAACTTCGACGTTGGTCTTGATGGTCACTCCGAGCTCAACCAGACGTTCGATTTCGCGATCGAGCACGTCTTGCGGGAGCACCCAGTCCGGAATTCCACCGCGATTGAGTCCACCGGCTTTCGGCGATTTCTCCAGAATTGTTACCTGATAGCCAAGGCGGGCAAGCTGGTACGCGGCACTGTGTCCGGCTGGACCTGAACCGACGACGGCGACTTTCTTGCCGTTCGGCTTCCCGGCCTTGACCACGTCATGGGTCAGAGCCTGGCCGAGATCGCCGAGAAACCGTTCGACCGCTCGAATCGAGATGGCCTCATCGTACTGTCCACGGTTGCAAGCTTGTTCGCACGGGTGGTAGCACACCCGCCCGGTCACCGACGGGAACGGCATGTCTTCCTTGATGAGAGCGTAGGCGTCGAGATACTTGCCGCGCTTCACCAGGTCGAGATAGCCCTGAATCTTCTCGTTGGTTCCGCACGCGTTGTTACAAGGCGGTAGCTTGTCGCGATATACCGGTCGGATCGAACGCCAGTTACCGGTGGGAAACAAATCTTGGCCCTTCTCCTGCGTGGGCGCGGGTGTAATGCCTGCGAACGTGATCGTGAGCCGTTCGGGGATGCGTGTACCTTTGGTCGACATAGATCCTTCCCTAAGCAGCCACTGGGTTCAGCGGCATGATGTGCAAATCGTGTAGTGCTAATTCAAATGCTTTCTTGTTCGCGATCATGGGTTCGATTGTTTCCAGCTTCACAATACCCGTGGTCTTCACCACGGCTGCAATCAACGGAGCCGCGATATCGGGTGCGATTGACTTATTTCGCTCGGCGGCACCCTCGGTCGAAAGCCGGTCGAGACCCAGCTCGCCCAGCCGGTAATAAAGCCATTTGTGGTCCGCCAGCTTGGCGGCATCGACGCAGACCAGTTGGGCCAACCGCTCGGCGCCGGGCACGAAGCGGATCATGTAGTCCGGCGTATAGTGCGTGTTAATCACCAGCGTTCCGCCCGGAGGCATCCCGCGCATGTAATCCCAACCCTTGACCATCGTCCCTTCAACCAGTACGACGATGTTGGGATTATCGTTTTCGTAGGTGAGCTCGTTCTCGATGACACTATCGCTCACGCGACAATACTTGCGCGTGGGACAGTTGGTGCGATCGGGATTGTCGACATAGTTCTCCATCGCCTGCGCGTACTTGCCTTCCTTGCGGGCAGACGCGGAGATGGAATTGACGATGTCGCGACCCTCTTTGTCCATGATGATGCCGCGTGTCCAAACCGTGAGTTCCGTGTAACTCATAATTAAACCCTCGTCATCCCTTAGTGGGCGCAGTCGATATACCCGGGCGCATATCCCCGACGCCGTTACTTAGCACTGTTGCTCTTTGCTGTTCAAGACTGCTCAGACCGGAATCAAGAACCGCCAGGAAATCGCTCTTTGATACAACGAAAGGCGCGCCGCGAGTGCCATCCTGAAATTCCACAATCGCCAACAGCGTTGCCTTCTTACAAAGGCTCTCGATATCGGCACCAGTCAGGCCTTCCGTCCTATCGGCAAACTCTTCGAAGTCGACGTCAGTCGCCAGCGGCACGCAGCGACAGCAAAGCCGCATAATCGCTGCGCGGTCGGCTGCGTCAGGCTTAGCGAACGGGAGGATGTAGTCAAAGCGTCCGCTGCGTAATAGCGCCGGCTCGATCCGCTCTGGACGATTGGTGGCTGCCAGCAGGATCACGCCTTTGACGTCGCGCAGGTTATCGATCTCACGCAAGAGCTGGCTGAGAATCCTCTGATAGACGTCGGTCCCGAATTGATCGGCGCCCAACTTTGGCGCAACCGCGTCAATGGTGTCGAAAAACAAGATGCAGGGCGCGGCTCGCCTGGCTTTCTTGAAGACTTCACGCAGCGCTCTCTCCGATTCGCCTAACCATTTTGAATACAGTTGTGGTCCGTCGATAGCGATGAGCGGTATTTGCTTTTCACCTGAGAGGGCGCGAGCCATGGCCGTCTTCCCGGTACCTGACGGTCCAACAAGCAGTATGCCTCGCGGCGGCGCCAGTCCGACTTGCTCGTAGAGCTCGCCGTGCATGTGCGAATGCTCGATCACGGCGTCGAGCAACCGTTTTACCTGATTGAGCCCCCCGAGCGATGCAAACGTCGACGTGCTTTTCTCAATGAAGAATTCTCGCGTGGCGCTGGGCTCGACTTCCTTCAAACCGGCGAGGAAGTCCTCGCGCGTAACCTGCAACATTCCTAGCTCAGCTGATGCTGCACCGTCAGTCTCGAGTGGGAAGGCAGAAAGAAAGCCGCGCAAGGCAATCATGCCTACTTCCTGTCCCAACGCCTCGAGGTCGGCCCCGACAAAGCCGTGGGAATGCTCGGCAATCTCCTGCAGGTCGACGTCGGGCGCTAGGGGCATAGCACGGGTATGAATGCGGAGGATCTGCAGCCGTGCCTGGGTGTTCGGAACGCCGATTTCAATTTCGCGATCGAAGCGGCCGGGACGGCGCAGCGCTGGGTCAAGGACCTCGGGAATGTTCGTCGCGCCAATGACGATGACCTGGCCACGCGCGACAAAGCCGTCCATCAAGCTCAGAAGCTGTGCCACAACCCGCTTTTCGACTTCGCCGGCCACTTCAGTGCGTTTTGGGGCTACGGCGTCGATCTCGTCGATGAAGAGAATCGCCGGAGCGTGACGAGCAGCTTCCTCGAAAACATCGCGCAGCTTGGCCTCGCTCTCGCCATAGAACTTGCGCATGATCTCCGGGCCGTTGAGGTGAATGAAATGTACGCGGCTTTCAGCCGCCACGGCGCGGGCAAGGAGGGTTTTGCCCGTGCCGGGCGGACCGTATAACAGAACCCCTTTGGGCGCGAGAATCCCCAAGCGCTCGAAGATGCGCGAGTACCTCAGTGGCAGCTCGACCATTTCGCGCACTCGCCCGACTTCACGCTCCAGACCGCCAATATCTTCATACGACACCGACGGAGCGCGCGCCGCCGTCTGCTCGCCTTCCACGACCCGAATGTCGGTGCGCTTGCCGATCACCACAGGTCCGGATGGAATTGTGCGCACCACCTGGAAGTTCACCGCCTTGGCAAATGTCGGAACGCGCACTACGCAGCCCGCGATAACCGGGACGCCCACCAGGTCTTCGAGCATCCGGTCGGGCGCGATGGTGGCCGGCGCAGCTCCTACCCACAACGGCGCAAATCGTACGGCCACTGCCTGCTCGCCATCGATTCTGGTCACCGTTACCTGCTCCTGCAAACCCGCGCTGCAATTACTGCGGCAGGTGCCGTCGATTTGGATCATGCCTTCGTGCCTCTGGTCCGAAAGCTCGGCACGCCCGAAGCCGATCGTGCCGCCCGTGATCTTCAGCACATCACCGACGCGAGCACCTATCCGCACCAGATCGGCAGGCGCCAGTCTGGCAACGGCATGCCCAATGTCCTCGACCCGGGCCTCCGCAACCCGCAGCGTGATGCTCGCCGAGAAAGGCAGCGAAGCATTTTCCGGCGCAACGTTACTTGCAGCCTGCTCCTGGTAGGAGAATCCGTCGCCGAGCGTCAGGGCGTTCCGCTCCATGTGGTCGGACGAGTCTGGTGCCATGGCCAGACGGGTTGTATCATTTCGTGGATCGGTCACGCCGATTGTCCCCGGATTGGTATGCACGCTGGCGTATCCTTCGCCTTTGTCAAGCAACCGCCGTGCTCATTGTGACGCGATCGTTTTCCCGAGGAACTGTGAATCGCGAATATTCGGTACATGCCCTGGGTCCTGGCGGTCAAAAATTGTTAAGCACGATCTCTTCGATGTCTTCAATGTGTCGGCGCATGGCAGACTTTGCGGCTTCGGCGTCGCGACGCTTGATGGCAGCCAGAATCCTCCGGTGCCCGGCGAGCGATTTAGGCTGGCGGCCTGGCACCTGCAAAGAGCGTTCACGCGTGTCGCGCAGCAGGTCCATGAGGATGTCAAGCACCTTCAACACAACGCTGTTACCGGAAGCCAAAGCAATGCTGTAGTGGAATTCCGCGTCCTCGGCGATGGCGGGTTCTCCCAGAGACACTTTCGCTTCCTGCCGTTGCAGAATCTCTTCCATCTCAACAAGTTCGTCTGCAGAAGCGTGCGTGGCTGCGCGCGCCGCCAGCGGCGGTTCAAGCATTTTCCGAAAATCCAAAAGCTCACTGACTAACTCCTGCCGACGTTTTAACGCGTTGGTAAAAGGATTAATTGACGAATCAGATGGTCGTTCGCGAACAATTGTCCCAGCGCCTTGGCGCGGTTCCACCAAGCCCATCAATTCCAGGCTGCGAATCGCATCTCGAATGGAACTGCGACTCACCTGAAGCATCTCCGCCAGTTCTCGCTCTGACGGAAGTTTGTCCCCGGGTTTCAGCTTTTTTAGGATCATCCGTTCGATCTGCTCGGCAACAGCCTCGTAGACCTTCTGCCTTCGGACCACCTCGAAATCGGATTGAGTCGAGTCTGGCATTGGCATGTGGTCCGCTAAGTGGACCTCTCACCCAAGGGAGTATATCTCCGCCTCAAGGGCCAGGGCAACAAATTTATTGGGTAATGGTATTCGGCGGTACGAAAAAAGGTGGCGGAGCCTTACCGCCGTAAAAGCCAGGGCCACCGCCTTGAATTAAACGAGGGGTTCACTCGTGACAGGAAAGGCCGCCGAGCGAACGGCCAGGCTCAATGTTACGCTCGGTGGCTAGCGCTTATTTTGGGATGCTGCGAACCTGCATATCGGCCAACAAACGTGTGCAGGCGTACACCGTTCGCGTGTAGGACATAGGGACACCCACTCGCTCTCCTAGTTCGACTACCGCGCCTACCAACGCTTCCAGTTCCATCGGACGTCCTGCTTCCAGATCTTGAAGCATCGAGGTTTTGTGCTCTCCAACTTTTTCGGCGCCTGCGATTCGCTGATCGATAGAAACAGGCAACTCGATGCCCAGCTTTTGGGAGACCGCTTCCACTTCTTGCATGATGTTTCGGATCACCGAACAAACTCCGGGATCGCGGACCATCTGAACCAGCGTGGCGCGGGTTAATGCACTGACCGGATTCAAGGAAGCATTGCCCAGTAGCTTCAGCCAAATCTCGGTCCGGATACGAGTGGTGACGGGACAGCGCAAGCCGGACGCGATCAGCGCCTCCGCAATTCGGCGGCTGCGATCAGAACGCGTGCCATCCGGTTCGCCAAGCGAAATGCGATTGCCCTCGATATGTTGAATCACTCCCGGTGCCGTAATCTCAGTCGAGAAATAAACGATGGACCCAACTACGTGATTGGCTTCGATAGCCGATGAGATTACACCGCCGGGATCGACACGCTCCAGACGCAATCCTTCCCACTCACCCCCGAAGCCCTGAAAGTACCACCACGGAATTCCGTTCTGGGTGCTGACGACGGTAGTGTCTGGCCCCAATACCGGCTTCAACTGAGGAGCAAGCTGCAACAAGCCATGCGCCTTTACGCCGAGAAAGACCACGTCCGGGGGTTTCAATTCTTCGAGGGAACTCGCGATTGTCGGCCGCGCCACGAAATCGCCTTCGGAGCTTTTCACCTGCACACCATGTTCCTGCATGGCGCGAAGATGTGGACCTCGCGCGAAGAGCGTGACGTCGAATCCGGCCTGCGCCATGCGGGCCCCGATGTAGGCTCCGATGGCGCCCGCGCCTGCGATCAGGAATCTCATTGTTGGTTATCCACGAGCGCAGCGGCGACGGCGCGGCGGCGAATCTTTCCGGTAGCGGTCGTGGGAATACTCTTCACCAGATAGATTTTCTTTGGACATTTGTACTCTGCCAGCCACTCGCGGCAGTGCTTGATGAGCGCCGATTCGGTGGCATCGTGCGGTTCGTGCAAGACCACGGCCGCCGCAACTTCTTCGCCCAGCGTGGGGTGAGCGCAGCCAAAGGTAACCGCTGCAGCCACCGCGGGATGTTTCAGCAAAATCTCATCGACCTCATGCGGTGCAACATTCTCGCCACCGCGAATGATGATGTCTTTGATTCTCCCGGTCAGATGCAAATAGCAATCTTCGTCAAGGAAGCCTTCGTCGCCGGTACGGAACCATCCATTCACAAAAGCGCGAGCGTTGGCTTCGGGATTGTTTTCATATCCCCGAAACACATTCGCTCCCTGAATGACGACTTCACCCCGCTGGCCGTTGCTGAGGTGGTTGCCTTCCTTGTCCATAACGCTGATGCGCATCCCAGCACCCACTCCGACAGAACCCGCTTTGCGATGTCGCGGGGGCAGAGGATTCGAGGTCATCTGGTGGGCAGCCTCGGTCATTCCGTAGGCTTCGACGAAGGGCACGCCAAACAGGTCCTCGATCTTGTGAATGAGCTCGGACGAAAGAGGCGCGCTGCAGGAACGAATGAAGCGCAGCGAAGCAGCTTCCGGCGGCTTATGGCGACTGCGGGCCAGAAGGATCTGATGCATTGTGGGCACGCCGGAATACCAGGTTACGCGGTGTTCCCCCACCGTCCGCCAGAAAGTAAGAGCGTTGAATTTAGTGGGAGCAACCACGGTGCCGCCAGAAAGCAGGGTTGACATGGTCGAGCCAATCAACCCGTGAATGTGAAACAGCGGCATGATGCAAAGCGAAACATCCTCTTCCGAGAGAGCGTAGGTATTTGCGATATTCGCCGATGAGACGGCCAGGTTGAAATGGCGCAAGGGCACGCGCTTGGGCCTGCCCGTGCTTCCGCTGGTGTGCAGGACAACGGCAATGTCTTCGGCCGTGGGCTCGATGGCTGAGGCTCCAGTAGGAGCATCGACCAAGTGAACGTCGCCGTCGGCGCTCATTTCCACCGAAAACACCGGGATCTTTCGGTCGGCCGCCGCGCTGCGGGCGAATTCCGCGCCCACCGGGGGACAAAGCAAAATGCGGGCATCGGTATCGCCCAGGAAAAAGAGAAACTCCTCATAGGGATAAGCCGGGTTCAAGGGAGCCGCTGTTCCAGCGATGGAGGCCGCTAGAAAGCTGACAATTGCGGGCAGCCCGTTCGGCAAGGCTATCGCCACAGCATCGCCACGGCGAATGCCGGCGGAGGCCAAAGCGTTCGCCATGGCCAGAACCTGGCGGCGAAGCGAATCGTAGGTGACTCGAATTCCGATCTCGGGAACGATAACTGCCGTGTGGCTGTCCGCGAATTGTAAGACGTCAAGTAGTGTATCTACTGACTTCAGGGTCATTCGTTGTCCTTTGCCAAGGGTCGTTCGATGCAGCTTAGAACTTTGCCGGTTGCCGGTAAGAGAATGTGGCCGCACTCTTCAGACCTAAGCGGTTCCCACCCAGGATGGCCAATGGTAGCCCCGCAGCATCATCCCCGCTGCGACAGGGCGCGCTTCGGAAAGGGTTGCCGCCTCATTGCGCTGAACCGCGACAGGCGAATTGAGTTGAATTTTTCGGCAATTCCCCGTCAAAGATACGAGTCACCAGCTGAGGAGTGAGGTCGACCGGTTTTGCCGTCGTCGCCAGCCGGAATGACATCGTGCCGTACGCGCTGAGCAATCATCCGGCGGCAGGCGAAATCAACTCTAAGTCGCTGGTTGATTTGTCAGCTGCAAATTCCGTCGAGCAGGGTGCGCCACTCGCAAGACGGAAGGGGCGCTGGGCACGGACAACTCCCCAAGATTCTGACGGTTTCCGGTCTTTCCTCTGGCAAACGAACATCATTGCAGGGCATTTGTACGGAGTCAATAATCTTCCCTACTGCGAGTTGACCGGGAGTTTACTTTTGGGACTGTCCTAAAAGAGCTTCTTTCGCGCGCGTGCCAGTCCATCTCTGAGGCTCCGAGAACCGCGAGTTGATGGTCCCGCAAAGCTGGGAGCGCCAACTCGTGTACGTCGATGGAGAGTACCGCCTGGCCCTCGTCTCACGGCCGCTGGCCACATGTATCTCAACGCGATACAAAGTTTTCTTGACTTTCGTATTTTGAAGTGGTAAACCGCCTAACTGGTCGACTCTTCAGACCAGTTGGAGTTCCGACCGGTCAAGGACAGCGTGGTCCGTTTGTCGGCGTCCTTGAGGGCAGACCCGTTTTGCAAATCATCCCGGGAGAGGAAGACATGCGCTCTCTAACAGCGTTTTTTGTGCTTCTCGTCGGTTTCATAGCGCCGGGTTTGCTCGCCCAGGCTCAAGGTCCGGAACCATCAAGCAAGGCCAACGGATCGGCCTCGGTGAGCGCCACTGAGGCAGAGGTCAACCAGTTGCGGAGCGAGGTCGCTGCGCAGCACCAGACCATTGAGGAACTGAAGGCGATGGTCCAGAAGCTGGTTGAGACGAGCGCTCAGGCAGCAAACAATAGCTCAGTTCCGATCCACTTAGTGGCCGACTCTTCTTCGGTGACTACCAGCTCTCGGCTGGTTGATGCGGTTGTCGTCGAGCCCTATCCCGGGGGAGAAGCGGTGGTCGTGGATCAAGTTCAATCCGCGGCTCCCAAGAAAGAGGCTGCCCTAACCGCCGGATGGAATGGGGAACACTTTTTCATCAGGAGTCCTGATGGACAGTTCAACCTCAATCCCTACGGATACGTTGATATGGACTATCGCGCCTACACGGGCGACGCCGTGCCCGCGAATACATTTGTCCTGCGCCGCGCGCGCTTCGGATTCCAGGGCAACTACGGTAAGCGTTTCGATTTCGCTATATTGACCGACGCCAACTCCACTACCGGCGCGATTGTTCGTGATGTCTACCTCAACACCAGGATCATCCCCGAGTTCCAATTTCAGGCCGGTCAATTCAAGGAGCCTTTCGCGCAGGAATTGGCGACTGGCGCCACCAACCTCGACTTCGTTGAGCGCGGCTTGCAGGCACTGCTCTATCCCTCTGTAGTCACTGCGTTCCGCAGCCCCGGTATCACATTTCACGGAGACATCCAGCACGGAGTCGTGCAGTACTTCGTCGGAGCCTTCAACGGACGAGGCGGCGTAACGGCCGCCGTGGTGGACGAGCCAGAGATCGTGGGCAGGGTCCGTCTCTATCCGTGGCGCAACACCTCAAGCAAGTGGTTCAGGGAATTTGCTTTCGGTGGATCAATCGCTCACGCGGATTCCAGAGGCCTATCCAACGACGTGAGCTTCAGCGCGACGCTTCCGGATCAAGCCTATACTTTCTTCCCGCAATTGCGGATCAACGGCCCCATCAACCGCTACGAAGGCGAATTCACTTACATCAAGTCATCGTTTGCGCTGAAGGGAGAGTACGATCAGCTCCAAGATCAGCGCTACGGCATAGGCTCAGAGACACCTGGCGGTCTCGCGTTCTTCACTTACCCCGGGGTGGGTGCCAAAGCCTGGAACTTCAGCAGCACCTACCTGATCACCGGCGAGAAGCAGCCTGAAAATGGCACTCCTCGAGTTCACCATCCGCTATTTGGACCGGACACTCCTGAGGGCGGAAAGGAACGGGGCTGGGGAGCTTGGGGAGTCGGATTCCGCTACTCCGCCATCCAGGCAATCGCGCCTGGGGCCAACGACCTGACCTTGTATACGCCGGGATTTGTACCCACCTACAGCTATCGCACCGACCAGTTCACCTTCGGCCTCAACTGGTATCTGAATTACTGGGTGAAGTATCAATTCAACATCAACGTCGATCGGCTGAAGCAGCCTAGCACCACAGGCCAAGAGCCGCAGAATATCGTCGTCTTTTTGCAGGAGCTGCAGTACCGCTTCTAGGGGCCCGCTGTGGCGCCCAAGGCGAATGTGGAGGAGATTCGATGAGAACGAGATTTCTGCTGACCATTCTTTTCACGGCTTTGTTGTTGATTATGAGCGGCTGCGGCGGTCCAGCCAACTGCCCGACCTGCGGCAATACACCGACTGGCGCCGGTTATGGTGACATTCTCAACATCCCGGTACCAGAGCATAATCCCAGTGGCGAGCCGGGCGGACCATTCAATTCGTTCGACATCAGTTGGATCAACGCGGCAACCACGGCTGGATTACATCTCCGACCGCATCGGCTTGGCCGTGGTGGTCATCAATACCAACACCAATCTGGCGGTCAACGCCCTCCAGGGTTCCAACGCCGTAACCGGCGCAGGCAACCAGGCCAGCCCGTGCGATCCCAGTATTCCTCCGCTCATTTCGGTCTTTGGGAATTTCACCCGCTTCGGGTGCAGAAATCCACCATTTCACCTTGCGTCAGGATTTGGTGCCAACGGTAATTTTGGGGGATTTCCGGGAGCGCAATGTTGCGCTTCGCGCGGCAACGGCGTGAACCCCATGTCAGGCCCAGACGGTGAAGAGGTGACCCCCAACGGCAATATCTTGTTTACTGGCAATGGCAGCGCTTCGGTGGTGGTTTGGGACCTGAGCACCATGAACTTGAGTACCAATCCTCCCACCCCGCCCAATGTGCTGGCCGTGATTCCCACCGGCGTTTCTGCCGACTATGACGGTCCACTTGGCATAGCTCCATGTGTAGCCTCCTGGAACGGAGAAGCGGGTTCGAACGCCAGTTGTGGCGATGATCGAGCCGACGAAATGGCATACGACCCGGTGCACCAGGTTCTTGCCGTCATCGATGGCGATCCGGGATTACCGTTTGTTACGTTGATCGATATGTCGCATATCGTGAGTAAGACTGGCACGCCATCACAGCAGCATTGTCTGCCGATCGATGCCACGACTCCTTACGGCCCATTCCCAGCCCCACCTCTGCCCAGCCCGTACCCCGCGCAAGGAACTTTGACTTCACCTGTAGTGCCGGCGGCGGGCGCATCTTTCAATCCGCCCAGTTGCATCATCGGGCAGATCTACTATGACGGCGCGGGCGGTACGGCGTCGGGTGGGATGGGATTGAGTACGACCGTCCCGGTAGACACGGTTGGCGGTAGCTTCCCGTGTCCAGACCCATCCAATCCGCAAACCTTCGGTGGTGTCTCCGGTTCAGTAAACTCAGGTATCCCCGGCGTAGGCATGACCCCCAGCGGCACGGCCTATACGATCCCGTGCCATCATGGGCCCATTGTCGACACGGCACTAGGAACTTTTTGTAATCAAGCTTCTCCTGGCGGCACTTGTAGTGGCGCCATATCGCCGGCCGGTTTGGGAGGGATGGCGTGGAATCCCAATACCGGCCACTTGCTGCTGACGAATGCCAATTCCATTGGCGTCACCAGCATCGGGAGCGTAGACGAAATCGATCCTCGGCTCGGAAACCCGAATGGGCCGGTGGTCGTCAACAGCTTCGTAATGCCAGATTGCATGCCAACCAGCGTCGTTCAGGGTCCCGGCAACAACTTCCTGGTAGGTTGCGCGGATCATGACGGCCAGGCATTTCCGCCGAATGAATACATCATCGACGGAACCGCGGGCACCATCCTCACCACGATCGACAACGTCGGCGGAGTTGACGAGATCTGGTACAACCCAGGCGATAGCAGATATTACGTGGCCGCGCGCGATATGCCCAATGGACCGGTCCTGGGCGTCATCGATGCTATTCAGAACATCTGGCTGCAGAACGTTACTACCAACACGAATTCGCACAGTGTCGCGGTTGATCCCATCACCAACCATGCCTTTGTGCCCTTGCAAGCCGGCGGTATATGCACTTCGCAGAGCGGCAATGGCTGCGTCGGCGTGTACGCTGAACAGTGACTTTGACCCACGACCAATCCCCAGTCGTGCAGGGTTCCAAGCCCACAAAGGCTTGGAACCCTATGGTATATTTTCACGCGATAGATCAGACCTGAAGTTGGTGCCCCTGATGGACAGTGCTAAGCGAACCTTTGTACCCGTTGCAATCGCGGCTCTGGCGTTGGTATTGGGAACGCTGTTGCCGGCCCAGGACGAAACCCGTAACAAGTCCACGGATGTGCCCGCGACCGTGATTGCGCACCTGCCGCTTCCCCAAGCGACCGGCAGTCAAATGCTGCTCCAGAAGGACAATGGCAAGACCTACTTGTACGTGCAGCAGGCTTCGAAACAGGGCTTCATGATTGTGGATGTAACGAAGCCGGATATGCCGAACGTGCTGAAACACAGCGCGGCGGTGAGCCAGGCCACCGCCGGCAGTTTGGAAATGGTCAGCCCCGATATTGCCATTGCCGCAGCTCCGGAGAAGAAACCGACCACGCTTACCAGCAGCAGTCATCCCACCCAAACGATTCGTGTGCTGGACTTGAGCGATCCCCGCAATCCAAAAACTGTGCAGGAATTTAACGGTGTTACCAGCGTGCTTCCCGACGGAGGGCATGGTTTGATCTATCTCACCAACAACGAAGGCCTGTGGATTCTTAGCTACCGTCGTTCGGCATTGCTCGAGCCCACAAAGAAGAAGAAACCCTGCACCTCCGAATCGGAGATTCAGGCCATGCCCCCGGATTGTGGCTAAACCTGCTCCTTTACTTAGAGACTTGATGCGCGGAGCACTGTTTCGCCAGGGTCTTGATCGAGTTCACCCGTATTGTCACGGGAGACGGAGAACCACCTTGGGTGAGCGAGTCTGAGCTTGTGCTAAGCGAGGCTTCCTTGGTACCGATCACTTCCACTCGCTGTCCGAAATAGTGGTTTATCTTAATTTTGCCCGTACCCTGAAGCTGGTAAGTCATGCCGGGATTTTGCTGTATCAGCACATAATCACCGCGAGATCGGTCGACACAACCGTCTACGGTTACTTGCCCGTTGGACCCCTTGGTGTTGTCTTGGCCAGAAGCAGCAGAAGAGCTATCTTGGGCCAGGAGAAAGCTGCTCGAGAGCAGTAGAACGAATAACAACCTTCCCATGGAGTTTTTCCTTTCGCCAGAGTGGATGTCAACATCATTGCAATGGTTGCACAGTTTTGCTTCAGAGTCCTACTTCACATGAGTTTCCTGGTAGTGCAATAACTTCCATTGGCCCGCCCGCTTCACCCAAAGCTCACCAATATACACTCGGGAGAATCGCAACTGTGCCTTGGGTGGAAACTGCATCGTTACTTCGTAGATGACGAAGGCGGCATCTGCTTCCAGCGGAATCAGCTTCAATCTCTCCAGCGTATAGTTGAAACCGCTCGTGTCTGCCAGGTCGTTTACACTTTGAATCTTGTTCCGCTCGCCTCTGCCATCGATTTCGACACCTTGGTAGTCTTCGGCTAACAACTCGGCGTACGCCTTCTTGTCTTTGTTCTTCAGTGCCTCCCACTCGGCCCTTACCTTCGCTTCGAACATGCTCTTCAGCGCCGGGTCCGTGGTGACGCTGCCGAATGGCTGACTGACGCTTGACGCGGGAGGCGTCGCTGCCTGCTGCGCCAAAGCTAGACTCGTCAGCACCACTATGCCAGCTAAGGCCAAATAACTGCGCATGATCCCTCCAAAGCAAATGAAGCGGAGCTTCATCACCGCAATAACCGGTTGCGGCTGAAGATTGTAAATGACCGGTCGATGTTACGATACGTTCGTCTGGACTTTCCCGGGCGTGATTCTGGTTGCAAGTTGAGCTGTTGAAGAACACCTTGAACTCTATGTCTAGCGGTCAGGTCCAAACTCTAGCGCACGAACTCATGTCCGCCTATAAAACGGGCCAAATGGTACTGGCTCTTCCCTCCTCGCGGCCGGGCTTTGATCTAGACGCAGCTTATGAAGTTGAAGCAGCGCTCAAGCGATTTCGCGAGGCTGACGGGGCCACAGCCGTTGGCCGCAAGGTTGGATATGCCAATAAGGCGATGTGGCGCGTGCTCAAACTTGAAACCCTGGTTTGGGCCCACATGTACGACGATACTGTGCACTACGGCGAAAACAACTCCGCAGTATTGACGCTTGCTCAGTACCGTTCACTGAAGATTGAACCCGAGATTGTTTTCGGCTTGAAACAACCGATCAGTGCTGAGGGCCTCGGCGCCCGCGAAGCGCTCGAGTCCGTGGATTGGTTGGCGATCGGATTCGAAATCATTGATTGCCCTTTTCCGGACTGGAAGTTCCAACCCAGTGATTTTGTAGCATCCTTCGGACTTCACGCTGCACTCGTGGTAGGAGAGCGGATGCAGGTGCGGCCCGAATTAATTCCCTCGCTGGTGGATGAGTTAACGAGATTCAAAGTGCGCGTTTCGAAGAACCAGGAGTTTGTGGAAGAAGGATCTGGCAGGAACTGCCTGAGAAGCCCCGCCTTGTGTTTGGCAGAACTCAGCTCAGCCATTATTCGGCGATTCCCAAACCAGCCATTAAGCGCGGGGGAAATCATTAGTTCCGGGACGCTCACGTCTGGACATCCGACCGACCGAGGCGATCTCTGGACAGTCGAGGTCGAAGGCCTACCCCTGCCCCCACTGGATCTGCGGCTCGGCTGACCTCTGATGCGTCCCGCTTCCCGGTCGAATCACCTGGCGAATTCCGCATCTATTTCGTTTGTTGATCCGGAGCCGGTGAAGTGATTGTCTTTCGTGATGCGCGCCACGCCTCCGTCCGCGAACGAATATAGGACTTATAGTCACTGTTCGTTATCAAGCGGGGCATGACGTGATGGGTTCCGCCTTGTCCATCGGGAATCTGGAGTTGCGCCACCAGTCCAGCCTGCACTTCTTGTAGATGCGAAGGCCGGTCTTCATCCGGATTCACGCTGGCGGCAACCGGCACGGTCACGCCTTGCAGCGGGTCATCGGTGCGGGGCTGCGTCAACGTTAAAACGTTCCCCACGTCGGTGGCGGCGGCATCGCGTGCGGTGAGCGCCGGCAAATTCCATCGCGTTTCGATGGTCTTCAAGATCGAAGTGTGATCGAGCGGCATGGCTCCTGCCGGTACTCGGAACACGGTGCCCGCCACTATCAGCGGCGAGATCAGCACCGTCGGCACACGGGGGCCAAAGCGCTTGAAGTCGAACCCATATTCTCCCGCCGAGTCGTCCGGCGGTACCGCGCTCGTAGGTGGTGGCACGTGATCATAGCAGCCACCGTGCTCGTCATAGGTGACGATCAGCAGCGTCTGGTTCCAGCCAGGACCATTGCGCAGTGCGTAATAGACGTCGTGAATCAATTGCTCGCCAAGCGCAACGTTATAGTTCGGGTGTTGACTGTTTCCGCTGGCGTCCCAGCTTGGTTCTAGAAACGTGTAGGCAGGCAAGGTCCCGTTTGCCGCAGCCGTCTGGAAGTCCGTGAATTGCCCGAAGTGGCTATCGTCCGCGGCGGTTGTGTCGGTGAAATCCATTCGGGTCAGGGGCGGAGCGTCATAGCCGTAAATGCTCCAGCTCAAGTTGTTTTTGGAAAGCAGCCCGAAAATACTCGGGCAGGTGTACTTCGTGGTCGAGTCGTCCATATGGCCTTGTGAAGTTCCAGCATTCACAAATGCCCGGTTCGGCAAGGTCTCCGTCGGAGCGGAGCCAAACCAGTAGTCACAAACGGCAAATCCTCGCGCAAGTCCGGCGAGAACTGGCAGCATGCTGGGAGGAAACACGCCCATAATATCGTTGGCGACGGTGCCGGCAAGGATTGACCATCCCTCCTTCGACTCCCACCCTAGTGTGTAGCTGAAATCGGTAACAAAGCCGTTGTTGGTAGCCACGGGCGGCGTTGGTGCAGTTGTGCTGTCGAAGAGCTGAGAGTTCGTTGCAGAGTAGCCCTCGCCCGGATCGGCGCCGGGCATGAAGTATGCGTTTTGATCAGTCGGCGTAATCGTGAAAACCGAAACTGGCGATCCATTTGAGCCGGGGTTTGATTGCTGTCCGGTCAGCCCCTCGAAAGGCTGGCCAAGCGGCGAGACGTTACCGCTGGCTGAATACAGAAGTCCCAGCATGTGATCAAAGGACCGGTTCTCCAGCATTAGAACGACGATATGGTTGATCGAAGAAAGCTGATTGTTAGCCATAGAAGACGTTTCCGCTTGGCACCACTGTAACGCGGCCCTGTTAACCACGGGTTACGCAAGAGCATAAAAAAGGGCTTGACATTTAGCATAGTGTTATAGTTAACTATAACACTATAGACGTTCGCTCAGCTTCGCTTGATCAATGCCAGATAAACCCCTGATCCGAGAGCGAAGGTAGAGATGAACTCTTCAGGAGAATGCAACATGAAACACCTACGCTTTGCATTGACGGTTGTTGTTTTAGCGTTCACCAGCGTGGCTTTCGCCCAGCACGACGCGCAACAGTCCTCCGCGGTTGCTGTACCGTCGGCGGCACAGAAGTCCTTCACAACCATAAAAACCCTGGCGGGAGAGTGGGAAGGCCCAGTCGCCGTCCCAGAGATGCCGGAGATGTCAGGCGGCAAACCGATACACGTCTCGATGCGCGTAACCTCGCGGGGAAACGTTCTCGTGCACGAGATGCAGGAAGCAGGAACGCCGCTGGATGCGGCAAAGTACGATCATCCGGTGACGATGCTTTACGTGGACGGAGACCAGCTCACTCTGGTTCACTACTGTGACGCGGGGAACCGGCCTCGCATGGTAGGCAAGATGTCGCCCGACGGCAAGACGATCGAGTTCGAGTTCAAGGACATCAGCGGGAGCCCAGAATCTCACATGCACCATGCGGTGTTTACCATCATCGATGCCAATCATCACACCGAAGATTGGACATTCATGATGAAGGATAAGCCGATCCACGCGCACTTCGACATGCATAAGACAAACTGACGCGCGATCTACCTGTAGTAAGGTCGGGTGAGGATTCCCGGAAAATCATGGACCGTGAGTGGAACGACAGTCAGCCGATTTACCGCCAGCTTCGCGACCGCGTGGTTGCGATGATACTCGACGGCGTGCTCAAGGATGGCGATCCGCTGCCCTCTGTGCGCAACGTCGCGGCTGAGTATCGGGTCAATCCGCTCACGGTTCTGAAGGGTTATCAGCAACTAGTGGACGAGGGGCTGGTGGAGTCCCGGCGAGGTCGCGGCATGTTCATCAATACGGGGGCACGCAGTTTGCTGCTTAAGGGCGAACGGCAAAAGTTCCTGGGAGAAGAGTGGCCCAGGGTCTACGCGACTATCCAGCGGCTCGGACTGAAGGCCGAGGAACTTCTGGATGGCGCGGGCGGCCGGTCGTCTGCGGACGCCACAACGCCGGAAACCGCCCAGCCGGATCCCGGCAAGAAGCAGGAGGGCTGAAGCTAATGGCATGCATAGAAGCCCAGGGCCTTCGCAAGGCCTTTGGCAAAACCATCGCGCTCGACGGCATCAACATGCGGGTGGAAGAGGGCCGTATCCTGGGGCTCATCGGTCCAAACGGCGCGGGTAAGACCACTGCAATCCACGCGTTCCTCGGTCTCACGACCTATCAGGGACAACTGAGAGTGCTGGGACGCGACCCTTGGAACGAGCGCGATCAGCTCATGCGCGATGTCTGCTTCATTGCCGATGTCGCCGTGCTGCCGCGCTGGGCGCGGGTTTCGCAGCTGCTCGACTACGTCGCCGGCGTGCATCCAAGATTCGATCGCGCCAAGGCGGAAGGTTTTCTGGCGAAGACCACCATCCAGCGCACCAGCCGGGTCAGGGAACTTTCGAAAGGCATGGTGACCCAACTGCACCTCGCCCTGGTGATGGCCATCGACGCGAGATTGCTGGTGCTGGACGAGCCGACGCTGGGTCTGGACATCCTATATCGCAAGCAGTTCTATGATTCGCTGCTGAATGACTATTTCGATCACAATCGCACCATCGTGGTTGCCACACACCAGGTGGAGGAGATCGAGCACGTGCTCACCGACGTCATGTTCATCGACCGCGGGCGCATCGTATTCGATCGCAGCATGGAAGAGTTGGAGTCGGACTATCTGGAAGTGATGGTGCGCCCAGAGCAGGTCGCGGCGGCGCGCGCGCTCAAGCCGATGCACGAGCGCCAGGCGATCGGCGGCACCATCCTGCTGTTCAATAGGGTGGATCGTCAGCAACTGGCAGCGTTGGGCGACGTGCGCACACCGGGCATCGCCGACTTGTTCGTTGCCGTGATTGGCAATCAGTCTCGCCAGGCACAAGGAGCGGCACAATGAATACCCAATCCAAC
This sequence comes from uncultured Acidobacteriaceae bacterium, assembly GCA_963833305.1. Taxonomy (GTDB): domain Bacteria; phylum Acidobacteriota; class Terriglobia; order Terriglobales; family Acidobacteriaceae; genus Bog-257. The sequence continues at coordinate 27,066 of CAWHXN010000011.1, read as the reverse complement.
ACCATGCCAGACACTCCCATCGCAGCGCAGGGTTTCGCGCCCGCGGTTATCCCGGAAAGCCGGCTCCTGTACTGGTCGGTGATGCGCGAATTGTGGGAGAGCCGCTCGATCTATGTCGCGCCGCTGGCCGTCGCCGCCCTGACTCTGGTCGGCCACCTGATCGCTACGATTGGTCGTGCGATGTCGGTGACCAACCTGGCTCAGCGAGGCGCGATACTCGAACAACACTACAGCTTCGCCGAGTTTGCCATAATGGGGACCACGTTTGTCGTCGCGGTGTTTTACTGTCTCGACGCGCTACATGGCGAGCGTCGCGATCGCAGCATCCTGTTCTGGAAGTCGCTGCCAGTTTCCGATCTCACGACGGTGCTCTCCAAGGCAGCTATTCCGCTGGTGGTGCTGCCGCTGGTCACCTTCGCAATCACTGTGCTTACACAATTGATCATGGCGCTGATGAGCAGCTGCCGTACTGCTGGGAAGCGGTCTGAGCGCCGGGACGTTATGGGCCCAGCTTTCGTTACCCCAGAGTTGGCTGGGACTCCTTTACCATCTCGTGACGATTCATTCGCTCTGGTACGCGCCAATCTTCGGCTGGTTGCTGCTGGTTTCGGCCTGGGCGCGGCGCGCACCGGTTCTGTGGGCCGCGGTGCCGCTGCTCGCGATCGCGCTGGTTGAGAAGATCGCGTTCAATACTACGCATTTCGCTACCCTGCTCGGAAACCGCATAGGAGGGGGCGCGGAAGCGGTTTCCATGCCGGGTAGCAGCCCGCTGGATCCGATGACACACCTTACTCCTGGGCATTTCCTGACAAGTGCGGGTCTGTGGATCGGGCTGGCGATCACCGCGGCATTCCTCGCCGGAGCGGTCCGGCTGCGCCGCTCTCAAGGACCGATCTAAGTTCCATCCAACATCGGGCACGCAGGCATGATTTCACGCCGCTCATGATATCCTTATCTGGATAGCTGCGACCCTCCTTGTAGGCAATTTTCCCGCAGTCCCTGAACAAAAATCATGATCTCAGTTAGCAATGTATCGATGCGCTACGGCGCTAAAGTTCTGTTCGACGAAGTGTCCACCGCGTTTACTCCCGGGAAGCGCTATGGACTTACCGGTCCCAACGGAGCAGGTAAGTCCACTTTCATGAATCTGCTGACCGGTGAGTTAGAGCCGCAGAAGGGTACCGTGGTGCGCCCGCGGAAGCTGGGTGTGTTGCGCCAGGACCAGTTCGCTTTCGACGCCTATCGCGTGCTCGATACCGTCATCATGGGCAACAAGCGGCTTTGGACGGCGATGGAAGAGCGCGATCGCATCTATGAGAAGCATGAGATCACGAACGAAGATGGCATGAGGCTGGGCGAGCTGGAGGGCATTGTCGGCGAAGAGGATGGCTACTCCGCCGAGACCGATGCTGCGCTCCTGCTGCAAGGCCTGGACATCGCCGACGAAATGCACTTGCGTCCGATGAGTGAACTACAGGGCGGGCAGAAGGTCCGCGTACTGTTGGCGCAGGCGCTCTTTGGACATCCGCAGGCGCTGTTGCTGGATGAGCCGACGAACCACCTTGATCTGGATTCGATCCATTGGCTGCAAGGCTTCTTGCGAAACTATGACGGAGTTGTGATCGTCATCTCGCACGACCGCCATTTCCTGAACAGTGTTTGCACCCACATCGCCGATATCGATTACGAAACCATCATCACCTACACCGGCAGCTACGATGAGATGGTGATGGCCAAGACGCAGGTTCGCTCGCAGATTGAAGGACAGAACGCACAACGGGAAAAGAAGATCGCCCAACTGAACGACTTCATTGCGCGGTTCTCTGCCGGCACTCGCTCCAGCCAGGTGCAGTCGAGGCGCAAAGAAGTGGAACGTCTGCAGGTCACCGAACTGGCGAAGTCGAACATACAGCGTCCCTATCTCAAGTTCGAACAGAAGCGTCCGTCGGGCAAACACATTCTGGAACTGGAAAACGTGAATAAGTCTTACGGAGACAGCGAGGTCATCCGCAGCTTCACGGCCAGCGTGACTCGCGGCGAGAAGATCGCGTTGATGGGCCGCAACGGCGCGGGTAAAACCACGCTGCTGAATGCGTTGCTGGCCAACTCGCCGACCGTTCCAGAAGCCGAGCTGCGCCAGACCAGCGGATATGACGGCCCGTTCTTGAGTGACGGAAAGGTCATCTGGGGACACGAGGCGTCCGTCGGATATTTCGCGCAGGACCACCGGGCGCTCATCGAAAAAGGAATGACCGCGTTCGAATGGCTGCATCGCTGGGATCCGGGCGCGGCGAACGAAGAGATACGCGGCTTGCTGGGACAGATGCTGTTCGCGCGCGACGACGGCAACAAGCGCACCGACGTACTTTCCGGTGGCGAAGCCGCGCGCCTGCTGTTCTGCAAACTTATGCTGCAAAAGCCGAACGTGCTGGTGCTCGATGAGCCTACCAACCACCTGGACCTGGAATCGATTAATGCGCTGAATATTGCGCTGCAAAAATATCCTGGGACTGTGTTGCTGGTGACTCATGATCACGATCTCATCGACGAAGTCGCGACTCGAATTTGGCACTTCGAGGGCGATCACCATGTGACCGACTTCAAAGGCGCCTACGAGGAATATCAGTCAGTTCTGGCTGCGTGAATCTGGTGACAGGTTGACGGGCAGACCTGTACTGAGCTTTCGGAGGAACTTCGAGGAGTTAGACCACAGCTGACGCCATCAGAAGTTTCCCTCTTACAGGTCCAAGCCACAGTGGGCATGTAGGATTGGCCATTGTGCTGCACGCAACTCAGAGGCTGGTTGTTCCCAATCCAGTATTCCAGTGGGCGCTTGGCAAGAAAGCCGCCAACGCCGGAACCAAACTAAGCCTCGTCGCTAGCGCACGCCGATCCAAAAGCGTTTAGAGCTTTCCAGACGGTCGTCAGGAGAGCCTTCACCTTGAGCTTCCTCAACAATCCGTGAGACCATGAAGTCCTTTGCTTTACGGGTGCTATGATTTTGAGACCGTCTATGACATCGCCCATTCACGTAGTTCCTTCTCCCTCCCAGCAGCAAACGTTGGCGTACGATCCGTTGCTGGACGACATTGGATACATGACCTGCATGACCCTGGTGCTGCTCGGAAATTACGCGCAGACCGGGCATCTCGGCGGACCGCTCGCATACACCCCGTACAATGTGGCAGCGCATTTGGCCGGTCCTGAAAACGGTGGACTGCGTTACGATTACCGCCGGCCGAAGCATCCTTACTCCGACAAATTCATGATGGCAGCGGGCCACTCGGTCCCCACTTGCTACGCGCTGTGGATGATCATGGGCCAGGCGCTGTACCGCAAGTATCAGCAGACCGGCGATCCGCGTTATCACGTCGATCCGCACGTAGCGATGCTGCCGATCGACGCGTTGGGATTCCGGCGCGGTGCCGGCGCGCTGAAAACGCTGCTGCATGAAACCGATTTGGAAGACAATCCGCTGTTTGCGCAAGCGAAAGGCCGGGGCATTCGTGCGCTCATGGGACATGCCGAAAGCACCGATTTAACCAACGATGTGAACGGCGGTCCCTCGGGCATCGGCATAGCGACGGCCGCGGGCAAAGCGGCGTTCTGGGATTACGTCGGCGCGCCAAAGTCGCCGAAGATAATTGCGCTGGAAGGCGAATTCGCCCTCACCGAAGGTCACGCGCAGGAGTTGAAGACGCAGGCGCTCGCACTGCAAGTGGGAAAGCGTTTGCGGGTGATGATTTCCGACAACAACGCGGGCATCGACGATTGCCTGGTTGGCGGCAAGATTGGCGGCGTGATCGCCGGGCAGTTCTGCGAGGTCTACGACCTGGTGAGCCAATGGACGTCATATGGATGGAACGTCTTTACGTTATCGAACGGTAACGATTACGGCGAAGTGACTGCGGCACTGCGAGCCATGGACGAAGTGGACCCGCAAGACCGCCGTCCCGTCGTCGCGATCGGCAAAACCATCAAGGGCTATTGGCCCGCGGCGGCCGATGGAAAAATCTCCGGCTACAGCGGCGATCAGCTGGTCAGCTACGCCAGCCATCCCTACGCGCTGAAGATGAACTCCGAATATTTCCTCGCGCTGGCGTCGACGTTCGAGAAGCATTACGGGGTGGAGTTTGAAGGAATTCGCAAGGGCCCCGTCAGCGACAATCGCGAGCGATTGATCCAGTTCAAGACGAACATCGACGTGGTGATGTCGCTGCTCGACCGCAACGGATTGGGCGACCGCCTCGCCGATCGCCTGGTGGAAATCGGCAACATCGTCCGCGATGACGTGAAGTTGCGCATCTCCACCACGAGCGATCCGTTCCTCGACGATCGCCTGCGCGTCGCGACGCTACCGGAAGACCCGCAGAAGGTCTCGATTCGCAATGCGATTTCCGGCGCGGAGAAGCAAGTCAACATTTCGCTGTTCAAGAAACCGGGCGAGGTGGCCGGAGCCCGGCGTGCGATCTCCGAAATCATCAAGTGGATGAATTACGTCACGGACGGACGATTCTTCACGGTGGCTGCCGACCTTTCGGAGTCGATCAACGTGGAACACGGCAGTTTGTGGGGGCATTACAGTCCTACGGACAATCCGCTGGGCACGCGCTTGAAAGCGCCCATTCAAGAAGCGGGCAATGTTTCCACCGCCATCGGGCTGGTCAGTCAAAGCGCTTCGGTCGACCCCAAGAAATTCGCCGGCGTTTGGGCTCTGAGCGGCACCTATGGAGCGTTCACGCCATTGATGTACACTCCCGCACGCGTCTGGAGTCAACAAAATCAAGACAGCAAATTCCGCGTCGGCGTGCTGCATATTCTCGCAGCGCACTCGGGTCCTGAAACCGCGGCTGACGCGCGCACCCACTTCGGCATCTTCGCGCCGCAAGTGTGGAAGCTGTTCCCGCGCGGTCAGGTGATCAATTTGAGCTTTTGGGATTACAACGATGTTGCGCCCGGCTATTTCGCGGCGGCCGAAATCGCGGCGCGCGATCCGCGCGTGGGCATCATCACACTGGAAGTGGCGCGTCCCGACTTCCCGGCCGCGGACCGTAGCCATTTCGCCGACTCCGACCTGCGGGCTGCGGCAAAAGGCCTATACGTGATCCGCGATTTTGCGCCGGACAAGCCGCGCCACGGTTACGTTATCGCGCAAGGATCGAGTTCCACTGTGAATCTGGTGAAAGTGTTGCCGAAACTGGAAGCGGCCGGGGTGAACGTGAAGGTGATCGCAGCGATCAGCGAGGAACTGTTCGATCGCCAGTCCCAAGCATATCGCGATTCCGTGCTGCCGCCCGAAGCTCGCTACGATCTGATGGTGGTATCGACGGGCACGCGACGCGTGTGGCCGCTGCGCAACCTCGGTCCGTTGACGGATGAGTATTCACTCACCCCCGACTTCGACAATTGCTGGAGAACCGGCGGCCTGGAAGCGGAAGTGATCAAGGAAGCGCATCTCGATCCCGACACGATCTTCGCGGGGGTGGAACGATTCGCAAACGAACGCGAGCGCCGCATCGGCGATCAACGCAAAATGATCGGTTAGTCGAGTAGGCGGTGTGCACTCGTAGTTAGTGCACGGACTCTGGAGTGCCTTACGGTTATCCGTAGGCCATCGCGGGTGAGACAGCGGATCATGTGCGGCTTTCTATGGCGTCACCCCGGCGGCCAAGCGGGCTGGATCAACCTCGCACTGCATCTCGGCTCTGCCGATTTCACCTCCTCGACACCAAACGGTCGCACCATTGCGAGGAAGCTGATAGAACGTAGATATTCACTCGATTGAAGCAGGTGAGGCGGCAGAAGCTTGTGCAATATGAAGCTTCGAAGCCATTCTTACCAGTTCAGCGAGAGAATCGGCTTTCATCTTCAGCATCACCTGCCCACGATGAGCCTTCACCGTGATCTCGCTGATGCCGAGTTCCCCACCAACCTGTTTGTTCAAGAGGCCGGAGACGACCAGCGCCATAACCTGCTGTTCGCGGGGAGTAAGCGAGGCGTACCGGTCCCGGAGTTTCTGCATCTCCGTGTCATGTGAGAGAGCAAGGCGACTTCGTTCAAGGGCTTGCCGGACGGCGGTCAACAAGACCTCGTCATTGAAGGGTTTCGTCAGGAATTCGACAGCCCCCGCCTTCATGGCCTGCACTGATTTCGGTATATCACCGTAGCCCGTAATGAAAATGATTGGCAGATCTGTCCGTTCAAGTGCAATCCGCTTCTGCAATTCGAGACCGTCGAGTCCCGGAAGAGACAGGTCGAGTATGAGACAGCTTGGAACAGGCGCTCGTGGTCGATCGAGAAATTCCCCTGCGGTTGCGAAAGTTTTCGGCTGCCAGCCTTGGGTTTGGATAAGCAGCTCCAGAGACTCGCGCACAGAGATGTCGTCATCAACAATGAAAACGATGGGCATGGCAGCCGGCATTCGTAATGCTCCCATTTCGTAACCAGTTCTGCGCGCTGCAATCATTGTATTCGCGTGGAGATTGACTAATGAAACCGTCAAGTGGCTTGCATCGCCGTCTTGATGGCGGCAAGCAGAGCGGCGTCACTGAATGGTTTCAGCAGAAACCCCGCTGCGCCCTGCTTGGTCAGCCGAACTCGAAGAGACTCATCTCTTTGACCAGTGATGAATACGACAGGGATCTCATGTCCGCAACGCTTTAGCTCTTGGTGAAGCTCCGGTCCGCTTATGCCCGGCATGGCGATGTCGAGAATCAGACATCTGGTCTCATCGACACAATCGGATGAGAGAAACTCTTCCGCTGAGGAAAACACTCGGGCTGCAAAGCCGAGTTCTCCAAGCAGGTCAGGCAACGACTCGCGTATCGACTCATCGTCATCAACAACGGATAGAAGCGGGCGTTCATTCCCGCCCCTGCCCTTACGGGACTCCATTACGAAACAATGCGACATTCCATGAGGGACGTCCATTGTACTTTGGTATTGGTTCAGCCCGGATGTTGGCCGTCGTTAGCTATCAATTTTGCGGGCTCCCGCGGTGCATCGTCCGATCGACAGGGGTTTCGGCGCCAGCGAGCCCCTCGGGCACACAAGGGATAGCAAACGAAAATGTGGATCCGGGTCCGTCATTCGGTGTTGCCCAGAGTCGTCCCCGATGAGCCTCAATGATGGAGCGGCTGATGAAGAGCCCTATCCCCATACCGTCCGCCTTGGTTGTGTAAAACGCGTCGAAGATCTTCTCCGCGGCTTGGGGGGTTAAACCCACTCCCGCGTCTTTCACGCTTAGCTGAACCTGATTTTCCACATACCGATCGGTTATGATCAGTAACTCTCTCGGACGATCGTCAATTGCGCTCATTGCGTCGACAGCGTTTCGAAGCAGGTTCAGAATGACCTGCTGAAGCTGGATGCGGTCGGCGACTAACGGCGGAAGGTCATTCGCGAGTTGATACCGCAATAGCACACTGCTTCTCTGGAGCTCACTCAACGATAATGCCGCCACCTCGCGAGCCGCCTCATTGAGGTCCATCCATTCAGGAGACAGTTCTTTCTTGCTATAAAGCGTCCGTAATCGCGTGATTACATCAGAGGCCCGGTTGCCATCACGAATCGTGCGCCGCACAGTTTCCAAGGCGCCATCGATATTTGGGCGATCTGCGGAAAGCATTCGCAAGCAGGTGCTGGCGTTGGTGATGATTCCAGACAGAGGCTGGTTGATTTCGTGTGCGATTGACGCGGTTAGCACTCCGAGGCTTGTGATTCTTGCTACCTTGCCGAGTTCCGATCTTGCTTTGGCGAGAGCAGCCTCGGACAGTTTTCGTTGCGTAATGTCTTCGGAGAGCATCATTAGGAATCGAGGAACCCGTTCGGTGCCCGGCACGATAGAAACATTGTTCCGTACCCAGACTGACGTGCCATCTTTGCGGCGATATTGCTTTTCGATTTGAAATTCTTGGCGCTTCCCCGCAAGCAACTCCGTAATCAACATCGCTTTCGCGTCGCGGTCATGCTCATGCGTGATCTCGAGAAAGGTAAGCGACTGTAAGTCCAGCTCCGTGTACCCCAGCATCCTTTGGTACACGGAATTTGTTGCAATAAAGCGGCCATTCAAATCTGTGAGCGCGACGCCCACGGCAGAGTTCTCAAAAACAGAACGCCACCGCTCCTCGCTGCGCAGCACCTGTGCATGAGCCGTACGTAAAGCATCTTCACTTTTCTTGCGCTCAGTGATATCGCGAAGGTGGCCAGTGAAGGCCGGGGGGCCCTCCTGGGGAATGCGGGTGATCGTAAGTTCGACGGGGATTTCTCCCCCACCGGCGCAAAGTGCAGTCATCTCCAGTCGGCGGCCCAATACTTGCGAGGCGCCTGTGGCCAGGTAGCGTACAAATCCTGTACGGTGTTTCTCGCGGAGCGAAGGCGGGATGATGACTTCGGCAAGATGCTTGCCCAGCACGTCACTCCGACGATGACCGAAGGTTTGTTCTGCTGTTGGATTGAACTCGGTAATGCGTCCTTCGTGGTCAATGGCTACAACGCAGTCAGGTGATGAGTCCAGGATCGCTGCTTTATGCGCTTCACTACGCTTCAGTTCCTTCTCTTCGTGACGGAGTCTTTCTTCTGCCAGCTTTCGCTCAACAATTTCCTTTCGCAACTCTTCGTTGGCAGCAGCAAGTTCCGCGGTTCGCTCAGCAACCCGTCGGTCGAGTTCATCGGCAATCCGCTTCTGCTCACTTAGGAGCTTTGCTTCATGCAATCCGATTGACGCCTGATTCGCGGCTACGCTCAACAGAAGGCTCTCGGTCTGGCTGGGGAAGTCCGCTCGTTCAGACCCAACTACGATTATGCCGATCTCACCCTGTACGCCCAGTGGTACGGAAAAGATGGAAATGCTTTCCTCTTCGAATCGGTTCTGCGCTAAACGGAGCGACGTATCCCCGTTGCGTTCAAGCAAGTTGCCGAGCATCCCACCGATGTCCTGCGGTGGCACTTTGAGTTTGCACGAATCAGCAACACGAAGAACCTCCATGGGTGCCCTAGTGACGGGATCATCCAAACGAGCGAACGCGAAGTCAAGCCTGAGCATGCGGAGGAGCGCGTCGAGCAACGTATGAACGATCTGCCTCGGCTTGTCGCCACTCCAGACGGCAGACAGAGCGAGCAAACTGATCAGATCATTGATGCATCTCTGAAGGCGCGTGACCTCTTCAGCCGAGTCTCTCTCCTGCAGGTCCATGCTAGGCTGCCGTGGCTGAGGTACTCCGGCGGGCCCGGCGTTGACGAAACTCTCCCAGGAATTGCTCCGGCGGAATATAGAAGGGATTGCGCTGGAGAGTGCCGCCGATGACGACCATGGGGTGCGTCCGCATGATGTCAATCACGGCGTCACCGCCAAATTGACCGAGTTGGTACGTGCAAATGACCGCGTCGTCGTGACGGCGCCACACATCGTTTACGCGTGACTCGAACTCAATAACATCGTCGACGTGCGACTGATCCTTGACGGCCCAGTCCATGCGACAACAAATGCGACTCAGCGGGAATCCTCCCGCAGTGTTCCCGCTGGCCAGCCGCTCAAACACCGCAATCATGCGGTCCGGATCGAAGCGGCCATCTGGAAGGTAGACGTCAGTGTTTATGCGAAGGTCCAGTTGTCCGCTCGTCTGCGCCGCTACGGGGTCAATCCCTGCCTCAGCCAAACGCTGGGAATGTTTCTGAGACTGATCCGGGTTAACTACATGGATTGCCTTGTGCCCACAATGGAAGCCGTCTTTTATGAATGGGAGCAGGACGCGATATTCTTCGTCTTCGTTGTGGAAGAAGGCGCAGACGTGACGAGTTTCGTCAAGCAACGAGCCCGCAAAAGGAATTGGAGCGGTGGCCCTCTTCATTGCACATCCCTCAGTTGGATTTCGAGTGGCGGCCCCGTTTGGGATATAAGGATGCACGATCTTGACGGCAATGTCCAACCGATACGTTGGCATTTGTTCTGTCGTTTTCGGATTCAAGCTACATAAATCAGACACGGCTGGCAGAGAGGGCTCCCTCCGCAATTTATACGGCCTCTGATACGAAGGTATCGGCCGATACCTTCGTCCAATTGATCCCACCCTTTTCCTCTGGCTTAATCACCGTATCAGCTGCGGCCACAGCGTACACAGGTTCCGTCGATGGGCCCAGTCAAGAGTCCGGAGCAATGTCCACTGCAACCGAAATCGTGCGGGTCATAGCAGGGTGCGGCTGTCTCTCCAACCTGAGGCCGCATTAGAGCAAAGCCTGGACACAGAGGTCTCACCATGACTGTATCTTCTGATCTTCGACTGACGAGAATGCCGCTCAACAACGGAAGCGGCCATATGCCCGCACTTGGCTTTGGCACCCTCATTCCCGATGCCGCCGAGACCATCACTGCGACCAGAGACGCGCTGGATGCCGGGTTTCGACACTTCGATTGTGCGGAGCGATACCGGAACGAGCGCGAGGTAGGCGAAGCGTTGCAGGCAGGAATGGCTGCTGGTGGGATTGCGCGCGAAGATATCTTTGTCACGACCAAGTTGTGGAACACCAATCATCGACCCGAGCGCGTGGAGCCAGCTTTCAATGCCAGTCTGAACAGACTCAGGCTGGAGTATCTGGATCTCTATCTCATTCACACTCCGTTTGCGTTTCAACCGGGAGACGAACAGGATCCGCGGGATCAAAACGGCAATGTCATTTACGACAAGGGCGTGACGTTGCTCGATACCTGGAGAGCGCTGGAAAGTCTGGTTGGCGACGGCAGGTGCCGAGCCATCGGATTGTCTGACATCACCTTGAGCGACCTCTCGCCAATCTACGAATCCGCGAGAATCAAGCCAGCGGTTGTTCAAGTGGAATCACATCCTTACCTGCCGGAAACGGAGCTTCTGGAATTCTGCAAGACGAAGGGTGTTGTTCTTTTGGCCTTCGCCCCACTGGGTCACGGAATGAAACCGGGGCTGCTTGAAGATCCAGTCATTTCGGCAATCGCCGCACGAGTCGGAAAAACCCCGGCACAGGTGCTTCTGGCATGGGCGGTGCAGCGCGGAACTGCTTTGCTTACCACACCCAAAACGGCGGCTCGCGCTAAGGAAAATTTCGACATCTCCGCCCTTCCGGAAGACGCGTTTAACGAAATCAATAGCATCGAGACTAGACAGAGGCTCAATCCGGTCGTGACGACGGGCGTGCCCGGTTTTATCGCACGAGTTAGCTAACGGCAACTGGGATCGTATTCGCTGTCCTTCAATCTGGCGGGATGGAGAAGGCATTGTGAATTTCGCAGGTTTGAAGATATTGATTGCTGATCGTACGAAGTTTTGCAGCAAGCTGAGCGCGCTCTGCCTGGCTTTGTTCGTAGGAGCTTCCGTTTACGGACAGTCTGAATCGAGAGCCACGATCCCAGGGACATACAGTGCCGCCACCTTTGCTGCTCGGGATGCTTCTACCCCGGATTTGCAGCTGCAGAGTCCTTACTCGGGCGGAGTCCCCACGGGCACGGCCAGCCCAACGCCGCTGTCGCTTTCTTTGGAAGACGCCGTAACTCGCGGTCTGCGGCAAAATCTTGGGGGCTTGCTTTCCACCGACGCGGTCTCCGGCGCGCAAGGTGAACGGTGGCAGGCACTCAGCGCCCTGCTGCCAAACGTGACCACTGCAACCAGTTTCGGCGTTCGTCAAGTTGATATTAAAACGACGATAGGCATCAACATCCCTATCCCCGGCGTTCCTCCCGTCATCGGTCCGTTTGGAGTTTTCGACACACGTGCTTACCTTGACCAATCAGTCTTTAATTGGGAGTCGATCGAGCGCACGCGCTCTTCCGCTGCGCAAGTGAAATCGGCGCAATACAGTTACAAGAACGCCCGCGAGCTGATTGTTCTTGTGGTGGTGTCAAATTACTTGCTGGTCATTGCCGACCAGTCGCAAGTCGAGTCCTCTTTGGCGCAGCGCGATACCGCGAAAGCGCTCTTCGATCAGACGACCGACCAGAAGAAAGCTGGGCTTGCGGCTGCGGTCGACGTACTCAGATCCGATGTCGAGCTCCAAGCACGCGAGCAAAGGTTGATCGTTGCGCGGAATAATCTAGCTAAGCAGAAGCTGGTTCTAGCGCGGGCGATTGGACTTCCGGCAGGTCAGGCGTTCGACATCACCACACAGGTCGCGTATCAGCCGCTTACGACTTCCACCCTCGACGAAGCGTTACAGCAGGCCTACAACTCCCGCGCCGACTTTAAGAGCTTAACCGAGCAAGTCCGTTCCGCTGAGTTGCAAAAAAAGGCCGCTTCAGCCGAGCGTTATCCAGCGCTATCGGCCCTCGTGGATTACGGAGACACCGGCACCAATCCCGCGTCGAGTCATGGCACCGTTAACGCAGCCGGGGTGCTCCGATTCCCCATTTTCCAGGGAGGCAGGGTTCACGGAGATAATCTCGTTGCAGATTCTCTTCTGGCGAGGGCCAAGCAACGACTGGAAGACGTCCGCGCCAGCATCGACCAGGAGGTCCGTGACGCCTTCCTTGACTTGCAAGATAGCGCTCAGGAAGTGTCTGTTGAGAAGAATGCCGTCCGGCTCGCTGCTGAGACCTTGCAGCAATCACGGGATCGCTTCTCTTCGGGAGTAACGGACAACATCGAAGTGGTTCAGGCGCAGGGGTCCCTGGCGGATGCCAGCGACGCCTATATCGCCAGCCTATACCGCTATAACACTGCAAAAATCTCCCTGGCGCGAGCCATCGGTTTCGCGGAATCGAACTACGCGCTGTACTTGAAAGGACAATAAAAATGCCCGACCAGGAGACGGCCAAAGGTCCGGAAAGTTCATCGTCCTCGACACCCAATAGCGCAATGGAAAGCCCCAGCACGCCGCCACCAGTCGTATATCCGAGCCGGCGTTCTCACAAGAGCTGGATTATCGGCGCGGTCGTAGTAGCCGTTCTCGTCGGTGGCATCTTTCTGTGGCACTACTTCTCGGGTTTCGAGAGCACCGACGACGCGCAAGTCGATGTTCACCTCTATCCGGTGAGCGCACGGGTCACCGGGTATGTGCAAGCGGTGCACGTGGGAGACAACCAGTATGTGCAGGAAGGTTCCCCACTCGTGGAGATTGACCCGAAAGACTATCAAGTGGCTGTGGCGAAAGCGCAAGCGAACCTCGAAACCGCAGAGGCTTCCGCTCGAGCTCTCAATATCGATGTACCTATTAGCTCGGTGGACACTGCCAGCCAACTAAAGTTCACATCATCGGACATTGAGAACGCCAAAGCGGCAATTGCCGCCGGGGAAAAACAAGTTGCAGCCGCACAGGCACGCATCCAGGAAGCGGAAGCGCAAAACGTGAAAGCCCAGGACGACGTTCAGCGTTACCATCTTCTGCTCGCCAAGGACGAAGTACCTAAGCAGACTTACGACTATGCGGTTGCCGCAGCACAAACGGACACTGCTGCGGTAGCAGCTGCCAAGGCAGACGAGGCGACGGCGGAACAAAATGTTGCGGAGGCGCGCAGCCGGCTCATTGAAACGATTGCGCGCCATGAATCCGCCCAAGCCGGGCCGCAACGGGTAGCGTCCACGCAAGCTCATGCGCTCTCAGCCGTCGCCGACGTTGCACAGAAGAAGGCCGAGCTCGACCAGGCTGAGCTCAATCTGGGATACACCAGGATATTTGCTCCGGTTACTGGAGAGGTGACGAAGAGCGTCGTGGTGGGATTGAATGTCGACCCCGGCGAACAAATGCTTACGGTGGTGCCGCTGGATCAGGTGTGGATCACCGCCAATTTCAAAGAGACCCAACTCAAAAACATGCGCGTGGGCCAGAAAGCAAAGATTGAACTCGACTCTAACGGCCGCACTTACAACGGTCATGTCGATAGCATTGCGGGAGGAACGGGCCCCATTTTCAGCTTGCTGCCGCCCGAAAACGCGACGGGCAACTACGTGAAGATTGTTCAGCGCGTACCGGTCAAGATTGTTCTCGAGCCGGGCGAAAATCAGGACCACCAGCTTCGGCCGGGTATGAATGTCGAAGCGAAAGTTTATTTGCGATGAGCGCCACAGCGCTGACTCTTCCATCGGAGCAGGTCATCTGGCGTCCTAAGGTAAATCCTTGGGCGATTGCCGCCACCGTGTCGATCGCTGCGTTTGTCGAGGTTCTGGACACGAGTGTTGCCAACGTTGCGTTGCCTTACATCGCCGGAGGCCTGGGAGCCAGCTACGACGACAGCACTTGGGTACTCACTTCGTATCTTGCCGCCAACGCGATCGTGCTGCCCATCAGCGGCTGGCTTGCTGAGATGATCGGCCGCAAGCGGTATTTCATGTTGTCGCTCAGTATTTTCACGGTGAGTTCACTGCTTTGCGGCTTAGCACCGAACCTCCCTCTATTGCTGTTTTTTCGAGCTGTGCAAGGCATCGGCGGCGGTGGACTGCAACCGATGGCACAAGCCATTCTCAACGATACGTTTCCTCCAGAGCAGCGCGGCCAGGCGTTTGCCGTCTATGGCGTTACTGCAGTTCTCGCCCCTACGGTCGGACCTATGCTCGGAGGTTGGATTACGGACAGCTACTCCTGGCGCTGGATATTTTTCATCACGCTGCCGCCGGTGCTCCTCGCCCTCTATTTGACCCACGTCCTGGTCGAAGATCCGCCGTTCCTCCGCCGCTTGAAGCGAGGCGGCATCCGGGTGGACTACATTGGAATATCCTTCCTGGCTCTGGGAGTGGGCTCGCTACAGATTCTGTTGGACAAGGGACAGGAAGACGATTGGTTCGGCTCGCACTTCATCACGACCCTGATCGTAACCGCAACGATTTGCCTTATCTCGCTGGTCATTTGGGAGTGGTACCGCAAAGAGCCGATCATCGATGTCCGCATGTTCAAGAGCTTCAACTTCGCGGCGGCGAACTTGATGATGTTCATGATGGGCTTCATGCTCTTCAGCACCCTGGTCTTAATTCCGGAATTTCTGCAGACCCTGATGGGTTATACGGCTGAACTTGCAGGCCTCGTCCTGTCGGGCGGGGGAATTGTTTTGCTGGTGATGATGCCCATCGTCGGAAGGCTTACCTCCAAGATCCAAGCCAGGTGGCTGATCGCGACGGGATGGCTGTGCATGGCCATTGGACTGTTCTATTCCGCGCATCACATCGATTTGTACGTCAGCTTCCGCTTTGCGATGTGGCTGCGCGTCACTCAAATTGTAGGTATTGGATTTCTATTTGTCCCCATCACCGCGGCCGGTTACATCGGCATTCCGGAGGAGAAAGGCAACAGCGTCTCCGGCATCATCAACTTTATGCGCAATATCGGCGGCAGTATTGGAACTTCCGTCGTGACCACCATGATTGTCCGGCGGGCTCAATATCACCAGCAAATCCTTGTCGGCCACCTCATTCCCGGTTCCCCGGAATATCGTTCGGCACTCCATGCACTGAGCGGAAAAATCGCGCACCATGGGCTTCGCGCCGTGGACGCTCACGACCAGGCAGTTGCAAGGTTCTACGAATTGGTGCATCGCCAAGGCGGCGCACTGTCCTACATGGATATCTTTTGGACTTTGGGCGCTCTCTGCTCCGTGATGTTTGTACTCGCATTTTTCTTGAAGAAGAATGATCCAGGGGCGGGCGGCCAGCTTGCGGCGGGTTAGGTAATGTCATGATGATTCAAGCCGTATCGATCGAACGCGAATTTGGCTGTGGTGGTTCGGCGATTGCCGCAAAGCTGGCCGAACTTCTGGGTTGGAAGCTTTGGGACCACGAACTCACCCAGGAAATCGCGCGGCTAACCCACAGTACGCCGCAAGCGGTCGAGAAGAGGGAATGGAAAAATGATCCTGCGGCTTATCGCGTGTTTAAGTCTTTTCTCAGAGGAGCATTCGAGGGGGGCCTGCCGCCGACGGATCGGTTGGAGCTGCTGGATGCGCGCCGAATCGCTACCATCTCGGAGCAAGTGGTCAATCACGCACTTTCTGGCGGCCCGTGCGTAATCGTTGGCCGGGGCTCGCAATATTTTCTGCGCAATCGCAAGGATGTGTTTCGAACGTTCCTCTATGCTTCCCGCAACTTTAAAATCCACAGACTGATCACTGCTGGAACACCGGAAGAAAAGGCCATCACGGACGTTGACACGATTGATAGAGATCGTGCTGCGTTCGTCAAGCAGTACCTCAAGCTGAAGTGGCCTGAGATCCACTTGTATCACGCAATGTTTAATACAGAGGCAGGTGATTCTCTTGTCGCTGAAATGCTCGCTCACTGCGTCCAACAGGTTGCTAGAGTGACGTGAAGGTTTTCAAGCATCCTGAATTCGCGGTGAATTGTTTCTTGATCCGCGGACCACCACTTTCAAAGCAATGCCCGCATCGGTCTGATAGATTGGTCTCCTTGTACTCCATGGAAAGCGCGTTGTGGAGATCTGCTCATGCAGACGAAGCTTCACTCACGACCTGACTTGTTGCTCCTCTTGTCTTTACTGCTGGTCATCCTGTTGAGTCCGGCGATGGACCATAGTGACTGGCGCAGACCGGTGTTCGCAGCCCTCATATTCATTCCAGTTGTTTTATGCACCGTCATGTTGTGGCAAATAAGAGTGTGGGTGTGGCCGTCTGTACTGCTGATGTTGGGCGGTCTCTTCTTCCTGGTGGGAAGTAACATCTTCCGCAGCCAAGCACTAGATGGAATTCGATGGGGATTTCTGGCTGCGTTCTTCGCCGTCGCTGCCGTGGGGCTTTTTTCTTATCTCAGGAATTCTCGCTTAATCACCCAGGCTCACCTCTTCACTGCCATCAATATTTATCTGTTGCTTGGTATGCTATGGGCGTCGATTTATTGTGCGATGGATGTTTTTTATCCGGGTTCAGTCCAGTTGGGAAGTCATCCAACCGACCGTCAGAGTGAACTGCTTTATTTCAGCCTGATAACGCTCTCGACGATTGGCTATGGCGACGCAGTGCCGGTTAGCGGGGAAACGCGTATGCTGGCGGCATTGGAGGGAGTGACCGGCGTTCTCTACATTGCAATTACAGTGGCGATCTTGGTAAGCAGGTTCGGGCGCGAGCTTTCGGATTAGTATCTGTCGCCCGTCAGGCAAGAAGTCAGAAGGCGGGCCAGGTGAACCACATACAACTGCTCTTGAGTTGTGGCCCGTGATTGCCGGCGGAAGCTCGGGTTCCAAAACGTAAGTGCGAGTTCTTCACGCTTCTTGTATCGGGACGAGGAAGTTGCTGTCGAGGACGTACGCGTATAAGTGTCCTTGCGGCAGCGCGAGGCGTAACTGGCTTGCCGACACCCATCCGTCCGTTTCGTTCCACTGCCAGTCAGTAGCCGAAATCCTCTGGATCGCTTCCTTAAGGTCCGCCGCGGTCATCGGATAGGCGTAGATGCGAACGTTTTGTGCGAGCAAGCGAGACAGAGCCTCAAGAAAGCCGCCGCCCAGCTTGCTGTAGCGGTCTTCGAACGCCCGGATCACAACGGATAGACCTACAACAAAGCGCACAGGCTCCTCTGTGTAGCGGTTCACGAAATCGGTTATCGCGTAGAGTTCCTGTTCGCGGAACAGCAATACGTCCCCGCCACGCGAGCGCAGCGCGTCGATACGGTGGAGTAGATCGGGGACATCCGGAAGCGGCTCTTTTGCATTAGACGGCGCGAGTGTGAGGCAGAAGAATCCCCTGGGGGCGGTCTTCGCTTCGCCTAACTCTCCTTGAAGTTGCCGGACCCCCGAAGCCAACATTCGTAAGTGGATTTCCGCGTGACCTGGATCCATATGTACGAAGTATCCTGGTGCGAGTACAACAGAATTCCTATGGATGACTTCCGTCGGCGGAACGGGCGAGCCGCTGGACGGAAAGTAGACTGCTTCGGCGAAGCCCCCGCGCACCAGGTTCACCAGAAGGGCGCGCTGGTCCCAAGTCTCAAATGCTGGCCCATGCAGGTCCACATAGTCAATCTCGATTCGGGTCTCTACATCCAGCGCCAGATTCTCAAGGAAGTGCTCAGTTGTCTCCAATTGATAAAACGCAGCGTAAATCAAGTTCACGCCCAGGATGCCGATAGCCTCCTGCTGGAGCAGATTCGTGGTGTCCCGCAGATTGATATGCAGCAGTATGTCGTTAGGCTGCCCACCTGGCTGCTGCTGAAAGCGCAGACCCAGCCAACCGTGAGGTTCATTCGTTCCGGCATAGTTTCGTGCGGAGACTGTGTCGACGAAGGAAAAGAAACAAGTCTGTGATCCACGAGACTTGGCCAGTTGATTGAGGAGTTGAGCCCACTCGCGATTCAGCATGGCTTCGAGTCGCTGCCTGGATACGTAGCGCGAGCCAGCACCATAAAGGTCATCGCTGACCTCTTTGTCATAGGCAGAGATGGTCTTGGCAACCGTTCCGGAGGCAGCTCCGACAATAAAAAACCAGCGCGTGACCTCCTGGCCAGCGCCGATTTCGGCAAAGGAGCCAAAAACAGACTGATCCAGATTGAGGGTAAGGGCCTTGTGATGAGTATCAAGCTTTTCGATGGCTGCCATAAGCCACTCTCAATCAAACCAGAAACAGGAAGGCCCGACAATTGTACGATGGAATTGATCGATACCTTTGGTATCACTTGACGGGCCGGAGGGGCTTACCGATTCCCCGTGATGTTCAATCGATCTGCCAATCGAGCCGAAGCTGCAATCGTGACAGCCCGCCAATTTCTCTCTGCAGACAAGGGCCGGCCGAAGATTAACTCGGACTCGTCGAGCCAGTCTTGGGCCGAAAATCTGGCCCGCTCGGGACCATACAATTTTCACAAGCCGAGCGCCGTTAGGCCTGTATTGCCCAGTTGATCGTGCGACGTCAGGACCATCAATATTTTCATGTCCGTCTCCTCATCTAGCCTGCAGTGGTTTTCCGAGTGACTCGGAATGAAGGCATCACATCACAAGGGTTGGAGCGTGACAATTGGACGATGGTATAGCCAATACGATGGTATTGAATTTTGGGCTCGCTACGCTGCTCTGTTGGCAGAGACTGTCGGCGCGAGATAAGGGGCATTTGGCCGAAAACGGTCTTGCAGGTATCTTTGCTTCTGATGTTCGATCGCTTCCCGAGTACTCAGTCGCCTCGGGTTTTGGAAGGAGAACCGATGGCCCGGCTGTTATCAGTGAATGTCGGCGTTCCACGCGACGTGACCTGGAACGGCAAGACTGTCCGGACTTCGGTCTGGAAATTTCCCGTGAAAGACCGGCGAATAGTGCGCAAGCTCAATATTGAGGGCGACGCGCAAGGGGATCTTGCTGGTCACGGTGGGGAGCAGCGCGCTGTATTTGTTTATCAGATGGACTCTTACCACCATTGGGAGGGTTTTCTCGGTCGCAACGATTTTAGCTTTGGCCAGTTTGGAGAAAACTTCACCGTTGAGGGGCTTCCTGATGGCGAGGTTTGCATCGGTGATCAATACCGCATTGGCGACGCAATATTTGAAGTGACCCAGCCGCGCGTAACCTGCTTTCGAGTCGGCATTCGCATGAACGAGCCACGCATGCCGTCTCTGCTTGTGGCACACCGAAGACCGGGGTTCTACTTTCGCGTATTGCAGGAAGGAGAAGTGGGTGCGGGCGACGACATCGCAAAAGTCGCCGATGGTCCGGAACGAATCACGGTTGCGGACATGGATGCTCTTCTGTATTTGCCGGGACATGCTCGTGAACAAATAGAACGAGCGATGCGGATCCCCGCTCTCAGCAAGGGATGGCAAGCCTCTTTTCAGGCGATACTCAACCGAGAATCGAGCCAACAAACCATAGAGGGAAATCCGGGGCTCGCAAATGAGGAGCCAATGCCGGCCTGGCCCGGATTCAAGCCCATGCGAATCGAGCGTATCCGCAAGGAGAGCAATAGCGTAACCTCCTTCATTCTGGTGCCGATTGAAGGAAGCCTGCCTTCTGTCGCCCTGCCCGGTCAATTTGTCGTTGTGCGGATGCAGGTGGATCAAGATAAGCCGCCGGTTCTTCGCAGCTATTCCTTGTCCGATCTACCGGCAGCCGATCACTTCCGCATCAGCGTCAAGAGTGAATTGAATGGGATTGGAAGCTCGTTTCTGTGCAACCGCGTGCGCGAAGGGGATGTATTGGATGTCAGCGCGCCGCGCGGAGGTTTTACTTTGCGATCCGGTGAGAGTCCCGTGGTTCTGCTAAGCGCCGGCGTCGGTGCGACACCTGTGTTGTCGATGCTGCACGCACTGGCAGCGGAAAGATCACAACGACAGGTTTGGTGGATCTATGGAGCGCGCAGTCGCGATGACCATCCATTCGCGGACGAATCACGCTCTCTATTGAAGCAGCTCTCTGGCGAACGAAGCTACATCGTATACAGCAGACCAACTGCGACCGACCGGGTTGGCGTGGATTTCGATGCTCCCGGACACCTTGGAGCAGCTCTGCTGGAAAAGCTAGGCGTGCCACGCAAGGGTGACTACTATCTATGTGGCCCATCTTCATTCTTACAGAACATGGGCGACGGACTTCGGAACTGGGGCGTGCTCGCCGAGAACATACATATGGAAATCTTTGGCACGCTGGAAACTATTACGCCTGGTGTGGCGCGGGTTAGTCATACGCCGCATCTGCCCCCAGGCCCTCCCGGGCCCGGCCCCTCAGTATCGTTCGCGCGCAGCGGGATCACCGTCGCTTGGGATCCTAAATTCGCAAGCTTGCTCGAACTCGCTGAGGCGTGCGATGTGCCGGTCAGGTGGTCGTGCCGGACCGGCGTGTGCCACACCTGCCTGACTGGCCTGATCGGCGGCTCGATTACTTACAGCCCCGAGCCACTTGAGCGACCCGCTGCGGGGAATGTGCTTGTGTGCTGCTCGCAGCCAAACGGAAATGTCATCGTTGATCTCTGACGGAAACATTCCGGGCCAACGGATTGATCTCGTTGCGTCCCGAAGTCAGGCACGAATACGCCTACAGCGCGAAGCCTTACGACGATGGCACAAGCGATCACCAATTGATGTTTGCCGGCGACGCAATCATACGGTTTTGAAGGGGACTACCAATGGAGGCTCCGGAGAAGAAAAAGGCCGCTTTTCGCAATATTTCCTCTACCAACTGGACCAGAGAAAGTTGCTTCCTGGACCGCTGCACTCTGCAAGGACAACTGTAGATTAGAAGGATTAACGCGGCGCGACAAACCACATCAGCCCTCGATACAAGGATGAGCAAATCATCGCCGAAAGCGCAGCGCTCCTCATAGAATTCTTGTCGAGTACTGCTCTCTCGTAAAGCCCGAAGAAACATTTCCTGAAATAGCCGTCTTTGCTGCCGAACCATGGGTCATGTCTATCTGATTGCAGCAGGCCTCCTGGGGCGGACTCAAGCTTATGCTCCGTAATCTCCGAGGATTCCGCTCTGAACGTTGGTTTGATTGTCGAAAATGTAACGCGCATACCATGTAGGCCAGTCGCTATCGGGGTGGCCTAATGACCGCTCGTAAACCTGATGGGCATTCGCTGCCGCTCGCAGTATCTCGGCCAGTTGCGTTGGGCCCGTAATTGTCATTGCTGTACTCCAGAATCTACTGCCCTGTCTTCTGCTGACACCCCAGAAGTCTCCGCCGCCAGGATCGTGGCAGCGAGCTGCTTTTTCATGTCCCCTACCAACTGCTCGACACCTTCCTGGGTAGCTTGGTCCATGGCACGAACAACGGAACTCACTTCCCGCTGGCTGACATTTGCCGTTGTTGTCGTATCGCCAGTCCATAGGGCGGCGCCGGTCTTTCTATTTACGAGTTGCGCGGACAGCTTTACCTCAACTTGGACGCCGTTCTTATAGTCGACCTCGTCCAGTCTCTCCACGCGTCCACTTAAGAGGTATTCAGCATTCTCCCGACCGTCGTAAGCTTCGACAAATGAAAAGATGCCAGACGAACGAACACAATCCATCATTGCTCCGGTAACTACCTGTCCAGGATCTGACGCCCATCGATGATAGTCATAGAAACCGATCTGCTCTGGCGTTTGCCGATAAACGATTCTCCCCTGACGTAAATATGCCGGCGTTTCGAAACGCTGGATGGCCACCGCCGAAAGTTTGTGATTCCCATTGGAGGGCGGGTCCTCGGATGGCGCTATAGACAGGGTGTAATAGTCAGGGTAGTGCACTTTGCCGGCACAGCCCGTCATCACCAGCACGATAAGAGTGAAACACGCGAATGTTGTAGCTCTGCTTGTCATTTTCCCTCGCCATTCTTCGGGACATTTCGGTTCTTTGGCTGCCTGATTCGTATGAGGCTCCAGGGTCGCTCGTCGACAGATTCGGAGAGGTCGTTCAGGTGGTCGGTTGCCATTCGGACATTCTCGAGCGTGTACTGAATGTTCTGCTGGTTCGACAAAACTACTGTCTGCAGGCTGGCGACCAGAGCCCGGACTTCAACCAGCGTCTTTTGCAGCTCAACCAGATCGGTCTGGGTTCGGTCCCGCAGCACAGTGATGGTCCCGTCTGCATTCGTAACCGTCGCATTAACATTGTCTACAGTCGGCCCCATCTTCGCCGTCACAGCTTCCACGTTCTTGGCGATGCGATCGATTTGAGGTGATGTTCTTGCGATCATGGCGTCTGTGTTGGCGAGAATTTCAGCCACATGTTTCTGATTAGCCTCGCCAGTGAGGTCATTGACATTGGCCAGCACCTGACGTGCATCGCCTGTAATGTTGTCCACATCTGTGTGCACAGCCGCAATCAACGTCTGGGCAGATTGCGCAAGCGCTGCAATTTCCCGCTGCATATCGTCCAGGCTGACCGTCTCCTGCGATGGGATCGCAGCGCCGGCCTGCAACCGGGGAGAATCATTCGTACCGGTAGTTATCGACACTACAGGGGGGCTCATCAGGCTTATCGAGCCCAGCTTCGCCACTGATTTCGCGTTTACTGGCGTGCCCTGCTTCACTTCGAAATCGATTTCGATGCGTGTCGGGTCGGATGGGTCCGAGCTTACGGCGGTAACCTTACCAACCGTAATTCCACCAAACATGACATCTGTGCCAGGTGCCAATCCGCCGGCGTACTTAAGATAGGTGCGGTATGGTGTTCGCGTGCGGCCGAATTGCGCGCTTCCCAGGAAGTAGATAGTTGTACACAACACTACCGCCGAGAGCACGACCAGCGCGCCAACTTTTGCTTCATTCTTTTTCAACCTTGTGCTCCTGTCATCCCAGTCAGTTCGCGCAGATGCTCCTGGACGGCGGGAGCCTCGACTACTTTGTCGGGGATGCGATCAAGAAATTGCCGGATCCGGGGATGAGTGCTCGCTTTGAACGACTCCTTGTCCTCGACCGCAATCAGCGAACCCTTGTGCAACATGGCTATACGGTCCGCGATGCGGAATGCACTGGATATTTCGTGGGTGACAACCAGAATGGTCATCTGAAACGCGTGCTTGAGAAAGAGAATCAGTTCGTCCAGTTCCGCGGAGACGATGGGATCCAGGCCGGCCGAGGGCTCATCGAACACCAGGATGCCGGGATCGAGGGCGATGGCCCGTGCTACAGCCGCCCGCTTCTTCATACCACCCGACAGCTCGTGCGGCATCAGTTTGCCGGATTCAGCCAAACCTACCGCTGCCAGCGTGATATAAACCATGATTTCGATGACCGGATCGGCCAGGTTGGTCAATTCGCGCAATGGCAGCGCGACGTTCTCTTCTGTTGAAATTGAATTGAACAGTGCAGCCTCTTGAAAAGCGACCCCCACCTGACGGCGAACCTGCTTCAAAATTTCCGGCGAGCAGTTGTTGATATCCACGTCACGAATCAGAATGTTGCCGGAGTCAGGCGCTTCCAGCCCGATGACATGCCGCAGCAGAGTCGTCTTTCCGGATCCGCTGCCCCCGAGCAGCACCAGGATTTCGTTGGGCCGAATGTCAAGGTTTACGCGGTCGAGTACCTGATGCCCCTCATAGTTGACGCTGAGGTCGCGAACCGAAATGACAGGAGTAGCCATAACTATTGCATCCTTGCCAAATAGAAGACAGCCGTGAAGAACAGGTCTGCCAAAATTACGAGAAACGTCGAACGGACTACCGCGGAAGTAGTCGAGCGTCCTACCGCCTCTGGTCCGCCGCGCACCTTGAATCCTTCCATGCATCCCACATGGACGATGATGGTGGCAAAGGCGAGACTTTTGATTAGTCCACCCAAGACATCCCGCAGCAAAATCGAATCGAACACATAGCGAATGTAGATTCCAAGCGTCATTCGCGTGCTGAGATACATGAAACCTGCGCCGGCCAGAATGCCGAAGACACTGCACATAATGGTCAGGCAGGGAACCATGACGATGGCGGCGAGATACTTGGGGGCCAGAACGAATTCAACCGGGTCGAGGGCCAAGGTTCGCAGTGCGTCGATTTCGCTCGTCACCACCATGGTTCCGATCTCGGCGGAAAACGCCGACCCGGATCGGCCGCTCACGACGATGGCTGTCAAGAGTGGCCCTAACTCACGGGTGAAGCCGACCGCCACCAGATCGACCACGTACCGCAATGCTCCAAAGCGCCGCAGTTCCCCGGCTCCTTGCAGCGCGAGGATCATTCCAGCGCAGGCTGCCATAATGGCGATCATGGGCAGCCCCGCAACTCCAATTGCAGTCATCTGCCGCAGTGCCTCCTGCCACCGCCCTCGTTTACCGATAACCGGAAGGACGCGGGGGAGGGCCCGAATACCTGACCAGAATTGATCGCTCAGGCCGCCGATATAGGCAAACTGCTGGATCACGCCGCCGCCGATATCTTCCAATATGTTCACGGCTTTTGCTGCTCCGCTGCGATGTCGAATAGTTGATCCATTTGTGTTGCTTTGAGCAGATACGCTGGCTGCCCTTGAAGTCCGGTAATCATCAGCCGCGTATCCTGGCGACGCGCTCTACCTGTGGCCTCAACCAACGTCGCCACACCGGACTTGTCAATAGAAGTTACTTGTGACAAATCGACCATTAACTCTCTCGGTTTAAGCTTCAAGGCAGCACCAAGCCTCTCGCGCATTTCGTTCGAGTTATCGACGGTGATTCGGCCTTCGAATAACACAATCTTCTGCTTTTCCAGGGCGACCCCTCCATAGAATCAACTCATGAATGGGACTCAGTGGCGGACAACAACCGCCATCCCTTCCCACAGAGTCACCTATCATCCTTGCAACTGTGTGACCGAGACAAGGTGGTCTCGTCTCGTTACGCAACACCTTGCGCATCAGTTATCTGCAAAAGGCAGACGGCTCGAGAGGTTTCGCGAAATTTCGATTGCAGATGAGCAACTGCCAATATGTCGGCGCGCCTCAAATTCGAGATGGTGGCTGAGGTTAGAGGAAAACCCCACCCGGCTTTGCCAAGTGGAAAGTTGTGTAATGGTCCCTCGAATGAAGCCGCCGCGTCGGTCGTCATGATCACAAGTGAGAATGTGACCGCTGACCGCAAGTTAAGGCAATCGGGAAGTCAAACGTAGGCAGCATGGATGCCCAGCTGAACGCCAAACTTGCCATTTACTCAAACCCTCATAAGCTCCATGTTTCTGTTCAGAAGCGCTCACATCGACCTGCCCCGGCATTGGCTGATGACTTGCTCTACAGGTAGCGAGAGGTTGATTAACACACAAGCCGCTGAATCCTGCCTGCTTGGTCAAGCCTCTATTGGTGTAGGGGGAAAAAGCACGTGGAGTTCCGTAGAAAATTTCGCTTCGCGCTATTAGCCGCAACTTGTACTTATTTCGTGATTGTAGTGGCAGTGTTCTCGACGGCAGCGACCAGGTCACCCGCGAAAGGCCATAAAGTGAAGGTCACAGGCCCAATTGTTGTGCACGAAGGCGACGTGGTGCAGGTCCTAGATGGCAAGGACGGCTCGGCTCACAGTTTCAAGGTCACAGACAAGACCACGATCAAATGCGACAGGGGCCTCTTGCATGGCAGCACAATTATGGATGGCTCGGCGTTAGTCCCCGCCTTGACCGTTGAGGTAGAAGGGATAGGCTCTTCCCAAGACATGCCGGAGGCCAAGACGATTAAATTTAATCCCGACACATTCGTAGGTCAGAACAGGCAGGGTCAGGACTTGTGCCGGAAAGCCGCCCAAGATACCGGGCGGTCTCATGGAGTAAGAACTTTATTCAGCAGTTTGCTTCCGATGTAGTAGAGGAGCATCACGCCATAGACCGTCATAAATCGCTTTTGAAGGAGTGCGGGCCAAGACTTGATCCGCGTCGGGCGGGCTTGCACCACGGCAATATTGGTTACGGGCGAACAGGGGCGTTTTCCATTGGCGGGTGACTTATCCTAGGCTCCCAAGTCTCTACACGCTCCACGCTGAGAACGATAGGGCAGAGGGGAGAGGTCTGACGCATGCTCGAAGCGACGAAAGGCCTACTTCTGATTCTCAGTGCGATCTTCCCCATCGTGGACCCAATCGGAGGCAGCCCGTTTTTTCTTGCTCTAACCGGTGAGTACGGTTCGGAAGCGCGAAGAGCCTTGTCATGGCGAATTGCCGCCGACAGTTTCGTGCTGTTGGTCGGCTCGTACTTCATCGGTACCTACATCCTGGCTTTCTTTGGAATTTCACTGCCAGTGGTGCAAGTCAGCGGAGGGATGATCCTCGTAGCGATGGGGTGGACGACACTGATGGATAAAGACGAAGGTTGTGATAAAAGTGCACGTCCGCGTATTGAACCGCAGGACGTTTTTCGTCGGGCGTTCTACCCCTTAACGTTGCCCTTGACGGTGGGTCCAGGATCAATCTCGGTTGCGATTACCCTGGGGGCAAACGCGGCACGCCGTCATGTTCTTCATCCTTTGACAATTTTGACGGCATTGGTTGGTTTCGCACTGATCGCGCTGAGCATCTTCCTGTGCTACGGGTTTGCCGACCGCCTGGCACGAACGCTGGGGCGAAGCGCGACGATGGTAATCACGAAATTGTCGTCATTTCTTCTCGTTTGCATCGGGGTGCAAATTGCCTGGAACGGCATCAAGGAATTGCTGGAGTCTGTGACTCTGCATCTGGCTTGAACGCGAGTCCAAGTCAAGGGCAAGTCGGCTGAAACCGGCTTGTAGGGAAAAAGCAGTCCTGAGTTGAAGCAAAAGTCAA